>CAWJBW010000003.1:0-771174 GCA_963841215.1 uncultured Actinomycetes bacterium | reverse complement strand
TGTCCTACGGTGACGCTCATGAGCATCATCGAGGACCTGATCACGCATCCCGGCGTCTACCTCGGCATCGATCGCGATCCTGGGGGTCGCAGTGCGTCAGCAGCCAAGATCTTGGTCACACCACTGCCCGGTGGCGCGGGCGTGACCTTGGACTACGAGACGTTCAATGCCGACAACGAGGAGCGCGTCCGTGGCCACGCCGAGCACGCGGTGCTCGGCCGGACCCACGGAGGCGGAGCCATCCTCGTCACCGGCCACAGCCACGCCGAGACGGTCGCGGTGCTGCGCGAGACCGAGCCCGGGGTGTTCTCCATGAGTGGCGAACCGTCGGCGTTCCCGGTCGAGATTCGGATCTCGATGCCCGAGCCAGGACGGCTGATCCACAGTTGGTGGTACGCCGCTCCGGGTGAGGAACCCGTCGAGCGGGACCGGGCGGAGTTGGTGCGCTCGGCTTGAGCCCGGGCGGAGGCGCACTCACCGGCGCCAGAACAGGAGGTGGGTCACTCCGCTGGGGCTGGGCACGGAGTCGAGATGGAAGCGGTCCAGGAGGTCGTCCGGGGAGTTCCACAGGCGTTCGCCACGGCCGAGCTGAATCGGCGCAACTGCGATGTGCATCGTGTCGACGAGGTCGGCGTCGAGGAACTCGCGGATGGTTGCGACGCCGCCACCGAGGCGCACGTCCTTGCCGTTTGCGGCCTGCTTCGCATGTCGCAGCGCGTCGGCGGGCGTCGCGTCGAGGAACTGGAATGTCGTGTCAGACAGAGTGAACGACGGACGCTCGTAGTGAGTGAGGACGAAGACCGGCGTGTGGAACGGCGGCGTGTCGCCCCACCAGCCCTTCCAGTCCTCGTTCTCCCACGGACCGCGCTGGGGACCGAACTTGTTGCGGCCCATGATCTCGGCGCCGATGTTGCGTGCGAAGTCGCGGGTGAAGTAGTCGTCGAGTCCTCGACTGCCGCCAGGGTCGGTGCGGTTCACCCAGCTCGCGGTGGCGCCGGCCCACGCGAACAGGTCCGCGGGATTGGCGCCGTGCCCGAAGGGGTGCTCCAAGCTCTGGTCGACACCGGCGCCGAACCCGTCTCGCGACACGTTGAAGCACTGCACCCTCAGCAGCTGAGACATTTCTGCTCCTTCCCGGCCCTTTGGCAATCGTCATCGCAGGTTGAGCTGCCAGGTCACCCCATAGCGATCACCGACCCAACCGAAACGGGTACTGAACCCGTAGTCGTCGAGAGGCATGAACACCTCGCCGCCATCGCTGAGCCGATCGAAGAGTCGCTCGAGCTCGTTGTGGTCGGCGCAGTCGATCCAGAGTGACACTGCAGGAGTGAACCCCCATTCATGACGGATGGGGCTGTCGGCACAGCTGAACTCGCCATCGGCGAGACGGAACTTCGCGACTTTGACCGTGTCCTCGGGTCCGCTCTCTCCCGGGCCGTAGTGGTCGATCTCGATGAGTTCGAAGTCGTCGAAGACGTCGCGGTAGAGATCGAGTGCAGCAGCGGCGGCGCCACCTTGGAACGTCAGGAAGGTTCGGAGTCCCCGGGTCATGCGATCGACACTAACGACCTCTCGTCGCAACGCCCATCCGCATCGGGACACCTGCGGAGCCCTTGTCGGCCTCGTACGCTGCCGCTGTGCCGAGTGTTCGCAATCTCATCCTTCTCGTCGCCGCAGCGGCGTGCGTCGTCGCCGGCTGCGGGACCTTTCCATCGAGGTTGCATCGCACCGAACACGGCGGTCGTGGTGCGCGAAACGACGGTCGGAGGCCTCTACCGACAGGGCGTCGCTCGCCTCGGTAACGGGTGGGTGTTCTCGCTCAACGACGCTCTCTTCGTCACCGACGACGATTTCGTCGAGACGAAGCAGCTGTTCCCTGCGATCCCACCCGAATGGCGGGCACGCGGGTTCAACCACATCGGCGACATCGACGTCGAGGGCGGCGTCCTCTACGCCGCGCTCGAGCAGCCCGACTATTCGCTCGGCCGCCAGGCGATGCTGACCTACGACGCGGACACGCTCGTCTACACCGGCGGCCACGACGTCGCGCAGCACCACAACTCGTTCGTCACCGTCGATCCCGTGAGACACATCGCGTACTCGATGGATGAATTCGGAGGACGCTCACTGCTCCGGTACGACATCCGTCACGGCTGGAAGCCGCTGGCACCGCTTCCGATGTCGACGTACGTCGATCGCGTCCAAGGCGGCGACATCTCTCGCGGCGCCGCATGGCTGTCCACTGACGACACCATCGACGGCGTCTACCGCGTCGACCTCCATACCGGCGCGGTCCAACCCCTCGGCTCGATCGGCCGCGTCGACGGCGAAGGCGAAGGCATCGATGCGACGCCGACTCCCAACGGCGATCTCCACGTGCTCACCATCGACGTCAACTTCGTCACGGTGCGCCTCATCGACCTGAAGGTGACACACAAGCCGTGACGCTCGCGCTAGGAGCTGAACGTGAGCGGGAGGTGACGACGGACCGGTGATCGCGGTGCCCGCCCGCCAGGAGACTTCTCCGCCGACGCGCAGGTTGCAGAGACGCTGGGAAAGGATGCGCAGCGCTTCTTCCATTTCTGCACGGGCCAAGTTGGCGCCGAGGCAGTAGTGCGGTCCCCCACCGAAGCTCAGGTGCGGTGGCCGTCGTGCGGTGATGTCGAACCGCAGGGGATCGTCGAAGACCGTGTCATCTCGATTCGCCGATGCGAGCGAGAGGAAGACCAGGGTTCGGGGTGGGATCACCCACCCGTCGACCTCGACCTCGGCGGCGGCAATTCGCGGAACGCCGACCACCGCGCCATGCAGGCGCATCACTTCGTCGACGGCCTGGCCTGCGAGTTCCGGACGCTCGGCGAGTATCGACCACTGGTCCGGCGCGAGCGCGAACCTGAAGAGCGCGTGTCCGAGCTGATTGCGCGTGGTGTCGTAACCGGCGAAGAGCAGACCGCCGATCATCGCCTGCAGCTCCCTGCCGCTCAACCGGTCGCCGTCTTCGCTCGCTTGCACGAGCTCGGTCACCAAGTCCTTGCGTGGCGCAGCGCGGCGGTTCTCGACCAGGTGATCGATGTACAGGCCCAACTCCCCGGTGGCGCGAGCGATCTCGTCGAGATGGTCGGCGATCTCCAGCGACAACAGGTACGTGAGCGACTCGCCCCATCGGGCGAACCGAGCGTGGTCGTCGCGGGGGACGCCGAGCACTTCGCACATCACCGCGATCGGGTAGTGATCGGCGAAGTCGGCAACGAACTCACACCGTCCCTCGGACGCGAAGGCGTCCACGAGAGCGTTGGTCAAGTTCCGCATGGTCACCCGGTGACGATCGGCGGCCCGCGGCGTGAACGATCGTGCCACCAGGCGACGAAGGCGCGTGTGCTCAACACCATCCTTGGCAAGGATGGTGTCGGACAGAAGCGCACTCGATTGATCTCCTTCCGAGTTGTGCCTGGGTCAGGAATGGCAGCGCGGAGACGAGACGAGCATCTCCGAGCAACGCGTGCACCGCGTCTCTGCGCAACACGGACGCACCGAGGGGCGTACGCGCGACCGACGTTCGAGCGCGCAACTCGCTGAACACCGGCTCGGGATCGGCCTGCACAGCCGGATCGAACGGGTTCAAGAAGGGTGCCGCATCGAGTGTCCGCGCGCCGTTCATATAATGACACTATTGCGATAATATTGTTACGTCAACCGAAGGGAGCCGGCACCCCGATGGCGCAACGCCTCAGTCGTGCGAACCGGAAACAGCAGACGCGCGATCAGCTGATCGAGGCGGCATTTCGCTGCTTCGAGGCGAATGGTTTCGCGGCGACCACGCTCGAGCAGGTCGCCGACGAGGCCGGAGTCACGACCGGCGCCGTGTACTCCAACTTCGCCAACAAGGAGGCGCTGTTCCTCGAACTCCTCGGACGGATCGATGCGCAGCCCCTCGATGTCTCCATGCTCGGCGATGCGTCTCGCAGCCTGGGCGAGCGCTTCCGACACTTCGGAGAGGTGAACGCACGAACCGTTGACCTCTCCGCTTCGACAATGGCCACGTGGTACGAGGTGCGATCCTTTGCGCTTCGCAACCCGCGTGCACGCGCCGCCGCACACGACGCCGTGCTCGAGAGCATCGAGGCGTGGGGCGAGCGGATCGATCGACTCTTACCGCAGATAGGCACGAAACCCGTCGTGTCCGGAACCGTTGTCGCGCTCATCACCCAGGCACTCCTTGATGGCTTGCGCGGAATGCGGGCGTTCCTGCCTGACGAAGTGACTGCCGAAGTTCACGGTGAAGCGACACGGTTGCTCGCACACCTGTTCGACCCGCACGACCGTCATAACGATGGAGTAACCATGGCCAACAGCAAGAAGAACGCCGACAAGAAGTCCGGCTCCGAACCGAAGCTGCTCTCGGGCGGCAACCCTCAGATCCCGAAGGGGGAGGGTGACGAGCCCGTGCAGGCATACATCGCAGCCATGCCCGGTTGGAAGCGCTCGCTCGGCAAGCGTCTCGACGAGCTCATCGTGGACACCGTCCCCGACGTGCACAAGGCCGTCAAGTGGAACCAGCCGTTCTACGGCCACGAAGGCGAGGGCTGGTTCCTCGCCTTCCGTTGCTACACGAAGTACGTCCAGCTCCAGTTCTTCCGAGGCACCTCGCTGGATCCCGTGCCGCCCAAGGCGTCCAAGCACGACGAGGTGCGCTACCTCGACATCCACGAAGGCGACGACCTCGACGAGGACCAACTCGTCTCCTGGATCGAACAGGCAAGCAACCTGCCCGGCGAGAAGATGTAAACGACAGGTTTTGGCGACAGAACCTGCTGCTATAGCGCGGCTTCTGTCGCCGAAAGGCGTTCCTTGCGTCGAGTTCATCGCGCAGGGCAACGTGTCGATGTGGGCCGTCGACCTCGCGGTGAAGGAGATCGCGCGCTCACCGCAGCAGTCGTCGAGTCGGACGACCCGATTGTCCGGTACAAGGCGAGGCGATATCTCGACCGTGCCGACCCGGCATCGACCAGCATGCAGCGGCTGCGGGACGACATCGCCGACTCGCCGATCGCGCGGGGCCTCCTGGCCGACCTCGACACGAGCAATCCGAACGACCGCGAGGGAATGTCGACGATCTACCTCACGTTCAGGTACCTCGCCGACATCGACTACCCGCCCGGTGACGACCGGCTGGTCCCCTACCGCGACCACGTCTACCGGTGGCTGCGCCGCCTCGAGCGCGAGTACGACGGGCCGCTGTTCATCCGGGGCACGCACCGCGTGCACGCCTCGTTCCATGCGAACGCGATCTACGCGTCGGTGAAGCTGGGCGTCGCGAACGACGACACCGACGAGCTGTGCACGAACCTCCTCCGCTACCAGTGGCCTGGCGGCGGGTGGAACTGCAACAAGAAGCCGGCGACCAAGGGCCCCACCATCGTTCACACCGCGTTCGGTCTGCAGGGACTGTCGACCTACCGGTCGCGACGCCCGAGCGATGAGCTCACCCAGGCGATCGACGCGGCCGCCGAGGTGCTGCTCGAGCGCCAGGTCTACGTGAAGCGATCCAACGGGCAGCCGCTCCGCCCCGTCTACACCAAGCTGTCGTATCCGTACCCTCGGCTCTACGACTTCATGGCCGGGCTCCACATCCTCACTCGCGCCGGGTACGTCACCGACCCGCGTTGTGCGAACGCGCTCGACTTGCTGGAGTCCAAGCTCCTCCCCGGCGAAGGCTGGCCGATGGAGCGAAAGCTCTTCACCCACTCGCCCGGCAAGGACGGCTTCACACACGCCCCATGGGAAGACGTCACGCTCGGTCGGGCGAACCTCCTGCTCACGATCGACGCGCTGGAGATCCTCCGAACAGCCGGACGCACGTAGTCGTCTGCGCCCTGTCAATTCACCGGCTGGTAGCGGCAGACCTGTACACCGGTCTTCGCCGTCGTCGCTGACGTGAGCTCGAACTTCCGCGCTTCGCCGTCGGTGGGGAACAAGGTCTTGCCGCCGCCAAGGGTGATCGGCTCGATCATGAGCACGAGCTCGTCGACCAGTCCCGCAGCCATCAGCGCACGCGCGATCGAGAGGCTTCCGTAGATGTAGATGTCACCGCCGGGCCGGTCGCGCATCGCCGAGACCTCGTCGATGAGACCATCGTTGCGGATGATCGTCGTCGGCTTCCACGTAATGTCCGCGTCGGTGAGCGTGTCGGACACCACGTACTTCTGGGCGCGGTTGATCCAATCCGCGAACGGGTCGCCGCTGCGTTCGGGCCAGGCCGCCGCCGACACCTGGTACGTCCGCCGGCCTTGGAGTAGGACCTCGTTGCGCTCGGCGTACCCGTCGACGACCGCACCCATGACCTCGGGGTCGAAGTACGGAATCGACCAGCCGCCGTGGCGGAACCCGCCACTGGTGTCCTCGTCCGGACCGCCAGGGGCCTGCACGACGCCGTCGAGACTCATGAACTCGCTGACAACGACTCGCATGGTTCCTCTCTTCCATCGCTCGAGGACCTTCGCCATGTTGACGTCCTGGCGCGAGAGAAATCATCGCGCCGATCGCGGAAGTCGCGAGCTTCGCAGGAGGTTTGCGGACGTCTCGGTGGTGCGGAATGCTCTGCCGCTGCCCCTGTCGGTGCGACGCGTCCACCTGGCCAGCACGCGCGAACTTGCAAGGACGATGCCGTGTACCAGTTCGAGATGACGTTGACGTGACCAGCATCTACTACGACCCGTACGACTTCGACATCGACACCGATCCGTATCCGCTTTGGAAACGGATGCAGGACGAGGCGCCGCTCTACTACAACGAGAAGTACGACTTCTATGCCTTGAGCCGCTTCGCTGATGTCGAGAAGGGGCTGGTCGAGTGGGATACATATCGCTCGGGCAAGGGCTCGATCCTCGAGCTCATCCGGGCCGAATTCACCGTCCCGTCGGGCCTGATCCTGTTCGAGGATCCGCCGATTCACGACGTTCACCGTGGCCTGATGGCACGAGTGTTCACGCCGAAGAAGATGAACGCGATCGAGCCGCAGGTACGCGAGTTCTGCCGCCGGGCACTCGAACCTTTCGAGGATGCCGACGGCTTCGACTTCGTGCAGGACCTCGGAGAGCCACTGGCGATGCGGACCATCGGCATGCTGCTCGGCATCCCCGAAGACGATCAGCGAGCGATCAAGGAACAGTCGGACCGAGGCCTCAAGCTCGAGACCGGCGAGGAGCCACGACACCGCAAAGTCGATCGATCTGAGTGACAGCATGTTCGCCGACTACATCGACTGGCGCGCAGAGCACCCGTCCGGCGATCTGATGACCGAGCTCCTGAACGCAGAGTTCGAGGACGAGACCGCCACCAAGCGCAAGCTCGCGCGCGACGAAGTACTCACCTACGTCGGGTTGCTGGCGGGTGCCGGCAACGAGACGACCGCGCGACTGATCGGCTGGGTCGGGAAGCTGCTCTCGGAGCATCCCGATGCGCGCCGCGAGATCGCGGCGGATCGCACGCTCGTTCCGAAGGCGATCGAGGAGACCTTGCGCTACGAGGCACCATCGCCGGTGCAGGCGCGCTACGTCGCGCGGGATGTCGAGCACTATGGCACGGTGGTCGCGGAGGGCAGTGTCATGGTGCTCTTGAACGGCGCCGGGAACCGCGACGAACGCCGTTGGCCCGACGCGCAGCAGTTCGATATCCACCGCGAGATCGGCCACCACCTCAGCTTCGGCTACGGCCTGCACTTCTGCTTGGGCGCGGCGCTGGCGCGCCTCGAGGGGCGCGTCGCGCTCGACGAGGTGCTGCAGCGCTGGCCCGACTGGGAGGTCGACACCGGCAGCGCCGTCATGGCGCACACGTCCACTGCCCGCGGCTGGGAGAAGCTTCCCGTCGTGACGCGCTGAGCTCAGGTGTCCCGTGCGGCGATGAGTTCGGGACCGGCGAGCCGTCTCACTGGTATGGAAACCGAACACGTAACCGCGTCCACGACGATCGAGGCCGCCCCGGAGGCGGTGTTCGCGGTGCTGGCCGACCCGTCGGCCCACGCCGACATCGACGGCACCGGCTGGGTGCGCGAGTCGCTGGACGGCGATCGCATCACCGCCGCCGGCCAGGTGTTCCGGATGGCGATGTACCACGAGAACCACCCGGACAAGGACTACAAGATCGCCAACCGGGTCGAGGAGTTCGACGAGCCGCGCGCCATCGCGTGGCAGCCCGGGCAGGAGTCGCCCGAGACCGGGGAACTCAGCTTCGGCGGCTGGATCTGGCGCTACGACCTCGAGGCGACCGGCCCGTCGCGGACGACGGTGACGCTGACGTACGACTGGTCAGCGGTCCCGGCCGAGGTGCGCGAGTACATCAAGTTCCCGCCGTTCGGGCAGGACCACCTCGACAACTCGCTGCAGCACCTGTCCGACCTCGTCGCCTAGTGGTGACCAAGGGCCGTGCGAGTCAGCGCGAGCGTCGGATCCTTCGGCATCACGCGATCGAGTTCCCGTCTGGGTCTTTGACCCAGAAACTGTTGATCGCTCACTAGCCTCGCCCGGTGATCTTCATCACCGCCAAGTTCCGAGTCCGGCCCGAGCACGCGGACCAGTGGCCCGACATCAGCCGGGAGTTCACCGACGCGACGCGATCGGAGCCGGGCAACCTGTGGTTCGAGTGGTCACGCAGCGTCGACGACCCCACGGAGTACGTGCTCGTCGAGGCGTTCCGCGATGAAGAGGCGGGCGGGGCACACGTGCAGTCGGCAGCACTTCGAGCACGCCATCGCGATGCTGCCGACCTACCTCGTCGAGACACCCCGCATCGTCAGTCAGACGGTCGACCAGGATGACTGGTCGGAGCTGGCGGAGATGCGGGTCGAGTAACGCGACCGCAGGGGCCGAGTCAGCAGCGCCGGGGCGCTATGTGCCGTTGCGCTCACGGTGCTGACACCCTGGCCAACAGCAAGGTCGTCGCTGGCCGTCCTCCAGCTCCTCCTGGGTTCGGCGAATGCGGCGTGCTCGCGTCGTCGCCTGCTTGGCATCCTCGACCCAGCAGATGAACTCGTTGCGGGCGAGAGGTGTGATGTCCTTCCAGGCATCGAGTGCCGTGGCGTTGGCGATCAGCGCCGTCCGGAGGTCTGTTGGAAGCTTGTGCACCTTCCCGCCGGGCACTCGCGAGGCGCTCACAGAGCCACGGTAGCGGCCAGGCGGCGTGGCAATGCGCAAGACTGCGCGCATGGAACTTCGTGTCGTCGGCGCAGGGTTGGGCAGGACCGGAACGCTCTCACTGAAGACCGCGCTCGAGCGGCTGCTCGGCGGGCGCTGCTACCACATGATCGAAATCTTCGGCCATCCCGAGCACGCACCGGTCTGGCAGGCGGCGGCAGAGGGTGTCGCGGTCGACTGGGATCGCGTGCTCGCCGAATACGACATGACGATCGACTGGCCCGCGTGCGCGTTCTGGCGTGAGCTCACGGCGGCGAATCCCGAAGCGATCATCCTCCTCTCGACGCGTGACAGCGCGCAGACGTGGTGGAAGAGCGCGAGCGAGACGATCTTCGTGGGTATGGACAACCCCGGTCTGGAGCCCGTCCCGGGCTGGCGCGCGATGTGGGATGCCGTCGCGCCCCGGACGATGGAACCCGGCTTCCACAACAGCGCGGAGGTGGCAATGGCGGGCTACGACGCGCACAACGCGGCGGTGCGCGCCGAGGCCGACCCGTCGCGGCTGGTCGAGTGGCAGCCCGGCGACGGCTGGGAACCGCTTTGCGCGGCGCTCGACGTCGCGGTGCCCGACGAACCGTTCCCGCACCTCAACACCAGCGAGGAATGGGCGGCGCGCCGAGCGGAAGCCGCCACCTGAGCCTGGATCGTCCAGCGGACGTCACGCTCCGGCGCGAGCGCGGTCGCATGCTGGGGTCATCGACGGGTCAACGTCAGGTGGGTTACGCCACTGGGTGACGAGACCGCCTCGATGTCGTATCGCTCCTCGACGCTCTCGGCGCCGTCCCACAGCCGAACGCCGCGGCCGAGCAGGATCGGCACCTGCACGACATGGAGCAGGTCGATGAGGTCTGCTGCGAGAAATTCGCGGACGACCGTCGGGCCACCGCCGATGCGCACGTCGAGTTCGCCGGCTGCGTCGCGGGCAAGGTTGAACGCCTCTTGCGGGTTCGCGTCGACGAAGTGGAACACGGTGCCGCCCTCCATCTCGATCGACGGGCGCGGGTGGTGCGTGAGCACGAACACCGGCGTGTGGAACGGCGGATTCGGCCCCCACCAGCCGCGCCACTCGTCGTCCGTGCCGACATCGGACCACGGGCCCGTCTGAGTGCCGAACTTGCCCCGGCCCATGATCTCGGCACCGATGCCGAGGCCATGGCGTTCGGCGAACGAGTGGTCGACACCCACGGTGCCACCGGGCTGGCCGACCATCGAACGCCAGAATCGGGTGGCGAACATCCACTCGTGCAGACGTTCCCCGGCGTGACCGAACGGGGCGTCGAACGTGATGCCGTCGCCGGTCCCGAACCCGTCCAGGGAGATCGAGAAGTTGTGGACACGGACCTGGGACATGGCTGCCTCCCGAGCGGGGCGGTTGCGATTCGCAAACTGCTTACTCGCCAATCGCATCAAACTGGTTTGATTGGATATCCCCGCTGGCGGGTACGGTCTGCTCGTGGAGCCGACCGTCGTGTCACGCCGTGGTGCTGCTGATCCGCCGGGGTTCGTGCGGCTCGTTGCGCATCCGGTGCGGTGGAAGTTGTTGCAGGAGCTGGTCGAGAGCGATCGGGCGGTGTGGGAGTTGACGCGGCTGGTCGCCGAGCCGCAGAACCTGGTGTCGTACCACTTGGGTCGGCTGCGTGACGGCGGGCTCGTGTCGGCGCGGCGCAGCTCGGCGGACGGCCGCGACCGCTACTACGCGATCGATCTCGTTCGCTGCCAAGAGCAGCTGCAAGCGGCGGGTGGCGCGCTCCACCCCGCGCTGTGGCTCCTCCCGGCAATGCCCGTGTCTGGAAGGCCCGCGAGCCGATCGGGTCGCCGGCAACGCGTCTTGTTCCTGTGCACGGGAAACAGCGCGCGCTCGCAGATCGCGGAGGCGCTCCTCGAACACATGTCAGCCGGAGCAATTCGGGCGGACAGCGCCGGCAGCAACCCGAAGCCATTGCACGCCAACGCGGTGCGCGTGATGAAGCGGCGCGGTATCGACATCAGCGGGAACCGCACCAAGCACCTGGACGAGTTCGTCGCGCAACGTTTCGACGTCGTGATCACCCTGTGCGACCGGGTCCGGGAAGTCTGTCCCGAGTTCCCGTCCCATCCGCGCCTCGTGCACTGGAGCATTGCCGACCCCGCGCTCGAAGGTCCGACCAACCGCGCTTCGTATCCCGCGTTCGAGCGCACGGCGACCGAGCTCGAAACGCGCATCGCATTCCTTCTCCATCTCCTGAACGAACCGGCTACGAGGAGGTCAGCTCATGCCCAACGATGAGACCGTCAACGTGCGCTACATGGTCGACGACGTGGACGAGTCGATCACCTACTACACCGAGCTGTTGCGCTTCGAGCTCTTGACCAGCGCGTCGCCCGCGTTCGCCGACGTCAAGCGGGGCAACCTCCGGCTGCTGCTCGCGGGCCCGACGAGCTCGGCAGGACGTCCCATGCCCGACGGCGCGAAGCCCGGACCGGGCGGCTGGAACCGCATCCACTTCATCGTCGACGATCTCGAAGATGAAGTCGCCCGACTCCGCGACGCCGGCGCGCAGTTCCGCAACGACATCGTGAAAGGGCCCGGAGGCAAGCAGATCCTGCTCCTCGACCCGTCCGGCAACGTCGTCGAGCTCTTCGAGCCCGCCGGTCGCTGAGCGACGCGCGCAACGCAACTCGACGATGGTTCCGCGACGCACCGGACGCGGCGGCGCGTCCGTCGTTGCGCACCATCGTCGGGCAGTGGGGACGGATCGGCTGCATTGGGTTCGGCGGCCCGCCTGCGCACATCGCGTTGCTGCGCGACCTGTGCGTCGAACGCAAGCAGTGGATCGAACCCCGTGAGTTCGAGGACGCCATCGCGGCGTGCAACCTGCTGCCCGGCCCGGCATCCACGCAGCTCGCCATCTTCACCGCCTGGCGCGTCGCCGGGCCCCTCGGTGCCATCGTCGGCGGTGCCGCGTTCATCGTGCCCGGGCTCGTGCTCATCCTCGGCCTCGCCGCGGTGTTCCTCGCCGCCGCGCCGCCGACCTGGGTCCTCGGCGCCGGAGCCGGTGCCGGTGCCGCGGTCGCGGCGGTCGCGGTGCGCGCCGGCACCGACCTCGTCCGACCGAGCCTCAGCCGCGCCACCGCGCGGTGGCGCTGGGTCTTCTACGCGCTGCTCGGCGCCACCGCGGCCGCCACACTGGGACCCGGGCTCGTCCTCGTGCTCGCTCGCGTGCGGCCTCGTCGAGCTCGCACTCTGCACGTTCGGCCGTGCCGGCACGCTCGGCACGCACCTCTGGCCCCTGCTCGCCGACCAATGCGGCAACCGCGACTGGTGGCGTGCTCGGCGTTGGTGTGGGTCGCGCTCAAGGTCGGTGCCCTCTCCTACGGCGGCGGCTTCGTCATCATCCCGCTCATGCAAGACGACGCCGTCCACCACTACCACTGGATGACCGACGCGCAGTTCCTCGACGCCGTCGCGCTCGGCCAAATCACACCCGGCCCCGTCATCCACACCGTCGCCGTCGTCGGATACGCCGCGCACGGCGTCGCGGGCGGTCTGCTCGCCGCGCTCGTCGCCTTCACGCCCTCCTTCGCGTTCGTCCTCCTCGGCGCATCGCACTTCGACCGTCTCCGCCACGACGCACGCGCTCGCGCCTTCCTCAACGGCGCCGGCCCCGCCGCGATCGGCGCCATCATCGGCGTCGCCATCCCCCTCGCGGTCGCGCTCGAGCACATCTGGCAGTACGGCCTCCTCGCCGCCGCCGCGATCGCGCTCTTCACCCTCCGACGCTCCGTCGTCGTCACCCTGATCGGTGCCGGCATCGTCGGCGCGATCGCGGCCCTACTCGGAGCGCCCCTCCCATGAACGCCGCGGCCGCGCATGAGCAGGGTCACGACGCTTGCGTATACGCAAGGACGGCGTCACTCAGGGCTTGCGGGCAATGAAGCTCGCGAATCCGATGAAGCCGTAGAACTCGTCGGCTTCGGCTCGACGTCCAGCCTCGGCCTTCAGTGACGTCGAGAGATCACTTCCGATGCGTCCCGATGACGCAAGTGCATCAGCGCCACGGACGACAAGCGTCAGCATGTATTCCGGTTCGGTCGTTTGCAGGTACCCGTGGCTCTTCGAAGACACGATCTCGAACCGCTGCACGGAGCGTCGAACGACTCGTCGGGCAGCGCGACAATCTGCGCGTCTCCTTGTTCGAATCGCACGTTGGAGACACCGGCGACGTCGACGCGCGCCGCACGCGTTCACCAACATCGGACCGGAGATGTCGAGGCCGATGACCATGCCATCCGGCACGACTTCCACGCCGCGGCGATCGAAAGGTCGCCATTGCCGCAGCCGTCGTCGAGAATGCGCTTTCACCGCCTTCGGCTGGATCGGCTCGATGTCCCGATCGCCGAACGGTTGCAGCATCGTTGCGTAGCGTTCGCCGTCCTCGGCACAGGTCTGCCCGGTCTCGCCGTTCCAATGCTCGATCTGTTGCGAGTTCGCCATCTGTCGCTCCGGGTCACGGTGCCGATAGGTCAGCCAGACTGTACTGTTCAGTGCATGCTGACGCTTGCGAACCGGCTCGAAGCGATGAATCGGCTCGGTCGGGCGCTCGCCGATCCCACACGTTGCCGCATCCTGCTCGCACTGCTCGACGGTCCCGCGTACCCGGCCAACCTCGCGACGAGCCTCGGATCTCACGCGCACCAACACGAGCAACCACCTCGCCTGTCTTCGCGGATGCGGGCTCGTCGTCGCGACGCCTCGGGCCGGCAGATGCGCTACGAACTCACCGACGCAAACCTCGCCAGCGCTCGCGGACCTGCTCGGCGTCGTACTTGCTGTCGATCACGGCGAACCGTGCGAGGCCGAAGCGCCATGACCGCGGTAGCCGTCGTGCCCGCTCGTACTGCAATCTCATCGCCGTGTTCGTCTGCTGGTCGCGGGCGCGTCACCTACAACGTCGTCGAAGCGGTTGTCGCGATCACCGCCGGGGCCATCGCGTCCTCATCGGCGCTCGTCGGTTTTGGCCTGGACTCCGTCGTTGAAGTGACCTCGGCCGCTGCGATCTCCTGGCAGTTCGCGCATCGGGATCACCGCGTCCGCGAGCCACCGCGTTGCGCATCGTCGCGTGGTCGTTCTTCGCGCCGGTCCCGGATCCGATTTCCAGCACCCGCGCGCCCGGCGGGAACTCGATCTCCGAAAGATACGAGTCGAGCATCATTTGCTGTTGGGGATCGGCGGCGCGCAATTCCAAGATGCCGGCGAGACGCTCCTGCATCTCGACATCGACGTCCGCGATTGTGGCGTAGACATCGGGCACGGCGCACCTCCTGCCCCGTAAGTCTTGCTCATGGTCCGCGCGGATGCGGTGCCGGCACCTACGCACTTGCGACCCGCACTCTTGCTGGGCAGTGTGTGCGGATGCATCCACAGAATGATCGCCTGCTGGTTCGCGCGGGGACGCATGTTCGGAGTCGTGAACGCTGCGAATCACGGCGAGTCGCGGGAGTTCGATCGTGCCTCGTTGCCGCGGTGCTGGTCTCGCTCCTCGCCGCCTGCTCCGGCGTTGGTCGGTATCACGGTCCCGACGCGACGTACGACAGATGGCCACGGACCCGCTCTCAATCACTCCCGACGACGATGGAGTCACCGGCCGACCTTCCCGGTTATCACGTCTTCCGCCCGACCGATCTCGACGCCACAGGAGCGCCGCTTCCCGTGGTGGTTTGGGCCAACGGCGGTTGTGTTCGATTCGACGGTGTCTGGCAGCCGCTGCTCAGAAGCTGGGCGGCCGCGGGGTACTTCGTCGTGTCCATTGCGGCTCCGCCCGACGGCCCGACCAACCCGGCCGACGTGACCAGCGCGGCCGATCAGGCGTTGGCCATTGACTGGGCGGAAAAGCAGAACTCATTGCCGGGTGGGCCCTTCACGAATCGTCTCGATCTCGACCGCGTGGTCGCCGCGGGGAACTCCTGCGGCGGGATCACGACGATCGCGCTGACGGCATCCGACTCGCGGGTGACGGCGGCGTTCGTGCTGTCGGGGTCGGGCGCGTTCCCCGGCACACCGATCGAACAGGTGAAGGCGCTGATCAGCAAGATCTCGGTCCCGGTCGCATACGTCGTCGGCGGACCGCAGGACATCGCGAGGAACTTCGCCCGACAGGAGTACGAGGTGTTTCCCGCACGGGTGCCGGCATATATCGCCAGTCGCGCCGAAGGCGACCACGTGACGGTGTCGACCAACGCGAGCATCCTGACGGACGAAGTCGCGGGCATCGGCATCAACTGGTTCGACCTCACGCTCTACGGCAGCCGGTTCGCGAGACACGTCCTGCTTCACGATCCATGCCGCGACTGCGATCCGCAGATGTGGTCCGTGGACGCGAAGAACCTCGATTGCCTCGAGTCGCTGCGAGGCAACCGCGAGCCCTGTGCGCGACGCCGGTGACGAACCTAGCGACGCGCAGTCAAGAACCGGCGTGGGTGTCGGCGAGCTTCCGTGTGTCCTTCGGAGGCAGTTGCAACTGGTCCTCGGCGGGCTCGCCCGCTTCGAGTTCGCGGCCCCGTTCGAGCTCCGCGTTGAACTCCGCGCCGAGCAACACCGCAAGGTTCGTGATCCACAGCCACACCAGGAAGACGATGATGCCGCCGAGGCTGCCGTAGGTCTTGTTGTACGAACCGAAGTTGGCGACGTAGAACGCGAAACCCGCCGACGCCACGAGCCACAGGACGACCGCGACGACCGCGCCCGGACTGATCCAACGGAACCCTGGCAGCCGCACGTTCGGCGAGACGTGGTACAGGACCGCCAGCATCGTGATGACGATGATCACGAGGACGGGCCACTTGGCGATCTCCCAAGCTGTGACCGCGGCGTCGCCGATGCCGATGCCTTCGCCGATCGCCTCGGCGACCGGACCGGTCGCGACGAGACTCAATGCGACGATGACACCGAGCAAGATCATGAAGATCGTGACGAGGAGCTGCACGGGGCGCAGCTTCCAGAACGGCCGGCCCTCCCCGACCTCGTAGATCACGTTCGACGCGCGCATGAATGCGCCGATGTATCCCGACGCGGACCAGAGCGCGCCGAGCAGACCGACGCCGAGGAGCGCACCGGCACCGCCCTTCTGCCGCACGACGGCTTCGACCGGCCCCCGGACCGTATCCACCGTGGATTCGGGTCCGATCTTGCGCACCATCTTCAGGATCGCGTCGGTGGTCTCGGGATACTGACCGAAGACCCCGACCACGGCGACGAAGACGAGCATCGCGGGGAACAGCGACATCGCCGAGTAGTACGTCAGCGCCGCCGCCCAGTCGGTGAGGTTGTCGTCGCGAAACTCCCGGACCGTCCGACGCAGTACTCCAACCCAGGAGCGTGCAGGCAGTTCGGTCGGCTTGTCGGGCGCCGCGTCGGCGTCGTCCTGCGCGGAGCCGTTCGGGTTCGTCGTCGATGCCATCGGCGTGAGCTCCTGCCTGGTGCGACCTACGCGTTTGCTTTTGCCTTCTCGAATTCCGAACCGAGCGCTTCGAGGCGGCCGCTGGCGAGTGCCTTGCGGGCCTTCGGAAGCATCTCGCTCTCCTCTTCGTCCACGTGGTGCGAGATCGCCTGCTCGAGCTCGTTCACGAGTTCCGCGAGATGGGATTCGTCCTGCGTGTTCTTGATGCGGCCGATGAGCTGCCGGGCTTCGCTGTGCTCGTCGGTGGCTTCGCTCGTGAGCTTTTCGCCGTCGGGAACGTCCGCGCACAGCCGAGTAGAACACCTTCTCTTCGGCGTCGGCGTGGACGTCGAGCTCGTCGCAGATCTTCATCGCGGTCTGTTTCGAGTTGTCGTTCTTGAATTGCTCGAACAGTGCTCGACCTCGCGATGGTCGGCCTCGATCAGTTCGGTCACGTCAGCCATTGGTCTCTCCTGTGTCTTGGCGCACGTGCTCGGCGGATTCACGGGCTTGGTCGCGAACGGACCCAGTGGCACTCTCCCCTGCCGCCTTGACCTCTGCGACCGCGGAAGTCGTCCGTTCCTTGGCGTCCGAAGCAACCGCACGGCCGACGTCCTTGAGCTCTTCGGCTGCCGATTCCAGCTGCGGCCGCGCTTCTTCGACGAGGTGCTGCTCGGTACGGGTCTTCGGCAGGACAGTCGCGAACAGCGCGCCCAAACCGAACGCGACGATGCCGGCCGCGAGCGGATTCCCGCTCGCCTGCGCGGCGATCGCTTGCGGTGCTTGTTGCACCTGCTGCGTCGCGCCCTGCAATGCATCGCTCGCGGACGACGCCATGCCTTCGGCTCGACCGCGAAGCCCACCACCGCTCCCGCCGAATTCGTCGTAGTCGGGCGAACCCATGACGGCTTCCTTCACGTTGCGGAACCGCTGACCGACCGCGGCCTTGCGGCGCTCGACGATCCGCTCGGGTGACAGGCGATCGCCGATCGCTTCGAGCGTGTCACCCATCCGCTCGCGCTGGTGTTGCGCGTCACGTCTCAGCTCATGTTCTGTCGTGCCCACTGGACGTCCTCCTTCAGCGATTCAACGGTTTCTTGCGGAACGAGCGACAGCTCCTTGGCCCGCGCCCGTCCGCGTAGGAACAGCACCCCGGCACCGACGGCGTACAACCCGCCGACGATGAGGAACGCGACGCCCTCGGGCACGATCTCGCTCAGGCCCCACGCCGCGGCGAACGACAACATGATCAGCGCCATGTAGCCGGCGACCGCGGCCGCGCCGAACGCGCCGGCGACCTGCTTCGCGCGGTCCGTCTGAGTGCGAATCTCGGTCTTCGCGAGCTCCGTTTGCGTCCGAACCAGGTCCGTGAACTCCTGCGACAGATCACCGAAGAGGTCGCCGAGCGACTTGTCGGGCTGCTTCGGCTCGGTCGGATCGGGCTCGATGCGCGTCACTGCGCTCCGCCCTCGCTCGCGAACGGTTGCTCGGATGCCGTTCCGCCCGCGGCGGGCGCGCCGCCGTCGCCCGAAAGATTGCGCGCCAGGCGTCCGGCAAGGAACCCGAGTGCGCCGGCACCGAGGAGGAACGAACCCGGGCTCCGCCGCGCCCACCGCCGAACGTCACCCGTGACCGCGTCGAGGCCGCCCTGATCCAGGCGATTGGCGAGACGTTCGACGGCCTGCGCACCGTCGCGGACGATGGTCGGCATCAGACCTTGCCCGTCCGCGGCATCCGCCATCGATGACAACTGCTGTCCCGTCGCGTGCAACGTCTCGGCGAAGCGTGTCGCCTCGGCATCGGCGCGGCTGCGAAGGTCGTCCTGGACCTGATGGAGCGCCGTGCGCGCCTGCTGCTGCGCCTCCCGCGCGACGTTCTTCGTCTCGTCCTTCACGGTCTCGGCCACCGCACCGGCTTCGGCACGGGCGGATTGCTCGATCTGCATCACTAGCCCCTTTGTTTGCGACGCTCGGCCCGTCCGAGTCGAGGTGCTTCTTCCCGCTTCCGGGCGGCGTGCATGCGGCGCGAGCGTCAGATCCCCCAACCGGGGTAGAAGCAGGACGTGGTGCGGTTACCGGTTCGGGTCGCAGCTGTCAATGATTACCAACTCGTGGTCGAAGGGATGGCGAGCCTCTTGCGGCGCTACCCCGACCGACTCCACGTCTGCGACGCCATCGTCATCGGCGAGCCGATCACCGGAGGGCCGATCGACGTTGCTTTGTACGACACCTACGGACGTGTCGGTCTCGCCGCATCCGTGCTGCGGAAGCTCGTCGCCCATCCGGAGGTCGAGCGTGTGGCGATCTTCTCGCTCGACCTTCCGACCTGAGTTGATCGATGAAGCCCGTGCCGCTGGAGCTTCCGGGCTCATCTCCAAGCGTCTGGCTGCCGAAGACATCGCCGACGCACTGGTGCGGATAGCCGGCGGCGAATACGTCGAAGCGCTCGGCCAGGATGCGACAGCCCGCGTACGAGCACTTGGACTGGCCCGGCAAGCGCGACGGGGTCTCCGAACGTGAGAGCCAGGTGCTCGTCCTCTGCGCCCAAGGGCTCACGAACCGAGAAATCGCGGCCGCGCTCTACATCGGCAACGAGACCGTGAAGACCCACCTGCGGAACGTCTTCGACAAGCTCGGCCTGCGCAACCGGGTCGAGGCCGCGGCCTTCGTGCAGCGCGAGGGCGTGTTCGCTCGCTCGTAATCCCCATGCGCGGCCGTCGGAGCGCTACGGACGTTCGTTCTCGAGTCGACTGATGTCGTCGGTGCGCAAGTCGCCGCGTCGGGCTCGGATGAGTGCGCGACTCTCGCGGTGCCGCATGGCCTCGTACACGATGAGAGCGACGCAGACTGCGGCGACGATGGCGAGCGCGCCGGCGGCCGGCACATGTGTCGCAACGGGCAGCAACACGAGGAGCACGAGCGCCGCGATCGGTCGCCCGCGTCCGAGCCCGCCGCCGATGCGCAGTCGGAACGCGACGTGGGCGAAGAGATACAGCGCAATCCCGCAGACGAGCCCGAACGCGGGAACGATGTCCAGCGACGTCGCCGTGCCGTGCAATGCGGTCTCGAGCCCGAACGCGAACAGGACGATGCCGGCGACCATGGGGAGGTGCAGGTACGAGTAGCCGTCACGCGCAAGCGCAGCACGGCGCGCGCCGGTTGCTTCGACGAGTCGGCTCTGCGCGACGTAGACGACCCAGTCGAAGTACGACCACCACAGGCAGGCGACGACCGTCACGCCGAGCAGCACCGCGATGATGAGGCCCGGATCCAGTTCGAGTCCTGCGGCACCGACTCCGATCGCGACGATTGACTCGCCCAGCGCGATGAGGATGATCTGACCGAAGCGCTCGACGAAGTGCCTGGGCGAAAGGCGCCAACCGCGCATGTGCCCGACGAGCGGTCCGAGGTAGTCGACGGCCGCGGCCGCTCCCCAACACCAGAGCTTCGCGGCTCCGTGCAGCGGACTGGCAAGAATGAGCAGCGTCGCACTGAGGAACACCGACGGCACGATCCGCAGCACCGCGCGCAACAGCTCGCGGTCCCCGCGTCCCGCGATCGCATAGAGCACCAGGTGCAGGGCGCGGACGATCAGGTACGCGATCGCGAACGTCGTGGCGTCTCGACCGAAGGCGCGCGGCGCTGTCAATGACACGATGACCATCGCGGCGATGGCGGCGAACATCACCATCCGCACGCCACCCTCTTCGGGATCGAGCGTGTTGGTCAGCCAGGCATACGCGGACCATGCCCACCACATGACGCTGAGCACCAAGCCCGCTCGGAGCACCCCACCCCATGTCGGGTCGTCGGTGAGCAGCGTGGCGACCTGCGTGAAGGCGAAGACGAAAACGAGATCGAAGAACAGCTCGAGCGGGACGACCGCGTCACGCTCACCACGCTCAGCCGGTTCGCGCGGTGGCACGCGTCAGTCCGTTCGGTCGCGGTGTTCGGCGTCGGTGACGTGGTCGCTGCATGGGGCAGAGTCGTTTACGTTGAGGCGGGATGGGGTGCGGACTGAAAGGAACCACGCCGATGTCGCCCGTCGCGGGAGAGCTGGTCACCGAAGCGCTGGAGTACGACGGGGGTCGCCAAGTCACGGTGTACGTCCCGCCCGATCCGGCGGAGGCGGTCGTGTTCGCTGCTGACGGTGCGTGGCACATCGCACGCCTGAGCGAGGTTCTCGAAGGCGCCGGCGTACCGTCCACCATGATCGTCGGTGTCCACGGGCTGCCGGATGACGACGGGCGGCTCCATGAGTACGTGCCGGACTTCGACGCTGAACGGTTCGCAGCACACGAGAAGTTCTTCGTCGACGACGTGGGTCGATTCGTCGAGTCGCGTTTCGGAGTCACGTTGCCCGCCGACCGTACTGGCGTGTGGGGTGCGTCCCTCGGGGGTGAGCTCGCGCTCGCCATGGGGCTTCGCCATCCGGACGTCTACGGGGCGGTTTTCTCCGCGTCGCCCGGCGCGGGCTACAAGCCGCCGGAGGTCTTGCCGAGTCCGCTTCCCCGCGTCTACCTCGTCGCGGGCAGGCAAGAGCAGTTCTTCCTCGACAACGCGACACGGTGGGCGGACGCGCTGCGCAATGCAGACGCGGACGTCGCCATGTTGCAACGGGACGGAGAGCACGGCGGCGCGTTCTGGGGGAAGAGTTCCCGCTGATGGTGGCGTGGGCGTTCGGGCACTGAGCATCGCGATGGACCTGATGCCGCGCCAAGGGGGATGACCGTCACTCGCCCGGGACGGCCGATGCAGAAGGGGTGACCGGCCGGGTCTGCGTAGACGGGGAAGCCATCGCGGCGGCGGAGGATCGAGCCGCCCAAGTCGACGACACGCGCCGCGACGGGTGCAGGGTCGTCGAACATCAGGTCGACGTGCACCTGGGCCGGATATGCCGGATCCGGCCAGCGCGGCGGCTCGGCGTCCGAGTGTTGGAATGTGAGCGTCGGTGTCGTGTCGGTCCCGAGGAGGCGCTCGTAGAACTCCTGCAGCGCGTCCGGGTCGCGAGCGTCGATCACGAGTCGCCACAGCTCCGGCTTCGCTACATCCGCGGGATACAGGCAGAAGGGGTGGCCGATGATGTCGGCGTAGACCCGGTGGTCATCGAACTCCGCGAGGCGGGTGGCACCGCGGTTCACGACCAGTGCGTCGACGGCATCGAGATCGCCGACGCGGATGTCGAGGTGCATCTGCTGCGGGTAGGCGGGATCGGGCCACCGCGGCCGCGGATCGTCGGGCATCCCCTCGTCGAACACGAGGGTCGGGACGTCCCACCGATCGAGATGAAGGAGATCGTCGTAGAGCACGGACATCGCGTCGCGCTCCTCGTTCCACGGGCACTGCAGGACGATGTTGGCGATTCCCTCCGCGGCGCGGCGCTTGAGCGACGCACCGAACCAGCGGCCGTCGTCGTCCAAGATGATCGTGGCGACCGCGGTTCCACGCTCGCCCTCCAGGCGGAACCGCGTCAGTGTCGACGACACCTGCGTCTCGCTGACGACCTGCCGCCGTGGACCCAGCATCGACTCGAGGCCGGCAACCCATTGCTCGCGAATCCACGAGTCGGCGTCCCATCCCTGGAGTCGTGGTGCGAACAGCGGGATGAGTGCGGCGGTGGAGCCCTCGTCGAGGAGATCGAGGATGTCGCGTGCCTCCGCCACCGTTCGAACGCTAACCGCGAGCCCGTGCGGAACGCCCGGAACGCCTGAGCTCTCGGCCGCGAACCGGTGTCGAGGTTTGGTTCGTACTGCCGACGTGCTCGCCGATCAGGCCACGTCGGTCGACATCTGGTTCGACCCACTCTGTCCGTGGGCGTGGATCACGTCGCGATGGGTTCTCGAGGTCGAGCGTGTGCGGTCGGTGACGGTCCGGTTCCACGTGATGAGCCTGGCGGTGCTGAACGAGGAGCGCGACCTGCCCGCCGACTACGACGGAGTGAAGCCGGTGATGTGGGGGCCGGCTCGTATCGCGACGGCCGCCGCCGCGCACAGCGGCGAGCACGTCTTGGGCGCGCTGTACACAGCGCTCGGGACTCGCATCCACGACAACGGTCGACGCGACCTCAGTGCCGTTGTGTGCGAGGCGCTTGCCGAGGTCCACCTCCCGACTTCCCTCGGCCACGCGGCCGACAGCGACGAGCACGATGTCGAGCTGCGCGCCAGCCACCACGCCGGCGTCGATCCCGTCGGCGACGACGTCGGAACACCGTCGATCCACGTCAACGGCGTCGGAGTCTTTGGGCCGGTGCTGTCTCGCGTTCCCCGAGGCGAACAGGCCGGCGTGCTCTGGGACGCGACGGTCGCGCTCGTCTCCTATCCGCACTTCTTCGAGCTCAAGCGTCGCCGCGCCCACGAGCCTGACTTCCCGTGGCATCCCACGACGTGGCGTGCGCCGATCGCCGACACTGCGTTGAGCCGGGCGTCGGTGAGCCACGTCACCAGGTCGGCATCCTTGTTCCACGCGGCCTGCGCGGACATCGAGATGTGCGTGCCGCCGATCCAGTCGCGCGCTGCAGTCGGATACGGGTTCGGTGGGCACAAACGGTTCCGTTCGACATCGTCGCGATCCGACGCTTCGATGTACCCGACCAGCGCGGCGTTGAACGTGGGCTGACAGATGCGCATTTGCTGCAGCGTGATGCGATCGTCCTCGAAGATCGGGCGCCCCGGGCTCACTCGCAGACCGGCTGCGGTGCAGTCGACATGGACCTGCGCGACATCCGTAGGAATGGTCCCGGCCTCGAGCACGATCTCGTCGGTGCCGATGGCGCGCACCCGGCCCCGGCGTACGACGTTCTCGATCGACCGGAGCTGTTCGAGCTCGCTCGTGCTCACGGTCGCACACCGGTACATCGTCGGCTCGACACGGTCGTCGAGGCGAATGAGGTGACCGTTGGCTTCGAGCCGCGCGAACAGGTCGCCGACGCCTTCGGCTTCCGCGGCCGCCTCGAGCTGGGCCGCGACGTCCTCGATGATCGCCGTCACGAGATCGAGCGGTTGCGCGTGGGCGCGGTCGAGCATCCAGGCGTCGCGCGGCCGGATCCAACGGATCGCATCGGGCTCGACGCCGTTGTCGAGCAACCAGCTGCACGCGTCCATCGCGGTTTTGCCCGCGCCGATCACCGTGTAGCCGGGTGCGGGCTCGGACATTGTGACGAGATCGTTGACGGGTATGAAGCGCGCATCGGGATCGATGTCGAACGACGGGACGTGCGTCGCCGGGATCGGGGTTTCGAGATACGTCGCGTCGACGACCCGCCGTCGTACCCGCACGCGAGTCTCGTCACCGGTCAACCGCGACACGAACAGGTGCTCGCCACGCTTCTCCCCGACGTAGTCGCACATGCCGAAGAACCGCACCCGGCCCGACGGCAGCAAGGTCTCGTCGAGGACACGCCCGAAGTAGTCGCAGATCTCCCCCGCGCTCGAGCGCGGGTACCAACCCGCGTTCGGACCCGTCGTATCGATGACATCGGTACCGAGCCGGCGCGAATTCACACCGTAGAACGGCGCGGGCTGATGCAGGCGCACGAACGGATAGGCGTCGTTCCAGTGGCCGCCCGGGCGATGGCGTCGATCGACCATCACGACGTCGGCGTCGGAGTCGGCGATCACTTCGTCGGTGAACGCCATGCCGGCCGCGCCGGCCCCGATCACCAGGTAATCCGTTTCGAGAGTCTTCATGGACAGAGATCCCGTGCTCAGGTAGCGTCCAAAATGTCACCCCGCTACAGGTGCCGCGTCACCAACCTCGCCAGGCCGAACAGCTAGGCGACCGCCGTCGCTTCGAGCTCGATCATGAGTTCGGGAAAGGCAAGACGGGCAACGCCCAGCAGCGTGCCTGCGGGAGCGACTCCAACCGCGGCGGTACGGCTGCCAAGGACGTCGGCATTGGCCAAGAAGGCGTCGACATCCGTCGTATAGAAGTTGAGGCGGACAACGTTGGCGAAGCTCATCCCCGCTTCTTGCAGCACGGCCTCGAGATTGTCGGCCGCGAGCGCGATCTGGGCCGCCATGTCGCCGGGATGCTGCGGGTTGCCGTCGCCATCGACCGACGTTTGACCGGCAGCAGAACAACACCTTGCCGGCACCCTCCACCAGCTCGGCCTGGTTGAAACCGAAGTTCTGCGACCATGTCCACGGGTTCACTGCCCTGCGCTCAACCATGCGACTCCCCTCTCCTCGTGCGGCACGCTATCTGTCGCGCATCGGGCGATGACCCGGCTTCGGCGTCGGAATGGATTGCGTGCTCGCTCATTCCTCCGCAAGGGAAGTCCGCGCCCGGTTCCTGAACCAGTTCGCGTCCGCGACCGCGGCGCCGTCGAAGTCGTTGTTGAAGTAGACGTAAGCGTCAGTGCCTTCCTCGATCCACGCAGCCACGCGTTCGGCCGGGCGCCACAAGCGGCGCCCGCCGTAACGGCCCACGTACTTGTGAGTCGTCGCCTCGGGCCCGTGGAAACGCACGTAGGTCCAGTCGGTGGTGCGGATCCACGGATGGCCTTCGAGAAGATCGTGGATGCACAGCGCCGCGCCGTGGCGTTCGAGGAGCGAATAGACGTCGTCGTGGAGCCATGAGGGATCGCGCAGCTCCACTGCCCAGCGCAGCGACTTCGGCGCGACACCGAGGAACTCATCCAGTCGGGAGACATCGCGTCGCCACCTCGGCGGGAGCTGGACCAATGTCGGCCCCATCGCGGGACCGAGACGGCACACACGGTCGAGATGGTTCGGCAACCAGGTCGCCGCATCGCGCAGCTTCATTCGATGGGAACCGAACGCACCGAGCTTGATTGCATAGACGAACCCGTCGGGGGCCTGTCGGGCCCATCGTTCGACTGCGGTGGTCGTCGGGAGGCGATAGAAGGTCGTGTTCAGCTCGACGGTGTCGAACCGGCTCGCGTAGCTGGTGAACCAGTCACGCTGGGGAAGGTCCGCGGGGTACACGATGCCGCGCCAATCGCGGTAAACCCACCCCGAACACCCGAGGCGGAGGCGACCGCAGCTCACCGGGCCACGTGCCGCGCCGCGACGTCGGCGATCACGTGGTGCGGGCAGTTCAGAAACAACGCACTCACGGGCTCGTTATGCCCGACATACGCCCGGCCAACCCTCGCCACGTGGGCAAACGAACTGCGGCGGGACGTCACACGCGCCGTGGCTCGCCGACGCGGACGTCGAGGACAACCAGCAAACCTCTTGGGTGAACACATCCAGTCCTTCACCATCAATCGTCGATCTCAAGGCCTCAGACATCAATCGTGAGGCGCCTTGACCGGCAGCGAGCGGCGCGCGACGGTCGGAGACTTCAGGGAGGCAACCATGAGCACCACTGAAGCCGGCCATCCCGCGCGCAGCCAGGCGCCTGTCGAGAACGTCGATATGAAGCTCGAGGTTGTCGTCATCCCCGTCTCGGATGTCGATCGCGCGAAGACGTTCTACGAGGACCTCGGGTGGAGGCTCGACGCGGATCTCGGGAACGAGAACTTCCGGATCGTCCAGCTCAATCCTCCGGGCTCCGAGTGCTCGGTGCAGTTCGGCATCGGCCTCACTGCTGCTTCTCCGGGGTCGGCGATGAGTCTCCTCGTCGTCTCCGACATCGAACACGCGCACGACGACCTCGTCCGCAATGGTGCCGACCCGACCGAGGTCTTTCACGATGGAAGCGGGGGCTACAACCGCTTCGCCTCCAACGTGCGAGCGAGCGGTCCCGATCCGCAACGGCGTACTTATGCGTCCTTCGTGGAGTTCCGCGACCCGGACGGCAACGTATGGCAATTGCAGGAGATCACGAGTCGCTTACCCGGTCGCGTCGACTCGGCCACGTTCAGGTCCGCCACAGAACTCGCGCAAGCACTCAAACGAGCAGAGGCCGCGCACGGCGAACACGAGCAGCGCACCGGCGAGCGAGATGAGGACTGGCCCGCCTGGTACGCCGCGTACATGCTGGCGGAGCAAACCGGCGACGGGGTTCCGTCCTGACCGACTACGACGTCATCGTCCTCGGCGCAGGTGCACCCGGAGAACACTGCGCCGGCGCGCTCGCAGAAGGCGGTTTGCGCGTCGCCGTCGTCGAACGCGAGCTCGTCGGTGGCGAGTGCTCCAACTGGGCCTGCATCCCTTCGAAGACGCTGCTTCGCCCGGGTGAAGCCGCACACGACGCGAACGAAGCGGCGGCGAGCGCGCAGGTCGACGTCGCGGCCGCGCTCGCCTGGCGTGACTACATGGTCTCGAAACACGTCGACACCAACGCCGCGGCCTGGCTCACGAACCAGGGCATCGACCTCCTGCGTGGCAACGGCCGACTCGCGGGACACGGTGCCGTCGAAGTCGGCGGCATTCGATACACCGCCCGGCACGTCGTCGTCGCCACCGGCTCGGAACCCATCATCCCGCCGGTCCCGGGCCTCCCGGAGCTCAAGGGTGTGTGGACCAACCGCGAGGTGACCGCGATGGAGGCGATCCCCCGCCGCCTGCTGATCCTGGGCAGCGGTCCGGTCGGCGTCGAGATGGCCCAGGCCGTGCGCCGACTCGGCGGCGATGTCGCACTCGTCGACATGGCCGAGCACGTACTCCCGAGGGAGCCGGAAGCGCTGGGCTTCGCACTCGGCGACGTCCTCCGCCGCGACGGCATTGAGATGGTGCTCGGCGTCAACGCGACCGCAGCGCGCCGCGAAGGCGTCGAGTTCGTGCTCGAACTCGACGATGACCGCGAGCTGCGGGGTGACCGCCTGCTCGTCGCGACCGGTCGCCGTCCCCGCGTCCACGACATCGGGCTGGAGTCCGTCGCCATCACTGCCGACGACAACGGGATCCCCGTTGACACGCAGTTGCGCGCCGGCGACGGGATCTGGGCGATCGGCGACGTCACCGGCATCTGGCCCTTGACGACCACGGGCAAGTACCAGGGCGACATCGTCGCCGCGAACATCCTCGGCGAGCCCCGCACAGCCAACTACGAAGCGCTCCCGCGCGTCGTCTTCACCGATCCGCAAGCGGCGGCCGTCGGGGACAGCGACGCGCGCTTCACGCGGCAGCGCACCGGTCTCGGGGGTCTCGAAAACCGCCACCTACACCCGCGCGTACGCCGAGTCGAATGGCTTCCTGACCCTCCTCAGCGACGGGCAGCGGCTCACCGGCGCGTACGTGCTCGGGCCCGAAGCCGGCGAATGGCTCCAACAAGCCACGTTGGCCATCCGCGCGCACGTACCGCTCCCGATCCTGCGCGACACGATCCAACCGTTCCCTACCTTCTCCGAGATCTACAACGACGCGTTGAAGGCACTCAACGCCGAAGTCGCGGCCGCTGAGAGGTGAGCAAGTGGTAGTCGTCATGATCCGCGTAGGCGATCGGTTGGAGTTAGCCGGGCCGAGCAGCATCGGCACAAGCAGCCCGACTGGGTCACGGCCGCATCTCTGTTCGACACCGGCCGAGCTCAAGCGGCGATTCGCGCGGATCTCATGAGCGGCGGCCCTTGACCTCAAGTTCACTTGAACTCTTATGCTGAGGGCTCGACGTGCGAGTAGAGGAGCTACCGATGCCGAGCGAACCAACCGCAAGCGAGAAGATCACCGAAGCAGTCGGATCGTGGCCGGGAGTCGAGGTCGACACGGGCGAGCTCGGCGAGGTCGCGTTCCAGGTCGCGGGCCGCGAGATCGGCCACGTACACGGCGACCACGCCGCGCACTTCAGCTTCCCCCACGCGATGTGGGATGAACTGCGGGCAGAAGGGCGCATCGTGCCGCACCCCGTGTTTCCCGACAAGCGCGGTCCCGCCGCTCGCGAGATCGAAACGGACGCCGACGTGCGTGACATCATCGAGTTGATGCGACGCAACTACGATCGCGTCGTCGTGCGCCGGGGCGTTTCGGTCAACTGAACGCGTCAGTCGTCGTCGTCGAGTACGTAGCGCGGCCCGGGCCCGCGTTCCGCAGCTTCGTCTCCGGGATTGAGCAGGCGACACGCCTGCAATGAGAGGCACCCGCACCCGATGCATCCGGTGAGGCGATCGCTCAGACGTTCCAGGACGCGGATCTGGTGCTCGATGCGGGGACGCCACGCGCTCGAGAGGCGCTCCCAGTCCTTCTTGTTGGGCGTTCGTCGCTCGGGCAGCGATGCGAGGGCCTCGCCGATGTCTTCGAGGCTCAGGCCGACCTCTTTCGCCACGCGAATGAACGAAACCCGCCGAATGGTTTCGCGTGCGTACCTTCGCTGTCCTCCTTCCGTTCGCGTCGAGTGGATCAGCCCCTCGGACTCGTAAAAGCGCAGCGCAGAGGGCGCCACTCCGGTGCGTTCACTCATCGCGCCGATGCTCAGAAGCTCTGTTTCCATATGCCGCGCGGAGGATACGACGTGCATAGACCTCGAGTGAACTTTAGACAACCGCCCTGGGCCCTCACGGAGGCCGAACGCAGCTATCGTTCGAGTCTTGACCTCAAGTGAGGTTGAGGTCTTACGGTCGCCGTGTACCTAGAGTTGTCACGGATAGGAGGAATCCCAATGGCGTCGACGACAATGGACTCTTCGACTGCCCGCTCCGCCCCGACCCCGACCCCGACCCGAGCTCGCCCGTTGTGGTTCGTCGGCGTTGCTGCTGCCGTCGCTGCCGCAGTGGGGGCTGCGGCCGTCGCGCTCGTCGCCGACGCGATCGACATTCCCCTCGAAGTCGACGGTGACGAGATCCCAATTCCGGCGTTTGCCTTCATCACGCTGCTCTGGTCGGCAGTCGGCGTGGGTATGGCGTACGCGTTCGCCCGGTGGGCGAAGCGTCCCGCTCGGACATTCGTCGTGACGACCGTCGTGCTCACGGTCCTGTCGTTCGGGCCGGTCGTGACGGCCGATGCCGACACCGCAACCCAGGTCACGCTGGCGCTGGCGCACGTCGTGGCCGCGGGCGATCGTCATCTCGGCGCTCGCGTTCCATCTTCCGCAGCGGCGGTAGCCGCACTGAACAGGCCTGGATGCTTTGCTGGGCGCACGAGCGCGCGCTACGAGAAATCGTAACGATCGCCGAATCCGTCAGCGGAGGTCCCCGGAGTTGCGTGACCGCGAACGCGGCAAGGTGTTCCGCCTGGGTTCAGGCGGTCGCTGCCTCGTGATCGATTCCACGCCCGACCCAATCGCGGCCAGCCCGGCTGAATCGGCTGCCCCGAACCGCTTCATCACGGAGCGCGCGAAGTGTCCGGGTGCATGTCGGCCGCCGAGTTCAGCGGTGCCCGCTGGAGTGCAGCCGACGCTCCGGCACGATGCCTGCGCCGTGCCGGGAAGTCGAATCGTGACGAGGAGACCGCCGGCGGGGCGGGGTGTGAGGTCGAGCGTCCCGTCGTGTGCTCGGACGATGCTGTGCACGATGGCCAGCCCTAGTCCGACGCCGGCATGCCCGTCGGTGCGTGTGCGTTCCGTTCCGCGTCGGAACGGTTCGGTGAGGGTCGGTACGAGCTCCGATGGGAGCGCGTGGCCCGTGTTCGCGACCCGCAGCACACTCGCATCGTCTTGCGATTCGGTGTGGACCGTGACGGTGCCGCCGGCGGGGAGGTTGTGGACGATGGCGTTCTGGACGAGGTTCGTCACCATCCGCAGTAGAAGCGCCGCGGAGCCGACGGTCTGTGTTGTCTCGCCGGCGACGTCGAACGTGATCCGGCGCTGTTCGGCGAGGGGAAGCAGCGTTTCAGTGGCTTCTTCGGCGATGAGGGAGAGGTCGACGGGCTCGCGGGTGAAGCTGCCGCGCTCGGCGCGGCTGAGCAGCAGGAGGGCCTCGGTGAGGTCGATCGCTCGCGTGTTGACCGTGTGGAGGCGTTCGATGAGTTCCCCCTGATCTCGCGTTGGGTCGCTGCGGGCGACGTCGAGGAGTGTCTGCGAGATTGCCAACGGCGTGCGCAACTCGTGGGACGCGTTCGCGGCGAATCGTTGCTGCTCGGTGACGTGGGATTCGAGTTGTTCGAGCATGGCGTCGAACACGTCGGCGAGTTCGCGGAACTCGTCGTTGGCGCCTTCCATGCGGATTCGGTGGGACAGTGATCCGTTCGCGGCCATCCGTGCCGCGTCGGTGATTCGTGTGAGTGGTGCGAGCATCCGGCCGGCGAGGATCCATCCTCCCAGGAGGCCGAACAAGAGGAGGAAGGCCATTGCTGTGGCCGCGGCGGGGGCGAACGCGCGCACGAGGTCGGAGCGGTTGGCCCCGGGAGCGCCGGCGCGGTCGGGTACGTAGCGCAGCAGGAACACCCATACGACGGCCAGCAGGAGAGCGCCGGCGAGGAGCACGAATCCGGCGTAACTGATGGTGAGTTTCAGTCGGGCGCTGAGCCCCGGGCGTCTATTCATGAGTACTGCCAGGAAGGGCGGACTCCATGCCGGTGTCGATTCGATAGCCGACGCCGGGCACCGTGGCGATGAGCCGTGGTTCGCCGAGTCGTTTGCGCAATGCGGAGACGGTGATGCGAACGGCGTTGGTGAAGGGGTCGGCGTTCTCGTCCCAGGCCCGCTCCAGTAGCTCTTCGGCGCTGACGACACCACCTTCGGCGGCGACGAGGACTTCGAGCACGGCGAACTGCTTCCGGGTGAGCGCGACGTAACGTCCGTCGCGAAAGACCTCCCGGCGGAAGGGATCCAGCCGGAGGCCCGCGATCTCACTGACCGGGGGTCGGGCGTGCGCGCGTCTGCGGTCGAGCGCCCTGAGCCGCATGACGAGCTCCCGAAGCTCGAACGGTTTGGTGAGGTAGTCGTCGGCGCCGAGCTCGAACCCGGAAGCCTTGTCGTCGATCCGGTCGGCAGCGGTGAGCATGAGGATCGGGACGCCGCTGCCGGAGGCGACGATTCGTCGCGCGATCTCGTCGCCGGAGGGGCCGGGGATGTCGCGATCGAGCACTGCGAGGTCGTAGGAGTTGATGCCGAGCAGTTCCAGGGCCGTGTTGCCGTCGCCCGCGATGTCGGCGGCGATCGCTTCCAGCCGGAGACCGTCACGGACAGCCTCGGCCAGGAATGGCTCGTCCTCCACGATCAGCACGCGCATGACTAAAGCCTAAGGAGCACGGCATATCGCCGACGTAATCGAACCAGGCACGCCCCAGGCATGGTGAAGTGACCTGATCGGCGCTGAAGCGCGACGGCGGCAAGTTCACGGCTGCATGCTCGGGTCCGCAGTCGGATCCGCATGCATCGGTGGGCAACCGTCGTCGACAGCATCGCGCCGCAGTTCGTAATGCCAAGGCTCATTGCCATAGATCTGACACAGCCCGTACGCGGCACCGTGCTCGGATAGCCAAGCCGCGGAATCGAACGGGCCGATGTCGACCGCCTCACCCGACACATGAGCAGACGTCTCCGCAGTGGCCACCCACCGCGCGGCCTCTTCCCGCGAGCCGTACTCGACGACAGCGTCCCGCAACAACTGCTGCTGATACTCGGGCGACCGCCAACCACTGTTGACCCAAAGCCTGACGCCGTCGGCCTCTGCGTCCGTCGCCGCCCGACGCAAGACATCGAGGAGATCCGGGTCGAGCTTGCCCACCGCCGGTCTCTCCTCATCGAACACCGAGACCGCCGCCCCGTCGGGAATGACACCGTCACCTTCGTCCAGCGCGGTCTGCGTACCGGTCGACTGGCCAACTGCGGCCGACGAGCTCGACGGAGCCGACGCCACGAGTGACGGCCGCACGACGAACGCAGAGATCGCGACAGCGAGGATCGCCAGACTGACGCGCACGATCCTGCGCGTACGACGGGCTGGCCCCGACGGTGATGCGCTGTCGCCCATGCCTCCACTGAAGACGGAAGACCGTTGCGGTGGCGTATGCGATTTTCGATACGCCCGCGATACATCGCGGATCGGGCGGACGTGGTGCGAATGTCAGGCGACGAGCGCGGCGATGAGCGCGCGGGATGCTTCTGTGCGCAGAGCGACAGCGCGCTCACGAACGAGCGCTACGGCGGCGCAGTATGCCGTCGAGCGTCTCGGCCACGATGTGGTCCTCCTCGGCGGCCCGCAGCGCCATGGGGGCGCGCGCGACGTCGGCGATCTCCCGGAGATTCACAGCGGGCATTTCCGACGCGGCGTAGATCGCACAAGCCGCGATCCATGGCCGCCGCCACCTCTCGTCACCGTCTTCCGCCAGGTCGTGCAAGATCCCGCGCCGATCGAGCGGCGCGACACGAAACCTCCGGATGAGTGCGTCCATGCGGTCACGGTCGGACAACCCGGGCTCGAGGAGCGCGACCACCGCCCGATCCGTGCCGGTCAAGGTCGCGTCGAGCCACTCGAGCGCGAGGGCATGGGACCGCGCGTCTCGTTGCGCAAGCTGGAAGACGACCCGGCTCAAACCCTCCGTTCCGTGCCGCATCGACAAGGCCGCCAGGACACGCTTCCGAAGGAGGTCCAGTTCGTCCCGTAGCGCGTCGCAGAGCATGGTCGCCGAAGCCTCGTCGGCGAAGGCGACGAGCGCGCGCAAGACATGCGTCGCGTGCACGAGGTCCTCCGCGACCACCGCGGGTTCCGAGAGAGCTCGGTCGTCTGCGCCGGATGGTCCCAGCGCCGCGACCGCGCTCATGACGGCGAGCCCGACCTCACGGTCGCGATGCTCGACGTGCCGGCGCAGCACCGCGGTAGAACGCGATCCTGCGATCTCCCGCCCGATCCGCACGAGCAACTCCTGCGTTCGCCGACTGAGCTCACCTCCGCCGAGACCCTCGTCGACGACGACCAGCGCAGCATCTCCGCCCCGCACCAAGGCATCGACTGCCGCGCCGGCTGTCCGCCGGTTGTCGAGCCGGCGCACAACCTCCGCGAGCAGATCCGTGTCGTCCTGCAATCGGCACGCGGCGAGCGCGGCGTTCACGACGTCGGAGTCTGAATCGGAGAGCAGCGTGCGAAGCGGGGCCCGGTCCATCGCCGTGTCCGGTCCGTGCTCGCCCAGCATGAGCGCCGCGAGCGTGCGATCACAGGGTGAATCCGAGCGGACGAGCCGAGAGATCTCGGACGCGACGTCAGTCCGCACCGCGTCGTCACCCATGCGCGTCAACGCGAACGCGACCGCGACCTTCACGTCGATGCTGACGTCGTTCGAACACGCCGCGATTCGCGCCAGGTCGGTCGGTGTGCCTGCCACGCCGAGCACGCGAATGCTCGCCGCCCTCACATCCGCAGAAGGATCGTCGAGAGCCGCGCGTGCAGCCACCGCCGCCATCTGCGGGGCCAAATGCACAAGACGTTCGAGCGCGTCGGTGCGCACGTTGACGCGCTCGTCGACAACGAGGCGCTGAAGTCGCGCCGGCAACTCGGGATGCCGGGCCGTCGTGAGGAGGTCGAGCCCGAGCCGCACGTCACGTTCGTCGTCACTGCCCACGAGCCGATCGATCGCGATGAGACTGCTCTCACCCTCGACGGCCAGGTCGGCCGGGTCGAGGATGCGACCCCTCAGGCTCTTGAGGAGGTTCGTCCGGTACTCGCGGTACAACAGGCTCGCAACGACGATCCACGCCACCACGACGACACTGGTGAGCACCGGCAGCATCAGACCGTCCGCGCCTCCGGCCCACTCGACCGCGAGCAGACCCACGCCGCTGATGCCGATGGCTACCGGGACCGCGAGGCCTTCGACAGTCGCTTGGGCGACCGCGCGCAGCCGGTTGGGTACCGCCTGGTAGGCCGCACTCAACGAGGTCCGCGAGGTTCCGTCGCTGAACGTCAGGTCGGTGACACGCGCGGCCACGATCAGGACGAACACGATTGTGGTGGACGAGCCCCCAATGGACGAGGCGACGACGACCGCGCCCAATACCGTCAGCACGGCGACCGCGTTTGCCGTGAGCCCGTAACGCAATCCGAAGCGCCGGAGCAGTAACCCGGCCAGGACCAGCAGGAACAGGATGTCGGTCCCGTACGCGATGGCCGAGAAGCGGCTGATGAACCTGGCCAACTCGCTGCTGTCGTCGTAGCGCTGCGCGGCACGCTCGAACACGAGAAAGTCGAGCCACTGGCTCTCGATTGCGGACAGCATCTGGAAGGCGACGATGAGCAGGACGTAGCGGTTCCGCGACAGCGTGCGGAGCGTCGGGCGCTCCGCACCCTCCTCACCGTGTTCCACCACTGAGAGCTCCGCCGGATATCGGCGGCGGGTCGCGACCACGAGCCCGAGGAACATCGCGGCCGCCCCCGCAGCCGCAATCAGCAGGTCGGCAGTCGCGCCGAGCACCGCGAGGAGCGCCGGGCCGGCGAGACCGCCCGCCACGAAACCGAGCGCGAAGCCTGCGACGACCCGCGCGTAGAGCGCCTTGAGGCTGCGAACGTCGAGCAGCATCCCGGCCTGGCCGACCACGAACACGAATCCGACCGGCACCACGATCGGGATCAGGGCGAGCAGCGCGAACGAAACCCAATCGGCATCCGCGGCCCTGAGCAGGATCCACGCAGCAACCAGGGCGATCGACAGTCCGGCCAGGACGACCGTCGCCACGGATGCGAGCGGGCGCCGCCGCAGGGCCGCCGCGAGGCCCATGCTCGACAACACTCCGACGACGGCCGCGGCGATGTACGTCGGCGGGAGCAGCTCCGATCCGTAGACCTCGAGGAAGATCGCGGTCGCCGGGATCGTGATCCACGCCGCCGTCAAGCCGAGCGCAAACGCCTGCTCGGCGAGCAAGACGATCCGTCGGGAGGGGGCGTCGCGACTGCGTTCGGGTTCGATCACGCCTCGACCGTCTCGACTCCGTGGTCGGCCGCGGCCTGCAAGAGCCGCGCCAAAGTCGAGATCACGCCTCGTGCGATCTCGGGACGGTCGTCGAGCAACTCCTCGAACGGCCCCCGCCGGAGGCGGAGCAGCAAGCTGGGCTCGACCGCCGTGACCGATGCCGACCGCGGCGCGGGCGCGACAACGGCGAACTCGCCCACGACACCGCCCGGGCCGGTCTCGGTCACGGTCCGGTCGCCAATGTGCACTCTGACGCGGCCCGCGGCAACGACGAAGAGCCAGTCCTCGACGTTGCCGCGTTCGATCACCGTGGCACCGTCGTCGAACGGCACCTCCTCGAGCAGGCGCGCAACCGCGACCAACGTGTGCCCGGGAACGTCACCGAACAACGCGACGCGCTGCAGCACCGCGACGCGTTCGATTGTCAGAAGCTCACTCATGCTCCCCCGCGAGGCATGTCGAGCAGTCTGCAACCAGCGATGTGGCTGAATGCGTCGACCCCGTTACGACTTTATGAAGGTCGCGTTCTACGAGACATGCTCAGCCGTCCCGCCCGGCGACGGCTTCGGCTCGAACGGTACGCGGAGATGCCCGGAGCTGGGTACGTGCGAGCACAACCGCCGTACGACGCCTTTTGGGGTGCTCGTTACGCCGTCTCTCCTCGTCGACCCGGACGGCAACCATGTCGGGTTGATGAGTCCATCAGAGGACGCTCGTGAGGGGCACCTTGGCCTCCCAAGCCTGCACCTGCGACCGATCCCTGAGGACGCCGCGGCGCGGCTACGCCCAGTCCTCCGTGACCTGTGTGAGCCGGAACGAGTTGCCCGACGGGTCGCGGAAGCCCGAGTCGATGCCGTAGGGCACTCTCCTCGGGCGTCTCGGTGAACTCGACGCCCCACGCATGCGAGCTTCTCGTACTCGGCGTCGGCATGTCGTCGGTGGTGAGGAACACCGTGCCGGCGCAAGCCGCTTCGCCATCAGGTCGCGAATCTGCTGCGCGGTCGCCTCGTCGATCATCGGGGGGCCAGGGATCGCCATCAGCACTATGGCGACGTCGTCCTGGCCCGGAGGAGCGACCGTCACCCAGCGGAAGTCGCCCATCTCGGGCAAGCTGGCGTCAGCCCGGACCTCCATGCCGAGCTTCTCGGTGTAGAAGGCGATCGCCTCGTCCTGGTCGTGCACCCACACCTGTGCGTTACCGATCTTCATCACGGTCCTCCTCGTCGCAGTCGTCGCTCGTTGGCGTTGCGACCAGCGCTCACGGACGGACCGCCTTCGCACCCGCTTCTCGAAACGTGCGGTGTTGCGGATGTCCGTAGAACCGCCGCACGCAGGCCGGTACCCGTGCGTGGATCGCTGCGGGTGGGTACGTCGCCCGTACGGGTCGGCGACATGCCGTAGGTGCGGGTGAAGCTGGTCGTGAACAACCCGAGGCTCTGCAGGCCGACCGACCAGCAGATGTCGGTGACGGGTCGATCGGTCATGCGCAGCAGTGACTCCGCGCGCCGTCGAGGCGCCGGGTGCAGCAGGCTACGAGCGTGGTCGACTCGCCGAAGGGTCTTGCGGAACCTGCCCATCGCCGAGCTGAAGTCTCGCGGCAACGTCCGGCGCGAGCCCTGGCCGATGTCATCGACGCCGATCGGCTCCATGTAACACATGTCGTCGACGACGATCCTGCGTGCCATGAGCGTGGCGATTCTGCAGCGAGGGACGCGGCATCCAGAGACATTCCGTCGCGGCTCTGCGGTCCTTCAGCGCTACCCCTCAGCGTTCCCTCCGCTACTCCTCGTCCTGATCGCCGACGGCGAGCAGACCGTTCGCGGCGGCGAGCGCGACGGCGAGCGCTACGGCCTTGTCGTATACGGCGTCGAAGTACTGCTCCGCGGCCCTCTCGTAGCCCTGAATCGGCGGAGGCCCAAGGACTTGATCATCGCCGCGGGATCGTCGGTCGGTCTGATTGCCTCGACGACCTCCTCGTCAACGTCTTCGATGCCCCAGAAGTCGCGACCCGTCGCCGGGCGCCGACGCGCGGTCGGCCGGTTCGGACGCCTTGCGCGGGCGCTGCGCACTCACAGGCGCGCTCCCGTGAGGTCGTCAGTGAGCACCGCGTCAGGACGGATCCCGAGCGCGACGCGCAGCTGTCCGCTGTCGAGGTCGGCGAGCGAACTCGACTTCGGCAGCACCAAGTCGGCGATGCGACGCTTGCCGGCAACGACCTCCTCGACGCGCTCGTCGACCGTCCCCGGACAAATGAGCCGGTGCGAGATCACGGTGCTGGTCTGGCCGATGCGCCACGCTCGGTCGCGCGCTTGATCCTCGACCGCGGGGTTCCACCAGCGGTCGTAGAGCACGACGTGGCTCGCGGCGGTGAGGTTCAAGCCCGTGCCCCCGGCCTTCAACGACAGCACCAGCGCGCCGTGGCCTTCGCGGCTCTGGAAGTCATCGATGATGCGATCACGTGCTGTACGGGAAATGCCGCCGTGATAACACGCCACCGGCGTTCCCGTGCGGGACGAGAGGTGTTCCGCGAGTTTCATGCCCCATTCGGCGAAGTGCGTGAACACCAACACCTTTTCGCCGGCCGCGAACACCGCATCGACGATCTCCTCGAGGCGCGCAAGCTTCCCCGAGCGTCCCGAGAGCGGCCGGCCATCGTCCTGATACGCCGCGGGATGGTTGCAGATCTGCTTGAGCGCGGTGATCGCGGCGAGGATCTGGCCTTTGCGCGGCTTCTCGTGCTCCGCGAGATCCGAACCGGTGACGAGCGTGTCGAGTACCGCCTGATACATACCGATCTGTTCGGTCGTCATCGCGCAGTGGTCGAGCTCGTCGATCTTGTCGGGAAGCTCGGCCGCGATCTCCGGCTCGGCCTTCGTGCGCCGGAACACGAGGATTCCGTTGAGCGCGCGCATTGCTTGCTCGGCCTCGACGCGCGTCGCATTGCTATCGCTCCCGAGGCGAGCGATGAACTGCGAGCGAGCGCCGACGAGACCAGGATTCGTGAAGTCCAAGATCGCCCAGAGATCACCCAGGCCGTTTTCGATTGGTGTTCCGGTCAGCGCGATGCGCGTGCGCGCGGGGATCGTTCGCAGTTGCTGCGACGTATCGTTCGCCGGATTCTTGATCGCCTGCGCCTCGTCGAGGATGACGCGCTCCCACGAGACCGCGGCGATCGCGTCGACGTCGCGCACCGCCGTTCCGTACGTGGTCACGACGACATCGGCATCGACGATCTCGGCCGCGATGTCGTCTGGCGCGGCGCGGTTCGCGCCGTGGTGCACGACGACCCGCAAACCCGGTGTGAAGCGGTCGGCCTCCGCGACCCAGTTGCCGACGACGGCGGGCGGCGCAATCACCAACGTCGGGCCGTCCGCGGCCTTGGCCAGCAGGTGGGCAAGCATCGTCGGCGTCTTGCCGAGACCCATGTCGAGGGCGAGGCAACCGCCCAGCCCGACCGAGTCGAGAAATCCCAACCACGCGAGCGCCTCGGCCTGATAGCTGCGGAGCTTGCCGACGAATCCCTTCGGGGTACGCGCGGGCTCGCTCGCAACCTTCTCGGCGGCCGCGAGCAGATCTGCCGCCCACCCACCACCCTCGATCGAGATCCGACCCGAGAGGGGTGAGTCGTCGAGGCCGAGTGCGAGGCGCAACATCTCCGCACCCGACAGCTGCGCAGTGTCGCGTTGGGCGAGCGCTTCGGCTGCGGCCTCGAGATCAACCTGCTCGATTGCAACCCACCGACCTCCCGTCCGGATCAGCGGTCGCGCTTCCTTCGCCAATCGCGCGATGTCGGCCGCGGTGAGTTCGACGTCGTCGAACAACGCCGACCAGCGGACATTCGCGAGTTGGTTGGCGCCGACGACAGATTCGGACACGCTCTCCACGGAGACTCGCAGTGACGGCGTGCTACGACGCCGCGAGATTTGCGGCACACGAACGTCGAAGCCGGCGGCGACCAACCGAGGACCGGTCGTCGCCATCAGGTCCCATGCTTCGTCGGCGCTCAGGATCACTTGGCCGCGCCGCAGCTCGCCCGGACGCAGCAACACCGGAAGCATTCGCTCGAGGCGCGCCATCTCGGCTTCGAGGTGCGGTCGATTCGACTTCGCCATGACGATCGCCTGCTCGATCGACATCGGCGTACCCCGCGGGCCGGCCGCGCTCACCGCTACACGCCACGCACCGCCATCGTCTGGCGCGTCGAGCTGAACGATCAATCGCGCGTGAGGCTCCGTGACGAGCCGACTCCAACGCTCCAGTCGCGCGACCAGCTCACCCGCAATCTGTCACCGGTGCGTCGAACGCACTGCCGTCGAGGCGACCCAAGAACGCCTCCGCGACGTCACTTGCGGTCCGAACGCGGGGCGGTGGCGCAGGAACTTCGACCCGACGGGCGCCGTCGCGGCAGATCGCGTCGACCATGCCGGTGAGCGCCGAACGGGTCAGCGCTCGCGCGTCCACCTTCCGGTCGAGGACGCGCACGCTCCCCGGCATCCTCTTGGCGATGCGATCGAGGCGCCGCACGTCGATCAGAGCCGGCATCCAGCGCACTGAGAACGAACCGTTCGAGTCGCTCGCCGTCGAGCTTCGGCGCGTGCGCCGCCGGAGCTGCGGCACCATCGCGCCGCGCGCCGTGAGCTCCACCGCCCAGATCGCCACCTGTCCCAACCAGCGAACGCTCGACCCGATGTTGTCACCGACCTGATCGGCGCCGGCTGCGACGAGCCATCCCAACACGTCGCCAACTGGAATCGCGAACGCGTCAGCGTTGACTCCACCCGACAACGGAACCGGCGGGTGGGGGCTCCAACCCGATGCTGGTCCGCCGCTCGCGGTGAGCATCGCGCGGACCTCTTGACTGTCTCCGACCGGCGCGCGTGGGCCACCCGCCCATGCCACGACACGTCCGGGTTCCCAAGACACCTGCAGCTGCGTTCGCCCGGTGGGCTGCGTTCGCGGTGCAGCTTCACGTCCCGAGCCGCGCGGGCGCGACGCTGATTGGCCGCGCCCGCCGGTTCTCGATTCTGCCGAGCCAACGCCGACTTCAACCGCTGCACCTCGAGGTCGAGGTCTGCCATGACTTGTGCGCGTTCGTCGCCCGTCAGCGATCGGGAGCTCTTCAAGTTCTCCTCCGCCTCGCGCAGTCTCGCCTGCAGTGAAACGCGCCAAGCCGCCGGATCAGCCTCGAGCACTGCGCGCTGGTCGGGCGTGGCGTCGCCGTCGGCGTCCGCGAGGACGTATTCGTCGAACTGCCACGGAGCAACCTTCTGGACGCGGGCGCGCGGAGTCACGGATCCACCACGTGATCGCACGATCGCCGCCTGGGGGCGGCGACCCATCCCACCGAATCGCTCATGCATCTCCATGAGAACCTGACGGATGACACGACGTGCATCCTCGAAGAAGACCGGGCGACAGGCCCGATTGCGGCACTACATGCACAGGGCGACGACGAAGCGCACGCAGTGCGGCTCGATTGCAGGATAACTGCGTGGACCTGCCCGTCGTCGGCATCGAACATCGCCCGACGGAAGAATTTGTTCAGCCGCAGCGGCAATGCACGGTCTGGTCCAGCACCTGCCAACGGAACTGCACAAGGGGTGATGCCTCGCCGCATCCGGTGCAGCTGATGCGCCACGCGTCGCCCACACGCGCGATCTCGAGCGCCACTTCACCCGTCGACAGCCGCTTGGGCGCAACCTTGGGAGTCGCGACGGGTGGGAGGTTCGAGAGCGAGAGCTCGAGATACTGAGGTGCGGCCTCGGTCGGCTTCGGGAGTCGCGGCTCCAGTCGCTGCAGGTCCGTGATCCGAGCGTGATCCATGTGCTGACGGTTCGTGAAGGCCAGCAGCGCGTATGCGACCTCGACGCCGACGCGCGGGTCGATGGCACCACCCTCGTGCTCGACGTACTCGGGTTCGGGGACCACCGATGGTCCCGGCGCCGCGAGGAACACGTCGAGCGCCTCGAACTTGGTGCTGTCGAAGACCCCCAAACCTTCGGAGATGCGTTCGATCTCGTCGAGGAAGCCGTCACGTTCGAATCGGTTGCTCGGGTCCTCCAGCGTGTCCTCGGCGAACATGATCACGAAGCGCGCGGCGACGCCGCTGCGCTTTCGGCGCAGGATGCGGCCCATTCGCTGGATCATCTGCCGTCGGGTCCGGCTCGCGCTCATCACGACGCCGAGGTTGGCGTCCGGCACATCGATGCCCTCGTCGAGCACGCGAGGCGCGGCAACGGCATCGAGCGTGCGGACCCGGAGATCGTCGAGGATCTCGCGCCGTTGCCCCCGCGGGGTGGAACCCGTGATCAGTTCCACCGCGACGAGCGGATCGAGCCGGTTGATCGCGTGATTCGCGGCGCGCACGGTCTCGGTGAACACGAGCGCGCCCTCCGCGTCCTTGATCGCCGGGGCGAGGCTGCCCAACAGGTCGTACTTCCCGGTCGACTGGGCCACGATCTGGCGCCGCTTGGAGAACGCGTCGAGGTAATCGCGCGCCGCCCGACCGTCGGCGCCCCCGTCTCGCTCTGCCAGATGCGCGACCGCGGCGAGGAAGTCGCCAAAGGGTTCGAGCGGCATGTCTCGGACGCCGCGCAGATGTTGTCGCGCGCGCACGAGTCGGTGCTCGACCTCGACGTACTCCGCGCGTTCCTCGCCCGAGAGCGGCACGCCCACGAACGCGACGCGTGGGCGGGCGCACACGCCGTCGGCGATCGCTTGCTCGAATCCATACCGGTAGCAAACGCCGCCGAAGAACGGCAGGAGCAGTTCGGCGACGGCGTCGTCGCTGCGCTCGAGCGTCGCGGTGAGCCCGAGCCGTTCCTCGTACTCGGGGAGCAGCGCCCGTCGCAGCGTCGTGCCGCCGAGGCCGTGACATTCGTCGGCGATGAGCAGTCCGCCGGCCGCGCTCGGCGGGATCGGCTTGTAGGCCGCCGCCGAATGGCGGGTCGCGACGAGCACGTCGCAGGTCTCCGCGGTCTCGCGTCCGTTGTCGCCGAGGCGTCCGATGCGCACATCCGGCAGCGTGGCGCGCAACGCCGCGTGCCATTGCTGCATGAGCACACGCGAAGGAACGAGCACGAGGACGAAGCGACCGCGTCGCAACGCATCGGACGCGGCCGCGATCGCGACTTCGGTCTTGCCCGAGCCGGTGACCGCTTCGATGACCCCGCGGCGCCCGCAGCGCACCCACGAAACGAGCGCGTCGAACTGCCATCGATACAACTTGCGATCCGGTGAGCTGAGGCTCGTGACCATCGTTCAGGGCCTCGCTCGGGCAGACATGGGAGAAGCACGGTACCGGGCGCGCGTGCGACTCCCGAGATCGTTCTCGGAACGACTCCCGAGCGGGGACGGGCGGCTGCGCCGCTTTGACGCCGACCAGATGGCGAATGAGGATCCACTCGTGGAAGGCGCGGGGGCGGGGGCGATCCGTGACGCGGCGGTCGCTGCGACGGGATTCGACGATTTCGGCGACGAGTGGTTCATGCGGCCCCTCACCGCGCGGTCTGCTGATCTGGAGCAGTCGAACCTGACGCGGTTCGGTCGGCAGTTCCTCGCGCGCGTTGGTGCCGTGCGCGATCTGGCGCGGCGGCCGCGGGTGTTGGAGACGCTGCGTTAGAGCCGGGGATCGCTTCGGTCCCGATCCCCCGAATCGTCTACGTCACTGGGTTCAGTGCATCGACAGTCAGCTCATCGATCATGACCCGCTCCATCCTCGGGTGTTCGTCAGTTCGCTGCCTAGAGATGTCAGTCGTTGCCGTGAGCGGTTCCGCAGTCACCTGACCTGCAACTTCTCGAGGTTGGCGATGGCCGGCGCGGCGTACTTGCCGTATCTCGTGAGCGCAGACTGCATCGCAGGTTCCGCGATGTGATCGCCGATCCCGCGAGCGATGTTGAGGCGAGACTGTTCCATCCATGCCATGAGGTCGGGCTCGCCGTTCCATGTGGCCTGGGCGCGCATCGAGATCAGGTTGTTGTCGATCCAGTCCTCCGCCGCGGTCGGATACGGGTTCGGGGGGCAGAGACGGTTCTTCTCGACGTCGTCCCTACTCGTTGCCTCGATGTACGCCACGAGCGCGGCGTTGAACGTGGGCTGGCAGATCCGAACCTGCTGCAACGTGATGCGGTCTTCTTCGAAGATCGGACGAGGAGGTGACACGCGCAACCCCGCCGCCGTGCAGTCGACGTGGACCTGACCGCCGTCAGTCGGGATCGATCCTTCATCAAGCGCAATCTCGCCGGTCCCGACGTTCACCACGTGGCCCTTGCGCACGACGTGCTCGATCGTGCGCAGTCGCTCGAGCTCGCCCTCGCTCACGGTCGCGCATCTGAACATCGTCGGCGTCACGTTCGCGTCGATGCGCAGCAACTGCCCGCACGCGTCGAGCCGGCGGAACAGATCATCCACATCCTCCGCTTCGGCCGCCGCCTCGTTGGAACGCGCGAGTCCCTCCATCAGCAACGACACGAGCTGCAGCGGCTGGTTGTACTTCCGGTCGATCAACCATGCGTCGCGTGGTCGGATCCACCGGATCGCGTCGGGTGGCACGCCGTTGTCGAGGAGCCAGATGCACGCGTCCATCGCGGTCTTGCCGGCGCCGATGACCGTGTAGCCGCGCGCGGCTTCCGTCAACGTGACCAGATCGTTGACCGGGATGAATCGCGCCTCGGGGTCTACGACGAACGACGGCGTGTGGGTCGAGGGGATCGGCGTTTCCAGATATGTCGCGTCGATGACCTTGCGCCGCACGCGCACGGTCGTCGCGTCACCGGTGAGGCGCGAGACGAACTTGTGCTCGCCCGAGGTCTCGCCGAGGTAGTCGCTCATCCCGAAGAAGCGAACGCGGCCCGACGCCAGAAGCGTCTCGTCGAGCACGCGTGCGAAGTAATCGCAGATCTCCGCCGCGGTTGCGCGCTCGTAGAAACCCGCGTTCGGGCCGGCCTCGTCGATCGTGTCGTTACCGAGCACGCGCGAGTTCACGCCGTAGAACGGCGAGGGCTGATGCAACCGCACGAACGGATACGCGTTGTTCCAGTGGCCGCCGGGCCGGTGGCGCCGGTCGACCATCACGACGTCGGCCTCGCATTCGGTGATCAGCGCGTCGGTGAACGCCATCCCGGCTGCGCCCGCACCGATGACCAAGTAGTCCGTGACGATCTCATTGGACGTCATAGCGCCTCCAGTGGGCTGTCCGCGTTCAGACTCTCCGTGCTCGATTGTCTGTACAGTGACTCGTCTGAGAACCGCTTGCGACGGCTTCCCGCGAGTGACGCGGCGAACGGTCCGTTCATGCCGCAGTTCTTCAACCATAGCGAGCGCGATCTCGGCATGCTCACGGCGGCACCGTGTCACGCGGTCGGTGAGCGGACGCGTGACGATCCTCCCGACAGTTCACAGATGCCCGACCCGGGGCGGCGCAGCAGGCGCCTTGTCGACGGATCACTGCATCGCACGATGGTCCTGCCTCGAGCCCGCTGGTCGTCTCGATCCTCGAGCACTGGCGGTGATCGCAAAGGCCGAAACGCCTCGCCCGCTCGGACCGAGGCCGACCGGCGGGTGGTCGTGAACAGTGCACGCTGGCATCATCTTGGTCAGGTGTTACAGCCGCGCATCATCCCAATTCGATCCGGCCGACCGTCCGCGAGCCGGCTGCGCAGGGTCCTGGGGATCGATGACCCTCGTCATCGCGACCCGGGCCTTGCGTGACCACGATCATGCGCTCCCATACTTCCGGCGGAACTACTCGCCGGGCGTAATTCCTCCGATGCGCCCGACGTGACCCCGTCGCTTGCGACGCGATATCCGATCTCGGCTGTCGACGACGCCGGCTCCAGGCCTCGACGGGTCACTCGTAGTCGGCGACGACGTCACGTCCGTGCGCCGTGAGCGCCCAGATCACGCTCACTGCGATCGCGATGAAGATCACACCCCACACGGGTGCATACGGCAGCCACGCGAAGCCGGCGAGCGCGCTGATGAACGCCATGATCACGCCGATCGTGCGGGCGAACACCGACCCGGTCAGCAGGTAGCCGCCGGCTACGGCGACGACGATGCCGAGGATGAGGTGGATCCAGCCCCACTGCGTCGCGTCGAACTGAAGGACGTAGTTGCGCGTCGTGACGTAGAACTCGTCGTCGATGATCGCGACGAGCCCCACGATCGCGTGGAACGAGCCGATCAGGATCATCATCGTCGCCGCGAAGTAGGTCCAACCGATCGCCGCGCCACTTGGTTGCCTCGTCGAAGCCGGTGCATTCGCCATGTTCGAACCCCTCAGGTGCTCGTGAACTGTCTGTCGATGAAACCGCGACGGCGGCTTCGTGCCATCACATAAAGAAGGTGAAACTCGCGGATTGGCGAGCTCCAGCGTTGGCCGTCAGGACGCGGGATCGACGCGCGGTTCGTCCGCAAGTCGGTCCCGTCCGCGTTGAACTGCATTGAGGATGATGCGCACTCCGGCACCGAGGATGATCAAGTCGAGGATCATCTGCGCGCTGACCACGAGCCGCGCCGATTCCGACTGCGGGCTGATATCGCCGAACCCGACGGTCGAGAAGATCGTCACCGTGAAGTACAGCGCGTCGCTGCGGGCCAGCGGCGATGTGAAGTTCGCCGCGTCGTTTTGGCTCATCACGTAGTACGCCGCCGCGAACAGCACAAGGAAGAGCGGCACCACGACCATGAGGCCCTCGAGCGCGCGCAACCGGGATTGTCCGACTGGGTGATCGCACGGACGTTCCACGTCATCAGTCCGACGAACGCGAAGACCCCGAGCGTCAGCTTCGCGATCGTCGAGACGTCGGAGTCGTCGAGATCGAGCGGCAACACGTAGTAGAGCGCGACGAGCACGGATGCCGACAGCACGGCCCGGACGGCGGCGACCGTGACGATCCACGCCTGCGTCGACCGAAGTCCGTCGCCGGCCACGCTGCACCTCCGGATTGCTACTTCGGTTCGAACTCCGCAGACCGTTCCCGCGTCGACAGCGACTCGAGGAATGCAGCAGCGCGTTTGGTCATGGTTCCAAGCTCAGTACGCGTAGTCGGGACGCCGGTCGCTCACGGCGTACGCCATGATGAGGGCGAGCGGGAAGAAGAGGAGGCTCAGCAGGAAGTACCCGATGAAGCTGTGCCCCTTGCGGGCGGCCACTCGTGCCGGCCAGAACGCGATCGCAACCCACAGAATGAGGCCGATAAGCCCCCAGGCGAACCACATGATGCATCTCCTCGCGTCGGGCTCTGCATCGTCCGGCACGAGCCGGAACGATTGGTATTGGTGTGATCCAACCGCGAAGCGGCCGTGGTCGCATCACGCACATCGTGTGAATCGGTGCGATCGAGAGCACCGCACGGCCATTGAGCGTTCCGACGGCCGTTCTAGGATCCGTCCGTGACCGAGGACACGAGCGGGGCGACGGCCCCGGATGTCGCGCTCGACGAGCTGCTTCTCGACGCCAAGCTCTCGCCGCCACAGCCGCGTCCCGGTTCGGTGAGTCGTGCCGAGCTGATCGAACGAGCCCGGAGGAGCGAGTGCCGCGTCGTGGGCATCACCGCACCGGCGGGATACGGGAAGTCAACCCTGCTCGTCGAATGGTCGGAAGCGGAGGACCGTCCGGTCGCGTGGGTGTCGCTCGATCGCTTCGACGACGATCCGTCGGTCCTGCTCACGTTGCTGGCATCCGCGTACGCGCGCATCTCGCCGGACAGGCATCGATCTCACCGCCGACATGCGCGGAATCGGCGTGTCGCCGTTGGGACGCGCCGCGCCGCGTCTCGCATCGGTGTTCCGAGCGAGCCCGGTGCCGTTCGTGCTCATGCTGGACGACTTCCACGAACTGCAGTCGCCGGCATGCCACGACGTGATGGGCGTGGTGATCTCGGGGATCCCTCGCACTTCACAACTGGTCGCAGCGAGTCGTTCCGAGCAGCCGCACCTGCCCCGACTGCGGGCTTCGGGCGACGCGTTGGAGTTCGCGGCGAGCGACCTTGCCCTCGACGCGACTGGCGCCGAGCAGATCTTCGCGGCGGCGGAACTCACCGTCACGCCTGAGTTCACCGCGGCCGTGACCGAACGGACCGAAGGCTGGCCGGTCGGCCTCTACCTCGCGGCGCTGATCGCGAAGGACAACGACGGCGAGGCGTTGGTCGCGGGCGATGATCGGTACGTCGCCGACTACCTGTACCGGGAGGCACTGATACGCCTTCCGGAGCCCACGCAGCGGTTCCTGCGGCGAACGGCGGTGCTGGACCAACTCTCGGGTCCGCTCTGCGACGCGTTGCTGGACGAAGCCGATGGCGCCGAGCAGCTGCGCAGGCTCGAGGCATCCAGCATGTTCTTGGTACCGCTCGACCGGCGACGCGGCTGGTACCGCTACCACGCACTGTTCCGTGAGTTCCTGCTCGGTGAGCTGCGGCGCGTCGAGCCCGACGTCATCCCGAAGCTGCACCTGCGTGCGGCCGACTGGTACGAGGCCAACGGGACGCCGGCGTTGGCGGTCGAGCACTTGTTGCACACGAGCGAACGGGATCGATGCGTTCAGCTGGTGACGACGCTCGTGCTCCCGACCTACAACCTCGGGCAACTGTCGACGGTCGAGCGCTGGCTCTCGGCGCTCGGTGATGCGGCGATCGAGGCGTACCCGCCGCTCGCGGTACTCGCCGGCTGGATCGCGACCCTGGCCGGACACACCACCGATGCGCAACGGTGGGCCACGATCATCGACGCCGCGGTCGTTCGAAGGAGTACCCGTCGACGGCACGGCGTCGTTCGACTCGGCGCGGGCGATGCTGCGGAGCCTCATGTGTCCCGCCGGTCCCGAGCAAGCAGTGCGTGACGGGCTGCTGGCGATCGCCGCCGAGCCGCCGTGGAGCCCATGGCGCGATCAAGCGCTCGGCATCTGCGGCGAGGCGCATCTGCTGACCGGAGACCTCGAACGGGCGCGCGCGCTGTTCGCAGAGTCCGCCGGGGTGTCCGCAGCGTCCCCGACCGACGCGTTCGTCGTGAGCGAGTCCGAGCTCGCGTTGCTGGCGATGGATCGCGGGCAATGGACCGAGGCGGCCGAGCACTCCGCGTTGGCGCTCGCAGCCATCGACGCACAGCGGATGCACGACTACGCGACGAGCGTGCTCGCCTTCGCCGGCGCAGCACGGCTGGCGGTGCACCGAGGCGACCTGCAGGAAGCGAACCGCCAACTCACGCGGGCGATGCGCGCCCGCCCGGCATGTACGTTCGCGCTTCCCGGCATGGCGGTGCGGGCCCGGCTGCAACTGGCGAAGGTGTACTGGGCGAACGCGGACCACACGACCGCGCGTCACCTGCTGCGCGAGATCGACGACATCCTGCTCCACCGCCCGGATCTCGGCGTCCTCGTCGACGAAGTGTCGCAGTTCCGCGACGTTGTCGCCTCGAGCGTAGGGAGCGGAGCCGGCGGCGGGCCGCCGCTCACGCCCGCGGAGCTGCGCCTGCTCCCCTACCTGCAGACGCACCTGACCTTTCGCGAGATCGGGGAGCGGCTGTTCGTCTCCCGCAACACCGTGAGCTCTGAGGTCAGCTCCATCTACCGGAAGCTCGGTGTGTCCTCACGCCACGACGCCGTGCAGCACGCCACCCTCATCGGTTTGATCGGCGGGTAGCACAACGCTCGCCGGTGAGCCGACCGGGTCACGTCGTCGTCGACGAACCACATGCTCCGTCAGCCAGCGAATCGAGCAACGTGCTCGCGGAGCTCGCGACGTCCGCCACCGCCGCGGCGGCATCGGCGGCACCGGCGGCACCACCGGAGTCGAGGTTCTCGGCCGCGGTCTTCAGCTCGTCGACGTCGTCTTGGACCGCTTCTACTTCGGGCTGCAATTCGGCGCTGGCCGAGGTCTGCAACGCCGTCAGGTCTTCTTGTACGTCGTCGATCGCAGCGTTCACGCCGTTGGTTCCCTCCGCGACCAGGTCGACGTTCTGCAGGCTGTCGACCGAGGTCTGCAACGCCTCGCGATCCGCGCAGACGGATGCGGTCGTTGTCGTCGTCGCTGCCGATGAGGAGTCATCGTCATCGTCGCCGCCGCACGACGCCACCACGGCGGTGAGCGCAACACACGCGACGACCGCTCGGCCGATCCCGGAGAACTTGCTCCAACGTTGCATCGATCTACCTCCTGCTCGACCATCGTCGACGGAACGGCACGGCTGCATCACCCAGATCAGGTGACCACACCGTGTGCTCTTCGCTTGTCAGATTTCGGATTGGTGTTCCAGGGCCGCGTCGGTGTCGTATCCGAGTGCCATGGCGAGGTTGGGCGCGGCGGCAACGACGCACGGAAGCCCGACGATCGGGAGGACGCCGAGCAGCACTTCGACGATCTCGTTCGCCGTCGCGCCGACGTTCACGGCCGCGTCGGTCTCGGCGCCGTAGGACGGCACCGCGCCGCCGACCGCGATCAGCGCGGCGAGGCGGACGAGTGCCAGTGTCTTCGGCGTCGAGTGCGTGGAACTCGACCTCCACACCGTCCTCGGCGAAATGCGTGTCGTTGATGGCGAGACTGCGCAACACGTCCGTGTAGTCCAAGGTCGACTCACCCCTCTGTCACGTGCCCCGCCGTGAAGATCAGAACCCACGCCAGGGAATACGGCTACGCGCCGGCGTCGCGTCGCTCGAGCTCGTCGCCCACGTCCATGCCGAACGCGACCAGTTCCTCGGGCGTGAGCGAGCGGTGCCCGAGCACCAGACCGCCCGCGTCGCGGACGGCGTCGCGCAGCGGGATCGCCCAGAGGTGCTCGATCGCGAGCACGAGCGCCGAGCTGCCGTCGGGCAGGTCGTCGATCAGCGCCGCGGCGAGGGCTTCGGCCGCGCTCGGGCCTTCGACATCGCTGGTCGCGCCGACCTCGGCGCCGACCTCTGCGCCCTCCACGCCGGCGAGGCCCAGCCCGACCAGGGCTCCGACCGCGGCGCGCAACTCGGCTCGTTGGTCGTCATCGAGATCGGACACGCTCAGCGCGACGACGTCGTCGCCGTCGCGCATCACGAAGACGGCATCGACGATCCGGATCTGGCCGACGTCACTGAGCCGGGCCAACTCTTCGGCGATCCGACCTTCGAACAGGTCGCTGTCGGGAAAGCCGATCACGAACGCCTGGATGGGTCCGATGCTCATGGGCGAGTCCTCCTGTTGAGCCTTCGCGCCGTCCGGGACGCGAGAAGTGGGCAAGCGGCTGGCGACCATCGGGCTGGCTGGCCGCGCTCGAGCCATCGTCGGCCGAAATCGCACCACCGGCATCACACAGATCAGATGATTCGGGCCTCGCTTCGAGAGCTGCGAGACACGCGAGCGGTTCGACGGACAGGAGCGAGCTTCATGCGTTCTGTGTGACGACTGCCGAGGCTCAGTGCCGGATGATCGTCATGTCGCAGCTCTCACACGAGAGCACGGTCAAGGAGGCACGATGAGCGGTTCGCAGCCTGGCGTTTCGGCCGAGACACTGCAGTCGATCTCGACGCCCGACAAGGTCGAGAGCCGCCTCGGAACCTTGGAGTTCGACGATGGCGCACCGTCGGAGGCGACGGCCGCATTGCTGTACGACCATCTCGACTTCGTACAAGGCGTGCAGGCGTTTCTCGGTGCGCTGCCGGGCGCGTCGATTGCGGCCGTGCGCCGCGGGTTTCTCTCCATGGGCGTCCAGGACAACTCGTTCTCGTTCTTTCCGGAGCTGATGGATTCCGCGTCGCTCTTCCTGACTGCGAACTGCGACACGATCTACTTCTGGGGCTTCCTCGACTTGACCGACGGCCCCATGGTGATCGACGTGCCTTCGATCGACGCGCCGTCGGGGATCCTCGGCACCATCGATGACATGTGGTTCCGGTGGGTGACCGACGTCGGTCTGCCCGGCCCGGACCGCGGCCGGGGCGGCCGGTATCTGATGGTGGGGCCGGGCTATGACGGTCCGCTGCCCGACAGCGGCTTCCACGTCTCGCACGTTCGCACGACGCGCGTGACAATCATTGGCCGGGCGTTCATGGTCGACAACGATCCGAAGATCCCGACCGAGGTGATCCGCACAGGCTTTCGCGTCTCTCGCTACGTGCCCGGTGCTCAGGGCACGGCGGTCGCGACGTTCCTCACGGGACAAGCGCCGTTGGGCACATCGTCCGAAGCACCCGAGACGAGCTTCGTCGAGGCGTCGGGCATGTCGTGCAACACGATCTTCCCGAACGACTTCGGTTACTGGGAGCTGGTCAACGAGTTGGTCCAGCAAGAACCACCCGACGCCGCTGATCCGGAACTGCTCGGCCTCCTCGCCGCCGTCGGGATCGTCCACGGCCAGCCGTTCGCACCCGACGCACGCATGCGCAAGATCCTCGAGGACGCCGTCGTTGTCGGCAACGCGACGGCCCGCACCGTCACCTTTGCGCCACGCCCCGAGGAAGGCTTCGCCTACTACCCGAACTCGCAATGGTGCAGTGCGCTCTTCGTCGGCGGCTACGAGTTCCTCGACCCGCCCCCGCAGATCACCGCCGACGGGCCGGTCGCAGCGGCCAGCGACGGCGCCCGCAAGCTCAATTCCCGCACCAACTTCTTCTACATGGCCACGGGCATCACGCCGGCGATGTGCATGCGTCTCACGGGCATCGGCTCGCAGTACATCTTCGCGATGCGAGACGGCAATGGCGAGTACTTCGACGGCGCGCGCAACTATCGCCTCACGCTTCCGGCCGACATCCCCGAAAGTCGCTTCTGGTCCGTGCTGCTCTACGACCGGCAGACCCGCTCCATGCTCCAAACCGACCAACACTTCCCACGTCTCGGCAGCCAGTCGGGAACCATCGCGGCCAACGCCGACGGCTCGACCGACATCTACTTCGGGCCCACCGCACCGGAAGGCAACGAAGCCAACTGGCTCCAAACCGTCCCGGGCAAAGGCTGGTGGACGATCCTGCGGCTCTACAACCCGCTCCAATCGTTCTTCGACAAGACGTGGCGTCCCAGTGAGATCGAACCGATCTGAGGTGTCAGCGACGTGCGCGAACGAATCGCCGAGCTGCGCAACTGGTTGGAGCGGTTGCTCCTCTGGCGAGTGTGGGAACGCATGCTCGAGATCGAGTTCCTCGACCGCAGCGTCGCCCTCGCCGGCAAGGCATTCGTCTCGTTCTTCCCGCTCGTCATCGTCGTCGCCGCGTTCGTGCCCGACCGCACCCGGACGTCGATCATCACCGGCGTCACAGCCCGATTCGGGCTCGAGGGAGATGCGCTCACGACGACCAGAGAGGCGTTCGCGTCGTCGGACGACGTTCGCAAGGCCACCGGCCTGCTCGGGCTCGCGTTCATGATCTTCTTCGTGTCCTCGTTCACGACGGCGCTGCAGCGCGCCTACCTCCGCGTGTGGCGACGACCGCCCGGCGCACGCGCGGGCGCACACTGGCGCGGCGTGACGTGGCTGCTGGCGATTCTCGTGCAGCTGGCCGTCCTCGGCGCCCTGCGCGGCGCCCTCGACGGATGGCTCGGCCTCGGGCTCTTCGCGATCTTGACGCTCGCGGCAACCACGGCCCTGTGGTGGTTCACGGCGTGGTTCCTCCTGTTGGGTGATGTCCGGGCGCGGGCGTTGCTGCCGACCGGAGTGATCACCGGGATCGCGACCGCCGTGTACGCCTTCTCGGCCACGATCTGGATGTCCGAAGTGGTGACCGACAACGAAAACCAGTTCGGCGTCTTCGGCGTCGCGCTCGCATTGGTGACCTGGTTCTCCGGCGCGGCGATATGCATCTTGCTCGGTGCGTGCGCCGGAGTCGTCTTCGCCGAAGACAACGGTCCCATCGGCGCGCTCGCCCGCGGCAACGACGCTCCGATACTGGCCGCCGACGCGCGCCCGCCGCTCCCGCCACCCGCGCGAGCTCACGCTCCGCGACGCGTTCCAAAGCACCGAAGACTCATGACCATTGCCGAGCAATCGCAGACAAGCCGAAGACTCCTGGAGGCCGTCGCACATGTCTCAGATCTCTGATCTCGCGGACGAGTCCAACACGACTGCTCAAACCGAGGAAAACACGGAGCGGCGCGTACGGAACCAGATGACGTTCCTGCGGCCGTCCGCCGGATCCCGCGCATCGGAGTGTGGGCCTGGAGCTTCGTCGGGTTCGTCGTCGCCGCGACCATCATCGTGATCGCGCTCGGGTTCGTCAGCGAGATCCTCCTCCCGATGACCTTCGCGGCCGTGCTGGCCGTGTGCTTCCGGCCCCTGATCGGAGTGCTCGTACGCCACCGATTCAAGCCGTCGCTCGCTGCGGCTGTGGTCGTCCTCGGTCTCCTCCTCCTGATGGCCGGCGTGCTCGTCGGAACCGTCCGCGGCGTCACCGAGCAGACCGATGACATCAGCTCCTCGGTCGACAAGGCACTCGACGAGGCCGGGGATCAGACCGACGAACTCGGCATCGACGAGGGCGAACTGGACGCGGCCCGGAAAGCAGTCAACGACGCGGTCCCCGTCATCGCGACCGGCGTGCTCTCCGGGTTGGTTTCCGGCATCGGCGCGATCGTCGCGATCGCAGGCGGCATCATCCTCGGTGCACTCATCATGTACTACATGCTCAAGGACGGCACCCGACTTCGGCGCGCCGTCGTGTCAACGGTCGATCCCGCGTTCCAAAGTGAGTTCGACGACTTCATCGGGAGCGCGTGTCGCATCCTGCGCGACTACGGGCGCGGCCGCACCGCCATGTCGGCCATCGTGTCGGTCGTCGTCGGCGTCGCCGCGCTCCTGATGGGCTTGCCGCTGGTGTTCACCATCATCGTGGTGAACTTCATCGGCGGCTACATCCCCTACATCGGCGCCTTCCTCGGCGGCGGCCTCGCCGTCATCATCGCCCTCGGCGAAGGCGGGCTCCCCGAGGCCGCCATCATGCTCGCCGTCGTACTCGCCGCCAACCTCGCGCTCGAGAACTTCGTCGAGCCCAAGGTCATGGGCCGCACCCTCGACATCCACCCCCTCGTCGTGCTTGTCGTCACCGCGCTGGGCGGCCTCCTCGGCGGCATCGTCGGCCTCATCCTCGCGGTACCGGCGTGGGTGATCGCGAGCGACGCCATCTCGCGCCTGCGATCGCAGAGGCGTCATCCAGCGAGTCGCCGAACGCGCCCAGCCCACCGTGCAACAAATGCTCGACTGACGGCGCACCGCCAATTGCGACACGGCAACTGCGTGACGACGACCGCACCAAGGTTCGCGTCGTCGACTCAGCATTCCACCTAGGAAGGACACCTCCATGACCGGCGCTGCACACCCAAACGCCACGATTCCCGACAGCGTGGAGCTCCCACGCATCGGCGCGCTGCGGTACGAGTTGGGTTTCCCAACGCCGGAGACGTCGCGGAAGCTCTACGACGAGATGGACTTCCAACGCGCAGTGCAGGCCTACCTGTGGGGCTATCCCGCCGTGTCGTTCGAGTCCATCCGGCTCACGGCCAAGCACGACCTGGGCATGGACGTCAACGACCTGGGCATTGCAGACAACTTCGTCGACCCGAACTCGGTCTGGCTCACCGCGAACGACACGACGATCTACGCATTCGTCAACCTCGACGTCGCCCAAGGGCCGGTCGTGATCGACATTCCACCCGGCGCCATCGTCGGCCTCTTGGACGACTTCTGGCAACGCTCGCTCGCCGACGTCGGCCTGCCCGGACCCGACGGAGACAAGGGCGGCAAGTTCCTCCTCCTGCCACCTGACTACGACGGCGAAGTTCCCTCGTCCGGCTACCACGTACTTCAGGCAACGATGAACAACCACAACCTCCTGGTGCGCGGCATCCTCGTCAACAACGACGTCGCCGACGCCGTAGCGCGCGTCCGGAAGACCAAGATCTATCCGTGGAGCGAACGCGAGAATCCGAAGCCGAACAAGTTCGTCTCGATCTCGGGCAAGCTGATCGACACCACACCTCCCGCTGGTCTGGACTACTGGGCGCGACTCGCTGCGGTCATCAACAACAATCCTGTTCAGGAGCACGATCGCTTCTTCATGGCGATGCTCAAGCCGCTCGGCATCGAGAAGGGCAAGCCGTTCCACCCTGACGCGCGGCAGACGGCCATCCTCGAGGAGGCCGCCGATCTCGCCGACGCGATGGCACGCAACGTGATGTACGAGGGCACGCGCGAAAGACGTCCCCAAGCCGTTTCCCGACACTCGCTGGGACTGGGTGATCCTCGTGAAGCCCAGCCAGGAAGCCGAGAGTTACAGCCAACTCGACGAGCGTTTGCAATACACCTACGGCGCGATCTACTTGTCGCCGGCCATCGGCGTCATGAAACCCGGTCCCGGTACGAACTACGTCCAGACCTTCCGGGACAAGGACGGCAACCACTTCGACGGCGGCAAGTCCTACCGCTTGCACGTACCTGCGAATCCACCGGCTGCGGCCTTCTGGTCCTTGTCGCTCTACGACAGCGCGACCCGTTCCATGCTCCAGAACCCAACGAACGACGCGGCCCGCTCGTCCTACGACGATCTCGGCACGAACGCGGACGGCTCGCTCGACCTGTATTTCGGACCCCACAAACCGGCCGGCCAAGAGAGCAACTGGCTCGAGACCGTTCCCGGCAGAGGCTTCTACCCGATGTTCCGCCTCTACAGCCCCACTGCGCCGCTGTTCGACGGCACATGGACGCTGCCGGATGTCGAGCTCATATAGCGCTCGCGGCCGAGGCGCCGAGCCACGAGCGTGGCTGCCACAGAAACAGCGACCAAGAGCCATGACGTCGGTCGCGACGATCACGGCGGCAGCACGCACATCGGTCAGCCGGCGGCGCATGGGATGCACCGCGTCGCGGATCGCGGACCTGTTCGAGGACGAAATCGTCGCGCTCCGCAAGCAGCTCACCGAGGCCGGCTTCGATGGCGGTGCGCAGACGATCCATACGTACCTCAACCGTCGTCACGTCGACGGTTACAACAACACCCGGCCGCACCGCAGCATCAACCGACGCACACCGCTCGACGCGTTCACAGCGCGAACCTCACCGGAATCACCATTGACGGCTACCGACTTCACCGCGACCGCATCGACCGCTACGGCAAACTCACCATCCGACACCGAGGCCGGCTCCACCACATCAGCCTCGGACGCCGCCACGCCGAACAGTCCGTCGCTGATGTCTGCCATGACCCGCGACATCAGTCTCCGATGTCTCGCGACATGACATTCGTGTCGGAGGGGCGAGTTCGACCTTACGCACACGCCCACCTTGCGGACCATCCTCGCACTGACCTGAGGATGACCCGATAGGACGAACACATCGCGGGACAACACAATGCGAGCTCGTTGCCCATGCCGGGACGGCGGCCTACGTTGCTGAACACCGAAGGGAGGCCTGATGGCCATCGTCAACCGCGGCTTCGAGGGTCGTCGCCGTCAGCCCGGTGTCGGCCTCATCCCTCCCGGCCAGTATCTCGTCGATGACTTTCCGGTCCTCACCGCCGGGCCCACACCGTCGGTGCCGCTCGACGATTGGGACTTCACGATCGTCGATGACCGCGGCACCGTGGCGGCGCGGTGGACGTGGGAGGAGCTCCGCTCCCTGCCGACAGAGGACATCACCGTCGACATCCACTGCGTGACCAAGTGGTCCAAGCTCGGCACCCGCTGGACCGGGGTGTCGGTCGATGTCCTGCTCGACGGCATCGAAACGTCCGCCGACTTCGTCCTCGCCTTCTCCGACGGCGGCTACACGACCAATCTGCCGCTCTCCGACGTGCTCGACAGCAAGGCGTGGGTCGCCTATGCCTTCGACGGCGACGAACTCGAAGCCGAGCACGGAGGCCCTGCTCGGCTCCTCGTCCCCCACCTCTACTTCTGGAAGAGCGCCAAGTGGGTCAGGGGCCTGCGGCTGCTCGACGAGGACGAGCCCGGCTTCTGGGAGAGCCTCGGCTACCACAACTATGGCGACCCGTGGCGCGAGCAGCGCTACTGGGAGGACTGAAGCGGTGCGATGGCTTGTCGCCACGGTCGCCGAGACGATCCCCGAGACTGTCACTGCGGTCACGCTGCGGCTCGAGCTTCCCGACTGGCGCGGGCACCGCGCCGGCCACCACGTCGACGTGCGCCTCACCGCCGAGGACGGCTACTCCGCCCAACGCAGCTACTCGATCGCCTCGCCGCCCGGCGCCGACCTCCTGGAGCTGACGGTCGTGCGGCTCGATGACGGCGAGGTGTCGCCCTATCTGACCACGATGCTCGACGTCGGCGACCAGCTCGAGCTACGCGGTCCCGATCGGCGGCTACTTCGTCTGGGAGCCCGACGACACCCGCCCGGTGCTCCTCGTGGGCGGCGGCTCCGGTGTGGTCCCGCTCATGGCAATGCTGCGGCACCACCGGACGATCGACCACCAAGGCGCGATGCATCTCGTCTACTCGGCACGCACAGCCGAGGATCTCCTCTACCGCGACGAGCTGACGGAGCTCACCGACAGGCACCGAGCCGTGACTCACACCCTCACCCGCGTCACCCCTCCGCAATGGACCGGCCGGCGGGGACGGGTCGACGCCGCGCTCCTTGCTGAAGTCGGCTGGCCGCCGGCGGTCGAGCCTCGTTGCTTCGTGTGCGGACCGACCGCATTCGTCGAGACTGCCGCCGACACACTCATCGCCCTCGGCCACGACGCGGCGAACATCAGGACCGAGCGGTTTGGACCCACCGGAGGCTGACATGACCGATGCGCTCGACGGCAACGCTGCCGCGGGAGCCCTCGCGGACATCTTCACCTCGGAGATGACCGTCGCTCGTGCAACGTGCGCGAACTGCGGCGACACGAGACCGATCGGAGCGCTGCACGCCTACCTCCGCGCGCCCGGCATCGTGCTGCGATGCCCAACATGCGACACCGCCGAGGTCCGCATCGTGCGCGGAGGCCCGGGCCTGGCTCGACCTCCGTGGCATCCGCGTGCTCCAGCTCGACCTCTCCGGCGACAGAGATGTAGCCGGCGATGCGCATCGAGACCGACCGCGGAGAACAGCTGTACATCACAAACAAGGAGGCGTCATGAGCACAACCGTCGACAGCACGAGCGATATTCGGTCGTTCCAGATCGAGATTCCAGAGGAGCAGATCGACGATTTGCGCCGGCGCATCGCGGCAACGCGTTGGCCGACCCAGGAGCTCGTCGCCGACCGATCGCAGGGCGTGCAGTTCGCGACGTTGCAGGAGCTCGCCCGCTACTGGACGAACGGGTATGACTTGCGCAGGTGCGCGGCGAGACTGAACGCGCTCCCGCAGTTCAAGACCGAGATCGACGGAGTGGACATCCACTTCATCCACGTCAAGTCGCCGCACGAGAACGCATTGCCGCTGATCATGACCCATGGTTGGCCCGGCTCGGTCATCGAGCTACTCGACACCGTCGGCCCACTCACCGACCCGACCGCGCACGGTGGACGCGCTGAAGACGCGTTCCACTTGGTGCTGCCGTCCCTCCCGGGCTACGGCTTTTCCGGCGAGCCGACTGAACTCGGCTGGGACGCGGGCCGCACCGCACGCGCGTGGGCGGAGCTGATGCACCGCCTCGGCTACACCCGCTACGTCGCCCAGGGCGGCGACGTGGGTGCCCTGGTCACGGACCTGATGGGCCGCCAGGCGGTCGCCGGTTTGATCGGCTACCACCTGAACCTGCTCACCGCGGTGCTCGCAATCGGCGATCACCTGCCCAAGGAATCCGAAAAGGAACGCGCGGCCGCCGAGGCATTCGCCACGTTCAGGGAGGACGGCTTCGGCTACTTCCTCGAGATGGCAACGCGGCCACAGACGATCAGCTACGCCCTGCTGGATTCACCCGTCGCGCTGGCGGCCTGGCTGCTCGACCACGACACCGACTCCTACCTCAAGATCTCCGATGCGTTCGTCAACAACGACCCGTCGGGCAACCTCACCCGCGACAACATCCTCGACAACATCACGCTGTACTGGCTGACCGGCACCGCAGCGTCGGCGGCCCGGTCGTACTGGGAGGACGCACGAGCGCTGGCCGCAGCGCTTGCGAGCGGCCAGCCTCCTCCGCCGGTCTCGGTTCCGGTCGGCTTCACGACGTTCCCCGGCGAGATCTGGGCTACCCCGCGCAGCTGGGCCGAGGCCGTCTACCCCACCCTCTCCTACTTCAACGAAGTCGACAAGGGCGGCCACTTCGCCGCCTGGGAAGAACCACGGCTCTTCTCGGACGAGTTGCGCTCCGCCTTCCGGCCACTGCGCTCGCAGACCCTCGTGAACTAGGCGCCACACGACGGCCTAGCGGACGCGTCGACCTCCTCGACTGCTGAACCTCGAACCCCACTCGACTCAACGAAGGATTCGTTCGACGGCGGTCCCTAGACACTCTCCGCCGGTCTGGGTGCTTGGAGCGGTCCGTGCGTTCGCCGGGCCGCAGCGAGTACCGAACACCGTTCGTGTCGGAGGGGGGACTCGAACTCTCACCCCACGCGCTCCCGCTGCCGGTCAGTTCGCTATCGCTGCATGACCGGGATCATGCGCTCCCCTACTCCCGGGGGTACAAGCGTGTGTCGGAGGAATGATCAATTTCGATCGGCACTGGCGAATCCTGCCGTGGCCACGTGCCCCAGAGGCACCGGTGCGCGTGTGATGTCCCGCGGAAACGTTGCTCATCCCCAGACCAAAGGGGTGAGCGTCGGGTGGATGTCGCGCGCGCTCAGGCAAGCTTGGCGATTGCGGACTCGATCACGTCGGTGACCGCTTGTGGCTGGGAGATCATGATCACGTGTGAGCCCTCGAGCTCCGTGATGGCGGCGCCGGCGCGCTCGGCGTAGAAGCGCACGATGTCCGTACCGATCGCCTTGTCGCCACTCGGGACGACCGCCCATGACGGTAAGGACTTCCACGCCGCCGGACCGGATGGCTCCCCGAACGCGAGCTCTGAGATCGGCCGCTGGGTTGCCGCGATCAGCGCGATCTGCTCGTCCGACAAGTCACCGGCGAACGCCTCGCGAGTCTTCGGCGGGTCGATCGAGAACTCCGTCGCCGTGCCGTCCGCGGTCGGGTACTGGCGCGGGACCAGTGCCGAGAAGAGCACACTGTCCCTCGACTTTTGATCGACCTCCAGCAGCGTCTCACCCTCCTCCGGCGCGAACGCCGCGACGTAGACCAATCCGACGACATTGCTGAGCCCGGTCGCCGCATTCGTTATCACGGCTCCGCCGTACGAGTGCCCGACCGCGAGGACCCGCCCGGGGATCTGCTCGAGCGCGCTCCTCACGTACGTGCCATCGATCGAGATGCCGCGTAGCGGGTTCGGAATGGTCGTCACCGGCACGTCGTGGTTCTCGAGGCGCTCGATCACGCCGTTCCAGCCCGAGCTGTCGGCGAAGGCGCCGTGCACGAGTGCGACCGTCACGATCTCATCCGAAGTTGACGTCATGTCCCCATCCCCCTTTTGATCGGGTGACAGAGCACCGTCGTGTCACCGCTCCACCTCATGGTGCCACCTTCGCATGAGTCGCCGTCGATCGCCTCTGTAGAACTACCTAGTACTCCTGGGCACCGGATCCACGTCGGTCCCGACCACCCCGCATCCGATCGGTCTCGCTGATCTCCCGCCGGAACCGAGGTCGTAGCAGCGCGACAGTCGCTTCAATGCCGGTGAACGGCAGGCCAACCCCCTCCAAGCCGACAGGTTCGTTCTCGTCGGGGTCGAGAACTCCGCCTTCGACGTCGCTCGTTGGCGTCCGCGGGTCTGAATTTGATGCGACGCCACCGCCGACGAGCTGAACCGCCGCAGACGCGACATCGTTCGCGGGGTCGATGTCCTGCTCCGCGTGCGTCACGGTGGCGTCAGCGTGCGCGCGTCTCCGGCAACGGCACCGGCGATCCGATACGTCACCTGCTGTCGCGGTGCAAGTCTCCGGATCGCGCACACGAGGGCGCAATGAGCCATCAACGAACCCGCGCTCCTCCGAGCACGAACCGCTTCTCTACCGTGCGCCTGTCGGACGTTCAATTGAAAACATCTGGGCTCGGACGAAATTTTGGATATGGCCCAACACGAGCGGTAGCAAGTTGGAGCAGCGCGGCGCTTAGCCGGTGAATGTGGGTTGAAACGCCAGGCGATGCTGCAGTGGAGCTACTACACATACTGGAGCGGGCTACCCCTTGACGGCATGGAGACGGTGATTCGACCCGAGCGCGGCTGGGGCGCGTTCCCCACCAACGACGGGCTGACGCTCCTCGTCCTCGGGTCGCCCCACTCCGAGGCGGCCGCCTACAAGGCAGACGTCGAGGGCAACTACCTCAAGACCCTCGAGCTCGCACCCGAGTTCGCCGCACGCATGCACAACGCCACACGCGAGGCCCGCTTCGCAGGCGGAGCAGTATCGAACTCCTTCCGCCGCCCGTTCGGTCCCGGTTGGGCGCTCGTCGGCGACGCCGGTTACGACAAAGACCCGATCACCGCACAAGGCATCAGCGACGCTTCTGGGGGACGCCGAACACTTCACGAATGCACTATGTGACGCATTCGACGGGTGGCGCAGCTTTGACGATGCGATGTCGACGTGCCACCAGGCACGCGACGGGCACGCGATGCCGATGTACGAATTCACGACGCAGATGGCGACACTCGACCCTCTACCACCCAAGATGCAATACCTCCTCGCGGCCGTACACGGCAATCAGACCGCAATGAACGACTTCGTGAGCGTGTCATCGCCTGCACCATGTCACCAGTCGAGTCTTCGACCCGCAGCACACCGCACAGGTCATTGCCGCGGCGGACCGCACGACGTCTCCCGCGCTGACGTAGGAGCTTCCTCAGGCGCAATGTCGGCGCGTAGCGCGATCGCGGCACCGCAGGCGCGCCGGACTAGGCGAATCGGCGGACAGCGATTGCATGACTACTCCCGCGCACCTACTCCCGGGATTACTCCTGTAACTACGCCCGTTCTGGGGACGCTGATCGAACACACGTTCGAGTGTCGGAGGGGCGATCACTACGTTCCGTAGAGCCTTGCTCTGGCAGGGCTCAGTCGACCTCGCGGCCTGACTACTAGCTGTCGCGGCCCCGGCTGCTGGGACGCGCTGGGCGAAGCCAACCGGCGGCTCGCCATCCAGGCTCGTAGCGTGTCGTTGCGTGACCGATCTCGATGACTGCTGTCCGCACCATCCCGACGACCCGATCGCCTCCTCCATTTGCCTTCAGCGCGGCTTGTGCACGCCTCGACGTCCGAAGCCGCCAACTTCGAGCCTGCGACGGCGGTCGCGAGCGAAGCGGGATGCAGTGATGCCGTCCGAGCTCACCTGGCCGGTACTCGCGAGGGCGATCGAGGACGCCGATGGCGCCTTCCTCAATCACGAGGATCTCCGCCGAGCGATTGCAGCGGTACCTGATCTCGCTGAGCGCGCGGTGGCGGCTGCGGCGAGCCCGGACTACGGCTGGAAACGGGCGAGCCTATTCCTCGGCAACGCCGTCGCCCACTGGTCGAGGGCGTGGACAGAGGAGAGCAACCCGTACTCGAGCCGCTTCGAGCGAGAGGGCGATGAAGCCCGCATATACCGATACCGACTCCGGTCGACACCGTCGCACTAGCACCTTCTCCAGAGCTCGAGGCACGGTCCCGATCGAGTCGACGCTCAAGAGCGCGCTCTTCTGCGAGCACTTCGAGACGGCTCCTAATCTCTGCAAGGACCCGCGGGACTCCGCGTCATCGTGGGGCTGGCAGCTCGCGCGTGCGCACGCACACATCGAGCCGCATGACGATCGGATCGTGGCTGAGTACTTCGACCTCGGTCACTCTCGTTCACTGACCCGAAGCGATTCATCCTCACTGCCGGGTTCAGCGAAACTCGCTAACACCACACCGTCATTCGGCTCGTAGCGTCACTCCACGTGCTTGAAAACCGAGAGCAGCCGTGCCTGCATTGTGAGTCTCGCCCAGGCAATGCTTCGCCGTCCGAACGGCACATTCGAACGCTTCGAAGGCGTTATCAGCGAGAGTCTCGAGGCCAACGCCGATGCACAGCAACGGTTGGCGAATCTCCTGGGGAACCTCACGACGCCGAGGCTCTCGGCTGGCCTATCCAACATCAAGCCGAGCAACTGGCGTCAGCTCGGAAGGTGCACTCCCTCGTGGCGGAACTCACGCGTGCCATCACAGGTGCTCCCGATGCACCGAGACTCCTAACGCCCGAAAACCGTTTGCTCATCGAAGCAGTCCGCCAATCCGACGGTCGCGTGGCAATCCTGCAGCCACGCGCCGCGTAGCACGCGGCGTGGCGCTCGGCTGCGCCGGATCGGGGAGCGTCATCAACCTCGCCGAGCCTCCTTCGCACGACGCGCCGACGACGAATGCCGGCAACCGTGATGTCCTGTCGCGCGTCGCGTGCGATCCGCAAGCACAGCGTCGTAGCGGTCATGACCAGAGGGCCAAAGCCCCTACTCAATTGCGTGTCGGAGGGGCGCCACAAACCCTAAGTACACGCGACCGATGGACCGGCTGGCTCGACCTCGAGGCCGCGATCGGCAACGGCGGCCATTTTCGCCGCCTGGGAGCAACCGGAGCTCTTCTCGGAGGAGATGCGCGCAACCTTCCGGCCGCTGCGTGAGCCGCGGACGACGATCGCGCGGTGCTCGATTCCCCTACGTCCCCGGCCGGTACGTCCCGAACGCCCAGACGAAGCCTTCGGGGTCGCGCGCCGAGAAGTCACGCGAGCCGTAGTCCTGATCCTGTGGCTCCATGACGATCTCGGCTCCTGCCGAGGCTGCTCGCGCGTGCATCGCGTCGATCGCCGCATCGTCGTCGAGCACCACGTAGACGACGCAGGGACCGAGGTCGAAGATCGTCTTCTCGCTCTTCGCACGCTCCGACAAGCCGATGTACTGCCCGCAAAGCGCCATCTCGGCGTGGACGATCACGCCGTCGGGCGAGCGGTGAACCGGCCCGGGCTCGAACCCGAAGGCTTCCTCGAGGAATGCCATCGCCTTCTCGCCGTCGTCGTAGCGGAGCACCGGGTTGAAGCGTTGGATCTGCGTATCAGCCATGGCAAGACGATACGCGATACAGCCGGGAGCTGACAATAGTTCTGTCATCTGGTAAATATCTGGCCATGCCTGACGCCGAGCAACAGGTCTTCGAAGCCCTGGCCGACTCCACGCGCCGGACGGTCGTCAAGCTGCTCGGGTCGGGCCCCCGCCGCGCCGGAGAACTGGCCGCGGCCGCGGGCACATCACCGCCCACGATGAGCCGCCATCTCCGCGTGCTGCTCGACGCCGGCATCGTGCGCGACGAACGGCCGCGCGACGACGCACGCACGCGCGTGTTCCACCTGCGACCGGAGTCGATGGCCGCGATGCAAGCCTGGCTCGATCAGATCCAGGCCCACTGGAACGAACAGCTGCAGTCGTTCAAGCGCCACATCGCGGGGAAGGCGGCGACCAGATGACGGCACCGAACTCCGCAACCTCGTCCGTCGAGGTCGCGACTGATCCCCACACCGCGTTCACGGTGTTCACCGAGGAACTCGACTGCTGGTGGATCCAAGGGCCGATCAACTTCTTCGACGCGGCGCGCGCGTACTCGGTGCGGATCGAGCCCGGCGTCGGCGGCCGCATCATCGAGGTGTACGACGGCGACACGGGCGAAGGCCTGGAAGTCGCGCGGATCACCGTGTGGGATCCGCCGGCGCGGCTCGGCTGGCAGAGCTCCGTCGACGACGTGCAAATCGACGTTTCGTTCGTGCCGCGGAGCGGCGGCACGCTCGTGCAGGTGCTGGCGACGATCCCCGAAGGCGGCGTCGACCGTGGAGGGACGGCGTGGGTGCGCACGACCCCGAAGTGGTTCGGTCGCTGGATCGAACGGCGCGATCACGTGCCGCACGAGCCGATGCGCATGAGCCGCCTCGCGCTCGCGGTGTATTACGACAAGCCGGCGATCGCCGCGCAGTGGCTCCGCGACGTGTTCGGATTCGACCCGGCCGGCGACGTCCCCGAAACTGAAGCCGGCGACGATCACCACACGTGGATCGAGTTGCACATCGGCAACGCGTCACTGATGGTGTTCCGGCGTGAATCCGGAGCGGCTGAGCACGCGCCGGTGACGCACACGCCGTGGGTGTTCGTCGACGACGTCGATGCACACTATGAACGGACGCGGACCGCGGGCGTGACGATTGTCGACGAACTGTGGCAACACGGCGCCCGTGCGTACACCGCCGCCGACCTCGCAGGCAATCATTGGACGTTTGCGCAGGCCAGCCCGCACATGCGCGGGTGACAACAGGCGGCCTTCTGTGTGTCGGAGGGGCGATTACTCCGTTCCGTAGAGCGTTGCTCTGGCAAGGCTCAGTCGACCTCGCGGCGTGACTAGCTGTCGCGGCCACCGCTGCTGGGACACGCTGGGCGAAGCCAACCGGCGGCTCGCCACAAGGCTCGTAGCGTGTCGTTGCGTGACCGATCTCGATGACTGCTGTCCGCACCATCCCGACGACCCGATCGCCTCCTCCATTTGCCGTCAGCGCGGCTTGTGCGCGCCTCGACGTCCGAAGCCGCCAACTTCGAGCCTGCGACGGCGGTCGCGAGCGAAGCGGGATGCAGTGATGCCGTCCGAGCTCACCTGGCCGGTACTCGCGAGGGCGATCGAGGACGCCGATGGCGCCTTCCTCAATCACGAGGATCTCCGCCGAGCGATCGCAGCGGTACCTGATCTCGCTGAGCGCGCGGTGGCGGCTGCGGCGAGCCCGGACTACGGCTGGAAACGGGCGAGCCTGTTCCTCGGCAACGCCGTCGCCCACTGGTCGAGAGCGTGGACAGAGGACAGCAACCCGTACTCGAGCCGCTTCGAGCGAGAGGGTCGATGAGGCCCGTGATTACCGGTACCGACTCCGGTCGACTCCGCCGGCATAGCCCTAATCAGAGAAGGGCGGCACTCGCTTCCGGCAATGGGATGTTGGTCTCGTGGGAGCCCGCTCCGACCAGCGCACAAAGGCCGACATGGGGTCATCTGCTCGCACCGTCGACGGCGTTTGCAAAGCAGCTCGCGCATGTGGTCGAGCGCGCCGCGCTCGGAGAGGCTACGAAGGCGGGCGCGCAGACTCGGGACCGTGGCGCGCCCGAGTTCCTCGGCGACGATCGCCAGCTCCACGAACGTCGAGCCAAGTCCACCAAGGTCCTCGGCGATGGCGAGTCCCGGCCAGTCGAGGTCGACCATCGTGTTCCAGATCGCCGGTGGTGCCGGCTGTCCTTCGAACATCCCGCGCGCCACCGAGGGCGGGCACACGCGAGCGATCACAGATCGGACGTTGTCGCGCAGCGCCGCCTGCTCGTCGGAGAACTCGAGGTCCATGCGAGCTAGTGGATCACGTTCACAGGACGGAACCGCCGTTGACGCCGATGACTTGGCCGGTGATGTAACTGGCGGCGTCGGAGCAGACGAACGCGCATGTGCTCGCGACTTCGTCGACCGTGCCGAGCCGGCGCAGCAGACTGCGCTTGGCCATGGCCTCGCGGCTCGGGATGTTCCCGGCGCTCGACGCCGCTTCTTGCATCGGCGTGTCGATCAGCGACGGTGCGATGTTGTTCACCGTGATGCCGTGGCGGCCGTATTCCTTGGCGAGCGCCTTCGTGAACGTGATGACCGCTCCCTTCGACGACGCGTAGTGCGCGGCGCCGTGCGCACCCTGCTGCCCGCTCGACGACGAGATGGTGACGACGCGGCCCCAACCCTCGGTCACCATGTCGGCGATTGCCGACTGGACGCAATGAAACGTCCCGAGCATGTTGACGGCGAAGACTCCCTGCCAGGATTCCTCGGTGATCGTTTCGAACGGCTCGAACTTCGAACGACCGGCGCTCGTCACGACGATGCCGACCGGTCCGAGTTCGGCTCGGACCTTCGCCATCGCCGCGTCGACGGTCGCGCGATCGGCAACATCGACGGCGTAGCCGACTGCGCGAGCACCGTCCGCCGTCAGCTTCCTCGGCGACGCGCGCTGCCTTCGACGCGTCGATGTCGAACAGCGCGACCGCGTGGCCGGACTGTGCGAGGTGACGCGTGATCGCCTCCCCCATGCCCGACGCCGCGCCGGTTACCACCGCGATGCGGCTCATCGGCGCGGGGTCCCGGAGTAGTCGACGCCGTCCTTCATGACGAAGCGGACGTCCTCGGTCATCGTGATGTCCTCGGCCGGGTCGCCGGGAACGGCGATGATGTCGGCGAGATATCCGGGTGCGAGGCGTCCGAGCTCGTGGCTGCGGTTGATGAGCTCGGCGCTCGTCATCGTCGCGGCCTGCAGCGCCTGCATCGGCGTCATGCCCCGGTCGACCATCGCCCACAACTCTTTGGCGTTCTTCCCGTGCGGCACGGCGGGCGCGTCGGTGCCGCAGGCGATCTTGACGCCCGCCTTGATCGCCCGGCCGAGCATCTGCTTCGCCTGCGGGAACACCACGGCGGCCTTGGCTTGCAGCTCGGGCGCGGCCATCGAGATGTCGAGACCTTCGGCGAGATAGCTCGTCGGGACGAGGAACGTTCCGTGCTTCACCATCAGCGCGATCGTGTCGTCGGTCGCGAGCGAGCCGTGCTCGATGCAGTCGACACCGGCGCGAATGCAGGCGCGGATGCCGGCGTCGCCGTGCGCGTGCGCGGCGACGCGCAAGCCGGCTCGGTGGGCCTCGTCGACGATCGCACACAGCTCCTCGTCGGAGTACTGCTGCGCGCCGGCTTCGCCGCTGTGCGACATGACGCCGCCCGACGCCGAGATCTTGATGACCTGCGCGCCGTGCTTGATCTGATACCGCACCGACTGCCGTACCTCGGGCACACCGTTTGCGATGCCTTCCTCGACGCTCAACGGCAGCACGCGCGGCGCCATGCGCTGGAACATGGTCGGGTCGAGGTGACCGCCGGTCGGCGTGATGGCGTGCGCGGCCGGGATGACACGCGGTCCGACGACCCAACCGGCGTCGATCGATCGTTGCAGCGCGACATCGAGGAGATATCCGCCGGTCTTCACCATGAGCCCGAGGTTGCGCACGGTCGTGAAGCCGGCGAGGAGGGTCGTGCGAGCATTCACGGTCGCGCGCAACGTCCGGAACACGGGATCGTCCTGCACGCCGTGCACGGCGCGCCGCACCGGCGACCCGGTGTTGGGCCCGCCGAGCAGAAGGTTGATCTCCATGTCCATCAGGCCCGGCAACAGCGTCACGTCGCCGAGGTCGATCTCGGTGGCCGGCGACGGCACGTCGGCCGGGGTTGACCGCGACGATGCGATTGCCCTCGATGACGATGACGGCCGGCGTCCGGACCTCCCCCGCTTCGACGTCGACCCAGCGGTCGGCACGCAGAACGGTGACGTCGGTCATGGGCGCGGCTCCACGAAGCAGGTGAAATACGCCGATCCGCTGTCGGGGACGCGGGGCTGGAGCCACACCTCGACGGGGAACGACACGTTGATGAACGAGTAGATGAGGCGCATCAGGTTGACGACGTCGTCGGGCATGTCGTCGAGCGCGTACTGGTCGCAGTAGTCGATCGCGGCGGCAATGCGCGGCTCGAGCGCGTCGTAGACCGCCTGCAGTTCGGGCATCGCCGTGGCGAGCCGCGTCTCGTAGCGCTCGGGTTCGGACGCGAGACACCACTTCTCGGCGAGCGGTTCGAGATCGGCAAACTCGCCGGGGAGCATCGTCATGCGCGTGCCCTCGCGGCGCGTGCTGGTAGTCGTCGACCCAGTCGCCGGCGACCTTGTGCAGGTGGCGCAACAGCACTTCCTGGTCGTTGAGATGAAAGTGATCGACCGCCCGCGTTTCCAACGACACCTGCGTCGCTTCGAGCGTGTTGCCGTCCTGCAGCGCGAACTCCTTGAACGTCACGGCCGTCATCTCGTGCGCGACGCGTTCCCGTGCCGTCTGCGCGGGCAGGAAGTACACGTTCCCCTCGAAGGTGTGCGTGTTGTACGACGTCGGCCAGTAGTTGTACGTGAGGTACCAGCCCTGGTTCCAGATCAGGATGACGAAGTTCGGGAACAGCTGGAACGAGTCGAGTCCCCACGGTTTGCAGCGCCCTGGGTTCAGGCCGGGCGGCATCTCGCCGAGGTCGGGCTTGTCCCACGGGCCGAACAATCCGCCGCGCGTCAGGACTTCCGACGGCTTGACCGCGTCGTCGCCCATCTCCCAGTTGCGCACACCCGACGTGCTGACGAGCCGGTGTGGTGCTTCGATGCGATAGTGCGGCGCTTCGAAGCCGTACTTCTCGCCGGCGGCCGCGTAGCGCTCCCGTGACTGCTTCGCGTGCAGGACCGGTGCGTGGTAGAACTCCGCGAACGCGTCCATGAAGAGCTTCCAGTTCGCGCGCACGTCCGTGCGATACGCGAATCGCTCCGTCATCTGTTCGAACGGATATCCCTCGAGCGCGGTGATCATCGGGCCGAGAAACTCGTGCAGCGATTGTTCGGGCTCGGGCGCAAGGTTGACGAAGATGAAGCCGGCCCACACGTCGCAGTGCACGGGCACCAGTCCGTGACAGCTCTTGTCGAGGTCGAAGAACTCGTCCTCTTGTTGCACGAAGGACAGGCTGCCGTCGAGGTCGTAGCGCCAGCCGTGGTACTTGCAGACGAATTGCCGAAAGGTGCCTTGTGTCTCGGCGCGCGGATCGTCGCTCCACACCAGCTTGTTGCCGCGGTGCCGGCAGACGTTGTGGAACGCATTGACCGCGCCGTCGCGGTCGCGCACGACGATGATCGATGTGCTCGCGACCGCGAGCTCTTTGGTGAAGTAACTGCCGGTCCGCGGTATCTGTTCGACGCGGCCGACGTTCAGCCAGGCCCGCTTGAAGATTGCTTCTCGCTCGAGCTCGTAGATCTCGGGCGAGATCGAGTCCTCGTACGCGACGGGCTGCGTTCCGAGCTCGGGGTAGTGCTCGGTCCACGAGCCCTCGGGCGGTTTGGGAAAGCGAGACATCTCTGGGTCGTTCCTATTGGATCGGCTCGTCGCCGAGGATCGTCGTACGCAACATCTCTCGCCCGGACGACGGGTCGTAGGGCGCGGCGCGGTGCAACACGCCGCGGTTGTCCCAGATCACGGTGTCGCCGACCGACCACTCGTGCCGGTAGACGCGATCGGGCGTGGTCGCGCGTTGCGAGCAGCGCTTCGAGCAGTGCGCGACCCGTCGTCGAGATCCATCCCGACGACGTGATCGGCCGACGCGCCGAGCAAGAGCGATCGGCGCCCGCTGCGGTGCGTCCACACCAGCGGGTGCTCGTGGGGCGCGCCGCGATCTCCATGCCGCCAGTTGTTTCGGCGACGGATCGGGTGTCGCGCGCCGTTGCGACGCTTCGAGCGAATGCACGACCCGCAGGGTCGAGAGGTGCACCTTTTCGTCGTCGGCGAGATCGTCATACGCCCGATAGCTGCTCGCGAACTCGGTCTCACCGCCGTCCTGAGAAACGGCCTTGGCGCTCAAGACGGTCGCCATCTGCGGGCACTCGTCGCCATCGGGCGTACAACCGTCGACGTGCCAGGCAAAGGTGCCGAGGAGGTAGGCGGCGGAACGCCGATTCGTCGTGGGGTCGAGTGAGACCCGGTAGATGCCGTCGACATCGTGGTTGCCGTTCGAGCTGTCGACCTCGCCGATGTGGCGGCAGAACGCGACTTGCTGCTCGGGCGGCAGGTGCAACCCGCGAAAGAGGAGGACGCCATTCGCCTCGAGCGCGTCGACGAGCTCGGGCGCGATCGCAGCGTCGTTGACGAGTTGTTCGGCGTCGACGCCGAGCACCTCGGCACCGACGCTCGCACCCAGCGGCCGGGTCTCGATCGTGATCACGGCAACGGCTCCCGGATGCGATCCAGGACCGCGTCGGCGGCATCGATCGTCTTCGGCTGACCGAAAATCTCGACCGCCATCGCCACCATGACGAGGGAATGGATCAGCTGCAGCAAGTTCGTGACGTCGGCGGGAAGATCGTCGAGCGGAAACTGGTCGCAAAACTCGATCGCTTCTTCGAGACGCGGGAAAGAACGCGTCATAGAACGCGCTGAGCTCCGCCATGGTGCTGCAATGGCGCTGACTGCCACCGCTCAACCTCGGTTGGCAAGCACCACACCGGCGCGAACGACTCGAACTCCGCGAACGCTCGCGGCAGCATCGCCGTCACGCGTCGACCATCGCGTTCTCCTGGCGGTACCGGTCGACCCACTCGCCGACAACTGCGTGGAAGTGGCGAACGAGAATCTCTTGGTCGTTGAGCGGGAACCGGTCGAGCACGCGCGACTCGAGCGCGGCCTGCGTGCCACCGAGCATGCCCGCGTCCTGCAGCGCGAACTCTTTGAAGACAACCGCCGCAACTTCATGCTCGATCCGCTCGCGCACCGTGCGGGCCGGGTGAAACGCGAGCGTGCCTTCGAAACGATGGGTGCCCGGCGATGTCGGCCAATACCGGTAGACGAGCCACCACCCGCCGTAGATCAAGATCTCCGTGTTCGGAAAGATCTGAAAATTGCTGATGCCCCACGGCTCGACGCCACCGGGGTTCAGTCCCGCCGGCAGCGGCCCGAGATCAGGTGTCTCCCATGGACCGACCAGGCCGCTCTTGGTCGCGCGCTCAATCGGGTACATGGCTTCCGGCGGCATCGTCCACCGGCGCGCCCCGGCAGTGCTGACGACGCGATGCGGGCCGTCGATACCGAAGTGCGCGCATTCGACCGCCATGTTCGGAGGTCGTACCGCCGGCGGTATCTGCTGCGAATGCAGCGACGGCACGTGGTAGTACTCCTGAAACGCGTCCGCGAACAGCTTCCAGTTGCTGTTGTTGTGCGCTTCGAAGTCGTAGTGCTCCGCACACGCGCCGAAGGGGTAGTCGTCGAGCGCCGTGATCATCGGCCCGAGAAACTCGCGCAAGCTCTGACGCGGTTCCCGGTCGAGGTTCACGAAGACGAACCCGTTCCACACGTCGCAGTGAACCGGAACCAACCCGTTCGCATCTTTGTCGACGTCGAAGAACTCGTTCTCCTGTTGGATGAAGGTGAGTTCGCCGTCGATGCCGTAGCGCCAGCCGTGGTACTTGCACACGAACTGCCGGCAGAACCCCTGCGTCTCCTCGCGAGGGTCGTCACTCCACACGAGTCGGTTGCCCCGATGACGGCAGGTGTTGTGAAACGCGCGGGCGGCGCCGTCACGATCGCGGACCACGATGAGCGACGCGTTCGCGACATCGATGTTCTTCGTGAAATAGCTCCCCTTTCGGGGAAGCTGTTCGACTCGGCCGACGTTCAGCCAGCACCGCTTGAAGATCGCCTCCCGTTCGAGTTCATAGAACTCGGGCGAGACGCAGTCGTCGAACGAGATCGGCGCGGTGCCGAGCTCCGGGTAGTGCTGCGTCCAGGTGCCCTCGGCGGGCTTGGGCCAGCGCCCCATTCGCAACCTCCCCGATAATTCGTCGGCCGACGAACTATAATTCACCGAGTGACGAAGAGCGCAAGCCCAGTCGTTCGAACGCGCGGGCGACCAACTGGAGAACAAACTCCATCGGCGCACGACGCGCTACTCGATGCGGCCGAAGCGATCATGCTCGATGAGGGCTACGCGGCAGTCAGCACGCGCCGCATCGCGGCGAAGGCCGGCACCGACAAGGCCCTCGTCCACTACTACTTCGGGACGATGGACGACCTGTTCATTGCGATCTTCCGCCGTAGTGCCGAGCGAGGCGCGGTTCGCATCGGCGAGGCACTGGCCTCGCGGCAACCGCTGTGGGCGTTGTGGGACGCGATGCAAGACCCGTCGAGCACCGAACTGATGATCGAGTTCATCGCGTTGGCGAATCACCGTAAGGCCGTCAAGACTGTCATGGTCGAGAACTCGCGCAAGTTTCGTCGCATGCAGCTCGACGGCTTATCCGACGTGCTCGAAGGTTACGGCCTGGATCCGAAGGAATGGCCGCCCGCGGCAGTAATCGTTCTGCTCTCGGGAATCTCGCGGTATCTCAAGACCGACGAAGCGTTCGGCGTCGGACTAGGTCACGACGAAACGGTCGCGCTCGTCGAACGCCACATTCGAGCCCTCGAGGGCCCGCGTCCACGCAGCACGAGGAGATCGAAGTGAGCGCGCCAGGTGTGCGTCGCAGATCATCCGAACCACTCCGCGCTGTTACGCGTCAACTCGGGAGCCGTTGACCAGGCTGCCCTGCATCAAGAGTCGTATCGCTTGCACCGTGTCGTGGAACTCGTTCGGTGATGAGAGCCCGGAGTCGTACAGGCCGCGCAGTACGGCGAACACTGCGTTGGTCGCGCCCGCAGCGGTGACGGTTGGGTTCAGCTCACCGTCGCGGTGCGCTTGGTGGATGACACCTTCGACGATGTTGCCGAGGGCAGCGAAGATGCTTTCGCTGATCTTTGGCAGTGCCGCGTCGTCGACGCCGGGCGCACGGATGGCCCGGTCGAACGGGATGGCGTAGGGATAGTCCTGCATGATCTGACTGCCTTGGTCGATCACTGCCACGAGCTTGTCCACCACGCTTTCCGCCTGTTCCGCGGCGGCCGCCAGCTGCGGCATCGTCGCCTCACTGACCTCGAGGTATGTGGCCTTCACGATCTCGGCCTTGTTTGGGAAGTAGTGATAGAGGCTGCCGCTCGTGATGTCGGCGGTGCGCGCGATCTCGCGGATCGTTGCTCGGGCGTAACCGCGCTCGGCGACGCATTGCATCGCGGCCGCAATGATGCGTCGTCGGGTGTCCTCGCCTATCGATCCGATTGGCCGCCCGAGGGGCGACTCGCTGTTGGCCACCGCGCACCGCACTTCCTCGTCGGAACGGACCGCTCTTCTTGACGTGCGTCACGCCACAACCCAGACTACCGAACCAATCAAGCGATTGATTTGTTTCGCCCGGTCATGTGGAGAGGACCGCCGAGATGAGCGAACCGCTGGTCACGCGATCGGCCATCGGACCGAGTCGGAGGTGAGAGCCCGCCGAGCAGTCCAGTCAAGGTCTGGGCGCTGGTCGGCGCGGCTGTCTTGGCCCTCGAGCTCTACGTGTGGATCAAGTGGGTCAGCGGTCCGTTCTTCACACCCGTTTCCAGCGGGCCGACCGAGCCGCCGACGCTCATGAAGGTGCTGCTGACGATCCAGTCGGTCGTCATGTGGGTGGGTCTGCCGATCGCCGTCTGGTTCTGGGCGATCAAGCCATGGATACGCGACCGGCGCATCAGCCTGAACGCCATGCTGATGGCCTCCATGGGACTGATGTTCTTTCAGGACCCGCTGCTGAACTACTTCAACACCTGGTGCACCTATAACACCTGGCTGTTCAACCGCGGCTCTTGGTCGTCGGACATCCCCGGATGGGTCTCACCCGAGTCGCCGGGTCACCAGGTGGCAGAACCACTCCTGACCAACGCGCCCGGTTACACGTGGGGCGTGCTCCTGTGCACGATGCTCCTCGTCGGAGGCATGCGAAAGATCAAGGCGAGGTGGCCGCACATCACGACCTTCCGCTTGATCCTCCTCACCTACGCCATGGCGTTCGTCTTCGACTTCATCATGGAGGCGTGCATCGTGTTGCCGATGGGCCTCTATTCCTACCCCGGGGCAATTCGATCGTTGTCGATCAACGTGGGTCACTACTACCAATGGCCGATCTATGAGGGCCTGATGTGGGGCGCGGTCGAGACCGGTCTTGCCTCGATCAAGTTCTTCACCGACGATCGCGAGCGCACATTCGTCGAGCGCGGCTTGGAGAACGTCCGGGGTGGTTTTGCGAAGCAGCAGTTCGTGCGCTTTCTCGCAATTTTCGGGGCCGTCAGCGCGTGCTTCTTCGTCTTCTACAACATTCCGGCGCAGTGGATCGCCATGCACGCCGACCCCTGGCCCAAGGATGTGCTCGAGCGTTCGTACTTCACGCAGTCCGTATGCGGTGAGGGCAGCGGCAGCGACCGCGCTTGCCCAGACCCGAACGTGCCCATTCCGACCAAGGAATCCGGGTACATAAACGCGGACGGCGAGCTGGTGATGCCAGATGGCAGCACGGTGCCCACCACCGTTCCCTTCGCTACAGGGCCATGACTGGAGGGAGCCATCAGGCGGCGCGCCCCGTCTTGGTCACCGGCGCGATGGGTCTTCTCGGTCGCCGTGTCGTCGAGGTCCTTCTCGGGCGCGGCAGTGCAGTGGTGGCGCTGGACGTGCGCAACTCGGGGACGGAATCGACGGCGATCTCGTTGTCCCAGGAGGCGAACGGCCGCGGTGATCTCTTGTCGGCATGGGTCGACCTGCTTGACCCGGAAGCCGTGCGGCAACTGGTCGAGGAGCGCCAGCCGGCGGCGATCATTCACCTCGCAGCCGTCGTCTCTCCCGCGTGCTACCGCTATCCGTCCGTAGCGCGGAAGGTCAACGTGGAAGGCACACGACATCTCGTGGCCGCAGCCGTCAAACACGTACCGGAGAGCGCCTTCATTCTCACGTCCAGCGCGGCCGTGAACGGCTCACGCAATCCCTACCGCAACCTTGGCCGCGTCACGCCGGCAACCCCGATCAATCCCATCGACTGCTATGGCGAGCAGAAGGCAGCCGCCGAAGAACTTGTGACAATGAGCGGCCTGAAGCATGTGATCCTGCGCATGGGCGGAATCATGTCGCCGGACCAAATGACTGCGATCCGCGCCGACTTGATGATGATGGCGCGAATCACGCCCCGCGACAATCGCGTGCACATGGTCGACGCACGGGACGCGGCCGCCGCCTGCATCAACGCTGCGGACCGGATCGACACCGTCTCCGGCACCACGTTCGTCATCGGTGGCGACGAGTCTCACGTACTGACGCACACCGCAGTACAAAATGACTGCTATACCGCGATCGGCCTCGGCCGCATCGGCCCGTCGATCAATCGACCCGGCAACCCAGACGACGACAGCGCCTGGGGCCTGACCGACTGGTTCGACACCAACGAGTCTCAGCGCGCGCTGGAATACCAAAACCACCGTTGGGACGAGACCGTTCAGTGGATCGCGGAATCACTTGGTAAGAAGCGACAGGCAGCGAGACTCATCGGTCCGATCGCGCGTCCTGCCCTGCGTGCGCACGCGGCCTGGGAGAATCGACGCGATGGCGTCACGCAATTCGCGGATCCGTGGATGGTGGTCCGACGCCGATACGGGGCCGACGCGCTGGCATCACCGAACCTCCCGACACGCTGAATACACATGTGCGTTCGGGCTCGCACGCGGGACCAAACGAGCGGCGCGCGCGACGCGAAAACACCCGAGGTTCGTGTGACCTCGGGTGCTCGATCGAACATTCCTGCGTGTCGGAGGGGGGACTTGAACCCCCACGCCCTTGCGGGCACTAGGCCCTCAACCTAGCGCGTCTGCCTATTCCGCCACTCCGACGTGGACGGGCGATGTTAGCAACGCGACAGCGGATTCAGACGGGTCTGCGCTTCTCGTGGTACAGCCACGTCGGCGCGGTCTCCGCGTTCGGGCGTCACGGCCGTGAACGGGCACCGCCACCTCCGTGAGCAACGCTTGCAGTTGTCCGTACTCCATCGCACTTTCGGTGCGATCGACCAGGAGATATCGACGACGGCCGACCGCGGCCGCGAGGGGCCCGATGCGCTTCGACACTCGTCCACCGCGCGCACGATTGATCGCGGTGATCGTCATCCCACTCGATCCGCGTGCGTGCGCAACGGCGTACGCCGACGCAGACAGTCCTCGGTCGAGCGTCGTCGACATCGGGAAGTCGAACAACGACACGACGAGCAAACCCGACGCCGAAGACGAGCAGCACAATCGACACGACGCCCACACCACCGCCGATCAGCGCGAGCACACCGACGCCGAGCAGCATGAGCGGCGAGACGAACGCGAGCGCGATCCCCCGCCACGACGAGTACAGGCGAACAGGCGGCTCAGCTCGACGCTCGTTCACGGAACGACACGGTCCGACCGAGCGCCTCGGCGCGTCGCAACAACGTCTCGCCCGGCTGCGAGTGCGAAGTGGCACGCGACGTGGTGCGCTTCCCCGATCCGCGCCGAGCGGCGGTTCCTGCTCGACGCACACGGCTTCGGCGAGCGGGCAACGCGTGTGGAAGCGGCACCCGGCCGGCGGCATCGCGGGGCTCGGTACGTCGCCCTGGAGCAGGATGCGGCGTCGCTGTCGCTCCCGACGCGGATCGGGCATCGGAACCGCCGACATGAGCGCGTGCGTGTACGGGTGCGCGGGCCGCTCGAACACCGCGTCGGCCGGTCCGATCTCGACGATCTTGCCGAGGTACATCACCGCGACGAAGTCCGAGATGTGACGGACAACCGAGAGGTCGTGCGCGATGAAGACGTACGAGAGTCCGAGCTCCTGCTGCAGGTCGTCGAGGAGGTTGACGACGCCGGCTTGGATCGACACGTCGAGCGCCGACACCGGCTCGTCGAGGATCAGCAGCTCGGGATCGAGCGCGAGCGCGCGCGCGACGCCGATGCGCTGACGCTGACCGCCCGAGAACTCGTGCGGATATCGGTTCGTGTGGTCGGCGTTCAGCCCGACCAGCTCCATCAGCTCCTTCACGCGCGCTTCGACCTTCCGCTTGTTGCGTCCTGTGGATGCGCATCGGCTCGCCGATGATCGCCGACACGCGTCATGCGCGGGTCGAGCGAGGCGTACGGGTCCTGGAACACGATCTGCATCTTGCGCCGCAGCTCGCGCAGATCGGACCCGCTCAACGTTCAGCACGTCTTGGCCGTCGAAGGAGACGCTGCCCGATGTCGCCTCGATCAGCCGCAGCACGAGCCGGCCGGTCGTCGACTTGCCGCAACCGGACTCGCCGACGAGCCCGAGCGTCTGACCCTTCGGCACCGCGAACGAGACGCCCGACACCGCCTTGACCGAGCCGACCTGGCGGCCGAAGAACCCGGCCTTGATCGGGAACTCCTTCACGAGATCCGTCGACTTGCAGGAGCGGCTCGCCGACCGCGGTCATGACGCCGCTTCGCTCGCATCGCCGCGAAGCGCTCGTCGAGCGACGTCCGCGAAGTGGCACGCGGACTCGTGGTCGTCGAGTCCCGCGACCGGGAGCGAGCTCCGGCCGCTCCGTGAAGCAGACGCCGCCGCGGTTCGGACGCGACCGGACAACGCGGGTGGAACGCGCACCCGGACGGCACGCGGATCAACGACGGCGGCTGACCCTTGATGCGGTACAGCCGCCCTTCGCGTGAACGGCGGTCGAGACGCGGCAGCGACGCGAGCAGGCCGCGCGTGTACGGGTGGCTCGGCGCGTAGAAGATCGTCGTCGACCGACGCCAGCTCGACCGGCCGGCCCGGCGTACATCACCATCACGCGATCGGCGAGGCCCGCGACGACGCCGAGGTCGTGGGTGATCAGCAGCACCGCCGAACGGGTTCGGTCCTGGATGCGCTCGATGACCTCGAGCACCTGCGCCTGGATCGTGACGTCGAGCGCGGTCGTCGGCTCGTCGGCGATGAGGAGGTCGGGCTCGTTCGCGATCGCCATCGCGATCATCGCCCGCTGGCGCATACCGCCCGAGAACTCGTGCGGATACTGGTCGACGCGGCGTCCCGGCGCCGGGATGCCGACGATGTCGAGCAGCTCGACCGACGCGTTCGTGCAGCTTCCTTGCTCGGGACAGCTCGTTGTGCACCGTGATCGCTTCGCCGATCTGGTCGCCCACGGTGAAGACCGGGTTCAGCGCCGCGAGCGCGTCCTGGAACACCATCGCGATCTTGGCGCCGCGAACCTCGCGCATCTCCTTGTCGGACTTCGTCGAGCAGCTCCTCGCCGCGGAACTCGACTCGATCCGCGTGATGCGCGCCGACTTCGGGCAACAGCCCGAGGATCGACAGCGACGTGACGCTCTTGCCCGAGCCCGACTCGCCGACGATGCCGAGCGTCTCGGCCTCGCGGACGTCGAAGCTGACGCCGTCGACCGCCTTGACGACGCCGTCGTCGGTCGGGAACTCGACCCGCAGGTCGCGCACCGAGAGGACGACGTCGCCGATCGGGAGCTCCGGCTTGCCTTCGTCGACCGTGAACGGCGCGACCGGCAGTCGCGGTCGTCGAGCTCGTTCGCCTCGTCGGGCGGCAGCGCCTGGATCGGCGGGTTGTCGCTCGTGTCGCGCTCACGAGCTCCTGGCGGCCGTGCGGGTCGAACGCGTCGCGCAGGCCGTCACCGAGGAAGTTCACGCAGAGAACGGTGATCAGGATCATCAGCCCCGGGAAGTAGAGCAAGTAGGCGTTGTCGGTCCCGACGGTGCCGCGCGCGTCGTAGATGAGATAGCCCCACGAGAAGTCGGGCGGCGACAAGCCGAACCCGAGGAACGACAGCGTCGCCTCGGTCACGATCGCGACCGCGATCGTCGAGCGTCGCGTTCACGGTGATGACGCCGATCGAGTTCGGCATGATGTGGCGGAAGATGATCCGCCAGCTCGACCCGCCGCTGGCGCGGGCGGCTTCGATGAACTCCTTCTCCTTCAACGAGAGCACCTGACCGCGCACGATCCGCGCGATGTAGGTCCAGCTGAGGAACGCGAGCACGACGATCATCGCGACCTTGATGTCGATCGTGACGCCGAGGAACTTGTCGCCGACGTCCCACCACAGGAACTTGCGAGTTCCGGCGCACGTAGCTGAGCGCGGTGGCGGCGACGAGCAACGCCGGCACGACGAGGAACAGGTCGGTGATGCGCGAGAGCACCTGGTCGGTGGCGCGCCCGAAGAACGCCGCGAACGCGCCGACGAGCGCGCCGAAGATCGTCGAGAAGAACGCGACGGCGAGACCGATCGACAGCGAGACCTGGCCGGCGTAGAGGATCTCGGTGAGGAGATCGCGCCCGAGGCGATCGGTGCCCATCAGATGATCGAGCGACGGGCTCTGCGTCGCGCTCGGCGAGGTCCTGCTCGTTGCGCGGGTACGGCGCGATCCAGCTCGCACCGAAGCAGGCGACGACAGCAACACGAGCACGACGAGCCGCGACGACCGCCATCCGGTGCCGCACGAACCGGCGCCGGAACAACTGCCACTGCGAGCGCGCCTCGGGCTCGGCATCCGCGACGAGCTCGAGCTCGACGTCCGGCAGGTACTCGTCGCCGGACACCACCGGGGTCTCGGGAACGTGGCCGACACCCGCGAAGATCGACGGGTCCTCCCGCGACTTCACGACAACCGGATCCGAGGATCGAGCGCGCTGTACGCCAGGTCGGCGAGCAGGTTGAACACGATCACGAACACCGAGGCGACGAGCAACCACGCGAGCACGACGGGCGCGTCGCCGCTCACGAGCGCATCAACGAACAAGCGACCCATGCCCGGGAATCGAGAAGATCTGCTCCGTGACGACCAGGCCCCCGAACAGCGCGCCGACGTCGAGCGCCATGACCGTGACGAACGGGATCAGCGCATTGCGCAAGCCGTGCTTGAAGATCACCCGCTTGCGAGGCACGCCCTTGGCGCGCGCGGTGCGGATGTAGTCGGACGAGAGGACGTCGAGCATCGACGCGCGCTGGTACCGGCTCCACGACGCGATGATCTGGATCGTCAGCGTCGCGACCGGCAGCACGAGGTGGAAGAAGTAGTCCCCGTTGATGCCGGACTCGCCGGCCGAGTGCAGCCCGAGCCCGTAGAAGATCGGGTCGCCGTCGTTGAACCAGTCGGCGAGCTTCGTCGAGAAGTCGTACGCGATCAGGCCGAACCAGAACGCGGGCATGGCGATACCCACGAATGCGAGGCCGGTGAGCACGTAGTCGGATACGGAGTATTGCCGCACCGCGCTGTAGACGCCGACGAACAACGCGACGATCGTCGAGATCACGATGCCCCAGATGATGAGCTGCATCGTGTTCCAGAACGCGGGCTTGACGTCGTCGCTGACGCGCCTGCCGGCTCTGCCAGCTGTCGCCGAAGTCGCCGTGGACGACGCCCGACAGCCAGTCGCCGTACTGCGCGACGAGCGGACGGTCGAGGCCGAACTCCTCGCGCAGCTCGGCGCGCACTGCGGCCGCGTCTCGCGATCTGCGCGACGCTTCGCGGTCGGATCGAACGTCGCGCTCACCATCGCAGAACACGAAGAACGTCGCGAGGAGCAGCACCGGGATCGAGTAGATCGCGCGGCGCAAGCACGTAGATGAACACGACGTCAGTATCGCCCAGCCGCGCGTGGGGCCCGGCCACATCCCGGGCCGGGCCCCTTCACGCGAGCCATAGACGTTGCTGCTCCGGGCCTACTGCTGTACGCCCAGCTCGTTGAGGTTGTGGAACGGACCGAGGACCGGGTTGTCGCTGACGTCACCGAGCACCGTGTTGTTCCAGATGAGGATGTTCGGCAGCGGGTCGAGCGGGCAGCGAGACCATGTTCTCGGCCAGGATCGGGTCGGCCTCCTTGCCCAGCTCCGCCATGCTCGCCTCGTCGAGCGTCGTCTCGAGTCTCCTCGAGGAGCGGGTCGACCTCGGGCACGTTGGTCCGGGTCCAGTTCTGACCCGAGTTCTCGTTCTCCGGCGTCGGGATGTTCTTCGAGCAGCACAGGTAGCACTGGCCCGGCGTGATGAACGTCGGCCACCTGCGCGTACAGCGCGAGCTGGAACTCACCGGCCGGCAGCTGCTGGCCGAACAGGTCACCGGCGGCCTGGTTGTCGGTGGTCAGGTCGAAGCCGGCGTCCCTGAGCTGGTCCTGCAGGATCTGCTCGGTCAGCTCACGCCGCGCGTTCCCGGTCGTGGTCTTGCATGACCAGGTCGGCCGTCTGACCGTCCTTCGCCCAGATGCCGTCGGCGTTCTTCTCCCAGCCGGCACTCGGTCATCAGCTCGTCGACCTTGTCGAGGTCGAGCTCGTAGTCCGAGAACGCCTCGGTGTCCGCGAACTCGGCGAGGACCGGCGGGTTCGTCGTCTGCATCGGCTGCTCGACGCCGAGCGGCGCCGAAGAGCTGCTCGACGATCGCGGCGCGGTCGATCGAGTAGGCGATGGCCTGACGGACCGCGACGTCGTCGAGCGGCGGCGACGCGTTGTTCATCCAGATGCGCTTCGAGGTTGCCGGTGTTCGCGCGAGTACGACGGACTCGGCGTCCTCGAGACCGGCCTGGATCTGTTCGACCACGTCCGGCTGCGGCTGCGGATAGATCATCGCGACTTCGCGGTTCTGGAACGACTCGAACTCGGCCGCGGTGTCGGCCTGGATCTTGAAGGTCACCCGTTCGAGCTTCGGCTTCGCGCCCCAGAAGTTCTCGTTGGGCACGAGCACGACCTCGACGCCCTTCGTCCAGTGATCGATGATCCACGGGCCACCGGACCACGTGTAGCCGGCGCCCATCTCGGCGGTCGATGTCCTTGCCCTCGAGGAGGTGCTTCGGGAGGATGCCGTACTGACCGCCGAAGTTCTGCTTCCAGCCGTTGAACGGCTCGGCGTAGTTCACGACCGCGGTCTTCGGGTCCGGGACAGTCGACCGACTCGATCTGGGTGTAGCCGGTCGGGTCGTAGATGTCTTCGCCGTTGGCGATCGCGTCCCACGTGAACGCGAAGTCGTCGCACGTGATCGGCGTGCTGTCGGACCACACCGCGTCGGGGTTGATCGTGTACGTCACCACCGGCTTGGCCGGGTCGCTGTCGTCGAGCTCGGGCTCGGCCGGTGAGCAGGTCCTGGTTGTACTCGATCGTCCAGCCGTCACCGTCGGGGACGGTGTCGTACGAGCGCGGCATCGTCGTGACGCCCATCATCCAGTAGCCCCAGCTCGAGCCGCCGCACGACTTGATCCACGCGACGCAGTCGGGCTCCTGCTCGGCGCCGATGACCAGCTCGCCGCCCTCGGGGACCTCGCCGCGTCGCCTCCGTGCCTTCGGTGCCGCCGCCGCTGCCTGCACCGTCGTCGTCGTCATCGCCGCCACACGCGGCAAAGACGATGACGATCACCGTGCAGCAGGGCGAACAGGCGCAAATACCACGCACGCTCGCTGACGCATCGGCTGAGACCTCCCCGTCTCCCCATGGATCGGCCGCTCGTGAAGTTGCGGCCGGAACTGATTTATACGACGCAAATGCGCCGGTTGTCCGGTCACGTCAATCGCATCGACAGCAGAATCGTGGTGAACATGAACACCAGTGACACCACGACCGTCATCCGGTCGAGGTTGCGTTCCACCACGGTCGAGCCGGCGAGTGAAGCGCCGCTGACTCCCCCGAACATGTCCGAGAGTCCGCCGCCCCGCCCTGCGTGCAGCAGGACGAACAGGATGAGGATCAGCGACGCGATGACGTGGAATCCGATGAGCACCGCGTTCACGAGCACTGTCGTTCCCTCTCTACGTCGGCTGGATCCCGCGCTGCGGAGCGGCGACAGCATACCTGCGCCCACGCGAATTTTATGGTCGCGGTCGCCGACCATAAACATCGCGTCCGGTTCCGACGGTCGGATGACGCCTGCGCGTAGCGGACCAGCCGTGCGAAGTCGTCGGGATCGAGCGATGCGCCGCCCACCAGGCCGCCGTCGATCTCGGGCATCGCCATCAGATCGGCGATGTTGCCCGGCTTCACGCTGCCGCCGTAGAGCACCCGCATCGTCGCGTCCGATTCCCGTCGGCAACGCCTTCGAGCGCCTGTCCGAATCGTGCGCGATCGTGGCATTCGCGTCGTCGGGGCGTGGCGTTGCGGCCGGTCCCGATCGCCCAGATCGGCTCGTAGGCGACGACGCAGCGATCGAGGTCCGCCTCGTGCCAGACCGGTGAGCGCGGCGCGCACCTGGCCGCGCGACCTTGTCGTCGGTGACGCCGGACTCGCGCTCGTCGAGGGTCTCCCCCACGCACAGGACCGGCGTCATGCCCGCGCCGAGCACGGCCCGCATCTTCTTGGCGACCATCTCGTCGGTCTCGCCGAAGAGCTCGCGGCGTTCGGAGTGGCCGACGATCACGAACTGGCAGTTCAGCTTGGCGAGCATCGGCGCGCTGACCTCGCCGGTGAACGCGCCTTGCGGCTCCCAGTGGCAGTTCTGCGCGCCGAGCGCGATCGGGATGTCGTCGCTGTCGATCGTCGTCTGCACCGACCGCAACGCGGTGAACGCGGGGAACACCGCGACGTCGACGGCCGTCGTAGTCCTTGTCGTCGAGCCGGTACGACAGCTTCTGCACGACCTGGATCGCCTCGAGATGCGTGTGGTGCATCTTCCAGTTGCCGGCCATCAACGGCTTGCGATTGCTCATGCGATGATCACATCCCGACGTCGCGCGGCTCGACCCGCAGCGCCTCGAGGCCGGGCAGGTCGCCGAGCTCGATCAGCTCCAACGACGCGCCGCCGCCGGTCGACACGTGGTCGATGTCGCCGGCGAGACCCATCTGCCGGACGGCCGCGGCGCTGTCGCCGCCGCCGACGACGGTGTACCCGCGACACTCCGCCACCGCCTCGGCGACGCTGCGCGTACCCGCCGCGAACGGCGCGAGCTCGAACACGCCCATCGGACCGTTCCACAGCACGGTCCGCGGCCGACGCGAGCGCGTCGGCGTACCGGCCCGCGGTCTCGGGACCGATGTCGAGGCCCTTCCAGCCGTCGGGCATCGCGGCCGCGGGCACGTGCCGCGCTTCGGCGTCCGCGGTCATCTCGCGGGCGACGACGACGTCGGTCGGGATCTCGATGCGACCCGAGGCGAGCAGCTGCTCGCAGTGGTCGACGCGATCCTCTTCGACGAGTGAGTCGCCGACCGCGTGGCCCTGCGCGCGGAGGAACGTGAACGCCATCGCGCCGCCGATGAGCAGCGCGTCGCAGCGTTCGAGGAGCGCGTCGATCACGCCGAGCTTGTCGCTCACCTTGGCGCCGCCGAGCACCGCGACGAACGGGCGCGTCGGGATCGTTCGACGACCCTGCCGAGCGCCGCGACCTCGCGCGCGAGCAGCCGGCCCGCCGCCGACGGCATCACCCGGGGCGGCCCGACGATCGACGCGTGGGCACGGTGCGCCGCGCCGAACGCGTCGTCGACGTACACATCGCCGAGCTCGCTCAGGTTGGTGCGCGAACGCGGCGTCGTACTGCTCTTCGCCGGGATCGAAACGCAGGTTCTCGATCATCATGACCTCGCGCGGCGCGAGGCTCTGCGCGATCTCCAACGACGTGAACCCGGCGACTTCCGGCGACAGCTCGACTTCGCGTCTTCGAGCAGTTCCGAGAGGCGTTCGCGCCACCGGTGCGAGCGAATACTGCGGGTCGTTCTTGCCCTTCGGACGCCCGAGGTGGGAGCACAGCACGATCGACGCTTGCTTCGCCCGCAGCCACTCGATCGTCGGCAACGCGGCCGTGATGCGCAGCTCGTCCTCGATGCTGACCGTCGCGCAACGGCACGTTGAAGTCGGCCCGCAACAGCACGCGTGTGCCCTTGCGCAGCGGAAGGTCCTCCAGCTGCGGAACCGGAGCAATGATCATGGTGTCGCTTGGGCTCGGTGCGAGGTGTCGGGCTACTTGTCGCCGAGGAACTCGACCAGATCGACGAGGCGGTTCGAGTAGCCCCACTCGTTGTCGTACCAGCCGAGCACCTTCACCTGCTTGCCGATCGCCATGGTGTCGAGCGACGAGAAGACGCACGACGACGGGTCGCCGACGATGTCGGCCGACACGAGCGGCTCGTCGCTGTACTTGAGCACGCCGCGGTAGCTCTTGTCGGCCGCCGCTTCGGCGAAGGCCTTGTTCACGTCGTCGACGCTCGCCTCGGTCTTCAACGTCGCGACGAGGTCGGTGATCGAACCGGTCGGCGTGGGCACGCGCAGCGCCATGCCGTCGAGCTTGCCCTTGAGGTCGGGCATCACCTGGCCGATCGCACGGGCGGCGCCGGTCGAGTTCGGGATGATCGACAACGCCGCGGCGCGCATCCGGCGCAGGTCCGGCTTCCCCGACCGCGTCGCGAACGGCCTGGTCCTGCAGCTGCTGGTCGCTCGTGTACGCGTGCACCGTCGTGATGAGGCCCTGCTCGATGCCGAACCGCTCGTGCAGCACCCGGGCGAGCGGCGCGAGGCAGTTCGTGGTGCACGACGCGTTCGAGATCACGGTGTGCGCGCCGCGTCGTACGCGCCGTCGTTGACGCCGAGGCAGATCATGACGTCGGCGTCGCTGCTCGGCGCCGAGATGACGACACGCTTCGCGCCACCCTTCAGGTGCTCGGCCGCCTTCTCGCGCGCGGTGAAGAGGCCGGTGGACTCGATGACGACGTCGACACCGTTGTCGCCCCACGGGATCTCGGCCGGCTCGCGCACCTCGAGCTTCTTGATCTCCTTGCCGTCGACCGAGAAGCCGCCGTCGGTCTCCTTGACCTCGTTCGGGATCGTGCCGCCGACGGAGTCGTGCTTCAGGAGGAACGCCATCGTGTGGGCGTCGCCGAAGGGGTCGTTGACCGCGACGAGCTCGACGCCGGCCTCGGCGCCGCGGGCGAGGATCGCCCGGTAGAACGAGCGGCCGATCCGGCCGAATCCGTTGATCCCCACTCGAACGGCCATGAAACTTCCTCCCACGAGAACTTGCGACGTCGTCGTCGCGAAGGGTTTGACTACAGCAGAGCGCGAAGGCCCCTCGCCACTTGCGCACCTGGCGGTCAGCTGCGGGCGACGTCGCGATGGTGGATGCCGGCCGGGTAGCCGATCTCCTCGAGCCGCCGGGCGAGCTGCTCGGCGATCACGACGCTGCGGTGGCGGCCTCCGGTGCAGCCGATCCCGATCGACAGGTACGCCTTGCCCTCCTGTTCGTAACCGGGCAACAGCAGATCGAAGAGCCGTTCGAGCTCCTCGAGGAACTCGCCGGTACCCGGTTGCTCGAGCACGTACTTGCACACGGGCTCGTCGAGGCCGGTGTACGGGCGCAGGGACTCGACCCAATGAGGGTTGGGCAGGAAGCGGCAGTCGAGGACGATGTCCACATCGAGCGGCAGGCCGTGCTTGTAGCCGAACGAGACGACGTGCACCTGCAGCCCGCGCTGCGACGGGTCGGCCGGGAACAACTCCCGCAGCCGTTCGCGCAGCTCGTGCACGTTGAGGTTCGTGGTGTCGACGATCAGGTCGGCCTCACCCTTCAGCGACTCGAGCAGGGCCCGCTCACGGGTGATGCCGTCGCTCACGCGATCCGAGTCCGACAACGGGTGCCGGCGACGCGACGCCTCGTAGCGGCGCACCAGCACTCCGTCCGACGCGTCGAGGAAGAGGATCCGCTCGGTGACACCGACGCGCTGCAACTCGTCCAGCGCGGCGAGGAGCTCGGCGAGGAAGTCGCCGGAACGCACGTCGACCACCAGCGCGTAGCGCGCCGGCGTCTCCTTGGCACGGGCGAGCTCAGCGACCTTGCCGATGAGCATGGGCGGCAGGTTGTCGATGACGAAGTAACCGAGGTCCTCGAGCGCGTGCGCAGCCTCGGACCGACCCGCGCCGGACATGCCGGTCACGATCGTCACGTCGAGGCGTTCACTCATGCGGCTCACTCATCGATCGGCCTCACTGCCGCACAACGCCTGCGTGATCGTCGCGCGTCGAGGGGATGCAGCTGGGCGAATACCGCCCCGGCGACAGCATCCGGCAACCATGGGAGCGCGAGGAGCTCGGCTTCCTCGAGCGCCCGCAACCGCTTCACCGAACCGAACTCCTTGAGGAGCCGGTTCTTGCGGGTCGGGCCGAGACCGGGAACGTCGTCGAGGATGGACTTCGTCATCTTCTTGTCGCGCAGCTGACGGTGGTAGGTGATCGCGAAACGGTGCGCCTCGTCGCGCACCTGCTGCAACAGATACAGCGCCTCGGAGTCGCGCGGGATCCGGACCGGCTCGTCGCGGCCGGGCATGTAGACCTCTTCGAACCGTTTGGCGAGGCTGGCGACGCAGATGTCTTCCAGGCCCAGCTCCTCGAGCACGCGCACCGCGACGTTGAGCTGTCCCTTTCCTCCGTCGATCAGCAGCAGGTTCGGCGGGTACGCGAACCGCTTTCCCGCGTGCGCACCTTCGTCACGCTCGCGGAGGTAGTTGCGGAAGCGGCGGGTCAGCACCTCCTCCATCGCGCCGAAGTCGTCCTGGCCTTCGAGCGACTTCACCTTGAAGCGCCGGTAGTCGTTGCGCTTCGGGATGCCGTCTTCCATCACCACCATCGATCCGACGATCTCGGTGCCCTGCAGGTTCGAGATGTCGAAGCACTCGACGCGCAAGGGCGCCTCGGGTAGCCCGAGCGCGTCTTGCAACGCGAGCAACGCTCGGGCACGCGCGTTGTGGTCGGAAGCACGGCGCAGCTTGTGGCGGGCGAACGCCTCCTTCGCGTTGAGCGTTCGCGGTCCGCATCAGCTCGCGCTTGCCGCCGCGTTGCGGCACACGGATTCGTACCTTCGAACCTCGGTTCAGCGAGAGGAACTCCTCGTAGAGCGTCGTGGTCCTCGGGTTCGACCGGGACGAGGATCTCCTTCGGCACCAACGGCGCGTCGGCGTAGAGCTGCTCGACGATGCGGGCGACGAGCGCCGGCGGTTCGACGTCCTCGACCTTGTCGACGATCAGACCCTTGCGCCCCACGACCCGGCCCTTGCGGACGTAGAACACCTGGATGCTCGCTTCGAGATCGTCCTCCTCGATGCCGAGGAGGTCGAAGTCCTCTTCGCGACTCGCCACCATCTGCTGGCGTTCGATGGCTTTGCGCACGCTGCCGAGCTGGTCGCGGATGCGCGCCGCGAGCTCGAACTCGAGTTGTTGCGCGGCGTCGTTCATCCGCGTGTCGAGCCGTCTCAGCACGGCATCGTGCTCGCCGTCGAGGAAGTCGAGGAGCTCCTTGACCAACCCGTCGTACTCCTCGTGGTCGATCGCGTCGACACACGGCGCCGCGCACTTCTCGATGTGTGCGTAGAGGCACGGACGTCCGAGCCGGTGGTGACGGTCGAACTTGGCCTTGGTGCATGTCCGGATCGGGAACGTGCGCAGCAAGAGGTCGAGCGTCTCGCGGATCGCGTACGCGTGCGCGTACGGGCCGAAGTAGCGGACCCCCTTGCGCTTCTGGCCGCGCAGCACCATCGCGCGCGGCCACTCCTCGTCGAGGGTGACGGCCAGATACGGATACGACTTGTCGTCCTTCAGCCGGATGTTGAAACGCGGCCGGTGCTGCTTGATGAGGTTGAACTCGAGGAAGAACGCCTCGACTTCGTTCGCGGACACGATCCACTCGACGCGGTCCGCGGCCTGCACCATCTGCCGGGTCCGCTCCGGCAGCAGGTACGGCTGGAGGAAGTAGTTGGAGAGCCGGCTGCGGAGGCTCTTGGCCTTGCCGACGTAGATCACCCGGCCCTGGGCGTCGACGAACTGGTACGAGCCCGGTGCATCGGGGATGCTGCCGGCCTCGGGGCGGGTGACCATGCCCCCATTCTCGCGAGTGGTGAGGGAGGATCGGGTCCCGATGGACGGCCAGCCGATCGAACAGCGCCTGGAGGAGCGCGGGCTCGTCGAACCCGAGGGCGACGGGCTGTACGACCGTTACCTCCTGGCCCTCTTGCTGCTGATCCTGGTGATCATCGCGTTCGCCTTCAGTGGCGACGGCGACGTCGGGCGGCTCGTGAGCGTCGCGCTCGAGGGGATGACGCTCCTCGTCATCCTCCGCTCGTCACGCGTGCACCGCCGCCTCTTGCTGGTCGCGACCGTGTTCGTCGGCGTCTCCGTCGCCGCCGTCGTCATCTCGATCGTGCTCGGCGATTCGGTCGGCCAGCGCGGACCGGTCCTGGTGGGCGCCCTCCTCGCGCTGGCCGGCCCGCCGGCGATCATCCACCGCCTGCTCACCCACCACCGCATCGACCTCACGACCGTCGCCGGTGCGTTGTGCGTCTACCTGCTCGCCGGCATCTTCTTCGCCTACGTGTACTGGACGGTCGGCGCGTTCGACCCGCCGTTCTTCGCGCAGACGGACGACCCGAACGGGGTCGACTTCATCTACTTCAGCTTCGTGACGCTCGCGACGCTCGGGTACGGCGACCTCACGCCCGTCGGTGATCTGGGCCGCATGCTCGCGGTCACCGAGGCGATCTACGGCCAGCTGTACCTGGTCGAGCGCGGTGGCGCTGCTGGTCGGCAACCTCGGGCGCACCCGCACGGAGGCGGCACCCCCTCCGCTGAATCGTCCTCCGCCTCGCCGGGTGCGACGGACCCGAGATTCGTGACCACGGACTCGGTCGCCGGGGAATGCTTCCACTCGACCTGAGTGTTATGGTCTGTGCACGGCCGGCCCGGTATCCGGCCGACATATTCCACGCTCCGAGGCCGACACCCCCGCGGTGCTGGCGACCGGGCTGCCACCCGCCGGCCGTCGAAGAGCTACCCCGTAACGGGGAGGACCCAGATGTTGCGTCTCCAGGTTCCGCTGCCGGACGACTACACCCTCGCGTCCGACGACGAGCTCGCGACCCGGATCGAGGCCGCCAAAGCCGCGCTCGGTGAACGGCTCCTGATCCTCGGCCACCACTATCGAGCGCGACGAAGTGATCCGTTGGGCCGACCTGGTCGGCGATTCGTTCAAGCTCGCGAAGTTCGCGGCCGACAACGACCAGGCGACCGACATCGTGTTCTGTGGCGTGCACTTCATGGCCGAGTCCGCCGACGTGCTCACCGGCGACCACCAGCGGGTGATCCTCCCCGACCTCAACGCGGGCTGCTCGATGGCCGACATGGCGAACATCGACCAGGTCGAAGAGGCGTGGGACGAGATCGCAGAGATCACCGCTGTCGACCGGGTCGTGCCGATCACGTACATGAACTCGTCGGCCGCGCTCAAGGCGTTCGTCGGCCGCAACGGCGGCGCCGTGTGCACGTCGTCGAATGCGCGGGCGGTCCTCGAATGGGCGTTTGCACGCGGCGACAAGGTGCTCTTCTTCCCGGACCAACACCTCGGCCGCAACACGGGCTACGCGATGGGTTACGACGAGTCGGACATGCGCGTGTGGGATCCGCGCCACGAGCTCGGTGGGCTCGAAGAACGCGACGTCAAAGAAGCGACCTTCCTGTTGTGGAAGGGCCACTGCTCGGTGCACCAACGGTTCAAGCCGGCGCACGTGGAAGCCGCTCGCGCCGAGCATCCCGGCATCGAGATCGTCCTGCATCCCGAATGCGCGCACGACGTGGTCGAGATGGCCGACAAGGTCGGTTCCACCGAACTCATCCAGAGGTGGGTCCAGGACGCCGCGCCCGGAACTGCGATGGCGATCGGCACGGAGATCCACATGGTGCAACGACTCGCCGCGCAGCATCCGGACAAGACCATCGTGTCGCTCGACCCGCTGATCTGCCCGTGCTCCACCATGTTCCGCATCGACGCGCCACACCTGGCGTGGGTGCTCGAGTCGTTGGTGCGCGGCGAAGTGGTCAACCAGATCGTCGTCGACGACGACACCACCGAGTGGGCCAAGGTCGCACTGGAGCGCATGCTCGCCATCACGTGACCGCCAGCCATCAGGACCGCTGGCGTGCTCGGAGGTCGCCGAGCACGGCGAGCGCCCACGTCGCCGCCGCGACGATGTCTCGCGGTCGCCCGGCCTCGGATCGCGCCGTGAACGCGTCGTCGCCGAGTTGCGCACGCGCCCACTCCCGCACCGCGACGAGGCGATCTGCTTCGTCCCCGTAGGTCGAATCGTCGCGTTCGAGCGCGCCGAGCAATTCGGCGGCCTCGCCGGCGGCGCCGGCTCGCTGGAAGAGGACGGCGAGGTTGCGCAACGTCGTGAGCTGGTGGGTGTTGTCGGCCAGGCGAGCCCAGTGTGCGATCGCTTCGGCAAATTGCCAGAGCGCGGCGGGCATGTCACCGGCGCGCGCCTGTAACGCGCATGCCGACACGAGCGCAACGCCTTCGGGAAGACAGCTGGCGACGGACCGCGCCTGATCGATCGCCTCGCGGAAATGGGCGAGAGCGGTGTCGGGATCGGTATCGCCGACAAGCTCCCCCTGCGTGTAGGCGATCCAGGCGCACATCGTCGGGCTCGGGTCGGCCAGCCGGTCCGGCACGTCGGCGATGACTTCCGGACCGATCGCTTCTCCGCCGTAGCGGCGGGCCAGCGCGGCGTTGATGCGCCCGAGGACGTACCAGTGCATGTCACCGAGTGCTTCGGCTCGGCGCGCAACCTCCTCTGCTGCGGCCCGGCTCTCGTCGAGGCGACCCGCGTACAAGCAGGCGTCACTCAGTACTTCCAGCGCGGCTGATCGCAGCCGTGTCGGATCGTGCGAGGGCGTATGCCTGTTGCGCGATGCGGCACGCTTCGGCGAGGTCGCCACGATTTATCGCGCGCGTCGCGACCGCGACGAGCAGCACGGGCCGAGCGGGATCGTTCTCGGAGACGAGCGGCAATGCAAGCTCCGCCCAGGCGAACGGTTCGTCGACCAGCCCTCGATACGCGTACAGCTGTAGCGCAACCGACAAGCGTCCGGCCAACGCCGGGTCGTTGGCCCGTGCCCACTGATGCGCCACGCGCAGGTCGGCCAACGCAGCCTCGAATCGCGCCCGGCCTTCGTTCTCCTCGGAGCCGCGCAGCTGGAGGTCGGCGTGCTCGGCGACCTCCAAGAACCGCTCTGCATGACGGCGTGGCAGGTCATGTGCCTGCCGGGCGGACGACATTCGCTCGGCGGCAAACTCGCGCACGGTCTGCAGCAACGAGTACCGCGTGCCGGACCGGGAGCGATCGATCCGGACGAGTGAACGGTCGACGAGTGCGCGTAGCGCGCGGGCGACATCGGGCGAGCCGAGCACACCAGCGGCGTCCTCGGCGGTGAACGATCCCGCAAAGACCGCGAGCCCGGCGAGAGTTGCGCGCTCGTCTTCTGCAAGACGCGATTCGGACCATTCGAGGACCGCCGCGAGTGTCTGATGCCGTGTCGGCGCGTTGCGCTGCGGCGCGCGCATCGTTCGGATCGACTGGCCGAACTCGGCCGCGAGCTCTGCGTCCAGCTCGACGAGCGACATCGTCGAGAGTTGTGCCGCGGCCATCTCGATCGCCAGCGGCAAACCGTCGAGTCGCGTACGACGCGCTCGACCAGCTCGTCGTCGACGCCCAGCACGAGATCGGGTGCGACCGCCGCAGCACGTTGTACGAAGAGCCGTCGCGCGGGCGCGCCATCCGATCCGGTCGCCAACGGCGCAACCGGCCTTACATGCTCGCCGTCGACGCCGAGGCGCTGTCGGCTGGTTGCGAGCACACGGAGTGCGTCGCCGCCGCTGACGGCACGGGTGACCACGTCAGCCGCGGCGTCGAGCACGTGCTCGGCGTTGTCGAGGACGAGGAGGACGTCGAGCGCGCCCGCCCGCTCCACGTTCTCGATCGCAGGCTCGCCCTCGCCGGCCAGGCCGAGTGCGGCAGCAACTGCGTCGGCGACGCCGGCCGCCTCGCGGATCTCTGCGAGCTCGACGAGTCGCGCCCCGAGCGAACGGCGCGCCGCCACGACGTGCGCGGTCTCGATCGCGAGTCGCGTCTTTCCGACTCCGCCGGTGCCGACCAGGGTCACGACGCGCGTCGCCTCGAGCATTCCGGCGAGTGCTTCGCGCTCGTTCTCGCGACCGACGAACGACGAAGTCAGTGTTGGTGGCACGACGCGTAGCCCGACGTCGTGGCGGCCGCGGAGAGGACGCCGCTGCTCCCGTCGGCAACTCCACCCGCGCCGGCTCGTCCGCGAGCACGGACCGCTCGGCTTCGCGGAAGGCGTGCGACGGCTCCAGGCCGGCATCCGCAAGGGCCTCAGCGACGCGTTGGAAAGCTCGCAGCGCGTCGGCGGTGCGACCCTGAGCGGCGAGACCTTCGATCAGCCTCGTCCATCCACCTTCGAAGAGCGGCTCCGCAGTGACCAGCGCTTCGGCCGCGGAGACCGATTCGTTGTACCGCCCGGCATGCAGCAGCGCGAGAGTTCGGGCTTCGGCGGCGCCGTTGCGCAGCATGTCCAAGCGGCGCGCTTCCGGCGCAATGCTGGGCACGTCGGCGTGTTCCGCGTACGCGGCGCCCCGCCAGAGCGAAAGGGCGGCGTCGAGAAGCGTCACGGCTTCGTCCGGGTCGGCCGAGTCGGCTGCCTCGGCATCCCGGAGCAACGACTCGAACCGCCGGGCGTCGATCTGCTCGGGCTCTGCGGCAAGCGTGTAGCCCGCCCCCCGACTGGCGAGGGAATCGCCGAGGACTGCTCGCAGCCGAGACACGTAGGTGCGGATCGTGGGCACCGAGCTCACCGGCAGATCGTCACCCCACACTGCCTCGGCGAGGGTGTCGAGCGACACCACTTCTCCGGCGCGAGCGAGCAACACCGCAACGATGCGGCGCTGTTTCGGGCTCCCGAGCGGGATCACGGCTCCATCAGCCCCGAGGAGCTCCACCGCACCCAGAACACGAAACCGCACAGCCACACGGTACGGTCCTACGGCTGCGGGCATGGTGAAACCGGCTTGCAATCGTCCTGCGATCCGACGCCGTCACAGTCGCAGCATGAGCACCGCGATCGAGCAGCTCACGACGGGCTGGGAGCCCGAGGTTCCCGTCGGCGACACCCTCGTCCGCCGGTACCTCTTCCACTTCGCTTCGCTGTGCGATGCGTTTGCGCGGGCTGCGGGTGGGCACACGCTCGAGTCCGCAACGTTGCGAGCCAGCGACCTCGGCCACGCCGGGGGGTACTGGAACTCCGCGACGCTGCTACGACCTCCCGTCGATTGGCACGCGACACTCGACGAGGTCGAGTGCTTCTTCGCCGGCGGGACGGGCGAGGTCATGCTCTCGAGCGCCTGGCCGACCCCCGACCTGCGCGCACGGGGCTGGCGCATCTCGGGCCACCCGCCGCTGCTCGTCCGCCCGCCTGCTGCGCAGCTTCCTCTGCCGCCGGTCCCCGAGGGGAACGTCCGGACCGTGCATCGCCGTAGCGAGCTCGCGCAGTGGGAACGCATCGCGATCGAGGCGTACCCGCTGCCAGAGCTCGCCGAACTGCCACCCGGCGACCATGGCCGACGAGGCCCTGCTCCGGGACGCCCGCCTGCGCTTCGTGATCGAGCACGTCGACCTGACGTGAGCACCATCTCCTTCGTCGATCACGGGCTGGGCTCGCTCGCCTTCGGCACGACGCAGCCCGGCAGCGCGCCGCCGAGGTCTCTGGCAACAGCTTGGCGGCGGCGCGGATCCGCACGATGCCCGATCTTTGGGTCGCCGGCGTCTTCAGTGACCTCAGCCGACCCGGCGCCGAACGACTCGGCTTCGTCCCCGTCCAGCGCTTCACCCTGTGGGTCCACGATCGCGGACGCAACACCCAAGGCATTTGATCCCGGAGGACTACAATGACCATCACCGCACCCCCACCGACCCGCGACGCTCACGGCAACGAGATCTCAGGTTCCGCGCGAGCGGTCGCGGCATACGACCACACGCTAGACCGTCTCCTGCGGTACCACCCGGACCTGGTGCCCGCGGCCGAAGACATTGCCGCCGACCCGGCGGCGCTGCCCATGGGCCAGGTCTTCCTCGCGTACCTCTCGCTGATGACGACCGACTCCCCCGACGTTCCGGTCGCACGCGAAGCCGCGTCCCGGCTCGCTGCGCTGCCGCGCAACGAACGCGGACAGCGCACACCGAGGTCGTGTCCGCCTGGGTCGACGGTCGCTGGCACGACGCGGCCCGCATGCTCGACGATCTGCTGCTCCGATGGCCGACGGATGTCCTCGCGCTCCTTGATGGGCCACCTGCTCGACTTCTTCGTCGGTGATGCGCAGAACCTGCGCGACCGGATCGGCCGCCATCTGCCGACGCTCGATCCCGACCACCCGCACACGGGGTTCGTGCGGGGCATGCACGCCTTCGGCCTCGAGGAGTCCGGCCACTACGAGCGGGCGGAACGCGTCGGGCTCGGCGCGGTCGCACGCAACCATGACGACGTGGCGGGCATCCACGCCGTCCTGCACGCGTCGAGATGCAGGCCAAGATCGACGACGGGATCCGCTTCCTCGAGTCGCGGAAGCCGAGTGGGGCACCGGAAACTTGTTCACCGTCCACAACTGGTGGCACCTCCCGTTGTACCTTCTCGAAGCCGGCCGCCACGACGAGGTGCTCGCGATCTACGACGCGCGAGGTGCACAACGACGCGCTCCGATCGGCGTCCCGCTCGAGATGCTCGACGCCAGTGCCCTGTTGTGGCGCGGCATGCTCGACGGCATCGACACCGGTGACCGGTTCGACACGCTTGCCGATGCGTGGAAACCGAAGCTCGACGGCCGTCGTGGTACGTCTTCAACGATCTGCACGCAGTCATCGCGTTGTGCGGCGCCGGTCGCCTCGTCGAAGCGCGCGTGGTCGTCGCCGATCTCACACGTTACGTCGCTGAGTCGCCGAACACCTCCGATCGAACGTCATGATGACCGCGGAGGTCGGGCTGCCCGCTTCGACCGCGGTGATCGCGTTCACCGAGGGACGCTACGACGATGCGGTCGACACGCTGCTGCCGATCCGGACGCAGTTCTCCCGCTTCGGTGGCTCGCACGCCCAGCGCGACGTGTTGCAACGCACCCTGACCGACGCATCCATCCGCGCCGGACAACTCGAACTCGCCGTGGCAGCTGGTTGCCGAACGACTCAGCCAGCGCGACCCGCAGCATCTTCGCCTTGCGTCGTCAGGCGTCGGTGCTACGGCTCGCCGGTGCGGTCGATGCGGCGACCGCGACCGAGCACGCGGCAGCAAAGCAACAGGCAGTCTTCGCGGCGGCTGCGTTGCCGTCGCACCAGGTACAGGAGGTATGAGGCATGGACTCTCTCTCGTCGACACATGCGGTGACGGTACGCCCGTCGTGCTCGTGCACGGCTCGCTTGCCATCGGGCCTCGAGGAGTGGGAGGCGCAACGGCCGCTCGGCCGACGAGGGCTTCCGCCTGCTCGTGCTCGACCGTCGCGGCTACGGGCAGCAGCCCGCGCCGCCGAGGGCGAGGACTTCCTGCGTCGACGCCGACGACATCGCCGAGCTCATGGGCGACGGCGCCCACCTCGTCGGTCATTCCTACGGCGGGTTGGGCGTGATGTTCGCCGCCGCCCGCCGTCCCGAAGCGACCAAGTCGCTCACGCTGCTCGAGCCCGCCGCTTTCGCGGTCGGCCCCGGACCATCCGGCAATCCGGGCGCTCGTCGACGGTGTCCGTGACAGGTGGGACTCGGATCTCCCCGACGAGGAGTGGGTCGTCCGGCTTCCTCAAGGCCGTCGGGCAGCGACCCCGACGAGTTCCCGCCCGACTTCCTCGCCGCTGCGGTCTCCGCTCGTGCCGTGTCCTGCGCCGCGGCCGACCCGTTCTTGAGCCGCAGACCTCCCCTTGGCAGAGCTGGCCGGCCGCGTCGTTCCCCAAGCTCGTCGTCTCCGGTGGGCACAACGCGGGTTCGACGCCATGTGCGACGACTCGCCGAACGCATCGGTGCCACCGCGGGCCACGATCGAAGGCGCCGGTCACGAGATCCAGTTCGTCGGGCACGCCACTCAACGAGCTGCTCGTGCGACTCTGGCGGACCCCTCCGCCGGCGGCGATGAGCAGGACGACAGGCCACCAACGCCTCTGATCCCGCTGAGGTTCACACGATCTTGCGGGCCATCAACAGCAGCAGGCGCGGGATGGTTTGCGCGTCGCGGTATTCCTGGGCCTTGGCGAGGAAGCCCTCGGGCGGTGCCGGCTCTTCCATGCGTTCGATGAGCAGTCCGTGACGTGCCATCGCGTTGACGTAGTGCGACAGCGGCCGGTGCACGAACGGTAGGACGACACCGGGCGCGAGCTCTTCCATCGAGACATCGGGCGTGAGGTAGGGGCCGACGCGCCAGTACTGCTCGTCGAGGATGTGGTCGACGACCCACCCGCTGCTCGGCGCCTGCAAGAGCGGATGGTTCAGCAGGAACACGAACCGGCCGCCCGGCGCGAGCACGCGTGCGACTTCCGCGATCGCGGGCTCGTGATCGGGGATGTGCTCGAACACGAGACACGCGACCGCAGCGTCGAAGGCCGCGGCGGGAAACGGCGAGCGCTTCGGCGAAGCCGCGCAGATAGCACGGACCGCCGCCCCGCTCCCTGGCGACGGCCAGCTGCGCACGCGTCGGGTCCATGCCGACGACGAGCTCGGCACCGATCTGAACCGCCAGCCTCGCGATTTGCCCCTCACCGGTCCCGATGTCGAGCACGCGCCGGGCGCCGGCGAGGCACTCGGCCGCGAGCGGGAGGATCTGCTCCTCGTACTCCGGGTCGGCGCCGTCGGTGAAGCCGTCCTGCCACCACTGCGCGTTCTGTTCCCACAGGTCATCGGAAGCGTCGGCCATAGGTCGGGTTCGCAACCTACCTACGCTGGGCGCGTGGACGGGACGCCGCGGATCGGGGCGCTCGACGGGTTGCGGGCCGTCGCGGTCATCGCCGTCATCACGTATCACCTGTGGCCCGAACACTTGCCGTCGGGATTCCTCGGCGTCGATCTGTTCATGGTGCTGTCGGGCTTCCTCATCACCGGACTGCTCGTGCGCGAGCACGCGGCGCACGGTCGGATCCGGTTGGGAACCTTCTGGCTGCGGCGGTTCCGCCGGCTCGTCCCGGCCGCATTGCTGTTGCTCGTCGCGGTCGCGCTGTGGATCCATCTCGCGGGCGACCGCGCGCTGGCATCGACCGTCCGATCGCACGGCCTCGCCGCACTCACGTACGTCACGAACTGGCGGCTCGTCGCGGAGGGCACGACGTACGGCGCGAGCACGAGCGATCCTTCGCCCCTCCTGCATCTCTGGTCGCTCGCGATCGAGGAGCAGTTCTACGTCGTCTGGCCGGTCGTGCTCGTCGCGGTGCTCGCCCTGGCTTCGGGGCGGCGCCGTGTCGCGCTGGCAGTCGCGGCGATCGGCGCGGTGACGTCGGCGACGCTCATGCTCGTGCTCTACGACCCCGGCCGTGATCCTCTCCGCATCTACTACGGCACCGACACGCGCGCCCAAGCGTTCCTGATCGGAGCCGTTGTGGCGTTGGTCGCGCCGCGACTCGGCGCGCGCCACCTGCGGTACGCGTCGGCGGTGGGAGTCGCTGCTCTCGTCGCGCTCGTCGCCGGCATGCGCTTCGACCTGTCGGACGTGCTGTACCGGGGTGGCTTCACCGTCGTCGCGATCGGGGCCGCGTGCGCGTGTCTTGCCGCGACCATTCCCGGCGGAGTGACCTTTGCGCTCGACCGGCCGCTTCTGCGGGGGATCGGGCGGATCTCGTACGCGCTGTACCTCTGGCACTGGCCCGCGATCGTGTTGCTCACGCCCGAGCGCACCGGCTTGGACGGCGCACCGCTGGTCGCGCTGCAACTCGCGGTCACCGTCGGCGGCGCGCTGTTGTCGTGGTACCTCGTCGAACGACCGGTCCGCACGCTTGCCCGTCCGTCGCTCGCACTCGCCGGCGCCGCGGGCATCGCCGTGGCCGGCGTAGCCCTGTTCGCGCTGCCCGCGGAATCGAACGTGCAGTACGCGAGCGTGCGGACCGACGGAGAACGTGCCCCGACCGTCGTCACCGCGGCGCCGACAACAACAACGGCGCCGACAACGACGACAACGACAACGGCAACAACAACGACGCGCACCGACACCGACGACGCCGACGGTTCCCCCGGTCGCCCCGACACCGCCGCCCACCACCGTCGCCCTTCCGGTCGGGCCTCGGATCGCGATCCCGGCGACCGGCACCGCGATGATCGTCGGGGACTCGGGCATGTTCAGCGGGATGCCGGCACTCTCCGCCGGATTGCAGTCGGCAGGGTGGGACGTCGTGCAACACGCGTTCCCCGGCATGGGACTCACCCGGCCCGAGAACGCGCTCGCCGACTGGGCTGAGGCGGCCCGTGACCACGACGTCGACCTCACGATCGTGATGATCGGTGGGTGGGACCGCGACTGGGTCGCAGCCAACGGCGACGATGCGTACGGCGCGGTCGTCGACCAGGCGGTGGCGTCGTTCGCGACTGCCGGCGGGCGCGTCCTGTGGCTCTCGGAGCTACCCGGCAGAGATACGCACGGGCAGCTGGAACACCACTTCGCCGCGCTCCCCGACCGTCATCCCGGCGTCGTCGACTATGTGGTGATCGAGTCCGCGCTGCGTGCGCCCGAGGGCGGTTGGCCGCAGATCGTCGACGGTCGTCGCTTCCGCGGGCCCGACGGTTGGCACCTGTGCCCCGACGGCGCGGCGGCGTTCGCTCACTTCACGCTCGGGTACCTCGGACTCGACACGCAGGAGTGGGAGGGCGGCGACTGGCGCGAGCACTACGGCTACCACGATCCGCCGGGCGTCTGCGACGTCTGACGCTCAACGATCGATGCCGAGCATCGGCGCGAGGAACTTGCCCGTGTGGCTCTCGGGCGCCTTGGCCACGTGCTCGGGCGTGCCCTCGGCCACGATCGTGCCGCCACCGGAGCCGCCCTCGGGCCCGAGGTCGACGATCCAGTCTGCAGACTTGATCACATCGAGGTTGTGCTCGATCACGAGGACGGTGTTGCCGACGTCGACGAGCCGTTGCAGCACGTGCAGCAGCCGGCGAGTGTCCTCGAAGTGGAGCCCGGTGGTCGGCTCGTCGAGGATGTAGATCGTGCGGCCGGTGGCGCGCTTGCCGAGCTCGGTCGAGAGCTTCACGCGCTGCGCCTCGCCGCCCGACAAGGTCGGCGCGGGCTGGCCCAGCCGCACGTACCCGAGACCGACGTCGACCAACGTCTGGAGGTGGCGAGAGATCGACGGCTGCGCGGCGAAGAACTCGAGCGCTTCTTCGATCGGCATGTCGAGCACATCCGCGATGCTCTTGCCCTTCCACGTGATGTCGAGCGTGTCGCGGTTGTAGCGCGCGCCCTTGCACACCTCGCACGGGACGTACACGTCGGGGAGGAAGTGCATCTCGATCTTGATCGTGCCGTCGCCCTGGCACGCCTCGCAGCGGCCGCCCTTCACGTTGAAGGAGAACCGGCCCTGCTGGTAGCCGCGCACCTTGGCTTCCGGCGTGCTCGAGAAGAGGTTCCGGATCTTGTCGAACACACCGGTGTACGTCGCCGGGTTGGACCGGGGCGTCCGGCCGATCGGTGACTGGTCGATGTTGATGACCTTGTCGAGGTGCTCGGTGCCCTCGACCCGCTTGTGCCGGCCGGGCACTTCGCGGCTGCGGTAGATCTTCTGCATCAGCGCCGGGTGGAGGATGTCGCCGACCAGCGTGCTCTTCCCGGACCCGCTGACACCGGTGACGGCGACGAAACATCCGAGCGGGAGCTCGACGTCGATGTCTTGCAGATTGTGCTCGCGAGCGTTCCGCACCGCGATCCACGCGTCGCCGGGCTCCCGTCGCATCTCGGGTACCTCGATCGCGCGTTTGCCCGAGAGGTACTGCCCCGTGATCGACGCCTTCGCCTTGAGCAGGTCCTTGACCGAGCCCGACACGACGATCGCCCCGCCGTGCTCGCCCGCACCGGGGCCGATGTCGACGACGTGGTCGGCGACCCGGATCGTCTCCTCGTCGTGCTCGACGACGATCACCGTGTTGCCGAGGTTCCTCAGCCTCACGAGCGTTTCGATCAGGCGTCGGTTGTCGCGCTGGTGCAGCCCGATCGACGGTTCGTCGAGCACGTAGAGCACGCCCACCAACCCGCTGCCGATCTGCGATGCGAGCCGGATGCGCTGCGCCTCGCCACCCGCGAGCGTGCCCGATGTGCGGTTGAGCGACAGGTAGTCGAGGCCGACGTCGAGCATGAACTGGAGCCGTTCGACCACTTCTTTGAACACGCGCTCGGCGATCATCCGGTCGCGCTCCGAGAGCTCGAGCTGCTGGAAGTGATGCACGGCGTCGCCGATCGAGAGCTCACCGACCTCGAAGAGGTTCATACCGCCGACGGTGACGGCGAGCGACGACGGCTTGAGCCGAGCGCCCTTGCACGCCGGGCACGGCACCAGCCGCATGTAGCCCTCGATGACCTCCCGCACCCGATCCGACTCCGACTCGACGTGCCGGCGCTCGACCCACGGCACCACGCCTTCGAACTTCGTCGTGTATTGCCGCTGGCGCCCGTACCGGTTCTTGTACCGGACCGTCAGCGACTTGGTGCCGGTGCCGTACAGCACGGCCTTGCGCTGCGCGGCCTTCAGCTTCTTCCACGGCGTATCGACCTTGAAGCCGTACTCGTCGCCGACGGCCTGCAGCACACGCTTGAAGTACTCGCCGCGGAAACCGGACCACGGCGAGATCGCGCCTTCGGTGATCGAGAGGTCGTCGTCGGCGATGATGAGCTCGGGATCGACCTGGAACTTCGTACCGAGGCCGTCGCACGTCTCGCACGCGCCGTACGGAGAGTTGAACGAGAAGTTGCGCGGCGCGAGCTCGTCGTAGGAGAGCCCGCAGTGCGTGCACGCAAGGTGCTCGCTGAACGTCAGCGTCTCGTTCTCGTCGTCGGGTTCGTCGTCACGCGGGACGATCTCGACCTCGGCGACGCCTTCGGCGATGCGCAGCGCGGTCTCGAGCGAGTCGGTGAGGCGACGTTCGATGCCGGCGCGCCGCACGAGCCGATCGACGACGATTTCGATGGTGTGGTTCTCGTACCGCTCGAGCTGCAGCTTGGCGGGTAGGTCGACGAGCTCGCCGTCGACGCGGGCACGCGTGAAGCCCTGCCCTGCGAGCTCGTCGAGGAGGCCGGAGTACTCACCCTTGCGGCCGCGCACCACCGGCGCGAGCACCTGGAAGCGGGTGCCCTGGTCCAGCTGCAGGACTCGGTCGACGATCTGCTGGGGCGTCTGGCGTGTGATCAGCCGCCCGCAGTTCGGGCAGTGCGGCACCCCGATGCGCGCGTACAACAGCCGGAGGTAGTCGTAGATCTCGGTGATCGTGCCGACCGTCGAGCGCGGGTTGCGCGACGCCGACTTCTGATCGATCGAGATCGCGGGCGACAGACCCTCGATGAAGTCGACATCGGGCTTGTCCATCTGGCCGAGGAACTGGCGGGCGTAGGCCGACAGCGACTCGACGTAACGGCGCTGCCCCTCGGCGTAGATCGTGTCGAACGCGAGCGACGACTTCCCCGAACCCGAGAGCCCCGTGAACACGATGAGTTGATCGCGCGGGAGGACGAGGTCGACGTCGCGCAAGTTGTGTTCGCGTGCCCCGCGCACGACGATCACGTCGTGATCCACGGGCTTCAGGTTACCGCCCGTCTTCACGGAAGTCGAACATGTGTTCGGGGCGGCTGGCCTGTCGGCGCGGGCGCGAAATCACGCCCGCGCGTCGAGTTCGTGCAGCCGCCGGGCCATGCCCCGCAGGAGTGAGTCTCGGAGCGCAGGGAGATCGTCGAGTGCTTCGCGGAACCGGTCGCGGGTGAACACCGCGAGCGCGGCGCCGGACGCCGCGATGACGCTCGCGTTGCGCGGCGCCTCGTCGAACAGGGCGAGCTCGCCGAAGAACCCGCCGGGTCCGAGCCGGGCGACTTCCCGGCCCCGGCGTTCGACCACGACGTCTCCCTGCGCGACGAGGAAGAAGTCGCTACCGAGGTCGCCCTCGTGCACCAACTCCGTGCCGGCCTCGAACGCGGTGAGCTCGGCCAGGTCGAGCAGGTGTTCGAGCTCGCGCGCCGAGCACGCGCCGAACGTCGGGACCTGCTCGAGGTAGGTGAGCACGAGCGCCCGGTCGTAGCCGTCCATCGGTTCTCCTCCGCCGCGAGCCGCCGCACGACGGCCGCTGCGGATCGTAGATGGCTAGCCAACCTCGCGCAGCTCCCGCTTCAGCTCGTGGACTTCGTCGCGGAGGCGCGCCGCTTCCTCGAACCGCAGGTCGCGAGCCGCGTCCTGCATCTCGTCGGTGAGGTTCTGTATGAGGCGCGCCAGCTCGTCGCGCGGCAGATCGAGGCGATCGCTGATGGTCGCCCGGCCTCGGCCCCGACCCCGACCGCGGCCACGCGCGGCGGGTTGGGCGTCGTCGCCCGTGTCGCGCAGGCGGATCATCTCGAGGATGTCGGTGACCTTCTTGCGCACTGTCTGCGGGTCGATGCCGTGTTCCTCGTTGTACGCGAGCTGCTTCTGCCGCCGTCGCATCGTCTCCGAGATGGCGTGCTGCATCGAATCCGTCATCTGGTCGGCGTACATGATCACCTGACCGTCGACGTTCCGTGCCGCGCGCCCGATCGTCTGGATCAACGAGGTGGAGGAGCGCAGGAACCCCTCCTTGTCGGCGTCGAGGATGGCGACGAGCGACACCTCGGGAAGGTCGAGACCTTCCCGAAGGAGGTTGATGCCGACGAGCACGTCGAACTCGCCGAGGCGCAACGACCGCAGGATCTCGACCCGTTCGAGCGTGTCGACCTCCGAGTGGAGATAGCGCACCCGGATGCCCAGCTCGAGCAGATAGTCGGTGAGGTCCTCCGACATCTTCTTGGTCAGCGTGGTGACGAGCACCCGCTGGTCGGCATCGGTGCGGCCGCGGATCTCGGCGATGAGATCGTCGATCTGCCCCTTCGTCGGCTTGACGATGACCTCGGGGTCGATGAGGCCCGTCGGGCGCACGACCTGTTCGACGACCTGCGTCGACATCTCGAGCTCGTACGGACTCGGTGTCGCCGACATGAACAGCACCTGGTTGACCCGCTCGATGAACTCCTCGAACCGCAACGGCCGGTTGTCCATCGCGGATGGAAGCCGGAAGCCGTGCCCGACCAGCGTTTCCTTGCGGGAGCGGTCGCCCTCGAACTGGCCGTGCAGCTGCGGTATCGCCTGGTGCGACTCGTCGAGGACGCAGAGCCAGTCGTCGGGGAAGTAGTCGAGCAGCGTGTAGGGCGGCTGGTGCCGTTGCCGGGCGTCGAGGTGCATCGAATAGTTCTCGACACCCGCACAGCTGCCGACCTCGCGCAGCATCTCGAGGTCGTAGGTGGTGCGCATGCGGAGGCGCTGCGCCTCGAGCAGCTTGCCTTCGCCCTCGAGCTCGGCGAGCCGGTCGACCAGCTCGGCCTCGATCCCTTCGATCGCCTGCTTGAGCCGCTCCTCGTCGGTGACGTAGTGCGAGGCCGGGAAGAGCGCGAGGGAGTCCATCTCGGAGACGATCTCGCCCGTGAGCGGGTCGACGGTCGCGATTCGCTCGACTTCGTCGCCGAACAGCGAGATCCGCAGCGCCTTCTCCTCGTACGCCGGGAACACCTCGATGGTGTCGCCGCGCACGCGGAACTTGTTGCGCGTGAAGCCCATGTCGTTGCGCTCGTACTGGAGCTCGACGAGGCGGCGAAGGATCGAGCGCTGGTCGCGCTCCTCCCCCACCTTCAACATGAGGAGCTGCTTGGCGTACATCTCGGGCGAACCGAGGCCGTAGATGGCGCTCACCGAGGCGACGATGATCACGTCTCGCCGGGAGAGCAGCGCGCTGGTGGCGGAGTGGCGCAGCCGGTCGATCTCGTCGTTGATCGAGCTGTCCTTCTCGATGTAGGTGTCGGTCGAGGGCAGGTACGCCTCGGGCTGGTAGTAGTCGTAGTAGGAGACGAAGTACTCGACCCGGTTCTTGGGGAAGAGCTCGCGGAACTCGGCTGCGAGCTGCGCCGCCAGGCTCTTGTTGGGCGCCATCACCAGGGTCGGGCGGTTCGCAGCGGCGATCACGTTGGCGATCGCGAACGACTTCCCGGAGCCGGTGATGCCGAGCAGCGTCTGGAATTTGTCGCCCCGTTCGACCCCGTTCGCGAGCGCGGAAATCGCCTCGGGCTGATCGCCGGCGGGCGCGAGATCAGTGACGAGCTCGAATCGGGGCACGAGAGCGATGGTACCGACGAACCGAGACAGGAATGGTCAGGGTTTGCCCGACGTTTCCTGACGGTTCTCGGCAGACTTCTCGACGACTTCTCGGCGGCTCTCGCGGCGAGTTCGTTGCCAGACCTCCTCGACCTGGGCTTCGAGGTGCGCGATGTCCGTTGCGTTGTCGAGCACCCACGTCGCCAGCGCGCGCCGCTCCTCGTCGGTGGCCTGGAGCGCGATGCGGCGGGCGGCGTCGTCGCGCGGGACGCCACGGGCTTCGAGGCGGTCGAGGCGCAGCTCGAGCGGTGCCTCGACGACGATCACCGCGTCGTACTCGAACCCACGCTTCGACTCGGCGAGGAGCGGGACGTCGTGGACGACGATCCCGTCGGCGGGCGCGGCCGCGACTTGGCGGAGGAACTCCTCCCCGATTGCCGGATGGGTGATCGCCTCGAGGTCCTTCTTCGCGTCGTCGGTCGCGAACGCGACCTCGGCGAGCGCGGCCCGATCGAGCGCGCCGTCGGCCTGGAGAATCCCGGGCCCGAACCGGTCGACCAACTTCTCGAGCGCCGGCATCCCCGGCTCGACCACCTGCCGCGCGATGAGATCCGCGTCGACGACGACCGCACCACGCGCCGTCAGCAGCGCCGCAACCGTCGACTTCCCCGCCCCGATCCCACCCGTCAACCCGACCATCAACATGCGCCCCGACACTACCGACGCCCCGCCTTGCCGACCCCGACGTTGGCGGCAGCTGCAGCCACGCGTCTGGAGCGCCAAGGCCAACGGAACAACGCGCGCGCTCCAGACGCGCGGGGCCGGCGGCCGCGGACGACGCGTCTGGAGTTCGCGCGTCGTCGCAGGAGCGCGTCGGCTCCAAACGTGGATGTCTCACCCGACTCGTAGCGTGCGCGGCGCTTCCCCACCGTCCACGGAGGGGGAGTTGATGCACCCGTTCGATGTACGACTCATCGAGCTCGAGCGCGCCCAGCACGGCCTGGTGGGGATCCATCAGCTTCACGAAGGCGACGACGAAGGGGAACCCTGGAGCGAAGCCGTCATCAGGCACCGAGCTCGGCGCCGACGGATCCTCGTCGCACGGCGCGTTCTCGCCAATCCGTCGGTCGGGCCGAGCTACGAACAGCGGGTCCTGACCGGCGTGCTGTCGGCCGGCTTCGGTGCGCACGCGTCGCACGAGACCGCGGCGCGGCTGTGGGAATTGCCACTGCCGCATCCTGCACTTCTCGAGATCACGACGGCTGATACCAGGCGCCCGATCGTCCCGGGTGCACGCATGCACCGCACGACGAACACGGAGCCGATGGACGTCACGACGTTGCGCGGCGTACCCGTCTCCGCGCCACCCCTTGTCATCTACAGCCTGTCGACCCGGTTCAGCGTCGCTCAGATCGGACGGATGACCGACGACGCAGTCCGACGGAGGATCATGCGCCTCGACGACCTCGCCGAGATCGTCGAGCGGCTTACGGCCGGCCAACGGCCGCAGCCGGCGCAAGATGCGCATCGTGCTCGAACGGCGGCTTCCCGGAGTCGAGGACCGCGAGTCTGATCTCGAGGACTTCGTTCTCGCCGCCATCGTGCGGTTCGACCTGCCGATGCCCGCAGCGCAGTTGCCGATCGACTTCGACGGGCAGCGCCGCCGGATCGACCTCTGCTACGAGAACGAGTGGCTCGCGCTCGAGGCGAAAGGCTTCAGGTGGTACAAGGCAAGAACTGAGTTCGACCGCGATGCGCTGCGCGGCAACGAGCTGCAGCTGGCCGGATTTCGCGTGCTCTCGTTCACATCGGCATTCACCGACTTGGACATCGCCCGTCAGATAGCTGCTGCGCTCCACCTTCCGCCGCCTGCCGAGCTGCCGCCACGCACCTTCGCCGACTGGCAGCGGACCCGCTGAGCTCACAACTCGCTCTCCGACCGGCCCTCATCCGCCGCGTTCGGAGTGCGCGCGTCGTTCTAGCGACGCGCGCACTCCAGACGCGGCGAGCGGCCGACGCGTATGGAGGGAGAAGGTCGTCGCGACGACACGGGCGCTCCAGACGCGAGGATGCCCGCTCGTCGAGCGGGCATCCAGGGAGCCGTGACCACGAAACCGGCGGCGGGCGAACCCTCAGGCGGTGGAGTCGTCCGTCGTGTCGGTGTCGGACGGGGCCGCGAGGGTGACGCCCGGGTCCGACACGTCGTGCACCGACGTGATCGTCGGCCGACGCCTCGGGTGTCGGCACGTCGGGAGTCGGTGCGGCGTCGGCCGACGGAGGGCCGGCGTCGGGATCAGGGACCGGCGCGCTCACGCCGCCACCCGCATCGTCGCCGCCTTCGCCGCCTTCGCCACCTTCGCCGCCTTCGCCGCCCTCGCCTTCACCCTCGGCGTGGTAGTCGGGGCCGATGTAGTTGCCCTGCTCGTCGTAGGCGTGCTCGCCGTAGAACTCGCGGTACTCGGCCGCGACCTCGCCGCCCTCGGCTGCCTGCTTGATCGACAGCGAGATCCGCCGGCGTTCGAGGTCGATGTCGATGATCTTCACCCACAGCTCTTCGCCCGGGGTGACGACCTGCTCGGGCGCCTCGACGTGGTGCGCGGCCATCTCGGAGATGTGCACCAGGCCTTCGATGCCTTCACCGACCTGCACGAACGAGCCGAACGGCACGAGCTTGGTGACGCGGCCGTACACGAGCTCGCCGACCTGGTGGCCGTTGGCGAACTCCTGCCACGGGTCCTGCTGCGTCGCCTTGAGCGAGAGCGAGATGCGCTCGCGGACGAGGTCGACGTCGAGCACCTGCACCGTCACCTCGTCACCGACCTGCACGACCGACGACGGATGGTCGACGTGCTTCCACGACAGCTCCGAGACGTGCACGAGGCCGTCCATGCCGCCGAGGTCGACGAACGCACCGAAGTTCACGACCGACGAGACGACACCCTGACGGATCTCGCCCGGCTTCAGGTTCGTGAGGAACTCGTCCCGCTGCTCGCGCTGCGTCTCCTCGAGGTACGCGCGCCGCGACAGCACGACGTTGTTGCGGTTCTTGTCGAGCTCGATGATCTTGCAATCGAGCGTCCGCCCGATGAACGGGTGGAGGTCACGGACCCGACGGAGGTCGACCAGCGATGCGGGCAGGAAGCCGCGCAGGCCGATGTCGATGATCAGCCCACCCTTGACCACCTCGATGACCGGGCCGCTGACGACACCGTCGGCTTCCTTCTTGGCCTCGATGTCGCCCCACGCGCGCTCGTACTGCGCACGCTTCTTCGAGAGGACGAGCCGGCCGTCCTTGTCCTCTTTGGTGAGGACGAGCGCCTCGAGCCGCTCACCGAGCGAGACGACCTCGTTGGGGTCGACGTCGTTGCGGATCGACAGCTCCTTCGAGGGGATGACGCCCTCGGACTTGTAACCGATGTCGAGCAACACCTCGTCGGAGTCGATCTTCACGACTTCACCGGTGACGATGTCGCCGTCGTCGAAGGCGACGATCGTGGCGTCGATCGCGTCCTCGAAGGACATCCCACCGAGGTCGTTGTCGACGACGGTGGTCTCCTTCTTCGACCGCTTCCTCGGCGGCTGCCTCCGATGCTGCCTCGGTGCTGTCGTCCGTGGCTTCCGGGTCGGGCTTCGGGTGGTTGCCGATTGCTCCGGCGCCGCATCCTCGGGGGCGGGCCGGCCTCCGCTACGGAGGTGGTCGCGGTCGTATCCGTCTGCTGGTCCAACACTTCATTCCTTATCGTGGGTACCGTCGGCGGGCGGGCGGTTGCCCGGCAATCGCGGTCGTCGACCGCTCGTTCTGGGTGTCTCGGCGGGCGCGCCGACGGGCCGCTTCGGCGAAGCAGCGTGTCAAGGCTACCGAACCCCCGCCCCTGCGCGAAAGATTTCGGTATCGCGCTCGCTCGCGGTTCACGGGTCGCCGCGCGAGCAGCAGGAACTCCGGGCAGGTCGATCGACGGCGGCGACCGGCGCGTACTCGCCGGGCGTCACGCCGTGCACCGCGTCGACCGCGAGGCCGGCCGCCTCTGCGAGCAGCATCGAGCTCGCGCGGCGTGAAGCAGGTCGTCCAGAGGTCGAACTCGCGCTCGGTCCCGCCGGCGTTCCGCAGCGCGCGCGCGCTCGTGGTTGACGCCCACGCGCGGCGTCGAATGTGTCGCCCGCTTCGAGGTACCGCACGGCGAAGTACGCGTTGAACGCCGACACCGCCAGCCGGCCGCCCGGCCGCAGCGCCGCCGCGAACCGCGTCGAGCACGTCGCCCTCGTCGCGCGCCGCCGCCGAGCAGCCCGAACCCGCCCTGGCACAGGCACACCACGGCGTCGAACTCGTCGTCGAACGCCAGCGTCGCGCAGGTCGCCGACCTCGAACCGCGCGTGGTCGCGCGACGCCGAGCGACTCGGCCGACGCCGACGCCGAGCGCGACGAAGTCGGGCGAGAGATCGACGCCGACCACGTCGATGCCGCGTCGCGCGAGAGACGAGCGCGTGCCGGCCCGGGCCCGCAGCCGGCGTCGAGCACCCGCTCCCGGGCTCGAGCCCGAGCGCGCCGAGAGGAAGTCGACTTCCTGCTCGGTTCCGGTCGTGAACGCCTGGACGCGAGTCGTCCCGGGCGCCCAGTACGCCGTCGCCGAGGAACGCGGCGATCTCGTTGAACCAAGGGCCGGCGGGCGCCTTCGGCAACCGGCTCGCTCACTTCGTGTCGGCCCAGGTCGTGTCCGAATCCGATGTCGACGACGAGTGGCACCCGCAGCTCGGTGACGTTCTCCATGACCGACGTCACCACCGGCTCCACCTTCTCGCGTTCGTCCACGGGGACCTCGAGCACGAGCTCGTCGTGCACGGTGAGGATCATGCGGCTCTCGAACTCGCCGGCCGTGAGCGCACGGTCGAGGTCGATCATCGCGAGCTTGAAGATGTCGGCGGCCGAACCCTGCACCGGCGCGTTCTGCGCCATGCGCTCACCCATCTGCCGGATGCGGAAGTTGTCGGACGACAGCTCGGGGAGTTGCCGGCGCCGGCCGAAGATCGTCGTCGTGTACCCGCGCGCCTTGGCTTCGCGCACGGTCTCGGTCATGTAGCCGGCGACGTTCGGGAACGCGGCGAAGTACGCGTCGAGGATCTCGCGGGCCTGATCGGTCGGGATGTCGAGGCGCTGCCCGAGCCCGTACGCCTCCATGCCGTACGCGAGGCCGTAGTTGACGACCTTCGCGAACCGCCGTTGGAACGCGTCGACCTTGGCCTCGTCGACGTCGAAGACGCGCGCCGCGGTGGTGGTGTGGATGTCGGAGCCGCGCTCGAACGCTTCGATCAGTCCCGGGTCGTTCGGCGACGTGCGCGAGCACGCGCAGCTCGATCTGCGAGTAGTCGGCGGTGAGCAAGGCGCAACCATCGTCGGCGACGAACGCGCGCCGGAGCTCGCGACCGCCCGAGGTGCGCACGGGAATGTTCTGCAGGTTCGGCGACTCGCTCGAGATCCGGCCGGTCGTGGTGGCGAGCTGGTTGAACGTCGCGTGGATGCGGCCGTCGGCGCCGCACGAGCGGCGGCAGCGCGTCGGCGTAGGTGCTGCGCAGCTTCTCCGCCTCCCGGTACCGCAGCAGCGTCTCGACGATCGGGTGCTCCTCCGCCATCTTCTGCAGGGAGTCGGCGTCGGTGGACGGGCCCGGTCTTCGTGCGCTTCACCGGATTGAGGCCGAGCTTCTCGAACAGGATCCGGCGCAGCTGCGGCGTCGAGTTCACGTTGAACTGCTCGCCGGCGAGCGCGTGGATCTCCGCTTCCGCCTGCCGGCACTGGTCGCCCAGCTCCTTGCCGAGCTGCGACGAGGAAGTCGACGTCGATGCGGACTCCGGCCGCTTCCATCTTGGCCAGCACCGGCACGAGCGGCAGCTCGATCCGCCGGTACAGATCGTCGAGCTCGCGCGCCGCCAGCGCCGCCTCGAGCGTCTCGACGAGCTGGAGCACGATCGCGGCGCGCCGGCCGGTCTCGGTCGCGCCGCGTCGTCGCCAGTCGAGTGATCGAGCGTGCCTTCGACCTGATCGGGCGACTGCAGCTCGACCGACAGGTAGCGCAGCGCGAGGTCTTCGAGTGCGTACTTCCCTTCGCCGGGATCGAGCAGGTACGCCATCACGCGCGGTGTCGTGCTGCAGCGTCGGGAAGCGATCGCGAGCGAGCCCGTGGAGCAGCTCCTTGGATCGGTGCACGACGAGCGGAGGGAACTCGCCTCCGATGAGCGCGCCGAGCGCCTTCGGCCGGCGCGCCCTTCGCATAGAGCTCGCCGTCGATGTAGGTGACGTCGCTCGCCGGCGGCGACCGCGAGGCCGACGAGCGGGCTGCGCACCGGGCGCGCCGGCCCATCGCGGTTCGATCGCGACGCGCGACTGCTGCCGCCGCTGCGAGCAGCGCCGCCTCTGCCGCGTCCGCGTCGCGTGCGGTCGCGACCTCGACCTCGAGGACGTCCGCCTCGGGTGCCTCGGCGACTTCGCCGATCGCGTCGAGCAGGCGCGGCAGCAGCGTGCGGAACTCGAGCTGGTTGAACAGCACCCGGACCTTTTCGCCGTCGAACGCGCCCTGCCGCAGCTCGTCGAGCTCGACGCCGCAGTCGACGTCGAGGGTGAGCCGCGACATCTCTCGGTTCTTGAACACGCGGTCCTTGAACTCACCCAGGTTCGTCTTCTGACGCGGCGGCAGCTCTTCGAGGTGCTCGAAGACGCCTTCGAGGTCGTGGTATGTCGTGATGAGCTTCGCCGCGGTCTTCTCGCCGATGCCGGGAACGCCGGGCAGGTTGTCGCTGGTGTCGCCGCGCAGCGCCGCGTAGTCGGTGTACTGCGCGGGCGTGACGCCGAGGTACCGCTCGGCGATGCCGGCCTCGTCGTAGAGCGCGTAGTCGGAGACGCCGCGCTTGTTGTAGAGCACCTTGACGTGCGGATCGCGCACGAGCTGGAACGAGTCGCGGTCGCCGGTGACGACGACGACGTCGATGCCGGCGTCGGCGGCACGCGTCGCGAGCGTCGCGATCACGTCGTCGGCCTCGACACCCGACACCTCCAGCTGCCGGATCTCGAGCGTGTCGAGCACTTCGTGGATGAGCGGGAGCTGCGACTTGAAGAGGTCAGGCGTCTCCTGAGCGGCCCGCCTTGTAGTCGGCGTCGAGCTCGTAGCGGTAGGTGCTCCCGCCGGGCGCGTCGAAGGCGACTGCGATGTAGTCGGGCTGCTCGTCGGTGAGCACCTTGGTGAGCATCGACGTGAAGCCGTACACCGCGTTCGTGACCGTGCCCGCCTTCGTCGCGAGGTCGGTCGGCAGCGCGAAGAACGCCCGGTACGCGAGCGAATGGCCGTCGAGGAGCAGCAGCTTCGCCATCGGTGGCATGGTACGCGCCGCCGCCGGCACCGAAGCCGGCTGTCAACGAGCGGCGCCGCTCAGGGCGTGAGCGCGCCCTCGATGACTTCGCGCGCGATCTCGTGGATCTTCTTGCGCGAGTCCATGGCGGTCTTCTGGAGGAACCGCCACGAGCCGGCCTCGCTCATCCCGTACTCGTCCATCAGCCGGCCCTTGGCCCGGTCGATGAGCTTCCGGGCCTCGAGCCGCTCGGCGAGGTTCGCGTTCTCGTTGCTCGAGCGCCACGATCTGCTCGAAGCGGCCGAGCGACATCTCGATCGCCGGGATCAGGTCGCTCTTCTGGAACGGCTTCACCAGGTAGGCCAGCGCGCCGGCGTCGCGCGCCTGCTCGACGAGGTCGTGCTGCGAGAACGCGGTGAGGATCAGAACCGCGCACAGCTTCTCGCCCGCGATCGTGCGCGCGGCGGTGAGGCCGTCCATCCCCGGCATCTTGATGTCGAGGATCGCGAGGTCGGGCTTCGTGCTGCGCACGAGATCGATCGCGTGATCGCCGCGACCGGTCTCCCCGACGACCTCGTAGCCCTCTTCCTCGAGGATCTCCTTGCACGTCGAGCCGGATGATCGCTTCGTCCTCGGCGAGGACGACCCGCACCGGGCTGGCTCGATCGCTGCACCTCGGCCCCGTCGAGCGCTCGCACGAGCCGGGCTTCCGATCGCTTCATGCGAGCGTCTCCGCCATGCGGTCGAGGAGGTTGTCCTGCTCCTGCTCGAGCTCGAGGATCGACGCGGCGCAGCGCGTCGCGCTGGCGGCCCTGGGCGTCGGCGTGACGGCGGGTCTCGTGCGCCTCGGCGTCGGCGAGCGGCGTCTCCGACACGAGCGCGCGCAGCCGGGCGTCCTCGGCCTCGGCGTCGAGGAACGCGCACTGCTCGTCGGCGACGCCGAGCTCGGCGCGCAACCGCTTGAGCCGATCGCTCACGTCGATCAGACGGCGCTCGAGCAGGGTCCGGGACATGGGTGCGAGAGTCTACGGCGGAGCCGGCCGTTGTGACAGCGTTGTTCCGCGATGACCGACCCGCGCCACGCCATCTTCGCCGCCGAGCACGACGAGCTGCGCGCGCGCCGTCCGCCGGTTCGTCGACACCGAGGTCCGGCCGTTCGTCGACGAGTGGGAGGCAGCCGGTCACTTCCCCGACGAGCTGTTCCGCCGGTGCGGCGAGCTCGGCTTCCTCGGCCTCCACTATCCCGGCGCGCTTCGGCGGAAGCGACGGTGACCTCGCCGCGGGCATCGTGTTCGTCGAGGAGCTCGCGCCGCGCCGGCGCCGGCGCCATCGCGATGGCGATCTCGGTGCAGACCGACATGGCGACACCGGCGCTCGCCCACTTCGGCTCCGACGAGCAGCGCGAACGCTGGCTGCGACCCGCGATCGCGGGCGAGAAGATCGGCGCGATCGCGATCACCGAACCCGACGCCGGCTCGGACGTCGCTGCGATACGCACGCGCGCCGTGCGCGACGGCGACGTATGGCGCATCTCCGGTACGAAGATGTACATCACGAACGGTACGCGCGCGCACTTCCTCACGCTCGTCGCCCGAACGGACGTGGATCGGCGGATGCCGGCTCCGATCATCGCGGCATCAGCCTCTTCATCGTCGACACCTCGCTGCCGGGCGTCACGGTGTCGCGCAAGCTCGAAAAGCTCGGGATGTGGAGCAGCGACACGGCCGAGATCGCGCTCGACGACGTCGCCGTCCCGCACGAGGAGCTGATCGGTGGCGAACCGGGTCACGGGTTCGCGCAGTTGATGTGGCAGCTGCAGTACGAACGCCTCGCGGGCGCGGCCGCGTGCGTCGGTCACGCGACGCAGGTGCTCGACGAGACGATCGCCTACGCGCGCGAACGCCACACGTTCGGCCGTCCGCTCGCGGGCCATCAGGTGATCGCGCACAAGCTCGCCGATGCCGCCACCGAGCTCGAAGCCGCGCGTTCGCTGCTGTACTCCACTGCGTGGCGCGTGATGCACGACGAGTATCCCGTCGCCGAGATCTCGATGACGAAGAAGTACTGCGCGCAGGTGCAGAACCGTCTCGTCGACACGTGCCTCCAGGTCTACGGCGGCGCCGGCTACCTCGCGGAGTCGCCGGTGAGCCGCGCGTTCCGCGACGCACGACTCCAACGCATCGGCGGCGGCACCGACGAGATCATGAACGAAGTCATCGCCAAGCGATTGGGCATCTCGTCTGGCGGCGGCACTTACTCCGGCGAGCGATAGATCGTGGTGACGTTCGACCAGTGCGTCGGCAACGACTTGTAGTCGCAGTCGGCAAAGTCCATTGCGTGGGCGAGCTCGAACAGTCCCGTGCGAAGCTGCACGCCTTCGAAGAGCGGGTCCTCGGGTCCGGCGTCTGCGAACAGCTTCGTGATCACGCCCGGACCCGTGACGTGCCAGATGCCACCGTCGGCCCGACGCTCGACGTTGGCACACGACCGAGCGCGTCGACGAGCGGGTCAGCGGCTCGACGAAACTCATCGAGCCGGTGCGATGCGGCCTCGAAGAAACCCATCCCGAAGCACAGGTGCAAACGCGGCCGACTTCGGCTGAAACCCTCGTCCCGAAGTAGAGGTGCCCGACGGCACCGATGTCGTTGCCGCTGACTTCGTACTACCTGTTAGTCGGAACACCCTCGTTGCGGCCTCGGTTGCCCTGGTCGGCATCGATGTAGATGCCACCGACTTCGAACAACCAGCACAGCCGGAACACATCACACTGCATGGCGGGAACTGCGCACGTTTCGAAGACCATGAGCGTTCGCCGGTCGAAGCGGTCGCCGACAAACGAGTGGGCCGAGTCCCAGCAGTACCGGTGATGGTCGAACTGCGGGTCGCTGCTCCAGGTCTTCATCAGCTCCTCGACCTGGTCGGGAGCAGTCGGCGTATCCCAGTACTGCATGAGAGCGAGCGCTTCGACCGACGACGTGAAGTCGGGAAGCGGCGACGACATCGCGGCGACAGTACCAGTGGCATACGCGGGGCATCCGCTCGTGACGCGAACGACGGCTGAGCCCGAACCCGCACCACAGGCTGATTCTTTGTCACCCGTGAGACCGTCCGTTTCGGTTCTCGCCCCGGACAAGTTGGGAAGCCCCACGCCGCCGCGAGGACCGTCCGACCGGCGTTCGCTACGTTGCCCACGACCAAAGAAAGCTCCCAGGAAGAGGCATGGCACGGAGGAACAGGATCCGCAAGAGCGTGCTCGCGCTGGTTATCGGCGCCGGGACTGTGCGCGCTCGCGGTGACACCGGCCGCCGCTGCGGAACCCGTGCCGACGGACGCACAGATCGAAGCCAAGCAGCGCGCGATCGAGCGCACCCGGAGCGACGCGGCGCACGCGGCGGCCGCTTATACACAGGCCGTCGCCGAGCTGGCGCGACTCGAACAGCAGATCGCCGATCTCGAGGAACGCATCCCTGCGCTCGAGGCGCGGATCGCAGAGCTCAAGCGCCTGCTCTCGGACCGCGCCGCAGTGTTGTACCGCGGCGGCGACAGCGCCGGGATCGCGGTGCTCGACGAGGTCTCCTCCACCGGTGACGTTCTCGCCGGCGGCCGGGTCGCGCGGCTCGCCGAAGCCGCACAGGCCAGAACCGAAGCGCAGAAGGACGAGCTCGACGCGAGCAAGCGACAGATCGAGCGCGACCGCGACGACCTGCGCGAGGCGCGCACGCAGCTCGGTTCGCTCGCCGATGAGGCGAACCGACGAGCCCAGGCGTTGAGTGAGGCTGTCGAACGGGCGACCGCGGACCTTCAGGTCGCGCAAGCCCGGCAGTCCTTGGCGCGCTACCTCGCCGCGATGGAAGCGCAGCGGCAGGCGGCCGCGGCCGCCGCCGAGGAGCCCCAGACGCAGAAGCCCCCGGCGGACCCCGCGCTCGCGGCCAACGTGCCGGTCGCGAACATGGTCTGCCCGATCGACGGCGTCGTCACCTTCAGTGACGGTTTCGGGCAATCCCGGTCGAGCTGGCGGGTGCACCAGGGCACGGACGTCTTCGCGTCGCGAGGCACCCCGAACGTCGCCGTCGCCGACGGTGTCGTCCATGTGCGGCACAACACGCTCGGCGGCAACGCGCTCTGGCTCTACGACTGGGCCGGCAACAGCTACTACTACGCGCACCTCGACGCCTACGAAGGGACCTTCGACGCCGAAGGAAACCGCGTCGTGACGAAAGGCGAGGTCATCGGGTACACGGGCAACACCGGCAACGCCATGGGCGGGCCGTTCCACACCCACTTCGAAGTGCATCCGGGAAACGTCGGCCCGATCAACCCGTACCCGTTGCTACTCGAGATGTGCGCCGTGCAAGCCGGCTTGCGCCCCCCGCCGGGGCCCTGAGCCGGCCGGTCACCTGAGCTGCCCGGTCAGTCGACGGCGAGCATCACGTCCGACGCCTTGACGATCACCGTGACGCGGGTGCCGGCTTCGAGTCCGAGCTCCTCCGCAGCTTCCTTCGTGATCGACGACGTCACCGTTGCGCCGCCCGCGAGCTCGACTTTCACGGTCGTCGTGACCGCGCCCGCGTTGACGCCGACAACCTGGCCCTGGAGTTGGTTTCTCGCGCTCAGTCGCATGTCCACGTTCTACTGCGCGCCCTCGCGAGCGTCGAACGCTCGCGCGACTCGCGCGGTAAGTGCCCGAGGTGGGAGTCGAACCCACACGCCCTTGCGAGCAACGGATTTTGAGTCCGTCGTGTCTGCCATTCCACCACTCGGGCGCGAACCGCGGTTTGCATCATGTCACCCGGTACGATCAGTTCATGTTCCCGTTCCTCGTGGGCTTGATCGTCGGCGGGTCGGTCGTCGGGCTGCTGTTCATCGTGTTCGCACCCTCTCGGAAGGTGCGCGCCGAGCAGCCACTCGACCGTGACGTCGAGACGAAGCTCCTCCTCGGCATGAACCCGGAAGACCCGACGATCCCACCTTTCGTTTCGTCGGACGACCCCGATCGGCCGTACAGCTCGCAGGATCTCGCGCAGCTTCGGCGGCTCGGGGAGGCGAATCGCCGCCGCCGCTAGAAGCCTTGGTTCGGCGCCGAGCGAGCGGCGCCGTCAGGCGTTGGCGAGCGCGAAGAGCAGGCGGGCGCGGCACGCCTCCTCGCCGTCCACGGTCGCACGACCTCTCCCCCAGCCGCCGCGTGCGCTCAGCCGCTCCATCGTGACGTCGAGCACGAGCTCGTCGCCGGGTCGCACGATCCTGCGGAAGCGCGCGTCCTCGACCCCGCCGAAGAGCGGCAGCTTGCCTGCGTAGCGCTCGTCGGAGAGCACTGCGATGGCGCCGGCCTGCGCCAGCGCCTCGAGCTGGAGGACTCCCGGGAACACCGGATTCCCCGGGAAGTGGCCGGCGAGGAACGGCTCGTCGCCGGTGACGCGATAGGTCGCCGACACCGACGTACCGGGCTCGACGGTGCCGACCGCGTCGACGAAGCGGAAGGGGGGTCGGTGTGGAAGCAGCGAAACGGGGTATTGGTCGGTCACGGCTCGACAGTGACACAGGCGCACTCGCCGCGCTGGTTACCGTCGAGTAGATCCCGGTCGCGTCCGCGACCATTGGCCGACGCCACGCTCCGCTCTTGTTCATCGCCGTTCACACTTCGGATACCACGCGGTGACACGGCCCAACGAACATCGATGTAACCCGGCCGGGGCGCGCGGGTCCGATCCCGACCACCGCGCCACCGCCCGCCAGTAATCCCGCCCAAGTAATCCCCGCCCACACGTACGTCCCGCCCACTCCCCGCACACTTCCCCCACCCGGAGGCTTCCATGTCCGCGCCCACCCCGCTGCACGGCGAAACGCTGTCGGTTCCCGAACGCGTGATCCTCGCCCCCGCAGTCGGCGTCTTCCGGCCGAGGATGGTCGACCCGGCCGGTGCCGTGTGCGAAGGTGACGAGATCGGGGTGGTCGAGGGACCGGGAACGAGTGCTTCGGTTCGCAGCCCCTTCGAAGGCACGATCATGGGGATGCTGGTGCACGAGGGAGAACGTCTGCGTCAGGGCCAGCCCGTGGCTTGGCTGCGGGTGGCGTGACCGGACTGCCGATCGCGATCGTCGGTTGGGGCTGGGCCGTCCCTGAGCAACGCGTCACCAACGCGGACCTCGAAACGCGTGTCGACACGAGCGACGAGTGGATCGTCGAACGCAGCGGGATCCGTGAGCGCCGCATCGCGTCCGAGGGCGAGACGACCGCAACGCTCGCGACCGAGGCGGCGGCGGCGGCGATCAAGCGAGCCGGCCTCGCGCCCGACGACATCGATCTCCTGATCCTCGCCACCGCATCACCCGAGCAACCGCTGCCCCACACCGGCGCCTACGTCGGTGAAGCGCTCGGCCTTCGCTGCGGATCCTTCGACCTCGCGGCCGCGTGCGCAGGCTTCGTCTACGAGCTCGTCGTGGGCGCGTCGATGGTCGGCATCGGTTACGAGCACGTGCTGCTCGTCGGGGCGGAGACGTTGAGCCGCATCATCGATCCCGAGGACCGGGCGACGCTCGTGCTGTTCGGCGACGGCGCCGGCGCGGCGGTCATCACCCGCACCGTCGGTGATGCACCGTCGTTGTTGGCGTGGGATCTCGGCTGCGACGGATCGGCGGCGGCGCTGCTCGAGATCCCGGCGGGAGGAAGCCGGCTACCGACCTCCGCCGACACCTTCGCCGAGCGCGGTCATTACCTGAAGATGCAGGGCAAGGAAGTGTTCCGGAAGGCCGTACGCGCGGTCGTCGACTCCGCCAAGGCGACGCTCGAGCGCGGGGCGCGACGGTCGACGACGTGACGTGGTTCGTGCCGCACCAGGCGAACCTCCGCATCATCGAAGCCGCGTGTCAGCGTCTCGGGATCCCGATGGAGCGAACACTCGTCAACATCGAGCGGTACGGCAACACGTCGAGCGCTTCCATTCCGCTCGCGCTGTTCGAAGCCGTCGAAGACGGGCGCGTCCGCGACGACGACCTCGTGCTGTGCACCGGCTTCGGCGCCGGCATGACGTGGGCCAGCGCGCTGCTGAAGTGGGGTGTTCGGTGAGCGAGGGCCGCGTGGCGTTCGTCACGGGTGGATCGCGCGGCATCGGCCGCGCCATCGTCGTGGGGCTGGCGCGTGCCGGGCATCCCGTCGGGTTCTGTTACGGGAGCGACATCGGAGGCGCCCGCGAGACGGTCGCGGCGGCCGAAGCCGAAGGCGGCGGCAAGGTGTGCGCAGTACAGGCCGACGTGAGCGATCGCGACGCAGTCGATCGTGCGTTCACCGAGGTCGAAGCCGGGCTCGGACCCGTGCACGTTCTGGTCAACAACGCCGGCATCAATCGCGACGGCCTCCTGGTACGCATGACCGACGAGCAGTGGCATGCCGTGATCGACACCAACCTCACCGGTGCGTTCCACACGATCCGCCGCGCGACGCCCGCGATGATGAAGGCGCGCTACGGGCGGATCGTGAACGTCTCGTCGGTCGGTGGTCACCTCGGCACTGCCGGGCAGGCCAACTACGCCGCGGCCAAAGCGGGGCTCGTCGGCCTCACGCGCAGTGTCGCCCGCGAGCTGGCGCGCCGGAACATCACCTGCAACGTCGTCGCGCCCGGACCTATCGTCACCGCGATGACCGACGACATGCCGGCCGAATGGCGGACTCAGGCGGAAGCCGCGGTTCCGCTCGGGCGGTTCGGGACCGCCGAGGAATGCAGCGCGGTGATCGTGTTCTTGTGCTCGGAGGCTTCCGGCTACGTCACGGGGGCGGTCGTGCCCGTGGACGGCGGTCTCGGTATGGGCCACTGACAACGAATTTCGACTACACCCATTCGACTCGAGGAGGACATCACGATGGATCGGAGCGACGCGCTCTCGACGATGAAAGAGGTCGCAGCCGAAGTGCTGAGCGTCGACCCGGACCAGGTCACCGAGGAAGCGCGCTTCAAGGAGGACCTCGACGCCGACAGCCTCGACCTCGTGGAGCTCATCATGGGCCTGGAAGAGCGGTTCGACATCACGGTCCCGGAAGAGGACCTCGAAGGCGTCGCCACGGTCGGGCAGGCATTGGATCTCGTGCTCGCCAAGACGGGGACGTAGCCGCCCATGGGTGCTGCGGAGGATCACCGGGGACGCACCCGTGTCGCGATCACGGGGCTCGGCGTCAAGACCCCCGCGGGGAACGACACCGCGTCGTTCTGGGAAACCATCAGTTCGGGCCGTTCCGCGGCGGCGCGCCTCACGCACATCGACCCGTCTGAGCTCCCCGTGCAGTTCGGTTGCGAAGTCGCCGACTTCGATCCGACCGCCTATCTCGGCGCCAAGGAGTCGCGACGACTCGACCGGGTGACGCAGCTCGGCTTCGCGGCCGCGGCCGATGCGCTCGCCGACGCGGGCGACGTGAACACCGACCCGGCTCGCTGCGCAGTCGTGATCGGCACCGGTGTCGGCGGGCTCATCACGCTCGAGGACCAGGTATCCGCGTACCTGCAAAAGGGACCGATGCGGGTCAGCCCGTTCTTCGTGCCGATGATGATGACGAACGCGACCGCCGGCACCGTCGCCATGCAGTTCGGCTGGACCGGCGTGAACGTCTGCATCTCGACCGCGTGCGCCGCCAGCGCGCACGCGGTGGGTGAAGCCGCCCGCTTGATCCGTGACGGCAGCGCAGACGTCGTCATGAGCGGCGGCACCGAAGCCTGCCTGATCGGCACCGCGATCTCTGCGTTCGCGCGCATGACCGCGCTCTCGACCCGCAACGACGATCCGGCGCACGCCTCGCGTCCCTTCGACGCGGAGCGCGACGGTTTCGTCATGGGCGAAGGTGCAGCCGCACTCGTGCTCGAACGTTGGGATCGCGCCGTTGCGCGCGGCGCCACGATCTACGGCGAAGTAGCGGGCTACGGCCGCAACGCAGACGCGTACCACATCACTGCGCCCTCTCCGGGCGGTGAAGGGGCGGCCGCTTGCATGCAGCTCGCGCTGGAAGACGCCGGCCTGGCATCGGAGCAGATCGGGCACGTCAACGCCCACGGAACATCGACACCGCTGAACGACGCCTCCGAAGCCGAAGCGATCCGCAAGGTCTTCGGCGACACGCCGCCCCCCGTCACGTCGACCAAGGGCGTCACCGGCCATCTCATCGGCGCGGCCGGCGCAACCGAGGCGGTCGCCTGCGTGCTGGCGATGCGTGAAGGGCTGGTGCCTCCCTCCGCGAACCTCGAACGGCTCGGTGACGACATCCAACTCGACGTCGTGCACGACGCTCCCCGGTCGGTTGCGCCTGCTCCCTCGTTGTCGAACTCGTTCGGGTTCGGCGGTCACAACGTCTCGCTGATCTTCACGCCTTCGTCGTGACCGCGACGCCGATCCACGCCTATGCGGACGCCGCCGCGTCCGCGTCGGTGCGGGACGTGGACGGCCGGCAGGTGATGTGGTTCCGCATCGCTGGGAGCAAACATCACGGCGCCATCGGGGCTGCGGGAGGCTCGACCGTGGAGCGCGCGGTGCGACTCGCCGGGGAGCTCTCCATCCCGCTCGTCGGCGAGCTCGACACGTCCGGCGCCGAGCTGCGCGAGAACGTCGCGTCACTGCACGCGTGGGGGAAGCTGGCACGCGAGGTCGCGCTCGTCTCGGGCACCGTGCCGACCGTGCTCGCGGTCACCGGCGCCTGCGTTTCCGGACCGGCCCTCGCACTCGGCCTCTTCGACATCGTCGTGATGACCGAGGACGCCTTCGCATACGTCACCGGGCCCGACGCCGTCACCGAGTTCACCGGCATCCACGTCACGCGCGCGGACCTCGGCTCCTCCGCGGTGCACGCGACGAAGAGTGGGGTCGCCACGATCGTCGTCGCCGACGAGCTCGCCGCCCGCGACGTGCTGGCCGACATCCTGTCGTACCTCCCGGATCATCACCTCGCCGATCCCCCTCGCTACGAGACCGACGACCCGCCCGATCGACGCTGCGAGATCGCCGCGGCAGCGATTCCCGACCGCGCCACCGCTTCCTACGACGTCCGCGACGTCATCGCCGACATCGCCGACGAGGGCGCGATGCTCGAACTGCGCGAGCGGCACGCGCCCAACCTGGTGACTGCGCTCGCGCGCATCGACGGCCGATCGATCGGCGTCGTCGCCAACCAGCCGCAGCAGCGCGCCGGCACCCTCGATATCGACGCCTCGCGCAAGGCGGCGCGTTTCGTTGCGTGGTGCGACAACTTCAACGTCCCGATCCTGACCCTCGTCGACACGCCTGGGTTCGAGCCGGGCCGTGACCTCGAGTGGCGGGGCATGATCCGTCACGGGGCCGAGATGGTGCACGCCTATTGCGCGGCGACCGTTCCGCGGCTGAGCGTGGTCATGCGCAAGGCGCACGGCGGTGCGTACATCGCGATGGACTCGCGCGGCATCGGCAACGACCTCTGCGTTGCGTGGCCGACCGCGGAGATCGCAGTGATGGGCGCGCCGCCGGCTGCGCAGATCCTCTACGGCAAACGGCTCCGGGCGCTCCCCGAGCGCGAGCGCGTGGCCGAAGAGGCACGTCTCGTTTCCGAGTACGAAGCTGCGTTCAACAATCCGTATCGGGCCGCCGAGCTCGGCGTCGTGGACGCGGTCATCGATCCCGGTGAGACCCGCCGCGTGTTGTGCGATGCGCTCGAAGTGCTGTCGACCAGGCGCGACGAGCAACCACGCCGGAAGCACTCCAACACGCCGCTCTGACGGCGACCTCCACGAAGGAGCTCCATGCTGCTCGCGCAGAAGCGCATCTTGATCACGGGCGTGCTGAACGACGCGTCGATCGCGTTCTCCGTCGCGAAGCGCGCGCAGGAAGAAGGCGCCGAGGTCCTGCTGACGTCGTTCGGCCGGGCGATGAGCCTGACCCAACGGGCCGCACGCCGGCTGCCGGAGCCGCCGACCGTCATCGAGCTCGACGTCACCGACCAGGCGCATCTCGATGCACTGGCCGATCGGGTCGGCGGTCGCCTCGACGGCGCGCTGCACGCGATCGCCTTTGCGCCCGACACGTGCCTGGGTGGCGGGTTCCTCACCGCGCCGTGGGACGACGTCGCCGTCGCGATGCAGATCTCTGCGTACTCACTGAAGTCGCTGGCGATCGCGTGCCGGCCGCTCATGTCGGGCGGCGGCTCGATCGTCGGCCTCGATTTCGACAACAGCACGCACGCGTGGCCGGTGTACGACTGGATGGGTGTGGCCAAGGCCGCGTTCGAAGCGACTGCCCGCTACCTCGCGCGTGATCTCGGCCCCGACAACATCCGCGTCAATCTGGTCGCCGCGGGTCCGCTCCGCACCATCGCGGCCAAGAGCATCCCGGGGTTCGACCAGTTCGAAGCGGTGTGGGCAGATCGCGCGCCGCTGGGCTGGGACGTGAAGGACGCGGCACCGGTCGCGGCCGCGTGCGTGGCGCTGCTCTCGGACCTCTTCCCCGCTACCACCGGCGAGATGCTCCACGTCGACGGCGGCTTCCACGCCGTCGGGGCGTGATACTTCGTCACTCGCCTTTGAGCGCCGCCTCCGCTTTGGGCACGGTGTCCTTCGGGGACACCTTGTAGAAGACGCCTTTGAGCTTGCCCTTCTCGTCGACCACGAAGGCCGAGCGCACGATGCCCATGAACTTCTTGCCGTAGAGCGACTTCTCGCCCCACACGCCCCAAGCGTCGGCGACCGCGTGGTCTTCGTCCGACAGCAGCGGGAAGCCGAGCCCGTACTTCTCGTCGAACTTCTTCTGCTTGGCGACCGGGTCGGGGCTGATGCCGACTGTCACTGCCTTCAGCTTCTTCAACTGCGGGAACGCGTCGCGCAGGTTGCACGACTGCGTTGTGCAACCCGGAGTGTCTGCCCGCGGATAGAAGTAGACGACGACGTTCTTGCCCTTGAACTGCGAGAGCCGCACCGTCTTGCCGTCCTGGTCTTTGAGGCCGAACGCCGGCGCTCTTGTCGCCCACGGAGAGTTTCGTCATGCCCGTAGCATGCCGCGCGTGCCGCAGTCTGCGCCCGTCCGCATCGGCGCGTCGATGGACGCGGTGCGCACCTGTGCGATCTCGGTGCTCGGCGCGACCGAGGACGACGAAGACGACCGTGCGCTCGTCTTCCCGGCGACGGGTGTTCCCGGAGCGGATCTCGCGACCGTCCTGACGACCGCGCCCGACGGAGATGGCACGCTCGTCACCGCACGCCAACGCGGACGGATGGAGCTCCCGTTCTTCGGCTGGTTCCTCGGGCCGCTGATCCGGGTCGCGAGCAAGCGGGAAGGTGCGTACGCGATCGCACGCCTCCGCCACCAACTCGACGGTGCGCCGGAACCGGAACCGCCGCGCAGCGTGGTCGGTCTGCCGATCGGTCCCGTTCACCTCCGAGCAAGGGGTGCTGCTCGCCTCGGCCTCGGCCGCAGTCGCGCTCACGACCTTCGCCAGCGCGCTGTTCGGGCAGCTCGCGGGCCCGATCGGCGACTCGTTCGACACCTCCGACGCGACGCTCACGACTGCACTCGCGATCACCCGCCTCGGCGCCATCCTGGCCCTGTTCGCAACCGCGCTCGCCGACCGGCGCGGGCGGCGACGGGCGATCCTCCTCGGCGTCGCGGGCACCGCGTTCGCCTGCGCACTGTCCGCGGTGGCACCGACGCTCGCCGTCTTCACCTTCGCGCAGGTCCTCCAGCGCGCGTTCACCAACACGACCCTGATCGTCGCCGGCATCGCCGTGATCGAGGAGGCACCCGACGGCGCGCGCGCCTACTCCGCGTCGATGCTCGCGCTCGCGGGTGGGTTCGGGTTCTCGTTCGCAGTCGTCGCGTTGCTGATCGACATCGGTGCGAACGGCTGGCGCATCGCGTACGTCGCCGGGGCGCTCACGATCTTTCTCGGTCCGCGCATCGCGCGTGCCCTGCGGGAGACGACGCGCTACCAAGCGATCGAGGCTCGGACCGAGATACGGCGCGGTCAGCTGCGAGAGCTGGTCGACCCTCGGTACGGACCGCGCTTCGCGCTGCTGGCGGTGATCGGGTTCCTCGCCAACGTGTTCAACGCACCGTCGTCGCAGCTCATGAACAAGTACCTCGAGGACATCCGCGACTTCTCGAGCCCGGGTATCGCGCTGTTCCGGACGGTGACGACCGCCCTCCCGGGTCTCGCCGGGCTCGTCCTCGGCGGGCGCCTGGCCGAGAAGTACGGACGCAAGCCGGTGGCGATCACTGCGCTCCTCGTCGCCACGACGTCGCAGATGGTCTTCTTCCTCCAGGGCGGCACCGTGCTGTGGGTGATGTCCGCGGTGTCGGTGCTCACGTCGTCGGCGGCCGGGGTCGCGCTCGGCACGCTCGACGCCGAGTTGTTCCCCACCGAACTGCGCGCCACGTCGAACGCATTGCTGCTCATCGTGAGCGTGCTCGGCTCGGGTGCCGGCCTCCTGATCGCCGGTCACCTCGCCGATCCGCTCGGTGGCATCGGCCGTTCCATCGCGTTGTGCGGAATCGCGGGGTTGCTCGCGGCCGTGTTCTTCGTTCCGCGACTTCCCGAGACCAACGAGCAGAGCATCGACGAAGTCAGTCCGTCCGAACGTCCCGAAGAGTACGGTCCCGACCGTGCACTCGACTGACGTTCTCCTCGACGGGCTCGCGTTCCCCGAAGGGCCGCGCTGGCACGAAGACCGGCTCTTCTTCTCCGACATGCACGCACATCGCGTCGTCGCGGTCGACGCCGGCGGCAACGACGAGACCATCGCCGAGGTGCCGAACCAACCGAGCGGACTGGGCTGGCTGCCCGGCGGCGACCTGCTCGTCGTGTCGATGGTCGACCGCAAGGTCCTGCGGCTCTCCGGCGGCACGCTCGCGGTGCACGCCGACCTCGCCGACCTCGCCCCGGCGAACTGCAACGACATGGTCGTCGACGCCCGCGGGCGCGCCTACGTCGGCAATTTCGGCTTCGACATGTACGCCGGCGAGCCGTGGCGCAAGACCAACATCATCGCCGTCGACCCCGACGGCAACGCGTGGGTCGCGGCCGACGAGATGAGCTTCCCGAACGGTCCGGTCATCACTCCCGACGGCCGCACGTTGATCGTCGGCGAGAGCAGCGCGGCCCGCCTCACCGCGTTCGACATCGCCGACGACGGCTCACTGTCGAACCGCCGCGTCTGGGCGTCGTTGCGGGAGATCGGCGCAACCCCCGACGGCATCTGCCTCGACGCCGCGAACGCGATCTGGGTTGCCTGCCCGGCCAGCAACCGGTGCGTCCGCGTCGCCGAAGGCGGCGAGCTGCTCGACGAAGTCGCGACCGGCCGCGGCACCTTTGCCTGCGCGCTCGGCGGCGACGACGGCCGCACCCTGTTCATCTGCACCGGTGACACCCACGAGCCCGCGGCCGCCCGCGCCGCGATGAGCGGGCGCATCGAGACGACGACCGTCGACGTTCCGGCGGCCTGACTGCTGCCGGCGCGATCTGCGCGTCGATCTGCTGGGGCTCAGCGCTCCGCGAGCGCGCCCCAGCCTTCGGGCGGTGGTGCGAGCCGCCAGAACTGCTCCGGTGCGGGCGCCGCGAGCTTGGCCTCGATCTGCCAGTCCTCTTCGAGCGCGGGCAGCTGGCTCGGGTAGCAGTCGATCGCGGCGCGCTTCCGCGGGTCGGCGGGATCGACAGCGGGGCAGACCGGCGTCGGCCACAGCTTGCGGCGGAACAGCGTCGAGACCCGCCACGCGAGCATTCCGGGGATGTGCTTGTAGCCATTGTCCTCGTAGCACCACCACGACACTTCGTCGCCGAGCCGGTCGCGGGCGAGCATGCACGCGCGGTGGGTCACGTCGTGGTCCGGGTTCGCGAGGCCGAACGGCGCGACCACCAGCGTCGGCTCCAACCGCTCGAGTGCAGGTGCCAGCAGCTCGACGAGGTCTTCGGGTGGCGTCGGGACGTCGCCCGGGTTGTACGTGTACTCGACGCCCGCGAGGTGGACCGCCGTCGCCGCGAGGATCTTCAGCGCGGCCTCGTCCTCGGCCCGGCGCACGGCCATGACGTCGTCACCCGGAGCGAACCCACCCTGCACGTCCCATGTGCGCATCGGGTTCGGGTACGCGGGCGGATTGCCGGCGAACACGGTGACGACGGTTGCGCCGGGGTTGGCGGCAAGCAGGGTGCCGCACCCGAGGACGGCGTCGTCGAGGTGCGGAGAAACCACGACCACGCGTGCGAGCTCGCCGTCGAGCGGCAGCCCCCATTGCCGCATCGGGTAGACGGTTCCGTTCCCATCGGTGCCGCTCATGTGGTCACGGTCATGGTCGTGGTCATGGTCACGGCCACGCTGCCTACGGTTCGAACAACAGGTCGACGTACCCCTCGAGCAGCTCTTCGACGGTGCCCTGCATCTCCGCCATCGTGGCCATTCCGTAGATCGGGGCCATCGATCCGCCCGCCTGCGGGTCGGCGCGCACCTCGTCGACGGCAACCGCGAGGTCGGCGAGGAAGCGGTCCACGACGCCGGGTTGCGTGTGCCGCAACGTGACGCACAAGTGGATCGATGCCGGGTCCTGCAATCCGTTGAGGCTCCAGCCGTGATGGCCCATGACGTCGAGGACCCGGTACACGTCGACGTCGGCCACCGTGAACGCGACGTTCCACAGCGGGTCGCCGATGACCTCCGCGCCCTCGATCTTGGAGATGCCGGCCTTGGCCGCAGCGGCCGCCTCGAGGATGCGGCGCGTCGCGTCGAGGTAACCCTCCTCGCCGAGCGACACCATCGCGGCCCAACACGCGGCGCTCAACGCGCCCGGACGTGATCCGGCGAACGTCGGGCTGAAGTAGAGCCCACCGGCCCATCGTGCTGTCTTGTAGTACTGGAAGTGCCGCAGATCCTTGTCGCGGTACAGGACCACCGATGTGCCCTTGGCCGCGTACCCGTACTTGTGGGTGTCGGCCGACATCGACGTGACGCCGGGCACGCGGAAGTCGAACGGCGGGACGGCGTACCCGAGCCGCTCGGCCCACGGCAGGACGAAGCCGCCGAGGCAGGCGTCGGTGTGGAAGCCGATCCCGTGTGCCTGCGCGGTTGCGGCGAGCTCGGAGATCGGGTCGACGAGTCCGTTCGGGAAGCACGGCGCGGAACCGACGATGACGGCGGTGTTCGGCGTGATCGCAGCTGCGATCGCCGCGACGTCGGCGCGGCCGTCGGACCCCACCGGAACCGTCACCTTGGTGATGCGGAAGTAGTCGGCCGCCTTGTCGAACGCGGCGTGCGCCGTCGAAGGTGTGATCATCTCCGGCTGTTCGATGCCGTTCGCGTACGCACGGTCCCGGTACACCTTCATGGCGAGGAGGATGCTCTCGGTGCCGCCGGAGCTGACGGTGCCACAGACGCCGGGGACACCACCGAGCATGTTCGCCGCCATCGCGACGATCTCGGCCTCGTACTTGACCGTGCTCGGCCAGAGGTCGGCGTGCAACGGGTTCGCCTGTGAGCTGATCGCGTACACCTCGTTCAGGAAGGCGACGTGTTCGGGATCTCCGTGGTACACGCTGCCCGACGCGAACCCGTCCTCCCACCGCTCCTGCTCACGGTCGCGCATCTGCTTCATGAGCGCGAGGACTTCCTCACGGGCCACACCGCGCTCGGGCAGCCGCGTGAAGGTCGGGAACTCGCCGCGGTACGGCTTGACCGACGCTTCGATCGAGGATTGTTCAGGCATGTTCGTCCCTGCTCCGTGAATTTGAGTCGGGCGTAGATCTTGCGGTTCTGCTTGTGCACCGCACGGAACTCGCGGTACAGCTCGTCGTACCGGTTGCGTACGGCACGGTCGGGCAGGAACTCACGAGTGATGGCCACCGCTCGGCCGACGTCGCCGAGCGTCGTCCGCTTCAGCGCGATGGCTGCCAGCAACGCGGCGCCCCGCGTATTCGCGTGTAGCGGCTGCTCGACCTGGCGGATCGGCCGGTCGAGCACGTCCGCCATGATCTGACACCACACATCCGACTGCGCGCCGCCACCGACGAAGTTGAGCCACGGGAACGGCCGTCCGACGAACTTCTCGACGGTTCCGAGGAGCCAGCGTGAGTTGAACGCAACCCCCTCGAGCACGGCTCGCACCAGGTCGGCGCGACGTCGTTCGCAAGGAGAGGTTGTGCCAACCGCCACGCAACTTGTGGTCGTCCACGGGCGTGCGCTCGCCGTTGAGCCACGGCGTGAACAGCACCCCGCCCGCGCCGGGTTCGGTCGCGGCCGCCACGCGGTCGATGCGCGCGAACACGTCGTCAGGTGCAGCGCCGCCCAGCTCGTCGTCCGCGTAGAGCACGTTGTCGCGAAGCCAGTTCACGCACGCGCCCGCCGACTCCTGCTCGTCGGCGACGTAGTACTTGCCCGGCAACGGCGACGGCAGCGTCGCGATGCCGTGGAGCAGGTCGGTCCTCTTGAACGGGACGTGGCACGTGATCCACGACGACGTACCGACGTACAGATGACCTTCGAAGTCCGCTACCGCGCCCGACCCGATCGCCGCCGACTGCACATCGGGTGTGCCGCCGATCACCGGGAGTGCCGGCCGGCACACCGAGCTCGGCCGCGGGCCCGCGCTGGAGCTCACCGACCACGGCGGTTGCCGCGACGAGGTCGGGCAGCTGGGCCCGGTCGATGCCGGCCAGCGCGAGCAACGACGGCTCGTAGTCGATCGCGTCGAGATCACGATTGTCGGTGAGCCAGTGCAGCACGATCGAGTCGTACGTCGCCGCGGCGACGCCGGTGAGAACGAAGTTCACCCAGTCCTTGGGCTCGAGGTACTTCCACGTCGCGCGCGCGACGTCCGGTTCATGTTCTTGCAGCCACAGGATGTGCGCGATGGGATCTTTGCCCGAGCGGGACGGCGCGCCGCCTGTGAGCTTGATCCACCGGCGGAGCTTGCGCGGGTCGTAGCCCTGCACGCGCACCGGGCCACCGACGCACTCGCGGATGACGCCGGCGCCGCGCGAGTCCATCCAGATCATCGCGTCCCGCAGCGCGGTGCCATCGCGCGCGACCGGGACTGTGCCCGACCACTGCGCCGTGACCGAGACCGCCACGACCGAAGCGGCGGCCGCGGCGTTGTTCGCGCACACGTCCTGTGCGGCGATGCAGATCGCACGCCACCAGTCGGCGGGCCGTTGCTCGGCGCATCCACCCGCGCCGAGGAGGACGTCGACCGGCGCGCTCGCGCCCGCGACGAACGCCCCGTCGAGCGTGAACAGCGCGAGCTTGGGTCCGGAGGTGCCGAGGTCGATCGTGAGGACGTGGTCGGTCACGCGCCACCGGTCGACGGTTCGGGTGCCGAGCTCTCGAGAGAAGACCGGCGCCTGAGTCCGTGACCGAAGAAGCCGCCGACCGGCCGCGCGTGCGCGTGGTAGTGGTCGGGGATGTTCCGCATGTTGTCGTCGACGTAGTGCTCGAACTCGAAGTGCTCGACCACGACGGTGGCGAGCCGGTCGTGCATGTGCGACAGATCGTTGGGCGGCGGGCTCACACCGTGACCCCGCCACACGACCATGGGCACCGCACAGATCTCGCACTCCGCGATCCAGCAGATATCGTCCTCGTGGAACCACGGTGTGATGCGTGCGGCCTCGCACAGATCGCAATCACCCTTGCGCTCGTAGGCTGGTGCCACTTCACCTCTATCCCGACAGAACCGATGCGCCTTGCGGCCCTATGAGCCCTGCGCCTACATGAGCAACGAGAAGCCCGATATGGCAACGAGATGGTAAACACACGATCGATGAAGGGACTCATCCTCGCAGGTGGTGCGGGCACGCGCCTGCGGCCGATCACGCACACCAGCGCCAAGCAGCTCGTGCCGATCGCCAACAAGCCGATCATCAGCTACGGCATCGAGCACATGGCCGGGGCCGGGATCAAGCAGATCGGCATCGTCGTCGGCGTCGACGCGGCCGCGGCGGAGATCCGGGACACGATCGGCGACGGTTCCCGCTACGGCGTCGAGATCACGTACATCCCCCAGGACGCGCCGCTCGGGCTCGCGCACTGCGTGCTGATCGCCCACGACTTCCTGGGCGACGCCGACTTCGTCATGTACCTCGGCGACAACATGCTCCAGCAGAACCTGCGTCGAGTTCGTCGAACGCGTTCGAAGGCGTCGCGGGACCCGCAGCAGGCGCTGGGCGAGCACGACCGGCAAGCCGCCGGTGGCGCAGATCCTCCTCGCGCACGTCGACGACCCGACGCAGTTCGGTGTGGCCGCGTTCGACACGCACGGCGACATCGTGCGAGCTCGTCGAGAAGCCGGCCGACCCGCCGTCGGACCTGGCGCTCGTCGGCGTGTACCTGTTCGACCGAACCATCCACGACGCGGTGCGCGCCATCGAACCGTCGGGCCGCGGCGAGCTCGAGATCACCGACGCGATCCAGTGGCTGTTGAACCAGGGCCACCGTGTCCGCCACGAGGTGCTCACCGGCTGGTGGATCGACACCGGCAAGAAGGACCCGCTGCTCCAGTGCAACTTCCTCGTGCTCGACACGATCGCGAAGCAGGTCGACGGCCGCCTCGACGAGCGTTCGCGTGTCGAAGGGCGCGTGGTCGTCGAAGTCGGGCGCGGAGTTGACGAACTCCGTCGTACGTGGCCCCGCGATCATCGGCGCAGGAACCAAACTCGTCGACACCTATGTCGGCCCGTACACGTCGATCGGGCCGGGCTGCGAGCTGATCGACGCCGAGATCGAGCATTCGGTCGTCCTCGACCGCAGCCGCATCACCGGCGTGCACCGCATTCGCGACTCGCTGTTCGGTCGAGAGGTCGAAGTGGTGCGATCCGGAGAACGCCCGCGCGCCACCCGCCTCATGCTGGGTGACCATTCCCGAGCGGACCTGGAGTAACCGTGGCCGAGATCCGCGAGAGCAACGAGATCACCGGCGTCTACATCGTCGAGCCCGACGTCCACGGCGACGAGCGCGGCATCTTCGTCGAGACGTTCCGCCGTGAATGGATCCCGAAGTCGCGCGAGATGATCCAGGGGAACCGCGCCGATCGCCAAGCCGGCGCCATCGTCGGGCTGCACTACCACCTGCATCAGGCCGACTACTGGTACGTCCCGTTCGGTCGGGCCCGCGTCGTACTGCACGACCTGCGCGTCGGTTCCGCGACCGAGGGCAAGACGATGTCGTTCGACCTCGGTTCCCGCGCCGACGGCACCCACGACCACACCGGCGTGTTCATCCCGCCCGGCGTCGCTCACGGCTTCGGCTCACTCACCGACATGACGATCACCTATCTCGTCGACGGCTACTACAACCAGGCCGACGAGCTGGGCGTCGCGTGGGACGACCCCGACATCGCGCGGCGACTGGGGCCTCACCGAACCCGTGCTGAGCAACCGCGACCAGGCCAACCCGGCCCGGGCGAAGATCGAGCCTCGCCTCCTGCCGGCGTGGCCGATGCGCACCTGAGTCGACCGTGAAGATCCTCGTCACCGGCGGCGCCGGTTTCATCGGCTCCAACTACGTCCGCTACGTGCTCGCCCAAACGGACGACGACGTCACCGTCTACGACGCGCTCACCTACGCGGGGAACCTCACCACGCTGCGAGACGTCGACGACGATCCGCGGTACTGCGTTCGTGAAGGGCAACATCTGCGACCCGGCCACCCTCGAAGAGGCCATGGACGGCCACGACGCGGTCGTCCACTTCGCGGCCGAGAGCCACGTCGACCGCTCGATCGCCGGACCGGACGACTTCATCAACACGAACTGCTTCGGCACCAACATCGTCATGGACACCGCCCGCCGGCTCGAGATCGGCCGCGTCGTGCACATCGGCACCGACGAGGTGTACGGATCGGTCGAGGTCGGTTCGTCGCGCGAGACGATCCGCTCGAACCGCGTTCGCCGTACTCGGCCTCCAAAGCCGGCTCCGACCTGATCGCGCTCTCGTACCACCACACGTACGGCGCGCCGGTCATGGTGACTCGGTGCACGAACAACTTCGGGCCGTACCAGTATCCCGAAAAGGCGATCCCGCTGTTCACCACCAACCTCCTCGACGGGCAGCGGCTGCCGCTCTACGGCGACGGTCTCAACGAGCGCGACTGGCTCTTCGTCGACGACCACTGCGCCGGCGTGCACCTCGTGCTCCGCGAGGGTGCGCCGGGCGAGATCTACAACATCGGCGCCGGCAACGAGACGCCGAACCGCGTGCTCGTCGACAAGCTCCTCGCGCTGCTCGGGAAGGGCGAAGAGAGCGTCGAGTACGTCACCGATCGGCTCGGGCACGACCGTCGCTACTCCGTCGACGTCTCGAAGATCGCCGACCTCGGCTGGGAGAAGCAACGCACACTCGACGAGGCACTCGAAGCGACCGTTGCCTGGTACCGCGACAACCGCTGGTGGTGGGAGCCCCTGAAGGCTCGTGCATGAAGGCCCGTACATGAAGGCCCGTACATGAAGGCTGGGGCGTGAGCGCATCCATCCTCGTCACCGGGGCCGGTGGCCAGGTCGGGCGCGAGGTCGTCGAGCTGCTGGGCGACGACGTGATCGGTGTCGATCACCGAGCGCTCGATGTCTCCGACACCGCCGCGGTGCACGATCTCGTCGCTGCGACCGAGACCCACATCGATCGTTCATTGCGCAGCGTGGACCGCGGTCGACGCGTGCGAGTCCGACCCCGACCGTGCGTTCCGGGTCAACGCCACCGGCGTCCGCAACGTCACCGAAGCGGCTCGTGCCGCCGGCGCCTACGTCGTCGCGCTCTCGACCGACTATGTCTTCGACGGGACGAAGCCGACACCGTACGACGAACGCGACGAGACGAACCCGCAGTCGGTATACGGACGTTCGAAGCGTGCGGGCGAGCTCGAGATCGATCCCGCGCACGCGGTGGTGCGCACTTCGTGGATCGTCGGTCGGTACGGCGCCAACATGGTGAAGACGATCCTTCGGCTGGCCGGCGAGCACGAGAAGCTCTCGTTCGTCTCGGACCAACGCGGCCACCCGACGATCGCGGCAGATCTCGCTCGCATGCTCGTGCGGTTCGCCCGTGAGCAGCTCGGCGGAACCTGGCACGTCACGAACCAGGGCGCGGTCTCGTGGCACGAGTTCGCCCAGGCGGTGCTCGCCGCCGATGGCGACGATCCGAGCCGCGTGAGCGCGATCACGACGGAAGCGCTCCAACCACCACGACCGGCGCCGCGGCCCGCGAACTCGGTGCTCGAGAACCGTGCGTTACGCGAAGCGGGGATCGAGCTACTCGCCCGACTTTCGGCGTTCCCTCGACGTGCTCGTCGGTCAGATCCGCAGCGCTGAGCGAGGAGACGATGATGCGTGAGCTCGTGACGATCGGCGATCAGGCATGGAAGATCGAGGAGACCGAGTTCGTCTCCCGGAACCGCGGCGGATCGACTGTGGACTGTTTCATGCTGCGAAAGCGCGCGGACCTCGTCGCGAAGTACGTCGACCTGTGCCGGGAGTTCCACGGCGGTTCGATGGTCGAGCTCGGGATCGACGCCGGCGGCAGCACCGCGATGATTGCGCTGCTCGCCGAGCCGAAGAAGCTCGTCGCGTGCGACCTCGAGGACGAGGTCGTCGCGTTGACCGAGTTCGTGGCGCTGCGACAGCTCGGCGACTCCGTTCGTCCGCTCTTCGGGGTCGACCAAGGCAACCGGGCGCAGATGCTCGAGATCATGGATCGAGAATTCGGCGACGCTCCGCTCGATCTCGTCGTCGACGATGCCTCGCACCTGTACGACGAGACCAAGGTCTCGCTCGAAGTGCTGCTCCCGCGGGTGCGGCCGGGCGGGTTGTTCATCATCGAGGACTGGGCGCGCCGACTACATGCGGTACCGGTGGGTGATCACCGCCATGAAGCAGCAGGGCACCGAGCTCGCGGCCGAGCTGGATCAGCGAATCGGTGCGGTCATGGAGCAGCGCGCGAAGGGCCTCGGACCGTTCCCGCTCCACCGGCTGGCACCCGAGCTCATGCAGGTGTGCTTCAACGACAACGATGTCATCGACGACGTGCGCGTCGACTGGAACTGGATCACCGTACGACGCGGCAACGCAGAGCTCGATCCTGCGACCTTTCGCCTCGAAGACCACCACGCCGACGACTGGCAGTGGGTGCTCCCCTGAGGACGAGGCTACAAGGAGCCGGCTACAACGAGCCGGCTACAGGCGATCGACGATCGCGTTCGCGAACTCGGACGTCTTCACCTCGGTCGCACCTTCCATCAGCCGCGCGAAATCGTAGGTCACGATCTTCTCGGCGATGGTCGCCTCGAGCGCGCGTTCGATGTCGGTCGCCGCGGCGCCCCAGCCGAGGTGCTCGAACATCATCACGCCCGACAGCAGCACTGAGCTCGGGTTCACCTTGTCCTGGCCCGCGTACTTCGGCGCGGTGCCGTGCGTCGCTTCGAACACGCCGTGTCCGGTGACGTAGTTGATGTTGCCGCCCGGCGCGATGCCGATGCCGCCGACCTGCGCGGCGAGCGCGTCCGACAGGTAGTCGCCGTTCAGGTTCGTCGTCGCGATCACGTCGAAGTCGTCGGGGCGGGTGAGCACCTGCTGGAGCGTGATGTCGGCGATGTTGTCCTTGACCAGCACCTTGTCGCCGGGTTTGCCGTCGCAGTCGTCCCAGCCCACGGCGACTTCCGAGAACTCGTCGCGTGTGAGCTCGTAGCCCCAGTTCCGGAACGCTCCCTCCGTGAACTTCTGGATGTTGCCCTTGTGGACGAGCGTCACCGACTTGCGCTTCTTCTCGACCGCGTACTTGATCGCGGCGCGGATGAGGCGCTTGGAACCGGTCTCGGACACCGGCTTGATACCGACACCGGAGTCGGCGCGGATGTCCCAGCCCATCTGCTCCTTGAGCACGGCGATGAGCTGCTTCGCCTCCGGCGTTCCTTCTTCGACCTCGAGGCCCGCGTAGATGTCTTCGGTGTTCTCCCGGAAGATCACCATGTCCACCAGTTCCGGGTGCTTGACCGGCGAGGGGACGCCGGGGAACCAACGGACCGGGCGCAGGCACACGTAGAGGTCGAGCAGCTGGCGCAGCGCCACGTTGAGCGAGCGGATACCTCCGCCGACCGGCGTCGTGAGCGGTCCCTTGATGCCGATGAGGTACTCGCGGAACGCGCCGACCGTCTCGTCCGGGAGCCAGGAGCCGGTGGCGTTGAAGGCCTTCTCCCCGGCCAGCACCTCCATCCACTCGATCTGCTTGCCGTGCTTGGTGGCCGCCGCGTCCATCACGGTCTTCGCCGCCGGCCAGATGTCGACACCGGTGCCGTCGCCTTCGACGAACGGGATGATCGGATCGTCCGGAACGTTCAGTGACCCGTCGGACGCCAACGTGATCTTCGTAGCCATGGCTCCGACGCTAGTGCGCGTCCCTAGTTCGTGTCGTCGAGGGCGGCGCGCAGCGAGGCGACGAACGCGCGTGCTTCGTCGGCTCCGCCGCCGTCGAGGAGGCGGCGCACCAGTGCGCTGCCGACGATCACCCCGTCGCAACTCGAGGCCGCCTGCGCGGCCTGGGCCGGCGTCGAGATGCCGACGCCCAACAGCACCGGCAGGTCGGTGACGGCCTTGAGCCGCCGGCCCATCTGCTCGGCGTGGGAGGCGAGTTGCTCTCGTTCACCGGTGACCCCGAGGAGCGACACGCCGTACACGAACCCCTGCGAACATCGGCAGATCTGCTCGAGGCGCGTGTCGGTGGTCGTGGGCGCGGCGAGGAGCACGGTTTCGATCTGTTCGACGCGCGCCGCGTCGGCCCATCCGTCGAGCTCGTCGAGGGGGAGGTCGGGAATGATCGCGGCGTCGACGCCGGCCGCGCGGAGATTGCAGGCGAACCGCTCGTGCCCGTTGCGGGCGACGAGGTTGTAGTACGTCATGACCACGAGCGGTACCGGCGCGTCGAGACCCGTCAACTGCTCGACGACACGTCGTCGGCGTGGCACCGAGGTCGAGTGCGCGTTGCGACGCCTCTTGGATGGTCCGGCCGTCCATGATCGGGTCCGAGAACGGGATGCCGATCTCCACGGCGTCGGCACCGCCGTCGATCACTGCTCGCAGCACGTCGAGCCATTGACTTCCGAGGCCGCCGGTGATGTACGGCACGAGCAGCTTCCGACCGGAGCTCCGTCCCTCCCGCAGATGAGCTTCGAGACGCATCGATTCAGCCCTCGAGGGTCCCGAGCCGTTCCGCGACCTGGGCTGCATCCTTGTCGCCCCGACCGGAGAGGGTCACGAGCACGGTCGCGCCCTTCGGCACCGCGTGCCCGGCCTCGCGTGCGAGCCAGCCGATCGCATGCGCCGGCTCGAGTGCGGGCACGATGCCTTCGGTTTCCGAAAGGAGTTGGAAGCCGGCGATCGCTTCGTCGTCGGTGGCCGCCGGGTACTCCGCACGGCCTTCGGCCGCGAGCATCGCGTGTTCGGGCCCGACCCCGGGATAGTCGAGACCGGCGCTGATCGACGACGTCTCCAGCACCTGACCTTCCTCGTCCTGGAGGAACAGTGAGCGCATCCCGTGGACGATGCCGGGCACACCCCGGTTGACGGCGGCGCCGTGGTGACCGGACTCGAGCCCCAGGCCGGCAGCTTCGACCCCTACGAGCCGGGCGTGCGTGTCGAGGAACCCGGCAAAGGTGCCGATCGCGTTGGACCCGCCACCGACGCACGCGACGACGAAGTCGGGGTCGGCGCCGTCGAGAATCGCGCGCGACTGCTCGCGTGCTTCGTCGCCGACGACGCGCTGGAACTCGCGCACCATCCATGGGAAGGGATGCGGTCCCATCGCCGAGCCGATGCAGTAGTGGGTGCCGGCGACCGACGCAACCCACTCGCGCATCGCCTCGTTCACGGCATCCTTCAGCGTCGCGCTCCCCGACCGGACGGGCACGACCTCGGCGCCGAGCAGTCGCATGCGCCACACGTTCAGCGCCTGACGTTCGATGTCGACCGCGCCCATGTACACCGTGCAGTCGAGTCCGAACAGCGCCGCCGCAGTTGCGGTGGCCACACCGTGCTGACCGGCACCGGTTTCGGCGATCACGCGCGGCTTGCCCATCCGTACCGTGAGCAACGCCTGGCCGAGCACGTTGTTGATCTTGTGCGAGCCGGTGTGCGCGAGGTCTTCGCGCTTGAGGAGCACGCGCACACCGAGCCGATCCGAGAGGCGGCGGCATTCGGTCACGGGCGTCGGCCGGCCTGCGTACGACCCGAGCAACGCCGCATACTCGGCGCGGAAGGCGTCGTCGTGCCACGCGTGCCGGAACGCGGCTTCGAGCTGGTCGAGCGCGTCGATGAGCGTCTCGGGTGCGTACCGGCCGCCGAACTCGCCGAAGCGGCCGAGGCCGACCGGTTCGGGACCGGGGCGATCCAGCTGTACCGGCGCGCCGCGGCGGGAACCACCATGGAGGAGCTCCGAATCGGGAGGGTTGGGCGGGCGTGACTGGAAGGCGCGATTGTACGGGTCGCGGTGGGCGTGGGCGTCGCTCGAGTTACTCGTCGACTCGAGTTACTCGTCGAGTTGCCAGTCCCAGGGCCGGTTCACGCCTGCGAGGTTCTCGTCGAAGGACTCGTCCACCACTCGCGCGTACTCCGGCCGGTCGTCGACGGCATCGCCGGCGGCGCGCGCCGCCTCGATGAAGCGGCGCAGCTTCCTCGGGTCCTTCCGGCCCGGGGACGCTTCCACGCCGGTTGCGACGTCGACGCCCCAGGGCCGCACGAGCCGGATCGCGTCACCGACGTTGTCGGATGTGAGCCCGCCCGAGAGCAGCAGCCGCACCCCACCGGGCGCACCTTCGGCGAGGCGCCAGTCGAAGACCTTGCCCGAGCCCGGGTTCGGCGAATCGATGAGCACGACGTCGGCCGGCGAGTTCGCCGCGGCCGCGAGCGACGGGTCGCCCGCGGTGTAACCCTCGATCACGAACTCGAGGCGCTCTCGGGTCCAACGGACTTCCGACAACGGCTCGCTGCCCGACAGCTGGACGGCGTGCAGCCCGACGCGCGAGGCGATGTCGACGATGCGTTCGGGCCGTTCGTTCTTGAACACGCCGACCGGCAGGACCTCCGCCGGAAGACGCTTGACGATGTCGCGAACCTGTTCGGCATTCACCTGTCGAGTGCTCGGAGCGAAGATGAAGCCCAGCGCGTCGGCGCCGAGCGCGACCGCGAGGAGCCCGTCCTCTTCCGAGGTGATGCCGCAGATCTTGACGAACATCGTCAGTGTTCTCTCTGCCGCACCGACGGCGCGGCGAGATCGCGCACCAGCGCCGACGGGTCTTCGGCCCGTACGAGCGCTTCGCCCACGAGGACCGCGTCGAAGCCGGCGCCGGCCATGCGAGCGGCGTCGGCGGCGCTGCGCACCGCGCTCTCGGCCACGGCGATCACATCGGGCGGTAGCAGAGACGCGAGTCGTTCACCGACGCCCAGATCCTCGGCGAACGTCGTGAGATCGCGACTGTTCACACCAACGACGCGCGCGCCGGCTGCGAGCGCTCGGTCCAGTTCCCGCTCGTCGTGGGTCTCGACCAGTACACCCATGCCGAGCTCGGAGCCGAGCGCGTGGAGATCGGCGAGCACGGCGTCGTCGGGGAGCGCGGCCGCGATCAGCAGGATCGCGTCGGCACCGATCGCGCGCGCTTCGTACACCTGCACTTCGTCAATGGTGAAGTCCTTGCGCAGGACGGGGATCGCGGCACGCGTCGCGCGCGTCCTGGAGATCAGTGACCGACCCGCCGAAGTAGGGCGCGTCGGTGAGGACGGAAAGCGCAGCGGCACCGCCGGCTTCGTACGCCTTGGCGGTCGCGCCCGGTACGAGATCCGGTGCGAGCTCGCCTTTCGACGGTGATCGACGCTTGATCTCGGCAACAACCGCAACGCGCCCGTCGGCGCGTCGCAATGCCGCGGTGAAGGGTCGAGCCGGCGGGGCCTCGAGGGCGTGGCGACGCAGCAGGTCACGGGTCTGCGGGTGACGGAGCACGGTCACTTCGTCGCGTTTTGTGGCGAGGATGTCGTCGAGAACGGACACAACGAACGCGATTCTACGACCGCGCCCGCACTGAACCCGCGGTTCTCACAGCGCTTCGACGCGGCCTTGCACTTCGTCGTCGCCGAACCGGACGATCACGTCGGCCGGCGGTTCGACCTCGCGCCGCACCATCGCCAATGCCAGCCCCCCGGCGCTGCTCGTGAGCTCCCCCACGACCTTGTCGCCCGCCACCACCGCAGCGCCGCGCGGCATCCCCCGCCGGCGGCACGGCGTCGAACCGCACTCGCCGTAGGTACCGGTTGACCCGGCCACGGGTGTCGATGCGACACACGAGCTCCTGCCCGACGAAGCAGCCCTTCGTGAACGACACCGCGGTTTCGTCGAGGAACGCTTCCTGCGGGATCGTCCGCTCGTCGACGTCGACACCGAGGCGAGGCACACCGGCCGCGATGCGTGCGGCTTCGTAGTCGTCGTGGCTGCCCGCGGCCACGCCCGCAGCCGCGAGCGATTCCTGTGCGCGTTCGACGTCTGCACGCGGTCCGACGATGTCGGGTCCCCAGCCGGTCTCGATCAGTCGCGCGTCGCCGCTGATCGCCGAGTGCCCGACATCGGAGGCGTCGTCGCCGCGGCACCGCGATACGGCCGAAGTCCGCCGACGCGTCGTTGATCTCGGCCTTCACGCGAATGCGGAAACGATTCAGGCCTTCGGCCAGCGCCGGCGCACCTTCGGCATCGGTGATGCACCACCAGGCGTCGTCGCCGACGTGCAACGCGTGCATCGTCGCGACGAGCTTTCCCTGCGGTTGAAGGAGCAGCGCCGGCGCGCTCGCGCCGGCCGCGACCGTGTCGAGATCCTGCGAGAGCATGCTCTGGAGGAACGACATCGCGTCGGCACCCTCGACGGTGACCACGCCCGGCTCGACGGGATAGCTCGTCGCAGTGGTCATGCAGACTCCTCGATCATGGGTTTGGGATCACTGGGGTTCCTGGGGTCGGATCGTTCGGAACTGGGGCAGGCGGAAGCGGGGGCAGGTTCCTCGCGGCAGCTGCTGCCGAGAGCAACGCTTGCGCCTTGTTGCGGCATTCCAGGTCTTCGTCGGCCGGGTCGGAGTCGGCGACGATCCCCGCACCGGCCTGCAACGTCGCCTGGGTTCCGCGCCAGAACATGGTCCTGATCGCGATCGCGGTGTCGAGGTTCCCCGAGAAGTCGAGATAGCCCACGACCCCGGCGTACGGGCCTCGCTTCGTGGGTTCGAGCTCGTCGATGATCTCCATCGCGCGGACCTTGGGCGCGCCGCTGACGGTCCCGGCGGGGAACGTCGCCCGCAGCACGTCGACCGGTGACTTCCCGGGCGCCAGTTCGCCGGTGACCTGGCTCGTGAGGTGCATGACGTGCGAGTAGCGCTCGAGCGTCATCAGCTCCTCGACGCATTCGGTGCCGAAGCGCACGACACGCCCCACATCGTTGCGGGCGAGGTCGACGAGCATGACGTGTTCGGCGCGCTCCTTCGGATGCTCCACGAGCTCGGCGGCGAGCCGCTTGTCGTGGTGCTCGTCGCGGCCGCGCTTGCGCGTCCCCGCGATCGGGCGGCTGATGACGCGGCCCGCGCGCAGCTGCACCATCGGCTCCGGCGACGACCCGACCACCGTCGCCTCCGCGTGGCGCAGGAAGTACATGTAGGGCGAGGGGTTCACCAGCCGCAGCACGCGGTAGACGGCGAACGGATCCACGGGTTCCTCGAGATCGAAGCGTTGCGACAACACGACCTGGAAGATGTCGCCGTCGAGGATGTGCTCCTTGGCAGCTTCGACCGCCTTGGCCCAGGCGCCGGGCGCGGTGTTACGGCGGATCGCCGGGAGCTCGATGAGCTCGTCCGCCGGTGGTGCTGCGGGCGCGGTCACCAGCGGCCGGCCGAACTCCTCGACCGCGTGCTCGAGCCGTTGCACCGCATCGTCGTAGAGCGCGGCGAGCTCGACCGGTGACGCGCCGGGCGGTGGATACGTGTTCTCGATGAGGTAGCAGCGCTGGCGGAAGTGATCGAACGCGGCGACTTGACCCGCCAGCGAGAGCACCGCGTCGGCGTGACCCTGGTCGTCGTCGGGGACGTTCGGGAGGCGTTCGACCTCGCGCACTGTGTCGTAGCCGAGCCAGCCGACGATGCCACCGTGGAACGGTGGCAGCTGTGCGAAGGTCGGCGCGCGGTACTTCGCGAGCAACGCGTCGAGTGCTGCGAGCGCGCCCTGATCCGACGGCACGCCGTCGATGGGCTCACCACCGAGCCACGTGACCTCGCGGCCGCGCACCACGAGCGTGCGCACAGGATCACGTCCGAGGAACGAGAAGCGACCCCAGCGTTCGGCGTGCTCGGCCGATTCGAGCAGGAAACCTTCGCGATCGCCGACGAGTTTGGCGAACACCGAGAGCGGCGTTTCGAGGTCGGCGAGCACCTCACGCCACACCGGAACGACCGTGTAGTCACGCGGCGAGCGTGACGAACTCCTCGACGGGCGGGAGGCAGGGTGCCCGGGCGCTCAACGGGGACCGGGTGTCGCGCCGCTCCCGAACGCGCGGAAGAAGCAGCTCCGCTCGCCCGTGTGGCACGCCCCACGTCCCTCTTGCTCGACCACGAACAAGAGGGCGTCCATGTCGCAGTCGTAGTACGCCTCGCGGACGTACTGCCGGTCACCGGACGTCTCGCCCTTGCACCAGTACTCCTGCCGGCTGCGGCTCCAGAACCACGTGCGACCGGTCGTGAGCGACTTCTCCAACGACTCGCGGTTCATCCACGCGAACATCAGCACCTGCCCGGTGCCGGCTTCCTGCACGATCGCCGCGACGAGCCCGCCGGCGTCGTATGCAACCGCATCGAGCTCGTCGGTGGTGAAGGAAATCGGCGTGATCGTGGGCGACATGGAGACACGATGGTAGCGGCGCGCCCCTCGATGGTCCGTCCTTAAACTCCGCGCGATGGTCGATCCTGTTCCTCCGGTCGCGGCACACCGGCCCGTCGTGCTCTCCGAGCACGGCGATGACCGCGTCGACGACTGGTACTGGTTGCGCGACCGCGAGGATCCCGAGGTACTCACGTATCTCGAAGCCGAGAACGCGTACACGCAAGCCGTCCTCGCGCCGTCGCGTCCGCTGACCGAGCAGATCTTCGAGGAGATCAAGAGCCGCATCCAGGAGACCGACGTCTCGGCGCCAATTCCGGACGGGCCCTGGGAGTACTACTCGCGCACGTTCGAGGGCCGGCAGTACGCGCAGCACTGCCGCCGGCCGCGCACGAGCCGCAACGACGAGGAACGTGATGCCGAGGAGCACGTCCTGCTCGACGAGAACGTAGAGGCGGAGGGATCCGACTACTTCTCGCTCGGGGTGTTCGACATCACACCCGACCACCGCACGCTCGCCTACGCGGTCGACCGGGACGGCGGCGAGCGCTACCAGTTGCGTTTCCGCGACCTCCAGAGTGGCGAATCGCATGGGGACGAGATCGAAGACGTGTCGTACGGCTTCGCCTGGGCCGACGACGCTCGCACCTGCTTCTACATCCGTTTGGACGACGCGATGCGCCCGTGGCAGGTCTGGCGCCACGTGCTCGGTACCGCAGTCGACGACGACGTCCTCGTGTTCCAGGAAGAGGACGACCGCTTCTTCGTGTCGGTCTCGCGCACGCGCTCCGGCCGGTATGTGCTCGTACACTCCTCGTCGAAGACGACGGCCGAGGTCTGGTTCGTGAGCACCACGACACCCGACGCGGCACTCGAGGTCGTCGCGGCGCGCGGATCCGACCACGAGTACGACGTCGAGCATCAGATCGACGTCGACGGCACCGATCGCTTCCTCGTCGTGACGAACAGCGACGGCGCGACGAACTTTCGTCTCGTCTCGGTGCCGGTGGCCAACCGGGCGAAGGACAACTGGTCCGAGCTCATACCGCATCGCGCCGATACGCGCCTCGAAGGTGTCGACGGGTTCCGTGACCACTTCGTGTGCAGCGAACGTCGCGAGGGTCTCACGCGGCTCCGGATCACCGAGGTCGGCACCGGCGCAACGCACGAGATCGAGCTTCCGGATCCCGTCTACAGCGTGTGGGCCGGCGGCAACGCCGAGTACGACACGACGACGCTCCGCTACGGCTATACCTCGCTCGTCGCGCCGGCCACCGATGTCGACTACGACATGCAGACCCGCACGGCAACCGTCGTGAAAGTGCAGCCGGTGCCGGGCTACGACGCGTCGCAGTACACGTCCGAACGGATGTGGGTCGATCGGCCCGGCGGTGCACGGGTACCCGTGTCGATCGTGCACCGGAAGGACTTTCGGCGCGACGGCACCGCGGCGGCGTTGCTCTACGGATACGGCGCGTACGAGATCTCGATCGACGCGTCGTTCCGTCCGTCGCGACTCTCACTGCTCGACCGGGGCTTCGCGTATGCGATCGCGCACGTACGCGGTGGCGGCGAGCTCGGACGCTCGTGGTACGAGAACGGACGCCTCGAGCACAAGCACAACACCTTCGACGACTTCGTCGCGTGCGCGGAAGCGCTGATCACGGCCGAGTACACGTCTTCCAGCCGGCTGGTGGCGCGAGGTGGGAGCGCCGGCGGCCTGCTCATGGGCGCGATCACCAATCAACGCCCGGACCTGTTCGCCGCCGTCATCGCCGAGGTGCCGTTCGTCGACGTCATCACCACGATGCTCGACCCGACCATCCCGCTCACCATCACCGAGTGGGAGGAGTGGGGCGACCCGCGCAAGCCCGACGCGTACGCATGGATGAAGGCCTATTCGCCGTACGACAATGTGCGCGACGCGGCTTACCCCGCGCTCCTCGTCACGACCGGCTTGAACGACCCCAGGGTGCAGTACTGGGAACCGGCGAAGTGGGTCGCGAAGTTGCGCACGCACACGACATCGGATCGTCCGATCATGCTGCGCACCGAGCTCGGTGCCGGCCACGGCGGACCGTCCGGCCGCTACGACGCGTGGCGCGACGAAGCGATGACCCTCACGTTCGCGTGCACGACCGACGGGCGCCGCGTGATGACCGCGGAGCCGGTGCGTCTCCAATGCGCCGACGGTGTCGTCCTCGAGGCGGAGTGGACGCCCGCCTCGGTCGCCGCGCGCGGAACCGTGGTGCTGTGCCATCCGCATCCGCAGTACGGCGGGACGATGCGGAGCATCGTGGTATCTGCGCTGTTCGCCGCGCTCCCCGATCCGGCTACGGCTGCCTGCGGTTCAACTTCCGCGGCGTCGAAGGCAGCGGTGGCGCGCACGGTGGCGGTGAATCCGAGCTCCAGGACGTCCAGGCCGCACTGGACGCCGCCGACACGCACGCCGATGGAGGGAGGATCACGGTCGTCGGGTGGTCGTTCGGCGCCGACATGGCGTTGTCGAGCAACGACCCTCGGATCACCGGCTGGGTGGGCATCGCGCCACCGCATTGCGCGTTCGGTTCCCGCACGCACACCGTGGCGGCGGACCCGCGCCCGAAGCACCTGGTGCTCGCGCAGCACGACGAGTTCCGTCCGCCCGACGCGGTCGTCGCAGAAGTCGCGTCGTGGGTCTCCACGACGACCGAGATCGTCGCGGGCGCGAGTCACTTCTTCGTGGGTCGCACCGACCAGGTGGTCGCGGCGACCGTCACGTTCCTCGACTCGGGGTCGAGCTCCGGCAGCTAGAGGGCGAGCGGTGCGATGGTGTCGCCGTGGCGTTCGAGGAACGTCACGCGCCGCTCGAACGCGGACCGCCAGTGGGCGAGGTCCAGTTCGAAGTGCGCGCGGTCGCCGTCCTCGTACGCGTGCTCGAGCTCGTCGAACGCGTGGTCTTCGTCGTCGAGGAGCTCGCGGTAGCGGCGGAAGAAGTGGTCGTCGACACCAGGTCCCCTGATGCCGGTTGCGACACCGCTTCCCGTCGCGCCGTCCGCCAAGTAGTGCGGGTCGGGCATACCACCCCCTGGCTTGGGGCCGGCTCCACACCGGCACCGTGGCGTCACCGTAGCCGCGCCTCGCGGTCCGCGAAACCAGCCCGCAGAAGCGTCCGCGGACGGGCTGGTCAGCTCGAGCCGGACGGTCAGGCCGCGCTCGGCGAGGTAGTCCTTGGCCTCGCGCACGGTGTGCTGCCCGAAGTGGAAGATCGATGCCGCCAGCACCGCACCCGCGCCGCCAACGGCTACACCCTCGTAGAGGTGTTCGAGCGTGCCCACGCCACCACTGGCGATGATCGGCACGTTCACCGCTTCGCCCAGCGCCCGCAACAGCTCGACGTCGTAGCCGGCCTTGGTGCCGTCGCGGTCCATCGATGTGAGCAGGACCTCCCCCGCTCCGAGGTCGCACGCGTGCACGGCCCACTCGACCGCGTCGAGGCCCGCGGGCCGGCGCCCGCCGTGGGTCGTGACCTCCCATCCGAACGCCGGATCGTCCGCGTTCCGCCGGCGGGCGTCGATCGCGACGACGATGCACTGGCTGCCGAACTCGGCAACGGCCTCGGCGATCGTCTCCGGCCGCTCGATCGCAGCTGTGTTCAACGACACCTTGTCGGCACCCGCGCGCAGCATGCGACGCACGTCCTCGACCGTGCGGACGCCGCCGCCGACCGTGAAGGGTATGAACACCTCTTCCGCCACCCGTTCGACGACGTGCACCAGCGTCTCGCGGTCGTCGGATGACGCAGTGATGTCGAGGAAGACGAGCTCGTCGGCACCTTCGGCGTCGTAGCGGGCCGCGAGCTCGACGGGATCACCTGCATCGCGGAGCTCGACGAACCGAACCCCTTTCACGACCCGGCCTCGATCGACGTCGAGGCACGGGATCACGCGGACGGCGAGCACGCGGCGATCCCTTCCTCGATCGGGACCCGACCTTCGTAGACCGCGGTGCCGACGATCGCTCCCGCGAGCCGGCGGCCGTCGACTTCGAGCGCGGCGAGCTGCCGCAGGTCGTCGACCGAGGCGACCCCGCCGCTCGCGATCACCGGCACGCGCACCACGGCAAGCACGGCCGTGAGCTGTTCGAGGTCGGGCCCACCGAGCATGCCGTCACGCGAGATCTCGGTGACCACCAGCGCGCCCACGCCGGGGCGGTCGAAGCGCCGCGCGGTCTCGACGAGATCGACGCCCGTCGTCGTCGACCAGCCATGGGTCGCGATGTCGTGGCCGCGTGCGTCGAGGCCGACCGCGACGCGTTGCGGGAAGCGCTCGGCGAGCTCGTCGACCAGCGCAGGTCGTTCGATCGCCGCAGTGCCGACGACGACGCGCTCGACGCCCGCCTCCAGCAGCGCGACGGCGGCGTCAACACTGCGGACACCACCACCGCTCTGGACGCGCGCACTGCACGTTCGCACTGATCGCGGCAACGACGTCACGATTCGTCGCGTCGCCCGAGCGCGCGGCATCGAGGTCGACGACATGGATCCAACGCGCGCCTTGCGCCTCGAATCTCTGCGCGACCGAGACCGGATCGTCGTCGTAGAACGTTTCGCGCCGGTAGTCGCCCTGTTGCAACTGCACGACCCGACCGGCCCGCAGGTCGATCGCCGGGTACAGGTCCACGGGTCAGGCCGCGGCCGCGACGAAGTTCGACAACACTCGCAGCCCGCTCGTGCTGCTCTTCTCCGGGTGGAACTGCGTCGCCCAACACGCGCCCTGCTCGATCGCGGCCGCGAAGCGGCGGCCGTACTCGCACCACGCCGCGACGACTGCGTCGTCCGAAGGTTCGGGCGCGTACGAGTGCACGAAGTAACACCACGCGTCGCCGCCGAGCCCCGCGACCAGCAGGCTGCCGGGCCGGGCCTCGAACGTGTTCCAGCCGATCTGCGGCAGCCGCACGGTCTCGGGAAGGCGCGTGACTCGACCCGCGACCACACCGAGACCCGCAATGCCGGGCGACTCGTCGCTGCCCTCGAACAACATCTGCATGCCGACGCACACGCCGAGGAACGGCCGCCCGTCGGTGGCAGCTTCCCTGGTGACCGCCTCCAACTCTGCGTCCCGCAGCGCCCGCATGCACGCGCCGAAGTTCCCGACACCGGGCAGCACGACCGCCGCCGCGCCACCGATCTCGTCACGGTCGGCCGTGAGCCGCGCGTCGGCGCCGAGGTGCTGCAACGCCTTCTCGGCCGACCGCAGGTTGCCGATCCCGTAGTCCACGACTGCGAAATACGTCACGCCGACAAGTGTCCCCTTGGTCGAGGGCACACCCGTCCCTTCGATGCGGACCGCGTCGCGCAGCGCGCGGGCGACACCCTTGAACGACGCTTCGATCACGTGGTGGCCGTTGCGTGCCCGAGACGCTGCGGATGTGCAGCGTGACACGCGCGCCGTCGACGAAGCCCTTCCAGAACTCCTCGGCGAGCTGCGGGTCGAAGGTGCCGATCCACTCGGCGACCGGGTCGACCTCGTAGACGAGGAACGGACGGCCCGAGAGGTCCAACGCGACCTGCACGAGCGCTTCGTCGAGGGGCACGAGCGCGTTGGCGAAGCGGCGGACACCGATCTTGTCGCCGAGCGCTTCGCGCACGCGCGTTGCCGAGCACGATGCCGACGTCCTCGACGGTGTGGTGGAGGTCGATCTCGAGGTCACCCTCGGCCGCGATCGTCAGGTCGAAACCGGCGTGCTTGCCGAGTTGCTCGAGCATGTGGTCGAAGAACGGGATCCCGGTCGCGACCTTGGTGGTGCCGGATCCGTCGAGCACGAGCGTCGACCGCGACCGTCGTCTCCTTGGTCTCGCGCTGCAGCTCCGCCGACGCGCAGCTCGTCTCGACGAGCTCATCCGAGCACCTCCGTCGAGTGCGGCGAGCAACGCGTCGTTCTCTGCCGGGCGTCCCGACCGTGAGGCGGAGGCATCCCTCGACGCGGGGCCAGCGCGAGAAGTCTCGCACGAGCACCCCGCGCGCGACGCAGCTGCTCCCACACGCTCGTGCGCGTCGCCGCTCGCACCCGCACGAGCAGGAAATTCGCGCCCGACGGATACACGCGGAGGCCGGCGATCTCGGAGAGCGCGACGAACAGCCGGCCGCGCTCCTCGACCAGGCTCGCGACCCGCGTCTGCATCTCGGAGCCGAACTCGAGCGCGAGCTCGCCCGCGAGCTGGGTCGGGTACCGACAGCGCGTACGGGAGCGCGACCTTCTCGAGCTCCTCGATCACCCACTGCGGGCCGACCGCGAACCCGAGCCGGATCGCGGCGAGCGACCACACCTTCGAGTACGTGCGCACGACGACGAGCGGCCGCGCCTCGTCGACGAGCTCGAGCGCGCTCCAACGGCGCGAACTCGCCGTAGGCCTCGTCGACGACGAGCAGCGCGCCGGCGTCGGCCGCGGCCGTCACCAGTCGTTCGACCGACGTCGCGGTCTTCGACGGTGCCGGTCGGGTTGTTCGGGCTGCACACGAACACGACGCTCGGTCGCTCGGACGCGATGAGTGCCTCGGCCGCGTCGACGTCGATCGAGAAGTCGTCGGCCCGATCTCCCGTGACCACGGCGGTGCCCGTGAGGCGGGCGATGTGCGCGTGGAGCGCGTACGTCGGCTCGAACATCGCCGCCGACCGCCCGGGGCCGCCGTAGGTGAGCAGCAACGTCTGCAACACCTCGTTCGAGCCGTTCGCGCAGAACACACGGCCCGACGGCTGCCCGAGGAACGCACCGAGGCGCGTCGCGCAGCGCGCTCGCGGCGCGATCGGGATAGCGGTGGTAGTCGACGGCGCGCAGCGCGTCGGTCCAGCGGGTCGAGGAACGCGTCGGGCGGCGGGTACGGGCTCTCGTTGGTGTTGAGCCGGACGGGGACGTCGACCTGCGGCGGAGTGGTAGCCCTCCAGTGCGCGCAGGTCGTCGCGCGGGAGGATCGAATCAGCCATCCGACTCAGCCGTCACTGGGCTCTCGCAACCGGTCTTCGCGGACGCGCAGCGCGTCGGCGTGCGCCGCCAGACCTTCCGATTCGGCGAGCGTGCGCACGAACGGCGCGACGCGCGCCGAGCGCGCCGTCGTCGAGCGACACGACGTGCACGTGCTTCTGGAAGTCGGCGACGCGCAAGGCGCTCGCGAAGCGCGCCGTTCCCGCCGGTCGGCAGCACGTGGTTGACGCCGGCGACGTAGTCGCCGATCACCGCCGGCGCGTCGACCCCGACGAACACCGCGCCGGCGTGCCGCACCAGCGGAACGAGGAGCGCGGCGTCGGCACACATGAGCTCGAGGTGCTCGGGCGCGATCGCGTTGGCGGCGTCGATCGCCTGCTCGGGTCCGTCGACGAGCACGAGCCGGCCGCCCGATGCGAGCGTCGCATCGGCGTCGTCGCGACGTCGAGTCGTCGTCGAGCAACTGCTCGAGCGCGCGCGTCGACCTGCGTCGGCGACCGTCGCGTCCCACGTGATGACCGCGACCGCGCCGCCCGGGCCCGTGCTCGGCCTGCGCGAGCAGGTCGGCGGCGACGAGCATCGGGTCGACCGTCGCGTCGGCGACGATCGCGACCTCGGACGGTCCGGCGAAGCCGTCGATGCCGACGACGGCGGCGACTGCGCGCTTCGCCTCGGCGACGTACGCGTTGCCGGGACCGACGATCACGTCGACCGCGGGAACGGATTCGGTGCCGTACGCGAGCGCGGCGATCGCCTGCGCGCCGCCGATGCGGTACAGCTCGTCGACCTCGGCGAGGGCGCTGGCGGCGAGGACCGCGTCGTCGATCGTGCCGTCGGGCCGCGGCGGCGAGCACATGGCGACCGCCGGCACGCCGGCGACCCGGGCCGGGATGGCCGTCATCAGCACCGACGACGCGAGCGGCGCCCGGCCGCCGGGCACGTAGCACCCGGCCCGGTCGACCGGGACGACGAGCTCCCGCACGTGGATGCCGGAGCGCTCGTGGCGGGCCTCCTTCTCGCGTTGGGCCTCGTGCCAGGCGACGATCTGGTCGCGGGCGAACTCCAGCGCGACGCGCAGCGTCCGGGTCGATGCGGTCGAACGCGGCGTCGCGGACCGCTCGCGGCGACCGCGAGGTCGTCGACGGTGCAGCCGTCGAAGCGCTCGGTGTAGCTCCCGCACCGCGTCGTCGCCGCGGGTCCGCACGTCGTCGACGATCTGCCGCGGCGACGCCCGCGACGTCGTCCCCGGCCGCTGCGGACACGGGCGAGCGGGCGTCTGAGGTCTCCGGTGAGGCCCCGGACGTCGGTACGGGCGAGGACGCGAGCGGCCATGGGGAACGGCCCAGCGTACCGGCGAGGCTCTTCGATCCGGTCCCGATTTGGTACACACGGGGCCGTGACTCCTTCAAGCGACCTCGCCGCCCTCTCGAGCATCGCTGCCCAGATCGACGACCTCGCCGCAGCGGATCACGGAGATGGCCGAGCGCTACGGCGAGACGCCCGACTCCGCGATCGCGACCGAACTGTTCGGCGCCGAACGTGCGTTGCGAGGTGCGCGGCGCACATTGCGACCGCGCCGAGCACCCTGCTGGAGGAGGCGGCCGGACGCGCGTGAAGCTCAGGCGCGCGCGGCTTGACGGTCGCGCCGGGACACGCGCCCGGCCGAGGGGCAGATGTCGGCGAGCACGCAGACGTCGCACCGCGGCCGGCGGGCGTCGCAGACCTTGCGGCCGTGCTCGATCAGCCGCAAGCGAGAGCATGCCCCGCTCTTCGGGCGGCACGATGCCGTCGAGATCGAGCTCGATCTTCACCGGGTCGGTCTCGTTGGTGAGCCGCAAGCGGGCGCGACAGCCGCGTGACGTGCGTGTCGACCGGCAGGCCCGGGCAGCTCGAACCACACCGAGCGCACGACGTTGCCGGTCTTGCGGCCGACGCCCGGCAACGTCACGAAGTCGTCGAGCTCGGTCGGCACCTCGCCGCCGAAGCGCTCCTCCAAGCGCCTGCGCCATCCCGATGATGTTCTTCGTCTTCGAGCGGAAGAAGCCGGTCGACTGGATCACGGTCTCGACGCTCGGCGGGATCGGCGTGCGCGAGATCGGCGGCGGTCGGGTACTTCGCGAACAACGCCGGCGTCACCATGTTGACCCGCTCGTCGGTCGTCTGCGCCGACAGGATCGTCGCGACGAGGAGCTGGAACGCGTTCTCGTGCGCGAGCGCGCAGCGCGCGTCCGGATACTCGTCGCGCAGCCGCCGCACGACCTCGTCGGCGCGCGTACGAGCACCACGCGGGCGGGTCACGACACATGGCTCCTTCGCTTCGCTGACGCGGCCTGCGGCGAGGGCAGCTCACTCATCCGCACGGTTCCGAGAGTACCCTCGGCAGGTGTCCGCACCGACCGTCACGACGGTGACCCCGGCCGGCTTCGCGTCGATCGAAGCAAGTGTTCGTGCGCTCGACACGGCGGTGCACGTCCGCACCGGACACGAGGCGCTCGGCGACGCGGTGTGGCGCGACTTCGCCGACCCCGGACGCCGACTCTGCAGGCGTACGCGCCGGTGACGACGTGCTACGCGCACGTCGCGCGCAGCGACAACTTCTCGCCGCAGCACTGGGCCGTCGGGCTCGCGATCCGACCCGGTGCCCCCGACGACGTCGTCGTCGAGACGCTCGACGGCGCGGCGCAGCACGTCGCCGCGCGCGGCGGCGGGCGCATGGTCGTCTGGGTGTTCGCGCCCGAACCGAGCGACGACGTGCGGCTCGCACGCGCCGGCTTCGAGCCGGCGCGCGACCTCTACGAGATGCGCGTGTCGCTGCCCCTGGCGAGGAGCCGAAGTGGCCGGGCGGCATCACCGTGCGGGACTTCGAGCCCGGTACCGACGATGCCGCCTGGCTACGGGTCAACAACCGCGCGTTCGAGAACCACCCGGAGCAAGGCGCATGGATCGAGGCAACGCTCGCAGCGGCGGCTGGCCGAGGACTGGTTCGACCCTTCGCTGTTCGTGCTCGCCTTCGACGACGACGGCGACGGCGACCTCGCCGGCTTCAACTGGTGCAAGCAACACCCGGCGGCCGGGAACGCACCGCCACTGGGAGAGATCTTCGTGATCGGGGTCGACCCCCGTGCCGCCGGTACGCGGCCTCGGCCGTGCCGCTCGCGATCGAAGGGCTCGCGCGCATGCACGCTCGCGGCTCCGAAACCGGCTCGCTGTTCACCGACGCCGACAACACCCGGGCGATCGGCCTGTACGAGAGCCTCGGCTTCGCGGTGCACCGCGTGGATCGTTCGTACGCACGGGACGTCGACGGCGCGATGACCACGCCGGCAACGACGCGCTACCGCGCGACGCGGGACGACGTTCGCGGGCTGATCGCCGAACACGGCGAGCCGCGCTACCGCGGCGACCAGGTGTTCGACGGGCTGTGGTCGCAACGGCGAGCCGCTCGACGCGCTCACCAACGTCGGCAAAGACCTGCGGGCCGCGCTCGACGACGCGTTGCCCGACTGCACTCACGCCCGTCACCGTCGCAACACGGGCGACAAGGACATGACGACGAAGTGGCTGTGGCGCGCGGCCGACGGCGCGCAGCTCGAGACCGTGCTCATGCGATACCGGGACCGAGCCACCGTTTGTCTCTCGTCGCAGGCAGGCTGCGCGATGGGCTGCACGTTCTGCGCGACCGGCCAGGCCGGCTTCGAACGTCACCTCGATGCCGGCGAGATCTGTGAACAGGTGCTGCGCGCCCAGCATGCGTCGCCGCAGCGGGTCGGCAACGTCGTCTACATGGGCATGGGCGAGCCGCTCGCCAACGTCGACGCGGTCCTCGAGTCGCTGACCCGCCTCCACACCGACGCCGGGTTCGCCGCCCGTCACATCACCGTGTCGACGGTCGGCGTCGTACCCGGCATGCGCCGCCTGCGCGACTTCCCGCTCCCGGTGACGCTCGCGGTCTCGATCCACGCGCCCGACGACGCGCTACGCGACGAGCTGGTGCCGCTGAACCGGCGCTATCCGATCGCCGAGGTGCTCGACGCGGCACGCGAGTACGCCGCCGCCAAGGGCCGGCGGGTCACCTTCGAGTACGCGTGCATCGAGGGCACGAACGACCATCCGCACCAGGCCGACGCACTCGCCGGTCGCCTACGTGGCTTCCGCGGCGGCGCCCACGTGAACCTGATACCGCTGAACCCGCACGGCCGGATTCGCCGGTGCCGCGCCCGGCGCCGAGCGCATCGAACAGTTCGCCGACCGCCTGCGGGAGCGCGGCGTGCAGGTCTCGATCCGCCGCAATCGCGGCGTCGACATCGACGCCGCGTGCGGGCAACTGCGAGCACGGATGGGGCCGGTGCGGTTCGGGCTCCTCACCATCGGCCACAATGGACGCGTGAACGAGAACCGCTTCTTCAACCCGTCGCAGCCCCAGACGCTCCAGACCGGTGTGCTGCTCTGCTACGTGAGCGCGGTTTTCGGGGTGATCTTCGGCGTTGCGCAACTCGTCATCGGCCTGCTCATCGTCATCGGCCTGGCGGCCGGCGGCTACGGCATCGCCAACGAGAAGCGGTGGGGCTACGTCCTCGCGGTCACCGCGGCCGTCCTCCAGGTGCTCGTGTACGTCCTCGTCTACGGCTCGGGCGTCATCACCGACTTCGGCGTGCTGATCTCGTTCGTCTTCGACGTCGCCCTCGTGCTGCTGCTCGTCCACCCGATGAGCCGCGACTACCAGCGCATCTGGTTCAAGTAGCCGCCGCCCCGGTACGGTTCCGCCCTCGCGGGATCCGGGGGGACGGATGCAATTCAACTTGGCCGACCTGTGGGAACGGGTCGCCGACACCGTCCCCGATCACGAAGCGCTCGTCTGCGGTGAGCGCCGCTTCACCTTCGCCGAGACCGACGCCCGCGCCACCCGCCTGGCCAATCTGCTTGCAGCACGCGGCATCGGCGCCGGCGATCACGTGGCGCTCTACCTGTACAACGGAGTCGAGTACCTGGAAGGGATGATCGCCGCGTTCAAGCTGGGCGCGGTGCCGATCAACGTCAACTACCGCTACGTCGAGGAAGAACTGCGCTACCTGCTCGACGACTCCGACTCCCGCGCGGTCGTGTTCGACGGCGAGTTCGCGCCGAAGCTGAACGCGATCGCATCCAGCCTCCCCGACCTGCACACGCTCGTCGCGGTCGGGGACGCGGCCGCAGTTGCCGCACGCGATCCCGTACGAGGACGCGATCGCGTCGTCGCCGGAGACGCGCGACTTCGCACCCCGCTCCGGCGACGCCCTCTACGTCCTGTACACGGGCGGCACGACGGGGATGCCGAAGGGCGTCATGTGGCGACACGAGGACGCGTTCTTCGGTGCGATGGGCGGGGCCGGCGGTGGCGGCGCGCCCATTGTCCGGCCCGAAGACATCGCGGAGCGCTGTCTCGATGCTCGCACCCGCTGCGTGCCGGCGTGCCCGTTCATGCACGGCACCGCGCACTGGATGGCCTTCAGCGCGTTGTTCACCGGCGGCACGGTCGTGATCCCGACGCAGCGGCACCTCGACGCGATCGCGCTCTGGTCGCTCGTCGAACGCGAGCACGCGAACTTCCTCGTCCTCGTCGGTGACGCCTTCGCCCGGCCCCTCGTCGAGAGCCTCGACACCGAAGCGGGGGCGGGGCTCGACCTGTCGTCGCTGCGCGTGCTGCTCTCGGGTGGGGCGATCCTGTCGCCCTCGGTGAAACGGGCGTTGGTGAAACGGCTCCCGGGCGTTCTGGTGGTCGACGGCTACGGCGCGTCGGAGACCGGCGGCCAGGGCCAGTCGGTGACGGTCGCCGGCGGTGAGATCGCGAGCGCGCCCCGCTTTCGTGTCAACGACGAGACCGCCGTGCTCGGTGACGATCTCCGGCCGGTGCCGGCGGGCGTCGTCGGTCTGCTCGCTCGCCGCGGGCGCATCCCGCTCGGGTACTACAAGGACGCGCAGAAGTCGGCAGCAACGTTCCCGGTCGTCGACGGTGTCCGGTGGTCGGTGCCGGGTGATCACGCGGTGGTGGACGACGACGGGATGATCACGTTGCTCGGGCGCGGCTCCGTGTCGATCAACACCGGCGGCGAGAAGGTGTACCCCGAAGAGGTCGAAGCGGTCCTCAAGGCGAATGCCGGCGTCTTCGACGCGGTCGTCGTCGGCATTCCCGACGATCGGTGGGGCGAACGCGTCGTGGCGGTCGTGCAGCCGCGTGTCGGCGAGACACCGACCCTCGAGAAGCTGCAGGAGCACGCGCGTACCCAGCTCGCGGGCTACAAGGTGCCGCGTGCGCTCGTGACGGTCGACGCGATCGTGCGTTCACCGTCGGGGAAGCCCGACTACCGGTGGGCCCGCGCCACGGCGACGGACGATCTGTCCGCCTGAGCTCGCGAGCCCGACTCCGAACATCCGACGCTACGGTCACGACGAGGAGGTGCCTGTGCCCAACCGCCTTGCCGACGAGACGAGCCCGTACCTACGCCAGCACGCCGACAACCCCGTCGACTGGCACGCCTGGAACGACGATGCCTTTGCCCAGGCGCGCGCGCTCGACAAGCCGGTCTTCCTCTCGGTCGGGTACTCGGCTTGCCACTGGTGCCACGTGATGGCCCACGAATCGTTCGAGGATCCGGGCACCGCGGATCTGATGAACGAGTTGTTCGTCAACGTGAAGGTCGACCGTGAGGAACGACCCGACGTCGACGCCGTCTACATGCAGGCCGTGCAGGCGTTGACCGGCCGCGGCGGGTGGCCGATGAGCGTGTGGTGCACTCCGGACGGGCAACCCTTCTACGGCGGCACCTACTACCCGAACGAAGAACGCCACGGAATGCCGTCGTTCGCGCGCGTCTGTGCGGCCGTGTCCGAGGCGTGGCGTGAACGCCGCGACGAAGTGCTCGACCACGCGGGCAAGCTCACCGAAGCGATCGACGAGCAGGTGCTCCGACCCGATGCGCGCGTCGAGCTCTCCCGCCAGACGTTGCGCGACGCCTACGACAACGTCGCCCGGCAGTTCGAACCGAACTACGGAGGCTTCGGCACGGCGCCGAAGTTCCCGCCGGCGATGACACTCGAATTCCTGTGCCGGGCGTTCCAGCGCAACGGGTCCGATCAGACGTACACGATGATCACGACCACGCTCGACGCGATGGCCGCGGGCGGCATGTACGACCAGATCGGCGGCGGCTTCGCCCGGTACTCCACCGACAACGAGTGGCTCGTGCCGCACTTCGAGAAGATGCTCTACGACAACGCGCTGCTGACGCGCGTCTACCTGCACGCGTATCTGCTCACCGGCGAACCGAGGTACAAGCGGATCGTCGAAGAGACGATCGAATACGTGCTGCGCGATCTCACCCATCGGGAGGGCGGCTTCCATGCCGCCGAGGATGCCGACTCCGAGGGCGTCGAAGGCAAGTTCTACCTCTGGTCTCCGGACGAGATCCGAGAGGTGTGCGGCGACGACGCCGACGAGGTGATCCGCTACTACGGCGTCACTCCCGGCGGGAACTTCGTCGATCCGCACACGCAGTACTCCGGCAACATCCTGCACGTCGCCGACCGTGACGAGGAACCGCCGGCGGCCGTGCAGCGCAGCCGCGAACGTCTGCTGACGCGCCGGTCGCTCCGTGTCCGCCCCGGGCTCGACGACAAGGTCCTGCTCGCCTGGAACGCGATGTTCCTCGGCGCGCTCATCGAAGCCGCATCGGCGCTCGACCGCGACGACTGGCGCACCGCGGCGCGGGCGAACGGGCGCTTTCTCCTGACCCAGCTGCGCCGACCGGACGGACGGTTCCTGCGCTCGTGGCACGCGCCCTACCTCGCCTACGCCGAGGACTACGCCGCGCTGCTCGAGGCGCTCTGTTCGCTCGCCGAGTACGACAGTGCCTCCTGGCTCGACTTCGCGCGTCCGGTGGCCGACGACCTGATCCGGCTGTTCCACGACGACGAAGCCGGCGGGTTCTTCACGACCGGCCACGACGCCGAGACGCTCGTCGTCCGGCAGAAGGACGTGTTCGACAACGCCACGCCGTCGGCCAACTCGATGGCGGCCAACGGCCTGCTCCGGCTGGCGGCGCTCACGGGCGACCGCGTCTACGAGGAGCACGCGGTGCGGGTGATCAGCATGCTCGGCGGGGTCGCGAGCTCACATCCGACCGCCTTCGCGCATGCGCTCGCGGCGATGGAGCGCTCGCTCACACAACCGCTCGAGATCGCGATCGTCGGCAGCCGGGGCGATGCCCGAACCGGCGCGCTCGTCGCCGAGGTCACCCATCGGTTCCTGCCGAACGCCGCGTTCCTGATTGCCGAGCCCGGCCGCGGTCCCGGCGACGCCGCTGCTCGCCGACCGGCCGCTGGTCGACGGCGAACCGGCCGCGTACGTCTGTACGGGCTACGTGTGCCGGCAGCCGGTGACGACCGCCGAGGCGCTCGGTGCGCAGATCGACGCGGCGCTGGAGGACCGTCAGCGGGCGGCGACGTAGGCGCCGGAGGCGAGCTCTTCGGCGACGGCCCAGCCGAAGGCGACCAGCGCCTGGCCGCGCTGGACGTCGACATCGCCGACGAGCGAGACGATCTTCGCTCCACCCGTCGCCTTGATCGCACTGGCGTCGAGCACGGGAACGCACGGCGGCTTCCGGCCCTTGACCGCGATGCGGAACGTGCGGTCGTCGAAGTGGCCCTTCGAAACCGAACCGCTTCGCGAGCCGGCGGCCCCACGCCCGATCCTCGCCGTTCGGCTTGTAGCCCGGGCGGGGCACGACGTTGGCGTAGGTCTGGAGCAGCGTGTAGGCGCTGGGACGGTGGATCCGGGTGGCAACGACCACGTCCTCGTCCGGGAACGAGATCGCGGCCCGGCGGGCCAGCTCGTTGGTCATCGCCCGCAGGGTGGCGGCGCCTTCCTTGCTCCTCCGGGCGACGCCGGTGCCCCACAGGATCGACGGCGTGCCGCCGATCCGCTCGAGCGACCCGAGCAGCACGCCCTGGAGCCCGTCTTCCTCGCGAACGAGGACCACGAGCGGGAACTGCTCGACCTGATGGTCCAGGTCGGCATCGGTGATGCGCAGCCCGGCGACATTGAGGAGCTGGCCGAACTCATCGAGCTCGGCCGGCTTGAGCGAGACGGAATCACGGGACTCGACGTTCATCGCCAATGCATTGTGGCCGAAGTGCACCCTCGAGCGAAAGTCGACCGTCGCGAAATTCCGGCTCTACACACCCGAAACGCCTGGTCGGGGACGTGCGCTCCGAATCGGACGCTACGTTGCCGCGGTGACGATCGACGACGACCAACTCCGGATCGCGGCCCGCACGCTCGCCGCCCGCCTCGAGCCGCTCGTCGGCCAGGTGTACTTCTCGCCCGAGGCGCACGCGGCATACGTCGGCCTCGGATTCGCGCCGAGCCCAGGCGAGCTTCGGCGGCGTCGCGATGCCCGACGGGCCGGCGTACTTCACCAGTCGCGGTTCGCTGCTCGGCCAGGTCGAGCCCGAGGTCGTGGCGGCCGCGTTCGGCGTGTTCAAGCCGACCGTCGTCGTCGACGGGGTCCGCCACGGATGGTCCCTCACCGACGCACCGACGATCTTCGCGGCCCGTCGCACCGGTGCCGTCGCCCAGCTCGAGCGCGTGCTCGGGACCGGCCGGCGACAGCACTCGGCGCGCGACCGGACTGCTCGAACGGGCCGTCGCGCCGCTGCGCCCCGAGGGACGACCGCTGTTCGCCGGGCTGCGCAGCCAGTGGGACGACCCGGACGATCCCTGGACCCGCTTCTTCCACCTCGGCGACATGCTCCGCGAGTACCGCGGCGACGCGCACGTCGCGGCATGGACGAGCGACGGCCTCGACGCGACCGAGATCGGCCTCTTCACCGAGGCCTACATCGGCCTGCCGCTGCGCACGTACGTGCGCACCCGCGCGTGGAACGACGCCGAGCTCGACGCCGCGACGGAAGCGCTCGAAGCGCGCGGCTGGATGCAGGGCGACGCGATGACCGACGCCGGGCGGGACGCGCGTGAAGCGCATCGAGCGCAACGACCGACCGTGCCCTGCGTCCGGCTGTGGACGCGCTCGGCGACGATGCCGCCGAGCTGTTCGGCACTGCTCGAACCGTGGGGCGCCGCGATGCGCGAGGCCGGTGGCTACATCGGCGGGCCCGTCGACCTCTGGCCCACCGACCGCCGCTGAGGCTCAGCCGTCGAGGCGGTAGACGCGCGTCGCAGTGCCGGCGAAGAGCGCGTCGCGTTCGTCGGGAGAGCACGACTGCGCGATCTTCTTGCAGCCGTTCCACAGCACCCGGTACGACAGCGACATCCGGTCGACCGGGAAATTCGATTCGAACATGCAACGGTTCGCGCCGAAGCACTCGATCATGTGGAAGTAGTAGCGGGACTGCGCTTCGACGAATTCGTCCGAGGTCGGCGGGCGCACGGCCGTGTGCCAGCCGAAGCCGTTGTCGGGCATGGCCAGCCCGCCGAGCTTGGCGACGACGTTCTCGCAGCGGGCGATCTCCGCGATGTCGCGCTTCCAGTCGTCGAAGATCGCGTCGCGCCGATCCGCGTACGGACCGACGCCAATCGGTGTCCCGAAGTGGTCGAGCACCATCAGCGTTTCGGGTACCGCACGCGCGAGCGCGAGGAATTCGCGGTTCTGGTAGTGGTAGTGCCACGTGTCGTAGGTGAAGCCACGGGCACCGAGCCGCGCGACTCCGGCGCGAAAGTCCGGATCCTCGAAGAGCCCGGCCGGTGCCCCACCCGCGATCATGAGCCCGTCGGCCGGGTCGGCGCGCGACAACGCGTCGCGGATGCCCCGGAAGAGGCCGTTGCCCGCGGCGACGTGCGCATCGAGGACCTCGTCGAGGTTCGGGTGCCGCAGATCGGCGTGACCGACGATGCCGGCGATCAGCCCGCCGCTCTGCCGGGCCGCGTCCACGACGAATTCCGTTTCGCCCACGGGTGCGAGCTCGGGCGGACCCTCCGTGCGGTACGCGACGTGGCATTCCATGAACACGGTCCGATCGACCCGGTGGCCGCTGCCGACATCGGCCAAGCAGGTCGTCGAGGGCGTAGGGCAGCAGGCCACCCGGTGGCCAGAGGTGGTGGTGCGGATCGACGATGGACTGCTCCGGGGCGACGACGGGCTCGTCGACCAGTGCTCGCCACTCGTCGGTACCGGCACGGGGAGCGTTCGTCATCTATCTCCTTCCTGTGCGGCCGCCAGCGCGTGGTTCGGAACTGCGACGCGAGCGCGCCATTGATCTCCAGGTGGCGCAACAGGAACGCACGCTCGTCGAGCCGCTTTCGCCGTAGCCAACTGGTCACTTCGTCGTTGCACTTGCTGGTGTTGCAAGAGCCGCACGTTGGCACGATGTTGTCGAGCGTGTAGCGCCCGCCACGGGAAAGCGCCAGTACGCAGTCACGCTGTAGCGGTGTGCGGGTCGCGCCGCAGTACGCGCATCCACTCCACGCCGCCTTCAGCGCGCGCCACTGCTCGTCGCTCAGGTCGTGCTCGACGCGATCCATCCGGCGCTTGCGTCGGCGCGCAGCCCGAGCCTTGCGACGTCCGTTGACCGCCATCACCGACGAGTATGCACCGCAGGACTGCGTCGGGAGGGTTGGGCCGTGCTCGTTCACGAATCCCGCAGCGGCGGATGTGGCAGCAGCCGGCCTGTCTTCGTGCATCGGCACGGTGTACAGCCGGCGATCTGCAAGAAGCCCTTGGGGAGTGCGGACCAACGCAACCATCTCCGCGTCGCCGCGCTCTCCGAACAAACGATCGGGACGTGGTGGGCGGTAGAGGACTCGAACCTCCGACCTCTGCCGTGTGAAGGCAGCGCTCTAACCAGCTGAGCTAACCGCCCCGGTTGGGCTGACGACTGTACCAACCCGTGACCCAACTGGCGTGAGTGAGCGGGAACTATTCCCCGTCGCTCACGCCAGTTCGTGCGAGGAAGCGTTCGGCGATGGCGCTGTACATCGCGATGCCGGCGCGCATCGCGTCTTCGTCGATGGTCATGCGGTTCGAGTGGCACGCGTGCGCATCGGCGGGGCGTGTACCGGGCGGGCACACGCCGAGGAACGCGAGCGCGCCGGGGCGCTGCTCGAGCACGTACGAGAAGTCCTCCGCACCCATCACCGGCGACGGCATGCGCCCAGTGTTGTCAGGTCCCGACAATTCCGACGCGACGTCGAGCGTGAAGCGCGCGAAGTCGTCGTCGTTGACCGTCGGCGGATAGCCGGGTTCGATCGTGACATCCGCCGTGAGCCCGTACGTGCTTGCGATCCCGGTTGCCACCTGTTCGACGCCGTCGAGCGCGCGCCGGCGGCCGCCGGGCGAAACTGCGCGCACGGTTCCGCGCAGGTGCGCCGTCTCGGGGATCACGTTCGTCGTCGTACCGGCGCGCACATACGTGATGCGTGATGACGGCCGGGTCGAACGCGTCGATGCGGCGGGTCACGTACGTCTGGAGGCCCTGGATGATCTCGGCCGCCACCGGAATCGGGTCCCGAGTCTGGAACGGTGTCGACGCATGGCCACCCTTGCCGCTGACGACGATGTCGATCACGTCGGCCGACGCCATCAACGACCCGCCGCGCGTCCAGATCGCGCCCGACGGCAGATTCGGCGCCACGTGCAGCGCGAACACGGCGTCGACCGTGGGTCGCTTCGAGAAGTCCCTCGTCGATCATGTACGCGCGCGCCGCCGAAGCCTTCTTCGCCCGGCTGGAACATGAAGCGGACGTTCCCCGCGAGCTCGGCGCGCCGCGCGGAGAGAACGCGCGCCGCGCCGGCGAGCATCGCGACGTGGGCGTCGTGACCGCAGGCGTGCATCGTGCCTTCGATCGTGCTCGCGAAGTCGAGCCCGGTGTCCTCCGGCATCGGCAGCGCGTCCATGTCGGCCCGCAACAGGATCGTGGGACCGCCCGACGGTCCCGACGGTCCCGAAAGGTCGGCGACGACCGACGTGGTCGACGAACCGGTGCGCACGTCGAGGCCGAGACCTTCGAGCGCGTCGAGCACGGCCTGCTGCGTCTTCGGCAGCTCGAGGCCGAGCTCGGGCTCGGCGTGGATGCGGCGGCGCAGATCGACGACGTCCGGCAGCACGGCTTCGGCGGCGTCGATCAGTTGCTCCATGCGGCGGACACTATTCGTTCGAGCGCAGCGCGCCCGGGCGCATCGTCAGGCGCGGAACCACGCTTGCACCGCCGATCCGAACGCCTGCTGGTACGCGCGTGTACGCCGTGCGGAGCTCGCCGCCCGGCCAAGCCGGTGGGCACAGCGACTCCGGCAGCAGCGGATCGGCTCGCACGTGAGCAAGCACCGCGGCACCGGCTTCGAACGCGGACGCCAACACGTCGTCGCGTGCGGACGCGTGTTCCAACCCACCGGTGACGTCGTCGAGCCGTCGGCGCAAACGGTTCGCTCGGCGGGCCCACTCGGCCGGTGCGAAGAGATGCGCCGCCAAGTCGACCGGGTCTTCGTCGGGTGTGGCCCGCCACCAATCGCATTGCGCATCTACCACTGCCCACTCCGACGCGCGGCCCGAAGCACGCGGCAGGTTGTCGGGTCGCACCCAGCAGCCTTCGCGCACCTCCGCGTACCGCAATCGTCGGAACGCCTCCCGCAGCGCGGCGCGGTCGGACGCGTCCCGCGCTGCCGCTCGTACGAGGGCGAAACGCCACTCGCCGTCCCACTGCTCCGATTCCGGAGTGAGACTCCAGTCCTGCGCTTCCTGCCGGGCGCGCACCGGACCCGCGAGCTCGTAGCGGCCGTCGGTGACCACCAGCTCGCCCCGCTCGACCATGCGGTGCAGCGCGACGCGCGCGGTCCCCTCTGCGATCCCGAACACCCCGCACCAGCGGACCAGGCGCGCCGCCGGCATCCGGGGCGGGTGCATACCGAGGAGCAGGCTGGCGATCACCGAGCGCGCCGCCAGCGGGCGCTCCAACAGGGGCTCGGGCGCCGTCACGGTCTCACCCTGGTCCACGCTGTTCACGCGGCTGGCATTACGATCTTTCGCCATCCGTCGACGGAGTGTAATATGGCTCGGAATGCAGACGATGGTTCCCGAGCACGCGCTGCTCCAGGATTTCCGGCCCACGGAGCGCCTCAAGGCCGACGGTCGACCGGTGCCGGTGTTCCGCGAAGAGCTCCGGCGAATCCCGAACCTCCGCAACGCGGTTTCGGTCGTCTCGTGCTGGGCCCAGACACTCGGCCTCATGTGGCTCGCGGTGTGGGTGAACAACGTGGCGGTGTGGCTGCTCGTGTTCGTCCTCATGGGGCGGGCCCACGCCCAGTTCGCGGCGCTCATGCACGAGGCCGCGCACCGGCTGCTCTTCCGCAACCGCAAGGTCAACGACTGGGTCGGCCGTTGGCTGCTCGGCTACCCGTCGTTCACGCCGATCGACCTCTACCGGCGGGGTCACATGGCGCATCATCGGGAGGAGTTCGGCCCCGACGAGCCCGACATCCCGTTGTATCGCGGCTACCCGATCTCACGCGACTCCCTCCGCCGCAAGCTCGTACGGGACGCGACCGGCCGCACCGGGTGGAAGCTCTTCAAAGGGCTGCTGCACGGCGTGCGCGCCCCGGGCCCGGTGGGACGCAGGCGCGGCGCATCGTCGCGGTCCAGCTCGTGCTGATCACGATGTCGATCGCCCTCGGCCACCCGTGGGTGTACTGGCTGCTGTGGTTCCTGCCGTATCTGACCGTGTGGCGGGTCATCAACCGCCTGCGATCGATCGCCGAACACGGTGGCATGCAGCGTTCGAAGGACCGCCGCGAGACGACCCATACGGTGCAGCAGTCGTGGCCGGCACGCTTCATGCTCGTGCCGTTCCACATCGGCTGGCACCTGGCGCACCACGTCGACTCCGGCGTGCCCATGAAGCGCCTCCCCGAGTTCCACGCCGAGCTGCGGCGGGCCGGCTACGTCACGGACGAGCTCGAGTACCGCAACTACAGCGCGTTGTGGCGCCGGCTCGGCTCCGGTGGCGGACGCGGGAATTCCCGACGTGGCATGATGGGAGGGCAGAACGGCCTCCGGATGGGGCCCGTTCGGGACCGTACCGTTCGATGAAGCAGGCGTTCGATGAAGCAGGGAGGCAGGGTGACACCGAGCACGGGCCACCGGCCGTACCCCTTCACACATTGCGCCCCCGCGTCAGTCCGCTGACGTTGCGATCCTTCCCGCTTCCGAGGCAGGTGACGACGTGCCCAGAAAAGGACGAGCCCGCCGTTTCCGCGAGGCGCGCAAGCTCAAGCAGGGCTACGACGACGGGCTGTTCCGCGAAGGTTCCGGAACGCTCGCCGACGTCTCCGACGAGTCCGACGAGTCCGACGACGAAGACGACGACGAATTACGACGATGACGACGACGACGAAGACGAAGACGACTGGGATCCCGACCACCAACGCGACTGAGCGGGCCGAGAGGCGGTCCTCGGTCAGCGCAGACGCGGGGGCAGCCCGTCGGTCTCGATCTCGTAGCGCCGCACGCGCCTCGGCGACGGCCTCGCCCTTCACGTCGCCGGTCTGGGCGAGGGCATCGAGCACGGCCACGACCGTGTGGGCGGCGTCGACCTCGAAGTGCCGGCGCAGCGCTACGCGCGTGTCCGAGAAGCCGTATCCGTCGGTGCCGAGGACGGTGTAGGGGTGCGGGCACGAACCGGGCGATCGCGTCGGGCACCGACTTCACCCAGTCGCTGACGGCGATCGACCGGTCCCTCGGCGTCGTCGAGCTGCTGGGTCACGTACGGGGTCCGCGGCGCATCCGTGGGGTGTAGCCGGTTCCATCGTTCGCAATCGACCGCATCGTCGCGCAGCACCTTCCACCCGGTGACGCTCCACACGTCGGCCGCGACGTCGTGGTGCTCGGCCAGCAGCTGCTGCGCCTCGAGCGCCTGCAACACCATCGGTCCGCTCGCGAGGATCTGGGCCCGGTGCGTCCGCTCGACATCCGCGGCGCGATAGCGATACACGCCGCGCACGATCGCGTCCTCGATGCCTTCCGTTTCCGGCATCGGCGGCTGCGTGTAGTTCTCGTTGTAGAGGGTGAGGTAGTAGAAGCAGTCCTCGGGCTCCTCGCCGTACATCCGCCGGATGCCGTCGCGCACGATCACCGCGACCTCGTACGCGAACGCGGGGTCGTAGGCGCGACAGTTCGGGTACGCCATCGCGTAATGCTGCGACTGGCCGTCGCAGTGCTGGAGACCTTCACCGGTGAGCGTCGTGCGACCCGCGGTCGCGCCCATCAGGAAGCCGCGCCCGCGCTGGTCGCCGAACGACCAGATCAGGTCACCGACCCGTTGGAACCCGAACATCGAATAGAAGATGAAGAACGGGATCATCGGTTGACCCCACGACGCGTACGCGGTCGCCGCCGCGGTGAAGTCGGCCATCGAGCCCGCCTCGGTGATCCCCTCCTCGAGGATCTGGCCCTTCTCCGACTCGCGGTACGAGAGCATCAGGCCGGCGTCGACCGGTTCGTACTGCTGTCCGAACGGCGCGTAGATCTTGAACTCGGGGAACAGCGCGTCCATCCCGAAGGTGCGTGCTTCGTCGGGGATGATCGGCACGACCCGGTGCCCCCACTCCGGCTCCTTCAGCAGCGTGCGCAGCAACCGGGTGAACGCGGTGGTCGTCGACGCCTGCACCTTCTCGCCGGTCCCCGCGGTGAGCTGGTCGATGAGGTCGTCGCGGGGGAAGACGACGAACTTGGCGCGGTCGACCCGCTCGGGCAGGAAGCCGTCGAGCGCGCGCCGGCGCTCCATCAGGTACTCGTACTCGGCGGAGTCGGTCCCCGGGTGGTAGTAGGGCGGCAGCTCGCCTTCGAGGTCGCTGTCGGGGATGTCGAGGAACAGGCGGTCGCGGAAGATCCGGAAGTCGGCCGCCTTCATCTTCTTGATCTGGTGCGTGGCGTTGCGCGCTTCGAAGCCCGCGCCGAGCGTCCAACCCTTGACCGTCTTGGCGAGGATCACGGTGGGCGAGCCGGCGTGCTCGACCGCGGCCTTGTACGCGGCGTAGAGCTTGCGGTAGTCGTGACCGCCGCGCGGCAGCCGCTGCAGGTCTTCGTCACTGAGGTGCTCGACCATCGCGCGCAGGCGCGGGTCGGTGCCGAAGAAGTGGTCGCGGATGTACGCGCCCGATTCCACCGCGTACTTCTGGAACTCGCCGTCGACCGTGGTGTTCATGCGGTTGACGAGCACGCCGTCGATGTCGCGCGCGAGCAGGTCGTCCCAGCCGGTACCCCACACGACCTTGATGACGTTCCAGCCCATGCCCCGGAAGATCGACTCGAGCTCCTGGATGACCTTGCCGTTGCCGCGCACCGGACCGTCGAGCCGCTGCAGGTTGCAGTTGACGACGAAGATCAGGTTGTCGAGGCGCTCGCGGGCCGCGAGCGGCAGCGCGGCCATGGACTCGGGCTCGTCGAGCTCGCCGTCGCCGACGAAGCACCACACCTTGGCCTGGGACGTGTCGGCGATCTCGCGCTGGTAGAGGTAGCGGTTGAACCGCGCCTGGTACACCGCGTTCAGCGGACCGAGGCCCATCGACACGGTCGGGATACTCCCAGAACGCCGGCATGCGGCGCGGGATGGGGGTACGACGAAAGTCCCCCACCGACCTCGCGCCGGAACGTTTCGAGCTGCTCCTCGGTGAGGCGCCCTTCCAGGAACGCACGCGCGTAGACGCCCGGCGCGGCGTGGCCCTGCACGAACACCTGGTCGCCGAAGCGGCCGTCGCCCTTGCCGCGGAAGAAGTGGTTGAAGCCGACCTCGTACAGCGCGGCAGCCGACGCGTAGGTCGACAGGTGACCGCCGAGCCCGTCGAACCGGTGGTTGGCGCGGTCGACCATCACCACCGCGTTCCAGCGGATGAACGCGCGGATGCGCCGCTCGATGTGCTCGTCGCCCGGGAACCACGGCTCCTGTTCGGCGCGGGATGGTGTTGATGTAGTCGGTCTGCACCATCGCCGGGACGCCGACGCCCTTGTCGCGCGCCCGTTCCATGAGCCGGGCGAGCAGGTAGTTCGCGCGTGACCGGCCCTGCGCGTCGATCACGGCATCGAGCGATTCGAGCCACTCGGCGGTCTCGGCCCGATCGGTGTCGGGCAACTGGTGAATGGAGCCGTCAATGAACACGCGTCCTCCATCGGCTCGTAGCGCGAGCAACGTCGCGGTTCCAGGTTACGACCGCGCGCGTGCGTCGCCGTACCGCTTCGCGGAGGGCCGTACCGCTTCTCGGAGGGACTGGCGGTCAGCCGAGGGACTGATTGCGACGGAGCCGGAGCCGGGTGTCGTTCCGGCGCGTCAGCGCCATGATCAGGAACACGAGCAGCGCGGCACCCAACGAACCGAGCAACAGGGCCCCCCACAGCGTCGGCGTGCTGTCGTCGGCGGCCGTGCCGGACGCGGCGCGCCGGTCTCCACCGGCCGAGCGGGCCAACTGCTGCCGTTCGAGCCGCTTGGCCGCTTCATTCGTGGCCGCGGCCACCGTGCCCGCGGACGCGCGGCAGCCGGATCGGAGGGGACAACGGACGCCGCGGCATCCGCGGAAGGTGCGGTCGAGAGATCGGCCGCCTGCGCGACCGCGCGGCGGGACGCGAGGGAGAGCGGCGAGCCGCTGAAGGGCAGCGGGAACGCCGCGGCGCTCCACAGCACCTGTTGCGGGGTGGGCGGCGGCAGCGGCGCGTCACCTCCGCCGGATCCGCCTCCGCCCGAGCCTCCGCCCGATCCGCCTCCGCCCGATGGGACGGGCGTCGGGTCCGGCGGCGCGGTCGTGGGTGGCGGTGTCGTGGGCGGTTCGGTGTCGGGAACGGTCGTCGTCGTGGTGGTGGTGGTCTCCGGCGGCGGCGGCTCGATGGTGGAACAGGTGCTGACGAGGTCGAAGGTCGGCGGCACACCGTCGAGTGCCGACTCCAGGACGTCTGCCGTGCCGCCGAGAAGGATGTCGTCGGTCGGTGTGGCCGCGACCGCGTACGCGCCGGTCACGACGCCCGCCACCTCGCCCGCGCCCTCGAACTGCAGCGTCACCGATTCGAAGATGTTCTCCGGAAGGTTGGGGTCGGCCTGCGGCAGCACGAACAACCACGTGACGATGCCGGCGGGTGGGCTCGCCGAGCAGTCCTGCGGGGCTGCGCTCCCCTGCGTGCCCGTCCACGCGTCGGAAAGGACGGAGTCCGGTGAGCCTTCGACCGCGACGAACACGACTTCCTGGGCGGCTGCGGGCGCGGCGACCAAAGCGAGCGTTGTGAGGACTGCGGCAGCGGAAACTGCGAACAATCGGCCCGGTCGATGCACGTGACCATGCGCGCGGCGGCGCAACGAGTCGTTGCGCAGAAAGAGAAGTCGCGATGTTTCGTTCATCGATCCGCCCATTGCCCGCCCCATTGCCAGTCCGTGGCCCGCCCGTTGTCGCCCGTGTCGGCCGGTCCAACGACCGGCAACCGGGAGACTACGCCGATCCGGCGGTGTAAGGAACGTTCTTCGCCGCATCTTTGCGGCGCGGGAACGGTCATTCGCGCCGAATTCCGACGGGACGGCGCCGCTCCGGTGGTGAACGAGCGAGAGGAGGCGGCGAAACTGCCGCTCAGCAGCTACGCCATCCCGGTCCCGACCTCGAGGCAAGCGTGTTCTGATGATTGCCGCGTTCGCCCGCTACGCGGTCGTGAAACAGGTAGCCGACATCGCGGTTGCCGACCGCTGGCACGACAGCGAAGTGATCTCCCGGCACTTCTTCCGGTACAGCGCGAAGGAACAGGCGCGTCTATGGCTCCCGTACGGGCACGCCGGACGCCGCTTCGTCGTCCGCCCGTACCGGGAGGTACGCGAGCATGACTGGTAGCCAGCTCGGCGCCGCCCTCGTCAGATGGGGTGGGCGGTAGAGGACTCGAACCTCCGACCTCTTGCGTGTCGAGCAAGCGCTCTAACCAACTGAGCTAACCGCCCCGGGGTCGCTCGGATCGATCACGATAGCGCGGAGCGTTACGTTCCTTTCATGTCTGAACCGGGCTCATCCATGTTTGCGACGGCCTTCCCCCTCTTGAAGGATCACGCCGCGATCGTCACCGGCGGCGGGTCCGGGATCGGCGCGGCAACGTGCCGGCGCTTCGCCGAGCACGGCGCTCGCGTCGCGGTCCTCGACATCGACGGCGATCGGGCCGCCGCAGTGGCGGACGAGGTCGACGGGATCGCCTGTCCCGTCGACGTCACCGACCCGGACGCGTTGACGGCCGCAGTCGCGTCCGCGCACCGTGAGTTCGGGCGCATCTCGTTGCTGTTCAACAACGCGGGCGGCAGCAACCTGCGGCCGTTGCACGAGTACCCCGCGGATGAGTGGCAGCGCATCGTCACGTTGAACCTGAGCGCGGTGTTCTACGGCATCAAGGCCGTGGCACCGTTGCTGCTCGACGGTGGAGGCGGCGCGATCGTCTCGACCGCATCGATCTCCGGCACGCGTCCGGCGGCGGGCGAAGCGCCGTACGCAGCGTCCAAGGCAGCGGTTGCTGCGCTCACCGCGTCGGCCGCGCTCGAGTATGCGCCGAGCGTGCGCGTCAACGCGGTGTCGCCGGGCATGATCCACACCGCGATGACCGACGTGCTCCTCGCCGAGCAGCACCTGCACTTCGCGCCGGCGATGGCGGCCAAGACGCCCCTCGCACGCGTCGGGCTCCCCGACGACATCGCCGACGTGGTGCTGTTCCTGTGCTCGGATCTCGCGCGCTTCGTCACCGGCCAGAACATCGTCGTCGACGGCGGGATGACGCTGCACGGTGCCGGCGTCGACGGCCTCCTCGACCACTTCCGCCCGCGCTAACCTTTCGGGCGATGTAGCGACACCGAACCTCCTTTCCGCCGCGCGTCCGATGCCGCTGTCGCCCGCGCCGATGTCCTGAGGTCGGTTCCTGTGTCGTCTCCCACTGCCACTCTTGTCGCCCGCGAAGTCTCCAAGTCGTTCGGTCCGCGTGTCGTGCTCGACAGGGTGTCGATCACGGTGCCTCCTGGGAGCCGCATCGGGATCGTCGCGCCGAACGGAACGGGGAAGTCGACGCTCTTGCACCTGCTCGCGGGAATCGACACCCCCGACTCCGGCGTGGTGTCGCGCCTCCCGCCGTCGGCCACGGTTGGTTTCCTGCCGCAGGAACCCGAACGGTTCGAGAACGAGACGCTGCGCGACTTCCTCGGGCGACGCACGGGCGTCACCGCGGCCACGGCCGCGTTCGAAGCGGCAACCGACGGCGCTCGCCGCGCAGCGAGACCGGCGCCGACGACCGCTACAGCGAGGCGCTGGACCGCTATCTCGCGCTCGGCGCGGCCGACTTCGAAGCTCGCGCTGCCGCAACCGTCGAACGCGTCGGTCTGCCTCCCGTTTTCCTGGACCAGCCGCTGCCGGCGATGTCGGGAGGGCAGGCCGCGCGCGCTTCGCTCGCGGCCATCCTGCTGGCTCGCTTCGACGTCTTCCTGCTCGACGAGCCGACCAACGATCTCGACTTCGCGGGGCTCGACCTCCTCGAGACGTTCCTGAGCGATCTCTCGAGCGGAGTCGTCATCGTGTCCCACGACCGCGCCTTCCTCGACCGCACGATCGACGGTGTGCTCGAGCTCGACGAGCACACGCATCGCAGCCGCTTCTACGCGGGTGGATGGCGGGCCTACCTCGAGGAGCGCGCGCTCGACCGCCGGCACGCGCAGGAGGAATACGAGACGTACACCGCCAAGCGAAACACGCTCGCCGCGCGCACCCAACAGCAGCGCGAATGGGCAGTGCAAGGCGTGAGCAAGGTCAAGAAGAGCGGCGAGAAGGACAAGTTCATCCGGCAGTTCCGTACGGCATCGAGTGAGCGAGTCGCGGGCAAGGCGCGCGCGACCGAACGGGCCATGGAGCGTCTCGAAGCCGACGCGGTCGAGAAACCGTGGGTCGGATGGGAGCTCCGCATGGAGGTCGCGGCCGCCGCGCGCAGTGGCGACATGGTTGCCCGCCTCGCGAGCGCGACCGTGACACGCGGCGGCTTCACGCTCGGTCCGATCGACCTCGAGATCACGTTCGGCGAACGGGTGGCGATCCTCGGCGCGAACGGCAGCGGTAAGACGACCTTGCTGCACGCACTGCTCGGCGAACTTCCGCTGGAGCTCGGTGAGCAGCGCGTCGGCCCGTCGGTCGTCGTCGGCCGGCTCGACCAGGCCCGTGACCGGTTCACCGGCGACGACGACCTCCTCACCGCCTTCCAGCGCGCGACCGGCGACGGCATGTCGACGTGCCGTTCGACCCTCGCGAAGTTCGGTCTCGGTGCCGAGCATGTCCTGCGACCAGCGCGGACGCTGTCACCCGGCGAACGAACCCGGGCCGTGCTCGCGCTCTTCACCGCCTCCGGCGTGAACTGCCTCGTGCTCGACGAACCGACGAACCATCTCGACCTGCCCGCGATCGAGCAACTCGAACAGGCACTCGACACGTTCGAGGGCACCGTGCTGCTCGTGACCCACGACCGGGCCTTGCTGGACGAGGTCTCGACGACGCGCGAGGTGCGCCTCGACGCCGGCCGCATCGTCAGCGACCGGCCGACGGTCACCGACGTTCGATCACCGTGATGACACCTTCCATGCCGTACGCGACGTGACCCGGGAGGTGACACGCGTAGCGGTAGGCGCCGGGGCGGGTGAACTCGTAGAAGGTGACACCGGTGGCCTCGGCGTCGATCGACACCTCGCCCGGCACGGGCGGATGTCGCGCCTCGGAGCCTTGCTCGTGTCGAGTGTGAACGGATGAGTCCCCAACGACGAACTCGTGCTTGATCGGGTCGCGGTTCACCACCACGAACCGCACCGTCGTCCCCGGCGCGACCCGCAGGTCGTCGAGCTCGAACACGCTGTAGTCGATCTCGACGCGCACGGTCACGAGCCCGGGACCGAGCACCGGCTCCGCATCGGCGGGATCGGCGGCGACCGCGTACCCGGCGCCGGTCGTCGCGACGAGCGCAGCGCCGACGATGACGGCGCCCAGGACGCGGTTCACGCGACCGATCCCGCGGGCGGAGTCCGGCGGCGGGCGCCGACCGTCACGGCCACCGCGGCCAGGGCGGCCGCACCCAAACCGACACCGATCGGCCACCAGACGAACTCGCGGTCCGGCAGCGAGACTGCGCGCGCCTCCGACGCAGTGACACCGGCATCTTCGAGCGAGGGCAGCGCGTCTTCGTGCGCGGCCAGCGCGAGGTCGTAGTCGAGCTCACCGGCGGGGGCTTCGAGCTCCATGAACGTCAGCCACATGTCGTCGGGCACCCACTCCATCCCGACATCCGAACGGAGATCGGTCAGGAGCGACGCGGATGCCGGCTCGTCGCGTTCGATGCTCAGGCCGGGCCCGCCCGCGAGCATCTGCGGCTGTTCGTCGGTGAGCAGGAACACGTCCGCTTCGACGAGCTCCGAGCCCTCGAGCCCGAGACCGAGGATCCGCAACGGCACCCACGGCTCGTCGGTCGGGATCGTCAGCATGATCGGCGTCCCGTCACCGGCGCTCTGCCCGAGATCACGAGCCCGCGTCGCGTCGAAACGCGCGGCCATGAAGATCGGGCTGCGCTCGCTGTAGAAGTCGAGCACCTCGGGTGCGTCGGGTGTGAGGAAGAAGCCGTGGTCGAGCGCCCAGCGACCGACCTCGTCACCGCCACCCTTCAGGATCGTGATGTCGAGCGCGTCGATCTTCGTCTCGAGGATCACTTCGGCGCGCCTGCGTCGCTGCGGCGAACGAGGTTCGCTGCGAGTGCGTCGGGCGCCGGCGGAGCGACCTCCTGCTGGAGTCGCTGGAGGGTCCAGTCGCCGCCGCGCTCGACCTTGGTCGGCACGTCCGGGAGCGGGACGATCGAGCCGAGCTCCGCGCCTTCACCGGTGAACTCGAAGGACGTGACGTACCGCTCGATGCCGTCGTGGTACGCCGCGAGTGTGGTGGTGCGGACGAGGGAGATCGTGCCGTTCTCGCCGATGAGCCCACCACAGGCGGCCACCGGTCCGGCGACGAGCAGCGCACCGGCGAATCCGGCGATCGCGATGGCGCCGCCGCGCCGGAGTGAATGGCGGAGGAAAGGTCGGGCCATGTCGGAACCCCCTCGATCCGTTTCGTAGGGACGGTCGAGAGGTCTGACGTTCCGAGCGAGAGCCCCGGTTCCGTGTGAGCGAAATCTTTCCCGGGCCGCCTACGCCGCGCGCGATTCGGGCTGCCGGCGGCGCCGCGGGGGCCGCAACAGGACGAGCAGCTTGCGCTCTTCGGCGAGGAGATGCCGGCTCCCCCGCGCCGATGCTCTCTCCCAGCGCTCGGGGAGAGAGCCGTCGCTGAAGGACTCGATGATCGTGGGGTGCACGTAGCTGGCCCGGCACACGGTCGGCGTGTTGCCGAGATTGCTCGCGACGCCCTCGATGACGCCGGTGATGGCGTGCTTCGCTTCGCGATCAGATTCCGGCGGAGAGAGTTCGACGAACGCAACGGTTGCGAGCAAGGTGCCCATCCACGTGCGGAAGTCCTTGGCCGTCACGTCGAGATCCGTGACCCGCCGCAGGTACTCGTTCACGTCGGTCGACGACACCGGACACGGCGTGTCGTCGTCACCGACGTACTGGAACAGCACCTGCCCGGGCAGGTCCTGGCAGCGCTTGACGACCCGGCGCAGACGCGTGTCCTGCACGTTCACGTTGTGGGTGATCCCGGCTTTGCCCTTGAACACGAGCGTGAGCCCTTTGCTCGTGAACTGCGCGTGCCGATTGCGCAGGGTCGTGAGGCCGTACGACTTGTTCGCGCGCGCGTACTCCTCGTTGCCGACCCGCACGAGCGTCGACTCGAGCAACCGGATGACGGTCGCGACGACCTTCTCGCGTGGCATACCCGGTTTCGTCAGGTCGTCGGCAACGTTCTGACGGATCCCCGGTAGCGCGCGACCGAAGTCGTAGAGGCGGGCGAACTTCTCGCTGTCGCGGTGCGCGCGGAAGTCCGAGTGATAGCGGTACTGCTTGCGGCCTCGCGCGTCGCGCCCGGTCGCTTGGATGTGGCCCGAATCATCGGTGCAGATCCACACGTCGGTCCACGCGGGCGGCACCGCGAGTGCCTTCACGCGCTCCCGCTCCGTCGCGCCGACCTTGGCGCCGCCGGGCCCGACGTACGTGAAGCCGCCACCGGACCGACGCCGGCGGATGCCGGGCATGCTGTCGTCGACCCAGGCGAGGCCCCTCGGGAGATCGGTGGCGATCGTCACTCGGTCGTATCGTCCGGTGGCTCGGAATCCGCTGGCTCGACCTCGACGTCCTCGGTGGTCGCGATGTCGCCGGGCGCGGCGGGCTGGTCCTTCCCGAAGTCACCATCGGCGCGCCGGACCGTCTCCTTTGCCTCCTCGGTCGAGACGTCGTCGGACGCTCGATCTGCGAGCGCGGCGGCTTCGGCGTCGCGGTCGCCCGTGGCGTTGTGGAGCCGCTGCCGCAGCGTCGGCTTGTCGCCCGACTTCTCGTCCGGCCGGTCGGTATCGGATTGGTCGGTCATCCTGTCTCGCTTCCGTCGGCGCGGGCGCCGAGCATCTCATCGTTACCCGAACCGAGGCTCCGGTCATGCTTCGTCGTTTCCTTCGCCGTTTCGCAGAGCACGGTTGCGGGTAGCTCGCGCCGGCACGCAATGCTGTCCGACGCGGTCCGGTGAACCCGGTGATCCCGGTGATCCCGGTGAAGGAGTGGCCATGCCTCCCCGTGGTGTGCGCAAGGGCTCGAAGCGGGCCCGGCAGTACCAACACATCAAGTCCGGTGCGAAGAAACGCGGTGTGTCCACTGATCGAGCCGAGGAGATCGCGGCGCGCACGGTGAACAAGGACCGGGCCCGCTCCGGTGAATCCCGGACTCGCTCACGCACGTCGATGCGGGGCAAGTCACCGGAATCGCGCGGCGGCAGTCGCTCCGGTACGAACCGTCCGAAGGGTCGCACCCGCGAGCAGCTGTACGAGGAAGCGAAGCGCAAGAACATCCCGGGCCGCTCGTCCATGAACAAGGCTCAGTTGCAGCGCGCGGTCGATCGCCGCAAGTAGCGCCTCGACACGTCGTCGGGCCGGGTCAAATCTCAGCGGCGATCTCGGCCCAGACCGTCTTGCCGCCGCTCGAAGGCAGGACTCCCCAGTCCCGCGCCAACGCGCCGACGATCTTCATCCCACGCGACGCTTCGGTAGGGGGCCCGACATCGGGGCGACTGTCGGAGACTTCGATGCGCAGTGCGCCTTCGACGGTCAGGGCGCGCACCCGGATGGGCCGGCGACCGTGGAGCACCGCGTTGGTCACCAGCTCGGACGCCACGATCTCGGCGTCACCGAGTGCGTGTCCGAGGCACGGGAACTCGTCGGCGAGGGCATGACGGGCCCGGCGCGGCGCTTGGACATCGTCACCGACGAGTATCTCCAGCTGCGTCGCGGACTGCGCCATGATGTCGAGGTTTCCCGCTGAGCGGCCGCCCAAACGCACGACATCGGTTCTCCGGCCATCTGGTCCGGCGGCCGAGCGCTCAGCAGAGTCACAGCATCGTGTGCTCGAGTGGCCCCAAGACGATCGAAGAGGACCGATCGAACGAAGCCGATCAACAACACCGATCGAATGAGTGACCCGTGCCCGCGACGAGCGACGCTGCCGAATCCCCTGCCGAATCTGGCGAGGCCATCGAGCTCCGGATCGTCACCGGGTCGCAGTCACGCAGGGCGCTCGTCGTACTTCCGCTCTTCCCGCTTGGTCACGGTGGCGGCGCGTTTGCCGGCTTCACCGTGCTCGACACACTGCTCGCGATCTTCCAGCACGCCAACGTCCGACCGGCTACCTCCGGCACCTGGCGTACCCGTTCACACGACGGGCGCGGGCTCTCCGATACTGAAGGTCATTCCTTCACGTGCCGCCGAGAACGTGAACTGCTCGTTGTCTCGGCGCGAGCGCTCGCCGAAGAATTCGTCGAGGGTGTCGTCATCGTGGGCGGGATCGTGATGGAACGCGACGAGGTGCCCGACGCGCGCCAAGCGGGCGAAGGCGACGGCGTGACGCAAGGTGCTGTGTCCCCATCCGACACGCTTCTCGTATTCCGCCTCGCTGTACTGCGCGTCGTGGATCAGCACGTCGACGCCGGTCGCGATGTCGAGGCCGGAGCACCACTCGGGCGAGTCTGCGAAGCGCCGGCACGCCAACATCGGTTCATGATCGGGGAGGTACGCCAGGTTCCCATGCGCGCCTTCGAGCCGAAAGCCGACGGTGGGCCCGGGATGGCACACGAGCGCGGCTCGAACCGTCACACCGGGCACTTCGACGGAACCCTCGTTCAGATCATGGAGATGCAGATCGCACGGCAACTCGGGCAGTCGCACGGGGAACAGTGGCGGCGACATGTACTTCGTCAAGCGTGCCCGCAGATCGGCGGTTGCCGAACCCGGTCCCCAGATGTGCACTTCGAAGTCGGGGCGGAAGAGCGGCGCGAAGAAGCCGAGACCTTGGATGTGATCAATGTGCAGGTGGCTCAGCAACACATCGACGCGACGCACTTCCGGGGGGAGTCCGGCACCGACCAGCCGGAGACCGGTCCCCGCGTCGAGCACGATCCGGCTATCGGGACATGCTTCGACTTCGACACACGACGTGTTGCCGCCGTAGCGGACCGTATCCGGCCCCGGTGAAGCCTGGGAGCCGCGAGTACCCCAGATCGTGACCTTCACGTCGTCTCCCAGAAGATCGCGGCCGCGCCGAGATGCTCTCCCCACTGTCCTTCGAGTGGGATCGCGGTCACGGTGATCTGGCGGCGTTCACCGTCGAGTCCGCGGATCCACATATCGCCCTGCGCCGGGTGATGCTGTTGCACTGCGATCGCCAGCGGCAGTTCGTCGGGCGGGATCGCTTCACCGTCGGCGCCGGTCGGGGTGAACGTCGTCGTCCATTCGGCGAACGGCATCATGCCGGTCTCGGCGAAGCGGCTGCCGAGCAACCGCTCGGCGGGATCGTTGTAGAAGAGGAGATCGCCGGCCGGATCGACGACAAAGATCGGGGTTGCGAGGTGATCCGCCAGCTCGCGCATCAGGATCACTTCGATCGGCTGGGTCATCGACGCGTGACGATATGCGCGTGCCCGGCCCACCGTGCACCGACAAGAATCGCAGGCATGCCCGACGCTGAGGACGTTGTCGTCACGGTTCTGGCCACCGAGGACCTGACCCCCGCGCTGCGATCCTCGGTGATCGACATGTGCGTCGCGGCGCACGACGACCGAGGAATTCCGGAACCTCTTCACCACCTTCATCCCCTCCGGTGGACGGCACTTCCTGGCCCATCGAGGGCCCGAGCTCGTGAGCCATGCCGTCGTCACGACGCGATGGCTGCAATTGGAAGATCAACCCATTCTGCGCACCGCGTTCGTCGACGCGGTCTCGACGCTGCCGGAGTACCAGGGCCGCGGCTACGGAAGCGCGGCCATGCGTCGACTCGCGGCGGAGATCGGCGACTACGAGATCGCCTGCCTGCAGACCGACCGGATGGCGTTCTACGAACGACTGGGATGGGAGGTCTGGCGCGGACCACTGGCCGGGCGCGGCGAACAGGGCCTCATCCCGACTCCCGACCAACGCGGCGTCATGGTGTTCCGGCTGCCGCAGACGCCGCCGCTCGATCTGGACGGGCAACTGACGATCGAGCCTCAGCCCAACCGCATCTGGGAGTAACGATGAAGCGCGTCGCGGGCACGTCGCTGCGGCGACACGGGAAGCGACCTGCGTCTTTTCGCTGCTGTTAGCTTCTCCACGAGACGGCGAGAGCAGATAGCTGTCCGGGGGATGGCCGATGGCAACGTGCGCGCAGTGCGGATCGCAGGTCGCCATCGAGGCGCGGTTCTGTGGAGCGTGCGGAACCGCTCAGCCGCCGGCAACGTCATCGCCACCGGCAGGAACGCCGCCGCCTGCCCCGACACCATTTTCGTCGAGCGTTCCACCTCCGCCGCAGATGGCGCCGCCGCCACCGCACTATGCGCCGCCCGGGTATCAGACCGGGACGCAACGAACGAACGGCTTGGCGATCGCGTCACTCGTGCTCTCGCTGGTGTTCGTTTGCGGTGTCGGTTCGATCCTGGCTGTCGTCTTCGGAAACATGGCACGCAAGCAGATTCGCGAGCGGGGTGAACAAGGCGATGGCCTCGCCGTCGCCGGCATCGTCATCGGCTGGGTCGGCATCGGGCTCGTCGTCCTCTACATCATCGGCATGATCCTCCTCGCTGCGAGCGATACCGGGTCGACGACGTAGCAACCGAAGCAGGACGCGCGTGCGCGGGTCGCGTCAGGCGTTCAGCGGAACCCGATCGTCCTCCGCACCGAGGACGGAGCCAGCCGCGATGCGCTCGTTCAACCGCTCGTAGCGTTGAGGCGAGAGATCGCGTCCGAGGAAACGCTGGTCGTCGGCACCGTACTTGTAGGCGCGGAAGATCACGGGCGTCGGACCAAAGTTGCTCGGCAGGATCCACGGAGAGACGTACTCCCACACCACGTCGTGGGCTGCAGTGACTTCGAAGAGCCGGCCACTCGCTCCCTCGGTGACAAGCGTGTTGCCATTCGGAAGTCGCTGACACCCACTGACCATGAAGCTGAAGAAGGCGACGATCGTTTCGCCGTGATAGCGCCACACGATTTCCTCGCTCGTCGGATCGAGTTCGACGATCTGCGAAAACGACGGTGCACGACGTCGATGACATCCATTGTCGAAGAGCAGGATGTTGCCGTTGTCCAGCCATGTGGCGTGATGCTGATGCGAGAGAAGATCCGGACCCCAACTCCACTCCACGTCACCGCTCACCGGATCGACGATCGCGATCGTGCTCGTCAGCCGAAAGCTCAAGAGCCACTTCCCATCCGGTGTGAACTCGAGCGAGTTGCAGTGCGTCCACTCCTTGTGGCTCTCGAGCGGGCAGATCACATGCTCGTCGAACGCCAGGTGCTCCCACGACCGCCACGTGCTCACGATCGTTCCGTCGGCCGCGACTTCCTTGATGACGTCCGCCCACATCCATGCCGGATCGTCGATGTGTTCGTGGCCGCCGGCGATGAGCGGCTCCAGATCAGCCGGGAGCTTGTCCCACGCGGTGACGAGGTGATTGCCGTTCGGCAGTCGCTGGTAGTCGTGGTGCATGAATCGGTCGCGGTATTCCCAGACGACACCACTGTTCCAGTCGAGCTCGACGAGCGCCCCGGCCGAACCGCCGATCACCTCTGCACCCTCGGCATCTTCCGGCGGCGAGGTGTGCACGAGGAGGTTTCCGTCCTCCAGGAACCGAACGTGCTGGATCCCGTCCGGATGGAACCACGTGTGCACAACCTGTCCGTCGTCGTCGAGGAGCAACGCATGGTGGCCGCGCGCGGAAGCGAGCAGCGTGTATCCCGAGAACGCGCAGGACGAATCCCGATACGTGAGACCGACCGGACGATTGCGAATCCATGCCACGCGCCAACCTGCTTCACGCTCGAGCGAACATCGAGTACCAGGCTTCGAAGAACAGCGGAGTTTGCGGTTCAGCTCCCCTTGGGGATGCGGAGCGTCTGACCGGGAAAGATCAAGTTGGGATCGCCGATCTGATTCCGGTTCGCTTCGAAGATCCGCGGGAACAAGCTCGAGTCGCCGTATTCGGCCGCAGCAATGCTCGACAACGTGTCACCCGGCTGGACGGCGTACACACTGAACCCGAAGTAAGTCGGTACCAGGTTCGTTCCGAAGACCACCGGGACGACCACGGGATTGTCGGGCGGTCCCTCCCCGCCGCCGGCGTCGAAGACCTCGACAAAGCCACCGGCTGTCGGCGGTGGTCCGGGAAGGTCGGCGGTGACCTGGAAGTTGCCGCGTTCGCCTGTCCCCCCACCCGCCATCGCGAACGTCACGACGAGCTGGTTGCCGTTTCCGTCGCGCACCCGCACGTTCACCGTCGCCTCGAACCCGGTCGCGATACCTGCGACCTGGACCGGATCATCGACGAGGTCGAACGGCTGGGGCTGAAGAACACGAATCAGCGGGTACATCGACATCGTTCGCCTCCAGGGTCGCAGCTGCCGACACTCTCGCACGACGCCGATACGCGACGCACGGTGTCGCCGCTAGGTGCGTTGAGCACCGGCGGCGCACGACGTGATGCGCTCCCGCAGTTCGGGCAGGAGGTTCGGATCGGCCTTCATGGCAGTGCGGGTCGCGCCGCTCAGCCTGGGAAGCTGTAGCCGGTCGAGCGCGGTGACGATCGCATCGGGGCCGACCGCGGCCACCCCGGCGGCGACCGCGCGTTCGGCGCCGACCTGCGTCGCGGACGAGGCGAGCAGTTCGGCGAGGTCGGTGGCCAACAAGCCGTCCGACGCCGCGAGTTCGCTGAAGCCGAAGTCGATGATCCAGGCCGCTCCGTCATCTGCGAGGAACACATTGGCCAGCCGCAGATCGCGATGGGCGACGCGGTGCGTACGCAGCTGCGCGAACTGCGCCCAGACGCGCGTCAGCACCTCGTCGGTCAGCTCGGCAGGCTCGAGCCGGTCGAGCGAGCGGCCGGCGATGGCCTCGTACGCGAGGACGTAACCATTCGGTTCGGCGGTGGCGAACGCGACGACACGCGGGGTGCAAACGCCGAGGTCGCGGGTTGCGAGCGCGACCAGTGCCTCATGCTCCACGGCTCGGCGCAGCGACGAGAACGCCCGCTCGTCGCCGAGATCGCGAGGCTGAATGCGGCGGTAGAGCCGGAAGAGCAGATCGGCGCTGCGCTCGTCTGCCCCGAGCGCCTTCACGAACAGGGCCGACCCGTCTCGGCTCGTGGCGAAGTACGGCGTGGAGCCGCGCGCGTCGAGGCTGGCCTGCTCCAACCGGGACAGCGGCACACCGACGGACGCCAAGCCGTCCGCGATGGACCGCCCCGTGGGGCGACGGGACGGCGCGCCCAACGCAACGATCGCGGCCGCGCCGGCGGTCCATCCCGCCAACACGGCGACGAGCGTGTCGAACTGGATCGGCGCGCCGAGGAGGCGGGTGAACGCCGTGATGATCACGATGGTCCACCCGGCGTGCCGCCACCGCCGCGCAACCCACGGGGCGGCCGCAGCAACCACGGCCGTCAACATTGCGAGGCCCATCGCCGAGGCGACCCGACCGGGCGGGACGAACGTGTACGACTCGTCGACGTGCGCGACCCGCGGCGCGACGTGGTCGAGGAGCGGACGGATGAGCACCGTCAGCAACGCCGCCGTCGCGGCGGCGACCGCGGTGACCGCGAGCAAGAACCAGTTGCGGCGCACGAGCGCAGCGGCCGCGCCGCCCACGATCACCACCGCGGCGAGGACCTGCCCGAACAGGACCACCCCGGTCACCAGCCACGTCGGCAGCGTCTCGACGCCTCGGACCAGGTCGGCGACGAACCCGACGATCGCTTCGTCGAAGAGCGCACCGATCACCACCACGACCAGCAGCGAACCCGCCGCGACCGCGAGCCGCAGGACGTCGGTCGGGGCCCGGGCCGTCCGGCTCGGCTCGGACGAGATGATCTCCACTTGTGCTGACACGGTGACATTGTCGTTTCTCGCTGACTGCGCGGTGTGGCAATCCTTCCGAGACAACGTCTCGGAGGGGATCGACGGGCGCTGGACGAATCCAGCACCTAGCGTCGTGACGTTGGTCGACGGTGGTCGACCCGGACAAGGAGGGCCGACATGGCCGAGCATCCCAACGTCGCCATCGTGCGCAACGCCTACGAGTCGTTCGCCAAGGCCGATCTCGACGGGGCGTTGGCCGACCTGGCCGACGACTGCGTGTTCCACTTCGGTGGCGATGGCCCGAACAGCGGTGACCACAAGGGCCGCGAGGCCATCACCGCGGCCCTGATCAAGGACTTCGAGCTCACCGCGGGCACGCAGGCCCTCGACATCAAGGGCATCTACGCCGACGACAACCACGCCGCCGTGGTCCTCCACGAGACGGCGAGCCGTCCCGACGGAGCGTCGATCGCGATGGACGAGGTGCACGTCCTCCGCATTCGCGACGGCAAGGTCCTCGACCTCTGGGACCTGCCCGAGGACATCCAGGCACACGACGACTTCTTCGACGGGAAGTAGCCGACGCTCATTCCCGAGCGAGTCTGCCTCCCTCCGGAACGGGGCGTGACCAATTCCGTTCGCGCACGCTGACCGACAAGCATCAGATCGCGTTGATGCCCTACAAGGCAGACCATCGTGCGGATTGCACGGTTACAGTGAGCGATCGATGGCGCGGTATGGCAAAACGATGCTCTTCGCCGCGCTCTTCGCCGCGCTCATCTCGGCGATCTGGACGGCGATGCTCGTCGATGGCGCTTCGCGTGCGGACTTCTTGATCGTGGCTGCGATCCTGTTCGTGCCGCTCTTCGCGATGAGGTTGATCGTCGACCTGGGAGGCAAGCTGCTCGCCGAGGAAAAGGAGCGCAACCGCCGCGCTGACGTGCGAGAACTGCCATAACGGGCAGTCCCGACGACGCGCGACGCATGGCGTCGCGAGTGCGCTGACCAGCGCACCTCGCTTGGAGCGGACGACGGGATTCGAACCGCGCCCTTCCCGTTCATGGAATCCAGGTCGACGACATGCCAGTGTCCGTCCCGGGCGAGGAACTGCGCATGCCGACCGGACACAGTCGGCTCGTCGACCTGGATGTCGCTGGCAGAATCACGACCTAGCGTCATTCCCGGAGCGAGCAGCCACGACGGCCTCGAGCCTGTGAGCGCCACCAAACGTGGCCTGTGTGGTGCATCGTTTACGTCTTGAGGCATCGGTGCTCCTCTGGAGGTCACATCCCTGCACGTAAGCGTGCAAACCAACTGCTTACCGCCCCGGCGGGATGACGTTGTCGGACTCGGCGCCGGGGGACTTCACTGCGTCGGGCTCGTCGCCGGGCGCATTTCCCCGAGTGACGGTGCGGACGTCGACGACCCCGGCGGTCGTCGGGTCGTAGCGCATTCGTAGAACGCGGTTGCCCTCCCATTGGGCGGAGACCGAGAGCTCCCAGGCGCCTCGCCACCAGCTGAGCTCGGTCGCGAAGTCCTGAACGAGGTCGGGACGGTCCGGAATGGCTGTCGACGCGATCCAGGTCGCAAGCCGGCCGTCGCGGCGAACGCGCTGATTGCCGCGGCCTCCGACCCGCGCTCGGGATCGTCGATGACATTGACGGGCGCTCGCACGGTCACAAGTGCCATCGGATCGTCCGGATAGCCGCCTGGCGTCGCGTAGGGCTGGAACCCGACGACGAGCGCGTAGGAGCCGCCATTAAGAAGGGGCCCGGGTGGAGCGCGGACCTCTACCGAGCCTCTGTAATGCACCGCTTGGCCAGGTTCGATGGCTGCGAGCCGGCTGTCGGACGTGCAGAACAGCTCTCGGACTGCAGTTGCATTCTCGGGCTGCTCTCCGAGCAAGCCCGAGAAGGTGTTGTGCTCGGCGAGCCACGCACCAAGGCTGTCCACCTGGCCGTTCCAGCGAGCATCGTCCATCGGCGCAGCGTCCAGGGAGACTCGCGACTCGGGTCCCAGCGCTCCTGTGACGGGGATTGCGCACCCGCCCGCTTGCCAGAAGACAGCGGCGTCGGAGCCATTCCGCACAACCACGTCGAACCAAAGGCGGGACCCGGCTCTTACCTGCTCGCGCGTTGTCACGGAAATCTCGATGCCGGCCTGTGTCGCAGTGGTCACTTGCTCAATGTTCGGGAGCGTTGTTGGCTGATCCTCGCCACGGACGAACACCGACTCGTCGCGATCGGAGCCTGTGTTGGTCATGACGACGGCACCGCCGCAGCTGGTCGCCACGGCCAAGGCACCGGCGACCAGCGACCGGCGGCGCAAGCGCAACCAACCGCGCCGCGCCCGATTCGCCGTTCGCGCTGGCTTGATGTCAACATCCGGCGCGCGACGTTGGAGTCTCTGCTCGAGCTCGATCGACATCGTCCAACCCTCCAGTAGACGTCGCAGTACCGATCACCGGCGTGGCGCTCGGCAGCGGCGACGATCAAGGAGTTGGACGTCGGACGTCGCCCGCCCGGTTCCCGGCTTCTCGCAATCATGCGCGCGTCGTGCAGGTTGGCAAGCCGCCAGTGCCGCGAGGCGGGGCCCCCGAAGAGGCCCCTGACCAGCATTTGTGTGGAGCGGACGACGGGATTCGAACCCGCGACCCTCACCTTGGCAAGGTGATGCTCTACCAGCTGAGCCACGTCCGCGTGAGCGCGTGACTATACCAACGGGTGTGCTCGGCCGGCCCAGCGGTGGGCACCGCGGTTTAGGCTCCGAGCACATCACGCGAAGAGCCGGAACCGGGGGAAATCATGCGCATCGGGATCTTCGGCGGCGACACCGCCGGACGCACGATCGACGACGTGGTCGAGCAGGCGCGGGAGGCCGAAGCCGACGGCTTCGCCAGCTACTCGCTGCCGCAGATCTTCGCCCTCGACGCCATGGGTGTGCTCGCGATCGTCGGTCGTGAAGTACCGAACATCAAGCTCGCGACCGGGGTGGTACCCACCTACAGCCGCCACCCCATGACGATGGCGCAACAAGCATTGACCGTGCAGGCCGCGAGCGGCGGCCGCTTCATGCTCGGGATCGGCCTGTCGCACCAGATGGTGATCGAGAACATGTTCGGGCTCTCGTTCGACAAGCCGCTGCGTCACATGCGGGAGTACCTGTCGGTCCTGATGCCGCTGCTGCACGAACGTTCGGTGTCGGTGAAGGGCGAGACGATCAGCGCGCAGGCGGCGCTCGGCGTCTCCGACGTCGCGCCGCCACCCGTGCTCGTCGCTGCGCTCGGTCCGAAAATGCTCGAGCTCGCGGGCAAGGTCGCGGACGGCACGGTGACGTGGATGACCGGACCGGCGACGCTCGCGTCGCACACGGTGCCGACGATCACGGCCGCCGCCGACGCGGCCGGGCGGCCGGCGCCGGAAGTGTTCACCGCCCTTGCCGATCTGCGCAACCGACGATCCCGACAAGGCTCGCGAGCGCGCCGCGCGCGACTTCGAGGTGTACGGGTTTCTCCCGTCGTATCGCGCCATGCTCGATCGGGAAGGCGCGGCGACGCCCGGCGACGTGGCGATGGTCGGCGACGAAGCGACGCTCGAGAAGGAACTGTCTCGCGCTCGCCGACGCGGGCGTCACCGAGTTCGTCGCGTCGATCTTCGGTGGGCGCGAGGAACGCGAGCGCACACGCGCGTTCCTCAAGGACGCGTGCTAACCCGGCGGATCCTTCAGCTCGATGAGGATCTCGCGGTAGTGCTCGGTACCTGGATTGACCGCGGTCTCCACTCCCCCGCGCTCCACGTAGAACGCGTGGCCGACCGGCACCTCGAACTCCATGGCGTCGACGAACGCGCCCTTGGTGTCGGGTTCGGGCTCGACCCGGATGCGGTCGCCGGCGAGGAACACCAGGAGGTAGTCGAGATCGTGCCGGTGCGTGTCGGACCGTTCGCCCGGCGCGAGGTGCATCTCCCACACACGCACGCGCTCGTTCTCGAACGTCACTCGCGTTCCGACGTCACCGAGCTCACTTCCAGGCATACCGAAGATCATGCCTGACGATCCGCGGTCACCGCTCGAGTTGCTCGAGGCGATGGCGCTCCAGGAAGTCGAGATCGCACCCGACCTGCGGCACGTCGAGATCTACACGATGCGCGGGCTGCTCACGCTGCTGTGGCACGGGCCGCGCGACGCAACCGACGTCGTCGTCACCTGTGGCGGCGGGATGGGCAGCCTGCTCGGACCTGCCGACGGGCTCTACCACGACCTCGGCGTCGCTTTCGCGGCGCACGGCATCGGCACCGTACGAGTGGGCTACCGCAAACCCAACGACATGCAGCGCTGCGTGCACGACCTCGCGGCGGCGACAGATCTCGCCAGCCGGGAAGGTGCACGGAAGTTCGTGACGGTCGGGCACTCGTTCGGTGGCGCGGTGGCGGTGCAAGCCGCGGTGATCCTCGGCGGCTACTGCCGCGGGGTCGTCACACTGTCGACGCAGTCGGCGGGATGCGAACACGCAGATCAGCTCGGCGACACGCCGCTGTTGTTGCTGCACGGGACCGACGACGAGATCCTGCCGCCCGAGACGAGTGCGATGGTGCAGATGCTGGCCGGGCACGGCGAAGTCGAGCTCTTGCCGGGCGCAGGTCACCTGCTCACCCAGGTCGCGAGCGAGGTGCGGGCTCGTTTGCTGGATTGGATCCCCGCGCGGTTCTCGTAACGGCTAGGTGCCGGCCAGCTTGGCGACGACGCCGGCGAACTGGTCGACGTTGTCGTTGCCGAGCACGACGTAGGACAGGTCCCACTCCTCGCGCCGCCGTTGCAGTTGCTCGATCACCTCGTTCTCGCTGCCGACGAGCGCGGCGCCGGCCTCGAGCGCAGCCTCGGGATCGACGCCGAACATGGGCGCGATCGACTGCGCCATACCGGCGCGGTCGTCGGTGATCGCGGCGACGAAGAACCGGATCTGGATCTCGATGTCGGCGTAGCGCGCGCCGGCCGCGTCGCGGACCCACTGGAGCTTGCGGTCGGTTTGCTCCTTGAGCGAGTCCTTCGCTGCGTCCATGTCGACGACCCCCGACTTCAGGTTCGGGTTGACGCCGACGATGTCGGCTTCGCGCGCCGCGATCGAGAGCACGCGCTTGCCGCCACCACCGATGAGGAGGGGCGGTCCGGGCTTCTGCACGGGAAGCGGCCATCCGCTGTAGTCGGTGATCCGGTAGTGCTCACCCGAAACGCTGAACGGCTCGCCCGCGAAACAGCCCTTGATGACCTGGATCGCTTCCTCGAAGCGGTCGACGCGCACCGCGGGCGGGTCGTACGGGATCCCGAGCTTGTCGTAGTCGGTCTTCATCCAACCGGCGCCGATCCCGAGCTCGTAGCGCCCGTCGGAGAGGAGATCGATCGTCGCGGCTTCCTTGGCGAGGACCACAGGGTGCTTGTAGTCGTTGTCGAACACGAGCGAGCCGACCCGCAGGGTCGTGGTGTGCGCAGCGGCCATCGCCATCGCGGGCAGCGGTGCGAGCTCCTGGTCGAAATGGTCGGGCATGAACAGCGTCGAGAAACCGAGGTCCTCGATCTTGCGGGCCCGGTCGCGCCACTCGTTCGCGTTGCCGGTCTGGGAGATCTGGACACCGAAGCGGAACTTTCGATCGTGGGCCACGGGCGTCTCCTTCCGATTCGTTTGGCGGCTGAGGCGTTCAGGTTCCGGCGAGCCGGGCGACGAGCGGCGCGCAGACGTCGAGCGCGTCATCGGGCAGCACAACGTACGACATCTGCCAGCGATCGCGCCGCGCTTCGAGCAGGTCGACGAGCTCGGCTTCGCCGCCGACCAGCGTGACCGGCGCCATGCGTGCATCCTCGCGATCGACACCGAACGATGTCGCCATCGCATCGACGATGGCAGACGCGTCCGCGGCGACGTGCACGAACCCCACCAGGGTTTGGATCTCGAGGTCGTCGAACCTGCTCGCCCGCCGCCGCCCGCAGCGATGCGAGTTTGGCGTCGGTCGCCGCGGAGGTGAGCGAGTGCGCGGCGTCGGGCGAAGTGCCGTCGCCGGAACGCAGGTTGGCGTTGATGCCCACGATCTGCGCTTCCTTCGCGGCGAGGGCGAGGATCTTCGGACCGCCACCGCCGACGATGAACGGCGGGTGCGGCTGCTGCACCGGCTTCGGCTGCCCGTCCAGCTCGGTGACCGTGTAGTGCTCGCCCGTGAAGCTGAATGCGCCGTCGGCGAACAGGCCTTTGAGGATCGTGATCGATTCGGCGAGGCGCGCGATGCGCACGCCCGGGCGATCGAGTTGCATCCCGGCCTTTTCGTAGTCGGCCGTCATCCATCCTGCGCCGATGCCGAGCTCGAGCCGGCCGTCCGACAGCAGATCGAGCGTCGCGGCCTCACGCGCGAGCACGACGGGATGCTTGTAGTCGTTGCCGAGCACGAGCGGGCCGACGCGGAGCGTGTCGGTCACGGCGGCCGCGTGCGCAAGCGCAACCGTGGGCGCCAGCTGATGGTCGATGAAGTGGTCCGGCACGAAGAGCGTCGAGAATCCCGAGGCTTCGGCGCGGCGGGCGAGCTCGGTGAAATCCTTGGCCGACTTCGTGTCGCGGGCGATGCAGCCGAAGCGGAAGCGGCGATCCTGAGGCACGGCGCCAGGATGCCACGACGCGATCAGCGTGTGCCCGTGCTCCCCCACCCACCGAGGCCGCGTGCCGACTCGTCGAGTGCATCCACCACGAGCCACTCCACCGCCTCGACCCGTTGGACGACGAGTTGCGCGATTCGCGCCCCCGCTCGACCACGAAGGCTTCCGAAGGATCGGTGTTCACGAGCAGGACGCGGATCTCGTCGCGGTAGCCCGCGTCGATCAATCCGGGTGTGTTGAGGCAGGTCACACCGGCGCGCAATGCCAGCCCCGAACGCGGCTGGACGAAGCCGGCGTACCCCTCGGGGATGGCGATCGCGATACCCGTCGGGACCGCGCACCGCCCTCCGCCCGGCTCGAGCATCGCGCCTTCACGTGCGTACAGGTCGAGACCGGCGTCCCCCGGTTGCTGCGCGTCGGGCAACGGGAGCGAAGCATCGAGCCGCCGGATCGGGATCTGCACGGTTCCTCGATGCCTCTCCCGGTTGCGCGACTAGGTCAGGTTCTCGAGGCCGGACTGAAAACGACCCGCGTGGCTCTTCTCGGCCCGGGCGAGCGTCTCGAGCCACTCGGCGACCTCTTCGAGGCCCTCGTCACGTGCGGTCTTGGCGAAGCCCGGGTACATCTCGGTGTACTCGTACGTCTCGCCCGCGATCGCGGACTTCAGGTTGTCTTCGGTGGCGCCGACCGCGACGCCGGTCGCGGGGTCGCCGACCTCGGCGAGGAAGTCGAAGTGACCGAACGTGTGCCCGGTCTCACCCTCGGCCACGGAGCGGAACAGCGCGGCGACGTCCGGATAGCCCTCGATGTCGGCCTTCTGGGCGAAGTAGAGGTAGCGCCGGTTCGCCTGGCTCTCGCGCGGCAAATGCTTCCTTCAGGTTGTCGTGCGTCTTCGTGCCGTCGAGCTCGGGCATGCGTCTCCTCGTGAGCGTCGATCGTCGCGGATCGGTCAGGCCTTCGGGATCGGTCAGGAAGGACAGGTCTCGCAGCGGCCGCGGAAGATCACCTGCACGTCGTCGACGGTGAACTCGCGCCGGAAGCGGTCGGGAACCTCGAGCGTGTCGAACTCGACCGGTACATCGCGTACCCGTCCGCACGCGGTGCACACCAAGTGATGGTGGTCGTCTTCGACGTTCGGGTCGACCCGCAGCGAACCGGTACCCAGGTCGAGGACGTGCACTTCACCGAGCGCCTCGAGGTCGTGGACGGTTTGGTAGACGGTCTTCAGCGACATCGTCGGCATTTCGACGCGCGCCGCTTCGTACAGCGCTTCCACCGTCGGGTGGTCGGCGTCGGAGTCGGTATCGCGCTGGAGCAGGCCGAAGATCACCTGGCGCTGCGGCGTCACCCGCAGCCCGCGGGCGCGGAACAGTTCGGTGAGGGCGCCGACGGTCTTCATGCGGATCGCACGTTATCAACAATGGTTGTCAGAAGTAAATCCTGCACGGTTGGGCGCGACCGATCAGGTCGGGCGCGGACGCGTGCCAGCATCGGGCCGTGCTCCTGATCGGGGACGTCCTCGCCAACGCCGCACGCGTCGCACCGGACGAAGTCGCAGCCACGCTCGACGACGAATCGCTCACGTTCGGAGCGATCGATGCCGCGTCGAACCGGTACGCCCACGCCCTCGCCGACATCGGGGTCCGGCGGGGCGATCGGGTGCTGTGGTGGGGCGACACCTCACTCGAGGCGATCCCCGTGTTCGGCGCGCTGGCGAAGCTGGGAGCGGTCTTCGCGCCGTTGAACGCACGCGCGTCGATCGAGGAGATACGACCGGTCGCCGAGTACGCGCGCCCACGGCTGTTGCTGGCCGGTGCGTCGCACCGCGACGCCGCGGCGGAACTCGCGACCGCGTCGGGGATCTCGTTCGCCGATCGACCGTTCGCCGATCAGAGCGGACAGTCGGCTTCGGCGAGCGCGCCGCCGATCCGCGATGTCGACGAACGGGACGCACACGTCATCTTCTTCACGAGCGGGAGCACCGGCCGGCCGAAAGGTGTGGTGCTCTCCCACCGCACGAACTGGCTGCGCACGTACCCGGGCGCGACCACCACCACCGGCGGAGGCGGCACCGTCTGCATGTTCCCGCTGTTCCACATGGCCGGCTGGACGATCGCGCTCGGTGCTTGGCAGGGCCGCCGTCCAGTGCACTTCGTGCGGGTGCCCGACGCCGAGACGCTGTGCGCGACGACGGCTCGTCATCACGCCGCTCGCCTCTACTGCATCCCGGCGGTGTGGGCGCGAGTGCTCGACACATCCGCGTCGCCCGCCACGACCTCGCGTCGCTGGTGGAGGCCGACACCGGTACGTCGGCGACCCCACCCGAGTTGCTCCACGCGCTCAAGGACCTGTTGCCGTGGACCGTGACCCGCGTGTTCTACGGCTCGACCGAAGCCGGACCGGGAACGCAACTCGCCGACGCGGATCTCTTGCGCAAGCCGGGCTCGGTCGGCCACCCGCAAGCGGGCGTGGACGTGAAGCTGTCGGACGCCGGCGAGGTGTGCATGCGGAGTGGCTTCCTCATGGACGGCTACTTCGACGTGCCCGAGGCGACCGCCGACGCGCTCCGGGACGGCTGGTACCACACCGGCGATCTCGGCGCGATCGACGACGACGGCTATCTCTCGATCGTCGGCCGGGCGCGCGATGTGATCCGAACCGGCGGCGAAACGGTCGCGCCGCCCGAGGTCGAGCAGGTGCTCGGCGAGCACCCGGCGATCGCCGAGGTCGCGGTCGTGGGCGTACCCGATCCGCAGTGGGGCGAGGTCGTGACGGCGGTGATCGTGTGCGGCCCGGGCACCACCGCCCCCGACGTCGACGGGTTGCGGACGTTCTGCGCAGGCCGCCTGGCCGGGTTCAAGCAGCCCCGCCGGGTCGCGGTCGTCGATGCCCTCCCCCGCACCGCCGCAACCGGGCAGATCCAGCGCACCCTCATCGTCGAACGGCTCCAGACCGGCGCCTGACCTGGCGCGCGCCGCGCCTCCCGGAATAGTGTTCTCAGTGTGCAGAACGTTGTTCCGATCTCGGATGCGACGACGGTCGAAGTGGCCCTGGCCGACCGGGCGCTCGGACCGCGGCGCGACCAGTACGCGGCCGAGGTCCGCGGCCCTGATCGATGCCGCGTTCGTCGTGATGCGCCGCACCGGTTCGATCGACCCCCAGGTGCGCGACATCGTCAAGCTCGCCGGGCCTGTCGAACCAGGCGTTCTACCGGCACTTCGCGTCGAAGGACGCCCTGCTGCTCACCGTGCTCGACGACGGCAGACGCCAGCTCGTGGCGTACCTCGCAGCCCGCTCGCGTCGACGACCGACCCCGAGGAACAGCTGCGACCGCTTCGTCGACGGCGTGCTGGCGCAAGCGCGCGACAAGGACGCGGCCGAGGCGACACGCCCGTTCGCGATCAACGGCAACCGGCTCGCCGCGCAGTTCCCGGACGAAGTCGCGTCGAGTCGCCGCGAGCTCCTCGACCTGCTGCGCGCTCCCGTGCACGGCGCTCGGCGGCGACGCGCTGGACGTCGAGTTCGTCCACGACCTGATCATGTCGACGATGCACGCGGCGCTCGTGGTGCGACGTGTGCCCGACGACGACGAGGTGCAACGGCTCGCGCAGTTCTGCCGAGCCGGGATCGGAGCGTCCCGTGGAGCGTGAGGTGTTGATCACCGGGATCGGCGGGCAGGGCGTGCAGCTCGCGGCGCAAGTGCTCGCGCGCGGCGCCATGCTCGACGGCCGCGAGGTCATGTTCCTCGGCATCTACGGCGGCATGATGCGCGGCGGCAACACCGACAGCACCGTCGTCGTGGCCGACGGACCAATCGAGGCGCCGCCGGTCGTGTCGCACGCGTGGTCGGCGATCGCGATGCACGACGAGTACTTCGAGCCCGTCGGAGGCCAAGCTGCGGCCCGACAGCGCTGATGCGTCGTCAACGACTCGACGTTCACCGCGACCGTGCGCCCGGACGTCACGGTGCACCGGGTCGACGCGACCGGCGTGGCGACCGAGGTCGGCAACGCGCTGGCCGCGTCGATGGTGATCACTCGGTGCGTTCTGCGCGCTGACCGCACTCGTCCCGCTGCGACGCACTCGTGGAAGCGATGCGGCAGTCGATCCCGTCGTACCGGACCCAACACATCGAGGCGAACGAGCGCGCGCTGCGCGCCGGCTTCGAGCTCCTGCCCGCCAACGCGTATCCGGCCTGGGAGGTCGCGCGTGTCTGAGACCCAGTCCGATGCGGGAACCCGACGCATCACGAGCCGCGGCACCGTGACCGTCGACGTCGAGCTCTGCAAGGGCTGCGAGCTCTGCATCCCGGCGTGCCCGCCGAAGGTGCTCACGATGTCGGAGCCGCACGAACCGAATGGGCTACCGCTACCCCGGAGCTGCACCCCGGGTGCACGGGTTGCGCGGCCTGCCTGCTCGTGTGCCCCGACTTCGTGTTCGAAGTGTTCCGCTTCGACACACCGCAGGTCACCGAGGTTCCGGCATGACCGCGAGCACGACCGCACCGACGCGCGAGCTCATGGAGGGCAGCGAGGCACTGGCGCGCGCCGCGATCGCGTCCGGCTGCCGCTTCTTCGCGGGCTACCCGATGACGCCGTTCACCGAGCTGCTCGAGCACTTCGCCCGGCTGTTGCCCGACGTGGGCGGCGTGTGCATCAACGCCGAGTCCGAGCTCGAGGCGGTGGGCATGGCGTGGGGCGCGCTCGCCACCGGCGCCCGGGCCGCCACCGGCTCCACCGGGCAGGGGCTCTCGCTGATGCAGGAGTCGTTCTCCGAGATCACGCTGGCCGAGCTGCCGCTCGTGATCTTCAACATGGCGCGCGGTCAGCAGGACTACTACCAGGCGACGCGCGGCGGCGGTCACGGCGACTACCGCCACATCGTGCTCGCGCCGCAGGACGTGCGCGAAGGCGTGCAGCACGTACAACTCGCGTTCCACCTCGCCGACAAGTGGCGCAATCCCGTGCTCATCTACGGCGACTACCTGCTCGCCCACACGCAAGAAGCGCTCGACGATCGAACCGGAGGTGTTCCCCGACCTCCCGCCGAAGGACTGGGCCGTCGACGGCACCGCGTCGGGTTCGGGTCGCTCGAAGTCGGTCACGCCGCTCGGCGTCGCCAAGCACGGCCAGCCCGCGTTCGGCCAGGAAGGCAAGTTCGCAGTACATCGCGACGAAGATGCCGCTCATGGAGCGCGAGGTGCGGGTCGAGACCGGTTTCCTCGACGATGCCGAGACGGTGATCGTCGCGTTCGGCGCGCCCGCCAAGTTCGTGAAGTACGCGATCAAGCAGCTGCGCGGACGACGGTCACAAGATCGGCTACATCCGTCCGATCACGTTGTGGCCGTTCCCCTACGACACGGTGCGCGACGGCTGCGCGTCGGCGCGGCGGGTCGGCTCGTTCGAGCTGTGCGCGGGTCAGATGGTCGACGACGTGCGCATCGGCGTCGGGGGCCGGGCGCCGGTGACGTTCATCGGCGGCGTCTCCACCGACCACTCCGGCTTCGGCATGGGCCGCCTGCTCGACGTCGACGCCATCCGGGAACGGATCCTCGCGCTGCACCGCGACGCCGAGCAGCCCATCGTCCCCGGCTACGAGAAGTTCAGCTACGCGCTCGCCGCCCATCAGGAGCAGCCATGACGACCACGCACGTGAGCCCACGGCATCGGCCCGATCCTCGACACGTCCACTGCGCCCGAGAACGCGCGCGCGGATCGAGGCGAACAAGCCCGACCTGCTGCTCACCGAGGAACACCACATGTGCCCCGGGTGCGGTGAGCCGCTCGCGGTGCGGCAGTTCCTCGAGACGATCACCGACCTCGACCAGGTGCAGCACGCGATCGGCGTCGCAGGCATCGGCTGCTACACGTCGTTCTCGGGGACCATGGACGTCGACCTCGTGCAGGCGTTGCACGGCCGGGCGCCGTCGGTCGCCACCGGCGTGAAGCGCATGCAACCCGACGCGCTCGTGTTCACGCTCCAGGGCGACGGCGACATGGTGAACGAAGGCCTGCAAGAGGTCGTGCACACCGCGGCTCGCGGTGAGAACGTCACCTGCATCCTGCTGAACAACGGCGTGTTCGGAGAGACCGGTGGGCACATGACCGCCACGAGCGTGATCGGCCAGCGGACGAAGAACACGCTCGACGGACGCGATGCCGAGTACCACGGCTACCCGATCCTGATCGGCGACCTGATCGCGAGCTCCAGGGCGCGGCGTACGTCGCGCGCGGCTCGGTGCACAACGCGGGCTCGGTCGCCCGCACCAAGAAGATGTTCCGGCGCGCGTTCGAGTCGCAGGTGCGCAAGGAGGGCTTCTCGTTCGTCGAGGTGCTCACGATGTGTCCGACCGGCTGGTTCATCCCGACCGCGGAGGGGCCGGGCTACATGCAGGAGACCCTCGGCGAGGTCCACATCATGGGCGAGCTCAAGGCCGACGGCTGCGTCCGCACGACCGAGGAGTTGCACGCCGAGAACGTGGCGAAGCAGCGTGAGGTCGAGGCCGCGCTCGCCCGCGGCGGCCTGCACGACTGACGACGCCGGCCGACGCGCACGACTCACGACGCCGAGATCATGGACTTCTCGTATCCCCCCGGAGCCGAAGCGTTCCGCAAGGAGTTCCGCGACTGGCTCGATGCCAATCTCCCCGCCGACCTCGGACCGGGTCTCGGCGGCTCGATGGAGATCGACGACGAGCAGCTCCAGAAGCTTCGCGACTGGAACCGCGCCCTCGCCGACGCGCGCTACGCCGCGATCTCGTGGCCCGAAGAATGGGGCGGACGGGGCGCGGGCGTGATGGAGCAGGTCGTGTACGCCGAGGAGATGCACCGACTCCAGCGCGCCGGGGACACTGAACCCGCTCGGTCTCTCGAACATCGCGCCCGCGATCATCGAGCACGGCACCGACGAGCAGAAGCGAACGTTCCTCCCCCGCATGCTGCGGGGCGACGACATCTGGTGCCAAGGCTTCTCCGAGCCGAACGCGGGCTCCGACCTCGCGTCGCTGCGTACCGAGCGCGGCGCGCGACGGCGACATGTGGATCGTGAACGGTCAGAAGACGTGGAACACGCTCGGCCACCTCGCGAACTGGTGCGAGCTTCTCGTGCGCACGAACACCGATGCGCCGAAGCACCGAGGTATCACGTGCCTCCTCGTCGACCTCACCCTTCCCGGCGTCGAGGTGCGGCCGCTCACCACGATCACCGGCGAGCGGGAGTTCAACGAGATCTTCTTCAGCGATGTGCGAGTGCCGGTGGACTGCACGCTCGGTGCCGTCGACAACGGCTGGCGGGTCGCGATGACGACGCTTGCGTACGAGCGCGGCACCGTCGCCAAGCTCCACCTCGGCACGCGACACAAGGTCAGCCGCCTCATCGACGAAGCGCGCACGACACCCCTCGGCGACGGCCGGATGGCGAGCGACGACCCTGTCCTGCGCAACCGGCTCGCGCGCATCTACCTCGAGGGCGAGCTGCTGAAGCTGATCTCGGACCGCGCGGTGTCGGCCGAGCTGAACGAGAAGCCGATGGGACCCGAAGGCAGCATCGCCAAGCTGCTGTGGAGCGAAGCCGAGCAGCACATCACCGAGACTGCATCGGAGGTGCTCGGCCCCGACGCGCTCACGCGGTGCGTGGGGCCGTGACCGGGTCTACAGCCGCGCGCTCACCATCGCCGGCGGCACGACGCAGGTGAACAAGAACATCGTGGCGCAGCGCATCCTCGGCCTGCCGGCTCGCTGACTACGGCAGCGAAGGCGAGGCCGCGGCCGTTTCCAGAACTCGCGGCAGCAGCTGACGGGCGATGATCGGTGCGCTCTCCTCGCTGAAGTGCGTGCCGTCGGGTCGGAGGTCGGTGCCGCCTACCTCCTGCGGGCACGGGTACCCGGTCGGGCACACGAGGTCGTCGATTTCCACGAACGCGCTGCGGTCGGCGTTGGCGGTCGTATAGGCGATGAGCAGCGCGCGGTAGTCGCGCAGGATCTGTTGATCCTTTTCCGGCAGCTGCAGATTCAACCGACCGGGCGCCGGAAAGGGCGGTGCGATGAACACGACGCCGCGCTCCGCGCGACGTCAGGCGCGCAACTTGCGCGTCCATCGCAGCGAGCAGCGCGGCGCGGTGCTCGTCGGTACCCCATTGCAACGGGACGCCGTTTTCCTCCCGGTCGACCGTATCGAGCGTGCTCAGCCACACGACGACGTCCGGGTCACGGCGGGCGACAAGATCGTCCAGTACGGCCCCGACGTTGGCGCAGGCCTCACCCCACTCGACGCGCTTGCCGTCCTGCCCGAGCGGGATCGCGACCGCGACACCGCACCCCGGGTACGCACGCTTCACGACCTCGATGCCGAACTCTCGCGCGACGGCATCGAACCCGAAGGCGAGCGAGGCCGCCACCGAGTCTCCGACGATTGCGATTCGATGCGGCGGGCGAAGCGCTCGAAGCGCGACCGTCGTCGTCGGGTTCGGCTCGGTCGCCGGGGGCGCCACCGTCGCGGGCGGACCTGCGGTGACCGGCGGCGCCGTGACCGGCGGTGCGGTGACCGGTGGTGCGGTGACCGGCGGTGCCGCGACCGGTTCGAAGTCGGCCAGGTCGGGTCCCGCGGTCGCGAACACCGGGTCGAGCGCCGGCTTCGGCACCACCACGACCGCCGCCACGCCCATTGCGACCGCGGCCGCGAGCGCGCCCGCGAGGACCGGCACCGGGCGTGGTCGCCACCTTCGCACCGGCTGTTCGAGGAGCCGGTACGAGAGCAACGGAACCGTGATGATCAGCGCGAGCTGCAGCGCGACGAGTGCGGCGCCGTCGAGCCCGGTGCGGTCGGTCGTGACCAACACGATCACGGGCCAGCTCCAGAGGTATACGCCGTAGGAGATGCCGCCGAGCCCGCGCAACGGTGCGACACCGAGCGCGCGCGCGAGCCGTGTACCCGGCTGGTAAGCGACCGACGCGAGCACGCCGGCGACGAGCAGCGCGTTGAGGAACATGCCGCCGCGGTAGAGGAATGCAGACTGGTCGTCGACCACGAGCATCGCACCGACACCGATCGCGAGCGCGAGCGCGCCGAGGACTTGGCCCCGAGCAGACGAGGCGACGCGCAACCGTTCCGCCGGAACGAGGGCGAGCAGCGCGCCGACGAGGAGCAGGTGCGCACGCGTGTCGGTTCCGTAGTAGACCCGCGAAGGATCGGTCGGCGCGTACCAGACCGCCATGAGCAAGACGGACACGAGAATGCCCCCGGTACACAGCGCAATGAGCGCGCGCCGCCCGCCGATGCGCAGCGCGGCGAGCACCACGACCGGCCACAGCAGATAGAACTGCTCCTCGACTGCCAGCGACCACACGTGCTTCAAGGGCGACGGTTCGGCGAACGCCGAGAAGTACGACGCGTCGGTCCAGATCTGCTGCCAGTTGGCGACGTACGCGAGCGCGCCGAGCACATCGGCGCGCGGGGTCGCGTTGCGCGCGAACACGACGAGAACGACGAGCAACAACAGCAAGGCCGGCAGCAGCCGCCGGGCACCGGCGCGCCCAGAACGCCGGTAACCCGATCCTCCGGCCACGCGCGTGCTCCTCGAGCAGCAGCGTCGTGATGAGGAAACCGGACAGGACGAAGAACGCGTCGACGCCGAGGAAGCCGCCCGGGATCCAGTCGAAGTGATACGCGACGACCGCCGCGACCGCGATACCCCGCAGCCCGTCGATCGCAGGCGAGTACTGGAGCCCCGACCCCGCGTCTCGCCTCAAGCGGTCGGTGCGGCCTTGCCGTTCGGGTTCGGCAGCGACTCGCCGGCCGTGAGCGGGAAGTGGCAGGCCACGTACTGGCGGGGCGCGATCTCACGCACCTGCGGGCTCCTCGGCCGCGCACCGCTCCTGCGCCTTGGGGCACCGGGTCCGGAACCGGCAGCCGCTCGGCGGCGCAACCGGCGACGGGATCTCGCCGCCGAGGTGGGGACGGTCTTCCGGGCGTTGGGTCGGGTCCGGGATCGGGATGGCCGAGAGCAACGCCGCGGTGTACGGGTGCGCGGGCTGCTTGTAGAGCGTGTCGGGGTCGGCGACTTCGCAGATCTTCCCGAGGTACATCACCACGACGCGATCGCTCACGTTCTTCACGACCGCGAGGTCGTGCGCGATGAACATGAGGGTGAGGCCGTATCGCTGCTTCATGTCCTCGAGCAGGTTCAGGATCTGCGCCTGCACCGAGACGTCGAGCGCGGAGACCGGCTCGTCGCAGATGATCAGCTTCGGGTCGGTGACGACGGCGCGCGCGATCGAGATGCGCTGGCACTGCCCTCCGGAGAACTGGTGGGGGCGCTTGCCGCGCTGCAACTCGGGATCGAGCCCGACGTCGAGCATGACGTCGTCGACCTTCTTCTGCTGCTCTTCCTTGGTGCCGATCTTCCAGATCTGCAGCCCCTCGGCGATGATGTCCTCGACCTTGCGGCGCGGGTTCAACGACGAGATCGGATCCTGGAAGATCATCTTCATGCGGGTCCGGACCTTGCGCAGCTCCTCCCCCGAGAGCTTGGCGAGGTCGATCCCTTCGAACTGCACCGATCCCGAGTTCGGGCGCGGCAGCTGCATGATCGCCTTGCCGGTGGTCGACTTTCCGCAGCCCGACTCGCCGACGAGGCCGAGCGTCTCGCCTTCGAGCACGTCGATGCTGACGTCGGAGACCGCGTGAACCTTGAGGCCGGTGCGGCCGACCGGGAACTCGACGACCATCTTTTCGACCCGCAGCAGCGGTTCGACATCGGTGCGCAGGTGCGCGGTCCCGCTCCCGGCCATCAGGACCCGGCCATCAGGAGACGAGCCCGCTCGTGGTCACTGCACCCTTCTCGCCCGCGACCGGCGTGCCCGCGGCGGTCTCCCCTGCGGCGAGGTTGCGGGCCAGCGCGTCGCGGCCGGCGTCGGTGCCCACGGGGAAGAAGCAGCGGTACGCGTGCCCGGGCTGATCACCCTCGACCAACGGCGGTTCGCTGCTCAGGCACTGCGCCTGCGCGTACGGACACCGTGGCGCGAACTTGCAGCCGATCGGTGGGTTGACGAGGTCGGGTGGTCGGCCGCTGATCGCCGAGAGCCGCGTGTGGCTCGGCTGCGCGAGCTTCGGGATCGACTTGAGCAGCGCCTCCGTGTAGGGATGGCGCACGTTCGCGAACAAGTCGCGCGTCGATGCCTTCTCGACGAACCGACCCGCGTACATGACCGCGATGTCGTCGGTTCGGCCTGCGACCACACCCAAGTCGTGGGTGACGAGGATCACCGCCATGAAGCGCTCGCGCTGCTGCGCCTGCAACAGGTCGAGGATCTGCGCCTGCACGGTGACGTCGAGCGCGGTCGTCGGTTCGTCGGCGAAGAGCAGCTTCGGGCCGCAGGCGAGCGCGATCGCGATCATCACGCGTTGGCGCATCCCGCCCGACAGCTGATGCGGGTACTCCTTCATGCGACGCGTCGCTTCGGGGATCCCCACCGACTGGAGCAACGAGACCGCGGTCTCGTCGGCGAACTCCTTGCTGACGTCCAGATGGTGCCGGAGCGACTCGGTGATCTGCTTGCCGATCTTCATCACCGGGTTCAGCGAGGTCATCGGGTCCTGGAACACCATCGCCATCTGCGCGCCCCACAGGTCGCGCAGCTGGTCTTTCGATGCCACCGAGACGTCACGGCCCTCGAACAGGATCTCGCCCTCGCGCTCGCCGTTCGCAGCGATCAGGCCCATGATCGATCGCGAGAGCACCGACTTCCCGCACCCCGACTCCCCGACGACGCCGAGCGTCTTGCCGCGCTCGAGACTGAACGAGACGCCGTCGACCGCCCGCACCTTGCCGCGATCCGTCGCGAACCGCGTGTGCAGATTCTTGACCTCGAGCAGCGCGCCGTCGAGCGGCGCGTCGGCGAACCGCTCGCCGCGCGCTGCCTTGACGTCTCCGGACCTTCACAGCGCGCTCCCGCGCACGTCGAAGCGCGCACGCACGACGTCGCCGAGGTAGTTCAAGGCGAGCACCGTGAGGAAGATGAACACCGACGGGGCGAAGATCGCGTACGGCGTGTCCTTCAGGTCGCCCTGGGCCTGGGCGATGATCGAGCCCCACGAGACGGCGGGCGCCGGCACGCTGAGACCGAGCAGCGCGAGTCCGCCCTCGGCCACGATCACGACCGCGATTCCGAGCAGCGCGATCGAGAACATCGCGGGCAGCACGTTCGGCAACACCTCACGCACGATGATCCGTCGATCCTTCGCTCCCATCGCCCGGGCGGCCATGACGAACTCGCGTTGCGCCCATGCGAGCGTGTTGGCGCGCGTGATGCGCGCGAGCACGGGAATGGACACGATCCCGAGCGTGAGGATCAACGCGCGCAATCGCTCGAACGATGTCGGCGGGTCGTCGAGGCTGTTCGGTGAGAGCACGGCGATGAGCGCGAGCGCGAACACGAGCGCCGGCAAGGCGAGGAGGATGTCGAAGGTGCTCGTCAGGATCGTGTCGGTCTTGCCTCGGAAGTAGCCGGCGATGAGCCCGAACGTGCCACCGATGAGCAGCGCGAACACGATCGCGGAGACACCGACGATCAACGAGACACGCGCCCCCCAGATGCAGCGCGCGAACACGTCACGGCCGTTCCCGTCGCCGCCGAGGAAGGACCCGTCGAAGGGACCCTTCCGCACGATGTCGGTATTGAGCTCGTTCGGGTCCGCGATCGGCAGGATCGGCGCAAACACTGCGCTGAGGACGACGATCGCCAACCACGCGATCGCGAGCCACGCACCGATGCCGAGCTTCCGCTTCCGCGGCACCAACTCGGGCGTGGCGACGAGGGCGTCGGCGTGCTCGACCTCGGCGGCGACTGTCGTGAGCGGTTCGGCGGTGCTCATGGATCGCTACCCCAGTGCCCGCGCGTGCCGAATGCGCGGATCCAGCACCGTATAGAGGATGTCGACGAAGAAGTTGATGAGCACGTACGCGATGGCGATGATCGCCACGATGCTCTGCACCGCGATGTACTGGCGCGCACCGATCGCGTCGAAGATCTGCTTGCCGAGCCCGGGCAGCCCGTAGATGCGCTCGATGATGACTGCGCCGCCGATGAGCGTGCCGACGTTGAGGCCGGCCACCGTGAGCAACGTCAAGCTGGAAGGGCGCAACGCGTGGCGCCAGAGGATGCGCGAGTTGCTGATGCCCTTGCTCTTCGCCATCAGGATGAAGTCCTCCTGGAGCGTCGAGATCATGTCGCTTCGGAGGAGTCGCGTGTAGACCGCGATCTGGCCCGCGGCGAGCGTGACGGCGGGCAGGAACATGTGGTTGAAGTGCTCCTTCGGATCGTCACCGAAGGGCACGTAGCCGCTCACCGGGAACCAGCCGAGCTTCACCCCGAGCCAATAGGTGAGCACGAACGCGAGCACGAAGTTCGGGATGGAGATGAACGCGAACGCCCCCGTGTTCGCCGCCTTGTCGAACACGCCCGAGGCGCGGTACGCCGAGAAGATGCCGAGCGGGATCGCGATCGCCAACGTCAGGACCTGCACGTAGATCATGAGCTGCATCGAGACGCCGAAGCCGCTCCAGACGTTCTCGGACACCGGGTCGATGACCTGCGGGCCGCGGTAGTAGTTGCCCATGTCGCCGGTCAGGAAGTTCCCGAGCCACTCGACGTAGCGCTCCGGCAGCGACTCGTCGAGACCGAGCTCCTCCGAGATCCGCTCCCGCTGCGCCTCGGGGGCGAACGGAGCGATCGTCTTGACCGGATCGCCGGGCAGGAACTCGAGGAGGACGGCAACGAAGAACGTGACGACGATGAGCACGACGACGAGCTGCAAGATCCGTCGCAGAATCGCTCGCACGCGGTCCTTCTCGTATCCCCCGGCCGGGGCCGTAGCCCCGGCACCCTCATCGTTCTCCTGCGTTCTACCCCCGGCTGGCTACTGGCTCACCCACATGCCCGACACCGGGTGCCCGGTCGCGAGACCCGGGAACGGGCCGCTGCCGTCGGGGAGTCCCGGGCCGAACACGCCGTGCACGTTGGGTTGCACTGGCGATCGACCAGATCGCATCGTTGATCCAGATGTTCCACAACTGCTCGGCGAAGCGCTTGTTCAGATCCTCGTAGATCTGCTGGCGTTCGCGCGTCGTCGGCGGTCGTCCGCCCCTCGTCGAGCAGGCGGTTGATCTCGGGGTCGTTGAAGCGGCCGAAGTTCACCGGGTTCCGAAACCGCCGTCGCGTCGCGCTGTTGTACCACCAGACGTACTGCGTGTCGGGGTCGCCGCCGGGGTGGTTCCGCCATCCGACGGCCTGGAACTCTCCGCCGATCGCGGCGTCGATCACGGCGCTCTGGTCGGCGATCGGCTGCAGGCTCACGTTCACACCGAGGTCGCCCATGAGCTCCTGGATCAGCTGGGCGGTCGCCGTGCCCTCCGGATCGCCCCCGTGCGTGTACGTGAAGGCGAGCGGGCTGCCCGTCTCCTGCTCGTACTGGGCGATGAGGTCCTTCGCCTTCTGCTCGTCGTACGCCGGGTAGCCGGTGTCCTCGAGGTAGCCGACGTTGCCCGGTGCGAACGGGCCCTGCGCGAGGTTCGGGATGTTGGCGGCCCGGATCTCGTTGATGGTCTCCCGGTTGAGGCCGTACGCGAGGACCTGGCGGGCGGTCAGGCTGTCGAACGGCGCCGTGCTCGAGTTCAACATGGCGTAGTTGACCTCGCCGAACTCTTGGGACTCGACGTTGCTCAGCGCGCCGCTGTCGGCCTCGCTCCGGATGTCCTCGATGATGAGCGAGCTCGACGTGTGCATCGCGGTGAACTCACCGCCCTGCAGCGAGTTGAAGCGGGCCTGTTCGTCCTCGAGGGGCTTGTAGGTGATCTGGTCGAGGTAGGGCAGCTGGTTGCCGTCGGCGTCGGTGCCCCAGTAGTCGGGGTTCTTCGTCGCGACGAACGCGTCGTTGACCGTCCAGCTCTCCTTCATGAACGGTCCGGTACCGATCAGGTCGTCGTTGCAGCTCGTCGAGTCGAGCTGGGCCTGGGCCATCATCCCGAGCGCGCCCGCTGCTGTGCAGGAACCACGGGAACGACGACCCACGGCCGCTTCGTCGTCACGTTGACCGTGAGCGGGTCGACCACGTCGACGCTCGCGATGTCCTGGAAGACGAAGACGAACAGCAGCGGCTCGCGGCCCGGATACTGGCCGCGGTACGCGTCGAGGTTGTTCTTCACGACCGTGGCGTCGAGCGTCGGTGCCGTCGTGGAACTTCACGCCCTCGCGGAGCTTGATCGTCCACACCGTCGAGTCCTCGTTGCCCTCCACCGACTCCGCGAGGAACGGCTTGATCTCACCGTCGGCGTCGGGCGCGGTCAGTGTGTCGTAGATCGTGCGCGCGACCTGGATGCCCGAGATCGCGAGCTGCGCCTCGGGGAGGCACCACCCACTCGCGGTTTCGGCCTCGAGGCCGTAGGTGATCTCGCCGCCGGGTGTCGGCGTGCCCTCGTCGGTGGGTTCGCCGCCGCCACCGCCTCCGCCATCCGGAGCTGTCGTCATCGTCGCCGCCGCCGCACGCCGATGCGACGAGCACCAGCGCGAGCAGCGGCGCGACCCAACGGAGTGCGCTCTTGCGCTTGATCTTCGTGTTCACCGAAACCCCCGGTACCCGTGCGATCGTTGCACGTCAGCTCTCCCGACAGCAGTGATCCGGTGTGACCCGGGTCACATCGGCGGAGTGTAGAGGCGCAACGTACGGAGCGGACGTCGCCCTGTCAACGAGAGAACGGTCAACGAGAGAACGGTCAACGCACGGGCGTGGCCACGTTGACACGGGCGTCGCCCATCGGCCCGGCGACCGTACGGGGCGCGAGCCGGACCGGCGCGCCGACGAGCTCGTCGGTCTCGGCCTCCCGACCCTGCTCAGGGTCCTCGAACCGCGCGTACGTCCGAGCGCCATCCGTGTCGCACACGAGGACGGTCGACTCGGGCGAACCGTCCCGGCCGTGCACGACCGAGTACGCGGCGACGGTTGCCGGACCCTCGTGCTCGGGTACGACGGGTGTCGCAGGCTGCGCGTCGAGGTCGCGCTGCACCGCGGCTTCGTCCGCCGGAGCGAGCTGCCCGGGAGTCGTGGAGTACACGCCGTAGACGTGCTTGGTCATGTGCATGCCGACGCCGCTCACGACACCGTGTGAACCGGGATCGGCGCGCAACACGTCGGCCATCTTGGCGATCGCGTGCACGAGGTAGCCGCTCCCCGGACCGCCGTGGTACGGCAAGCCGCCGGTGACGGTCAGCCCACGCGTGTCGTGCGGCGAGATCCCGAGCGCATCGCACGCGAAGTGCAACGAGCTCCCGAAGCACGAGTAGAGGTCGAGGTGCGCGGCGTCGTCGATGCCGATGCTCGCAGCCTGCGAGCGCGTTCGACGCGGCCGCGGCCATCGCAGGCGAGCGCCACATCTGCGGGCGGGCGGCGACGAGCACCGGATCGGTCGCGTAGCACCAGCCGCGCAGGTACACGCGCCGCTCGGGCGGGATGCCGAGGTCGTCGGCGCGTTCGTGGGTGGAGACGAGCAGCGCCGCGGCCATGTCGACGTCCATCACCGCGACCATGTACTTCGTGTACGGATAGCCGACCATGCGGTTGTCGGCGGTCGGCGGTCGCGATCTCCTCGGCCGAGCGGGCGATCGGGAACCACGCATCCGGATTCGACGCTGCCGTCGCGCTCATCGGCGCCATCATGCGACCGAGATCGGCGCGGTAGGTGTCGAGATCGGTGCCGAGATGGCCGCGCCGGGCGTTGTCGAAGATCGCGAAGGTCAACCACGCCTGGAAGATCTCGTGGGCGACCTCGATCGGATCGGGCGCCGACTCCCACGGGAACGGCCGCTTCTCCGCAGGCTTGAACGAATACGGCGCTCGCTCGCCCCGCTTCTTGTACGCGCGCTGCGTTGCGAGCGCTTCCGCGCTCGCGATCAGCACGAGGTCCTGCTCGCCCGCGAGCATGCGCGTGGCAGTGGCGTTCATCAGCTGCTGACCCATCGTGCCGCCGATACCGGAGTAGTGCCGCTGCTTCGGGTCGGCGCGGAGCCGGTCGGCGAGTCGCTGCACCGCGTCGTCGTACTGCCACGTCTGGGAGTAGACGAGGTTGCAGCCGTCGATGGCGGTGATCGCGTCGGGCCTTCCCGCGTCGGCGGCTGCGGCACGCGCCACGTGCTCCCACATGTCGAGCGGCTCGGGCGCGCCCTCCGGACCGACGTCGTCGCGATGCCACGTCTTGCGCGCGACACCGATGATGCAGGGTGCGTTGGGAGCGATGGCGCTCACTTCGCTTGCCACACGGGCGGACGCTTCTCGGCGAACGCCTTCGGGCCCTCTTTCGCGTCCTCGGTCCGGAAGATCCCGGACGAGATCCTGCTCTCCTTCTCGAAGGGCGTCCGCAACTCCTTGCGCAGGCCGTCGAGCACCTCGGCGATCGCGGCCGGGTCCGCACCGGCCGCCGCGAGATCACGGAGTTGCGTGACCGCATCTCTCAAGGCCTTCGTGACGTCCTCGTCGGCGTAGAGGGCCTGCAACGCGCTCTGCTTGGTGGCCTGCACGGCCAGCGGCGCGTTGGCCACGATCCGTTCGGCGTACTCGCGGGCCGTGTCGAGCAACTGTTCGCGGGGCACCACCGCGTTGAGCAAGCCCATCTCGAACGCCCGCTCGGCCGGGATGAGATCGGCACAGAGCAGGAACTCCATTGCCTGCGGCCACGGGATCTGCCGGGGCAGGCGCACGGTCGTACCGCCGCCCGCGAACAGACCCCGCTTCGGTTCCATGACTGCGAACTTCGCCTCGGGGCAGGCGACCCGGATGTCGACCCCGCCGAGCATCTCCATGCCGCCGGCGGTGCAGAACCCGTTCACCGCGGCGATCACCGGCTTGTAGAGCGGCCAGTTGCGCAGCACCGCGCGCGTGCCGTCGTCGAGGCGGTAACCGTCGATCTCGGTCAGGCCTTCCTCGGCGATCCGTTGCTGGAACTTCGTGATCTCGGGGATGTAGCGCTTCAGGTCCGCGCCGGAGAAGAACGCTTCGCCGACCCCGGTGACGATCGCGACGCGCGCGTCGTCCTCGGCTGCGAACCGCTCCCACGCTTCGCGCAGCAGCTTGAAGTGCTCCATGTCGCACGAGTTGCGCGCTTCCGGACGGTCGATCGTGATCCGGACGACATGATCGCCGTCGGCTTCGTAGTGAATCGGCACGGCCGGGAATGTACCTCCGAACCTGACGCCGGCGTCACCTCCGCGCGATCATGGCCCGGATGGCAAATGCTCGCTCGACCGCGTTCGTCACCGCGCCTTTCCGCGGTGAAGGCATGGAGACACTGCAGTCGGTCGCGGACGTGATCTACGACCCGTGGATCGAGCAGGTGCCGCTGCGCCTCCTCGACGGCGAGAAGCTCGCCGCACAGGTGCGCGAGCACGGTGCCGACATCCTCGTCGTCGAATCCGACTTCGTGAACGGCCCGGTGTTCGAGTGCGACCTCAAGGTGATCGGCTCGTGCCGCGGCGACCCCAACAACGTCGACATCCCCGCCGCCACCGCGGCCGGCATCCCGGTGCTCAACGCGCCCGGCCGCAACGCCGATGCCGTCGCCGAGATCACCGTCGGTCTGCTCTTCGCGGTCAACCGCTTCCTCGTACCGGCCGACCGTGACGTGCGGGCGGGCCAGGTCTACGCCGAGGGCAAGATCCCGTACCAGCGGTACCGCGCCTGGCAGCTCGCGGGGCGCACCGCCGGCATCGTCGGACTCGGTGCCGTCGGCCGGGCGACGCAGTGGCGGCTGCAAGGGCTCGGCCTGCGTGTGCTCGCGTACGACCCGTACAACCCGGACGCGACGCACACGTCGCTCGACGAGATGCTCCCGGAGTGCGACGTCGTGTCGATGCACGCCGTCGTCAACCCCGAAACCGAGAACCTCATGGGTGAGGCGCAATTCGCGCGCATGAAGCCGGGCTCGATCTACGTGAACAGCGCCCGTGCCCACCTGCACGACCTCGACGCGCTCACGGCCGCGTTGCAGTCGGGACACCTGGCCGGCGCCGGGCTCGACCACTTCCGGGGCGAGAACCTTCCCGTCGACCATCCGTTGTGCGCGATGCAGAACGTCGTGCTCACGCCTCACATCGGCGGCGCGACCTACGACACCGAAGTGAACCACTCGAAGCTCATCGCCGACGACGTCACTCGCCTCCTGCGCGGCGACAAGCCGGTCCACTGCGTGAACCCCGAGGTACTGCAGATGACGACCCTGAAGGGAACGGCCGAGGAGATCAAAGCGGAGCTCCTGTGGGTCGCGCAGGAGAGCCTGCGCACGAATCTCGTGCACGGCACCGCGGGCAACTTCTCGGCCCGTCTCCCCGACGGGAACGTGGTCCTCACGCCGTCGTCGGTCGCATACGAGACGATGACCCTCGATGATCTCGTCGTCACCGACCTCGATGGCAACGCGCTCGAAGGTGAGCGGGCCGCGACCACGGAGAAGGCGCTGCATCTCGCCTGCTTGAAGGCGTACGACGACATCCACGCGGTCATCCACTGCCACGCCAAGTTCTGCACGATGTTCGCGATCACGCACCAACCGATCCCGTGTGTCATCGAGGAGGTCGACGTGTTCGTCGGCGGCGACGTCCCCGTCGCGAACTACCAGTTCACCGGCTCCCAGGAGCTCGCCGACGAGGTTTCCAAGTGGGTCGGCGACCGCGCCGCGGTGCTGATGGCGAACCACGGTCTGCTGACCGTCGGCAAGTCGCCCAAGGACGCGCTGAAGGTCGCCAACCTCGTGGAGATCACCGCGGAGATGGTGTGGGGTGCCCGTGCGCTCGGTCCCCTCGTCCCCCTCCCCGCCTCCACGCAGGAGAAGATGGCCCCGATCTACAAGATGCTCCGCGGCATGTAACCGCCCGGCCCTCGTTGCCGGAGCTGTTTCGAGCGTCGAGCGGCCCCGAATCGGCGCGTCTGGAGGTTCCGCGTCGTTGTGGCAGCCCGCGGACTCCAAACGGTCGAGCACGGGCGACGATCATGTCGCGTCTGGAGTCCCGCGCTGCTCTGACAACCCTGAGGCTCCAGACGCGGATCGATCAGACCGGGCGGCGTGCGTCGGAGGCATCGGACGCGTCCGCGGACGCGTCAGGAACGAGCGGATTGGAGGCGATTCCAGCCTTCTTCGCCCCATGGTTCGACGCGCTCGCGCAATGCGGTTTCCATGCGGGTTGCGGTCTCGAGCGCGATCGTTGCTTCCTCCGGTGAGATCCAGCCGTTGCGGCAGGCCACGTCGAACTCGTCGTGGTCTTCCACTTCGACGATGCCGTTCTCGTGGCGGACGGGATCGAGCTCGAGGTCGACGAAGCTCCAGCCGGCGTCGCCCTGCACCGGCGGCAGGCACACGTCTATCGCCAGCCGTCGGTCGGCGGGATCGTCGCACCACCAAGCGACGAGCCATCGGTCGGGCGCGAGCAGCACAGCGACGTCGAACGGAAGCTCGCCAGTGTCGTTCTCGGTGTGCCATGGCGAACCGGTGGGAAGCCCGAGCCACACCCCGTGCTCGTCCGTGTCGAGCGCGGCGACCTCGAACACGGCGAACCCGGCCGGGCGCTTGATCTTGCGGAGCTGCATGCTCAGCGTTTGCGGGCGAGGGTGAGGCCGTCGGAGAGGGGGAGCATCACGACGTCGACACGGTCGTCGGTCGCGAGGAAGTCGTTGAACTCCTTGATGGCGGTGGTGTTCTCGTCGGTCGCGGCCGGGTCGATCACCGCACCGCCCCAGAGGACGTTGTCGATGCCGATCACGCCGTTCGCGCGCATCCGCGGGAGGAGCGCCTCGTAGTAGTTGCGGTAGTTCGGCTTGTCGGCGTCGATGAATGCGAAGTCGATCGACGCGTCCTTCGGCAGACCCTCGAGGGTCTCGACCGCGGGCGCGATGCGTAGCTCGATGCGATCGTCGACGCCCGCGTCCTTCCAGTACCGGCGCGCGATCGACGTCCACTCCTCCGACACGTCGCAGCAGAGCAGGTGGCCGTCGGCCGGAAGGCCGCGCGCGATGCACAGCGACGAGTAGCCGGTGAACGTGCCGACCTCGACCGCGCTCGTCGCACCGATGAGCCGCGTGAGCATCGTGAGAAACGCACCCTGTTCCGGCGCGACCTGCATGGCGGCGATCCCGCCGAGCTTGCCGGTCTCCTCGATCAGCGCGCGCTGGACAGGGTCGGGCGGTGTCCCCGCGTGACCAGGTATTCGTGTGCCTCGTCAGTGAGAAAGAAGCTCTTGGGCATGCGTCGAACCTACTGCGGTTCCTTCATTGCTCGACGACGTACTGCGAAGCCGGCGCCGGGTGAGCACGTCGACCGCAAAGGCTGCGAGGAGTGCCAGTGGGATCTCGGCCGGCGCGCGATATCTCACCGCGCCGATGGTGAACGCGACCGACAGGATGATGGCGGCCGGGAACGCGAGCATCGGGTAGATCGGAATGCGGCGGCGGCGGGCGAAGACCGCGCCGACGACCGCGACCGGCACGAGCACCCAGAAACTGAACAGGCCGAGACTGATGACCCACGTCGGAGAGAAGCGCTTCGCTTCGAGATCCACCTGCTGGAAGGGACGGAACACGCTGAACGTTCGGCCGATCCTGGCCGCGGCAACGGCGGGCACTCGGTCGCGGTTGTCGTTCATGTACTCGAGTGCGAGCCTGCGCAACTCGCTTTCGACCACAGATGCGTCACCCGCCTCCGCGAACGCAGGCCTCACGAACGCGCACTCGACCGACGAGTCGTCGTAGTAACCGAGGAGCGGCCCGCTGTAGGTGCCTTCACAGTTGCCCGAGCGCAGCGCCGCACCGAGACCCGTCGAGAGGAAGACCGGGTGCTCGAACCGCGAAGTGTTGTACGCGGCCCACGGCGCGATGAGTCCGAAGCACGCAACCCCGGCGATCGCGAGCCACCCGAACCTGCGGGGCCACGTGATCGTCCTCGCCGAGAGCACGAGCGGTACCAAGAGCAACGGCACCAGCGCGATCTGTTCCACGCCGCGTCATCGCCAAGAGACCCACGCTCGCGCCCAATGCAAGGGCGAGCAGCATGCTCGGCGCCGCGTGGAAACGGTACGCGAGCCACAGGCAGAGCGCGACGCCGAACAGCGTGAGCGACTCGGCCAGGAGCTCACGCTCGTAGATCCAGATGTTCGGATAGACCGCCACGATCGCGGCGGCGATCACACCGGTTCGCCGACTGAACGCCGCTCGTCCGGCCAATCCGCTCATGACGATCGTGCCGGCACCGACGACGCATGCGATGAGCTGGTGGGTGAGGACCGAGCGCAACCCGACGAACGACGGGCCGGCCAGCAGCAGTGGCCACGCCGGCGGATTGCTCGCGTCGGGAGGAGCCTCGGCGGCACCCGTGAGTTGCTGTTGCAGCGGGTTCACGAAGCCCTGTAGATCGGCAAGCGCCCGGGCCCGGAAGTGGAAGCGCAGGCCGTCGAACGGAACCGCGCGATCACGCAACCAGACGACATACGCGATGCGCGCGACCATGCCGACCAGCGCGATGACGCCGAGCACGATCGCGAACTGCCGGTCGCGCTCCGCGCTCGGTCGTGGTTCCGTCAGCGGATTGGTCATGGAGTCGTCCAACCTCCCGCCGGCCGCGCACCCCATCGCCCTTCTCCCGCTCCCCCGACAACGCCCGAACATGCATGCCGCGCACGACGAAAGCCGTGCGCTCCCGGCGCCGAACTCTAGGAGCACGGTTTCGGTGCCGCCCTTCGTGCGCGCCGGCGCGCTTCCCTGACACGCGTGTCAGAGAACGGTACGCTGCCGCCGCCTGCGATCGGGGGGTCCGGATTGGCGGCAGACGATGTCGGCGCGGCGACGCTCGCGGCGGCGGTGATCGACGAGGAAGAGGCGCGTCAGGCCGCCCGGTCGAAGGCGCGCGAGCAGGTGATCTTCCCCGACGATCTGCTTCCCGGCGTCAACTCCCCACCGATCTCGCTGCGGCAGGGAATGAAGGTCGGCGGCGCCTTCATGTTCGTGATCCTCACCGCCTTGAACTCGTTCGACGAGCTCGAGGGTGCCGCGATCAACGTCCTCGCGCCCGAGATCCAACAGACGTTCGGGATCAGCCAAGGGACGATCGTCTTCATCAGCACGGCCTCGGCCGCGTTCTTCGTGCTCGGTGCGGTCCCGATGGGATGGCTCGCCGACCGCGTGAAGCGGGTTCCGATCGTCGGCGTGTCCAGCCTCTTCTTCGGCTTCTTCGTCTTCCTCTCGGGCATCGCCGTCAACGCGTTCATGTTGTTCTGGACGCGGTTCTTCACCGGGATCGCCAAGGCGAACACCATTCCGGTGCACCAGTCGCTGATCGCCGACAACTACCCCATCGGCGTGCGCGCCCGGATGTCGGCGCTCAACAACATGATCGGGCACGGACTCGGGCTCGCGAGCCCGGTGATCGTCGGCGGGATCGCGGTATGGGCCGGCGGTCCCGAAGGCTGGCGCTGGGCGTGGATCCTGCTCGGCATACCCGTTTCGGTCGTCGGGATCCTCGCGTTCTTCATGCGCGAACCGCCGCGTGGCCAGTTCGAGAAGGACGACGTCCTCGGTGAGCAGATCACCGACGATCGCCCGGCACCGATCTCGATGGAAGCCGCGTTCGAACGGATCAAGCGCATCCGCACGATCCGCACCGTGCTCGTCGCCTTCTGCGCGCTGGGCTTCGGACTGTTCAGCCAAGGATCGCTCGCATCGCTGTACCTCGAGGACACGATGGGGGTCGACAGCGTGCTGCGCCGCGGGGTCATCCTCAGCCTGAGCGGGATCGCGGCGCTCCCGCTGTTGCCGGTGCTCGGCAGCTACTTCGATCGCATGTACCGCAGGAACCCGGCCAAGGCGCTGGCGATCGTCGGTCTGCTGATCCTGCCCTCGGGGTTGTTCACGCCGCTGCGCTTCTCGACGACGAACGAAGCGCTGTTCGTCCTCTTCGACATCCCGCAGGCCGTGCTCACGACGTGCGCGTTCGCGATGGTCGGACCGGTCATGTGGGCGGTCGTGCCGTACCGGCTCCGCGGCATGGGCACGGCCATGTCGACGATGTACATCTTCTTCATCGGCGGCTTCCTCGGCGGCATCCTCGCCGGATTCCTCACCGACGCGTTCAGCGTGCGCGGCGCGGTGATCATCCTCGCGGTGCCGACGTCGATCATCGGTGGCCTGCTCCTGATGAACGGCGCGCGGTTCATACGCAACGACCTGTCGCTCGTCGTCGAGGAGCTGCTCGAGGAGCAGGAGGAGTTCCACAAGCGCACGACCGAGGGGCAGGCGACACCGGCGCTCCAGGTTGCGAACCTCGACTTCTCCTATGGCCCGGTCCAGGTCCTCTTCGGCGTCAACTTCGAGATCGCCAAAGGCGAGACCGTGGCGCTGCTCGGTACCAACGGCGCCGGCAAGTCGACCGTGCTGCGCGTCATCAGCGGCCTCGCCATACCCGAGCGCGGCGTCGTGCGGCTCCACGGCCGCAACATCACGTACGTGTCACCCGAGGACCGCGCCCGGCACCTCTCCATGATGCAGCTGCCCGGCGGCAAGGGCGTGTTCCCGAGCCTCACCGTGGAGCACAACCTCGCCGTCAGCGCCCGCCTCAACGCCACGTCGCAGCGCGAGGTCGACGCCGGCGATCGGGCGCGTCTTCGACCTCTTCCCCGAGCTCGTGGACCGGCGCAAGCAACTCGCATCGAGCCTTTCCGGCGGGCAGCAGCAGATGCTGGCGCTCGGACGCGTGCTCGTCCACGATCCCGACATCCTCATGATCGACGAGCTCTCGCTCGGGCTCGCACCCGTCGTCGTGCAACGCCTCCTCGAGGTCGTGGAACAGCTCAAGGCGAGCGGCCAGACGATGATCATCGTCGAGCAGTCGCTGAACGTCGCGCTCGCGATCTCCGACCGCGCCATCTTCCTCGAGAAGGGCGAAGTGCGGTTCGAGGGCAACGCGGCAGGAGCTGCTCGACCGCGACGATCTCGCGCGCGCGGTGTTCTTCGGTACGAGAGGGCGGCTGATGCTCGCCGCCCTCTTCACCTGGAACCTCATGTTCAAAGGTGTCGTCGGCGGGTTGATCGTCGCGCTCGTCGCGATGGGGATCGTGCTCATCTACCGCTCGAACCGGGTGATCAACTTCGCGGTCGGGAACATGGGCGTGCCCGCCACTGCGCTCTTCGCGATCATGGCCGGGAAGCACGGCTGGCCGTACTGGCCTGCGCTCATCGCCGCGTTGATCGCCGGGACGCTCACCGGCACGGCCATCGAGCTCGCGGTGATCCGCCGCCTGTTCAAGTCGCCACGCGTGATCGTGCTCGTCGCGACGATCGGGGTCGCGCAGCTCTGCACGGCCGTGACGTTGGCGTTGCCCGAGTACCGCACCGGCTCGTTGCAGACGCAGTTCCCGCTGCCGTTCACCGGCGAGTGGCAGCCGTTCCTCGACATCGACGTGTCGGCGAGCCAGCTGTTGGTGCTCATCGTCGTGCCGCTGATCACGCTCGGGTTGTGGTGGCTGCTCGGTCACACCGCGTTCGGCGACTCGGTGCGCGCATCGGCGACAAACGTCGACTTGGCCCGGATGACCGGCATCAGCCCGAAGTTGATGTCGACCGCGGTGTGGTCGATCGCCGGCTTCCTGTCGGCGATGGCGATCATCCTGACCGCGAGCGATCAGGGCTCGACCGACCTGGTGCAGATCGGCCCCGACACGCTCCTGCGCGGCATGGCGGCGGCACTCATCGGCGGCATGGTCTCGTTCCCGCGTGCCGCGCTCGGTGCGATCGCGATCGGGATCATCGACCGCCTGCTGTTCTTCAACTACACGACCGAAACCGGGCTCGTGCAGTTCCTGCTGTTCATCGTCGTGCTCGTGCTCGTCGCCCGCGTCAGCAAGAGAGATGCACAGGCAGTCGGCGAGAGCTTCCAGTTCGCGCCGCGGATCGCGGCCGTCCCCGAACGGCTCAAGCAAGTGTGGTGGGTCCGCCGCCTGCCGCAGATGATCGCGATGTTCGCGTTGCTCGTCGCCGTCGTCGTGCCGTTGCTCTCGGACCGTTCGGAGCGGCACCAGACCTGGACGATCATCCTCGCCTTCGCGTTGTGCGCGGTCTCGGTGGTCGTGCTGACGGGCTGGGGCGGTCAGCTGTCGCTCGGGCAGATGGCCTTCGCCGGGCTCGGCGCGCTCACGGCCGCCACCTTGGCCCGCGGGATGTCGGCCGACATCGGCTGGCGCGACACCCGCATCGTGCACGGCACGTTGCCCTCGCTGTCGTTTCCGTGGACGCTGATCCTCGGGGCGGTCCTCGCGAGCATCGTGGCGGTGCTCGTGGGTGTCGGTGCGCTGCGCGTGCGGGGGCTCCTCCTCGCGGTGAGCACGCTCGCGTTCGCGATCGCGGCGCAGGTGTACCTCTACGACCGCCCGTTCTTCAGCGCCGGACGCTCCACCGTGCAGATCCCCCGCGCCGACCTCGGCCCGCTCGAGCTCACCCACAAGAACCGCGCCTACTACTACTTCGTGCTGTTCGTGCTCGTCGTCGTGCTGCTGCTCGTCGGACACCTCCGCCGCACCGGCGTCGGGCGCTCCATCATCGGTGTCCGTGAGAACGAGCTCGGCGCGTCTGCGCTCAGCGTGTCGCCCGCGCGCGCCAAGCTCACGGCGTTCGCGCTCGCCGGCTTCATCGCCGGGCTCGGCGGGGTGCTGCTCGGGGCCGTCAACCTCACGTTCGGGCCGCGTGAGCGCTACTTCCTCGTCGAGGACTCGTTGATGGTCGTCTCCATCGCGGTGATCGGCGGGCTCGGCAGCCTCACGGGCGCGGTCGTCGGCGCGCTCTGGGTTGTCGGCCTGCCCGCGTTCTGGCCCCAGAACGACCTCGTGCCGCTGTTCTCGTCCAGCATCGGGCTGCTGCTGATCCTGCTCTACATCCCCGGCGGTTTCGTGCAGATCGGCTACTACGCGCGCGACGCGTTGCTGCGCTGGGTCGAGAAACGGATGCCTCCACTTCCGGCCGAGAAACAGGTCACCGCACCGCCGGTGTCGCTGTCACACGTCGCGCAACGACGCCGGGTGTTGCTCAACCGCGACGGCTCCGTGCTCGCGGCGCAAGGGCTCATCGTGCAGTTCGGCGGCCTGACCGCGGTCAACGACGTGTCGTTCTCGGCGCGGCCCGGAGAAGTCGTCGGCCTCATCGGCAACAACGGCGCCGGGAAGTCGACCCTGCTCAACGCGATCGGCGGATACGTGCCGAGCCGCGGCTCGGTGCAACTGCTCGGGCACGAGATCAGCCGCAAGCGTCCGCACCAGCGTGCCGCGCTCGGACTCGGCCGCACGTTCCAGAGCGCGGTCGCTGTTCCCCGAGCTCACCGTCCGCGAGACGGTCGAGCTCGCGCTCGAAGCCCGCAACCGCACGTCGTTCTGGTCGTCGCTCGCGTGGGTGCCGTCGATCCGGCCCGAACGGGCCAAGCACGCCGAAGCGTCGGAGCTCATCGACTTCCTCGGCCTCGGCCGGTACGCCGACCGCTACATCGCCGAGCTCTCGACCGGCACCCGCCGGATCGTCGAGCTCACGAGCGTGCTCGCGGTCGCACCCCGTGTGATCTGTCTCGACGAGCCCACCGCCGGCGTCGCGCAGCGCGAAGCAGAAGCGTTCGGGCCGCTGATCCTGCGCATCCAGAAGGAGCTCGACGCGACCCTCGTCGTCGTCGAGCACGACCTGCCGCTGATCCTCTCGATCAGCGACCGCATCTACTGCCTCGAAGCCGGGATCGTCATCGTGGAGGGCGCACCCGAGGCGGTGCGCACGAACCCGCGCGTCGTCGCGTCCTATCTCGGCACCGACGACCGCGCCATCCAACGCAGCAACGCCTGACGCACCGGTTCTTGCGTCAGAACTCGCGCCATATGCGCGCCGATTGTCGCCGAAACCTGTTGTTGCCCTACGCGCACTGGCCGTCGCTGGCGTCGACGACGTCGGTGATCGGGCTCCAGTCGCCGCTCTCCCCGATCGACGTGTCGAACTCGACGATGCGGAACGCGTCGTCCGCCGCGTACTTGCCCTCGCACAGCGACGCGATCGAGGTCGAGGCGAGCTCGATCGGGCCGAAGTCGTCGACGGTGGCCTGCCAGTTCTCGGCGTTGAGGTCGGCACCGACCTCCTCGGCGATCGCCTTGAACATGAAGAGCTCGTTGCAGAAGTCCGTGACCGCGATGTAGAGCTCCTCGGTCTTGCCGTCGGGACCCGCGCACGACCTCGTCGGGACCGATCACGGTCGTCGCCGGTCGCTTCTTCGTAGATGTCGACGCACTCCTGGAGCAGCGTCGCTCTTGTTCTCCCACCGCTTCGGATCCGGTTTCGCCTTCGGTGCCCCACATCCCCTCGTAGGGGTTCGGGGTGACGCCGGCCTGCACCAAGTCCTGGCCCTGCGCGGCCGTCGACGACGCGTCGGTGATGAGCTGCACGTCGGGCATCTCGGCCTTGAGCTTCTCCACCCACTGCTTGGCCGACACGACGAGCCCGGCAATGAACACCGTGTCGACATCCTCGCTCTTCCAACGCTCGATGAAACCGTCGAACTGCGCCTGCGGTGCGGCGGTATCGGTGCCGGTGATCGTCAAGATCGCGGTCGGACCGAGGTCGGCGCCGGCTTCCTCGAGCGCGGGCACGATCACGTCGTTGGCGCGACCTTCGGCGTCGTTGTCGGCGAGGACGGCGACCTTCTTGCCCTCGAGCATCTCCTCCTCTGCGAGCAGGTTGATGAGAATGGTCGCCGCCGCTTCCTTGGTGGTGTCCGGCGTCAGCATCAATCCGCCGGGCGCCTCGTCGATCCAGGCCTGCTCGAGCTCGTGCCCGATGTGGATCGTGTTGTGATCGCGCGCCAAGCAGAGCTGCGCGTCGCCGGTGAAGTCGATGAACACGCCCAGCACGGCGAACACCTGGTCGTCCTCGGTCCACGCCGTGCACAACGACAGTGCGCTCGGCTCCTGGCCGGGAACCGGCGGATACGACTTGAACACCGGCTCGATCATGCGTCCGCCGACACCACCGTTCTCGTTGATGTAGTCGACGAAGATCTGGGCGGTCTCCTCCTGGTTGCCGCGCGTGAAGTCCACGAAGTCGGCGATCGAGGCGTAGTCGACGAGCGCGATCCCGACCTTGATCGAGTCTGCCGTCACGCCCGGCCCGAGCTCGCCCCCGCCACCACTCGTCGCCCTCGGTCGACGGTGTCGTGTCGCCGGAGCTCGCCGTCGTCGTCATCGTCGCCGCCGCACGCCGCGAACAGCAGCGCTGCCGCGAGGAGGACGACGATCATCCGGCGCGAGCGGATGACGGTTGGCGGCCCTGATCGTTGCCATGGATCCCCCCGGATCGTGCGTGTCGGGCAAATCTATGACGCCGGCGTCAGTTTGTCTCGTCATCGACGCCGGCGCGCTCAGTCGAGATCGGCCACGTTCCGGACCGGTGTGAGACCTTCCCAGTCGCCGTGCTCGGGGATCGCGGGGTCGAACGCCACCAGGCGGTACGTGTCGTCGGCGTCGTACTTCCCTTCGCCGAGCGACGCGTACTTGGTCGACGCGATTCGCATCTCGCCCATGCCGTGGACGGCCTCGGTCCACGTGTCGGCGTTGAGCGTGTCGCCCGCGGCAGCTGCGATGTCGGCGAACATCGTCACCTCGGTGCACGCGTCGCTCACCGCGCCCTGGATGTCGTTGCGCTTCCCGTTGGGCGCGGCCACCACCTCGTTCGGGCCCGGTGGATCCACCCCGAACGCCTTCTTGTAGATCGCCCGACAACGCGCGGCTTCTTCGCCCCGGCTGTGCTCGACGCCGGTCTCGCCTTCGGCGGTGATCATGCCGTCGTACGGATTCGGGGTCGTTCCGGCGCGCACGAGATCGCGACCCTGTCCGAGGAACGTGGGTGAATCGGCCGCGAGCTGCACGTCGGGCATCTCCGCCTTGATCTTCTCGACGAACTGTTTGGCCGACGTCGTCTCGCCGAGGATGATGACCGTGTCCACCTCTTCGGTCTTCCACTTCTCGATGAAGCTGTCGAGCTGCGCCTGGGCGGCGGCGGTGTCCGTGTCCGAGATGGCGAGGACACCGTCGGAACCGCGCTCGACACCCGCCGCGTCGAGCGCCGGTGCGACCGTGGACTCGATGCGCCCCTCGTTGTCCTCGCGCGGCGAGCACTGCGACCTTCCTGCCGTCCAGCTCGCCTTCACTTTCGAGCAGCGAGACGATCACGTCGATCCGGCGCTCGGCCGTGATGTCGGGAGAGAGCAGCAGGCCGGGTGGCGCGTCGTCGATCCAGGCTTGCGACACGCCGTGGGTGATCAACACGCGCTCGTGATCCCGCGTGACACACAGCTGCGCGTCGCCGGTGAAGTCGACGAAGATGCCCATGATCGCGAAGACATCGTCGTCTTCGGTCGCGGCGGTGCAGATGCTCAGCGAGCTCGGCTCGCTCCCCGGGATCGGGCAGTACGTCTTGAACAGCGGCTCGATCATGCGTCCGTTGACGCCGCCGTTCTCGTTGACGTCGTCGAAGTACGCCTCGTAGATCTTGTCCTGATCGATGCGCACGTCGTCGACGAAGTCCTCGATGCATCCGAAGTCGACGAGCGGGACCGCGACCTTGATCGCATCCGCGGTGACGCCGGGCCCGAGCTCGCCCGACGCTTCGCCCGACGCTTCGCCCGACTCCGGCGCCGACGTCTCGGAACCCGAGCTCGTCCCACCGTCGTCGTCGCCACCGCACGCCGCGAACGTGAACGCGAGCGCGCCCACCATCGAGAACACCAGCAACCTTCGCACCGGGCACCCCCTCGCCGGGGCACAGTGTGGACGACGGCGGCCGAGCGTTGCACGCGCCTCGAGGAACGCTGAAGACGTAACGTCGACGCATGGCTTCCTGGACGATGGAACGGCAGCGGCAACGTTGCGCTCGCAACTTTCACCCGCCCGCCTCGCAACCTGATGACGATGGCGGCGATGGGCGAGCTCGAGCAGCTCGCCGATGAGGTCGCGGCCGACCCCGAGGTCGCGGTGCTCGTGCTCACGGGCGGCGTCGACGGGTACTTCGTCGCGCACGCCGACCTCGACGACCTCACCAAGCTCGGAAGGGGCGAGGCCGTCGACGGCGATCCGGGATCATGGGCTCGGACCTTCACCCAGCTCGAGTCGATGCCCCAGCCGGTCGTCGCCGCCGTCGACGGGCAAGCCTGGGGTGGCGGGTGCGAGCTGTCCCTCGCGTGCACCTTGCGCGTCGCCAGCGAACGTGCGCACTTCGGTCAGCCCGAAGTCGCGGTCGGCATCATCCCGGGTGCCGGTGGGACGCAGCGCCTGCCCCGCCTCGTGGGCGCGGGCCGGGCGGCCGAGCTGGTGCTGTCGGCCCGCATCATCGACGCCGCGGAAGCACTACGCATCGGACTCGTCGAAGCGGTGCTCCCGAACGACGGCTTCGTCGCACGCGTGCTCGAGTGGGTGCAGCCGATGGCGACGAAGCCGCGCCCGGCGCTGTTCGCGGCGAAGCGAGCCGTCATCGACGGGCTGCGCCTCCCGCTCGACGAGGGTCTCCGCCTCGAGGGCCGGCTGTTCATCGAGTGCCAGGCCCGCCCCGACACGATTGCGCTGCAGGCCCGTGTCGCCGACGCCGAACGCGCGGCACCACCCGACCGGCGCTTCGACCTGTGAGCCCCGACGTGCACGACGACGACCTGGCGCTGGCGGGAACCGAGGTCCACTGGCGCACGGCGACGGGCACGGGACGCGAGTACAAGATCTTCGTCGGTCACTGCGCCACCGACGACGCCCGCCCACCCGGTGTGCTGTACGTCACCGACGCGAACGGCTTCTTCGGTGGCGCCGTCGACATGGTGCGCAACATGCAACACCACGGCCATGTGCCACCGCTGCTCGTCGTCGGGATCGGGTACCGCGCGATGCAGTTGTACGACACGATCACGGTGCGGGGCCGCGACCTCACGCCGACGTGTCACCGCGGCTACACAGCCCTGTTCCCCGAGGAACACGATCACGGCGGCGCTCACGAGTTCCTCGCATTCCTCCGTGACGACCTGATGCCGTGGGTCGCCGCGAACTACACGGTCGACGCCGGAGACACGACCTACTTCGGCCACTCGCTCGGCGGCCTCTTCGGCGTGTACGCGTTGCTCCAGGACCCGACGACGTTCCGCCGTTACGCGCTCGGGAGCCCGTCGCTCTGGTGGCATCGTGAGCTCGCGTTCCTCGGGGAAGCCGAGTACGCGGCCGCGCACGACGACCTCGCCGCACAGGTGTACTTCGCGATCGGAGCCGACGAGACGCAGGAAGGTCGCATGCGGGAGGCGGCGCACCGGCCCGCGGCGGAGCGCGAGATCCTGGCGCAGCACCCGCTCGACATGGTGGACGACCTCGACCGGTTCGTCGCCGCGTTGCGCAGCCGCAACTACCCCAGCGTGAAGCTCCGGTACGACGTCTTCCCCGACGAGTTCCACTCGACCGTCGCGTTCCTGATCCTGTCGCGCGGCCTCAGGTGGTTCTTCGAGGATCCCTGATCACGCAAGGGCCCTGATCACGCAAGAGCGACGAGGTCGAGGAGGTCGTCGCTCCAGTAGTCGAGCACACCGTCGGGCATCATCAAGCACGCGGTCGGGTGCCAGCTCGGTGACGAACTCGGTGTCGTGGCTCACGATCACCATCGCGCCCTTCCAGCCCCGCAGCGCGGTGCCGACCGCGGTGCGGGACGGCGGGTCGAGGTTGTTCGTCGGCTCGTCGAGGAGCAGCAGGTTGTGCTCGCTCGTGACGAGCATCGACAACGCGAGCTTCGTCTTCTCGCCGCCCGACAGGGTGCCGGCGTCCTGGAACACGAGGTCGCCGCGGAGCCCGAACATGCCGAGCAGCCCGCGCAGGAACTGGTCGGCGAGGCCGGACACCTCGCGGACGTGTTCGAGCACGGTGCGGCCGGCCCTGATGCCTTCGTGCTCTTGCGCGTAGTACCCCATCGAGACGTTGTGGCCGAGCCGGACGTCACCGAGCTCGGGCTCCATCTCACCGACGAGCGTGCGCAGCAGCGTTGTCTTGCCCGCGCCGTTCAGGCCGAGCACGAGCAAGCGTTCGCCGCGCCCGACGTCGAAGCTGACATCTTCGAAGACGACCTTGGGCCCGAACGCCTTGGCGAGCTCCTCGGCTTCGAGCACGACCTGCCCGGCGCGGGGCGGGTCCGGAAGCTTCACCTTCACCTGCCGCTGCGCTTTCGGTGCGTGCACTTGATCCCGGCGCATGCGGGCAACCCGGGTGTCGAGCGACTTGGCGGCGCGCGCCCGGGCCTGGGTCTGGTGGCGCATCACGTCGGCGAGGTCGCTGAGCCGGCGGATCTCGGATTCCTGACGCACGGCCACCTTGGCCTGCCGGGCCTCGTCCTCCTGCCGGGCGACGAGGTACTGCGAGTAGGTGCCCTTGTATTCGATGAGCTCGCCCTCGTCGAGGTGGAGGATGCGGGTGATCGCCTGGTCGAGCAGCGCGAGGTCGTGGCTGATCACGAGCAACGCACCGCGAAACGACCGCAGGAAGCCCATGAGCCATTCCTTGGCGTCGACGTCGAGGTGGTTGGTCGGCTCGTCGAGGAGCAGGAGGTCGTCGTCGGCGAAGAGGATGCGGGCGAGCTCGACCCGCCTGCGCTCGCCGCCGGAGAGGGCGTTGATCGGCAGGTCGAGCCGGTCGGCCGCCAGCCCGAGGCCGGCGACGATGCGACGCACCTCCGCCTCGGCCGCGTAGCCACCGGCGTGCGCGAACCGTTCCTCCGCGTGCGAGTACGCACGGATGTTGCGCTCGGAATGATCGGCGTCCACCTTGGCGTGCAGTGCCGCCAGCTCCGCCGCCGCCGCATCGAGGCCTCGGCCCGAGAGCACGTGCGACAGCCCGGTGCCGTCGCGCCCCTTGCCGCGCGACGGCGGGTCCTGGGCGAGGTAGCCGAGATGGCGAGGCCGGGAGACGATCCCGGCCGCGGGCTCGGCGTCGCCGGCGATGACCTTCAGCAGTGAGGTCTTGCCCGCACCGTTGCGACCGACGAGACCGACCTTGTCGCCGGGGTGCAGCGAGAACGACGCACCGGTCGTCGTCAGACGACCGCCCACCTCGACGCCGAGATCACGGACCTGGAGCACGCACCAGTGTCGCGCTCAGCCGCCCCGGTCGGCCGATGAATAGCCGGGGCGCCCGGCGGCGTCCCACTCCTGCCAGAACTCGAAGAACTCCGCGCCGAACGGATCGCCGCCCCGCAGCGGCATCGTCCCGCGTCGGATCGTCCAGTCCATCGGTGCGAGCTCGACCGCCCGCGCGAAGTGCACGTCGGGCCCGATCGTCGTGTCCGTCGCGGTGCAGGTGGGCGCCGAGCCTGCGTTCGGCGCGCGCGAGCTGCTCGGTTTCGGTGGGTGCCGGGACGCGCGCTCGCGTCTCGGCTTCGGAGTGCGGGCAACGTTCCGTCTCGCACCCACGCCCGCAGTTGATCGTGATGGACGCTCGAGTCGACGTGGGTGAATTCCTTGAACAGGTCGTCGACCGGCGCCATCACCGGCGCACGGACGATGCGGTCGTCCTCGTCGATCCAGACGATCGTCGGTACGTTGAAGATCGCGAGCCGTTCGGCGATCACGTGGTCCGGGTCGACGAACACCGGGTACGTCGGGTCGGCCGCGTCGACCCACTCACGCGCCGCGTCGGCTTCGTCGAGCGCCAGCGAGACGATCGTGAAGTTCTGCGTCTGCAACTCGTCGTGCAACACCTTCCACCCGGGAAGGTCGTAGCGGCATCCTCACCACGATGCCCACGCGGTGAGCACCTTCTTCTTCCGTCCGAGTTCCGACCAGGTGCTGACGTTGCCGTCGAGATCGCGCAGTTCGAGATCGGGTGCGACCCGCATGCCTTCGCGCTCGCTCGCACGGTCGCCGGCCGACGCGCCGAGCACCGCCATGTCGACCTCGGCATCGATCACGAACGGCGCGCGCAGGGCCGCGGCCATCACACGCACGTCGACGGCATCGTCGACGACGAGGTCGCTCCGGTCGCGTACGGGCACGCAGATGTCGCCTCGGCAGAGTCCTTCCGGCTTCAGCTCCCAGCCCGTCGTGCGCTCGAGCTCGGCGACGGCGATGCGGATGCTGTCGCCGCCGCGCGATGCGTCGACCGTTTCGGTTCCGCGGTCGGTGACGATGGTGAATGCTGGCATCAGGTGCGCGCTCCCAGTCGGATGTTGGCCGTCGGACGTCGATCGGCGATCGGCAGATCGACAGATCGGAGTTGACGGGCTCGACGTTACCGCCGCGAGCCTCGGCCGGCGCGAGTCGCCCGTCGAGCGATCTCCAAGACCGCGCTGCCGCCGAGCAGCACGAGCGCGAGCCAGGCCATGGAACGGGCGCGCGGGAACACGGTCGGCCATTCGAAGATGGGTGGGGTGGCGAACCGGCGCTGCGACACCGCGATGTACAGGCCCGCGCCGGCGACCAGGAGCGCGGGCAGGACTGCCAGCACGACCCGGGCGAAGCGCCACCGCATCGCGCTCGCGACGGTGATGGCACCGACCACGCCGATCCACGGGGCCGAGATCACCGCGCCCACGACGCCGACCGCGACCGGTATCAGGACCTTCAGCACCGGCGAGAAACCCGCTCCGCCCACTTGGCCGGACGTCGCGCCGCGGCCATTCGATGCTGACCTGCGAGTCGGCTGCCTCGGGCGCAGTCACGAGCGCGAGCGCGCCCGCACGGCGCCGCCACCACGTCACCGCGACGATCGCCAGGCAGCCGAGCACCGCCGCAATCGACACGGCCAGACCGGCCCAGACGCTGCGCTGGGGCGCCCACTCGAGAACGACGTCGAAGGACTCGTCGGTCGTCGGATCGACGAGCCAGCCGTTGGCGTAGCCGTCGACGAGGCGGCGTGGTCCGAGTGCGGCGCCGTCTGTGGTCGCGCGCCAACCGGCGTTCTCGGACTCACCGAGGACGAGCCAGAACGGTTCGGTGGCGCCGTCGACGTGGACGCGCATGCGGGTGCGGCCGTCGCGCACCACTTCGACCGTCGGCGTCGACGGAGCCGGTCGGCTCGCGGAGCGACGCGTCCGCCTTCGACCGTGCCCGGTCCGCCCCCGGCCGCGGACGCCAACACCAGGCGATCGAGTTGGAGCGCGGTCTCCACGCCGAGCGCGGCCTCGACTTCATGTGACCCGGCGTCGAGCGTCAGCGACGGTGCACGCGAAGGGTCGGCGGGGTCGCACGTCTCGACGGCGAGCGGCGCGTTCGCGAGCCCGTCGGCGGCCGTGCCGGTGATGCGGATCGGCACCGGATCGCCGTCGACGAACAGCAGGTCGTCGCGACACTCGCCACCGAGCGAGGTTGCGGGCGCGGTCGCTGCGAGCCCGGGAATACCGAGCTCGGCGATCGCGGCCGGGGTGAGCGCCAGGTTGTTCGAGAAGTAGCTGAACGTGTTGACCTCGCGCACGTCCTCGATCGTCACGCGCACGGTTCGGCCCGTGACCGCCGGGAACGTGAGCGGCACGGTCGCAGTTGCGTTCTCGGTCGCGGCGTCGCCGATCGGTGGCAGCGTGAGCACCCGCACGTCGTCACCGACCTCGAGCCGGATCCGTGTCGGAACCGAATGCCGGCCGTCGGCGACCACCGAGAGGTCCATGCGGTCGAACGTGATCGGCGCGGGGAGCTCGTAGTCGACCCACTGGTCGCGTACACCGACGAACGGGGTCTGCCATGCGGTCGCGAGATCGCCGTCGATCGCGGCTTCGGGCCGGCACGCCAGACAGCCCTGCATGAACTCTTTGGCCGTGGCGCGGACGGCTCCTGCGTCGACATCGGGCGTGTCGAGCGCGGCCGCGATACTCGGCGCGTTGGCGTCGGTACTGACCCGCGCCGTGCCCGTGAGCGCGAATTCACGCGTCGCCGGCAGGGTGAACGCGCGCGCAATGGCACGCTCGGGGTCGGATCTGCGGCGGCACCGGCCGCATCCGGTCGCGTGTCATCAGCACGACGAGCGGCTGCGCAGTTGACTCCTCACCGACCGCGTCGAGCAGGTCGGTCGGCATCTGCACCACCTCGTGGACGCGCACCGGCGCACCCGATGCCGAGTCGATGAGGCGCACCTCGGCAAAGCCGATCGCGTTCGCGTTCCCGTTGAGGCGGGGAGTTCCGAAGTTCGTGTCGACGACCTCGATCTCGAGCCGGTCGAACGTCCGCTCGTCGAAGTCGATGGTCTGGCCTTCGGCCGTACGCGACGATCCGTCGAGCGTTGCCTCGATCGTGTCCTCACCGTCGCCGTCGCCGGAAAACGTCATGCGCACCTTGGTGATGTACCGGTCGCGCGCCCGCTTCAGCGGCTGCACCAGGTTGATGTGATCGGCGGTGATGGGCTCGTCGAGATCGACGCGGAGGCGCTCCCCGACCGCGGCGCCGAGCGCACCCGCGAGCCAGGCAGTGTCGACATCATCGTCGAACGCGCGCAGCCGCCGCGTCCTCCGGCGTGTAGGTAATGGCGTTGCCGTACCTCGTCGAAGTCACACGCGCGACACCTTGCTGGTCGATCGTGCTGTGCGCGTCGTCGCCTGCATCGGGGAACACATCGAGGCGCGCGTCGCCGAGGTCGGTCCGGAGCGGTTCCTCACCGGCTTGTTCGGTGACGCCGAGGTTGTCCCGCACCGAGCTCCATCGACGGGCCCGCCGCCGATTCGTGTCGGTGAGCACGAGCGTCGTGTCGTCGCCGACCGCGGCCTGCAACTGCTCAGGTGATTCGTACGAGCCCGAGTACTGCACGATCCCGGCTCCGTCGAGCAGCCCGACATCGGCGGCGTCGATCATGCCTTCCCCGTCGCCTGCGATCATCAGCGCGTCCTGGGTCGAGGCGCCGCGCACGATGGGCAGCGGATCGGAGACCGGATACACGACGACCGGCGCGAGCGGAGCCTCGTTCGCCGGCGCCGCCAGCGCGATCTCGTCGACGGAGGGCTTCGTGGGCGTGAAGAACTGCGGCGTACCGAAGTCGACTGCCGCACCGAGGCCCGGTACTGATGCGAACGCGCGGTTGACCTCGCGCGGCGGCACCAGGTTGTAGCGCTCGGAGACGAGGTCGTTGCGGAGCACCACGTCGCCCACGCTCATGCGACGGGCGATGGCCGCGAACCCGGCCGGGTCGAGCGTCCCCTCCTGGATCCGGCGGTCGAGCGGCGTTCAACAGGTCGGCGGTGGCCGGGCTGCCCCACGGGATGAGCTCGCGCGCCACGTACGGCCGGTCCATGAGGCCCGGCAGGACCGGATCGACCGTGTTGCCCCAGCGGTACGACGCGAAGTCGGACCCGGGGATCGCGAGCACGCGGGTGCCGTCGCTCGGACGCATCCAGCGCGGCGGCGACATCGTTCCAGTACTCGGGGATCTCCTCCGGGCGCTGCAGGTTCTCCCCGTAGAACGTGCCGTCGATCAGCGCCGGGAAATTCGATCGCGATCAGCACGAGGACGATCGCGACCGCTCCGTAGCGCGAGGACCGTCTGCTTCTTCCGCGATGAACGCGTCGTAGACGGCGTTGGTCCCGACACCGAGCAGGACTGCGGTCGCGAGCACGACGAGGGGCACCGCACGCGCGGTGCTCCGCATCGCGAGCCCGGCCGTCGAGCCGGTTGCGAACGCCTTGAACAACGCGCCGAGCGGCGTCGGGCTCCCGAACGGGTGTGCGCCGACCGCGAGGATCACGCCGACGACGAACAGACCGACGAAGTACACCCGGTGCCGCCACCGCACCAGACCGGCCGAGAGCAACGCCAGGGCCGCGAGTGTGTAGCCGGCGATGATGACCGCGGGCCGCTGCGTGTAGTTCGACGACGCTTCGATCCACGGTCCGATGCGATCCTGGCCGTAGAAGAACCAGTAACCGAGCCCGCGCATGATCTCGTTCGGCGTCGAGGTGCGGGCGACGGCTTCGACGGTTTCGGTGTACCGCAGGATGTCGAGGCCGTACCGCCCTTGCATCGCGAGGCCCACGATCCACCACAACGACGCCGCGATCGTCAGCGCGCCGGTGCGGAGCGCGACACCCGACGCGCGTCGCCATTGCACCTCGCGAGCGACGAGCCACGAGTACAGGACCCAGAGCGCCGGGCCGACGCCCGCGAAGAGCAATGCGGTCGCGTTCACGCCGCCGACCACCTGCACCACGAGCGCGAAGATCGCCGGATAGCGCCAGCCGCCGTCGCGCAGCGCCTTGCGCACCAGCCCGATCATCCACGGCAGCGCCGCCCATGGCATCAACAGGACCGAGATGCGCGCCGCGTAGTCGAGCGTGTACGGCGTGAGCATGTACGCGATCGCGGCGACCACCACGCCCGGACCGCGCAGGCCGAAGGTCCGCAGCAGGTACAGAACGCCCGCACCCGCGGCGAAGAGCAGTGAGCCCAACCACAGTCGCTGCGCGACCCAGTCGGGCAAGCCGATCCGCTCGCACAGCCAGTAGAACGGGCCGAGGGGGAACAGGTACCCGATGTTCTGGTGGGTGACCGTGCCCATGCCGATGTTGGGATCCCACATGGTGACGGCGCGGCCGAGCAGCCGCGCGGGATCGAGGTGAGGTACTGCTTGGTGTCCGCCGCGACCTTCCCGGGCAGCGAACGGAACACCGGCACCCACGCGAGGAGCGCGAGCCCGACGTAACCGACCGCGAGCGCGGACGCGCGCGGCGAGCGAAGGCGACTCACGACGGACGGTGGCGCGCCGCGCTCCCTGGCGAGCACCTCCAACGTTCCTCGCGCAGTGGCACCCCACGTGAGCTGCCGCGCTCGCTCGAGGGCGGCCGCGCCCATTCGGGCCCGGCGCTCGTCGTCGGCGAGCACGAGTTCGAGCGCGGCGCGAAGCTCGGAAGGTCCGCTCGCGAGCAACCCGGTCTCGTCGTCGAGCACCGCGTCCTGGTGTCCGGCGATGCGGGTCGCGACCGCCGGCGTGCCACACGCCGCCGCTTCGGTGATCGTCATGCCCCAGCCTTCGTGGGCAGACGCGCTCGCGACCACCCACGCGCGGCGGTACAGCGCGAGCAACTCGTCGTCCGAGAGCCAGCCCGGAAGCTCGATCCAGTCGTCCGCACCCAACTGGTTGCGCAGCGACTCCAGTCGCTCGCGTTCGTAGCCCTCGCCGACGATGACCGCGCTGCAGCGTCGGGTGGCGGGCGCGACACGCCGCCAGCACCTCGATGAGCATCGGGAACTGCTTCACCGGAACGAGACGCCCGACCGCGAGCACGAGCGGAACGTCGGACTTCGCTGCCGCCGGGCGAGAAGCGCGCGTCGACACCCGGTGGCACGACGTGCACCCGCGCGGCCGCGAAGCCGAGGCGGTCCACGAGCTCCCGCTTCGACGACTCCGAGAGCGTCACGATCGGCGTGCGCCGGTAGAGCGGCGGCGCGATCCGGAACTCCATCGTGCGGCCGATGCGGGCGAGCGCCGGGGGCAGGGTCATCTCCCACATCGTGTCGTGCACGTGGTGCATCCACACCGACCTTGGGACGGCGCGCCCAGACCGGCGACAGGAAGGGCATGCCGTTCCAGATCTCGACGATCGCGTCGCTCCCGCCGTGCCACTTCATCATTTCGCTGAACGCCGCACGCGGGAAGACGCTGTATCGACCGGCCTTGCGGATCACCCGGTAGCCGTCGCGCCAACTGATCTGCGGCTTTCCGGGCGCGTACGACGTCCGCATCGTCACCTCGATGCCGGCGCGGCTCCAGAGCGCGGCGACGTTCGACGCGTGCACTTCGGACCCGCCGGCTTCGGGATCGTCGAGATCCCGCCACGCCAGCATCGAGATGCGGCGCAACCCCGCACGCGGTCGCGATGTCACCCAGCTTGGCGAGGAGCGCGCCTTCGTCCCGTCCGCCGTCCCCCGGTTCTGCGGTGCTCACGTTGTCGGCAGTGCCCTTCGGTGATCGTGCGCCTTCGGTCGGACCACAACTCCCACATCTGATGTCCGACTTCCGCACCCCCGTCCGGACCACAACCCGCACATCTGATGTCCGACTTCGGCACCCCGTGCGAATCCAGGATGTTAGGTCGACCGACCACGGTTTCGGTGGTCACACCTCGCTCACGAACGCGCCACTACGCTCCCCGACCGGCCGCAGGAGGCACCCAGAGGAGGCCCGTGGCGAAGCTCACCGGCGAGCGACCGATGGCGGGCTCGACCCCCGACTCACTGCTGGCGTTGCACGACGCCGGCTACCGCGAGGTCGCGGCGCGCCTCGGCCCCGGGACCGTCCTCGACATCGGCTGTGGCGTCGGGCGAGCAGACGGCCGCGCTCGCCGCGCCCGATCGCGCACGTCATCGGCGTCGACTACAGCGCGCCGACCGTTGTCGAGACCGGGCGCGCACGCGCGCGACTCGCCCGGCCTGCAGTTCGCGGGCATGGACGGGGCCGCGCTCGCGATCCGCGACGCCGCGGTCGACACGGTCGTGTCGTCGCACATCATCGAGCACTTCGTGAACCCCGTGCTCCACGTCGCCGAGCTCGCGCGCGTCCTGCGACCGCGACGGCAGCGCCTTCGTCATCACACCGAACGCGCCGGCCGACTTCGAGAACCCGTTCCACGTCTACCTGTTCGAACCCGCGCAGCTCGTCTCCATGCTGCAGCTGCTGTTCGAGGACGTCGAGTGCCTCGGGCATCGAAGGCGACGATGTGCTCCAGGCGGACTTCGCCGGACGCAGAGCCAGTGGCGCGCGGATCCTCCGTCTCGATCCCTTCGGCATCCGCCATCGCATCCCGCGACGCGCGCTACGTGTGGTCGTACGAACGGGCACTGCCGGCGGTGTACCGGCTGCTCGGCTCCGAAACCACCGGGATCGGGTCGGGCATCGACGCGAGTCACCTGTTCGTGACGAACCACATCCGGCCGACCACGCCCGTCCTGTTCGCGATCGCCCGTGGCCCTCGGAGCCCGCGTTGAACACGCGTCCAGGCCACGGGGACGAACGTGTCGGGCACGAACGTGTGGATCGCGATCCCGACGTACAACGAGGCCGAGAACATCGACCTCGTCGTGCGCCGGATCCGCGACGCGTTCCCGACGGCGACGATCGTCGTGGTCGACGACAACAGCCCCGACGGCACGGCGGAGAAGGCCGAGGCGCTCGCGTCCGAGATCGGCGGGATCCATGTGCTTGCGCCGGCCCCGCAAGATGGGGCTCGGGAGCGCGTACCGCGAGGCCTTCGCCGCCGGCCTCGCCCTCGGCTACGACGTGATGATCGAGATCGACGCCGACCTGTCCCACGACCCGGCCGACCTGCCGCGTCTGCGTGCGCGCGATCGAAACGGGCGCCGACCTCGCGGTCGGGTCGCGGTATGTCGCAGGCGGCAGCGTGCCGAACTGGCCGCGCGAACGGCTCTTCCTCTCGACGGCCGGCAATCGATACGCGTCGTGGGCGCTCGGCCTCGACGTGGCCGACTCCACTGCCGGCTATCGCGCCGTTTCGCGCGTCGATGCTGCGGCAGCATCAACTTCTCCACCGCGCGCTCGAGCGGCTACGGCTTCCAGGTCGAGATGGCCTACCGCGTCGCACGCGTCGGTGGCCGCATCGTCGAGGTCCCGATCTGCTTCACTGACCGTGTGCTCGGGACGTCGAAGATGTCGTGGCGGATCATCGGCGAAGCAGCGGCGCGCGTGACGCTGGTGGGGCATCCGAGATCGGGTGCTTCCGAACGGCCGGCGTGGCCGGGTCGCGTCGAACGCGACCGGACGCCGCTCCGCATGACTCGCCTCGCTCCATGACCGGATTCCAAGGGCGACGTTTCGCGATCGGCCGGTTCTCGGTCAGCGGCTTCCACCTCGTGCTCCTGTCGATCGCGCTCGGCGCACTCGCGTCTGCGGGTCGCGTACGTGCTCGTCAACATCGACCGCCTCCGCCTCAACGGCGACGCCGCCTACTACCACTGGCAGGCGAACGACATCGCCGACGGCCACTGGTTCATCGACCCGACGCAGTGGCGGCTGTTCGGACGCGAGACACCGAGCGCCGGCCACCCACCGACGTACCTGCTCTACCTGGCCGGCGTCTCGAAGTTCATCGGCACGAGCGAGACGACCCACCGGCTCGCGTCGACCCTTCTCGGTGCCGGCGCGGTGTTCATGATCGGCCTGCTCGCGCGCCGCCTGTTCCGCAGCGACTGGGCGGGCTGGATCGCCGCGGTGCTCGCGACGGTGTACGCGCACCTCTGGATCAACGACGAGATGCTCATGTCGGAGAGCATGTACGTGCTCACCACCGCGATCGCGGTGTGGTTCGCGTACCGGTTCTGGGACGCGCCCTCGGTGCGGACGGCCGCGCTCATGGGCGGCGACCGTCGCGCTCGCGGCGTTGAGCCGCGCCGAGGCGCTCACGCTGTTTCCGTTGCTCGTGATCCCGTTCGCGTTGCATGCGGCGCGAACGAGTCGTGGCCGCGACCGCCTGAAGCTCGCGTTCGTCGCGTGCGCGGTCGGCGGCATCGCTGCTCGCACCGTGGGTGCTCTACAACGCGGCCCGGTTCGAGCATCCGGTCGCGATGTCGAACGGCATCGGCAGCGTGCTCATGGTCGCCAACTGCGACTACACGAACCCCGAAACCGGCGAGCAGATCAGCACGTACGAAGGCGACGTACGCGGGCTACTGGAGCATCAGCTGCGCGTTCGACCTCGACGAGAAGCTCGACGAGTTCCACGGGCAGCGGAGAGCCACGGAACTGCAGGACGAGCTCGGGACTGATCCCCGGCACCGACTTCGCGTGGTTCGGCGACGAGTCGACGCACGAGGTCGCCTGGCGCGCGGTCGGGCTGGGCGAGATCGATCGCCACGCACGACGACCTGCCACGCGTCGTCACGCCAACGCGTGCTGCGCATGTGGGACCTCTTCCGGCCGGGCCAGAACATCGACCCGTTCAACGCGTGGATCGAGGGCCGCGGCCTCTGGCAGTCGCGCCTCGCCACGTGCGCAGTACTTCCCGCTGCTCGCGCTGAGCGATCGGCGGGCTCGTCATCCTGCGCCGCCGGCGGGTGCCGATCCTGCCGTTCCTCGCGATTGCGGCCACGATCACGATCACCGCGGCGATGACGTTCGGCATCACTCGCTACCGTGCCCCGGTCGACGCGATGCTGCCCGTGCTTGCGGCCGGTTCGATCGTATGGATCGTGGAACGGTTGCGCGGAAACAAGGTGACATCCGCGGCACCGCTCGGGCCACCCGTGCCCGACGCACCGTCCGAACCGGTCGCGACCATCGCATGACCGCACCGATGCATTCCTACGACACGACCTCCGACTTGCTCGCTCGCGCCCTCGACCGACGCTTCTCGGATCCCGCGTATCTCCGCTGGTTCTACGGCGACAACCCGCGCGGCTACGCGATCGAGGAGAACGTCGACGAAGACGGCCGGCGTCTGCGGCCATTACGCAGTGCTGCCGACCATGTACCGCACGCCGGCGGGCGCGATGCCGTTCATCTTCTCGTCGAACGTCGCGACCGATCCCACCGTCCGGCGCAGCGGACTGTTCCGCGAGATGGCCGAGCAGGTCTACGCGCGCGCGGCAGCACACGCGGTGCGCCCGGCATGGTCGGCGTCGGCAACGACGCGTCGACGGTCGTGGTGGTCGAACGGTTCGGCTGGCGCCTGCTCGGTCCGATGCCGGTGCGGGTGTGCGTGCCCGCGGCTCGGGCCTCGCGGCATCGTGTCGACGGTCGTCGAATCCCGCGTTCCTGGCGAGCGACCGGCTCGACGTCGCTTTGCCGGCGACCTCGACTGGGTCCCGGTCGACCGACTGGGTGCAGTCCTGGGACGTCCCGTTCCTGCGCTGGCGGCTCTCACGGCCCGGCGCGCGGTACGTGTTCCACGTCGGCGACGACGCGATCGCGGTCAGCACCCGGACCCTCGCACCAGGCCGTATCCCCGCCGCCGTGCTCCTCAAGGTCTTCCCACGCCCGGGCGCGTCGCTCCCGGTCGACGGCGCTCGCGTACGTCGCGGCCGCGTGCCGGGCGCAGCGCGCACCGATCTGTGTGTACGCCGGGCACAACGCCCACGTGCGCGTGCGCGGCTCACGCCGCCGCGCCGCCTCCAGCCGTCGCCGTTGAACGTCGTGTTGAAGCCGCTCGACGACGACCGGGTCGCGCCCGACCGGTTCCGGCTCGACACGTTCGAGTTCCTCGACATGGACGCCTACTGATGCCGGCAGATCGACGTTCACGCTCGACGTCGAGGACCACGCGGCACCCGGCACGCCCGCGCGCGCACCCGGCATCACGCGCGACATCGTCGCGTTCCTCGCCGAGCGCGACGTGCGCGGCACATTCTTCGTCGTCGGCGAGCTCGCGGCAGCGAGATCCCGAGCTCGTGCGCGACATCGCGGCCGCAGGGCACGAGGTCGCCCTGCACGCGTACCGGCACGAGCCGCTCACGACCTCACCCGCGACGCGTTCCGCGAGGACACGAAGCGGGGCAAGGCGCTGCTCGAGGACCTCACGGGCACCGAGATCGCGGGATTCCGCGCGCCGACGTTCTCGCTCGTGCCCTCCACCGAGTGGGCCGTCGACATCCTCACCGAAGTCGGTTTCCGGTACTCGTCGAGCGTGCTGCCGGCGCGCAGCCCGCTGTTCGGCTGCCCGGCGCGGCCGCGCATGCCGTCCGCTGGCCGTCGGGGCTGCTCGAGCTGCCGTGCCCGGTCACGCATCGGTCGGCCCGCCACCTCGCCAACCCGTATCTCGGCGGCGTCTACTTCCGTGTGCTCCCGTGGACCGCAGTGCGCTACGGGCTGCGCCATGCGCATCGCCGACGAGCTGCTCTGGACGTACTGCCACCCGTACGACTTCGATCCCGGACGAACCGTTCGCGCCGCGCCCCGGCCTCGGCCACGCTGAAATCGCGGCTGCTCTGGCTCAACCGCCGGCACATGTTCGAGCGCATCGGTCGGCTGCTCGACCTCGGGGCCGCGCCGCCGCTGATCGAACGACCGTCAGCGAGATGACGGCGCCGTCAGATTGAGCCGGTCGAACACGCGTGCGACAGGTGACGGAATGGCCCTGCGCACCGCCGACGAGTACCGCGAGTTCGCTCCAGGACGGCCGGGTGCTGTGGTACCGCGGCAAGCGCGTCGACGACGTGCTCGGCGAACCCGATCTGCGCGTCGCGGTCGACCACTCCGCGTCGACTTCGAGATCGGCCACGATCCCGAGTACCGCGACGTCGCCGTCGTCGACGATCCCGAGGTCGGCGAGAGTACAGCGCGTACTACCGGATCCCGCGCAGCACCGACGACCTCCTCGCCCGCATGCGGCTCATCGAGACGACGACCGCGCTCGGCGGGACGCTGATCTCGCTGAAGGACGTCGGCACCGACGCGCTGTTCGCGCTGCAGACCGTGCTGCAAAACGTCGAGCTCGAACGCCTCATGGCGTTCTACGAGCGCTGCCGCGACAACGACCTCGCGGTCGCGGTCGCGCAGACCGACGTGAAGGGCGACCGCAGCAAGGCGCCGCACGAGCAGGCCGACCCCGACCTGTACCTGCACGTCGTCGACGAGAGCGACGAGGGCATCGTCGTGCGGGGCGCCAAGGCGCACACGTCACTCACGCCGAACTGCAACGAGATCCTCGTGCTGCCGACCCGGGCGATGCAGGCCGACGATGCCGACTGGGCCGTCGGGTTCGCGGTCGCGCCCGAACACCGACGGGCTGTCGATGTACGTGTCGCCGTACTCGGCCGGGGCCAAGCACCCGTGGGAGTTCCCGGTCTCGGCGCAGCACAAGATGCTCGAGACGCTCACGGTGTTCGACGACGTCTTCGTGCCGTGGGAGCGGGTGTTCTGCTTCCGCCAACCCGAGCTCGCGGGCCCGATCGCGCTGGCGTTCGTCGAGTACCACCGGTTCACCGCGGTCTCGTACAAGCTCCCGCTGCTCGATGCGCTCGTGGGCGCCGCGGCCGAGATCGCGCGGATGAACGGCGTGCATCCGCGCCGGCCACATCAAGGACAAGCTCACGCAGCTCGTGATCTACGCGGAGACGGTGCGCACGTTGTGCGAGACGGCGGCGCGACGCGGCCAGGTCGGCGACGACGGCTTCTGCCGCCCCGACTCCGCCACCACCAACATCGCCAAGTACACCTTCGCCACCGGCTTCCCCGAGGCGGTGCACATGGTGCAGGACTGCGCGGGTGGGCTGCTCGTCACCGGGCCCGGCGGCGACGACTGGGACAGCCCCGACGTCCGGCCGGTGCTCGAGAAGTACTTCGCGCGCCGCGGCGCCGGCGCCCGAGCGCCTCGCGATGATGAACCTGATCTCCGATCTCACCGTCCGCGAGTTCGGCGGCTACCACGCCGTGCTCGCGGTGCACGCCGAAGGTTCGATCGAGGCGGAGAAGATGCAGATCTTCCGCGCCTACGACGCGAGCCGCTCAATCGCCCTCGCGCGCCGCCTGGCCGGCCTCGACGGACTCGCCTCGCAGCAACGCGAGCTCCTCGGCGAGGATCCGGCTCCGTTCCTCGAGCCGCGACAGCTCCCACGAGAAGTAGACGCACACGAGCAGCAGGAACGCGATCGCGAGCAGGAACAGCAGGTTCGGCGAGTCGTAGACGCGCAGCCAGCGCGCGGCGCGGTCGAGCATGCCGGGAAACGCGGCGAGCACGAGCACGGCGACACCGACGAACATCCACAGCAGCGTGTACTTGCCGCGCAGCTGCCGCCGCCGCAGCAAGCGCATGAGGAACCACGCGCCGACAGCGACGACGACGATGACGACGACGTGCGCGCGGGTGCTCAGCCCGAACGAGATCGGGTCCGGATCGGCTCCGAGGATCACGATGGCACCTCCCGGTCGCGCGGACGGCGCGACACCTGGCTCAACATGCACGACGAGCAGCCGCATGTAGTGGTACACGAGCCGCACGTGGCGGGTGGACGCGGTCCCGGCGGCGCGCTGGCGGATGCGGGTGGGCACCTCGACCACCCGGTATCCGGCCTTGCACGTGAGCAGGAGCGACTCGGTGGAGTCCATGAACTCCACCGGGTAGGCCTCGGCGAAGAACTGCAGCACCGGGCGCGCCGAACGCCCGGAACCCCGACGACGTGTCGGTGAACTGCTGCCCCGACATGCGGTTCACCGCGAAGCGGAGCACGTGCATCGCCGCCTCGCCGGACCGGCCCGACCCGGTACTCGACGGTGCCCTCGCCGAACCGGCTGCCGACGACCAGCTCGGCGCCGTCGTCGAGCGATCGCTTCGAGCGTGGCGATCTCACGCGGGTCGTGCTGCCCGTCGGCGTCGAACTGCACGCCGCGCGTGTACCCGTGCCGCACCGCGTAGCGAAATCCGGTCTGCAGCGCGCCGCCGATGCCGAGGTTGAACGGCAGCTCGACGCACGGCGACGCCGGCGGCGCGCGCGAGCTCGGCGGTCTTGTCGCGCGAGCCGTCGGACACGACGAGCACGTCGAGGTCGGGCCGCAACGACATGAGCTCCGAGAGCGTTCCCGGCAGCGCGTCCTCTTCGTCGAACGCGGGGATGATGACCAACGTCGAGGCGCGGTCCGTCATGCAGAGAGGCTACCGTTTCGCGTGCCCAGATCGTGGGGTCCCGTTCGCTGGTTCGTCTGCGTCGCGAGCGTGTTCGGGATCGCTGTTCGCGATCCTTGTCCCTCCGTTCGGGGCTACGACGAACCGTTGCACTTCCTTCGCGCGTGGCAGGTCGGCGACGGCCGCCTCGTGTCCGTCGACGACCGTTCGTCGACCGCTGCACTCGCCACGGACCGCGACGAGCTCGGCGGCCGGTTTCCCGACGAGCTGCGCACCGACATCATCGACCTCATCGAAGACGGGCGTGTTCTCGACCGACGCGTCCTTCTCCGATCTGTCTCGCACCTGAACGACCGCGCGCCGCGCGGCGAGCGACCTGTTCATCGCGTACCCGTCGGCGGCGGTGTACTCGCCGATCCCCTACCTTCCGAGCGCGATCGCGATCGACATCGCGCCGCGCCCTCCACCTCTCGACGCTTGCGACGCTTCCTGCTCGCCCGGCTCGCCGGCCTCGGCGCGTACATCGGCCTGGTCGCGCTCGCGATCCGCCGCCTTCCGCAGCGCAAGTGGGTCCTCGCCACGCTCGGCCTCGCACCGATCGTCATCTTCCAGGCCGCGACCGTGACGGCCGACACCGTCACGGTCGCGCTCGCGGTGCTCCTGCTCGCCGAAGCGCTGCGGCTGGCATCGCTTCGGCGCGGCACGGTCCCGACCGGTCTGCGTCGTCGAGACCGTCACCGTCACGGTCGCGCCTCGCGTTGTGCAAACAGCCGTACGTCCTCGTGGCGGCGTTCCTGCTGCTCCCGATCGTGGCGCCACCGCGAACGGGTCGCCGATCGCGCTGCGCGGCGCGGCGTCGTCGTGGCCGTCGATCATGGGCGGGCTCTGGAGTGCGTGGGCGCAGGACCACTACACCGAGCCGACGCGGGGCATCACCAGCCCGGATTCGTACGCGTACCGCGACGTCGACGCCGACGCAGCAGCTCGATTTCGTGCGCTCGCACCCGATCGACTTCCTGCAGGCAATCGGGAGCTCCCTCGGTGATCACGGCTTCGCCTACGCGCGCGACGCGCTGGGTCAGACGGCGGCTGGAACACCCCTTGGCCCCTCGTCCTCGTGATCTTCGGGGTGGTGACCACTGCGTGCTGGATCGACGCACGCCGTCTCGCCATGGCCCGCGCGACATGTGCGATCGCGCTCGCAGTCGCCGCGGTCATGTGCTGTCGCGTTGTTCGTGCTCGTCCTATGCTCGGATGGAACGCCGTGCGTGGCGCCGCGGCCGTCGACGAGTTCCAGGGGCGGTACCGTGTACCCGCTGATCGCACGTCCTCGCCCTGGCCGCAGTGCCTGCGCTCCCGACCGCGGAACGGATGTCGCCGTCGACGAACGCTACAGATCGGACGAGTGCTCGTCGCGGTCGAGTCCGTCGTGCTCGCGGTCGGTGCTCGCCGGCATCACGCGCACGTACTGGTAGTGCGACGGTGCATGCCGTGCTCGCGTCCGGGCGATCGACGCGATGCGCCGATCACGCGATGCGCCGATCAACGCGATGCGGCGCTCGCGCGAGCGACGGTGACTCCCGAACAGCGGTCGGTCCTTGCGGCGCAGCAACGGTCGTTCGACGAGGAACCAACTGAGCGACGCGGCGGCGACGCTCAGGGCGAGCGCGGCGGACACGTGGACGAGGAAGTCGCCGCGGAAGCCCACGAGCACGGACTCGCCCGGTCCGGGTTCCCAGCCACCCCACTGGTGCACCTTCCTGAGGAAGGCCTGGTGCCACAGGTAGATGCCGTAGGAGATGGTGCCGAGATAGACGATCGGCGCGACCTGCAGGAAGCGTCGGATCGCGCCGCGACGCTGCGGGCCGAACACGGCCGGCAGCAGCAGGAACAACGCGGTCGCTCCGTAGAGCCACTGACGCAGGTACGACTGCGGCCCGTCGAGCTGTTCGAGCGTCGCCGACAGACCGATGTGCATGGAAACGATCTGGAACGGCACCAGCGCGACCACCCACCACAACACATCGTGGCGGCCGATGACGTCGAAGAACTGCACCGGACGGTCGCGTCGATCGAGCCACGTGCGGACCACGGCCAGCCCCATCCCCAGCGCGAACAGGTCCAGGTGCGCGGGAAGCCAGTACTGCCCGAGCTTGTGCAGCACCGCGCCGTCGGAAATGCCCCAGTAGACGAGGCACGCGCCACAACGCGCTGATCGCGACCAGCGCGACCAGCCCGACGACCTCGAGACGGAACCGGTCACGTAGCACCGCGACGTCCGCCGATGCGCCGCATCACGTACGCGTACAACGGGATGAACAGATAGAACGAGATCTCGACCGCGAGTGTCCACGACTGCGAGATGCCGCCGAGCGCGCGGCGGCCCGCGTCGGCCGGGTCGTAGAGCTGGAGCAGGAGGAAGTAGTCGAAGATGCTGCGCCGGCCCGGGATGGGCATGTCGATGCCGATGAACAGCGTGATGCAGATGAAGGCAACCCAGTACGCGGGGAAGATGCGCAGGAACCGGTGCCGGAAGAAGCGCCGCGGCCCCATCGGCTCGCGGTCGTCGAACGCGGAGGCGACGAACGGCATGTAGAGCAGGAAGCCGGAGATCAGGAAGAAGATCGAGACGCCCGCGTCCATGTGCGCGAAGTACTTGCCGATCGGCCACTGCACCTCGGAGAACGGAATCCCGACCTCGCGGAACGAGAACGCGGTACCGATCGCGGCATGGTGCAACAAGACTGCGATTGCCGCGAACGCGCGGAGCCCGTCGAAACACGGGTAGTGCGGGCGACGATCCGCTGATCGTGCCGCCCGGCGGAGGACTCGCAGTCCCGGACACGCGTCCGAGGCTACGCGTTCGGCTGCACGAACCGGGGGGTTCGGATCACGCCTTGGGCCGCGGCAGCAACGGCGCGTCGCGGCCCGTGCCGCGCCCCGACGCCGGCGTCTCGCGACCGGTCCCGTCGACTTCTTCGTGGTACTCGGCCTCGACGTTCACGGCCCACACGTCGTGGTCGGCGCCGAGGATGTTCTCGACCGACAGCATCGCGGTGAGCATCGAGTGGTCCTGGTTGTTGTACTTGTGCATGCCGTTCCGGCCGCACGGGAACACGTTGGGCGCATTGGCCTCGAGCCACTTGCGCATCGCGTCGACGTTCCCCTCGTAGTCCTCGTCGTACACGGGGTACGCCTTGGGCATCCGCACGACGTAGCCGGCCTCGACCCGGTCGGGATGCGAGATGAGACCGAGCGAGTGGAGCTCGCGCGTGCCCAGCTCGACGAGGTCTTCGTCGGAGCGCGTCCACATCTCGTCGCCTTCGTTCACGAAGTACTCGAGCCCGAGGCAGGTGCGGCCGTCCTTCACCATGTACGGCGACCACGAACCGAAGTTCTGCACCCGACCGACCTTCGACCTCCGGGTCGTGCACGTAGATCCAGTTGTCGCTGAACGAGAACTCCTGCGGGACGACGAGCGCGACGGTGAGGTGGTCGCGGTAGCGGATGTCGCCGGCGGCCTCGAGCGTGCGCGCGTCGACCGTCGGATCCATCGCCCTGGAGGAGCGCACCGATCGGCATCGACGAGATCACGTGCGTGCACGGATACGTGTGCGTGGTGCCGTTGTCGTCGACCGTCTCGACCTCGACCGCCCAGCCGCCGGCGTGCCGTACCGAGGTGACGCGCTGCGAGAAGTGCAATGTCGCCCCGGCCGCGGTCACGGCATCGGCCGCCGTCTCCCACATCATCCCCGGCCCGAACTTCGGGTAGTTGAACTCCTCGATGAGGCTCGTGACCTGCTTGGTCTTGTCCTTGCCGGCGCGCAGTCGCTTCGGCTTCAGCGCTTCCCAGACCGCGCGGAACAACGAGAGATTCTTGATGCGCTGCGCGCCCCAGTCGGCCGAGAGCTCTGATGCCGGAACGCCCCAGACCTTCTCGTTGTAGGTCTTGAAGAAGTGCTGGTACATCCGCCAACCGAACCGGCTCGCGATGAACCCCTCGAGCGTGTCCCGGTTCTTCGGCGGACGCACCCGCACCCACAGGTACGACCCGACGCAGCGCGCCGCCTCGATCGGGCCGAGGTTCCGCAGCGCGTTCATCGGGACGAGCGGGTAGTCGTATCAGCTTGCCGCCGTAGAAGATGCGGCTCTGACGCGGCCGGCGCAGGAAGTTCTCCTCACCGAGGATCTCGAACCACAGGTCGTCGACGGCCGCGACCTTGGTGAAGAAGCGGTGGCCGCCGATGTCGAAGCGCCAGCCGTCGCGCTGCACGGTGCGGCTGATGCCGCCGACGACCGGGTCGGCCTCGAGGATCGTCACCGACGATGCCAAGACCGGCCTTGGCGAGCATGTACGCGGCGGTGAGTCCGGCCGGACCCGCGCCGATCACGACGACAGAGAGCGGATGGTCGGGGGAAGCGGGGGGTGTCGGGTGCTGCATCGTCTCGGTCATCAGGAAGCGTCGCATCGTATCTGCCCGCTTGCTGACCGAGGCGAACCCTGTTCGTGTGGTAGATCGACGCCGATGTCTCCGGATTTTCCGCACCGTCGCGGTGGCGGGGTTGCTGGCGCTCGGCGCGTGCTCCACACCCGAGACCGGTGCCGACGATCTGGCGACCGGACGCGAACGCGTCGTCGACCTGGTGGACGAAGCCGCGTCCGCTTTGCCGCCCGGCTTGGCCGCGACGGTCGAGACACCGACGCAGACGGGTGACGTCACGTGCCGGAGGAAGTTTCTCGGGTACGCGGTCGGTTCGGCCGGCACCGACCGGGCCGAAGTGCCGCTGCTCGTCGAAGTGCCGGCGGGCACCGACGTGCGCTCGCTCCTTCCCGACGTCGAGCAGCTCTGGCGAGGACCGCGGCTACGAGATCGATCGCTCCGGCCTCTCGTCGGACCGGTATCCGAAGGTCCGCGCACGGGTCGACGGCTACGAAGTGGTCGCGACGGCCGACGTCAACACGCCGCGCCTCACGTTCTACGCGGTCTCGCCCTGCCTCGAGTCCTGAACGCCCGGCCGAGCGCTCGACCGAGTCCAGATCCCACGCGGCGATCGTCGCGACCGCGGCCAGTACCGCCAGCGACGGCTCGGCTGCGGCTCGGAATCGCGTCTGGCCGTAGGTGATGGCGCTCGTGATCGTGACCGTGATCGCGGGAACCAGCAGGATCCATGCGATCCAGCGCGCCTTGCGACGGAACAGCACCACCGCCCCGGCGATCGCGGCGAGCACGGTCGGGTAGTACACGACGAGACCGAGGCGCGTCACCGAACGCTCGCGACCCTCGCCCTCGTTGTACGAGATCATGTCGAGCGGGCGGAACACGCTCCATGTGCGGCCGATGCGGGCGAGCACGACGGTCGGGAACCCGGCGCGAGTGATCCTGCACGTAGTCGACGGGCGCGGTCTCGGTAGCGGCCGGCGACGACGCTCTGGTCGCCCGGCCCGGCATCGACCGGGCACGATGTCGCGCGCCGAGGCCCCAGAGCCCGATCGCGTTGCCCGAGAACACCGGGTCGCAGTTCGAGCCGGCGAGCGCGGTGCCGTCGTTGGTCGAGAGGAACGTGGGCTCGTCGAAGCGGACGAGGTTGAACACGACCCACGGGGCGATGACGAGCAGGCTGGCGCCGATTCCGGCCACCAACGCGGGGAGTCGCTGACGCGACCGCCACGCGAGCGGCAGCGTCGAGCAGCGGGACGAGCATGAGCAACTCGGCCCGTGCGAGGGTCGCGAGTCCGCAGCACACGCCGAGCACCAACAGCCGCTTCGGCGACGGACGTTCGAATGCGATCACGGCCGCGAGCAGCGCGCCGACGACTGCGAGGTTCATGATCGTTTCGGACATGACCAGGCCGTCGTTCACCCAGAGGTTCGGCGATACCGCCGCGATCCCCGCGGCGACGAGCCCGACCCGATCGTCGCGCACGCGCCGGCCGAGCAGTCCGATCAGCACCACGACCCCGGTACCGAGCACAGCCATGGCGTATCGGTGCTCGCGGAGGTTCGTGTCGAGCGCGTCACCGGCGATCCACTCGAGTGGCGGTCGCTCGACGAAGAACGACACCGGAGCGAGCACGAGCGTCGTGAGCGGCGGATGGTCGGCGGCGGGCGGTGGATCCTCGCCGGGATGCGTCACCGGCCACAGCGGCTCGGTGAACCCCTCGCCGTCGGCGAGCACGTTCGCCGACGCGTTGTAGTAGATCTGGTCGCCGACCGCGCATTCGCTCGGATACGTCGCCACCACCTCACCGTCGATGCGCACCGCGCAGTCGTCGGCCTTGGCGAACGCCACGTAGCCGACCCGGATGCCGAACGCCACCAGCGCAATCAGCAACAACCCGTGGCCGAACTTGACACGCGATGTCACGGGACGAGCGACCCGGAGAACGCGAGCGCGGATGCCGCAACCATGCCCGCAGCCGCGACCACCAACACGATCAGTTCCCGCTCCTCGGTGTCGAGCACGTCCGCGAGGGCGAACACGAACGGCACCGTCGACAACATGTAGCGCTCCATCGAGTCCAGGTTGCTCGCCGTCAGCGCGAGCGATGAGCGATGCCGCGGCGTACATCGTGTACGACGCAGGCCAACGCCGCGCGAGCACGACCAAGAGCGCGAGGCACACCGCGACAGTGATCAGGTGCAGGCCGGCAGTGTCCTGGTCGCCGGTTGCGAAGTCGCGCGCGACGTCGACGACGTTCGTGAACGGGAACCGTGTGCTTCCGCGCAGCTGGGGATTCTGTTGGAGCCGCAGTGGCTCGAGGAAGCTGTCGGTGCGGTCTGCGGCCCACGAAAGGTACGCGAAGCACCCGGCCGCAGGCGCCATCACCGCCGCAACCCTTCCCGCGATGTCCCACCCCGTCAGCGAGCGCCGATCGCGCACTGCCTCGATCACGACCGGTACGAAGAGCAGCACGCCGATCGGACGGCAACCGCCGGCAAGGAAGCCCGCGACCGCGGCAACCCACCACCGCGACGTCCGCGACGCGTAGAGCACCACGGACGCGAGCAACATGAACGTCGCCTCCGCATAGCCCATCACGAGCACGAACGCGGGCGGGAGGAGGTAGCACAGCCATACCGAGCGTCGCGCGAATCGCTCGTCGCCGCGTTCCAGGTACGCGAGCCGGTAGATCACGAAACCGAGCGCGAGCGCCGAGATGTTCGCGACGAGCACGACCGCGAACGTCGAATCGACGCCCGGGACCCAACCGACCATGCGCGCGAGGAGCGGGAAGAGCGGGAAGAACCGCAGGCCCTCGGTGCCCGACCGCGTCGTAGCCGCCACGAGCGATGTCGGCGTAGTACGCAGCGTCCCACGCGTGCAGGCCCTGGCCGACCTGGATCGGGTCGGTGAGGGTCTCGACGTCGCGGATGATCTCGCGGGTGACCCCGAGTGTCGCGATGACGAGCACCCTCGACAGCACGTACGGCACCAGCACGGCGCGTGTGACGTCCCGCCGCAGCGGGCTCGACCACATCGGCACGCGCCCGCTGATGCTCCTCACCGGTTCGATGGCGCGAACTCTTGCAGGCCGGTCAGCTCGAAGCGTGTCTTCGTCTGACGTGACGCGTTGCGACAGTGGGCGGCTCGCGGCGAGCGCGCCCGACACCTCCGCGCACCGGCCTTCGAGGTTCGGATACGCGGGTCCGGTGACCAGCCAGATCGTGCGGTCACCGGCGCGCTCGACGACCGCGTTCGCGAACTCGCCGGAGTCGGTCGCCTCGATGCGGTCCTGGTAGTCGACCCAGTTCACGAACGCGGGTGGCGCGAACGCGGGATAGGTCGTCTCGTCGAAGTCGGCGGGGAGCAGTCGGTGCACCGAAGGGCCGAGCTGATCGGGGCAGTACACGATCAGATCGCCGGGAGCCGCGTCGGCGACGAGCACGGAGGCAACCTCTCCCGCTTGCGTGCGCTGCTCCACCGCGTTGCGCACGCCGCCCACGAACCCGAGCCCGACCACGAGCGCGAGCGCACCGATCCGCACTTTCGTATCCGTCAGCACCGCGAGCCCGCGGGCGAGCAGAAGTGCGAAGAACGGGAACACGACCGCGCTGTAGCGCGACTGGAACGCCTGTCCTCCGAGGTAACCGAGACTGGTGCCTATGACAAGCGTCGCTCCCCCGACGGCGGCGAGCGCGCGCGCCGACGGTTGCGCGCGGATGTCGACTTCGAGCCGTCGCTCGTCCACCGCACGCGCGAACACGCCGACGAGGACGAGTGCGACCAGCACGAACACGAGCACCCAGCCCTCCTGCTCCTCCCCACCCGAGAAGCCGAGCAACGTGTTGCCGATCGGGATGCCGGGAAGGATGGCGTCGCCCCACGGGGTCCCGGTGTGCGCGCGTTGGAAGAGGAACGTCGGCAACCACGGCAGGAACGCGAGCAGTCCGACGACGATCGACGCGGCGACCAGCAACAACGGGCGCCGGCGCTCGGGTGCGCCGCCATGAGACGAACAACACCGCGCCGAGGGTCACCCCGACGAGCGAGAACGACCAGTAATGCGTGTAGACGAGCAGTGCCGTGACGAGTGCGACAGACCCGAGTCTTCCGAAGGAAGGACGTTCGCACGCGCGGGGCACCACGACGAGGCCGCAGGCGACGAGGAGGATCTGCAGGCTGTACATCCGGGCTTCGGTCGCGTACCGGATCATGTAGGGGTTGACCGCCATCACCATGACCGTCAGCCACGCGGTCGTGGTGTCGAACCAGCGGCGGCCCGCGAACCAACCCGCGACGAGCGCGCCCACCGCGAAGAGCCCCGACAGCGACCGGGCCGCGACGTCACCATCGCCGAACGACGCCGGTCCACACGTGCAGGAGCGCGTAGTAGAGCGGCGGTGCGCCGTCCCGTTCGAGCGCATCCCTCAGCTGGTCCAGCGGGAGGCGCGAGACGTTCACCGTCAGGGCTTCGTCGAGCCACATGTCGGAACGCGTGTAGAAGAAGAGCCCGATGCCGAGTGCGACGATCGTTCCACCGGCGATGCGCGGCCACGACGCCGAACGGCGCGGACCCGGCGCGATGGATTCGCGCACGGGCGCGTCAGAGACCGACGTCACAGCCGTCAACGTAACACCGTGCCATCACGCCTCATCGCAAGCAGCCGTTCGAGTTCGGGAACGATGAACGCGGTCGCAACGTCGGCACCCGGATCGTCGTAGTGCACACCGTCGGGTCGCGCGTCGAAGTCGACGGGACAGCCCGTGCGTGTGAGCTCGTGCGACACGGTCATTCCGTTGGTCGCCGCGACCGCGTCGGCGAGACGACCCAATACCTCGATTCGCTCGGGATCGAACCACTCCCGGTCGCGATGGTTCCCGCGGAGCTCCTCGAAGCACGGTGGCGTGAGCCACAGCATTTGCGCACCCGTTGCCGACAGCATCGTGACGGTTTGCGCGATTGCGTCCTCGTAGCGCGCGTTCCACTCCGCGTCGCCGGGCTGCAAACCAGGTTCGCCGCCGTCCCACGACGTGTCGTAGACCTCCCAGGCGCCGTAGAGCATCACGACCACATCCGGTCGGACCTGCTGTACGAGCGAGGGGAATCGGGCGAGCGAACCGCACGGATCCGGGCCGCGGTCGCTCGTGCCGAAGTAGCCGCGCAGCTCCACTCCGACGAGCACGGTGCATCCGATGACCGTCTGGTTGTCGACGACCGCACCACGGGTCAGACCCCAGCGTTCGATGCCACGGCCGAGCGTCAGCGCGACGGAATCTCCGACGACGAGCACGACCGGAGGCCTTTTCGGCGCCGCGTGCGCCGGTGTGGCGATCCCGGACGCGACATTCCCGCTCGCGACGTCCTTCGGCGGCGCCGCGGCCGGCGCCTCCGGCAGCTCCGCCGAGACCGGTGTGAGGCGAATGGCCGGGGGCGGCGCGGTCGCCGAGACCACGAGAACCGTGGCGAGAACGGCCGCGATTGCCACGGGTGCGAGCGTCCAGCGGACCGGCCGCTTCCAGCGTCCGGTCCGAATCGGCCGTTCGAGGAACACGTACGAGACGGCGGCGAGCGCGATCGTCACCGCGAAGCGCAACGCCGTCAGCGCGCCGGCGTCGAGGCCGGTTCGTTCCTCGTCCAGGTACAGGAAGATCGGCCAGTGGAACACGTACACGCCGTAGCTGATGATCCCGAGCCCGACGAACGGCGGCAGCGAGCATACGGCCGTGAGCGGGCCCGGTTGCATGACGCCCGCGAGGACGACGGCGACGATCGCCGCGTGCAGGAGCAGGCCACCGCGGAACAGGAACGGGTCCGTCTCGCTGATGGACATCGGCCGCCCACCCGAGTGCCAACGCCGCGGGGATCGCCGCACCGGCGAACACGCGCGCCAATCCGCGTGAGACCGTGCGGCCGGTCATCGCCACCGCGAGCAGCGCGCCGACGAGGAACTCGACCGCACGCGCGTCGGTTCCGTAGTACGCGCGATCGAGTCCGGAGTGATCGAGCAGCAGCCAGCCTGCGACGAATGACGCGGCTCCGAGGCCGGCGATGCCGATCGTCAGCGGCGCACGCGAGCCGCGCCGCACGGCCACGAGCAGCGCGAGCGTCGGTGCGAGCACGAGATAGAACTGCTCCTCGACGGCGAGCGACCAGTAGTGCGTCAGCGGTGACGGCGCTGCGAACAGGTCGGCGTAGGAACGTCCGGCGAAGATGAAGCGCCAGTTGGCGACGTTTGCGATCGCGGCGAGCCCGTCGCCGCGCATGCGCGGTTTGCGCACCGGTGAGCGCGAGGCTCACGAGCGCGGCGAGCGCGACGCCCGCGAGCGCGGCGGGCATCAGGCGCCGCACGCGTCTCCCGAAGAATGCGCCCAACGAGATGCCGCCCGTCGATTCGCGCTCCAGGATCAACAAGCGCGTGATCAGGAACCCGGACAGCGTGAAGAACGTCGACACGCCGAGGAACCCGCCCCGCAGGCGGCCGTCGTGGAACGCGAGCACCGCGAGGACCGCGAGCGCGCGCACGCCGTCGAGAGCCCGGGAACCGCTGGGTGCGCTCCTCCACTGCGTCAGTCTCTCCCGCCGGCGTCCGACGCCCGCCAACCCTCTCGTCGTCGCCGTACTCCCCGACGTCAGGCCTCGATGCGCGGGATGACTTCCTTCGCGAACCGCTCGACCGACTCCGAGGACGGGTAGTCACGGAACCAGAGCACGAATTCCTGGCACCCGGCGTCGACGAACGCCTGCGTCTTCTCGCGCCACCTGCTCGACCGTGCCGACGAGGTGGTCGCGCACGTACTGCTCGTGCGGCGTGCTCCCGCGCCGCAGGGCGCCGCCGCCCGGAGAGTCGAGCCACGCGTCGAGGTCCTTCTCGCTGTCGAAGATCCGGCAGTCGGGACCGTGCGTGCGGACGATCGAGTCGAAGTCGCGGCCGAGGTCGTTGCAGTGCTGCTCGCAGCACCTGCGACTTGTGCACGAACGCGTCCAGACCGACCTGCCAGTTGGTGTGCGTCGCGTGCTTGCGCCGCGATCCGCAGCGTCACCTTCTCGCCGCCGCCGCCGACCCAGATCTGCGGGAGCCGCTGGATCGGCTTCGGGTCGCAGTACGCGCCGTCGAAGGTGAGGTGCTTGCCCTGGAAGGTCACCGTCTCCTCGGTCCACAGCCGCTTGATCACTTCGAGCGACTCCTCGAGGATTCGCAGCCGGGTGCCCGCGCTCGGGTAGGTGATGCCGTACGCCTGGTACTCGCGGTCGTACCAGCCCGCGCCCAGACCGAAGATGAGCCGGCCCTCGGAGAACACGTCGACGCACGCCGCTTCCTTGGCGAGCAGTCCGGCGTTGCGGTACGCCGCGCAGGTGACGAGCTGGCCGAGCCGGATGGTCTGCGTGTGCTGGGCGAGCGCGGCGAGCGTCGTGAACGCTTCGAACACGTGCGTCGGTTCGCGCGTCGGCACCGTCTCGAAGTGGTCGTACACCCAGAGATGGTCGTACCCGAGCGACTCGATCTGCTGCGCGACCTCCTTGGTTCGCGCCCACGCGTCGGCCGCACCCCAACCGTTGTACTCGAGCTTCCAACCCTGCGGCGCGAACGCCCCGTAACGAATCGTCGGTCACGTCACGTGGCCTTCGTCGAGTCATGGTCCTTGTAGTCCCACCACTGCACTTCGATCATCATCGGCAGGAGGTAACGCACGTAGATGCTCGTGATCGCGAGCATGCCGTGGTCGTCGGTCTTCTTGTCGACGATGTCGACGCGGTCGTCGCGTGCCTGCCACGCACGGGCGCGAGCGAGGATGTCGTCGAGCTCGGACTCCTCGCCCACCGAGACGCCCCAGTGGTCGAGGCGCGGGCACGTCATCGGCTCGTCCTCGGCGATGAGGAACAGGAACTGCTCGATGTTGTGCACCTGGAGCACGAGCCGACGGCGATCCTCGGTGAGCATCGGCAGCTCCACGAAGCCGAACACGTCCGCGTAGAAGTCGGTGATCAGCCGCCGGTGCTCCTCGTCGAGGACATCGCGGTGACAGGCTCATCGCAACGTGGTTGAGCCGCGGCTTCCGCGCGCCGAACCGCGGGCCCTTCGACTTGGTTTCGGTTGCATGTCCATCCTACGCCCCCTTGCGTGCGTCGGAACGATCATCACCTTCGCGGCGAGTTTGCCTTCGTGCAGGCCCGAGCGCGGCGTCGAGGAGACCGTCGAGCGGAACATCGTCCGCCTCCACGAGCAGATCGACGGGCACGTCACCGGATGCGAGCAGCTCGAGCGCACGCGCGAAACCGTCCTGGTCGTAGACGAACGCACCCGTGATCACGAGCTCGTTGAGCAGGATGCGGTTGTTGTCGAAGCGGGGCGCACGGATCCCGGCGCCGACGAGCACGAGCGTGCCCGCGCGCTTCAACTGCGCGAGCCCCGCTTCCATCGCCTTGTTGTTGCCCGAGCACTCGAGCACCACGTCGAACGGCTCGTCGACCATGTCGTGCGGCATCGCCGGCAGCTCGAGATCGTCCGGGTGCACCGTGCGCGCCCCGAGCTTCTCGCACAGCGCGCGGCGGCGTTCGTGCGGCTCGCTCACGACGATGTCGTCGACGCCCATCGCTTTCAGCGCGGCCACCGAGAGGAAGCCGATCGGACCGCCACCGGTGACGAGCCAGCGGGTGCCCGGCCGCGCACCACCGCCGCGCGTGATGCCGTGCAGTGCGACCGCCATCGGTTCGGTCAGCGCCGCATGCTTCGACGCGAGGTGCTCCGGGATGCGGAGCAGCTGGGCCGACGGAACGACCTTGTAGCCGGCGAACGCGCCCTGCCAGTCGTCGTCGTCGGCGCCGACCCGCCCGCGCTCCACGCACAGCGACGGGCGCTGCGCCAGGCAGTACTCGCACGTGCCGCAGCGTGGTGACTGCCCGGGGATGACCCGTTCCCCGACCTGCCAGTCGCCCTCGGCTTCGGGCCCGACCGCGGCGATCGTGCCGCTGTACTCGTGGCCCTCGATCGCGCCCGACTTGCCGCCCCATTCGAGGAGGAAGTGCAGGTCGGAGCCGCAGATGCCGCAGTGGCTGACCTCGAGCAGCACGTCGGCCGGACCGATCGCCGGGAGCGGCCGGTCCTCGACCCGCACGTCGCGGATCCCCATGAACACGGCCGCGGGCATCGTGGCGGGCAGGTCGTTCGGGCGGGTGGTCGTGTCGGGCATGGGGAGAGGGTCGCCCGAACCTGACACGGGCGTCAAGGTTGCCCGTCGCGTGCCAGACGTGACTCGCCCGAATGTCCCGGCGCGGGAGCTCGACCTTGTCTGCAGACCTTGTCATTCGCGGCGGCACGCTGGTCGACGGGACCGGCGCGGCCCGCCGGCACGGCGGACGTCGCGATCACCGACGGGGTGATCTCCGACATCGGCGACGGCCTCGACGGCGCACGCGAGCTCGACGCCGGCGGGCCACATCGTGAGCCCGGGGTTCGTCGACATCCACACCCACTACGACGCGCAGGTGTTCTGGGACCCGGCGCTCAGCCCGTCGTGCTGGCACGGCGTCACGAGCGTCGTCGCCGGCAACTGCGGGTTCTCGATCGCACCGGTGCGGCCCGAGCACCGCGAGCTGCTCGTGCGCACGTTGCAGCACGTCGAGGACATGTCGCCCGACACGCTGTTCGCGGGCGTCCCGTGGCAGGACTTCGAGACGTTCCCGCAGTACTTCGACGCGATCGAGCAGCGCGGGCACGCTGCTCAACTACGCGTGCTACGTCGGCCACACCGCGGTGCGGCTCTACGTGATGGGGACCGACGGCTACGAGCGCGAGGCAACCGACGACGAGATCCGCGGCATGCAACAGGTGATCGCCGAAGCGCTGGCGGCGGGCGCCGCCGGCTTCGCGACGTCGTCGTCGACCACGCACAACGGCGACAAGGGTCGCCCGGTGCCGTCGCGCATCGCCGGCGTCGGCGGAGCTGACCGCGCTGCTCGAGCCGCTGCGCGACGCGGGGAAGGGCGTCGCCGCGCTCCTGCCGGGCGAGAAGGTCACCCACGCCGACGTGTACGGCATCCAGCGCCACATCGGACGGCCGCTCACGTGGACCGCGCTGCTCACGATCAAGGGCTTCCCGTGGCACGAGAAGATCATGGAGGCGAACACCGTCGGCGCGCGCCGCGGGCATCGAGGTGTGGCCGCAGGTGTCGTGCCGGCCGCTCGTGTTCCAGATGAACCTCCGCGAGCCGTTCACGTTCAACATGCGCGAGTCGTTCCGCGAGCTGATGGACACGCCGGTCGAGGAACGCGATGAAGGCGTATCGCGATCCCGCGTGGCGTGAACGCGCGTGCGAACGAGCTCCAGGGAGGCGGCGGCCTGCCCGTGAACTTCGACTCGCTCGCGGTCGCGGAGTCGGCGACGCACCCGGAGCTGATCGAGCGCAGGGTCGCCGACATCGCGGCCGAACGGGGCTGCACGCCGCTCGACGTCATGCTCGACCTCTCGCTCGAGGAGAACCTCGAGACTCGCTTCTGGAGCGTGCTCGCGAACAACGACCCCGAGGCGATCGCCGAGCTCCTGCCCCAGGAGACGGTGCTCCTCGGCCTGGCCGACTCCGGCGCGCACGTCAGCCAGCTCTGCGACGCGTGCTTCGCCACCGACCTGCTCGGCAACTGGGTGCGGGACAAGGACGTCATGCCGCTCGAGCGCGCGATCCACAAGCTGAGCGGCGAACCGGCGCGTGTCTTCGGGCTCGCCGACCGCGGCACGGTCGAGATCGGCAAGGCGGCCGACGTCGTCGTGTTCGACGAGGCCTCGGTCGCACCCGGACCGCTGCGCCGCATCCGCGACTTCCCGGCCGACGGCGAACGGCTCGTCGCCGACCAACCGGTCGGCGTCCGCCACGTGATCGTGAACGGCACCGTGATCCGTAGCGACGGCGCCGAAGACCCCGGCGCACTCGAGCAGCGTCCAGGGAAGCTGCTGCGGACCTGATCGAACTCGTGCGGTGACCGGCGAACGTCTGATCAGTCGGGAACATCGGGCGCCGGCCCCGGACCGCGCACCGGATGGCGGTGCAGCACGAGCCGGGAAGCCCGTGCGGAGCTCGTCGCCGTCGGCGACGAACACACCGCGCTCGCGGAACTGCGCGTGCTGCGCCGCTCTCCGCCGGCGTGAGCGCAGGCGCGACCGGCGCGCCCGCGGCGGTGAGACGCGCGATCGCGTCGTCCCGGTCGAGGGACGCGATCGCGTCGGCAACTGCGTCGTTGCACTCCTCGATCCGGTCGAGACGCGCCGCCCAGACGAGCGACCGCAGGTCGGGCAGATCGAGCGCATCGCACACCGCGGTCCAGAAGTGGTCCTCCGCAATCACCGCGAGCGTGACGTATCGGTCGTCGGCGGTACGGAACACGCCGTAGCCGGGTGAACCGCCCACGTCGCTCCTCGCGGTCGCGCAGCGCGTTCGCGTTCGCGGGACCGACCCACGACGCGATGACGTCGGCCATGGCGACGTCGATGCGCTCGCCCTCACCCGTCTGCAGCCGCTTCGCCCACGCCGCGCAGATCAGCAACGCGGCGACGTTTGCCGCGGCCAGGTCGGCGATCGGGACGCGCGGAATCGCCGGTGGCTGCGCATCGCCGGGGCGCGGCGCGACCGCGCCGGCCAGCGCCTGGTAGTTGAGGTCGTGACCGGGCTGGTCCGACGAGCGGACCCGTCTGCCCGTAGCCGGAGATCGAGCAGTAGATCACCGACGGGTTCACCGCCCGCACCGCCTCGTACCCGACACCGAGGCGGTCGGCGACACCCGGTCGCCAGCCCTCGCAGAACACTTCGTCGCTCGGCCGCGAGCGCGAGCGCGCGTGCGCTGGCCGGCGTCGGTCCGCAGGTCCACGACCACGCTCGTCTTGTGCGACGCGATGTCGCGGAACAGGTGCGGGAACGCGCGCATCGGATCGCCCCCGGGCGGTTCGAGCTTGCAGACGTCGGCGCCGAGGTCGGCGAGCATCTGCGTCGCGTGCGGCACCGGCCGCCAGATGCCCGCGTCGAGCACGCGCATGCCGTCGAGCAGCGGTGTCGTCATGCGAGCCCGATGACGCCCGCATCCCTGCAATGCGTCGATCTCGTGGTCGTCGCAGCCCGCGAGCTCGCGCAGCACGCGTCGGGTGCTCGCACCGAACAGCTCCGCCGGCGGGAGGTCGACGCGACCGTCGAACACGATCGGAAGGCGTGCACCGAGGAACCCGCTCGGCGCGCCGGCGGGCGCGTCGGGATGGCGCAGCGTCTTCGAGCAGGTCGCCGAGCGCGGATCGCCGGATCGTGCGCCGCTTCGACCGGATCGCGCACCCGGCCCGCGGGGAACCCGATGCCCACGAGCGCGGCCTCGACCTCGCGCGCGGGACGCGTCGCGGTCCACGCTTCGATCGCGGCATCGATCTCGGTCGCGCCGCGCGCGCGGGCGCGCACGTCGGCGAACCGCTCGAGCAGTTCCGGTCGTCCCATCAGCGCGCACATCCGCTCGAACTGGCCGTCGCTCGTGCAGGTGACCGCGACCCAACCGTCGGCACACCGGTAGGAGTTGATCGGCGCGCCGCGCGCGTCGGCGTTGCCGGTGCGCACCGGGACACCCGATGCGGCGTAGTGATCGACGGGCTCGTCGAACACCAACGCGGTGAGCACGTCGAGCATCGCGACGTCGACGACTTGTCCGACGCCGGTGAGGTCGCGTTGGCGCAGCGCGGCGACGATGCCGAGCGCAGCGAACATCGCGGTCGTGTGGTCGGCGATCGTGATGCCCGACCGCAGCGGCGGACCGTCGGGAAACCCGGTCTTCGCCATCGCGCCCGAGGCGGCTTGCACGATCACGTCCATGGCGGGGCGCTCGCTCGTCGGCTTGGCCGTACCCGGAGATCGCGCAGGTCACGAGGCGTGGGATACGCGCGCGCGCAGCTGCTCGTGGCCGAGTCCGAACTCGCTGCATCGTCCCCGGCTTCGAGTTCTCGACGAACACGTCGGCCCGCTCGACCAGGCGGCGCACGATCTCCTGACCCTCGGGCCGCCGGATGTCGAGCGCGACGCTGCGCTTGCCGCGGCCGCGCTTGAGGAACGGCACCGAGAGCGCGCCGTCGACGTAGTCGTCACGCGTCGCCACCGTTCGCGTCGGCGAGCGGCGGCAGGCGTCGGCTCACCGACGGCACGGGCGGCTCGATCGCGATCACCTCGGCACCCATCGAGGCGAGGAAGAACGTCGCCAGCGGCCCCGAGACGAACCGGCTGACGTCGACGACGCGCACGCCCGGAAAGCGGCGCGCGTGATCCGGGTTCCGACGCGCTGCTCACGCCGGTGCTTGTTCCTCGCGGAGCCGCTGGCGCAGGACGTACTTCTGGATCTTGCCGCTCGGCGTACGCGGGAACTCGTCGATCTCGCGCACGTCCTCGGGCCACTTCTGCCGCGCCAGGCCGCGCGCCTCGAGGTGGGCTCGCACCGCGTCGAGGTCCGGTGCGGTCGCACCCGGCTGCATCCGCACGAATGCGCAGCCGCGCTCGCCGAGGCGCGGATCGGGCGCGCCGACGACCGCGACCTCCGTGACGCCCGGCATGCGCAGCAGCTGCTCCTCGACCTCGACCGCGCTCACGTTCTCGCCGCCGCGGATGATGATGTCCTTCTTGCGGTCGGTGATCGCGAGGATAACCGTCGTCGTCGAGCACACCGACGTCGCCGGTCATGAACCAGCCGTCGGCGTGAAGGCCTGCGTCGGTGAGCGCGGGGTCGGTGTAGCCGACGAAGCAGTCGGGCCCGCGGCTCCAGATCTCGCCCGGCTCCCCCGGCTCGACGTCGCGCGCCGTTCTCGTCGACGATGCGCAGCTCGACGCCGGGCAAGCGGCGTGCCGTCGGTGTACAGGCGCTTCTCCCGCGGCGATGTCCGCCGTGCTGCCGGTGATCGACGGATGCTCGGTCGAACCGAAGCTGCGCGTCGTCGCGATGCCGAGCCGCTCGGCGCGCTCGCCGACCGCGCCGGGCACCGCCGAACCGCCGAGGCCGATCGCGGGCATCAGCGGCACGTGACGTTCGACGTCGAAGTCGGGATGGTCGAGCAGGCTGATGAGGAAGTACGTCGCGCCCTGTCCCGGACGACAGACCGTCTTCGAGCATCGCCGCGAGCACGCGGCCGGGATCCCACACGTCGATGAGGTGCACGGGCAGGCGCCGGTGGACCGGCAGCAGCAACGCGGCGAGCATCCCGATCCCGTGGCCGACCGGCGCGCCCACGAGCAGCGGCGGCCCACCGGGCTGGATTGCACCGAGCTGGCGGATCTCTGCGCCGATGGTGCGATGGGAGTGCATCACCCCCTTCGGGTCCGACGTCGTCCCCGACGTGTACGCGATCAAGGCGGGCGACGTCGGGTCGACGGCGGCCGGCGCCGCGATCGGTTCGTCGGCGACGAGCTCGGTGAACGAGAGGTTCGGGCCCGGATCGCCGACGACCGCGACCCATTCGAGGTCGGGCAGGTCGGGACGCATCGCATCGAGGTTGGCGACGAAGTCGAGGTGGCCGAACGTGTCGGCGGTCACGAGCGCCTTCACTCGAGTGCGTTGCAGGATGTACAGGACCTCCTTCGGTCCGTAGAAGTGCACGATCGGCACGACGATCGCGCCGAGGTAGGCACCGCGTAGAACGTCGCCGCGGCCTCGACCCAGTTCGGGAGTTGGAATGCGACGGCGTCGCCGGCACCGATGCCGCGCGCTCGGAGGCCGGTCGGCCACGCGGCGGGCCAGCGCGTCGACGTCGCCGAGCGTGCCGCGATACGGCGCCCGGTCGGAGCGCACCGTGAACGCCGCCGTCCGCGTGCATCGTGACAACCCGGCCGACGAGCACCGCACCGAGCGACTGGTCGTCCCAGAAGCCCTCGCCACGTACCGCCGGGCGAGTGCCGGATCGATCGACGCGATGCTCGAAGCTCACCCCGTCAGTTTCCCACGCCAGTCGATTGGGCCACGACGATTGGGCCTACGACGATTGGGGTGGCGACGAATGTGATCGCGGTCGACATCGGGGTAGACATGTGCACATGCCGTCACGCTTCTACACCGTCGTGATCGACTCCGGCGACCCCGCCGTGCTCGCCCGCTTCTGGGCGGCGGTGCTCGACTGGCAGATCGTGTTCGAGGCACCGGACGAGGTCGTGATCGCCAAGGGCGAGGACATGTATCCGGGTCTGGTGTTCGTGCCGGTGCCCGAAGCGAAGGGGATCAAGAACCGCCTGCACATCGACCTCGTGCCGGACGACCGCGACGCCGAAGTCGAGCGGGTGCTCGCGCTCGGTGCGAGCCGCGCCGACGTCGGACAAGACGACGAAGTGACCTGGGTCGTGCTCGCCGATCCGGAAGGCAACGAGTTCTGCGTGCTCTCGGCGCGCGAAGGCGGCATGTGAGCGACCGCCTGCGAACTCGACGCGGTAGGCCGAGCACCCGTTCGGCGATGATGTTGCGTTGGACCTCGCTCGTACCGCCGGGGATGGTCGCGCCGAACGAACGCAGATATTGGATCGGCCAGCTGCCTTCTCGCCACAACCCGGGGCCGAGACGCTCGTGTCGAGCGCGTCGGGACCGACGGCTTCGGCGCCGAAGAGGAGCGCCTTCTGCAGCGACTCGCTGCCGAACAGCTTCAGCAGCGAGTGCTCGGGCGACGACTTGCCGTGCAGGAACTTCGAGAACCCGCGGTAGCCCATCGTGAGCAGCGCCTGCGCGTCGACGTAGAAGCCGGCGACCGCGTCGCGGAAACGATCGTCGTCGCCGAGGCGCGTGCCGTCGACTGCCGTGTGATCGCCGAGCGCGATGAGCGCATCGACCGGCGCGCTGCACGTCGTAGGCGTAGGCGATCCACAGCATCGCCCGTTCGTGGGCGAGCGAACCCTGCGTGATCGGCCAGCCACCGTGCAGCGGCCCGACGAGGTGCTCCTTCGGGACCCGCACGTCGTTGAAGAAGACCTCGTTGAAGTCGCAGAACTCGGGGTCGCTCAGCTCCGGGAACGGCCGGCGCTCGACGCCCGGCGACGGTCGTGTCGATGATCAGCGCCGAGATGCCCTTGTGCTTCGGTGCGTCCGGGTCGGTGCGGACGAAGCAGAGGCACCAGTCGGCGTGGTGCGCGCCGGAGGTCCACACCTTCTGCCCGTTCACGACGAACTCGTCGCCGATCAGCTCGGCTCGGGTTCGCAGGCTCGCGAGGTCGCTCCCGGCGTTCGGTTCGCTCATGCCGAGGCACCACGAGATCTCGGCGCGCAGGGTCGGGAGGAGGAAGCGCTCCTTCTGCTCGTCGGTGCCGTAGTCGTTGATCGACGGCGCGATGATGCCGAGACCTTGCGGGTTGGCGCTGCGCCAGATCTCGCGGCGGTTGACCTCTTCGAAGTAGATCATCTGTTCGGTCGGGCACGCGTTGCGACCACCGAGCTCCGGCGGCCAGCCGGGAACGAGCCAACCGTTGTCGAACAGCTTCCGTTGCCAGTCGCGCGCCCACTGCGGCATGTGCGCGCTCGACTGCTTCGGCTCGCGCCGTTCTTCGTCGGTCGGGCCGTTCGCGTCGAGCCAATCGACGAGCTCGGCGCGGAACCGCTCTTCCTCGGGTGCGTACTGCAGGCGCATCGCGGCGGAGGCTAGTTTCCGCCCGCCGATGGACTTCGACTTCTCGGCCGACCAGGAGCTGCTGCGCGACTCGGTGCGTCGCTACCTCGCCGAGCGCGCACCGATCACGCCGTACGTGCGCGACCGGTACTCGGATGATCGCGTCGCGGCCGTCGCGGACGACGTTTGGCTCGGCCTGGCCGAGCTCGGCGTCGTCGGCCTGCTCGTGCCCGAGGAACACGGCGGTGCCGGTGGCGGGATGGTCGATGCCGCGGTCGTGCTCGAAGAGCTCGGCCGCGCGGTGTGCCCGGTGCCGTACGCGTCGTCGGCGATCGGCGCGGTCTCGCTGGTCATGGCCGTGGGCTCGGAAGCCGAGCACGCGACGCTGCTTCCCGGCCTCGCCGACGGCTCCACCATCGGGACGCTCGCGCTGTACGAGGACGGCCGGCCGTTACGCGTGGTCGGAGCCGGCCACGACAGCGAGCGTCGCGGCCGACGGGTACCGGATCGACGGCGCGAAGGTGCATGTCGCCGACGCGGCGGGCGCGTCCGTGTTCCTCGTCACTGCGGCCGATCCCGAGGGCCGGTTGGGCGTCTTCGCGGTCGCCGCCGATGGCGACGGCGTCACGGTCGAGCCGGTGTCGACCGTCGACGGTTCACGCAAGCAGGGCACGGTGACGTTCGACGGCGCGACGGGCACTCGCCTCGGCGGCGCTGACGCCGACACGCACACGGCCGTCGGCCGCACGCTCGACCGGCTCGCGGTTGCGCACGTCGTCGACGGCGTCGGCGCCGCGGCGCGCGCGTTGGAGCTGGCGGTCGAGTACGCGAAGGAACGCGTGCAGTTCGACAAGCCGATCGGCACGTTCCAGGCCGTGCAGCACCTGTGCGCCGACATGCTGCGCACGCGTCGAGCTCGGCCGCGCCGCGGGCTACTACGCGTGCTGGGCGGCCGACGACGCCGACCCTGCCGAAGCCCACCGCGCCGCGACGCTCGCGACCGCGTTCGCCGGCGAGGCGTTCGCGCAACTCGGCGGCACCGCGATCCAGGTGTTCGGCGGCATCGGCTTCACCTGGGAGCACGACATCCACCTCTACTACAAGCGTCTGCTCACCCTGTCGGTCGCGCTCGGCACCACCGACGACCACCTCGCCGAGCTCGCCACCATCGCCATCGACACCTGACGCGCGCCAACCCCGGTTTTGGCGACAGAACTCGCGCCTATGCGGCGCCGATTGACGCCAAAACCTGCTCTACGGCTACTCGCGGGCGAGGAGGAGGCAGCCGCAGGTGTTGCCGCCGCCGGCGGCGACCGCGCCGACCTCGGGTGGCGTCGCGATCTGACGGTCGCCCGCCTGCCCCCACATCTGGGTCGCGGCCTCGTGGAGGAAGCCGTAGCCGTGCAGGCGGCCGGCCGAGAGCTGACCGCCGTGCGGTGTTGAGCGGCAGTTCGCCGTCACGCGCGATGCGCGCGCCGCCTTCGATGAACGGGCCGCTCTCCCCGACCGCGCAGAACCCGAGCGCCTCGATCCACGACATCGTGAGGAACGAGAAGCCGTCGTACGCCTGCAACGTCTGTACGTCGGACGGCTTGAGGTCGGTGCGCGACCACAGCTGCGCCGCGGCGTCGCGGTTCGGCATCGTCGTCAGGTCCTCGTACTGGTCCCACGACGGGCGACCGTGCAGCGCGGCGCCCATCGACTCGACGCGCAGCGGCGGGTTCGGTCCGCCGCGTGCCGCGTCGACACGCGACACGATCACCGCCGTCGCGCCGTCGCACGGGCGCGTCGCAGTCGAACAGCGAGAACGGCGTCGTGATCACGCGCGACGCCATGTAGTCGTCCATCGACATCGGGTCGCGGTAGATCGCCTTCGGGTTCAGCTCGGCGTTGCGGCGCGCGTTGAGCGCGATCCAGGCGAGCTGCTCCTTCGTCGTGCCGTAACGGTGGAAGTGCGCCTGGGCGAACATCGCGATCCAGATCGCGGCCGACGGCGCTGCGAACGGCAACGTCCACTCCATGAAACCGGTGGCACGGAAGCCGCCTCCGCCTCCCCCGCCGCCGGGCATCACCGCCGGCGCGGCCGGCCGCGCCCTGCGCGGACCCCTCCCACACGGACCGGAAGCACAGCACGTGATCGCACATGCCCGACCCGACCGCCATGACCGCCTTGATCACGGAGCCGAGCTGGCCCGAGGTCTCGAGCCCGCTGTCGTACCAGTCGACGTTCAGGCGGAGCGCGTCGATGACGTCGTACGCACCTGCCCCGCTGAAACCGGCGGGTACCGCCATCGGACCCGGATACGTCGACAACCCGTCGATGTCGTCGCGGGTGAGCCCGGCGTGTTCGATCGCGTCGAGGCAGGCATCGAGGGTGAGCTCGAGCGGATCCCGACCCAACCGGCGAGCGACGTCGGACTGGCCGACACCGCTGATGCACGCCTCGACACTCACCGCGTCTCGCCTCCGCGACCTTCGGCTCGGCCGGCGTCGGGTTCGAACAGCGGGATGTACACGTCACCGTTCGGGATCGGCGTGGCGCTCGAACGTCGACTCGCACCGGCATCCCGATCTGGATCTCGTCGTGCGGGCAGTTGACGAGGTTGGTCGTGAGCCGCAGCGACGGTTGCTCGACGATCTCGACGATCGCGACGACGTAGGGCAGCTCCGGCCCCGGCATCCACGGCTGGTGGTTGATCGAGTAGGACGCGAGCGTCGCCCGGCCCGACACCGCTTCGACCACCATGTTCTTCGACAGGCACGTCGGGCAGATCGGCTGCGGCGGGTGGATGTAGAAGCGCAGTCGGAACAACGCCAGAAGCGCAGCTCACCCTGTTCGCCGCCGGTCCAGAAGTCCCGGTTCGAGTCCGTCAGCTTCGGCAGGATGCGAAACGGCGGTTCTTCGTCTGCTCCCGTTCCACTCGCGCCTGTCGCCGCGGCCGTGCTCACCGCGCTACTCCTGCTCGGCTTCGCGCGCGGTCTCGTAGCCCGCACGGGCGTGCGGGATCGCCTCGACCGCGGGCAGCAGCCCGAGCCCCGGCGTCGTCAGCATGATCGAGCCGAGGATCTCCTCCCACGTCGCGCCGACCTCGTGCGCGAGCCGGGCGTGGCGCTCGACACCGCGCGGATTGCGCAGCGAGACGGTGACGACCATGCGGATCAACTCGTGCGTCTTGCGATCGGGCGCGGCCAGCGAGTCGATCTGCGACATCCACGCGTTCTGCGCGCCGTGCAGCTGCGGGAAGACCTCGTGCAGCGGTTCCTCGAACGGGAAGTTCCAGTCCTGCTCGTTCACGCACGACGCTCGGAACACGGGGATCGTCACGTCCTCGGAGATCTCCTTGAACTGCACCGACACGCGGCATGCCGATCTCGAGCGCGTCGAACTCGCACGTCCTCGATGTTGGTCATGACGCGCGGTCCTTCGTCGAGCTCGACGACGGCGGCAACGTACGGCACCCGCTCGGGAAACGGCGGCAGGTCGTTCTGGCGCACGACGGAATAGGTGTAGAGGCGACCGTCGCCGCTGGCGTCCTTCCACTCGACATCGGTGCTCCAGCACTTCGGGCAGAACGGCCGCGGATAGAAGTGGTCCTCGCCGCAGGCGTTGCAGTGCTTGAGCAGGAAGCGGCCTTCCTTGCAGGCATCCCAGAACGGCTGCGTCTCGAGATCGGGCGTGGGGAGGTCGAAACGCATGGTCGGCGAGCGTACGCGGATCCCTGACACGCGTGTCAACTTGTGGAACGATCGAAAGCCGTGACCGCCAGCGAATCACCCCGCCCCGGGAACGAACGACCCGCGGCCGACCGACCCGAGATCACCGGGCTCGTGATCCCGGTGCCGGATGCGCAGCCGTTCGCCACGCACCCGCACGTCACGCTGGTCGCGCCGTTCGGGACCCGGGAGCGGGTCGACGATGCCGCACTGCACGACGAACTGCGCGCGTACTTCGCGAGCGTCGCGCCGTTCGACTTCGAGCTCGTGGAGGTGCGCAAGTTCCCGGCCGGCTTCTTCTACCTCGCTCCCGAGCCGGCTTCGCGGTTCCGCGCGATGACCAACGCGCTCGCGCAGAAGTACCCCGACTATCCGCCGTACGAGGGCCAGTTCCGGGATGTGATCCCGCACCTCACGCTCGACGAGGCGGCCGAACCGCGTGCCACTCCCGATACGCGCCCGAGCATCGGTCGCGCAACTCGTGTACTCGCGCGGTCCGTTGTGGGAGATCGTCGAGCAGTTCCGGCTCACAGCTTGAGGTGGATCAGGCCAGAGCGCTCAGGGATCGCGCGGGAGGCCGAGGAGGCGTTCGGCGATCACGTTGCGTTGGATGTCGCTCGTGCCGCCGGCGATCGTGAGGCAGCGATTGAAGAGGAACGAGGCGACCCATGCGGCCGCGTCGCCGTCATTGATCGCCGCCGCCGCGCCGGTCTGCACGAGACCGACCTCCTGCACGCGCTGATCGTGCTGCACGCCGAGCAGCTTGCGGACCGCGGCTTCGGAGCCTGAAGGATCAGCGCCGCCGAGGGCCTGCAAGGTCAGGCGGAAGCCGAGCACCGCGAGCGCGTGTCCGGTCACGACGAGATCGCCGGCTCGAGCGAGCGCGAGCGTGTCGTCGCCCAGGCCCTGCGCCTCGAGCGCGCGCAACACACCGACGACACCTCCGCCGATCGTGTTGCCGCCGCCCATGTACACCCGCTCGTTCGCGAGCGTCGTGCGCGCGCACCGCCATCCGTCGTTCTCCGTGCCGACCAGGCAATCCTCGGGGACGAAGACATCGTCGAAGAACACTTCGTTGAACATCGCCTGCCCGGTGAGCTCCCGCAGCGGGCGGATGTCGACACCGGGCGTCTTCATGTCGATCATGAAGCAGGAGATGCCGTCGTGCTTCGGCTTGTCGGGGTCGGTTCGGGCGAGGCAGATCCCCCATTGCGCGTCCTGCGCGCCGGACGTCCACACCTTTTGGCCGTTCAGCACCCAGCCGCCCTCGACTGCGCGTCGCGCGCGTCGACAGGGACGCGAGGTCGGAGCCGGCGCCGGGTTCGCTGAAGAGCTGGCACCACGTGATCTCGCCGCGCAGCGTCGGCAGGATCCATCGGTCCTGCTGGTCCTTCGTGCCGTACACGATGAGGTTCGGCAGCGCCCACGCGCCGACCGCGATCCCCGGCCGTCGGACCTTGGCGGCGCGGAACTCCTCCTCGATGACGAGGAGCTCCAGCGCGTCTGCGTCACGACCCCAGGGGCGGGGCCACGACGGTGTGATGTACCCGTCGTCGACGAGTCGCGTGCGCTGCTCGTCGGCCGGCGAGCTCCTTGATCTCGTCGAGGAACGCGCGCAGCGCCTCGCGCACGCCCTCGGCTTCGGCGGGGAGATCGGCGCCGAGCGAGCGGTGGCTGCCGGCCATCGCCGCGCGCGCCGCGCGGATCGCGCCACTCGTCCGGTTCACCGACGAGTTGGTGCAGCGTCATCGCCCGCCGCAGGTAGATGTGCGCGTCGTGCTCCCACGTGAACCCGATCCCACCGAGCGTCTGCACGCAGTCCTTGCCGTTCGCGAACGCGGCCTCGAACGCGAGCGCCGCGCCGGCGGCGATCGCGACACGCTCGCCGTTGTCGGATTCGCGCGCGGCGCGGGCCGCGTCCCAGACGGCCGCGCGCGCGAGCTCGGTGCGCGCGAGCATGTCGGCGCAGCGGTGCTTGACGCCCTGGAACTGACCGATCGGGCGCCCGAACTGCACGCGTGCCTTGGCGTACTCGGCCGCGGTCTCGACGCACCACTGCGCGATCCCGACGGCTTCGGCGGCGAGGAGCACTGCGGCGATCTCGTGTACCCGCTCGCGTCGTGATGTCGAGACGGGCGTCGGCATCGGGTGCCGTGTCGATCTCGAATCGCGGCCGCTCGGCGGGTCGGGTCCACGCTCGCGAGCTCGGTCACGGTTGCGGACTCGGTCGCGATCGCGCACCAGGTCCCGTCGACCTCGGCGACGATCACGTCCGCGAGCGCCCCGCCGAGGACGGGTTCGGCGCCCGAGAGGGCGACGGCGCCGATGGCCTCACCGCGCACGAGCCGCGGCAACCACTGGTCCGCCGCGGCTCCTTTGGCCTCCTGCAACACGGCCGCGGCGATCGCGGTGGGAACGTACGGACCGGGTGCACCCGCCCGCCCGAGCTCTTCGATCACCACTGCCTGCTCGACCAGGCCGTAGCCCGCGCCGCCGTACGCCTCGTCCACGTGGAGCCCGAGCCAGCCGGGCTCGGCCAACGCGTCCCAGAACTCGGGGAGCTTCTCGGTGTCGGCGTCGAGCGCCGCACGCGCGACGGCCGGAGGGATGCGGGTTTCGACGAAGCGGCGGACGGCGACCCGGAGCGCTTCGTGTTCGTCGGTGAGTCCGATCGGCATGTCGGCATGCTCGCACGGCCTGACAGCCGCGTCAGATTCGAGGGCGCGCCGTCGAGGCTGGCGTCGAGGCCGGCGAGCTACGCGAGCTTCTCGCCGTCGCGCACGACCGAGATGGCCTGGGTCGGACAGCCCTGCGCCGCGAGCACGACCGTTTCCTCGGGCTGCGCGGTCGGGTCGACCACGACGGCAATGCCTTCGTCGTCGAGGTCGAAGACGCCCGGCGCCCAGAACGAACAGTTCCCGGAGCCCATGCAGAGCTCACGGTCGATGGTGATTTCGAGCGCCATGGATGTTCCCGGAGCCTACCGGGCCAGCTCGCGGAACCGCCCGTACCGCGCTTCGATGGGCGCTTCCCATGCCGGGTCGGGATCGACGACCCGATCGTCGCGCGCCCAGCGCGATCCGTCCGCGGCGTTCGTCTCGAGCCCGGCGGCCATGCGCGCGAAGAACGCGGCACCGAGCGCGCCGCCTTCGGGAACTGCGGCGACGTGCACCGGCAGGCCGGTTGCATCCGCGATCGCCTCGACCCATCCTTCGACGCGCGTGCCGCCGCCGGTCGCGACGATCCGGCGCGCCGGAACCGGTGACGCCTCGATCATCCGGCGCGTCACGAACCCCGACGCTTCGAACGCGGCGCGACGGATCGCGACGGCGTCGTGCGTGAGGTTCAGGTCGTGGAGCTCGGCGCGTCGCGTCGAGTCGTTGATCGGAACCCGTTCGCCGCGCGGGTACGGCACCCAGAGCGGCACGTTGTCAGGACGGACCGCGTCGTGACCGCCCGACGGGCCGGTGCTCTCCTCACCGAGGAGTCGCGCGACCCAGCCGAGGAACAAGCCGCCCGCGTTGCTCGGCCCGCCCGCGAGCCAGACACCACCTGGTGCGGTATGAGGCACGCAGTAGAACGGAGCGACGTCCACGAGGTCCGGAACGACCGCCCAAACGATCAGCGTCGTTCCGAGGATCGCGAGCACATCGCCGGGCTCGTCGGCGCCGGCCACGACCTGTTCGCCCATCGCGTCGATCGTGCCCCCCTCGAGCACGCAGTTGTCGTAGCCGTCGACCTCGGCGAGCGGTTGACCCGAGATCCCGAGCTCGGGCAGCTGGTCGACACGCGCGCCGGTCTCCGCGACGAGATCCTCGTCCCACCCGTTCGCACCGAACAGCGGCATGGCGGTCGCCGCGACGGTCGTCGAGATGACGGGACGGCCCGCGAGCGCGTTGTTCGCGACGGCCTGCGCCATCCAGTAGCCGCGCGCTTCAGGCCGGTTGGCGGCGTGCCAGCGCAGGAACTGCGCGAGCTCGCCCACCTCGGACTGCGGCGCCGCATCGCGGTGATGACCGCGCTCGTCGCCGTAGAGCAGGCCCGGTGCGCAGGGAACGCCGGCCTCGTCGGTCGCGGTGAGCGATGGCACCATCGCCGCGACCGAGACGCCGCGCGGCTGCACGTCGCCGAGCGCCTCGAGCGCGCGCCGGGGACCGCGATGCCATGCTTCCGCCGCGTCGTGCTCGAACCGCAACGGGCTCGGAACATGGAAGTCGTGCGGGATGCGCGCCCGCGCGACCACGTTCCCGTCGGCGTCGGCGGCGACCGCCTTCACCGACGACGTCCCGATGTCGATACCGACGGTGACTTCGGACATGGGCGGCGACGCTACTTGCCGGCCGGTCGGTCGGTTGCGTCTCGCAGCATGCTCGTGACGGTGTCGTGCAACACGCCGTTGGTGCAGACGAAGCTGCCACCGGCGGCCTCGACGCGGCCGTCGACGGTGCTCCAACGACCGCCGGCCTCCTGCACGATCGGTACGAGCGCGGCGACGTCCCAGAGCGAGACGATCGGGTCGACGGAGACGTCGAAGGCGCCTTCGGCGACGAGCATGTGCTGCCAGAAGTCACCCACACCGCGCGTGCGCCACGCACGTCGCGACAGCGCGAACAGGCCCACACCGATGGGATCGTCCGCGTATCGAGCCGGGTTGTCGAACGCATAGCCGACGTGCGCGTCTTCGATCGACGCGACCGACGACACCCGGATCGGATCGCCGTTGCGGAACGCACCCGCACCGCGGGCCGCCCACCACCGCGTTCCGAGCGCGGGTGCAGTGACGACCCCGACGACGAGCTCCCCCGCATGTTCGAGCCCGATCAGTGTCGCCCAGATCGGAACGCCGCGGACGTAGTTCTTCGTCGCGTCGATCGGGTCGATGATCCATCGGTAGGTGGGGTCGTCGCCGTGATGGTCGCCGAACTCCTCACCGACGATCGAATGTCCGGTCGCGGCGAGGATGCGCGACCGGAGCTCCTGTTCGACGGCGCGGTCGGCCTCGCTGACCGGCGTCATGTCGGGCTTGGTCTCCACGTGCAGATCGCGGGATCGAAAGCGCGCGGTCGTGATGGCATCGGCCGCGTCGGCCAGTTCGAGCGCCAGCTCGAGGTGCGGTGCGACATCGATCTCGTTCGCCACGGGCGGAACCGTATCGACCGGGGCGGGGGTATCTTCCGCTCGTGGCGTCCTCCGGCGACCAGGAGTTCGAGGCGTTCTCGCGCGCCTACTTCGCACAGGTGCCGGAGGCCGACCTCGAGCAACGCTCGCCCGACTCGCTCGACGCCATCGTGCGGAGTCACTGGGCTGCCGCGCAATACCGCCCGAGCGGTGTCGCGACCGTGCGGGTCTTCGCACCCGAGGTCGATACCGCGGCCGGGCCGCGAGGTTGGGCGTCACGCCACACCGTCGTGCAGATCGTCAACGACGACATGCCGTTCCTCGTCGATTCGGTGACGATGGAGCTCGAACGCCACGACCTCGGACTCCACCTCGTCGTACATCCGATCCTGCGGGTGCATCGCGACCCGCCGGCGAGCTGCTCGGTCTCGCAGGTCCGGACGCGGCCGGTGGCGCGCTCGAGTCGTTCCTCTACATCGAGGTCGACCGGGAGACCGATCCGGCGTCGCTCGACGGGCTCAGGCAGGATCTCGAACGCGTGCTGCACGACGTGCGCGCGTCCACGGACGACTGGCTGAAGATGCTTTCCCGCCTCCGACATGTCGTGGAGGATGTCCGCCGGGCGCCGCCCGCACTCGACCCCGACGAACTCGCAGAGAGCCTTGCTCTCCTGGAGTGGATGGCCGACAGGCACTTCACCTTCCTGGGCGCGCGCACCTACGACCTGGTCGTGGCCGAGGGCGGCGACGATGCACTGCGCGCGGTGCCGGGTTCGGGGCTCGGCTTGCTGCGCGACGAATCCTCGCAACCGGCACCGTCCGAACCCGCAGCGTCAAAGACCTTCGCCGAGTTGCCCGCCTCGATTCGTGAGCGCGCGCGTGATCCGAGTCTGCTCGTTCTGACCAAGGCGAACCGTCGTTCGACGGTGCACCGCCCGACATTCCTCGATTACGTCGGCGTACGCCGGTTCGCGCCGGATGGCTCGGTGATCGGCGAGCACCGTTTTCTCGGTCTCTACACGTCGTCGGCGTACAACTCGAACCCGATCGACGTGCCCGTGTTGCGTCGCAAGGTCGCGGCGATCGTCGCACGCGCCGGGTTCCTCCCCGCGAGCCACGATCAGAAGGACCTCATCGCGATTCTCGAGACCTACCCGCGCGACGACCTGTTCCACATCGGTGTCGAAGCGTTACACGCGAACGCGATGGGGATACTCCGCTTGCAGGAACGCAGGCAGGTGCGGCTGTTCGTCGACGCGGAGATCTATGGCCGCTTCGTGTCGTGCATGGTGTTCCTGCCGCGCGACCGCTACACGACGCCGGTGCGTGTACAGATCGCGACGATCCTCACCGATGCGTTCCACGCGAAGAGTCACGAGTGGAACGTCCGATTGAGCGAGTCGGTGCTCGCCCGACTGCACTTCGTCTTCCACGTCGACCCTCATCACGAGCTTCCTTCAGATCTCGACACGTTGGAGTCAGAGGTGGCGGCGGCGACGCGTGCGTGGGTCGACGACTTCCGTGAGACACTCACCAGGACGCGCGGCGAGGAGGACGCGATCGCTCTCGTTCGCCTCTGGGGCGACGCGTTCCCGGCCGCGTATCGCGACGATTTCGACGCGGCCGAGGCCATCGCCGACCTGGTGCAACTCGAGCAACTCGACGAGACGCGGACGCTCGCCGTCCGCTTGACACCGAGCAACGCCCACGCCGCCGACCTCAAGCTGTACGGCGTCGGCGCCCAGCCGTCGCTCTCGGACGTGTTGCCGAGCCTCACGAACATGGCCGTCGTCGTCGACGACGAGCGGCCGTACGACGTGAAGCCGCGCGGAGGCAACATCCGTTGGATCAAGCACTTCCGGCTCCGCGTACCGCCCCATGCCATCGCCACGGCGGCGATCGGTGACCTGTTCGAGGATGCGCTCCTCGCGGTGCTCCGCCGTTCGGCCGAAGACGACGGCTTCAACCGCCTCGTGCTCGTGGCCGGATTGAGCTGGCGAGAAGCGTCGCTGCTCCGCGCGTACAGCCGATACCTCGGCCAGATCGGGAGCAACTACAGCCAGCGCTACATCGAGGACGCATTGGCTGCGCACCCCGACGTGGCGCGCGGGCTCGTCGAGCTGTTCGTGACTCGCCTCGATCCCTGGCTCGCCACGGCCGGGGACACCGACCGCCTCGTCGACCAGCTCGAGGCTGCGCTCGAAGCGGTGGCGGTGCTCGACGAGGACCGCATCCTGCGCCGCCTGCTGCACCTGGTGCTCGCCACGCTGCGCACCAATTGGTTCCAGACCAGCTCTGGAAGCGACGACGCTTCGCGCGGGATCGTGCTGAAGCTGGATCCGGCGCGCATCCCGGACATGCCGCTTCCCCGGCCCATGTTCGAGATCTTCGTGTCTTCGGCACGCGTGGAAGGCGTGCACGTGCGGGCGGGGCGGGTCGCGCGCGGCGGCATCCGTTGGTCCGATCGCCGCGAGGACTACCGCACCGAGATTCTCGGGCTCATGAAGGCGCAGCGCGTCAAGAACGTCGTGATCGTGCCGAGCGGCGCGAAGGGCGGCTTCGTCGTCAAGCAGCCGCCCGCTCATCGCGAGGCGCTCACGGCCGAAGTCGAGACGTGTTATCGCGAGTTCATCGGTGCGCTCCTCGATGTCACCGACAATTTGCGTGACGGCGTCGTCGTCCCGCCGGACCGAGTTGTCCGCTACGACGGCGACGATCCGTACCTCGTGGTCGCGGCCGACCGCGGGACGGCGACGTTCTCTGACGTCGCGAACGAGATCGCGACCGAACGCGGCTTCTGGCTCGGCGATGCGTTCGCGTCCGGCGGCTCGACCGGCTACGACCACAAGAACTTGGGCATCACCGCACGCGGCGCGTGGGTGTCGGTGACTCGCCACCTCCGGGCCCTGGATATCGACCCCCATCGCGACGACTTCACTGTGGTCGGGATCGGCGACATGTCGGGCGACGTGTTCGGCAACGGCATGCTGCTCTCCGAACACATCCGTCTCGTTGCCGCGTTCGACCACCGGCATGTCTTCCTCGATCCCGACCCGGATCCCACGAAGTCGTTTGCCGAGCGGCAACGACTGTTTGCGCTCGGACGCTCGTCGTGGGACGACTACGAACGCGCCGCCATCAGCGTGGGCGGCGGCGTGCACGCCCGTACAGCCAAGACGATCGCGATCACACCCGAGGTGCGAGTCGCGCTCCGGATCGCAGGCGATGTCGAGCACCTCACTCCGAACGAATTGATCGTGCGGATCCTCACCGCGCCGGTCGATCTGCTCTGGAACGGCGGCATCGGGACGTTCGTGAAGGCCGCCCACGAGACGAACAGCGATGTCGGTGACAAGACCAACGACGCGATCCGCGTGAACGGCGCCGACTTGCGGGCGCGGCGGTGGCGGAGGGCGGCAACCTCGGCTTCACCCAACGCGGCCGGGTCGAGTTCGCGCTCGCCGGTGGCCGCATCTTCACCGACGCGATCGACAACAGCGCCGGCGTCGACCTCTCGGACCATGAGGTGAACCTCAAGATCCTGCTGGATCGGGTCGTCGCCGCCGGGAAAATGAGCGTCGAGGCACGCAACGGGCTCCTGCGCGCGATGAGCGAACATGTCGCCGCGGCCGTCCTGCGCGACAACACCAGGCAGACGCGTGCACTGGTGAACGCGAGCGAGCAGGCGGTCGACATGGAGGAAGTGCACGCTCGGTTCATCCGCGCGCTCGAGCACGCGGGTGACCTCGATCGTGGCGTGGAGGCCCTCCCCGGCGACGAAGAGCTGAGCGAGCGGCGCGCCGCCGGTCTCGGACTCACGGTTCCCGAGCTGGCAGTCCTCCTCGCCTACGCCAAGGTCGCGTTGACGGACGACGTCCTCGAGACTGGCCTCCCCGACGACCCGGACTTCACACCGGTGCTCGTCGAATACTTCCCCGACGACGTGCGCCACGAGCACGCGGCGGTGATCGCCGAACATCCGCTCCGGCGTGAGATCGTCGTCACCGCCCTCGTCAACGGCATGGTCAACCGCGCCGGGTCGACGTTCGTGTTCCGGATCGCCGAGGAAACGGGCGCGACGACAGACGAGATCATCCGCGCCCATGAAGCGGCGCGGGCGCTGTTCCGGCAGTCCGAGCTCTGGAACGAGATCGAGGCGCTCGACGGTGCGGTACCGGTCGAGACCCAGACGTCGATGTACCTCGAGTCACGGAAGATGATCGAACGCGCCAGCCGCTGGTTCCTCCGCTACCGCAAGCGGCCGCTGCCGGTGCGCGCGACGGTGTCGGAGCTCGCGCCAGGCGTGGATCGCCTCGCAACGATCCTGCCGGCGCTGCTGCGCGGCAGCGAACGGAAGTCGTTCGACGACGAGAGCGCGCGGTTGAAAGAACAAGGCGTGCCCCTCGATCTCGCCGAGCGCGTCGCCACGCTCGATGCGCTCCATACGGCGCTCGACATCACCGATCTCGCAGGTAGCAACGGTCGCCCGGTCGACGACGTCGCCACGTTGTTCTGCATCGTCGGCCACCGCCTCGCGATCGACTGGCTCCGCGACCGCGCCGTCGAGCTGCCGCGCGACGACAGGTGGGAGGCGCTTTCCCGGCGCGCATTGCTGGAAGATCTGGATGCCGAACACCGCCGGATCACGAGCGTGATCGTGACCACGACCGATCCAGGCTTCGATCCCGACCACGCGTACGCGGTGTGGTCGGAAGGCGCGAAGGGACGCATCGAGCACGTGCTCCAGGTCCTGGACGACATCCGCGCCCACAGCGTCTACAACCTCGCAACGCTCTCCGTCGCGCTCCGCGAACTCCGCACCCTCGCCTGATCGTCGGTTTTGCGAAGAAACCGGGTGGTTACGAGGGATAGACCTCGAAGACGGTCGCCGAACCCATGCCGCCGCCGGCACACATGCTGGCGACGCCGATGCCGCCGCCGCGTCGGGCGAGCTCGTACATCGTCGTCACGATCATGCGCGCGCCCGTGGCCGCGACCGGGTGTCCGAGCGAACAGCCGGAGCCGCTGACGTTCGTGATCTCCTCGTCGAGACCGAGCTGGCGACACGTCGCGATCGGGACCGACGCGAAGGCCTCGTTGATCTCGGCCAGGTCGACGTCCGAAATCGTCAGGCCGGCCCGATCGAGTGCCTTCGGGATCGCGAAGATCGGTCCGGATCCCGTGTCGCGTGGTTCGCAACCGATCGATGCCCACGACAGGATCCTCGCGAGCGGCTTCAGCCCGTGCGCGTCGGCGTATTCGCGGTCGACGAGCACGAGCGCCGCACCGGCGTCGTTCAGGCCCGAAGAGTTCCCGGCGGTGACGCCGAACCCGTCGATCTCCAGGTGCAACGGCTTGAGGCTCGCGAGCTTGTCCATGCTCGTCTCGCGGCGCGGGTGCTCGTCCACCTCGAAGGTGGTGGTCGACCCGTCGCGCCGGGTCACCTCGATCGGGAAGATCTCTTCTTGCAACCGGCCTTCGTCGGTCGCCTGTACCGCTCGCATGTGCGAGCGGTACGCCCACTCGTCCATGTCTTCGCGAGTGAGGCCGAACTTGTCCGCAGTGTTCTGGCCAACGGTGATCGACATGTCGAACGCGGGTGCGTCGGGCGACTCGGGGTGGCTCGGCGACATCCAGGGCGCGTACTCGTCGCCGCCGAGCTGGCGCTTCGTCGAGCTCGGCGACGTCGAGATCGACTCGGCACCCCCGGCGATCACGACGTCGTCCATGCCGGCCATGATGCTGGCCGCGCCCGACTGCACCGGTGCCATGCCCGACGCGCAGTGACGGTTGTACGCGACGCCCGGTACTTCGGTGAGGCCGAGCTCGATCGCGGCGTAGCGCGCGATGTCGCCGCCGCCCTGGAGCACCTCGCCCATCATCAGGTCGTCGACGTCGGATCCGGGGATCCCGGACCGCTTCAACGCTTCGCCGGCCGACCACTTGGCCAGGTCGAACGCGCTCACGTCGACCAGCGTGCCCTTGCGCGCGGTCCCGATCGCAGTACGGGCCGCGGACACGATGACGGCATCACCCATGACAACTCCTCGAGGCTCGGATGGTTGTGCGGCGTGAGCGTAGCTGACATGTGTGTCAGGTCGATCCGGGATGAAACGATGGCGCGATGGCAGCGTCGAGCATGACGAGAGACGAGATCCGGGCCGCAATCGACACGCACGCGGCCGAGCTCGACCGTATGGGTGAGCTCCTCGATGCGGCGCCGCTCGCCGCCGACCTGCGCGGCGAGCTCACGCTGCTCGCGACCGCGGTGCTCGAAGTGCACGACCGCCAGATGCCGCTGATGATCGCACTCCAACGAGGTGACGACTCCCTCGACGATCTCCGCGAGCTCGCGAGGGAAGACGTCGTGGACCGCGGGCACCGCTACGCGGTGCGATGGCTCCAGAAGAAGATCGCCGACGGCGGCTTCCCCGACTACGACACGGACGCGGTCGTGTCGGTCGCGCTCGGATCACTGCTCGCGTACGCGGCGCAGAACGCGACGTTCAACGGCCCGCCCCTCGGCATCGCCGCCGACCGCTTCGTCGCCACCTGGGTCGAAGCGTGGCTCCGCGTCGCCAGCACCGCAGCCACCGACCGCGACACCTGACTGGAACGACTGGATCAGGGGCGGATCTCGGGGGTGGCGGTGGCGGTCGCGGTGACGGTCAGCGGATCGCCCTGTACGAAGATGCCGAGAAGGGAGAACGGGATCTCGTCCTCGAGCACGACGACAACTTCGTCGCCGCGGACCTCCACCACGATGGACTCCAGGTCGGCCGCACGGTCGTCGCGGGCCAGGGTCTCGTTCGCGATCGCCCGTACACGCGCAGGGTCGAGGCTGACGGCACCACCGGCGCGCAGCGACGGTTCGTCGACACCGTTCGCCGCCGCGGTCGCGACACTGTCGGCCATCGCCGAGAGCTCTCGCCGCGTCGCTATGCCGCGCCACAGGTCCAGGCCGAGGCCACCGAGGAAGAACAGCACCACGCAGAGGCCGAGCACCCACAGCACCACCGTGCCTCGCTCGTCGCGATTCACCGGCATCTCGTCACCGGCATCTCGTCACCGGCTCCGGTAGTCGTCGAGCCGGCGGTGCTGTGTCGCGGTGTACGTCCACGCGCCGGCATCGAGCAGTCCGCCGACCGAGATCGCCGGCATCCTCACACTGACGTCGACGGTGACGTAGGCCCCGCGCGCTGCGCCCGGCCGCACCTGCACGTCGACGTCGTTCGCCGCGATCCCGTAGTTGCCGGCGACCGATGTCGCGATGGCGCTCGCGGCAGCCGGATCGACTTCGGCACGCTGCACGGCAGCTGCGGCAGCCTCGCGCGCCGCGACGGTAGCGGCGTGCCGTCGCTCGGCCCAGGTCGGCAGCGTTGCGACGAGAACGACGACGGGCAGCAGCAACAACGCAACCGACGCGACCCATTCGACCGCGACGAAGCCTTCCTGCGCTCCGCGGCGAGAAGCACTTCACGATTCGGCCTGCATGCTCGGCCCGCATGCTCGCGTCGAGGGAAACGTCCCAGGCCGGCATCACGAGCGGCAGCCACGAAGGCAACGTTCCTTCCGCGTGCGCGAGCACGACGCCGTCCTCGGTCCGGCACGTGATCCGAATGTCGTCGGCGAGCGGTCCCCGCAGCAGGGAGGACATCACGTCGTCCGCCCGTTCCTCGCACACGCCCGGATCCGCGCCCTTCGGTGCGGAGGTGCGTACGGCTTCGTCGAGTGCGTCACGGATGGCACCGCGCGCGTAGAGGTCCACCAGCAGGTTCGCGAACATCACGAGCAGCAGCATCGACAGCCCGATCGTCGCGACGTACTGCACGGTCGTGAAGCCCCGCTCGTCGTCGTGCCCGGTCGATTCCCGTAGCTCTCGGCGCCGGCTCACCCGATGAGTTGCGAGCGGATCCAGTCGACGATGTCGAGGCCCAACTGCTGCATCAACGCCCAGATCGCGACGAGTGCCAGCACGCCGAGCGCCGCATTCCCGAGCAACTCCGCGGTCGTGAGGCCCGACTCGTCGTCGCGCCAGTCCTCGAGCAGCTCGACCTCGAGCTCGTGTACTTCGAACCCTTCCATTTCGGCTTCCTTGCCTTTGCCCATTTGGTCCTCCATTACCGGTTGCCGAGCACGATCGATGGGAGCGGCGCGGCGATGAACAACAACATGATCGGAGCGAGGATCGCGATCGTCGGAATGAGCATCGCGGCGCGCCGGCGCACCGCGTCCTTGTGGAGTTGCTCGCGGCGCGCGTCGCGCACGTCGTCGCTCAGGGCGAGCAACGACGAACCGAGATCGGCACCCCGCTCGGCACTCGCCGCCAGCAACTGGTAGGTGCGCGCCGCGGCCGGCTCGGGCGTCAACGCGGCCGCGCGACGGAACGCTTCGGCCTCGCTCACACCGTGCCGGATCGCGACGAGGAGCGATCCGAGCTCCTCGACGACAACGCCTCGACCCCGATCGACGACGCGCTGCACGGACTGGATCGGTCCCGATCCCGTCCGCACGTGCATCGCGAGCAGATGATTGACCGTGTACAGCTCGCTGCGGATCCTGTTCGCGCGCTCCGCGATCGTGCGCTCGAGTCGCTTCCGCGTCCTGGTCGCACCAACCGTGAATCCCGCAATCACGGTCGCGAGCACGGCCAGCGGCGCGTGCGTCAACACCGCGACCGCGATGCCTGCGATCACCGCGATCGTCACGCCCTCGCCGAGTTGTCGCACGCGGAATTCGTCGGGGGTCATGGTTGCCGCGGGTGAGCCGGCTTGGTGCAGGAGCAGCACCAACCGGTCTTCCTGGTTTGCCGGGCCGCGATGCAGGCGCGGAACGATGACAGCGCGCCGCCGGGGTCGCGACGCGGCCGAAGAGTCCGCTCGCGCGTCTCGTGCCCACCACGGCCGCGACGTCGACGTCCGGCGCATGTCCGAGCGCGGCGCGCGACACCAGCGTGTACGGACGCACCCGACGAGCGAGGCGCCGGGTCGGCGGGACGAACAGGCTCGTCGCCGCCGCGACCCCGCCGCCGACGCACACCGCGCTGAAGATCGCGACGGCGCTCACGACGTCGCGCCTCGGCCGGGGAAGACGCGCTGCTCGCCGGGCTCGCGGCCGAGCCGTCCGAGCACCCAGACGCCCGCGATCGAGAGCGCGCCGGCGACGAGCACGGTGACGACTCCGCCACCGGACCGGTAGAAGTCGCGGAACGCGCCGGGCCGGAGGGTCAGCGCGACGAGCACGAGCCACGGGAGGACGACGACAACGCGCGCGTTGATGCGCATCTCGAGACCCTCCGTCTCGAGCTCATCGAGCAGCTTCAGATCCTTGGTCGTCGCATCGACGAGGTCCTCGAGGATCGTGCGCACGATCCCACCACCTCGTTCGTGCGCCAGGATCAGCACCTCCAGCACCCGGTCCGAAGTCGGGTCCGCCAGTTCCTCCTTGACGATCTCGAGCGCGGGGCCGGTACCGAGGACACGAGCGAGCTCGGGAAAGCGCGCGAACGCGGCGCGCAGCGTCGGAGGGCCGGTCGCCGCCAGCGTGTTCACGGCCTGCGTGAGCGATCGCCCCGATGCGATCGACGCCAGGAGATCGCGGAGGCCGTCCGGCCACTCTGCGAGCACCGCGCGCATCCGCACCGTACGACGGTGGCCGATGTAGGCACGCGGAAGCAGCGCGACGGCGATCGCCGGCACGAACGCAACCATGAGCGATCCGGTCATCGCCCAAAGCATCAGCAGCGCGAGCGCTCCGACGCCGACCGATGCGCCGACGAATTGACGAGGCGTCAACGCGACCCCGGCCTGCTGCAGCCACACTCGCATGCGATCGACACGCACCGCAGCGCGCGGCGCCGTCGGACGCGCGCGCGCCGGCAACAGGCCTGCGATCGCGGCCGCGACGAGCGCGCAGAACGTCCCGACGCACACCGCCGCGAGCAACTTCACGGCCGCCCTCCCGGCCGCCGCTCCACGAGTGCTCGCAAGCGCATACCGTCCGGGAGCGACCGGTCGACCCGCTGCTTCGAGCACGCTCGGGAGAACACCCGTCCACTCAAGCGGCTGGCCGAGCGCCTTGCGGACGAAGATCGGCTCGTACGTCTGGTCCTCGGCAACCGTCGGCACCACGGCGGTGATCTCCATCACCTGACGGCGGATCCGGTCCTCGGTCCCGCGTGCGAGGTCGTCACGATCGAGGTGCACGACGAGGTCGAGCGCCTCGCCGAAGACCTTGCGCACGATGCGTTCGGTCACGTTCTCACCCGCCATCAAGGCGGCGTTCACCAGCGCGTTCACCGCGTCGCGGGCACTGTTCGCGTGAACGGTGCACAAGAAGCCGCAGCCGGCGTTGATCGCGCGAGTGAGCTCGAACGCCTCCGCGCCGCGGACCTCGCCCACCACGATCACGTCGGGCCGCATCGAAAGCATGAACTTCACGAGATCCCGCAAGCTGATCTCGCCGCTGCCGTCGAGACCCGGCGGCCGCACTTCGTAGAACGCTCCGTGGGGAACCGACACCGCGATCTCGCGAATCTCCTCGCAGCAACGCACGCAGTGCGCGGCCGGCGCGGCCGCGAGGAGCGCGGCCAGAAGCGTCGTCTTCCCCGCGCCCGGCTCGCCCGAGACCGCGAGGCGCGAGCGAACCTGCATCACGGCCCAGAGGAACGCCGCGGCTTCGGGACTGAGCGTGTCTCGCGCGACGAGATCGTCGAGACCCGCGTTGCGCACCGTGTAACGGCGCAGCGTCGCCGACAACCGGTCGGCGATCGGGGAGATCGCGGCCGTCAGCCGTGCGCTCCCGTCGAGCACGCGCGCCTGGACGAGCGGGTGCTTGGCGTTGAGCTGACGTTCCGTCGTCGCGAGCAGCCGGTCGACCATCTGCCGGTTCTCGTCCTCGCTCGTCGGCTCGGAGAGGCCGCGCAGCCGACCCGAGCCGTCGAGGAACGTGACGCGCGGCGCCTTCGACGAAGATCTCCTCGACGTCGCGTCGCGCGAGCAGTTCGGTCAACGCGCCGAAGTCGGTGACCGATCGGAGCACGCGCTGCACCATCGCGTTCGGGATCCCCGAGCGGGTACTCCTCGCCGAGCCGCGCTCGCCGCTGGTACTCGTCGACGGCACGTTCGACCTCGGCGCGCACCTCGCCGAGCTCGCGCTCGGGCTGCAATCGGCGGCGTTCGATCCCCTCGAGCGCGTCGCGGCGGATGACGTCGTACGCGTCGGTGCGCACGGTCACGAGCCGTCTGCCCGCAGCTCGCGACGGGCACCGAGCACGTCGCGTGCACTGCCTCCGCCAAGGCCTCGATGCCGCGAATGAACGGGCCCCGCCGGGCGAGACGGCCTTCCCACATGGCGTCGGCGACACGCGCGTCGTCGCCGAGGAACACGATCGGTGTCGATCGGGAGTGAGCGAGCGAGCTCGTCGTAGAGCTCTCCCCGCCGGAAGCGCGCCGCCGGCGCCCGGTTCATCGCCGACCACGATCTTTGCTTCGGGCGCAAGCGTTCGGACGTCGACCACCCACGAGAGGAAACGGGTCACGCCGACGGGCGTCGCCGCGCAGACACCCACGATGACGTCCGCCTCGACCGCCAAGCGCACGCGCAGTCGCCGAACCGGTCTCGCGGCGCAGCGCCGATCTCCTCGAGCGGCGCCGAGACCGTCGACGATCGACGTGATCGTGTCCGTCCGCGAGTCGCTCGACGACCGCGCACGACCTCGCCCGGCCGGATGTGCACCCACGCCGCGGCGGAAGGCAGACCGGCGAGCACACGGACGCCCGGGACGACCGGCGTCACCACGACGGCGTCGTCGAGCTCGCCGTTGCCGTGCTCGACCGCGTCGATCGCGGTCCGGAGGTTCGGTTCGACCGGCGAGCCCGAGCCGCGCCGCGATCGACGGGCGCGACATCGTCGGCGTCGACGAGCACTCCTGCGAACGACGGCCGCGAGATGGACCGCGACCTCGGTGCGGCCGACACCGGGCGGCCCGCCGACCACGACGATGCGCCGCGTTCCGCACGAGCGGGCAGCTCGGCGTCTCGGGAACGACCGACGACTCGCCGGCGGGCCCGCGAGCGCGCTGAATCGCCGTCGACGAACGCGCGCGGGCCACGATCCGCTTCGATGACGTCGTCGACGCCGAGCGCGAGGAGCAGTGCCCGCGCCGATCGTCTCCTCCCGGTCGTAGACGCCGAGCACCGCGCGACCCACGCGCGTGCACATCGGCGACGAACGCGCGCGTGAGCGCAGGCCAGCGGTGGCCGGCGACGAGCACGTCGTACTCCTCTTCGAGCGCGACCTCGGGCTCGACGACGACCTGCCGGACACGGGCGCCGCCGTGGTCGGAGAGGTGCCGGTGCAGCTCCTCGACCCACAGGTCGGGCGTGAAGACGAGCGCGACTTCCGGCTCGCTCACGGCCGCACCGCGGCTTCAGCCGTCCGGTCGCCGGCTGCGGGCGTGTCGCCGGCTCGGCTCGCGTCGAGGGGCGGTGCACCGGTCGAGCGAACCAGCGTGACCGTCCGGTCTCGAGCGCCGCCGCCAGCGCACGGCCGCGTCGGCATCGACGGCGATCGTCATGGTGAAGTCGTCGGGCGCGCCGAGCGGGCCACCGCCGGCGCCGTCGACGTCGAGCACCTCGACGTCGGTCATCACGTAGCCCGCCTCGGATCCGCCCTGCTGCACCGCGAGCACGTCGACGCGATCGCCGGCGTCGAGCGCGCCGCCGAGCGCACGCGCCTGCGGCAACGGGAAGCTCATCGACGCGTGCGGCACCGTCCTGCGCCGCGCGAACAACGCCGCGCGTGACGAGCGTGCCCTTGCTCGATCGGCGCGGTCACGACTCGGCCTTCGAGATCGCTCGAGCTCGTCGCGGCGTGAACGCGGCGTCGATCACCGAGCTGCTCGCGTCTGATGTGCTCGGTGCGCACCGCGTCCGGCGTCGATCACGGTCCCCGGCGCGAGGTCGGTCGCGGCGACGAGGATCTCGCTCGCCGTCGTCGGCCGATCGCAGGACGCTCAGCGTGAGCACCACGCCGAGCAGGCCGGCGACGATCATCACGACGTGACCGGTCGACAGCCGGCTCGCGAACGGGCGACGGCTACCGCCCGCGATCTGCAATTCCGCCGTCGACATCCACGAGCTTCCGCCCCTCTCCGTGGAAGGCGAGCATCGAACCAGAACCGGAGCATCGCGACAAGAACGCGAAGGGACGACACCGGACTGTCTGAAATCACGTGAAGCGTGCCGCGAGCACGCGCTACGGTGCGCCGCGTGGCCGAGCCCGCCGACACACCTCCGCCGCCCACACCGATGGCACGCCGACGGTCACGACCGAGGCGTTCCCGCCGATCCTGACGACCGCGCAGGCAGCCGAGCTGCTGCACGTGCACGTCGAATATCTGCGCAAGATGGTGCGGGAAGGCCGTATCCCGGCCCATCGCTTCCCGGGCGGCCGCGAGATCCGGTTCGTCCGCGACGACCTCATCGACGTGGGTCCGCGAGCAGCCCGGCCACGACCGGTCACCGAGCGCCGAGGAGCGGGCCGAGGCCTGACGCGCGCTCGCGACCGCGCACCGCTTCTCCGGAACTCTCCGCGTCTCTCCGAACGTCAGCGCACTTCAGGCCTGCGCTCGTTAGCCTGCGCCGCGTCGTGACCGCTGCGACGGCAAGGTCGTCGTGCATCACCGGCGGCAACTCGGGTATCGGACTCGAAACTGCGGTCGCGCTCGCGCGCGACGGCGCCCGCGTCGTCATCACGTCCCGCGACGCCGAACGCGGGGCGGCTGCGGCAAGACCGAGATCGAGACCCGGAGCGGCAACGCGTGCGAGGTCATGGCCCTCGACCTCGCGTCGTTCGCGTCGGTGCGCGCGTTCGCCGACGAGTTCTCCCGCACCGCACGACCGGCTCGACGTCCTCGTCGACAACGCCGGCGTGATCCTCAAGGAGCGGCGGGTCACCGAGGACGGCCACGAGATGCAGTTCCAGACCAACCACCTCGGCCACTTCCTGCTGACGAACCTGCTCCGCGACCGACTCGTCGCGAGCGCGCCGGCTCGGGTCGTCGTGGTCGCGTCCGACGCCCATCGCTTCGCGCGCCAAGGGTCTCGACTTCGACGACCTCGAGTCGACACGGAAGTACCGGTCGTTCCGCACCTACAGCCGGACGAAGCTGATGAACATCCTGTTCGCGCGCGAGCTCGCCCGTCGTCTCGACGGCACCGGCGTCACCGCGAATGCGGTGCATCCCGGGCTTCGTCGCGAGCCGCTTCTCGCGCGACGGCGACACCGGCTTCATGGGCAACGTCGGCATGGTGCTCGGGCGACCGTTCGCGCGGTCACCGGAATCGGGCGCGCGCACCTCCGTGTTCGTCGCGTCCTCGCCTCGACTCGACGGCGTCACCGGTCAGTACTTCGCGAAGTCGCAGTTGGCGAAGCCGTCCGCCGCGGCTCGTGACGACATCGCGGCGGCGCGACTCTGGGATGGTCAGCGTCGCGCCTGACCGCGTAACCTCGGCCGTCGAGTCCGCGCCGTGGGGTCGGTGGACGGGAAGACTGTCGTCATCACCGGTGGCAATTCCGGTATCGGGCTGGAAGCCGCGGTCGCCTTGGCTCGTGATGGGTGCGACGGTGATCATCACCGCGCGCAACGCGGATCGGGGCGCCGCCGCACAGCGAGAGATCCAGTCCCGGAGCGGCAGCGGCTGTGAGGTGATGGCACTCGACCTCGCGTCCTTCGCGTCGATTCGCGCCTTCGCCGACAGGCTCACCGGCACGCACGATCGGCTCGACGTGCTCGTCCTCAACGCCGGTGGCGTGCTCGCCAACCGCGAGCTGACCGAAGACGGACACGAGCGGCAGTTCCAGGCCAACCATCTCGGACACTTCTTGCTCACGGCACTGCTGCGCGAGCACGTGGTCGCTGCCGCGCCGGCGCGGATCGTGGTCGTCGCGTCCGTCCGCGCACAAGAGCCTCAAACGCCCGATCGACTTCGACGACATCGAAGGCGCGTCGACTCGATACAGCGGGTTCCAGACCTACTACCGCACGAAGCTGATGAACATCCTCTTCGCGCGCGAGTTGTCGCGGCGCCTCGACGGCACGAGCGTCACGGTGAACTCGCTGCACCCCGGGTTCGTCGCGAGCAAGTTCGCCCGTGAGGGCGACCTCTCGTGGTGGGGCAACATCGGCATGCCGCTGACGCGACCGTTCTCGATCTCGCCCGAAAAGGGCGCGCGTACGTCGGTGTACGTCGCGTCCGCGCCCGAGCTGGACGGTGTCACCGGCGAGTACTTCGTCAAGTGTCGGGTCGCGCAACCGAGCGCCCTCGCCCAGGACGACGACGCGGCGCGGCACCTGTGGGAGATCAGCGAGCGAGCTCGCCGGCACCGAGGCCTGAGCGAGCGTCGGTTCAGTCGGGCGCGCGGCAGATCCACGCGACCGCGGGCAGCGGGACGACCAGCCGGCCATCGCCCGTCGCGAGCTCGACGTGGTCGGCGCCGACGAGGAGCGTGCCCTTCCGGCCGTCGGGATCTTGCACGGTCCCGACGAGCACACTCGGCGCCGGCTCGCGCCCGATGAGTGCCTGACGGAACGATCCACCGGCGACATCGGACCCGCGGTGCCCACCCTCACGTGCCGGTGCGGTGACGACGATCTCGACCGTGATCGTCGGCGCGAGGTGCACGTCGACGCGACCCGAGGTCGTCTGCAACGCGAGCAGATCGTCGCCGACCTCCTCGACGAATCCCGTCAACCGCCGTCCGACCACGGTCACCTGCAGCCCGTCGCCGCGATGCATGAACTCGCGCAGACGATCGGTCAGCGTGCGCCGGTGCTGCCAGTCCTCGGCCGCGTCACGCGTCGCCGCTTCCTGTTCGGCGCGCCACTCCGCCCGCATCGCCGCGCTCGTCGCGGCGAGGTCCGGGTGCTGCGACAAGTCGTCGGACAACTGAACGACTGGAAATCAGGCGAGACCGAGTCGCGTCGCGGCCTCGCGGCGGTAGCGATTCGTCGAGTGCTCGGGATCGGTGTCGAAGCGCGGGATGACCTCGTCGCCGAACAGCTTGACCGTCCGCTCGAGCAGCTCGTGCGTGTACACCGATCCCGACGGGCCCATGATGAGCTGGTCGACGCCGACGTCGACCCACTTCTGCAGCCCCGCCGCGCAGTCGTCGGGCGTGCCGACGATGCTCGCGCCCGACTTGGAAGCCGGCTTCGATCTGCTCGAGCGTCGGGTCGGGGATCTCCTCCGGCCAGTCGGGCACGAAGCTCGGCTTCGGGAACGTGTCGAGGTAGTGGAACACGAGCGACTGCTGGCGGCCGTTGCCGGAGCGGGTCATCAGCTCGCGCGCTTCGTCGCGGTCTTCGAGGCACATGAAGCTGGTCGTGACCGCGACGTTGTCGTTCACGTAGTCGCCGACCGGGTCGGCGTTGCACGATCGTCTTCTTGTAGAGCTCGATGAGCGGCGCCATCTTCTCGGGCGCGCCACCGGTGAAGCAGAGGACGCCGAGACCCATCTGCGCGGCCTTCTCGAACGTGCTCGGGTTGCCGGCCGCCACCCACATCGGCGGGTGCGGCTTCACGTACGGCTTCGGCAACACGTTGCGCTCGGGCATCGTGAAGAACTCGACCGTCGAACGAGTACTTGGCGTCTTTGCCACATGCGCGGGATCTCGCGGATCGCCTCGTCGTACATGTCGCGGGTGAGCTCGGGATCGGTGATGCCGAAGCCACCCATCTCGGTGGTCGACGAGCCGCGGCCCGGTGCCGAACTCGAAGCGACCGCTCGAGACGTGATCCATCATCGCCACGCGCTCGGCGACGCGCGCCGGGTGGTTCACCGGCGGCGTGACGTTGATGATGCCGCTGCCGACGTGCAGCCGCTCGGTGCGGGCGAGCACCCACGGCATCAGCACCTCGTTGGCGGAGATGTGCGAGTACTCCTCGAGGAAGTGGTGCTCGGTGAACCAGGCGTACTTCCAGTTGTGCTGGTCGCCGACTTCGCAGAGGCGCACCTCGCTCATGAGCCGGTCGTGCTCGGCGTTCGGCTTGGCTGCCCGCAGGTCCTTGTGGACGAAGCCGCCGAGGAACAGGCCGAATTCCATGGATCCACTCCCGAGAGACTGGTCAGAAAATAGAACGTGTTCCAAAAACGATAGCCGGGCGCGCGGGTCCCTGTCCAGCATCGGAATCCCGCCGAACCCGGCCCGAACCGCCGGCGACGGCGTTAACGTGGCGACCCCTCACCCGGGCAGCCCCTCCTGCAGGTTTGCCCGGGTCTCGACGCGCGTCCGGAGTGATCACGATGGCCTTCTGGGCACTGGCCCGAGCCGGGTTCCGACGATCGTCGACGTACCGCGCCGCCACGCTGGCCGGCATCTTCACGAACTCGATCTTCGGGTTCTTCGGCGTCGCGATCCTTCTCGCCGCGCTCGAGGCCGGGGGCGGCGAGATCGCCGGCTACACGCGCACCGACGCGATCACCTACACGTGGATCACCCAAGGGCTCATCGGCACCCTCGCGGTGTGGGGCTGGGTCGAGCTCGCCACCCGCATCCAGACCGGCGACATCGTCACCGACCTCCAACGGCCGGTCGACTTGCAGTTCATGTACCTCAGCGAGGACTACGGCCGGGGCGCATACCAGTTCCTCGCACGCGGAATACCGCCGTTCCTCGTCGGGATGGCGTTCTACACGCTCGACCTTCCCGTCGGACCTCGGCCAGTGGTGCGCGTTCGCGGTCAGCATCACGCTGGCGATCGCGGTCAGCTTCGGGCTGCGGTTCATCGTGAACCTGCTCGCGTTCTGGGTGCTCGACTGGCGCGGCATCCAGAACCTGTCGCAGGCGGTCGTGACGGTCGCATCGGGCTTCGTGGTGCCGCTCGCGTTCTTCCCGGAACCGCTGGAGCGACTGCTGATGGTGCTGCCGTGGGCGTCGCTCGTCCAGGTCCCGGTCGACATCTTCCTCGGCAAGCGCACCGGCGCGACGCTCGCATCCGGCCTCGCGCTGCAGTGCTTCTGGGCGCTCGCGCTCCTCGTGATCGGGCGCGTCATCCTGCAGCGCGCCACGCTTCGAGTCGTCGTGCAGGGCGGTTGACCGTGGAGCAACCTGCGCAACGGCCTGCACATGTGGCGACGGCTCGTCGGCGCGCGCATCCGCGGGCAGATGCAGTACCGCCTCTCGTTCGCGTTGAACACGCTCGGGTCGTTCGCGCTCACCTTCATCGACTTCGTCGTCGTGCTCGCGCTCTTCTCGCACTTCCCGCAGATGGAGGGCTGGACGCTGCAGGAGATCGCACTGCTCTACGGGCTGAGTGGCGTCGGCATCGCGGTCGCGGACCTCTTCGCCGGCCATGTCGGCGACGTCCACCTCCTCATTCGCAGCGGCCAATTCGACGTGGTGCTCCTGCGCCCGGTCGGCACGCTGTTGCAGATGGTCGCCTCCGACTTCGCGTTGCGCCGCCTCGGGCGGATCACGCAGGCGACGGTCGTGCTCGTGTACGCGCTGGTCGCCGCCGACGTCTCGTGGAACGCGGGGCGGGTGCTGCTGTTGCCGCTGGCCATCGCGGGCGCGGTCGTGATCTTCGGCGGCGACGTTCGTGCTCGGCGGCTGCCTCACGTTCTGGACCGTCGGCAGCAGCGAAGTCGCCAACGCGTTCACGTACGGCGGCAACTACATGACCGGCTACCCGCTCAACATCTTCGGGGTCTGGCTGCGGCGCCTGTTCGCGTTCGTCATCCCGCTCGCGTTCGTCACCTACTTCCCGGGCCTCTATCTGCTCGACAAGCCGGATCCGCTCGGCTTCCCCGAGTTCTTCCAGTTCCTCGCGCCGTTCGTGGCGATCGCGTTCGCCGTCGCCGCCGGACTGATGTGGCGGGTCGCGGTGCGGCACTACCGGAGCACCGGATCGTGATCTCGCCCATGATCGAGGTCGACGGTCTCTCGAAGTCGTTCAGCGTGTACCGAAAGCAGGGCCGCGTGCGCCGGCGCCGAGCCGTCGTGGACGCAGTCGACAACGTGTCGTTCTCGGTCGCGGCCGGCGAGATGGTCGGATACGTCGGCCCGAACGGTGCCGGGAAGAGCACGACGATCAAGATGCTGACGGGCGTCCTCGTGCCGAGCAGTGGCGCGGTCGAGGTCGCCGGGCTGGTGCCCTACAAGCAACGCGTCGACCTCGCGCGGCGCATCGGTGTCGTGTTCGGCCAGCGCTCGTTGCTCTGGTGGGACCTTCCACTGGCCGATTCCTTCGACCTGCTCCGCCACATCTACCGCGTCGACAGCGCGCAACACCGCGCCCGGCTCGACGAGTGCATCGAGCTGCTCCAGCTCGACGAGTTCCTCACCACTCCGGTGCGGCAGCTCTCGCTCGGCCAGCGGATGCGGGGCGAGATGACCGCGGCTCTGCTCCACGGACCCGAGTTGCTCTTCCTCGACGAGCCGACAGTCGGGCTCGATGTGGTGAGCAAGGACCGCGTGCGCGCCTTCCTCGCCGACCTCAACACGCGGCACGCCACGACCGTGCTGCTGACCACACACGATCTCGACGACATCGAGCGCCTCTGCTCGCGCCTGCTGATCATCGACCACGGCCACGTGATCTACGACGGTGGGCTCGACGTGCTGCGCGACAAGTACGGCCGGGAACGCACGCTCGTCGTCGACCTCGCCGAGCCGCAGGCGCCGATCGACATCGACGACGCGCAAGTCGTGAAGACCGACGGGCCGCGCCAATGGTTGCGGTTCCGCCGCGACGACACGACTGCGGCCGAGCTCATCGCCGGGATCGCGGCGCGCTATCCCCTGCGCGACCTCACCGTCGAGGAACCCGCGATCGAGGACATCGTCCGCCGCATCTACATCGAAGGGATGTAGCCAGGGTCAGCGCGCTGCTCGGCGCGCGGATTGTCGTCATCACTCGATCCGAGCTGCCGATCTCGCACCGCTCGGACCGCAACCTGTGCGACCTCCTCGGCGTCGTGCTGCGCCAGACCATCTTTTCCCAACCAGACGTCGAACCGGGTCGCTCCGAACGCTCGTATGAGCGCGATCCGCACGGTCTCCACCAAGGAGTCCTCGGTCGTCGCCGAGGCATCCACACTCTCGTCAGACGCCGCCACCCGCCCATCTTGTCGCCGGCCGGCGGCGGTTCCGATGATCCCCCGTTCCTGTCACACCCCGGCACTACCGTCGCTCGCATGAGGAATCCGCCGGTCGGGCGAGTCCTGGGCACCGAGGACGCGACGCCGCTCACCTTCTGGGTCGCGCTCGCCGAGGACCAGTATCTCCAGCTCGACGACGTCGTCGTGTGCGAGCGCGCGGTCCCGGGTCGCGAGGAGCCGGTGCGGCTCTCGGGCGTCGTCACCAACGTCCGCGCCCGGCACGAAGGTGCCCGCTTCGACTCGGACGTGTTCCTCATCACCGACGGATTGCTGCCGGCCGAAGCGGTCGAGGCGGCCGAGATCACCACTACACGCGTCGAGCCCGAGGTGTACGTACCTCCGCAGCCCGGCGCCGAGGTGCAGCGGGCGACGGGAGCGAAGCGTGACCAGGCCCTGTTCTTCGACCGAATGGAAAGCAAGCTCCCGATCGGCCTCGGGCGCGACGGCCACCCGCTGTTCGCCAACCTCGACTTCATCGACGGGACGCGCGGCGCGCACGTCAACATCTCCGGGATCTCGGGTGTCGCGACCAAGACGACGTACGCCACCTTCCTGCTCTACTCGCTGTTCAACTCGGGCGTGCTCGGCGACGAAGCGACCAACACCCACGCGCTGATCTTCAACGTGAAGGGCGAGGACCTGCTCTTCCTCGACCACGACAACATCAAGCTCGACGACACGCAGCGCGACCGCTACCGCACGCTCGGACTCGCGCCCGGCGCGTTCAAATCGGTCGAGGTGTTCGCACCGCCCCGCAAGGGCGACGCCAGCGCGCGCCCCGACGTCGCCAGCCGCACGCAGGGTGTCCACAGCTTCTACTGGACGATCGCCGAGTTCGTCGAGCAGGACCTGCTGCCGTTCGCATTCGCCGACGCCGAGGACGACCGTCAGCAGTACACGATGGTCGTGCACAACGTCGGCGCCGCGCTGAAGCGGTACGGCGCGCCGGGGAGCGACGGCGCGTGGCGCATCGAGACGCTGACGCTCCGCACGTACCACGAGCTCGTCGAGTTCATCGTCGCGAAGGTGACCGACGAGAACGAACGGCCGGGCTGGGCCGGTGCCGCGACCGGACTCGGAACGGTGAACGCGTTCGTCCGGCGGCTGCTCTCGTCGCAGCGCTGCGCTCGACCGGATCGTGCGGGCCGACGTACCCGAGCGCGCCCGCCACCGCATCGAGACCGACGACGCGCAGGTCACAGTCGTCGACCTGCACAACCTGCCCGACCGGGCCAAGCGCTTCGTCGTCGGTGTCACGCTTCGACGCGCGTTCGACCGCAAGGAGCAGACGGGCACCGCCAAACCGCTGCTGTTCGTCGTGCTCGACGAGCTCAACAAGTACGCGCCGCGCGACGGTGAGTCGCCGATCAAGGAGATCCTCCTCGACGTCGCCGAGCGTGGGCGCTCGCTCGGCATCGTGTTGATCGGCGCGCAACAGACCGCGAGCGAGGTCGAGCGACGCATCATCGGGAACTCGTCGATCCGGGTCGTCGGCCGCCTCGACCCCGCGGAGGCCGCCCGCCCGGAGTACGGGTTCCTTCCGACGACGCACCAGAAGCGGGCCACGATCGCCAAGCCGGGGACGATGTTCGTCATGCAGCCGGAGATCCCCGTGCCGCTCGTCGCCGAGTTCCCGTTCCCGGCGTGGGCGACGCGCCCGTCCGAGACCGGCGGGGACGATCCGACCGCGACCGGCGCGGCCGCCGCGCCCGACGACCCGTACGCCGGGCTCCTCGGCCACTCGACCTCCGAGTCAGCGCGTGCGGATCCTGCACACCTCCGACTGGCACGTCGGCAAGACGTTGCGGGGCGCGTCGCGCCTCGACGAGCACCGGGCCGTGCTCGCCGAGATCACCGACATCGCGACGCGTGAACGAGTCGACCTCGTCCTCGTGACCGGCGACCTGTTCGAGACCGCCGCGCCGGCACCCGAGGCGCAGTCGGTCGTGCTGGGACGCGCTGCTCGCGCTGCGCGCCAACGGTGCGCGCGTCGCGGTCATCGGCGGAAACCACGACAACCAGTACGCGCTCGACGCGGTCGCGCCGGTGTTCGCGGCGGCCGGCATCACCGTGCTCGGCCACGCCACCCGCCCGGAACACGGCGGGGTCGTGCGCTTCACGACCGACGCCGGCGAGCCGGTCGTGCTCGTGCTCGTGCCGTTCGTGTCGCAACGGTTCGCGATCCGAGCCGAACAGATGCTCGAACCTGAACGCAGCCGGTGCCGCCGATCTCTACACGACCGCGCATGCGACGGCTGATCGACGCGCTCGCGCGACCGGTTTCGACGCGCGACGTCGGTCAACCTCCTCGCCGCGCACGGCTTCGTGCACGGCGGCCGCCTCGGCGGCGGCGAGCGCGAAGCGCAGACGATCTTCGACTACGGCATCGAGGCCGCCCACTTCCCCGCCAACGCGAACTACATCGCGCTCGGGCACCTCCACCGCACGCAGAAGATCGCCGCGCCGGCGCCCGCCTGGTACGCGGGCTCGCCGATCCAGGTCGACTTCGGCGAGGAAGCCGACACCGAAGCACGTGCTCGCTCGTCGACACCGCGCCCGGCGTTCCGGCCAAGGTCGACGCGAACACGCGCTCGCGACTCCGTGGACGCTGCGCACCCTGCGCGGCACCCTCGACGAGCTGCGCGCCGCGGCCGATCGCGATCGGCGACGCGTGGCTGCGGGTGTTCGTGCGCGAACCGACCCGCGCCGGACTCGCCGACGACGTGCGCGCGATCCTCCCGCGAGCAGTCGACGTCCGGGTCGAGCGACCGGACGACGGCGAACGACGGCGACGGTTCGACGCGTCCGGCGCCGCGGCGGGGTCGCACGCCGAACGAGCTGTTCGCCGAGTACCTCGCGAGCGAGGGCGTCGAGGATCCGCGCGTCGAGCGCCTGTTCCAGCAGTTGTACGACGACGCCACCGCCGAGGCGCTCGCCTGATGCGTCCGGTCCTCCTGCACGCCGAGGGCTTCGGGGTTTTCCGCGACGCGGTCGACGTCGACTTCGACGGCGTCGACTACTTCGCGCTCGTCGGGCCGACCGGCGCCGGGCAAGTCCACCGTCATCGACGCGATCTGCTTCGCGCTGTACGGCAGCGTGCCCCGCTACGGCGACGAGCGGCAGGTCGCCCGGGTCGTGAGCGTCGGCAAGCTCGAAGACCAAGGTGTCGCTGACGTTCGCGATCGGCGCCGAGCGGTACCGAGCGACCCGCGTGGTGCGCGTCCGCAACGGCAAGGCGAGCACCCCCGAGGCGATCCTCGAGCACCTCGATCCCGACGGGGGCGAGCCCGCATGCTCGCGGGCAGCGCGCGCGAGCTGAAGCCGGCGGTCGAGCGGCTGCTCGGGCTCCCGTTCGCGCACTTCACCAAGTGCGTCGTGCTCCCCCAGGGCGACTTCGCCCGCTTCCTCCACGACGAACCCGCCAAGCGCCGCGACCTGCTCACGCGCCTGCTCGACCTGGAGATCTACGACAAGATCGGGCAGCTCGCCGCGCCAGCGCGCCGCGGCCGCCAAGCAGGCAGTCGAGATCCAGCACCAGACCGCGCGATGCGCTCGCCGGCGCGACCGACGCATGCGAAGAACGCGGCCGCACGCGCGCCTCGACGGATTGCGCGCGCTGCACAAGACGCTCGACGCGGCCCGTCCCGAGGACGACGCGCGGGCCGCCACGATCGCCGCCGGCCGACGCGCGAGGCGCAGCGTGCGACCGAGCTCGCGGACAGCTCGGCGACGGTCGCGGTCCCGGACGACGCCGACCGCGCATCGTCGAAACGGTCGACGGAGCGCTGCGACCGCGGCCGAGGCCGCGGCGCCGAAGCTCGACGGCAGCATCCGGCGCGCTCGTCGGCGCACGACGCCGCAGCTCGACGCGTTGCCCGACCGGGTCGTCCTCGAACGCGCCCGCGACGCGCACGACGAGCTCGCCGTCGCTCGACGAAACGTCGTCGCGGCGACCGAGTCCGCCGCCGCGGCGGCCGCGGAGCGACCGAGCGGGTCGAGGCGCTCGTCGCCCAGGCCGACACGCACCTCGCCGAGGCGCAAGCCGAGCTCGACGCCTGCCGCGACGCGCACGCTGCGCATGCGTTGCGGGCGCATCTCGTCGCCGGTGAGCCGTGCCCGGTGTGCGAGCAGACGGTCGCAGGTCGTGCCGAAGCGCACGCGACCGGCGGCGCTGCGCAAGGCGGAGGCCGCGGTCACCGAGGCGCGGCGCATCGCCGACGAGCGCGCGCGGTGCCGCCGACGCGGCGAACCGAGTCGACCGCGCGAGGCGCACGCTCGCGCGCAACGCAACTCGGCGAGCGGCGCTCGGTACTCGTCGCGGTCGCGGTCGAAGCGTTCGCCGACGAGGATCAGCTCGCGACCGAGCTGGCCCGCATCGAGCCGGTCACGACGCACCACGCCGCAGCACGGAAGCACGAACGCGAGACCCGAGCGGCGGCGCAGCAGGCACGCGAACGGGTCGCGACGCTCGACCGCGCAGCTCGAGCGAGCACTGGGCCGCGCACCGCCGCCAGCGCGACGCGTTCGTCCGCGCCGGACTCGAGCCGCCCGACCTCGACCGAGCGATCTCTCGGCATCGTGGCGTGCGCTCATGCATGGGCGGTCCGAGCGCGAGTGCACGTCGCAGCACGCGCGGCCGAGGCTCGGCCGCGAGCCGAAGCGCGCACGACGCACGCGGCGCGGCGGTGGCGCTGGCATCCACCTCGATGCGGCCGGCGAGCTCGGCGTCGAGACCGACGCCGACGACCTGTCCGGCCTGCGCGACGCGGTGCTCGAGCACGGACAGAGACGCGCGCAACGAGCTGCAACGCATCGACGATGCGATCGAACAGGCGCAGAAGCTCGATCAAGAGATCCGCGCCGCACGCGAGGAACACGAGGTCGCCGACCTGCTCGGCGCTCGGCTGCGTTCCGACCGCTTCGAGAAGTGGCTGCTCGTCGAAGCCCTCGACGCGCTCGTGCGCGCGCGCATCGACGATGCTGTTCGACCTCTCGGCCGGCAACTTCTCGTTGCGTTCGAGCGACGACGACGAGTTCGTGGTCGTCGACCACCGCAACGCCGACGAGACGCGATCGGTGCGCACGCTCTCGGGCGGCGAGACGTTCCAGGCGTCGCTCGCCCTCGCGCTCGCGCTGAGCGACCAGCTCGCGCGAGCTGTCGGCGACCAGCGACCGCAAGCTCGAGGCGATCTTCCTCGACGAGGGGTTCGGCACCCTCGACGCCGACGCGCTGGAAACCGTCGCGGGCACGATCGAGTCGCTCGGCACGCTCGGCCAGCGATTCGACGGCGGCCGGCCGACGGTCGCATGGTCGGCATCGTCACCCACGTCCCCGCGCTCGCCGAGCGGGTTCCCGTCCGCTACCGGGTGTCGCGCACGGACACGTCGGCCCGCGTCGAACGGGAGGAACTGTGAGATTCACCGTCGACCCGTGGGATCCGGCCTACGGCGCGAGCCTCGAGAGCGAACTCGCGGCGTCCGATCACGAACCCGATGTCGAGGTCGAGGTGGCGGCGGGCGAATGGGCGCCGCGCCGGCCCGACCCGTCGGTCGCGCCACCCGACGCGGTCGTGTTCGTCGACGGCGTGCGGCGGATCGAGGCACGCGCGTGGATCGACATGCCGAGGACGATGCCGTGCCCGGGATCTTCGCGTCGTATGCCGCGGGCGCGGTCCGCTGCGACGGCGCGGCGCCGTGTCGGCGAGATCACAGTCGGGCGCGGCCTCTTCGCCCCGGTCCGCGGCCTCGACGATGTCGGCGACCCGTCACGGCTCGTTCGTCGCGTGCCGCACCAAGGACGCGACGCCGGAGGCGATCAACTACGCGATGCACGAGCGCATGACCGAATGCGAGATGCGCATCGCCGAACGCACGCGCGAGGCAACGAGCGACCTCATCGTGCTCGACGGTCCGCTGCGCAAGGGCCAGCACATCACCGATGCCGTCGGTCTGGTGAAGACGCACCACGTGCGCTACCTCCCCGACGCGCTCAACAAGGTGGTCGGCGCGCTCGCATGCCGGCGAACGCACGCCGGTGTTCCGCATCGACGCCCGGCCGTTCAGCCGGCACGCCTGGTACCTGCGACTGCCCGGTCCGCCGGGCGGCCCGTGGGCGGGCATCGTGCGGTGCGAGGCGCAACGGCACGCTGCCGGTCGCGGCGACGAGCGCGCTGGCCGACACCGTGAGCGTCGCGCTCCCCCGTTTCGCGTCGGTGCCGCACAAGGATCCGCGGGCGCCGCAGAACCTGGCGCCGATCGGTGCGCTGGAGCGACTGCTCCGGCACCGGTTGGGCGACGCCCAGGTGTGGTACCGCGCGCTCCGCGTTGCGAGCTCGCCGCGCGTCGTTTCCCCTGCGTGACCTTCGCCCGAGTCGCACTGACCCACCTCCGACGTTTGCTCGGCGCGACAAATCGGGAAGAATGACCGACGGACTCCGATCGAAAGGCCGCCCGTGTCTGATCAGACCGCTCTTGCCCCGCTCACCCAGGCAACCGGTGACGTGCTCGAGATCGCGAAGGAAGCGATCGAAGGCGTGAAGGACTGGGCCGGCGACGTCGCCGACCAGGCCCGCGAAAAGGTGTCGCCGACGAAGAAGAAGCGCTCGAAGTTGCCGTTGCTGCTCGTCGTGCTCGGTCTCGGTGCGCTCGTCTTCTTCGTGCTCCGCCGCGCGCGGTGGCGATTCCTACGACAGCGTCGCTCCCGACGCGTTCGGTGCCGCGGTGGAAGCCGACGTCGCGAACAACGGCGGCCGCGCCCCCGCATCGACAACGAACGCCTGATCAGCCGGGCGCTCTCGACCGCTGAACCGCAGGCGCCGGCCGAGCGACGGGCCAAGCACCGAACGCCGCGAGCATCTCAGCCGGTGTTCTGCCCGGTGTTCTGCTGCGAGAGCGCCACGGTGGCACGGAACAGCAACGCCAGGGCGTCGAAGAAGGTGCCGTCGGGCACCTGGTCGGGAGCGAGCGCCTCGAAGACCCCGACCCAATGGTCGAGTGCCTGGACGATGAGCGCGAGGTCAGCGGCCGGGGCGGGTGGCGCGACGCCGACCGCCTCGAACTGCGCTTCGATGGCGCGGGCATAGAGCTGGCGCAGCGTTCGCTCGCGTGCCGCCAGCCGCTGACGCGACGGCTCGTGGCGCAGCGCGTGGGCGCGGAACTCGGTCAACAGCGAGAGCCACGCCGGGTCGTCGGCAACGCCCGCCCGCCAGCTGCGCAAGTCGTCGAAGAGCGCCAGGGGCGAGGACGCCTTCATCACCTCGGTGACGCCATCGACCCGGACGGCGAGACGTTCGTCCATGAGGTCGAGGAAGATGGCGTCCTTGTCCGGATAGTTCGAGTAGAAGGCCCCGCGCGTGAACCCGGCGCGGGCTGCGATCTCCTCGATCGGAGGCCGCCCCGAAGCCCCGCTCGATGAACACGTCCCAAGCCGCTTCGCGCAACCGACGGCGGGTTTCCTCCCGGGCCTCGGCGCGGCTCCGGCGTCCGGGACGGGCTTGCGTTGCTCCGGCCATTGAGATACACATCGTATTCGAATACAATCTGTATCTCAAGGGGTCCTGGGCATGGGCGATACCAACCGCACCGCTCGACTGCGTCACACGATGGTGACGCCCGGATTGGTCGCCTTTCTCGCCCTGCCCCGGCTGCGGCGCCGACCCGCGCCGCTCTTTCGCGCGTTGCAGCGGTTCGACCCGGTGCATCGCAGCCCGCTGGGGCTCACGGTCCTCAGCCGGCACGCCGATGTTTCGTCGGTCCTGCGGGACCCGCGCTTCGGAAGCGACGAGAACAAGGCCGACCCCGAACAGTTGCGGGTCCTCGACCGTCTGTCCGGGATGATGTCGAGAGGAGCAGCAGGCACAGAGGCGCACGGGCCGTTCCATGAGGTCTTCGAAGACCTCATGCTCTTCGCCGATCCGCCCGCCCATACGCGCCTGCGATCACTCGTGTCGCGTGCGTTCGGTCCGAAGCGGGTCGAGTCCATCGCCGCCCGGGTGGAGGAGGTCGTCGACGATCTCCTCGAACCCGCGCTCGCGCGCGGTCACATCGAGCTGATGCGAGAGCTCGCCTACCCATTGCCGGCGCGCGTCATCTGCGAGATGCTCGGCATCCCGGCGGGCGACCACCACTTGTTCGTGCGGCACGCGCCCGCCATCGCGATCCGGCTGGACCCGAGCCCGATGCGCACGACCGAGAGTGCAGTCCGAGCCGACGTGGCCACCGCCGAATTGCGTGCGTACCTCGACGAGCTCATTGCCCGGCGTCGAAAGGAACCGACGGACGACCTGCTCTCGGCGCTCATCGCCGCCGAGGACAGCGGTACTTCGCTGACCCACGGCGAGTTGGTCGCAACGGTCCTGCTGCTCCTGCTCGCCGGGCACGAGACGACGGCGAACGTGATCGGCAACGCCACGCTGCGCCTGCTCCGTCGGCGCGATCTGCTCGACGACCTCGCGGCTCGCGACGACACGCAGATGAATCGCGCCGTGGACGAGCTGTTGCGTCTCGACGGACCCGTACAGATGGCTCAGCGGATCACCCTCGAGCCGGTCGAGGTCGGCGGCTACCGATTGCCGGCAGGCCACATCGTCGTGCCCTTGGTGTTTGCTGCAAATCGCGACCCGTCCGTCTTCCCCGAACCCGCAGTGCGTGCGCCTGGATCGTCTGCCGAACCCGCACCTCGCCTTCGGTGGCGGACCGCACTTCTGCATCGGGGCACCACTGGCCCGCCTCGAACTGCGCATTGCGATGCGCGCACTGGCGCGGCGACTCCCTCGCAACGCCCGCATGGCCGGCCCCGCGCAACACCGAGCCAGCTTCACCATTCGGGGACTCGAGGCACTGCCGCTGACCTGGTGATGACCACGGTGATGACCACGGTGATGACCGCTCGGTTGGAGGCGGCGACGGGAATCGAACCCGTGTACGGGGCTTTGCAGGCCCTTGCCTGAACCACTCGGCTACGCCGCCGGAACGGGCGAGCGTACTTCACGCTCCGACTGCGCCGAACGGGCGCGGCGCTACGATCTGCGACCCGGCCGACGAGAAGCGCAGCCGACAGAAGCGCAGCGAGCGAGTGGGAAGAACATGACAGTCCAACTGCTCGGCGTTGGTGCCTCGGCACCGCGCCGGCGCGTGGCGGCGGCCGATGTGGCCGCGGCGTGGGGCAGACGCGGCGGGCGAGGCCACGCGGCGGTATGTCCAGCCGACGAAGACACCCTGACGCTCGCGTGGGAAGCGGGAACTGCCGCGCTGACCGCGGCCGGCATCGATCCGCAACATGTCGACGCGTGCTTCTGGGGAACCGCGCGCCCGCCCTTCGCCGAGGGACCGAGCCAAGCCGTGCTCAGCGCCGCGCTCGGCTGTTCGACCCACGTCGCCGGAACACTGAGTGCGGGATCGACGCACGCCGGCATGGACGCACTCACGGCCGCGGCCGACGCAATCGCAGCTGGGAGCGCGCAGATCGCGCTCGGTGATCGCTTCCGACGCGCGCCGGCCGGGGCCCGGCACGTCGTTCGAACCCCGTTGCGGCGCGGGCGCAGCCGCGATCGTGCTGGCCGGATCCGGGGGCACGGCCGCGCGTCGGTGCGCGTGTGACCCGTAGCCGCCCGTTCCTCGACCGTTACCGGGGCGACGGCGAGAACGATGTCCGCGATCTCTACGACGGCCGGCTCTTCCGCGAGGAGATCTTCCTGCCGGTGGTGGCCGAGGTCGCGAGTGCGCTTGCGTCCTTCGACGTGCGTTCGTGGTCGCTGCCGGATCCCGACGGCCGCCTCGGTGCGACGATCGCCAAGCTCGTCGGCGGAGGCGCGCCGGCCTCTACTGCGGTGTACGCCGCGGTCGGCGACACGGGCGCGGCGGCGCCGCTGCTCGGCGCGATTGCCGCGCTCGACGCGCCGGGCCTCGTCGCTGTCGTCGGCAGCGGTGGCGGACGCACCACGGGCGTCCTCGTCGACGTGGAGCATCCGGTCCCCGGTGCGGCAGTCGTCATGGACGCGCTGGCCGGCGACGAACCGATGTCGTATCCGGAGACGCTGCGCGTCCGCGGCCAGCTCGTCGCATCGGGCGAGACGATCCCGATGGGCGTGCCGCCCGAGAGCGCGATGTTCGTGCGCGGCGCCGACGAGATGCTCGGACTGCTCGGCGGGCGCTGCGTCGACTGCGGCACGATCAGCACGCCGCCGTCGATCCACCCCACCTGCATCGCGTGCGGCGGGCCGAAGCTCGAACCGGTGTCGGTCGCACGTGAGGGCCAGGTGCACACATACGTTGTGAACCACACGATGCCGGCGCCGTTCGTCGCACCGTTGCCGATCGCGGTCCTCGACATGACCGACGGCGCCCGCCTGATGCTGCAGATGATCGGCGACGGCTCCGATGTCGAGATCGGCACGCGCGTCGACCTCGTCCTCCGCAAGTACGCCCACGAACGCGGCGTACCCGTCTACGGGTTCAAGGCCCGCGCCCGTAAAGGAGCCACGCATGAGGGCCAGGCGCAGACCGGAAGCCCGGACTTTGCGAGTGATCGGGTCGTGTGAATCGAGGGCTGGAGGTCGTAGCCGCATGAGCTGGAACAAGGTTGCGGTGGTCGGTGCCGGCCTCATCAAGATGGGTGAGCTGTTCGACCAGAGTTACGAACAGATGGCCGCCGGCGCGTTCGACGCGGCGGTGCAGAGTGTCGACAAGGGCTTCGAGCCCGCGCAGGTCGACGCGGCCTTCGTCGCGACGCAGCGCGGCACGCTGTGGGGTCAGGAAGGGATCGGCGGCAACACGATCCCGACCGCCATCGGGCTCACCGGGATCCCGTGCACGCGCATCGAGAACGTGTGCCCGTCAGGGTCCGACGCGTTCCGCGTCGGAGCGATGGCCGTTGCCAGTGGGGTGCACGACGTCGTGCTCGTCATCGGCGTCGAGAAGATGCGCGACAAGTCGAGCGAAGAGGGACTGCTGTCTCGCGCCGCCGCAGGCCACCCGATCTTCACGCGCGGCGAGACCGCGCCCGTGTTGTTCGCGCCGTTCGCGACGCGTCACATGCACGAGTTCGGCACGACCCGGGAGATGCTCGCGTCCGTCGCAGTGAAGAACCACTACAACGGCGCCCGCGACCCCTACGCGCACTTCCAGAACGAAGTGACGATCGAAGACGTGCTCGCGTCGGCACCGGTGTGTCATCCGCTGCACCTCCTCGACTGTTGCCCCCAGACCGACGGCGCCGCCGCGACCCTGCTCGTCAGTGCCGAGCGAGCACGCGAGTTCACCGATTCGCCGGTGTTCGTGGCCGGCTTCGGCGTCGCGACCGATCACCCGTACCTCCACGAGAAGGACAGCTTCATCGAGATCAAAGCGACGCGCCTCGCCGCGCAACGCGCTTACGAAATGGCCGGCATCACGTCCGATCAGGTCGACTCGGCCGAGGTCCACGACTGCTTCACGATCACCGAGATCCTCGACATCGAGGATCTCGGCTTCTTCGAGAAGGGCGACGGCGGCCGCGCCAGCCTCGAAGGCGAGACGTCGCTGACCGGCCGCATCCCGGTCAACACGTCGGGCGGGTTGCTCGCCAAGGGACATCCGATCGGAGCGACGGGTGTCGCGCAGCTCACCGAGTGCTGGTGGCAGTTGCGCGGTGACGCCGGGGCGCGGCAGGTCGAGATGCGCAATGGCTTCGCCCTTCAGCACAACGCCGGTGGGCGCGGCTCCGGCGTGTCCGTGGTGAACATCCTGACCACGAACGAGAACTGAGCGCTCGATGCTCCGCGTCGAACAGGCCGACGGTGTCGGCCGGATCGTCCTCGATCGCCCCGATGCCCGCAACGCGCTCACCATCGAGATGCGCGACGGCATCATCGACGCGGTGCGACGTTTTCGCGCCGACGCCGACGTCCGCGCGGTGCTGATCACCGGAACCGGTGGCGCGTTCTGCTCCGGGATGGATCTCGGCGCGTCGACGGTCGCGCAGGCCGGCAAACCTGGGTTCGCGACGCGGTCCACCTCGGAAGCGTTGCGCGCCGGCGTCCAGACCTTCATCCGGGAGCTCTGGGAGCTCGACAAACCGACCGTCGCCGCCGTCGACGGTGTCGCGATCGGTCCCGGCGCGCATCTCGCGCTCGCGTGCGACTTCGTGCTCGTCCACGAGAAGTCACGCTTCATGTGGACGTTCCCCAAGTGGGGCCTCGTCGTCGATGCCGGAGGCGCCTACCTCCTCCCCCGGCTCGTCGGCATGGCGCGCGCCAAGGCCATGGTGATGCTCGGAGAGACCGTCGCCGGCATCGACGCCGTCGACCTCGGGCTCGCCTACCGGTGCGTCGCCGACGCCGAAGCGCTCGCATCGAGCGCGGACGAGCTCGTCGCTCGTCTCGCCGCCGGGCCGACGCGATCGCTCGGCCTGTCGAAGCGCTTGTTGAACGCGACCTTCGAACGCGACCTCGCGGACTCACTGGAGCTGGAAGGTCACTTCCAGGCGCTCGCCACCTCCTCGCCCGACCTCGTCGAAGGGATGGCTGCGTTCAAGGAGAAGCGGGACGCACGGTTCGACGGCCGATGACCGATGCCCGCGCCCAGCGCGTCGCCGCGTACGTCGTGTGCACCGATGCCGAAGACCGGCTCCTGCTCTGCCGCCTCACCGCGTTGACGGCGCGGCCGGGCGCGTGGACGCTGCCCGGAGGCGGCGTCGAGTTCGGCGAGCACCCGGAGACCACCGCGTTGCGCGAGCTGCGCGAAGAAACCGGGCTCGCCGGCCGGCTCGGCGAGCTGCTGTGCGTCGACTCCGAGGCCGGGCCCGTCCAGGTCGAGGACGGCGCGCCGTTCGAACTGCACCGGATCCGCCTCGTGTACCGAGCCGAGGTCGAACCCGGTCCGCTGCAAGCCGAGATCGGCGGAACCAGCGATCTTGCGCAATGGTTCACGAAGGACGAGGTGGCCGCGCTCGATCTCGTCGAGGTCGGACTCCTCGGAGCCAGTTATGCCTGGAAGTGACTCGCAGCGCATCTCTTGCCAAACTGCGGTCGACTCGACACACAGGAGATGAACGTGGGGCTCTTCGACGGCAAGGTTGCGATCGTCACCGGCGCGGGGCGCGGCATCGGCCGCACGCACGCGCTGCTGCTCGCGAGCGAAGGTGCGGCGGTGGTGGTGAACGACCTCGGCGGCAGCGCAGGCGGCGAAGGGGCCGACGCGACACCGGCGCAGCAGGTCGTCGACGAGATCGTCGCCGCGGGTGGCCGCGCCGAAGCCAACGGCGACAGCGTCTCGTCGTGGGACGGCGCCGAGCGCATGATCGGCCAGGCCGTCGACAGCTTCGGCGGGCTCGACGTCCTGATCAACAACGCCGGCATCCTGCGCGACAAGATGAGCTTCAACATGGACGAAGCCGAGTGGGACTCGGTGATCGACGTCCACCTCAAGGGGCACTTCGCGCCGTCCCGGTTCGCTTCGAGCTACTGGCGCTCGCGTTCCAAGGAAACGGGTGAACCGGTCAACGCCAAGATCGTGAACACCGCGTCGGAATCCGGCCTCTACGGCAACGCCGGCCAGGCCAACTACGCCGCGGCCAAGGCGGGCATCGCATCGATGACGATCGTCATGGCGCGCGAGCTCGAGCGGATCGGCGTGCGTGTCAACGCGATCGCGCCGGTGGCGCGCACGCGCCTGACCGAGCAGGTCGCGGGCGACGCCATGAACCCGAAGGAAGGCGAGTTCGACCGGTTCGCGCCCGAGAACATCTCGGCCGTCGTCGGCTGGCTCGCGTCGGACCTGTCGGCCGGCGTCAGCGGTCAGGTCGTGAAGGTCATCGGCGGACAGGTCCAGTTGCTCCGGGGCTGGCGTCCGGTCACCGAGTCGACCGACGAGAAGCCGTGGACGATCACGGGGATCGACGAGGTCGCCGACGCGCTCTTCGCCAAGGACGAGAAGGGTGTCCCGCCCTTCATGCCCCAGGTCCAGCCGTAGCTCGTCGCCCGTAGCCTGTCGTAGTGATCGTCACGATCCCCACCACCGACCTCTCGGTCGAGGACATCAAGCTCAGCGAGACCGAAACCTGGCTCCGTCCCGACCGCGAGGGCATCTTCGCCAAGCTGCGCGCCGAGGCGCCGATCACCTTTCAGGACGACTTCCTCCCGCCGCCCGAGATGATGATGGAGCAGGGGCCCGGCTACTGGGCGCTGACGCGCTACGCCGACGTCATGCAGGTGTCGCGCGACCCTGACACGTTCCGATCGGCGCCGACGACGACGATCAACGACATCCCGCCCGAGATCGCCGAGTGGCTCGGCTCCATGATCAACATGGACGCACCCAAGCACACGAAGCTGCGCTTGATCGTCAACCGCGGTTTCACGCCGCGGCAGATCGCGCGCGTCGAAGAGAGCGTGCACATCCAGGCCCGCGAAATCGTCGATCGGATCGCGCCGATGGGCGAGTGCGATTTCGTCGCCGAGATCGCGGCGGCGCTGCCGCTGCAGATCATCTGCGACATGATGGGCATACCTCGCGAGGACAACAAGCGCATCTTGGAGCTGACCAACGTCATCCTCGGAGTCGGTGATCCCGAGTACGTGCAGACGATGGAAGAGCTCATGGGCGCGGGCATGGAGCTCTTCCAGTACGGCCTGGCGCTGGCCGACGACCGGGCCAAGAACCCGCGCGACGACATCACGAGCACGCTCATGGCCGCCGAGATCGAGGACGAGCAGGGTCGCCACCGACTGACGTCGAGCGAGCTGGGCTCGTTCTTCCTGCTGCTCGTGGCGGCAGGCAACGAGACGACGCGCAACGCGATCAGCCACGGCATGTACGCGCTGACCCACCATCCCGACCAGCGCGAGGTCTGGATGCGCGACGTCGCCGGAGTGACCCCCACCGCGGTCGAGGAGATCGTGCGCTGGGCGACGCCGGTGATCAACTTCCGGCGCACCGCGTCGCGCGACGCGGTGGTCGGCGGACAGGAGATCAAGGCCGGCGACAAGGTCGTGATGTTCTACAACTCGGCCAACCGCGACGAGCGCCAGTTCCCCGACCCGTATCGCTTCGACGTCACCCGCACGCCGAACGAGCACGTCGGCTTCGGCGCCGGCGGTCCCCACTTCTGTCTCGGCGCCAACCTCGCCCGGCGAGAGGTCGGCGTGATGTTCGAGGAGCTGTTCCGGAAGCTGCCCGACATCCGCACGACGACCGAGCCCGACCTCCTGCAGAGCGGCTTCATCCACGGCATCAAGCGCCTGCGCTGCGAGTTCACCGCGCGCTGACAGGTTGGGCTGACGCAGTGACGGCACCGCTCCCGCTGCCGACGCTGCTCTCCCAGGCGCTCGTCGCGTTCACGATCGAGCTCGACACCCAGTTCGAGCTGAAGCAACCGACGGGGACATGGCTCACGTCGTACGTGATGTGGGCGAACTTCCTCCAGTACGTCGACGGCGGCGGCACGACGTGCGGCGACCTCCAGGAACGCGCCTGTGTCACCAAGGAACAGCTCCACGTCATGCTCGGCGGGTATGACCCGGTGGGGATACGTGACCGTGTCGCCCGGCGCGACGAAGGCCAAGGCCGACCAACGTGTCGTCATGACCTTTCCCGGCAGGACCGCGCAGGACCTCTGGCGCCCGCTCGCCGAGGCGATCGAAGTGCGTTGGCGGGACCGGTTCGGTGCCGAGCCGGTCGCGGCGCTCCGCGCTGCGCTGCACGAGTTCGTCGACCAGGTCGACCGCCCGCTGCCGCAGTTCCTGCCGATCGCGCGCGTACCAGACCGCGCTCGTCGTCGAAGTCCCTGATGACTCGAGCGCGCCGCCGACGGCGCCGTCGGACACGCTGGCGACCTTGCTCTCGCGCGCGCTGCTCGCGCTGACGCTCGACTACGAACGCGACTCGGATCTCTCCCTCGCACTCGGCGCGAACGTGGTGCGGGCGCTCGGGAGCGGCGGGGTGTCGATTCGCGAGCTTCCGTATCGGACCGGTGCGTCCAAGGAAGCCGTGAGCTTCTCGGTGAAGTACCTCGAAAAGCACGACTACGTCGTGGTGGCGCCCGATCCGGAGGCGCCGAAAGTCAAGCAGGCGTGCCTCAGCGACAAGGGACGTGAAGCGCTCGACGCGTACCGGCAGCAGACCGCCGCAGTCGAGGAACGCGCGGGCGAGCAGTTCGGCGAGCACACGATCGCGAACCTTCGCGCCGCGCTGGAACCGATCGTCGGCGACGGCGACTACGGCACGTCACCGCTCGCGACCGGGCCTCGTGCCACCGGCGAACACTTGGCGGGCGTCGACGAAACCGCCCGCGACGCTCCCCCATCATCCGCTGGTGCTCCACCGCGGCGGCTACCCCGACGGCTCCTGACAGCGATCGAACACGCAGCGCGCTGCGGCTCGAGACCGCTTCGGGTGAGCAGAGCCGGTATCCCGTCGTCACCGGCGAGATGCGAGTCGCCGACGAGCACGAAGACGCTGCCGGGCTCGTCCAGCATCGCGTCGATACGTGGCACCCACGCACGGTTCCGATCGGCGAGCAACGATTGGTACAGGCCGGGGTACTTGGTTCGCGTCTCCATGACTTGTTGCTCGACAACGGAACCATCGCCGACCATCCACGCCGCGACCTGTCGGGGGATCTCTGCCCCGCGTTCGGCAACGCGATCCAGGGTCCACATGAGGTACTCGATCTCGACCGGTTCGCCGAGATTGGCGAAGAACGAGAGTGTCGCGGCCGCATCGGGAAGCTCAGTGCGAATGACCTTGCGGGCGTCGTTCGCGAGGCCCAGGAGCACGCCGTGCACGTCAACAGCCGGATCGACACCGACCCGCGATCTGTGGGCGCTCTCGAGGAACTGCCCGGCGAGCCATGGACGAAACGGTTCGAGTGTGATCGGGTCGACGTCGACCGCGTCGTGACACTTTCTGCAGGTAGCCCAGCTGCTCCTTGTCCAGTCGCCGTGACAGCGGCTCGGCCGAGAACCCGAGCTCCGCAACCAGAGGGCTCGAAGCGATCTCGTCGGCATCGGCGACTTCACACCAGAACTCGCGACAGCAGTCGAGCGCCGCACGGATCGGATCGGTGAGCCATGCGTCGTGCCGGACACCGACCGTCTCACCGAACAGGAACACCGTCGATCCTTGACGCTCGACAACCCACATTGCCGGCCCGGTCACGCTCGCAGAATGCCCCAAATGACGCTCGGCGACGAACCGCTTTCGCGTCAGGTCGTCGGAAGAGGGGCGTAGAGATCGACGCCGGTGCCGTCGGGGTCGCGGAGCGTTGCGTAGCGCTGGCCCCAGAACGCGTCCCATGGTTCGAGGTGACCGTCCCATCCGGCCGCAACCATCGACGCGTACGTCTTGTCGACCTCCGCCGGGCTGGCGCACGCGAACGCGAGCGACGTGCGGGGCGATCCGGTCGGTGCCGCCCACTCCTTGTCGAACGACTGCACGGTTTCGACCGGGTCGAACATCAGCGAGAAGCCGCCCGGCAACGCGACCTCGATGTGCGGTGCGTCGCACTCCGACTCGGCGGGCACGTCGAGGCCGAGGTCGCGGTAGAACGCGAGCGTGCGCAGCAGGTCGTCGCAGACGAGGCCGATGGCGTCGGGTTTGAGAGTCATGCTGATGACGTTAGAGCCCAAACCTGACAGCCGACGTCAGGTCTTCTTCCGGGTCGCTACGCTCCCTGACATGAGCGTCGGGTTCGAGCGCGCCGAGCCCCACGACGAGTCGCCGCATGAAGAGTCCCGCCATGAAGATGTCGTTCGGGCCCGAGGACGAGGCTTTTCGCGCCGAGCTGAACGCGTTTCTCGACGAACACATTCCGCCCGAGGCCGGGGGCGGCGCCGACTTCATGGGTGAGTTCCACGGCGAAGAGGTCGTGCCGAAGTGGCTGCGGCAATGGCAGGCGACGCTGTTCGACCGAGGCTGGATGATCCCCGCCTACGGGCCGGAGCTGGGCGGGCGCAACTGCACGCCGGTGCAGACGCTGATCTTCCTGGAGACGATGGCGGGCCGCCGGATCCCGCGCTCGGGCCACTTCCCCGGCTACGCGATCGTCGCGCCGAGCCTGTTGGAGTTCGGCAACGACGCCCAACGCCAACTCGCCCCGGCCGCGATACGCGGCGACACGATCTGGTGCATCGGCATGAGTGAGCCGAACGCAGGCTCGGACCTCGCCGGGCTGCAGACTCGAGCCGAGGTGTTCGACGACCGCTTCGTCGTGAACGGCCAGAAGGTGTGGACCTCCTACGCACAGATCGCACAGAAGTGCTTCTGCTACGTGCGCACCGACCCGAACCGTGGCCAAGCACCGAGGCATCTCGCTGCTCATTGTCGACATGGACACGCCCGGCATCGAGGTGCGTCCGCTCTCGCACCTCTCGCGCAAGGCGGACTTCGCCGAGGTGTTCTTCACCGATGTCGAGGTGCCGCGCGACAACCTCGTGGGCGCGCTCAACGGTGGTTGGGCGCTCACCCAGGGTTCACTCGCGCACGAACGGGCCGGCCTCTGGGTCGAAGGGGTGTCGCGCTTCGAGCAGACCGTGCAGGCGCTGGTCGACGTCGCTCGCCGCACCGGCCGCGCCGACGACCCGATCGTGCGCCGCAAGATCGCCCAGACCTACGAGCTCGCGTCGAGTCTGCGCTCGCTCGGCTACCAGGGATTCGCGTCGTTCGCCCAGGGTTCGTCGGCGCCCGAGCACTCGTACATGAAGATGGCGACGTCGGAAGCGGGCAAAGCTGCGTTCGAGCTCGGCATGGACATCTGCGGACCGTACGGCGCGGTGACCGACCCGGATCGCGCCCAGGAAGGCGGCCGCTGGATCACGAGCTTCTTCGTGTCGTTCGCGAACACGATCGCAGGCGGTTCGTCGGAGATCCAACGCAACATCATCGCCCAGCGGGTGCTGGGCCTCCCGCGGGGCTGACGCGAGATCGATGGACTTCACCCTCACCGACGACCAGCAACTGCTGCGCGACACCGCCCGCAAGTTGCTCGAGCGCGAGTGCCCACCGTCGCTGGTGCGCGCGCACATCGACGACGACAACGGTCTTCGCGAAGCTGTGGGCGCACCTCGGCGAGTACACCCCGCTCGCGCTCGGGCCGGCGACGCGACCTGTGCCTCTTCCTCGAACAGACCGGCTTCGTCGCCGCCCCCGGCCCGTTCCTCGCCACCGCGCTGTTCGGCTCGCTGACCGGTGAGGAGACGACGGGGACGGTGGCCGTCGCCGGCGCGAACGGTGCCTGGCAGCCGAACGACGACCCGGTGAAGACGTTCGTGCTGGAAGCCGACCGCGTGGATCGGATCGCGGTGATCGGCGCCGGGACCGACCCTGTCGGTCGTGGACCGTCCGCCCGACGACGCGCTGCGCTTCGTGTCCACGGTCGACTTCTCACGGCGCGTGTTCGAGCTCGACACCGACGCGGTCGCGCTCAACCCGCAGCCATTGCCGCCGAAGGCGTACGCGGCCTGGCTCGATCGAGCGCATGCCTCGATCGCGGCGGAGATGGTCGGCACCGCACGGCGGATCTTCACGATGGCGCTCGAATACGCCAAGGAACGGAAGCAGTTCGACGTGCCGATCGGCAGCTTCCAGGCGATCCAACACAAGCTCGCGGAGATGTCGCTCGCGCTCGAGCGGGCGACCGCGGCCGTGCACTTCGCCGCGATGAGCCTCGATGCCGACGACGTCGATCGCACCCGCGCCTGCCACGTCGCCAAAGCGGCCGCCGGCGTAGCGGGTCGCCGCATCCTCAAGGACGGCATCCAGATCCACGGCGGCATCGGCTACACGTGGGAGCACGACCTCCACCTGTATCTGCGCCGCGCAACCGGGGACGAGTACCTGCTCGGCACGACCGGCTGGCACCACGATCGCATCGCCGCACTGCTGATCGACGACTGACCCGTGCCGTTCGATCCGCGGGCAGAGTTGATGGGCCGGGTGCGCGCCCGCATCGCGCGACCGTGATCGACGACCGAACGATCGCGCGCGTGCGTTCGTTCTGGGCTTCGTGGGCCGCCAGAAGTGACGAGACCGGCGCGGGGATCGTGTGGCTCGGCACCGATCGGTTCGTTGCGCGCGCCCGCACGGCTGGCCGGTCGGTTGCTGGAAGTCGACAACCTCGAAGACCTCGTGCGGGCGACTGGTGACGAGGACATCGATCCGGTCGGCGAAGCTCGGCTCGCCTACACGGACATCGAGCCGGTGCCGTTCGGTGATCCGATCCCGGTCGAGTCGGTCGCCGACGGCGACGTACGCCTGCGAGCAATCGCGGCGCGTGCCGATCCCGACGAATGGTCGGAAGCCTCAGTCGACGCACCCAGCACCGAGCGATACGGCCACTTCGAGAACGGCGAGCTCCTTGCGGTCGCCGCGATCCACGAATGGCGCGACACGCTCGCACACTTGAGCGTCTTCACCGATGCGACGGCGCGCGATCGTGGCCTCGCCGGACAGGTCGCCGCCGTCGCCGTCGCATCGTCGTTGGCGCGCGGCTTGATCCCGCAGTGGCGATCCCGCCTCGGCAACGACGCGTCGGCTCGCGTCGCGGACCGTCTTGGTTTCGTCCCCCTCGGCCGCCAGGCTTTTGTCCGTCTCGGTCGGATGTAGCGCCGCGTCCGGCAAGTTCGGTCGTTGGCCCCGTGATTCCGACCTTGTGGCAGCGCTAGCGCTCGATCCTCTCTCAGCGCAATCGGGCTCGGGTTCGCGTCATCGACGATGTTCGCCGTGAGTCAGAGTCGGGATTGGCGCGCAACCCCCGACCCTGACTCGGACGAAACGAGCGACCGAACTACTTCTGGCGTGCGAAGTTGCTCCCGCCTCTGCACGCGGCACCCGGGTTGAACACGTGGGGATCCTGCAGGCCGAGCTTGACGTCCTGCCCGTAGGACTGCGACACGCCACCGGGGCCGTCGGGGTCACTGCCGTCCAACGGGGCATCCGGGTCGTCGTTGTGTCCTGAAAAGACGCAGATCGAGTTCGCATTGGCAGGGCCACGAGTGGGATTGCCGTTCCCAGTGACCTCGCCAGCGAACGCGGCACTCGGCGTGAGGCCCGCAACAGCTGCAGTGATCGCAGCCGCGAGCAAGTACTTCTTCTTCATCTTCACTCCCCGCTCATCGACGACACTCCGTCGTCGTCACCGCGGCAACGTAGTAGCCGCCAGGCACGTCGTCAAAAAACGAGTCGCTGCCGAGCGATCTCCGCGGTCGCACAGATCGGCCGATCGCGCGCATTGATTGCGGTTCGCCGGATCGGCATCGCGGAACCGCTCGTTCGCGGTCGCGCCGGCGAATCGCCGTGACCCGACGGGTGGCACAAGCGCCTCTCGCGGATCTCGCGCTCCTCACCGCGACGAGCACGAGGCTGGCGGTCGACCGGGCTCCGCAACGTTGCCGGCCGAGCCGCGCACGTAACGACGACACGCCGCCGCGCAGAAGCACACCCAGAACGCACCATGCCGTCCGCCGCAGGGCCGGCACGCGCCGGTCGAAAGTTTCGGCTCGGCGTTCGGTGGGCTACTCGTCGTCTTCGCCTTGCTGGGCGGACTTTCTCCGCTCGAGCAGCCAGTGGACCTCGTGGGTGTCCGGGTGCCGCCACTCGCGCAGCCGGTACTCGAACCCCGGGAGCAGCACCAGCGGGATCGGATCAGGCGACGCCGGAGCGACCGCCCCCACGACGATCTTCGCGTCCGTGGGGATGAACGGGGACTGCGCGGGAATCGGTGCCGTAACGATCTCCACTGGGTCTCCGTAAGGGCGTGCCATGCGACGGAAGATAGCACAGGTGCGGCATAGCAATCGTATAGAAGACCATTAGAATCCTTATAGAGTCGAATCCAATGAGCAGCCCCGCTCAGTTCGACCCAAGGAAGCAGGACAAGCAACGCCCATGCGTATCCGCCGCATCATCACCATCGCCGCAGTCGCGGCCACCGCCCTCATCGCCACCGCAGGCGCGGCCAACGCCGCCACCACCGACGCCAACGGCGTCGTCACCGTCAGCAAGGGCGAGATCATGGCCCAGTTCCCCGGCATGAACGAGACCGCGTTCCAGAAGATCGCCATGGCCGACGGCGAGTCGCTCACCGGCTCCAACGTGTTCACCGCCACCACGACACCGCGTGCGGCTGCTCCGACGGCACCGTCCAGCCGCACTACCGCAACACCATCCTCACCAGCCCGATCACGCTCACCGAGATCTACAACGGCTCGGCCAACAAGGTCACCGGCTGGACCCTCGGTGCCAAGGGTGCGAGCGTCATCACCGAGAACAACACGGGCGGCACCCGCTTCCCGAACTACGCCACCATCTGTGCCGCGCACGGCTCCGTGACGAACTCCAGTTCGCGACCGTCGGCGCAGAGCCACAGCGACGTGACGTCGTTCATCTTCAACGACACGCCCGTCAGCATCGTGGTCAACCCGTACGTGGCCCCGGCCGTCTGATCCACCGCATCACCAGCAGCCCGTCCCGCTTCGGCGGGGCGGGCTGTTCTCGTGCCGCCCCGGGGCCGGCCGCCTGATCTGCCCCGAACCACAGCAGCCCCCGGCCCCAAAGGGTCGGGGGCTCGCTCCGTTTTCGCACCGAAGGACACGCCATACGCTTCAGTGTCCACGTGTCGTGGGGTCGCCAGTTCGGCCAGGATTCGCCGAACGGAGGCAGCAGCTTCTCGATGCGCTCGGTCACGAGCCATCGGCTCCGGCGCCGTACGCCGTCGTTCGCACGTCAGGTCGATCGTGTCCAATACTGCAAGGGCTGAGGGACGGATGCAGGCATCAGAGCTTCCGCGTGCGGTCGCTGCGGCCAGGTCGACCGTGTCGGAGCTCGACCTGGCAGTCGACGACGCGATCGTTCTGCAGGACTCGAACCGGCTCGTCCTACGGCTGATGCCTTGCGACGTCGTCGCCCGGGTCGCGCCCATGGAGTATCAAGTGAGCGCAGAGTTCGAGGTCGAGCTGGCGCAACGGCTCGCGGAAACCGGGAGCCCGGTGGCTGCGCTTCACCCTCGAGTCGAGCCGCGCGTCCACGTGCGTGACGGCTTCGTGATGAACATGTGGACCTTCTACGAACCTGTGCGACCCCGAAGTCCCGCCGGCCGACTACGTGTACGCGCTCGAGCGCCTGCATGCCGGCATGCGGCAGGTCGATCTCACCGACGCCGCACTTCACGGATCGAGTCGCGGAGGCTCAACGCCTGGTCGGGCGCCGCGAAGCTCACTCCGGCGCTCGTCGACGCGGACCGGGAGCTTCTCGCGCAACACGCTGCGAAGCCTGAAGCGAGCGATTCGACGATCGCGGTGCCGCCGAGCAGCCGCTGCACGGCGAGCCGCACCCGGGGAACCTGCTCGGCACGACGCAAGGGCTGCGTGTTCATCGACCTCGAGACGTGTTGCCGTGGGCCCGTCGAGTTCGACCTCGCCCATGTGCCCGACGCGGTGAGCGAGCACTATCGGGATGCTGATCAAGACCTGCTCCGCGAGTGCCGGGGCCTCACTCTTGCGATGGTTGCAGCGTGGCGCTGGGATCGAGACGACCACTACCCGAACGGTCGACGAGCAGGTCGAGAGCTCCTCGCGGCTCTGCGCGAGGGTCCGCCGTGGCCGACGCTCGACGTCATGTCGCGGCGGTGACCGCTACACATCCGGCAGCCGCTGGACGAAGGCCGTTACGTCTTTGTTGAATCGTGACGGATCTTCCCACCGTGGGGTGTGCCCGACGCCGGGGTAGACGAGCAGCTCTGGTATCTGGGATGAGAGCTCACCAGCTGATCCTGCATTTCCTGCGAGACCAAGGCGTCACCGTCGCCCCACAACAGGACGGCGGGGGAACGCCGATGCGGTTCAGCTCGGCCATGTCGTCGTAGCCGCAGCAAGTCCGCGAACATCGCTCGCCAGACCCGTGCGGGAACCTTGAGGAGTTCCTCCACGAGCAGGTCGCGCAGCTCGGGCGCGACACGTTCAGATGATGTGTCGTTCACAACGGACTGGGCGAACTCGGGGCTTATCGGGTCTTCCAGCCCCGAGACGACGGACTCGACGAACCCCGTCAGACCGGCGTGGCCTCGAAGCGTCGTCGGCGACGCTTCGAGGATCAGGCCCGCGACCCGCTCGGGATGATCGAGAGCCACCCGCCGGGCAACCAAGCAAGTGCCCGAGTGGCCGGCCAGCACCGCTCGCTCGACACCGAGCGCGTCAAGAAGAGAGACAACGTCAGCGGCGAAGTGCCCGACCGAGTAGCCGCCCTCGGGTTTGTCGGAGTCGCCGTGACCGCGCTGCGACACTGCAATGACCCGCACCTCTGACGGCAGCCGGTCGAGGACGGGCTCGTACGAGCGCCAAGAGTCGGTTGGCCCTGGGAGCAACAAGACGACCGGATCCGAGCGAGTGCCTTGGTCGGCGTACGACAGCTTGAGCCCGGACTCCAGAGTGACCGCCGATCCGCTCGCCACGGCCGGAATCGTAGTGAGGAGCCTGGGTGCCTGCCATCGAAGTGCGGTGGGCGGACAGGGTCACCGCTGCCTGACGCAGCACCTAGCTGGCGCGCCGGGCGCCGGCGACCTCGTGCCACCGCGCGGCGTAGTCGAGCAGCACCGGCACGGTCGCTTCCGGTTTCGGCATCGCCGCGATCTCGGTCGCGATGCGGCGCGCCGCGATCCGGTAGGTCGGGTCACCGAGCAGCCCGCGCACGTGCGCAGCGACTGCGTCCGGCGTGATCTCGTCCGGCATCAATCGTGATCCGGCGCCGCTGCGCTGCAACGCCTCGGCGTTCATGTACTGGTCGGCGCCGTGCGGGATCGCCAGCTGCGGCACGCCGTGAGCGAGCGAACCGAGCATCGTGCCGCTCCCGCAGTGGTGCACCGCTACGTCGACATGCGCCATCAGCACGTCCTGCGGCACGAAGCGTTCGGCGCGAACGTTCCGCGGCAGCCGGCCCAGCTTCGCGACATCCCCGTTCGGCCCGACGGTCACCAGCACGTCGACGTCGAGTCGTGCCAGTCCGTCGATGACGGCGCGCAGTGAGTGCACCGCTTCGAACACGATGGTGCCGAGCGTGACGTAGACGAGCGCTCGCGGCGGACGCGTACGGATCCACTCCGGGAGCGTCGTGTCGGTGTCGGTCTGGGCGACGGGGCGCTGGAAGATGCGACGGACCGGTTCGGCTGTCGCCGCCGCGGCGTCGCGGAGGGCCGGCGGGCTGATGTCGATGTGCGGATCCGTCATGAACGGATCGACGAACGGCGCGGTCGATACGCGCGACCAGACGCGGGCGAGTTCGGCGATCACCGGGTCCCGGAAGAAGTCCGCCGGCTGGCGGCCGAGCGTGTGCGACACGGCCGGGATGCCGGTGGCACGTGCGGCGAGCGCGCCACCGAGATCGAACTCCTCGTACACGACGAGGTCGGGTTCGATCGCGACGAGGAGCGGCACGAGATGCGCGACCGTCGCCTCGGGCAACACGCGCCCGAACATCACCGCACCGAAGCGCCACATCTCGTCCGGCGGCAGACCGACGAGCTCCGGGCGCTGGGTCGTCACCGCTTCGCCCTGCTTGATCGTGAGGCCGGCCCGATGCGTCGCGAAGCCGAGCCGGCAGAGCCGGGGCACGAACTCGCCCGCAGTGGCGAAGTCGACCGCGTGTCCTGCCGCGCGGAACGCCCTCGCCAGCGGCAGCAGCGGGTAGACGTGGCCGTAGCCGGGACGGACGCTGAACAGGATGCGCTTCGGTACCTGCGGGCTCATACATGCGCACTACGGCCGCGTACGCCGGTTCGGTTCGTCCCTTGCGCATGGCGCACGGTCAGGCGAACATGTGTTCGTGTCCACGGACGGTCGCGCCTCGATCCTCCACGCCGACCTCGACAGCTTCTTCGCGTCGGTCGAGCAGCGCGACGACCCCCGCCTGCGCGGAAAGCCCGTCGCGGTCGGCGGCGGTGTCGTGCTCGCCGCGAGCTACGAGGCCAAGGCGTTCGGCGTGCGCTCGGCGATGAACGGACGGGAGGCGCGCCGGTTGTGCCCCGGCCTGATCGTCGCCGACGCGAGACCCGACGCGTACTCCGAGGCGAGCCGGGCCGTGTTCGCGGTCTTCGAGGACACGACCCCGCTGGTCGAGGCGCTGTCGATCGACGAGGCGTTCCTCGACGTCTCGGGCTTGGCCCGGGTCTCGGGCGCACCCGTGCAGATCGCCCGGCGCCTGCGCGAGAACGTGATGCGCGAGGTAGGTCTGCCGATCACCGTCGGTGTCGCGCGCACGAAGTTCCTCGCCAAGGTCGCGAGCGGTGTCGCCAAGCCCGACGGGCTGTTGCACGTCGAACCCGAACGCGAACTGGACTTCCTGCATCCCCTGCCGATCGAACGGCTCTGGGGCGTCGGGCCGGTCACGTCGAACAAGCTGCGGGCCAAAGGCATCGGCACCGTCGGCGAAGTCGCGACGCTGGACGAGACGCTGCTCGTGGCGATGCTGGGCAAGGCGTCGGGCCGGCACCTGCACTCGCTCGCCCACAACTTCGACCCCCGACCGGTACAGGCGCGGCGCCGGCGGCGTTCGATGGGCTCCCAACACGCGCTCGGCCGGCGGCCCCGCACGCACGCGGAGCTCGACGGCATCACCGCCGCGCTGGTCGACCGGGTGACGCGCCGCATGCGGTCCGCCGATCGCGCCGGCCGCACCGTCATGCTCCGCCTCCGGTTCGGCGACTTCACCCGCGTCACCCGGTCGCACACGTTGCCCCGCGCCACGTCCCGCACCGAACCGATCCTCGAGGCGGTGCTCGCCCTCCTGCACACCGCGCATCCGCTCATCGACCAGCGCGGCATCACGCTCGTCGGCATGTCGGTCGGCAACCTGGACGACGGCATCACGCAACTCGTCCTGCCGCTCGACAAGCGCGCGGGTAGCACGCTCGATGCCGCGCTCGACGACGTCCGCGACCGCTTCGGTACCGCCGCGGTCACGCCGCGCATCGCTGCTCGGCCGCGACCCGGGCATCACCGTGCCGCTCCTCCCCGACTAACGCGGTCGGATGTGGTTCGGTCAGCGAGGTCGTCGTCAGCCAGGCGATGCGTTGAAGTCGCCGGGCGCTCCGAAGTGGAGATGCTTGCGATGGCGGTGATCGCGAGGTCGAGGTCGCAGTCGGCCGCCTTCTGCGGTGGCGATGGTGTGTGCGTCGATACGTGGGTCGACGACCAGGTGCCCGGTTGCTCGGCGGGGGCGCTCGCAGATCTCGTCGATGGTGCGGCCGTGGGGGCCGATGAACGTGAGGTTCGGTGATTCCGCGGAATCGCCGTGGATGCGCCAGCCGCCTTCGTGCACGAGGCGATGGTGGAACGCGCACAATGTCAGGCAGTTGTCGACGTCGGTGGGGCCGCCGGCGGCGAACGGCACGATGTGATGTACGTGGTGGTGCGCGTCGGTGGGTGCAGCCGGGGAACCGGCAACCCTGGTCTCGTTGGTCGAGGATCCGGCGTAGTGCGACCGGGACCGTCCGGGTGCGGCGACCGATCCGCTTGTTGCCGTCGGCCTCGTGCACGATGAGCCGGAGACCGGTGTCGCAGATGAGACGTTCGAGCACCGGTGATCGCTCTGGATCGGTGAGCTGTTCGGCTTCGGCGTGCACGACGGTTTCGGTCGGTGGCCGCGCCGCGTTGCCGGCCAGGTAGGAGTGAGCGAGATGTTCGAGTGCGTCGGCGCGCCGCGATTCCGCGGAATCGTCGGTCGGGATCAGCGGGCACCTCCGTCATGGCCTGCTTCAACGCGCCCAGGACCGTTTCGGCGGCGTCGCGCGGGAGGCGAGCCACGATGGTGACCATGCCGTCGTCGTCGTGATGGACGGTCACGCGACGCGCCGCGACCTGCGCAGCGGCGGTGTCCCGGTTGACCGAGACCCGTTCGTAGGTGCGGATGGTGCGCTCGAGCTGGGCGGCGGTGGCGACCTCGGCGAACTCGACCAGCTTCGCCTCGGTGGCAGGCGTCGCGATGCGGACCAGAGCCCGTACCTTCGAATAGGACAGCACGCCCGCTGCGAACCGATCGCAGATGACCGGCAGCTGCGTCAGAGCTCGGGCGACCCGGACGTGTTGACGGCCGGCAACCATGCCGAGCCCGCACTTCCACGACAGCCACTGCGCCATCGACGCGCAGCCCCAATGCTCGTACGCCTTCCGGCGGTCGAGCTCGCCGATCAGCAACAGCCAGCGGCACGTCGCCGCCGAAAGCTGCCCGGCCAGCGTGCACACCTCCGCTTCCAACCGCTCGGTCGTGCAGGTCCACGCATCCGGAACCTCCTCCGCCACCGCCTCGGCCACTGCGACCATCACGCCTCCTGCATCCCGCTGCGTATCGAACATATGTTCGTATCCTACCCGACCGGGTGAGACACTCGCCGGCGAGGTGGCGACCCGTAGGTTGTGCGGATGGCTGACAACGGGATGATCTTCGGTGCGTTCGTGCCCCAGGGCTGGAAGATGGAGCTGGTCTCCATCACCGACCCGCAGGAGAAGTGGGCCAAGGCGGTCGAGGTCGCGGTGCTCGCCGAAGAGCTCGGCTACGACTCGGTGTGGGTCTACGACCACTTCCACAACGTTCCCGTGCCGGCGCACGAGGCCATGTTCGAGTGCTGGACGACCCTCGCCGCGATCAGCCAGCGCACGTCGCGCGTCCGCCTCGGCCAGATGGTCGGGTGTGCGCCGTACCGCAACCCGGGTCTGCTGGCCAAGATCACCTCGAACATCGACGTGATGTCGGGCGGACGGCTCGACTGGGGCATCGGCGCGGGCTGGTACGAGCACGAGTTCGACGGCTACGGCTACGACTTCCGCGCGGCCAAGGACCGCATCGCGGTGTTGCGGGAGACCGTCGAGATCGTGAAGTCGTTGTGGCACGAGGCCGACACGCACTACGACGGGAAGTTCTTCCAGCTGCGCGGCGCGCAGTGCGACCCGAAGCCGTTGCAACAGCCGCACCCGCCGATCTGGATCGGCGGTGGTGGTGAGCAGCTCACGTTGCGTGTCGTCGCTCGTCACGCCGACCGCTCGAACTTCGGTGGCAAGCCCGAGGAGTTCGCGCCACAAGACCGAGGTGCTCCAGGAGCACTGCAAGGCCGTCGGGCGCGACTACGACGAGATCGGGAAGACGTGGTCACCCGAAGTGTTCGTGCGCGAGACCGAGCAGGAAGTCATCGACGCCGGGAGCCGCAGCTTCTGGGGCGAGCCGTTCGACTCGTGGCGCGACGGCAATCTCGTCGGTACGCCCGAGCAGGTCTCGGAGAAGCTGGTGGCGTATCAGGCGCTCGGATGCTCCGGCGTCGTGCCGTGGTGCGCGGACTACCCGGAAACCGAGACCCTGCGGTTGTTCGGCGAGAAAGTGATCCCGAACTTCCGCTGAGCCGACGAGCGTGGCGTCAGCCGATGCGCCTTCAGCCGATGCGGGAGTCCTGGCCGGCCCACGCCTGGTCGCGCAGCCAGCGCTTCATGACCTTGCCGTTCGGGTTGCGCGGCAGCTCGTCGACGACCTCGAACGACGCCGGCACCTTGTAGTCCGCGAGCCGCTCCCGCACGAACGCCTGGAGCGCTTCCGGCGTCACCGGTTCGCGCAGCTCGACCACCGCCTTGAGCTGCTCGCCCAGGCGCTCGTCGGGCACACCGAACACCGCGCAGTCGACGATCGCGGGATGGGCGAACAGCGTCTCTTCGATCTCGCGCGGGTACACGTTGACGCCGCCGCGGATGACCATGTCCGACTGCCGGTCGGTGAGGAAGAGGTACCCCTCCTCGTCGACGTACCCGATGTCGCCGACGGTGAACGCGTCGTCGCGCCACGCCTGCTCGGTCTTCTCCGGCGCATCGTGGTAGTGGAACCGCGCGCCGCCGGGCGGCGTGATGTAGATGACGCCCGCCTCGCCGGGCGCGCACGGCGCTCCGTCTTCACCGACGATGCGGACCTCGACGCCGGGCCACGGCAGGCCGACGCTGCCCGGCCGCTCCCGCCACTCCGTCCGGACCGATGCGTGTCGCGCCGCCCTCGCTCGCGCCGTACAGCTCCCAGATCTCGGTCGCGGGCAACGCGGTGATGATCTTCTGCTTCACCTCGACCGGGCACGGCGCGGCTCCGTGCACGATCAACCGCAAGCTCGTGAGGTCGTACTGCGCCCGCTCCTCTTCGGGAACCTCGAGGATGCGGATGAAGTGCGCGGGGGTCATGAAGCTCAACGTCACGCGGTGCGCGTCGACGAGCCGCAACCACTCGCGCACGTCCCAGCGCGGCAGGATCACGGTCGTCGCGCCGACGAACAACGCGGACATCACGTAGCCGCCCGGACCCGCGTGGTACGCCGGCCCCGACAGGAGGTACACGTCCTCCGGGAGCCAGCCCCAGAGCGCGACCTGACCCTGTTGCGCCATCGTCGCCCGTTCGTCGTCGAACGTGCCGTGCACCACGCCTTTGGGCCGGCCGGTCGTGCCCGACGTGTAGAAGACGGGCGGCGCGAGCGTCACCACCGGCGCGAAGTCGACGTCGTGTGAAGCGCCTTCGGCGATCGAGCGCGTCGACGAGATCGAGCGTGTCGACGAGCACCTTGGCCTGCGAGTCGTCGACGATGTAGTCGACCTCGTCCGTCTTCAGGTGCGTGTTGACGAGCACGACGCCAGCCTTCAGCTTCGCGGCGGCGCCCCACACCTCGAAGAAGGCAACCGAGTTGGGCAGCATGATCGCGACGCGATCGCCGGCGCCGACGCCGCGAGACGAGAGGCCGCGGGCGATCAGGTCGGTACACGCGTCGAAGTCGACATACGTCGTCGTGAGGTCGTTCTCGACGAACGCGACCTTGTCCGGCGTCGCGTGTACGGCCGTGGCCACGCCCATCGATGCATCGACCACGCCGGTCAGCCTGGAACTTGAATGGTTCCGTTGATCGAGCCGTCGACGCCGAGGTCGGAGGTCCGGAGGCCCAAGGGGGCGATCAACACGCCGCTCGCGCCAACGAGAACGCCCGTACCGTCCCCGATGGTCAGTGTCGTCGAGAGCAGGGCGACCAAGGGCGGGGGCTGGCCGGTCAGCGACGTGCCGGCGGCGGCGCCGGAGACCGTTCCGCTGTCGAACGTGAGGGTGAAATTGCCGTCGTGAACGGCACCTTCGTCGCTCGAGCTGCCGACGAGATCGACGTGCGACGAGCACTTGGCTCGAGGTCGCCGACGCCGAGCGACCCCGAGGTCGCCTTCGGTGGCGTTCACAGCACAACCGACGCTGTCAGGTTAGCCGCCGCTAACGGCGCCTCCAGCGGCCGGTGACGCTGTCCGGCAACATGATCGTGACTCGTCGCCGTTGCCGCGCAGACGTCGTGCTCGCGGGCGGCGGTGACCCGGCCGCGCCCTGGAGTCGGAAGACTGACGCACGTCGGCGTCGCCCACGCGACTCCGACGACGGCCGCGTCTCCACCGGCCGTCGCAGCGCACGACGCCGCGTCAGACGCTCGATGGGCGATCAGACATGTTGCCAGCCTCGCACACCACGCACCTGCCGAGTGGCGCAGATAATCCCGCACGAACGCTAGAAGCCGGCTTCGAGTACCCGCGCAAATCCGGCAGGACCAAAGTGGACCATCGAGACATCGTGCGAGCGGCTCGGACTTGCAGCCGCACCCGGAAGGGGGCATGTACGCGGAGACGTGGCGCGCCGACACGCAACGCAGGCGAGCGCGCGAGTGGTACTGCGATCTACTTCCTCCTCCGCGCGGGTGAGCGGTCGCACTGGCATCGGGTCGACGCGACCGAGATCTGGCACCACTACGCGGGCGCTCCGCTCGAGCTGCAGACGAGTGCCGACGGTCGCACGACGGTGACGCGCGTGCTCGGCGCGGACCTCGCGTCCGGACACGCGCCGCAGCTCGTCGTGGCACCGCACGTGTGGCAGGCCGCACGATCGCTCGGCGCGTGGACGCTCGTCGGCTGCACGGTCTCACCCGGGTTCTCCTTCGACGGCTTCGAGCTGGCGCCGGCAGGGTGGGCACCTTCCGAGGGCCTGACCTACAATCGCTGACGTTCACGTCAGGTTCGACGCTCGACCACCGGGGGCATTCCCATGACCAACGTCGATCTCGTACGGCTGGCCGGGAGCCGGGATCGCATCTCGGGCGACGAGGGCGTCGACCCCGTCACCGCCGAGGTGATTCGCGGGGGCATGGAGACGGTCTGCTTCGAGATGGCGGAGTACGTCTCGCGCACTGCAACCACGCCGATACTGAACCAGTCGAACGAGCGCAACGCGACCGTCCTCGACGCGCACGGCCGCCTCGCAGCATTGTCCGTCGGGATCCCGCAGTTCATGCTCACCTCGACGCTGCCCGTGCGCTTCGCGCTCGAGTTCCTCGGCGTCGAGGAGTTCCGCGAGGGCGACGTGTTCGTCGCCAACGACCCGTACCACGGCGGCGGCCACCTCCCCGACTACAACGTCTTCGCACCGGTCTTCGCGGATCATGGAGACGGCGTTCGGCGGATGGTGCTCATCGCGAGCATCCAGTGCCACCACGGCGACACCGGTGGCGGTGTGCCGGGTGGTTACAACATCACCGCGACCGACATCTGGGGCGAGGGTGTGCGCTGGCCGGTCGTGAAGGTCATCGACCGGGGGGTCGAGCGGCGCGACGTGCTGTACGCGCTCCAGGTGAACAACCGCATCCCGTCCTACATCGGCGACCTCCACGCCCAGATCGGATCGGCGCAGCTCGGTGCCCGCCGGCTCGGCGAGATCATCGAGCGGTACGGCGCGAGCACGGTCGAGGCCGGCGTCGACTCGATGATCGACTATGCGGCGCGTCGCTTCCGTGAGGAAGTGAGCGAGTGGCCCGACGGCAGCTACGAGGCCGACGCCTACGTCGACCACGATCCGCTCGGCAACCCGGACGTCCACCTGCACGTCAAGGTCACGGTTGCGGGCGACTCGTTGACGATCGACTTCACCGGCTCCGACTCCCGGCCCGAGATCCAGGCGTGGTCCACGTACGGGAACACGCGCGGGTACACGGTCGGTCAGATCGCCGCGATGATGGACCCGGAGATCCCGAAGAACGAAGGGTTCTTCGAGCAGATCAACCTGGTCGTGCCGAAGGGCTGCGTGCTCAACCCCGACGCGGGGCGGCCGGTCTCGGCCGGCACCCACCATCCGGGCGCCGACGTGGGCGAGGTCATTGCGGTCGCGATGCAGCACGTGCTCCCCGAGCGCGCGGTGCCGCAGACCTACAAGACCGGCATACCCACGATCATCACCGGCAAGGATCCGCGCACCGGTGCCGCGTTCACGGATCACTCGGCCGAGGTGTACGCCGGGTGGTGCAACGCGTCCAAGGGCATGGACGCGTGGGGCGCGCTGAACGCGTCGTTCGGCAACCTGTGGAAGGCAACCGCCGAGATCAACGAAGCGCTGTACCCACACGTCCAGTGGAGCCGTGATTACCGCACCGACTCGGGCGGCCCGGGTCAGTGGCGCGGCATCTGCGGAAGCCACTACGAGAAGGAAGTCTGCGTCGACGCCAAGGTCTACACGTACGTGGTCGGCATGAAGTACCCGATGCCCGGCATCTGCGGTGGTGAGAACGGCGCGCCGAACGAGATGATCATCCGGTACGGCTCCGACGACCCATTTCGCGTCCAGCACACCGCCGACTGGGTGCCGATCGGTGCCGGGCAACGCGTCATGTACGACTACGGCGGCGGTGGCGGCTGGGGCGACCCGCTCGACCGCGACCCGCAAGCCGTGCTCGACGACGTCCTCGACGAGTACGTGTCGGTCGAGGGCGCGCGCCGCGACTACGGCGTCGTGCTCACCGGCTCGCTCGAAGAGCTCAGCCTCGCGCTCGACGAGTCCGCGACATCCCGGCTCCGCGACGAGCGACGCGCCGAACACGCCGCGCGCGGCTGACCGATGGGCTATCGGGTTGGCGTCGACGTCGGGGGGACCTTCACCGACCTCATCTGTGTGACGCCGTCGGGCGAGGTCGTCCTCGACAAGACCCCGACGACGCTCGACGACCAGTCGCGCGGCGTGATGAACGGCCTCGGGCAACTCGCCGAACGTTTCGGCTCGAGCGTCGCCGACTTCTGCCGAGAGCTCGACATCCTCGTGCACGGCACCACCACCGCCGACAACACGATGATCGAGATGAACGGTGCCGACACCGGACTGCTCGTCACCGAAGGGCACCGCGACGAGATCGAGCTCCGGCGTTGTCACAAGGAAGAGATCTGGGACCCGAACTACCCGGGCCCGACGCCCATCGCGCGCCGGCGCGCCCGCATCGCGATCCCGGAGCGCATGAGCTACGAGGGCGAGGTGCTGAAGGCGCTCGACGAGGAGGCCGTTCGTCGCGGCGTGCAGCGGCTCCGCAAGCTCGGCGTCCGCTCGATCGCGGTGATGTACCTCTTCTCGTTCGTGAACCCGGAGCACGAGCGCCGCACCCGCGAGATCGTGCGCGAGGAGTACCCGGACGTCGAACACATCTCGCTCTCCCACGAGGTGCTGCCGCGCGGTCCTGAATTCGAACGGGTGTCGACCACCCTCGTGAACGCGTACGTCGCGCCCCGCATCGCGCGCTACACCGGGCACCTCCAAGACGAGCTCCGGAGCGCCGGCTACGGCGGTCCGCTGTTGATCATGCAGTCGACCGGTGGCGTGATGCCGCCCGAGTACGTCGCGCGCCGCGCCGTGACCCTGCTCGCGTCCGGTCCGACCGGTGGGGTGATGGGCGCGACGCTCGCATCGGAGCGCGTCGAGTTGGGCGACTTCGTCGCCGTCGACATGGGTGGCACCAGCTTCGACATCTGCCTCGTGCGGGACGCGCGCCCGCAGATCAAGACCGACTGGAACTGGCGCTACCGCTACTACATCGGGCTCCCGATGGTCGACGTGCAGAGCGTCGGCGCAGGGGGCGGTTCGATCGCACGAGTCCGGCAGGGCGCGCTGCTCGTCGGCCCCGAGTCGGCGGGATCGATCCCGGGCCCGGTGTGCTACGGGCGCGGCGGCGAGCAACCCACGGTCACCGACGCCGACGCGGTGCTCGGTTATCTCCCGCCCGAGGGATTTGCGGGTGGCCGGATGCGCCTCGACGTCGACGCCGCGATCGGAGCCATCCAGCGCGACGTCAGCGACCCGCTCGAGATCGACCTCACCGAAGCGGCGTGGGGCATCCAGCGGATCGTGAACGCCAACATGGCGAACGCGACGAGGCAGGTCCTCGCCGGTCATGGCGCCGACCCTCGTCGCTTGTCATTGATCGCGTACGGCGGGAACGGCGCGGTGCACGCGTGGGCCGTTGCGCGCGAGCTCGGGATCGACCGCATCCTGGTGCCGAAGGCGGCACCGGCGTTCTCGGCACTCGGTGTGCTCGTCGCCGACTACGTGGTCGACCTCCTGCGCTCGTACGTGACCCCGCTCTCACAAGTGGACCTCGGCCGGTTGCGTTCGCTGATGTCGGAGCTCACCGAGGAGACCAGCAAGGAGCTCGAGCCCGCCGGTCTCGAGACCCAGTCGACCAGCACGGAGTTGTTCGTGCAGATGTGTTATCCGGGCCAGAACTTCGACATGAGCGTGCCGGTGCCCGAGGGCACCGGCCTCGACGAAGGCGGCTTGCTCGATCTCGCCGAGCGGTTCCACGACCAGCACGAGACCGAGCGAGGCTTCTGCTTCCGCAGCCAGCAGCCGATCGTGCGCGGTGTGCGCGTCGTTGCTCGCGGCGAGACACCGAAACCCGACCACTTCGCCGAGCCCGGCACGGTCACCGATGCCGAACAGGCGCGCACGGGCTCCCGCACCGCGTTCTTCGGTGAGGACTGGGTGGAGACGCCCGTGTACGACGGCCAGGTCCTCGGTCCGGGCGCCGAGGTGCGCGGCCCGGCACTGATCGAGGAACCGTTCACCGTCGTCGTGCTCCCACCGGACGCGATGGCGCGCCTCGACGACCTCGGCAACTACATCGTGACCCCCCAATAGCGCTCGTGCGGCGAGGCTGACTGCATGGATCTCGCGGCTCTGGACTCCATCACGTTGCAGGATTCGACGGGCGTGCAACACCGCCTCGGCGACTCGTGGCAGGACGAGCGGATCGTGCTCGTCTTCCTGCGTCACTTCGGTTGACTGCACTGCCGCGAGCATGCCGCGCAGTTGCGCGACCGCTACGACGAGATCCGCAGCCTCGGTGCCGACATCGTTGCCGTCGGCACCGGCGACGCCCGCTACGCGGCCGCGTTCGTGAAGGACGAACGGATCCCCTATCTCGTGCTCGTCGACGACGACGCCCGTGCCGCGGGCGCGGCGTCGGTGCGGAAGTCGTCGTTCATCGGGATGTTCCACCCCCGTACCTGGCGGGCGACGCGGGCCACCAGCAAGCGCGGTTACCACGTCCACAAGGCCGGAAAGCGCGTGACCCAGCTCGGCGCCACGTTTGTCATTGCTCCTGGCGTGCTCGGTCCCGGTCCGACCGTCGAGTACGAGCATCTCGATGCCGACAGCACCGACCACGCCCCGATCGACTCCGTCATCGAGGTCCTGCGCGCGCGACGATGATCTGATGTCGGTGCGGGTGGTGATCTTCGACTTCTACGGCACGCTGGCGGAGGCGACCGAGCGCGGGCTCTCGTGGGCGGAACTGTTCGAGGAGATGGGCCACACGCTCTCACCCGAGGCCACGCATCGCTTCTGGAACGAGGGCAACGACGGACGCGTGCACGACGACCACTCGCGATCCCGTGATCACTACGTCGCTTGGCAACACACGCGCCTGCGCGAAATCATCCGGGAGAGCGGCGTACCCGAAGGCGACGACGACCTCGTGTTCTCGCGCATGGCCGAGGGGCTCGGGAAGCAGGACATGACGGCGTACCCGGACGTGGTCGGTGCGCTCGAGGAGCTGCGCAGCCGTGGGCTCAGCCTCGCGGTCTGTTCGAACTGGGACTGGGACCTCGACCGCGCGATCGCCAACGCCGGGCTCGACGGTTGGTTCGACGTCGTCGTGTCGTCGGCGTGGGTCGGTGCCCGCAAGCCGCACCCGCGCATCTATGCCCGCACCCTCGAGCAGCTCGGTCTCGATGTCGAGCCTTCGGAGGTGTTGTTCGTCGGCGACACCTGGACGTGTGATGTCGACGGGCCGCGCCGGGCGGGCATGCAGCCCGTCTACATCCGCCGCCCGCACTTCGGCGACGACGCCACCCGGCCCGATGCCTCCGGACGACCCGGACGTCCTGCAGGTCGAGGACCTCACGCCGATCCTGGATCTGGCTCGTACAACGACCGGGTGACCCGCTGCGCCCGCTCGGCGGACGAGAGCACGTCGGTGCTGTCGGCGAACTGATCGACCGCGCCGGGCCACCCGAGGTCGCGCAGCGGCGTCGCCGCCATGCACGCCTCGGCGAAGCGGTCGCTGCCCAGCACGAGGAACGGACGGTTGAAGAACGGACGCACGGTTGGATCCTGCGGTTCCGTGAGCCCGAGCGCGTTGAACTGCCTTGCGACCGACTCCGAGACCCGCACGAGATGCTCCTCCCGGTCGCGCCAAGCCTCGGCGTGCAGGACCGCGCGCATCTCCGGTAGCAGCTCGTTCGCGCAGTCGAGCTGCGCGAACGCAGTGCCCAGCCACTTGCTGTAAGGCGCGTACTGGCGTGCGATCAGGAAGCAGAGCCGCATGTAGTCGCGCACGAGCCGTGCCGCGACGACCGCCGAACCGAGCTCGTCGCCGACCTGGCCGCACCGGCCGACGAACGCCTCCTCCTGCCCGATCCGCCGCCATTGACATCCGAGCACGTAGAGCCATACGTCATCGGGATACCAGCGCAACGCTGCGCGCGCCGCCGTGAGATCGCCGGGGCCGTCCTCGAACACCGCACCCGCCGTCAGAGATCGCAGCATCTGCGTGGGCGCAGCTCAGCCAGTCGATCGCTGCTCGCCCGCCGCGGGTCGTAGCCGAGCCGGGCCGCAAAGAGGTAGTCGACCGTCGTCATCAGCACCTGGTGGCGTGGCGGTGCGCCGTCGCGGCGTGGGTACCGGATCGGATAGCCGCGGAACGTCTCCGGGAGGGCGTCGTCGACGACGGCGCGCAGCTCGCGCACGTGCTCGCGATCGGACGCGCGGTCGAAGCAGACGAACACCTTCGGACCCCAACCGTGGTCGGTCGACTGCTCGGTGTCGAAGCCGAGCACGTCCGAGCCCTCGCCGAGCAGCGCCGCCGCGCGCTCGCCGGCTTCCACGTACGGGTCGAGGATCGGCGCGACGACGTCGAACCAGTAGGCGCGCGCAAGATCGATCCCCGACACGAAGGGTTGCACGCATCTCGACGCTAGCCCTGCCGTCGTGGAAACTGCTCGGGTGGAAACCGACGAACCGCTCGAGTCCGGGTACGGAGCCGGCGCACCACGGGGCGACAACCTGCTGAACGACTTCGTGCAGGGCAACGCCGATTCGTACGCCGCCCTCGCGCTCGAGCGCGGCGATCGGGTTACCGAGGACGAAGACTTCGGTCTCATGTTGAGCGATGGCGGATCGCCGAGCTCGTTCGGGAACGTCGCGGTGACCCGGCGTCCACTGTCGGACGCCGAATGGGTCGAGGCGTCCGCCCGCATGCATGCGTTCTACGCCGAGCAGCCCGGTGGGGACTTCATGACGTTCTCGGGCTGGCCGACGCCGGATCTCCGGGCGCACGACTTCGGCCCGATCGGTCATCCGCCGCTGATGTTCCGTGCGCCCGCTCCGCTCGAGTCACCTGCACCTGACGGGTTCACCGTCGTGGCCGTCGACGACGACAAGACCGCCGGGGCGTTCGAGTTCGTGCTGATCACCGGGTTCCCGGCACCGGAGCTCGATCCGGCGCGCGCGGGCGCATGATCGGCCTCGAACAACCGGCCGCGTCGGGCTGGCGCCACTACCTCGGTCTCGTCGACGGCCGGCCCGCAGCGACGGCATCGGCGTACGTGGACGAACACCATGTCCACGTCGATCTGGTGTCGACGCTCGCCGAGTTCCGCGGCCGCGGCATCGGGTACGCGATCACCGCGGCGGCAACCCAGGCCGAGATGGATCGCGTCGCAATGCTCATCGCGAGCGATCTCGGCCGACCCGTCTACCGGCGCATGGGCTATCTGACCCTGTCGCGCTTCACGCTCTGGTCCGGCCACCGCCGGTACTGAGGGGTTCCGTGCCGCTGCCCCAGTCGCTCGCCGAGTTCAACAAGAAGTTCACGAACCGCGTGACGCGCCCCTTCGCCGCCCGGCTCCCCGGCTTCGGCATCGTCACGCATCGGGGCCGGAAGTCGGGTCGCAGCTACGCCATCCCGGTCAACGTGTTCCGCCGCTCGGGGCAGTGGGTCTTCGCGCTCACCTACGGCGAGGGCGACTGGGTGAAGAACGTTGTGCACGCAGGCGCGGCAGATCTGCACACGCGCGGCCGTGATCTCCACCTCGTCCGGCCACACGTCGTCCGCGATCCGACGCGCGCCGCAATGCCTCGGCCGGTTCGCGCAATCCTCCGCCTGATCGACGTCGAGCAGTTCCTCTGGATGGAGGAAGCGTGAGGGCTCGGGGCTACCTGGCAATCAGCGAGTGGCGGGCTGTTGCTGCGGCGTGGCGATGTACCAGTCGTGACCTTCGCAGTCGCGAAGGCCGTACTCCCGCTGTCCGTAGTCCTCATCGGTGGGCGGTCGAAGGATCTCGGCTCCGGCTCGTTCGGCGCGTTGGTAGTGGTCATCGACGTCGGTGACATGCACGACGATGCCGCCGGACCGGGTTCCGCTCGAAGACGGTGGAGCGAGCGAGCCTGAGGCCTCGTGCAGCCAGAACCTGCGGTCGCCGGCTCGGACCTCCGCGTGCATGACCTTGCCGTCTCCGTCCTCGACGACCCCGCCGGACTCGAACCCGAGGACTCGGATCAAGTAGTCGTGCCCGGCGCGGATGTCACGGTACGGAAGGACGGGGATGATGTCCTGGAACTCGGTTGTCATGGCCTGAACGGTACGAGGCATCGTCGGGTCTGTCTTGAAGGAATTGCGCCTCCCGAGCAGACGTACGCAACTGACCGGGCGCCGCGCCGGCGAAGGCACGGAACTCGCGGGTCATGTGTGCTTGGTCCGCGTAGCCGGCGAGCGCCGCGATGTCCGCGAGGGAAGGCGAGGTGTCGAGCAGCCCGAGCGCACAGCGGAAGCGACCGAGGCGCGAGATCGTCTTCGGGGGCAACCCGATCTGAGCGTGAAAGAGCTTCACCAGCTGCGAACGCGTACAGCCGACGTGCTCGGCGACCCATCCGATGCTTGCGCCTGGTTCGCTTCGGATGAGGTCCCATGCCGCCCGCACTCGCGGCGAGAGGGTGGGTCCGACGCCCACCACTGCGGCGAGCTCCTCATCCAAGGCAGCTGAGGCGGCACGCCCTGTCGGTGCCGAGGCCACACGTTCGAGAATTCGATCCACATCGAGGGTCGTGACCTCACTGAGGGACGCGACCCGATTCGTCAGCTCGCGCACGTCCCCGCCCATCAGCGCGTAGGCCACCGCAGGATCAAGGTCCACCTGAACGCCCCAGGCGGCCCCTTCGACGGCGGTCCATGCTGGCCGGTCGAACATCCCAACCACGAAGCTGTTCGCAGTGACCACGCGTCCCGCGACGTCGACTCGGAACGGCGCGCCGTCACTGATCACAAGTGACACGCATCCTGAAGGCGGCTCCTGCCGCTCAACCGGCAGATCGCTCCGCCATCGAGTAAACGTACCGGGCGGCATCACGACCAAAGTCTGTCAAACGTCCGCATGGGACTTCGAGGGGGTGGCCACGAAGTGCCGCTCGTTCCCGGCGTTCGGGGGCAGTCAGAGGATCTTGAGCAGCTCGGTGAGCTTGGTCGTATATACGAAGTACGCGACCCGTCCTCTGCCTCCGCTTCCCAGGACGCCTCCGACTCGCCGATCGGCACGTACCCGAGGTGCTCGTACAGTCGGCGTGCTCGGGCGTTGTCGAGTTCGACGCCGAGCCTCAGTCGGCGCACGCCCCGCTCCATCGCACGTGCTTCGAGCTCGCGGATCAGCAGCGCCGCGAGCCCGACACCTTCGACCTGCGGGTGGGTCGCGATCTGCCAGACCGTGCCGGCGCCGGGCTCTTTGGCGAAATCGATGCCACCTTTGCAGACCGCACGGCCGTCCGCCTTTACAACGAGGTATTCGACCTCGCCGGTGTCGACACGCTGCAGTTGCTCGGGCGATGTTCTCGAGGTGTGCCGTGCTTCCCGTCCAGGCAATGCGCTTGATATCGCTTCCGACAGAGCCGCATCACCTCGAGTCGCGCTGACCCGCTCTGGATCGCACCGCGCAAAGCGTCGTAGTCGATCCGTTCCACGAGGGCAGTCTTTCTCTTCGGCCGCGCCGCACGCGTTCGGGACAGCGCCGTCTGCCTGTCGTCATGTGTGAGTCTCGGCGGTGGCATGGCGCGCCCCGACGGGCATTATGAGCGTGCTGACGAAGGTTCATCCATGAGCCTTTCGGCCGGGAGGTGCGTCGTGGACGAGGATCGAATCGTCCGAGTGATCTCCGCTGACGGCACCGAGATTGCGGGCCGGGTACGGGGTCAGGGACAGCCGCTCGTTCTCGTGCACGGGGGTTTGAGCGACGGCAACCCCGACACGAACCTCATGGTGCCCTTCCTTTTGGGCCACTTCACGTGTTACTCGATCAGCACGAGAGGGCGCGGTGTGAGTGCCGACTGCGCCGACCACTCACGCGAGCGCCAGTACGAAGATGTTGCAGCGTTCCTGGAAGACATCGGTGAGCCGGTGTGCGTCTTCGGCCACTCCAGCGGCGCGGCCTGGGTGCTCGGTGGCGCTGCACGCGCCGCGGCTGCGTGTCGAGCGATTGCCCTGTACGAACCCGCCCTCCCCGAGAGTCGACCAGTAATGAGCGACGACGCCTACGCGCGTTCTGTGAGGCGATCACCGACGGCCGTTATGCCGACGCCGTTCTGATATCGGTCGATGACATCATCGTGCCAACCGACGAGGAGCGAGCGTTTTTCACGATGCCCGCCGTGATGGAGATCTGTACCTCTGTGCTGTCCGCCGCTGCCCTGGAGATACCCGAGCTGAATCGACCGTTCCCGATCGAGATGCTCGATAAGCTCACGATGCCTGCGCTCCTAATGCAGGGAACGCGCTCAGGTGACCATTTCAAGGACACGGTTCACCGGCTCGCCGAGGCCCTACCTCGCTCCCGCGTCGTAGATATCGACGGTGCCGGTCACCTTGGCCGGATGACGCACGCGCAGACTGTCGCCGACGAGTTGATCTCCTTCTTCGAAGACTGATCCCGACGAGCGCACACGCCAGAACCGCCATTCCGCGACGCAGTCGTCCATACACGATTCCGCACGGAACACGCACGCAAAGCAACGTGCACTGCCGGCGGTAGGGGGCATCCAGCGCTCGGGCCTCGGTCCCGTCAGAAAGCGGTCGTTGGCGCTGCCGCAACAACGGCGAACATCGTGAGGGCCATGGAGAAGCGGCCGTGACGCGCGGCTGTGTGGATGGTCGACACGAACCATTCCCGGTCACCAACCTCGAGCTGGCCAGTGTCGACGAGGTCATCGGCGAGGCTCGACATCGAGAAGCACCCCTCGGGCGCTGGTGACTCGTCGGGATCCCAAGCATTCCAGTTCTGGGTGGCCGTCGTCTGAGCCACCAGTTCGCAGCCGAAGTCCTGGACGAGGTCGGCAAGCCGCCGCCCGATGTTGGATGGTCGGCCTCGTTCGGTCCGCATGGCTTCGCGAACTCGTGTGGCGAGGTCGTCGTCACCGACGTCGATCTCGAATGTCGACCAGTCGGTGTCGACCAGCGAGACGAGGCCACCTGGTCGCAGCACCCGGGCCATCTCAGCCACCGCTGCTTCGGGATTTGTCAGCCATTGCAGCGTCCGTTCGGACCGCACGACGTCGAAGGAGTCGTCCGGCTCGTCGAGTGCGCGGGCGTCGCCCACCACGAACCGCACCCGACACCTCGCGGCGCGCGCCCTCGACCGAGCACCCGCAATCATCTCAGCGGAGGCGTCGACGCCGACGACCTCGCCCTCGACTCCGAGGTCAGCGGCAAGGGCGAGGGCCGCATCGCCGAGACCGCACCCCACGTCCAGAAGCCGCTGACCATCGTGGAGGCCCAGCTGCTGCCGCTCCCATGCGCGCAGCCGCCGCGTCGCCTCCCATCCCGCGGTGGTGTCCATCGTGGCGAGGAGCACCGCGACGTTCGGGTCGTCATCGACCCGCTCGTAGCCGAGCCCATGCGTCTCCTCCGCCTCCATCTCATCGAGGCTAGGACTCCGGCTTCGGCTGGCGTCGACAACGAGTGCGCCCACCCGGCGTTCGGGGACACCTACGAGCGTCGCTTCTGTCCGCGTCTCACTGGTGGCATAACAGCGCCAGCGCGGGCAATCTGGCGTGGCCGAGCAGCGACGTCGTCGGCCAGGGATGCGTCCATGATCTACAACACCGAGATCTTCGAGGTTTCCGATGTCAGTGAATTCGAACCGCACGCTGGAAAGCCTTCGCGGGGCCCTGACAGAAGCTGGTGGCACCGAGATCCGTGTCTATCGTTGCGTCGACGACCCAACCAAGGTGCTCGCTGCCATGTATTGGCCCGACGCCGAGTCGTGCCGTGCCTTCGCGCGCGACCATGAGGCAGAGGTCAACTCCGCGCTCCGACCCTCGCTCGAGTCGCATGAGCCCGAGGAGCTCTGGGAAGAGATCTAACTCCTCGCATGGGCCAACCCAACGAGTCCCGCGCGCCAGATCTGCCGATCGGTAGTCGCCGAGGGGTGTGTGATCGGGCAAGATGTGTTCCTCTGGTAGCACCCGATGCGAGAGCGGGGGTAGAAGATGGATGTAGTCGCGACCTTCGAACGTGTACTCGACACAACAAACGACGTGGTCGAACGCGTCGAGCCGAGCCAGCTCGGCAACCCGACGCCCTGCACGGAGTGGGATGTCCGCGCAGTGATCAATCACATCACCGGCGGGGCGATGATGTTCGCGGAGTGCGTCGAGGAGGGCTCCGTGCCCGATTCTCGGCTCGGTGAGTTGATGGGCGGCGACAATCTGGGTGACGACTTCAAGGGCAACTACCGCGCGGCTTCGGATCGCGCTCGGGCAACGTTCGCCATGCCCGGCGTACTGGACAAGATGGTGAAGCTTCCGTTCGGCGAGATGCCTGCGGGCGTCGCGTTGAACATCGCGATCATGGACGTGATGACACATGCCGCCGATATCGCCAAGGCGACTGGTCAGAGCATCGACGACGAGGAGATCCTCACCATCGCGCTGGATGTCGGGCGGCAGTTGATCACCGACGACTTTCGCCAGCCAGGCGTCCTTGATGCCGCACAGCGGGTCGGTCCGAACGCGTCCCCGGCCGACAAGCTACTCGCGTTTGCGGGCCGAAAGGTCTGACGAGGCGGAGACTGCTCGGCAATCAACTCGACGGTCGGGGATCACACGGCCACGTGATCGCGTTCGATGGTTCGTCGCGTAACGACACCGCGCACAGAACTGCCGTTCGGTACGTCGACGGGCGCGTGGCGATCCGGTGCGCCGCAGCGGGCAATCTGGCGCGATGGCGCCGAGACACCTTGGGTGGAAGGCGTTGGCCGAAGCGGTTGCCCCGGGCGCGCGTGTAACGCGGTTGCGTCGGTTGGCGGGAGCCGGGATGACCGATGCCTACGACGTGACACTCGATCGGACGCCCCGCCGAGTGGTCGTGAAGCTCTACCGTGACGGTGACGGTACGGCACCGTTGGAGTGGAGTCGTCTCGAGTTCGCCCAGCGGGTCGCGCTGCCGGTGCCTGAGCCGATCGTTGCTGATCTGGAGTCCGTCTGGTTCGGCAGGCCCACCGTGGTCATGTCGCGGTTGCCTGGGCGTCCGGACTTGACGCCCAAGGACGTCGACTCGTGGGTCGGGGCGCTCGCGCAGGCGCTGGCGGAGTTGCACGAAACGCCTTTGGACGGGGCTGAGGGTGCGGTCACGCGACCTCCACGTTTCGAGACTTGGCGCGCACCAGCGGGCGAACACGATCCGCTGACCGCCGCCGCCGTTGGCGCCGTCACAGCACGTCTGCCTTCACGTACGTCCGAGCGCGTCCTCACTCACGGCGACTTCCACCCGGGCAACGTCCTCTGGCACCGCGGCCGCATCAGTGGTGTCGTCGACTGGAGCGCAGCACGGCTCGACACCCGGTGGTACGACCTCGCGTATTGCCGAGCCTCGGTGTGCGTACTCCTCGGACCGGACATCGCCGATCGCCTCGCCGACGCATACTCGGGCATCGTCGGCGGCACCTCTGACGAACTCGCCGTGTACGACCTCATGTGTGTGTTCAGCTCACGGCATTACCTTGCGGAGTCCCTCGCCGCGGACCGAGAGCAAGGCCATGTGCCCAACTATCAATTGTCACTCGCGCACCTTGATGAGCACGTGCGGCGATCGCTGAAACGACTCGACTGGTGACGCTCACTGCCAGGCGGCCACGAACGCCATAACTGCCGTTCGGCGCTCGACCTACGGGCGCGGGATCAGGCATTCTGTTTTGCCTGAGTGCGTTCTTGTGCACCGACGGCGGCTGCGACGGCTTGTTGTTCCTGCTCGCGGCTGTGGCCATCGCGATCGCCGTGGGTTGGACGGCCGTCATCGCCATCCCTGTCCTCCTCTGGGGTCGGTGGGCGCTGCCTGCTGCACTCGTTAGGTCGTGGCCTCGGCGCATCCTCACCGTGCTCGCCATTGCATGCGTCTCCGGGGCCGTTGCCGTGTGGCTCGCTTTGGAGGATCAGGAGCGCGCCTGGCCGGTCGTGCTGGTGGCCGTGTGGGCGGGGCTCGCTGGTTCGGCGGCGGTACGACGCCGCCGCCATCGCCGATCTGTTCCACTTGAGGCGGAACGATGACGCAGGAGGCACCGAACTGCCGATCGGTATTCGACCGCTGCGATACGGATCGAGAAATTTGATCGCCTGGGAACTCTGCGCCGTGCGGCAACGTCATAGCAGCATGAATCGGATCGCGTGCGTCTGTGTCCTCGTCCTGCTCCTTGCCGCGTGCGGCGGCGCCAACGACAGATCCACCTCCAACGGCGTCTCTACGGACGAGTCGTATGTATCGGGGTCGTCGTCATCTGCCGAAACGAGCCGTCCACCAGTCGTGCAAGGTGAGTCCGAGCCAGCAATCTGGATGCTCAGCTCCGATGAACCGCTGAGCAGCGCATCGACCTCTTTCACAGCCGCGGTTACACGAATGAGTTGTCATGGTGGTGTGACGGGCACGGTCCTCCGACCGACAATCGAAGAGGACGACGCAACCGTCATCGTGACGTTTGCCGTCGAGGCGGCGACACCCGGGATCTATGCGTGCCCAAGCAACGACTTTGTGCCGGTCGTCGTCGACCTGAGCGAGCCGCTTGGTGAACGACCGCTCATCGATGGAGGGTGTCGCGTCACCGATGTTGCGCAGACGGCGTGGTGCGCCGACGAGCTCGGTGCGCTGGATGTCCTAAATTCCCGCGCTGGTGTACCCGCCGGTCTGTCTGAAGTGCTTGGCATGAACACCTTCGACACTCCGTTGGCTTCGAAGATCAACTCGAAGATGCGCACGCCGCGTCCCTAATTTCGTCCCTACAAACCTCCGAACGGGACACGATCGCGCGGACGCGGCGGACGCGACGCCGCACTTCAGCGCACTCCACGCGACGCGGCGAACACGCGAAAACGAACTACACGATCTTCGAGGGCACCTCCGAGATCCAGCGCTTGGTGGTCGCGCGCAGTATCTCCGGCTTGCACATTCCCTGATTTCGAGGACTGCAGGGGGCTTAGCCGATTGCAAGTCGGCTCTGCGCCGCTGAGTTTCAACCCGGCCTAGCCCGAGTGCCGGCAGCGGCATACGTGATGGTGAGCAACGCCCTGTCGGACCGCCACGTTTGACGCGCCAGATCTGCCGTTCGGTACTCGACTGCGGCGCTCCAGAGCGGGCAATCTGTGCGCATGGGGTCGATGGACCACGTGAAGATGCCGATCGTGGTGCGCAAAGCGACGGCCGATGATGTGGCTTCGATGCAAGCGGTCGACGTCGCGGCCCGCCAGCGGTTCCGCGAGATCGACGACCCGCGCATCGCGCGCGCCGCGGACGATCCGCCGTACTGGACCGAGGGCTTGACGAGGGCGGCGACCGAGCAGCGCGCCTGGGTGGCGGTCGACGACCTCGGCGCCGTCATTGGATTTGCAGTGGCGTGGGTGATCGACGGCGAAGGCCACCTCGACGAACTGGCGGTGACACCGGCGCACGGCCGTCGTGGCGTCGGACGTGCGCTCGTCGACGAGGTTCTTGCCTGGTCCGCCGCTCAGGGGCTGCCGTCGGTCACGTTGATCACCTTTCGCGACGTCCCTTGGAACGGCCCGTTCTACGAGAAGCTCGGCTTCGAGGCCGTGACGGCGTTGACGCCCGCATTGCAAGCGGTGCTCGACCAGGGCGCGACATGGGGGGTTCCCCGCGATTTCGTCATGCGCCGATCGCTCGTGGACGCTGAAAGCGCCGACGCATAACTGCCGCTATGCACTCGCAGATCTGCGCCAGAGCGCATTCTGGCGCGTCGTGAGGGACGGAACAGGCAGATCGATCCTCGGGTTCGGGGCCGCTCTCCTCACGGTTTTGGTCGCCGCTGGCTGTGGCACGAATGAAGATGCACGACCAATCAAACACGACGACGTCGCTTGCGACGACACCAGAAGAAGCGCCGGTGCCGAACCTCGTCGGCTTTGACCATGACCAGTGGTACGAGACCCTGGCCTCGGCCAGGTTCGAAAACACGTCGTCGCGCTGGATTGCGAACGACGATGCACCCATCGGCGTCGTGATCCGTCAGCTCCCGGCGCCGGGCTCCGCGCGTCGCACTGACGACCGAGATCGCGGTCGACTTCAGCATGGGCGGACCTGCGATTGTCTTCGACGATCTTCCCGCGGAAGCCCACGCTCACGCGCAAACGCTGGCGCAGTTCGATGAGACGGAACCCGTGCTCGTCAGTGCGACCGCAGCAGGGGTCGCGTACAAGACAGACGCCTGGCTCTTCGGGCCCTGCGATGCCGTGAACGCGGCCTATCGGACCTACGCCGATCCTTCATACGGCGAGAGCTGTTACTGACCCGCGCCTCGCCCTAACTGCCGAATCGCGCGCACTCCGCGATGACTGGCGGCCGCACAGAACGCGCACGCAGAACAGGCTGCGCTGACGCGTGCTCGTAGTCCTCGACCGACGGGTACAGCTCGGTGATGTCGTTCTCCGCCTGCACGTTGACGTTGCCTGACGCAGCACTAGATCGACAATTTGGTGGCGAGGACGATGGCGACCGCGGCGGGGTCACCTTCGAGCTCCACGACCGCGGACTCCTGGCGCCCCGCCATCCAGAGCGCAAGCTCGTCCGGCTTTCCCCGCAACGTCACGAGCGGTTCCGCCGATTTCACCGTGCGCTCGCGTCCGTCGGTTGACTTGAGAACCAAACCGGCGCCCTTGAGCTTGCGTCGGGCAACGACGGCGGCAAGGGCCAACCCTCCCCAGAGGATGTCGTCGAGATCGGGATCGGGCGGCCGGGGACCTTGACCGTTGGCGCGGCGCACGTCTTCGTGGTGGATCCAGTTCTCGCCGACGTTCGCCTTGGCCAGCGGCCCGGCGCGCATCCACTTCGGCGGACCCTGGCGGAGCTCGGAGAGCATGACGTCGTAGCCCTTGGCCTTGTACCCGCTCCATCACGCGCTGCGTGTGCTTCGCGAACGGACCGCCGAGGACGACGCCGGGTGCAGCATCCGGTCGCTTCTCACGCGCCAGCAGATGCGCGGCCAAATCGGCGGTCAGCCAGCCCGTGCACAGCGTCGGCGCCTCGGCACCGGCCTCGGCCATCGTGTCGCACAGCGCGTGTCGCTCCTTCAGCAAGACCTCGATCGCGCTCACGACGCGTAGCTCCTCAGCTCGATCGTGTTGCCGTCGGGATCGCGCACGTACAGGCTCGACGCGTATCCCTGCGCGCCGAACAGGTGGTCGGCGCGCTGCGCATCCGGGAACTGCGTCGCCAACGCGTCGAGGTCGGCGGGCTCGATCACCAGGCACACATGGTCGACGTTCGCGGCCCCGGGCGATGCGTCGGAACCACCGCCGCCTCCGAACAGGTCGATGATCGTGGTCGGCGTGATGCGCACCGACGGGAACGGCGCCTCACCGGCCCGCCACTCGGTCACCCGTTCGGGCACGAGGCCGAGCGTGTCGGTATAGAACGCGAGCGACTTCTCGGTGTCGGCACACCGGAACACGATGTGGTCGAGGCCGACGACCTTGACGAGCGGAGACGTGCGAGGCATACGTCGAAAGTTAGCGGGGTAGCCCCAACATCCGGTCGCCGATGATCGTGCGCTGGACCTCGCTGGTGCCACCCGCGATCGACGCGGCCTTGGACCACAGCCACTGCCGTTGCCAGAAGCCGCCGCCCGGGTTGTCGGTGGCGCCCCACCACAGCGGCGCGGCCGCACCGAGCACGTCGAGCCCGCGCGCCGAGAGCGCCTGGGTCATGTCGGTCCACGCGAGTTTCGTGATGCTCGACTCGGGCCCGGGATCCACGCCGTGCGTCAGGCGCGACAGTGTCCGCCAGTTGTGCAGGCGCAGCACCCGCAACTCGACGTACGACTGCGCGAGGCCGTCGGCGATGTCGACGTCGTCGAGCAGTCCCTCATCAGAAGCGAGCTGCCACAGTTCGTCGAGATAGACCTCGTGGACGACCTGTTCCTTGAACGGGAACGCAGTTCCCCGCTCGTGCGCGAGCGTCGTGTTCGCGACCGCCCAACCTTGGTTCAGCCCACCGACGAGGTGGTCGTCGGGCACGAACACCTCGTCGAAGAAGACTTCGTTGAACTCGGCGTCACCCGTGATCTGTACGAGCGGGCGGATCTCGATCCCCGGCGCCTGCATGTCGACCACGAGATACGAGATGCCCCGGTGCTTCGGCGCCTCGGCATCGGTCCGAGCGAGACAGATGCCCCAACGCGCGAACTGCGCGTAGGAGGTCCACACCTTCTGCCCCGAGAGCAACCAGCCGTCGTCGGTCCGGACTGCACGCGTCTGGAGCGACGCGAGGTCGGAACCGGCGTCGGGTTCGGAGAACAGCTGGCACCAGATCTCCTCCGCGGTGAGGATGGCGGGAAGCCACCGCTCCTTCTGGGCGTCGGTGCCGTGGGCGAGCAGCGTTGGTCCGGCGAGGTTGATGCCGACCCGGTTGATCGGCTGCGACGCGCGTGACCGTGCGTACTCCATGTTGAAGATCGCAACCTGCACGGGCGAAGCGGAGCGTCCGCCGTACTCCCGCGGCCAGTGGATCCCGATCCAGCGGTCGGCCGCGAGCTCGGCTTGCCACTGCCGGCCGAAGTCCACCTCGTCGGTGATCGACTCGAAACGCGGAGGCACGTCGACGTGCGCCGCCAGCCACTCGCGCACCTCGGCCGCGAACGCCTCCTCCTCGGCCGAGAAGCTGAGGTCCAATCAGAGCTCCCAGAAGCGTTCGCGTTGGTAGTGCACGAAGGAGCGCTGCAACGCCGCCTCGTCGTCGGCCGTGAACGGCCGGTAGGTGTCGGCGCCTCGTTCGCGCACGTAGAGGTCGTCGCCGGCGACGAGGTCGCGACGGAACTTCTCGCGCGCGAGGGTGCGTTTCACGATCTTGTTCGTGCCGGTGGTGGGCGGATCGTGCAGGACGCGGAGGTAGCGGGGTCGCCACTTCGGCCCGATGCCCTCCTGCGCGTCGAGCCAGCCTGCGAACTGCGACGGATCGAACGACTCGGGGTCGGCCAGCACCAGGCCGGCCATCACCTGGTCGCCGGCCTGGTCGTCGGGGACGCCGTAGACCGCGGCCGAGCACCACGCCGGGCGCGTGGCGGAGCGTGTCCTCGATCGGACCCGCGGGGAAGTTCTCGCCGTCGACGCGGATCCAGTCGGCGTTGCGGCCCGCGAAGTAGAGGTAGCCGTCGGCGTCCTTGTAACCGAGGTCTCCCGACCAGTACCAGCCGCGTCGCGTCGTCTTGGCGGTTGCGTCCTCGTTGTTGTAATAGCCCTCGAACGGCCCCGCACCCTGCGTGTTGACGATCTCGCCGACGCACTCCTCCGCGTTGAGGACGTGGCCGCGCCCGTCGATCTTCGGCGCGCGGCTTCTCGACACCTTCGTCGTCGACGATCTGGATGTGTTCGGGCGCGTGCCCGAGCGCGCCCACCTTCGGCGCGGCGTCACGGTTCACCGCGATGCCACCTTCGGTCGCGCCGTACGCGTCGATGACTTCGAGCCCGAAGCGACGGCCGAAGCTCTCGACCACCTCGGGTGAACCCTCGTTGCCGAACGCGACCCGCAGCGTGTTGTCGGCGTCGTCGGGTTGCTCGGGTTGCGCGAGCAGGTACGCGAGCGGTTTGCCGGTGTAGTTGAAGTAGGTCGAGCCGTAGCGACGGACGTCGGGCAGCCAGCGCGAGGCCGAGAACCGCCGGCCCAAACCCACCGCGCACGGCGTCACCAGCGACGGCGCCCACCCGACCTGCACCGCGCTCGAGTGGAAGAGCGGCATGCACACGTACCCGACGTCGCCCTCCCGCAGATCCATGATCATCCGCATGCGGTTGCCGGTCACGAGCAGACGGCGCTGCGAGCAGATCACCGCTTTGGGCGCGTCCGACGTGCCCGACGTGAAGATCAGCGCCCAGATCGCGTCGACGTCGGGCTCGTGCACCGGGATCGGTGGCCTTCGACGCCGGCGATCGCGACGTCGAGCGATGTCGCCCAGCGTCGAGTCGGGATCGTCGTCGTCGGCGAACCGGGTCGACACGAGCACGGGCGGCAACTCGCCGGCGATCGCCTCCAGCAACACCTCGTGCCGCGGCTCGGTGATCACCAGCGCGCAGTGCGTGTGCTCGACGTCGCGGAGCAGGTGCTCACCGCGCCGGGTGTGGTTGAGGCCGACGACGGCCGCGCCGATGAGGGCCGCGCCGCCGAGCGCGAAGAGGTAGTCGGGCGTGTTGTCGAGCAGCACCGCGACGTGCCGGGGTCCGTCGGCGGGCAGGCGCGTCGGCGAAGAGGTTCGCGAAGCGGCACGACTCCTCGAAGTACTCCCGGTGCGTGAACGTCGCGTCGCCGAACTTGATCGCGGCGTGGTCACCGAACTCGGTTGCGTTGCGGCGCAGCAGGGCCGCGGCGTTGGGCGCAACGAGCGGTGCTTGTCCGGGCGCGGGCACCGACCGCGACTGCAAACCTGACATCTACGTCAGTCTACGAGGATCGTCCGGGAGGATCGTGCGGTCCTCACTCCAGGTACCTGTCACTTCTGGTGACCGTACGCGAGCGCGTAGAGCAAAGCGGTCAACGACAAGCCGTCGCGCACCATGTTCCGGCGCACCGCGTCGCGGAGTGCGACATCCTCCCCCGCTACTCGGACAACGCCCGGTACCAAGTGGCTGTGGATGCCGGCCGGAACCCGACGCCTTGGTACAGGGCCGCAGCTGCGCCTGTCTCGTACGAGACCTTCACCCGCTGGGCGCCTCTAGTGACAAGACGATCGATGCCGGAGCACACCATCGCTTCGCGCGAGACCTTGCCGCTGGAACTCGTCCTCGACCCGGACGGGTTCGACGAGTCCCACCTTCGTGGTCGGGTCGAACCAGTACATGGAGTAGGCGGCCACACGGCCATCGGCGGTCTCGACCGCGAGATCGAGCGCCGGGTCGTAGAGCGGACATTCCTCGAGCCGCTGCGTTACGCCGTCCCCGTTTCGGTGCCGCATGGGATGGGGGGCGTCCCGACGCCGAGCGCGGTCGATGACGACGAAGCCCTCAGGGGCCGCGGGCACAACCGGCCGATCAGCGGCATCCAGCCAGGCGGTGCTGTCGTGATCGCCGTCGGTGAATCCGGATCGCTGGGCCAGTTCTCGGAAGGTTCGATCGTCATCCCCCACTGGTACTTCGAACCCTCCTGGCCGAGTGCTGCGCGGCGTGCTCGATTGCCCGTCTCCACACGACGCCGGGCTCGGGAGCCGATGCGCCGGGGACGACGACCGGGTCGCACTGCCACTCGTCATCGGTCCAGCTCGTCAGCAGGACGCCGGCGACGGGTCCTTCATCGTCGATCCAGAAAAGCTTCTCGACCTCGTCCGACCGCCGCGGCCTCCGCCACCACCACTGCACATCCGCGGCTTCCCAGAGACCGGCCCGGGGGTCGGCTCGACGAGCGCGCTGCAACAACGCTGTCGCCACCATCAGTGCTTCAAGCCCTGCGGCTCTGACCTCTCGCACCGATACCAAGGTCCTTCAGGCTAATGAGCAGCCACGAACGTCGGTCTAGATTCGCAGTCGATGGGTGCCGGTTCGTGGGAGAGCTACCACGCGATCACGACGTTGCTCTACCGGTACGCCGAGTGCATCGACGCCGCCGACTTCGACGGCATCGGCGCGTTGTTCGCCTCCGGCCGCATCACCAACGAGGGCTACGACGGTGACATCGCCGGTGCCGACGCGGTCGCCAACCTCTACCGCAGCACGAACCGCGTCCATGACGACGGCACGCTTCGTACCCGCCACCTGACCACGAACGTCATCGTCGACATCGACGAAGATGCCGGGACCGCGCAGACCCGATCAGCGTTCGTCGTGTTCCAGGCGACGCCCGATCTGGCGCTCCAGCCGATCGTCGCGGGCCGCTACCACGACCAGTTCACACGGATCGGCGCGGCGTGGCAGTTCGCGCACCGTCACATCCTGCTCGAGCAGATCGGCGACGTGCGCGAGCACCTGCACCCGGGTCTGGTTGCCCAGCTGCACGATCCCGGCGCGCCGTAGCCCACCCATGTCTGTCGATCTCGCCGGCGCGGCCGACCTGCACTGCCACTTCGGGCCGGACGCGCACCGCGCCCGATCGGTCGACGCGTTCGAAGCCGCACGCGAAGCCGCGGCTGCCGGCCATCGCGCCATCGTGCTGAAGTCGCACGATTTCCCGACGGCCGCCTTGGCGTGGGCGGTGCAGCAGGATCGTGCCCGACATCTCCGTGTTCGGTGGCATCTGCTGCGACGACGAGGTCGGCGGGGTCAACCCGGCGGCGGTCGAAGCCGCGCTGCGCATCGGCGCCAAGATCGTGTGGCTGCCGACGCTGTCGAGCCGCCAGGACGTCGAGAACGGCGTGGCCGCCCAGCTCGGTCGGGACCGGACCAGGTCTCGTCGTCACCGACGCGCGACGGTGCACTGCTGCCCGAGACCCTCGAAGTGCTCGCGCTCGTCCGCGAGCACGGCGCGGTGCTCGCCACCGGTCACGTGAGCGCAGCCGAGCACTACGCGGTCGTCCGGGAGCATGCCCGCGCCGGACCGGTCGTGCTCACGCACGCGACGGAAGACCTCGCGGGCCCGAAGCTCGACGCCGCGCAGTGCAAGGAGCTCGCCGACCTCGGCGCATGGGTCGAGCTGTGCGCGATGACCTGCATCGGCGCGCTCGCGACCAAGACCGTCGACGACATGGTCGCGACCATCCGCACCGTCGGCGTCGACCGCGTGACCCTCGGCACCGACTTCGGTCAGGCGATCAACCCCCATCCCGCACCCGGGCTCCAGAGCTATGCCGATGCGCTGTTCGACGCCGGTCTCACCGAGGACGAGATCCGCACGATGGCGTGCAACAATCCCTGCAACCTGCTCGCACTCGACACCTGAGTGACCGATCCCGAGAAATGCCCGAGGAAACGCTGATGCCGCGTATCGAAGTCCCCGACGGCGCCGCCGACCCCGAAGTGCGCGTGTGGGCGCTCCGGCCCGAGATGGGCATGGCGGCCGGCACGTTCAGCCACGCCATCTACGAGCAGAGCATCGTGCCCGTGCGCGAACGCGAACTCGCCCGCGTGCGCATCGCCCAGATCAACGGCTGCGCGATCTGTCTCACGTGGCGCAAGACCGTCGGCGCATCCGAGGTGATGACCGAGCCCGACTACGCGCACGTCGCCGAGTGGGCGACGTACGAGCCCTACACCGATCGCGAACGTCTCGCGATCGAGTACGCCGAACGCTTCGCGCTCTGCCACGACACCCTCGACGACGACTTCTACGCGCGTCTGCGCGCCGTCGTACAGCGACGCCGAGGTCCTCGACCTCACCGTGTGCATCGGCGGCTGGCTCGCGCTCGGCCGCACCCTCCATGTCCTCGGCATCGACGACGCCTGCAAAATCCCGGACCACATCGTCCGGTAGGGCGTAGCTTCGACGCTCGTGGGCGACCTTGCGGAGGACACTGCGGTCGAGGGTGGCGACGGCCACTATCAGGGGCGGTTGTCGCAGGACTGGGCGATCTGGGGGCCGAACGGCGGCTACCTCGCTTCGGTCGCGTTGCGCGCGGCGGGTGTGCACTCGCGCTTCGACCGGCCTGCGAGCATCGTCGGCCACTACCTCGGTGTCGCGAAGTTCGACACTGTCGACATCGAAGTCACGACGCTGCGCGCCGCGAAGCGCGCGGAGTCGATGCGCGTGTCGATGGTCCAGGACGGCCAGCCCATGTTCGAGGCACTGGTGTGGGCGGTCGGCGACGTCGAAGGGCTCGAGCACGACACCACGACGATGCCGGAGGTCCCCGAACCCGAGACGCTGCCGGTCCTCGGCGACCTGTTGGCCGCGAAGGGCATCGAGCCCTTCTATCCGTTCTGGGCGAACTTCGAGGAGCGGGTCGTCGACTGGATCGACGACCAGCAGGAGTGGGAGAACCGAGCACCGAGCGACCCCGTGTGGGGGCACTGGTTCAAGTACGTGCCTCGCAGCACGTTCGATGATCCGTGGGTCGACGCGTGTCGGTCGCTGATCCTGCTCGACACGGGGATCTGGCCGGCGACCTGCAACCTGCACGTGAACAGCGCGTACATGGCGCCGAGCATCGACATCACGGCCGGTTTCCACCGCTCACGACCCGACGAACCGTGGCTCTACTCGGAGTCGCGCTCCACGAGCGCGGCAGGAGGCATCGTCGGCGGCGAAGGTCGCGTCTGGGCCCGTGACGGCACCCTGCTCGCGGTCGGCACGAGTCATCTGCTGTGCCGTCCGGCTCCGCCGCGGCCCTGAACGTCGGCCGCCGATGGAGGACCGTCGCACGCCCGGGCTCTACCTCGAGATGACGGATCGCGCGATCGACGACGTACGCGCGCGAGCGTGTACCCGAGGTGCTCGGCATCGCACGGTGTGCAGCGCGCGACGTGGTGGCGCAACGTGCACCGCGATCGTGACGATCTCCCGCGCGTGCTCGACGAGTTCGACCACCTCGGTGTGTACGAGGTCGAGGACGATTTCGTCGCGCCGCCCGTCGCCCGACGACGTCACCGGCGTACCTCTTCCGGCGCACACCGCGGCCCGGGCAAGGGGTGCTCACCGGGAACCCGACGATCGGGCTCTCGCTCGTGCTTGATCTCGCCCAAGGATCCGGCGCACGCGCAGGACCTGCGGGACTGGGGCGACTTCGTGCACATCCGGCACATCGCCGAGGTGGGCGTGCCCGGCTACGCGATGATCACGCCGTACGAGAACGCCGGCGGCGGCGACCCCCGGTACCTGCACTTCTACGAGATGGACACCGACGACCCGGAAGCCTCGTACCTGTCGATGACGCCGTTGGTCGAACAGCGCATCGGCGACCGGCACTCCGACGCGTGGAAGCGACTGGGCGTTCCATCCGCAGCTCCGCATCATGTACGTGAACACGTTCGCGCGGGTCGGGGTGCGCGAGTGAGTGACGACTTCTTCGATGTCGTCCGCCGCCAGCGCGCGCACCGGACCTTCGCGGATACGCCGGTGGGCGACGACGACATCGCCGCCGTCCTCGAGCGCCGCGACGTTCGCGCCGAGCGCCGAGAACCGGCAGCCGTGGGAGTTCATCGTCGTCCGCGACGACCGCGCCCGTGCGGTCATCGGCGATCTCACCCGGCGCGCCTGGGAGGGCGGTGGTCGCGCGTTCTCGGAGAAGCGGTTGACGCCGAAGATGCTCGACGACGTCGATCGCGGCGCGACCGGTGGTGTCGCGGCCGCGCCCGTCCTCGTCGTCGTGTGCGCCGACACCGATCGCGGGCTCGAGCAGACCGTGCCGTCGTCGATCTTCCCCGCCGTCCAGAACCTGCTGCTCGCGGCGACCGCGCGCGGGCTGGGCAGCGCGCTCACGACGATCGCCGTCGGATTCCGCGCCGAGCTCGCCGCGTTGCTCGCGCTGCCGGATCACGTCGTCCCGGTTGCGGTCGTGCCGCTCGGGCATCCCGTTGCGGCCGCTCGGACCGCCCCGTCGCGAGCCGTTCGCGTCACACACCCACCGCGATCGCTACGGCCGCGCCTGGGAGACTGAACTCGTCCCGCAGCCAACCACTTGTCTTGACGGTCTCACTCTAGGTTGCTAGTATCCTCGCATGGCGGATCGCCGGGACGTCAAGCAGTTCAACGTCTACCTCCCGCCTTCCGTCATCCGTGCGGTCAAACACCACGCAGTGGACACCGAGCAATCACTGTCCGCGATCGTCGAGTTGGCGCTGTCGGAATACCTCGACCGCATCTCGAAACGAGAAAAGGGGCGCCGGCATGGCGACTGAAGGATTTGAGGGGTTCTACGTCGAGACGCGGAACTACGGAGCGACTGCGGCGTTCTGGTCGTCGATGGGCTTCAAGGCCGCGTTCGAGACCGATCACGGCTCCGGGCAGTGGGAACACCCGGCCGGGGGCCCGTATGTGTTCATCAATGAGCGGCACGAATCACAGCTCGAAGCACACCCGATTCTGCGGGTTGGTGATTCGACCGCGTTCCGACCTGATCGGCCCGCTGAGTTCGCGCAGCAGTTCACCCCTGAACACTGGGGCGTCGTCGAGGCACTGATCCGCGATCCGGACGGTCGCATCGTCAGCCTTCAAGCACCACTTCCCGAGGGCGTCGAGGTTCCCGACGCGGACGCCCACCACGCAGAGAAATACGGCTCCCGCTGACCTACCTCACTCGTCCCTCTCGCGCACGACCAGCACCGGGCACGGCGCGTGGCGCACGACGTGCTCGCTGGTCGACCCGAGCATCAGCCGCTTCACGCCCTTGCGGCCGTGCGAGCCGATGATGATCACGTCGGCGTCGACCTCGGCCGCGATCGCGCAGATCGTGGGCGCGGCATCGCCGAGCTCGGCGCGCTTGTCGACCTGTCCGCCGCTGACTGCGCTCGCCGTCCTGGAGAGCTCTTCGTGCGCGCCTTCGAGCTCGGCGTCCCACAATGCCTTCTCGGCCTCGGGGCTGTAGGCGACACCGTCGAACCCGGCCGCGTCGGTGATCGGGATCGCCGAGATCACGGCGAGGATCGTGATGCGTTCGGGCCGGCCGAGCAGCGCGACGCCGCGTTGCGCGGCGTGCAGGGCGAGTTCGGAGCCATCGCTGGCGATGAGCACATGCATGCCGTTGTTCTAGCCGCGCCGCTCGACCGTGACGAGGGTGCCGCCGGCTCCGGCCGACGCACGGATTGCGTCGAGCACGAGCATCCCGGCGAGGCCGTCGACGAACGTCGGGATCGGTACCGGCGTCTCCGGTGCACGACCGTCGACGAGCGCGCGCAGCGCCTCGCAGAGCCTCGTGTACGGACCGAGCTCGAGGTGCGTGTAGCGCTGCCGGGGATCCTCGCTCGGTTCGGCACCGGCCGGCAGTCGCGCGTCGTCGGGGATCGGGAGCTCACGGCGACCATCGCGGTCCGACAGGAACACCGTGCTCTGCGCCGCCTCGAGGGTGCCGTCGGTGCCGGCGATCACCGAGATGCCCACACCCGCAGGCGTCCACGCCGCGGCCGTCTGTTGCAACACGCCTTCGACCGTCCCATCGGCGACCGTCGCGCGAACGACGAACGAGTCCTCGGCACCGTCGGTTCGGGCCGCGACCGTCGGCAGCACCGCGCTCACTGCGTCGAACTCGCCGAGGGTCGTGCGCACCTGGTCGACGAGGTGCGAGCCCGACGCGCCGAGCCATCCGCCTCCGCGCGCGCGGTCGAACCACCACGACGGCACGGTTGTTGCCGGGTCGGCGGCTACCGGCGCGTACTGCACGAACGAGAACTGGCGCGGCGACCCGATCGCGCCGTCCGCGACCGCTCGCGCGAGCGTCACCCGGTCCTCCGCCCACCGGAACTCGTGCCCCACGAGCGCGACGACACCCGCGCGCGTCGCCGCGTCGAGCATCGTGCGGGCTTCCCCGGCGTCGAGCGCGAACGGCTTCTCGCAGATGACATGACGGCCCGCGGCGATCGCCTCGATCGCGAGTTCGGCATGGGTGTGCGGCGGAGTGGCGATGGTGACGATGTCGGTGTCGGCGCACCGCAGCGCCATGTCCAACGACGTGCACGCGTTCGGTATCTCGACTCGCGTCGCCCGGCGCGCGGTCTTCTCGTGATCCTGGCCGACGAGCGCGACCACATCGATGCCGGCTGCACGCAAGGCGGGGACGTGGACGCGCAGCCCGAAGCCGGTACCGACGACGACCGCTCCGGGCACTCAATACCCCTCGGCAGGATCCACGACGTAGAGAAGTGGATCGCCGCGGAGGAAGCGGCCCAGGTTCTCGACGAAGATCTCCACCGCCGTGCGTTGCAGCGCCGGCGTGTACCACGACACGTGCGCGCTCAGCCGCACGCCCGGATGCTCGTACATCCAGTGCCCCGCCGGGAGGGGTTCGGGATCGACGGTGTCGAGCGTCGCGAGCGCGACCCGGCCGTCGTCGAGCGCGACCCGGAGCGCGTCCTGGTCGATCAGTGCACCGCGTGCGATGTTGACGATGTGCACGCCGGGCTTGACGTGCGCGAAGACGCCGGCATCGAGCAGGTGCCTCGTGCGCGCGGTCGCGGGCGCGGCGAGTACGACATGATCGGCGTCGGCGACGAGCTCTTCGATGCTGCCGGCGATCTCCACACCCGCGATCGGGCTCGGCGCGTCGGTGCGGCGCAGCGCCTTCACGTGCATGCCGAACGCGAGCGCGCGCTCCGCGACGGCCATGCCGATGCCGCCGAGCCCGACGATCGCCGACCGTGCTGCCGTCAACCGAGTCGAGCGGCGGATTCGGGAAGTTCCAATACTTCGGCGGCTCGTGCAGGAACACCTCGGGGAACCGTTTGGCTCGCGCCAGGATCGCGGCGAGCACCCACTCCGCGATCGGCACCGCGCTGGCGCCGCGTGCGCAGGTGACGGTGCGGCCGGTGTAGACCGCCGCCGGCACCTTGTCGACGCCGGTCCCGGAGAGCTGCACCCACCGCACGCCGGTGGCGTCGATCCAGCGCAGGATCTTGTCCCAGCTCCAGTAGCCGCCGAAGAAAGCATCGGCGCGCAGGCCGGCCGGCGGATCTTCGTCGTCGATCGTCACGAGCTCGACGTCGGGATGGGCGTCGAGGATGAGCGAGCGGTACGGATCCGACTCGGCCCCTTGCACCAGGACGGTCGTCATGCCGGGAAGGTGCGCGTCACCGCTCGCGTCGGCCCGAACGAGTGCAGCGCGAGCGCGTGCAGGTTGCCGAGGCCGCCGTTGACGAGCACGAGCATGTGCTCGGGGGTTTCGACCAGGCGCACGAAGCCGTCGTCGTCGACGCGGCGGTTCTCCTCGGCGCGGCTTCGGTGCGCCGCCGGCCACCAGCTGATCGGGAGCTTGGCGTGTTCGTACAGCTGCGCCTGCACGTCGGCGATGTCGGGGTAGGTCGCCGCGATCAACGCCGCCCACGGTGGCGCGATCGCGACCATCACTTCGGCGCCGTGGTGCGCGCCGATGAACGCGTTGGTGCCGACGAACGCGAGCGACTTCCCGATGATCTCCAGGAGGTCGGTGCCGTTGTCGGCGACGATGTCGGCGATGTCGATCGTTCCCGTGCAGCCGTGCACGGTGACCGCGTTCTCGCCGGAGGCGATGCCGCGCCGCTCGGCGAGCGGTGCCCACGGCGACTGCTCCTCCCATTCGGCCACACAGATGCCGCTCACCCGACCGGGCTGGCCGAACACGCTCTTCGAGTTGAGGCCGACGCGTTGCCCACCGATGTTGCGGGTGATCAGCCGCGTCGCGCGCCCGATCGACGCGCCCGGCCCGGCCTCACCACCGAAGCAACCCGGACCCATCGGGATCTCGAGGGCATGACGGGCGGGGCCGTTCACGAACAACCCCGGGACGACGCAACACGTCGTGGTGTTCAATGCGAACAGGTTGAACTCCGGATCGGCCATCGCCTCGACCGAGGCCACGAGCAGCGGCATCGACGCCGCCGGCGCACCGGCCATCACCGCATTGATCGCGATCTTCTCCACCGTGGCCCGGCCGTTGCGGGGCGGCACTTCGGCGATCACGTCTTCCGGGAAGCGACCCGACGCCGCCACCCACTCGCGCACGCGCGCCTCGGTCGGAGGGATCAGCGGCAGCCCGTCGCCCCAACCCGCGTCGGTCGCGAGCTTCTGGAACTCGACCGGGTCGTCCTCCACGTCGAGCCGCTCACTGACGAGCCAGTCGATCGTGCAGCCTTCCGGCCCGCAATCTTCCTTTGTCGCACTCGCTGCTCGCGGGATACCCCGCTCGCGGGCGCTCGTGACTCCGGCGAGCTCACTGCGTTCGCCGCATGTTTCTCACGTCTGCACTCCCAAGGACTCCAGTACTGCGGGGAACGCCTTGCGGGCGACCTCACGCACATCGGCCTCCGGGCGCGTCTCGAGCGGGTACGGGAGGACGAGCACTCGCAGGCCGGACCGGCCTGCGTTCGCGGCCATCGTGTGCGCCAACGCTTCGAACTCCTCCGTCACGACGGCGACCGCCGTCGCGCCCTGGGCTGCGACCGCGACGGTGTCGTGGACGGTCCAGGACGTACAACTGCCTCAATTGCCGAGACCGACCAACGCTGCGTCGACGTCGGCCGCGAACACCGCGAGGTTCGAAAACGTCTCCTCGCCGCCCTCCCCGATCCGGTTCCCGGCCTCGAAGCGCACGACGTCGGCACCGAGTCCACGCAAGCGTGGTTCCCACTCGTCGATCACCCACAACCACGAGCGCCACGCGGTGTCGAAACGCAGCCCGACCTTCTTGCCGCTGAGCGACCCCGCGTCGGGCCCCGGGTCGGCATCGAGTGCCGGCGGTGTCGCGGTCGGATCGAGAATGCGAATTCGGCTCATGTGCTCCCCCAACGCCCGCATCGGGCTTCGTGACCCGAAGATACTTGCCGACCTCCCGTGTTTGTGGGTGAGCGTGCCCCGGAGGGGCCGCGATCGTTCAAACCGATGTGGTGCGCAAGACTCAGGGCGTGCGTGCGGAGGTTGTGTGCGAGGGACCGAAGTTCGGCGAAGGTCCGGTGTGGTGCGGCGACGGAACGCTGGTCGTGACGAGCGTCGCCGAAGGTGCGCTCTACCGCGTGCCGCCCCGAGCAGAACGCCGCCGAGCATTTCGCCGACACCGGCGGGGGTGCCAACGGCGCCGCGCTCGCGGCCGACGGTTCGATCCTCGTGACGCAGAACGGCGGCTTCGACTTCGCGCGCCACCGGACTGTTCGCAGATCCGCCAACGTTCCGTCCGGCGACACCCGGTCTCCAGCACGCAGCAGCCGAATGGTGCGGTCACCTACCTCGCCGACGACGGGTTCCTCTCCCCCAACGACCTCGCGATCGGCGCCGACGGCGCGGTCTACTTCACCGACCCGCCGCACTGGCCGCCCCCCGAGGAGCCGGCCGGTCGCGTGATGAAGTACGCGGCGGACGGCACGGTCACCGTGTTCGCCGACGGCTTCTCGTACTGCAACGGGATCGCGTTCGAGCCCGACGGCACCATTGTGGTGGTCGAGCAGTCCGGGCTGCTGCGCGTGCACGCCGACGGTTCGCGCGAGTGGGTGATCGAACACCTCGGGCGAGGCGCGGGCGACGGTTTCTGCCTCGACGCCGACGGTCGCTTCTACGTGGCTTCGACCATGGAGCACGGCATCCGCGTCGTCGACCCCGACGGCACGATCGTCGACTTCCTCGCGCATCGACGGCGAGGGCCTCACGACGAACTGCTGCTTCGGCGGCGACGACCTCCGCACGCTGTTCGTGACCGACGCGCTTCCAGGCCAGGTCGTCGCGTTCGAAGGCATGCCCACCGCCGGGTCTGCCGCTCCCTCCCTGGCCGGGCTCGGCCGGCTAACGCATCACCGTCAGCGCATCAGGGCGCGAACATGCCCGGCGAGGTCGCGGGCCCACGCGGCGGGGTCGTCGAGCGGCCAGCCGTTGTCGGGGAGGTCGAAGTACTCGACGGAGATCCGGCCGCGGTAGTCGAGCTGCGTCCAGCCGGCCGAGCACCGCCGCGAAGTCGACCTCGCCGGCGGGATCGTCGACGTGCACCTGGGTGTGCCCGCGCCGGCCCTGGCGGAGTTGGACGTGGTCGGCGAGATCGAGCAACGCGCACGGATCCTCGCCCCAGTCGGCGACGTGGCCGGTGTCGACGAGCAGCCGCAGGCCCGGCACTTCCCGCCGGAAGGCGTCGACCGACTCGCGTCGAGTTCACGACGGCTCCGGCCCACGGTTCGAGCAACGCGCGCGGTGCGCGCCGCCACCACCGCACCGCCCGCTCCCACATGCCTTCCGCCGCAACCGGCGCCGGCGTCGAGCACCACACGTCGACCGGCTTCGGGAACGCGGTCGGGCAGCCGACCGGCAACGCGAGTGACGCGGGATCGTCGTCGATCATCGGATCGATGTGGTCGTACCCGTCGGCCGCCGCCGCTCGCGAGCGGGCCGCGCCGTCACCGCACGACGCGTAGACGACGTCGACGACTCCGAGCGGCCGACGCGTCATGCACCCAACCACCCAGGTTTTTGCGACAGAGGACGACCGGAACGGTCGCCGATCGTCGCCGAAACCGTCGTTGTCACTTCTCCATCGACTTCGGCATCACCATGCCGACTTGCTGGAGGTGTTGCCCGAGACCGCTGTCGAACGCGGCTGCGACTTCCGCCGGCGTCCAGCCGCCGTCCTTGCCCATCCACGCGATCTGCTTCGGGTGCTGGAAGATCGTGTACGAGTACTCGGTGCGGCCGAGGACCTGACCGTTGACGTGCGCGGCCTGCTCCGACGCGAGGAACGCGAGGAGGGGTGCGTTCAACGCGGGGTCTTCCTCCGGCGGCGGTTCGTTCCCCGAGCGCTCGTACAGCGCCGCGGTCATCCGAGTCGCCCCGGCGGGCGCAACCGCGTTCACGGTGACGCCGTAGCGGCCGAGCTCCATCGACCACACGAACGTCATGCCCATGATCCCGGCCTTGGCCGCGCCGTAGTTGGTCTGGCCGAAGTTCCCGCGCAGGCCTGCCGACGAAGTGATGTTGATGATGCGGCCGTAGCCCTTCTCCTTCATCACCTCCGCCGCGTGGCGCGTGCAGTTGAACGTCCCCTTGAGATGGACTGCGATGACCGCGTCGAAGTCGGCCTCGTCCATCTTCAGCAGGGTGCGATCGCGCACGATGCCGGCGTTGTTGACGAGGATGTCGACCGTGCCGAAGGCGTCGACTGCAGTGCGCACCATGTTGCGGGCGCCGTCGAAGTCGGTCACCGAGTCGTAGTTCGGCACCGCCTTCGCGCCCATCGCCTCTATCTCTGCGCACACCTGCCCCGCCGGGTCTTCTCCCGAACCCTTGCCGTCGAGGGAGACACCCACGTCGTTGACGACGACGTTCGCACCCTCGCGCGCGAAGCACAGCGCGAACTCGCGACCGATGCCCGCGTCCGGATCCGGTGACGATCGCGACGCGGCCGTCGAGCAGGCCCATCGGGCTCAGTCGACGGCGGCCGTCGCCGCGCCGGTGATCGCCTTGTCGCCGTTCTGGTTCACGACGGTGAGATCGAGATCCACGAGCTTCTCGCTGCCCTCGTCGCGCTTTCCGGTGACCACCGCGGTGCACGTGAGCACGTCGCCCGGCCACACCTGCTTGGAGAAACGCACCTGGAACTTGCGCAACGCTTCGGGGCCGAACCAGTCCTTCACGACGCGTGCGGCGAGACCCATGGTCAACATGCCGTGCCCGAACACCGACGGGTTCCCCACCTGGGTCGCGATCGTGTCGTCGTGGTGCATCGGGTTGAAGTCGCCCGACGCGCCCGCGTACTTCACGAACATCGTGCGGGTGAGTGCCGGGAACTCTTCGCGTTTCTCGTCGCCCACCGCGACTGCGTCGTAGTCGACCGCGCTTGATGCTGTACCCACGAAACCCCCTTCGCCCACGACCCCTCGGAGGCGGAGCGTGATCGTAGCCCTGAACGTGACACGGGCGTCACATTCCGCGTACCCTGCTCCGGTGGCCCGCAAAGCCGCGGACCGCCGCGCGCCGAAGCCGCTCGAGGCAGCCGGCCCGGCGGACAATGGCGACCGAGCCGGCGACCGAAATGCCGGCCGAACTGCCAACCGAACTGGTGGTGCGCCCGCTCGTACACGCGAACTGCGCGCCCGCGGTCAGCGCACACTGCGGAGACTCCTCGACGCAGGAGTCGAGGTCTTCGAGGCGCGCGGGTATCACGCGGCGCGCGTCGACGACATCGTGAAGCTCGCCGAGACGTCGCACGGGACCTTCTACCTGTACTTCGCGAACAAAGAAGACCTGTTCTCGGCGCTCATGCACGAGGTCGCCGATCAGATGCAGGCGCTGGCCGAGGACCTCGGCCCCTTGCGACCCGGCGAGAAGGGCCGCGCCGAGTTGCAGGCGTGGATCGGCCGGTTCGCCGGCCTCTACGAGCAGTACGGCCCGATCATCCGCGCCTGGACCGAGGCCGAGATCGGTAGCCAAGCGTTCGGCCGGGTCGGCACCGACGTGCTCACCCGCTTCACACGCGTGCTCACCGAGCGCATCGCGGCGGCGGCGCCGAAGGGCATCGACCCGGTCGTCGCCGCGCTCGCGATCGTCGCCATGCTCGAACGGCTCAACTACTACGTGTTCTCCCGACAGGTGCGTGTGAGCCGGACCCAGATGGTCGAAACGCTCGCGCGTGTCACGCACGCTTCCGTGTTCGGGAACTAACTCGACTGCTCGGCTTCGCCGGCCAGGATCCGCGACTGCACGTCGCCGAGCTCGGCAACCGGGCCGGAGAACGCGACCTCGCCCTTCACGAGCACGATCGCTTCGTCGGCGACCGCCAACGCGTGGTGCACGTGCTGCTCGACGAGGAGCAGCGTGGTGCCGCTCCCGCTGATCGTCTCGAGCGTCCGGTAGACCTCGTCGACCACGATCGGCGCCAGGCCCAGCGACAGTTCGTCGGCGATCAGCAGGCGTGGTTTCTCCACCAGCACACGCGCGAGTGCGAGCATCCGTTGTTCACCGCCGGAGAGCGTCCCGGCGAGCTGACGGCGCCGCTCACCGAGCCGGGGGAAGAGCGTGTAGGCCTCGTCGAGCGCGGCGCCCACCTGCGATCGGCCGCGCGACCGGCGGAACGTCAGCTCGAGGTTCTCCTGCACCGTGAGCGACGCGAACACTGATCGCCCTTCGGGCGCGTGCACGATCCCTTGGCGCGCGAACTGGTACGGCGGTGCGCCCGTGAGATCCTCGCCCCCGAATTGCACGCGACCCTTTGTCGGTTCCACGAGCCCGGAGCACACGCGAGCGATCGTCGTCTTGCCCGCGCCGTTCGATCCGAGCAGCGCGAGCACACGGCCGGGATGGAGCGCGAACGAGACATCGAACAGGGCGCGGAACGGCCCGTAGCCGGCGTCGACGCCGTCCAGCGCGAGGAGCGGTTCGACCAAGGGAACCGGTGCGGCGCTGCTCATGCGGCTTCAGCCTCCGGCCCTCGAACACGGCGCGACGTGGTGCGTTCCGGGCCTCCGGCTTGCGCCTGGCTCACACCAGGTCTCCGAGGTACGCGCGGCGCACGGCGACGTCGGCGAAGACTTCGTCGGTGCGGCCCGACGCGATGACGGTGCCGAAGTCGAGCACGAACACGCGCTGGACGAACGATCGCACGAACTCGACGTCGTGTTCGACGAGCAAGATCGCGAAGCCGCGTTCGCGGTGCACGTCGTCGAGCGTCCGAGCGAGGGTTTCGGTCTCGTCCCGGTCGAGACCCGACGACGGCTCGTCGAGCAGCAGCAGTTGCGGCTCGGTCATGAGCGCACGGCCGACTTCGACCAGCCGGCCGACGCCGAGGCTCAACGACTCGACCTTGCGATCGGCGACGCCCTGCAGGCCGAGGAGCCGGAGCATCTCGTCCGCCCGGTCCTGTTCGTCCTTCGACGGTCCGCCGCGCCTGATCGCGTCCTTGAACAGTCCGCCGTGGCCGCTGCGAGACCGGTCGGCGACGAGGAAGTGCTCGCGTGGCGACATCCCTGCGAACAGCTCGATGCGTTGGAACGTGCGGCCGATACCGAGTCGCGCCCGGCGGTGCGTCGGAACCCGCGTCAAGTCCTTGCCGGCGAACGTGATCGAACCGCCGTCGGGTCGCAACAGGCCGAGCAGGCAGTTGAAGAAGGTCGTCTTGCCGGCGCCGTTGGGTCCGATGAGCCCGACCAGCTCGCGCTCTCCCACATCCAGCGAGACGGTGTCGAGCGCGGTGATGCCCGAGAACTTCATCGTGACGCCCGACGCGTCGAGCAGGCTCACTGGGGCGCTCCGACGGGCGCGCCGACCGAACCGGCCACGGCGGCGGGCGGCCGCGGAGACGACGAGCCGCCGCGCCGTGCCTTCCAGCGATCGATCCACTGTTGCGTGCGCGCGAGCGACACCCGCTTGTTGTGCTCGAGGATCCCTTCGGGGTGCCGCGCGTACGTGATGGCTCCGAGGCCGAAGAAGACCGTGGCGAGGCCGGTGGGCACGCTGTCGACCTCCCAGCCCGGATCGCCGATCAGGTAATAGAGCGCAAGCGACACCGCCACGATCGCGGCGCCCGCACCCGCCACCGCGAACTTGCGGGTGACCAACCGGAGCGTGATGATCGCACCGAGGATCAGGACGGCCGCGACGAACGCGTGGTTGTAGATCCACGGTATCCAGTCCTCGAGCACGACCCGCTGGAAGAAGATGAAGCCGATTCCAGCCTGGATCGCGCCTTCGACGGTGCGGGATCCGAGCGACACGACCACCACGACCCACACCAACCCGAGTTGGGCGAGGAAGCTCGTGCCGTAGGCGGCGGACTCGTCGCGCATGGCGAGCAGCGCGCCGCCGACCCCGGCGATGCCGGCCGAGAGCGCGAACGCGGTGATGCGCCAACGGGTCGGGTTGATGCCGACCGACGCGGCCGCGGTCTCGCTGCCGCGCAGCGCGTCGAGGAACCGTCCGGTCGTGCCGCGCCGCACCCACACCACGAGCAGGCCGACGACGAGGAGCACGACCATGCAGAGAACGAGGAACGCCTTTTCGTTGTCGAAGTCGATCGAACCGATGAGCGGCCGCGGCACTGCGTTCGGGATGACTCCGTCGCCACCGCTCACCCAGGTCAACTTCACCATCACGGAGTCGAAGAACAGCGCGAACGCGAAGGTCGCCAGCGAGAGGAAGATGCCGCCGAGCCGAAGAGCCGGCAGCGCGACCAAGGCGCCGACCGCGGCCGAGATGAGGCCGGCGACGATCATCGCGATCAGCACGCCGAGGCCGAGGTCGGTTGCGAGCTGACCGGTGGCCAGCGCGCCGATGCCCGCGAAGGTGGCCTGGCACAACGAGATCTCGCCCGCGATGCCGGTGATGACGGTGATCGACAGGAAGATGATCGAGAAGATGACCGCTCGTTGCGTCAGGTAGATCCACGAGACGTTCGCGGAGAAGAAGATCCAGCCGAAGAAGAGGACACCGACGACCACGCCGAAACCTCGCGTCATCCATGTCAGCGAGTCGCTGCGCTCGACCGACACGAGCGCGGGTGGCGGCGGGTCGACCCCGGCGAGCGGGTCGCTCACCTCTCTGCGGTTGCGCAGCTGCGGTGAGAACACGAGCACGAGGAACAACGCAACGAACGGCAGCGAGGGCTTCAGGTTCGTCGCGATGATGCTGTTCGTGGGCAGCTCGACGGTGAGCACCTGCGACACGATGCCGAGGAGCAGTCCGCCGACGAACGCGACACCGATGCTCGACAGTGCCGCGAGCACCGCAGCCGAGATCGCGGCCACGACCAACGGCGTGTAGTAGATCTCCGACACCTGCGCCAACGTCGGTGAGATCAGGATGCCGGCCATCCCCGCGAGCACGCTCGACATCACCCACGCCGTGGTGCTCACCCGGTCCGCGTTGACGCCGGCCAATTCGGTCATGCGCGTGCTCTCGACGACCGCGCGCATGCGCAGCCCGAGCGGCGAGTAGCGGAAGAGGATCAGCAGACCGAGCACGATCCCGATCGTCACCACCGCAGTTGCGAGGTCGTCGCGGTTGAGGAACACCTCACCGAACGGGTTGTACGGCGTCGAGCCATCGGGAACGATGCCCTGGGGCTGGAACGTCGTGCTCACGTCGAAGAAGAGCTTGACGATCTCCGGGATCGCCACGAGCAGACCCAACGTGACGACCAACCGCGTCATCGGTGGCGCGGTCCGCAGGTGACGGAACAGGAGCCGGTCGAGGATCCAGCCGAGCAACGCCGAGAACCCGAGCGCGACGAGCACCGCGAGTGGGATCGGCCCAGTCGTGCCGGGAACGCGCTTCGTAGTACACCGCGCCGGCCGCGAACGCCTGGGCTCCGAACGCGAGGTTGAAGACGCCCGCGGTCTTGTACGTGAGGACGAGCCCGACCGCGAGCAGCGCGTAGATCCCGCCGAAGGTGAGACCCTGGAGGACGGCGCTCAGGATCTCATCCATGCCAGGCGTTCCTCGTCGCCGATCTCACCGAATGCACGCCGGCCGGGAGCCCGTCGCTCGGTTCTCGCCGTTCCTCGGTCGTCGCGTTTCCTAGTTCTCGGGGGCTTCTTCCTCGGGTACGAACGACATGTACTGGGGCTCGCCGAGCGTTTCCGCGCCGACGTCGAAGCAGACCCACGGCTTGCCCGTCTCTCCCCACTGCGCGACGAACTTGCCGCCCTCGACCCGAGTGAAGTTCGCGCACTCGAGCGCCCCGCGCGACTCCGGGTTCTCCGCGGGGTCCTCGTGCTGCTTGGTCCAGTCGATGGGCGGGATCATGCCGTTGTCGCTGTAGTCGGTGAGCGTGTTCAGCGCGTCGATCACCTTCTGCTGGGAGAACTCCGGGCCTGCGAGTTTCAGTCCGGTCACGAACTGGTCCGCGAGGATCCACCCGATCGTCGCGATCTCCACCGGTTCCTTGCCGATCTCGTCCATCCACTCGAGGTACTTCTCGGTCTCGGGGATCTGCGGCTCCTGCTCGAACGCCACGAACCCGGGGATCACGATCGCCCCTTCGAGGAGCTCGGCGTTGGCTGCGACAAGGCCGGCGTCGTATCCGTTCGGCAGGTGTTGCACCGCATCGAGACCCTGCTTCTGCATCTCTTCCTGGAGGACGATGACCTCGTTGATGTCCATGCACGTGGTGACGAAGTCGACACCGGCCGCCTTCATCTGCGAGACCTGGCCGCTGAGGTTCGGCTCCGCGAAACCGATGGTGTCGTCGAAGAAGGCGACCTCGGCGTCCGAGTACTTCTCGATCGAGTCACGGTTCCCGGCCGCGCACAGCTTGGACTCGTTGGCGACGCCGTAGGCGAGGATCCCGACCTTGGTCGCGCCGAGCTCCTGCACCATGTAGGGGACGATCTGGCCGGTGCAACCGAAGCACAGCGCGCCGGTGTTGCCGAAGATGTTGTCGTGGCCGGGCATCTCGGGCCGGATGTTCCAGATGAAGGTCGGCATGCCGGCCGCGTCGAGGTCGGGTGCACCGCCGAATCCCAGCGCGGCGAGGAACGTCGCGAACGCGTTGTCCTCCGCCAGGCTCGCCTGTACCTGCTCCTTGTTCTGGAGGCCGCTGATGTCGTCGCGCTCGTTGGTGATCTTGATCTCACGCCCGTAGATGCCGCCGTCGCGATTGAGCATCTCGAAGTAGGCGTTCATGCCGTCGGCGAGTGCGCCGTACTTCACGTTCATGGGGTTCGTCGTCGACGAGATCGTGACCACGTTGATCTCGGAGTCGGTCACTCCCGGCGCTTCGACGGGCACGTTCTCGTCGAGGTCCGCGTCGCTGACCGTGGCCGGCGTCTCGCCCGACTCCTCCGACGCTTCGTCGTCGTCACCGGAGTTGCCGCACGCCGACAGTGCGAGTGCGAGCGCCATGGCGCCCGCGACGATGCCGGTGACCCTGCGGCCGGTGCGACGGCCTCGGAACTGTGCACGCATATGTCCCCCCAGAACCCAGTCGCCCAGAACCCTGTAATCACGGCCGCTTCCGGCCGTTCCCTAACGCAGACGTCAGGTTGCGGGGGAGAATAACCGCCCGGCGTACCCGATGGAGCTCGGGCCAGCCGGTGGAGGAGGGCGGTGGCAGGATTGCGGCATGGCGAAGACGCTCGTGACGTTCCACGCCCACCCCGACGACGCCGAGCTGAGCTGCGCAGGCACGATGGCGCAGGCGAAGAAGAACGGACATCGCGTCGTACTCGTGATCGCCACGCGCGGCGAGCTCGGCGAGACCCCGCCCGGCAGCGTCGCGGCGGGTCGGACGCTCGCCGACACGCGCGTCGAGGAGACGACGGCCGGTGCCGCGATCCTCGGCGTCGACCGCGTGGAGTTCCTCGGCTACCTCGACTCGGGCATGGCCGACGAGCCGACCAACACCGCGCCGGGTTCGTTCGCGGCGGCCGACGTCGAAGAAGCGGCCGAGCGACTCGCGCGCATCCTCGACGAAGAACACGCCGACGTCCTCACGGTGTACGACGATCACGGCCAGTACGGCCATCCCGACCACATCCAGGTCCACCGGGTCGGCGTGCGCGCCGCGGAGAAGGCAGGCACGTCACGGGTCTACGAAGCGACCATGAATCGTGATCACATCCTGAAACTCATGGGCGAGAACACCGACGCGCTGGAGTGCAGTCGAGGCGGAGGACCGCCCGACAACCGACGAGATCGCAACGATCGGCAGCCCCGGAGCACGTGATCACCACGACCGTCGATGTGCGCGACTACGCCGAGCTGAAGCGGCGCGCGCTCACCGAGCACCGCAGTCAGGTCGGGTCGGAGTCGTTCTTCCTCGCCATGCCCGACGACGCGTGGCGCGAGAGCTTCGGCTACGAGTGGTTCATCCGTCGCGGCGTCCCGTCGACCTTTCGCGAGAGCTCGCTGTTCGACGAGTAGAGGCGAGGGAGCCAGGCGTGTCCGGGATGGACCAGTCGCAGCGCATCAGCGAGCCACGCTCGGTCCTCGAGTGACATGAGCGGGCTCGCCGCATCGAAGTCCGCCTCGTCTTTCGCGAGTCTCGACTTTCGCCTTGTAGAGGAGCGCGCCCTTGGGTCGGAGATAGGGAATCCCGTCGCGGTTGCGCTGCACCATCTCGGCGTGCAGGCTCCGGACGCGTTCGTCGCGTCGATAGACCCACCAACGGGAATCGCCGGGTTCGACCATGACGTCGACCCGCCAAGCGCCGGCCTGTTCGTCGAGTACCCAATGTTGGTGCCGGTCGAGCGGACCGGCTTCGTCGGGCTCGAGGCGCCGCACGGCTCCGTCACCCACCGCGAAGAACGACGAAACCCCTCAGGTGACTGCGGATGGCAGCGAGGTCTTCACGTTGGACCGCGATCTCGAGATCGTGGTGCGGCTCGCGTGACTTCGCCGAGGAACAGGTCGATCGCCCAGCCGCCGACGACGCACCAGTCGACATCGACGCCGTCGAGCATGTCGGTGAGCTCGCGCGGCGTCCAGGGCTGCCACGCCTCGACATCCGGTGCGTCCCGATCCGCGGCCGGCCCACCGGCCACTTCCCCCACGGCCGTTTACTCGACGGCTTTGCGGATCTCAGTCAGGGCGTCGGGCACCGCAGCGGCGAGATCGTCGACGTCGGGGACGAGCTCGCGGCACGCGATGAAGCCGAAGTCGACGTGGTCGAGGTACGACATCACGGTCAGGTTCAGGCCGCAGTCGTCGAGGATCGGGCCCAGCGGATGCAACGAGACGAGGCGGGCGCCCGCAAGGTAGAGCGGGAACGACGGGCCGGGAACGTTCGACACGATCAGGTTGATCGCCGGCCGCATGCGCTCGCCGATCTTCAGCCGTCCGTAGAGCCGAATCGCGCGTGAGAACACCGCAGGCGACGCGACGCCGGCCCACTCCTCCAACGTCGAGGCCTCGACGACCTCGTGGACCTGCTTCCACCCCGCAGTCGACCGTTGGATCGCCTCGATGCGCTCGACCGGACGCTCGATCTCGACGGGGAGCGACGCGAACATCGTGGAGACGCGGTTGCCGAGCTCGCGCTCGCCTTCGGCGCGCACGTTGGTCGGAATGGCGGCAACCATGGATCGATCGGGCAGCTCCTGTCGGCCGAGCAGGTAGTTGCGCAGCGCGCCGGTGGCGATGCCGAGCACGATGTCGTTGACGGTGACACCCAGCGCGTTCTTCGCCTCTTTGATGTCGGCGAGCGGCACCGAAGCGAAGGCAACCTTCCGGTGCGGCGTGATCGAGCGGTTCATCGACAATCGCGGCGCCGTGAGCGGGAGCGCGACGTCGAGCGCGCGCTCGCGAGCGCGCTGGACGCCGCGGACGACGCTGCGGCCGAGGTTGTTGGCGGCCTTGACGAACAGCACCGGGCGCTGCGCGAACGAGATGGCGGAATGGGTGATGAGCTCGATGTCGCTGGGCACGTGCTCGGGTTCCCAATCCGCCGCGATGTCGGAGAGCTTGGGCCCGGGCTCCGGCTCGATGTCGAACAGCGACGAAAGGATCTCGACGCCCGATGCGCCGTCGATGAGCGAATGGTGCAGCTTCGCGACGAAGCCGTAGTGGCCGTGCTCGAGGCCCTCGACCACCCACGCCTCCCAGAGCGGATGGCGGCGGTCGAGCGGGCGGCTGGCGACGTCGGCGACGAAGGCGGCGAGCTCCGTCTCGCCTCCCGGCTCGGGCAATGCGGCGCGCCGCAGGTGGTAGTCGAGGTCGAAGTCGGGATCCTCGATCCACAGCGGCGCGTGCAGACCGAGCGGCACCTCGACGAGCCGGCGCCGGAACGGCGGCACGAGGTGCAGCCGCGACTCGATCACGTCGCGGACGCGTTCGTACGAGAAGCCGTGGGCGCTCGTGGTCGGGTCGACGACCGCGATGCCCATCACCTGCATGTGCGCGGCGGACGTCTCCATCGAGAGGAACGCCGCGTCGAGTCCTGTGAGCCGCTGCATCGGGTACCTCCGGAGGGCGATGGGAGGCAGTGGACGGAAGCCCGGCATGGTAGGGCGCGAGCACCATCATTCCTATACCGGTACCGCGACCGCTACTTTTGGCTCATGAGCACCTCGGCGTGGTACCTCGTGGTCTCGATCGTCGGAGCCGTGTTCACACTGGTCGCGCTGCGCCCGCCGCACCGGCCCCAGATCCTCGGCGCGTTCGCGTTCTTCGCCGCGTGGCTCACCACCGAGCTCGCGGTGCTCCACCTCGCGTGGCAGGTGCTGGCAACAGTCGTCTTCATCGCATTCGGCGCGCTGGACTCGTGGCTGGGCTGGCTCGGGCTCGCGATCACCGTCGCATCGTGGTGCGGGTTGTGGACGATCGTCGCGGCCGCTCGGCAGACGACGTCGACCTTTGCCGCCGCGTTCGACGATGCCCTCGGCGTCGGATGGGGGGACGCGCTCGACTCGAAGTGGAAACCCGAACCGACACCGTTCGAGTGGCGGCGCGTCCTGTTCCCCTTCAGATTCCGACGGCACGGCGTCTCCCGGGTGCGAAGGATCCAGTACGGCGACGACGAGCGGAACCGCCGGCACCGGTTGGACGTCTACAAGCGCGACGACGCGGGGCCCGGCGCGCCCGTGCTGCTCCAGATCCACGGCGGCGCATGGGTCATCGGCAACAAGGATCAGCAAGGCCTGCCGCTCATGTACCACCTCGCCGCGCGCGGCTGGGTGTGCGTCTCGACGAACTACCGGCTGTCTCCGCGTGCGACGTGGCCGGCCCAGATCCTCGACTGCAAGCGCGCCTTGGCATGGGTGCGCGCCCACATCGCCGAGCACGGCGGCGATCCCGACTACGTGGTCGTCACCGGCGGTTCGGCGGGCGGACACCTCACCGCGCTGCTCGCGCTCACCGCCAACGAGCCCGAGTTCCAGCCCGGATTCGAGGACCTCGACACTCGCGTGCGCGCGATGGTCCCGTTCTACGGCGTCTACGACTGGACGAACCGGTTCGGCCAGCGGGGCCGGCGCGACGGTCTCCGGCGCATGCTCGAGCGAGCCGTCGTGAAGCAGCGCTACGCCGACGCGCCGGCGGTGTTCGACGAGGCGTCGCCGATGCAGCCACGTCCGCGTCCGACGCGCCGCCCGCGCTCGTCGTGCACGGCACCCAGGACGTGCTCGCGCCGGTCGCCGAAGCCCGCGAGTTCGTGCGGATGTTGCGCGAGGTGAGCGACAGCAAGGTCGTCTACGCCGAACTGCGCGGCGCCGGGCACGGGTTCGAGATCTTCCAGTCGATCCGGTCGCTCCAAACCATCAAGGCCGTCGATCTGTTCCTCACCTGGCTGCTCACCGTCGACCCTCCCCGCGCGCTCGTTCCACTCGACGACGGATCGGTGAACGGTGCGGCAGCGGCGTCCGGAGAGAACGATCCGACGTCCACGGTCCGTACGGCGCCATCACCAGCGCCGCCAGGGTGATCAACACCGCGTCGTAGTTCACCCGCCAGCCTCGGTAGTCGCGCCAGGCGCGATCGCGGTCGGGCCGGATCGGCAGTCCCGCGGCACCGAGACGTTCGAAGACCTCGTCGAATTCTTCACGCGTGATGGAGATCGGCGCGTCGGGCTTCGGGTCGGGGTCGTACACGTATCCGTACAACCCGGAGATCTCCCGCAGCGCGAGGTACCCGGAGCGGATGCACAGCCCCGGTGCCGGGCTGAACGGCAGGTCGAGGATGGCGAGGCGGAGCGCGGCGCTGTCGAGGACGGCACCGGCCGCGATGATCCACGAACGGTGCGGGTTGGGCGACCGGAAGTACGACAACGACGCCAGCGACGTGTGGGTCTCGGACAGCTCGGTGAACCAGACCATCCAGGTCGCCCACACCGCGTCCAGCTCGTTCAGATAGCCGGCGAGATGCGCGCGCTCGAGCATCTCCCACGGCTTCGGCGGCGTGCCGGCGCGCACCGAGAGGTCGGTGACCGCCACCTCGCGACGGGAGAACGCGCCGTAGATCGTCGGCAGGTAGGCGATCACGAGCGCAAGGATCCCGAGACCGATGAGCGCTTCGAGGAAGCCGAGGAGCACGCCGGGAGTCGTCGGCGGGCGTTCGAAGCCGAGGGTCAGCAGGCACGATCCGCTCGTCGTCATCGCGTCGCGCCAACCGTCGTGGTCGAGGCCGAAGAACGCGACCGTGAAGCCGGCGAAGACGAGCGCAAGTGACACCGTCGGCAACGCGAGCAGCGCGACCGGCGCGTACAGCGCCATCACCCGGTCACGCTGCTCGTAGGTCTTCGCGGGCCGGGCGATCCAGCCGAACACACGGCGGACACTGCGGAACACGAACCACGTGAGGAGCACCGGAGTGCCTCGCGGCAGCACGAACGTGCGGACCGCCGCGTCCAGCACGAACACCGCGGTCGCGAGCCCGACGAGGAAGAGCGCGATCTCGGTGGGGCTCATCGCTCAGTCGTCGCCCCGACTCGGGCGCTGACGATCACGCTTGCGCCGGCTCTGCCGGCGCTTCTGATCGAGGCGCGATTGCACCGAGGATCGCGACGGCCGGGTCGCCACCCGCGGCCGATCGACGCGCAGCGCGGCCTCGAGCTTGCTGCGCAGACGTTCGCGTGCGAGCTCGCGGTTCTGCTGTTGCGATCGGCGTTCGGACGCGCCCGCGCGTGCCCGACGGTCCGATCCGTTCGAGCAGGCGGGCCCGCTGGCGCGGGCCGAGCGATCGCGAGTGCTCGATGTCGAAGCGGAGATCGACGCGCGTGTTCGAGGTGTTCGCGTGCTGGCCGCCGGGGCCGCCGGAGCCGGTGAACCGCCACTCGAGCTCGTCTTCGGCGATCACGCACGTGCGGCTCACGCGCAGGTCGGGCACCGCAGGAGCCTACGCACCGGCACGTGCGCGCCGTGCTCGCTATCTCGTCAGCTTCTTGTAGTGGATGCGGTGCGGTTGGTCGGCGTCGGTGCCGAGCCGCTTGCGCCGATCCTTCTCGTAGTCGGAGAAGTTGCCCTCGAACCACAGCGCCTCGCTCTCACCTTCGAACGCGAGGACGTGGGTCGCGATGCGGTCGATGAACCAGCGATCGTGGCTGATGACCACCACGCAACCCGGGAACGCGAGCAGCGCTTCTTCGAGTGCGCGCAGCGTGTCGACGTCGAGATCGTTGGTGGGCTCGTCGAGCAGCAGCACGTTGCCGCCCATCAGCAGCGCCTTGGCCAGGTGCAACCGGTTGCGCTCGCCACCCGAGAGGTCGCCGACGAGCTTCTGCTGGTCGGAGCCCTTGAAGTTGAACCCGGCGACGTACGCGCGGCCGTGGACCTCGCGGTCGCCGACCTTGAGGTGATCGACCCCGCCGGTGATCTCCTCGTAGACGGACTTCTTCCCGTCGAGAGACTCACGCGACTGGTCGACGTACGCGAACGAGACCGTGGGGCCGACGTTCAGCGCGCCGTCGTCCGGCTGCTCCTGACCGACGAGCATGCGGAAGAGCGTGGTCTTCCCCGCACCGTTCGGACCGACGACGCCGACGATGCCACCCCGGGGCAGGGAAAACGAGAAGTCGTCGAGCAAGAGCTTCTCGTCGTACGCCTTGCGGAGATGTTCGGCCTCCACCACGGTTTCGCCGAGGCGGGGGCCGGGTGGGATCGACATCTGCAACCGGTCCTGGCGCTTCTCGGTCGACTCGGCCTCGGCGACCAGCTGCTCGTAGGCCGTGATCCGGGCCTTGCCCTTCGCCTGACGCGCGCGCGGCGCCATGCGGATCCACTCGAGCTCGCGCTCGAGCGTGCGGCGGCGCGTCTCGTCCACTTTCTCTTCCTGGGCGAGGCGCGCGTCCTTCTGCTCGAGCCAGCTCGAGTAGTTGCCCTCCCACGGGATCCCCTGGCCGCGGTCGAGCTCGAGGATCCAGCCCGCGACGTTGTCGAGGAAGTAGCGGTCGTGCGTCACCGCGACAACGGTGCCGTGGTACTCCTGCAGGTGGCGTTCGAGCCACGCGACCGATTCGGCGTCGAGGTGGTTCGTCGGTTCGTCGAGGAGCAACAGGTCGGGTTTCGACAGGAGCAACCGGCACAACGCGACCCGCCGGCGTTCGCCGCCGGACAGCTTCGTGACGTCGGCGTCGGACGGCGGGAGCCGCAACGCATCCATCGCGATCTCGAGCTGACGATCGAGGTCCCAACCGTTGACCGCGTCGATCTGGTCCTGGAGCTCGGCTTGTTCGGCGAGCAACTTGTCGAAGTCGGCGTCGGCATCGCCCATCGCGTTGCAGACCTCCTCGAACCGATCGAGCAGGCCCTTCGTGTGCGCGACGCCTTCGGTCACGTTCCCGACGACATCCTTGTTCTCGTCGAGCCGCGGTTCCTGGGGCAGGAAGCCGACCGAGAAACCCGGTGTGACCCGGCACTCGCCCTGGTAGCCGTCGTCCTCGCCGGCGATGATCCGCAACAAGGAGCTCTTCCCGGCGCCGTTGCCGCCGAGCACACCGATCTTGGCGCCCGGATACATCGAGATGTTGATGCCGCGCAGCACCTCCCGGTCCGGGGGATGGACCCGGCGGAGGTCGCGCATGGTGAGGATGAATTGCGGTGCCATGAGCGTCCCACGGTACCGGGACGCCTACTGAGTGATCGGCGTGCGGCTCAGCGACCGTTCATGCCGAAGCCGGCGTCGAAGTCGACACCCATATCCACGTTCATGTCGACCCCGGTCGGGACCGGGACGTCCGGGATGTCGAAGTCCTGCGCGGTCGGCACCGGCATCGCGCCGGTCGCCGCTATCGCACCACCCGCACCGGTACCCGTACTGCCGGTCGTGCTCGAAACCGAGGACGTGGCGTTGTCGGACTGGTTCGAGCTGTAGACGTCGGCACTCATCGAGGACTGACTCGTCCCGGTCGATGTCTGCGCCTGCACGCTCACGTCGGCCGCAGGCGGCGACGCGGAGGTCGTCACCGTCACGTCGACATCGCCCGACGGCCCCGACACCTCGACACGCGGGGGTGCGTCGTCACCGTCGATCGAAACCGACACCTCGACCGACGATGCCGTGTCGTCACCGGTCGTCGCGTCGTTCGTCGAAGCCGTTCGTGTGTGCACGCCGGTATCGACGTCGGATGTCGATTCCGATCGTCCCGGTCCGGCGCGCGGCGCCGGGCCACTCGAGTCTCGGCCGACAGTGCCGGCGCCGCGACCGCGACGGTCGCGCCCACCAGCACGAGTGCGCTGACACTTCCGATGGCGCGGCGTACAGACCGCGCGCTCTTTGACTCGATTGCGCCACGAATGCAGCGCGAGAATCCCCGCCATGTCCAATGTTTATTCCATCGCGGACACCTATGTCGAGCGATTCGCCGCCCTCGATCCGATTTCTGCCACCGGCGCGGGCATTCCCGGCCACGAACACGACTTAACGGACTACTCACCCGCGGGCGCAGCCGCACGCGCCGAGCTCGCGGCGCGAACGATCCAGGAACTGGAAGCGGCGCCGATCGAGTCGGACGGCGATCGGATCGCGTCGGCCGTGATGCAGGAGCGACTCCACAACGTCGTCGACCAGTACGAGCTCGGTGAGCGGCTCCGCGACCTGCGCGTCATCGGCAGCCCGGTCGGCTCGATCCGCGCGTGCTTCGACCTGATGGCGTACGACACACCCGACGACCGGGACATCGTGCGGCGGCGCATGCTCGCGGTCCCCGGCGCGCTCACGAACTTCACCGCATCGCTCCGAGAGGGGATGGCGGGCGGGATCGTGGCGGCCCGGCGCCAGGCGCTCGCGTGCGCCGACATGGCTGCGAGCTGGAGCGGCGACGCGCCGTTCTTCCGGAACCTCGCGGCAGGCATGGCTGATGACGAACGACTCGCGGAGGCGGCCGAAGCGGCCACCGACGCGTACGGAGAGCTCGCGGTGTTCCTTCGCGACGAGTATGCACCGGTCGCCGATCCCCACGATCCCGTCGGTCGCGATCGCTACGCGCTCGGGTTCACGCGCGTTCAACGGGATCGAGCTCGACTTCGACGAGACCTACGAGTGGGGATGGGAGGAGCTCTACCGCATCGAGGACGCGATGCGGAAGGTCGGAGAGCGCATACTTCCCGGAGAACCGATCGAGGCCGTGATCGAACACCTCGATCGCGATTCGACACGATCGATCACTGGTGTCGACGAGTTCCGGCAATGGAACCAGGATCTGATCGACACGACGATCGCCGAGCTCGACGGCACCCACTTCGACATCGCGGAGCCGTTGCACCGGTGCGAGGCGATGATCGCGCCGCCCGGCGGCGCCGCGGCGATGTACTACACCGGCCCGAGCGAGGACTTCTCCCGGCCGGGCCGCACGTGGTATCCGACGCTCGGCGAAACGACGTTCGCGCTCTGGCGAGAGGTGACGACCTGTTACCACGAGGCGGTGCCGGGTCATCACCTCCAGATCGCGCAGGTCCGGTACCTCGCCGACACCTTGTCGCGGTACCAGCGGGCCTTCGGTTTCGTGTCCGGCCACGGCGAGGGGTGGGCCCTGTACGCCGAACGGCTGATGGGTGAGCTCGGATATCTCGACGATCCCGCGTGGGAGATGGGGATGCTCGGCAGCACAGGCCATGCGCGCGGTGCGAGTGATCGTCGACATCGGGATGCATCTCGAGCTCCCGAGCCCGGAGCACGACGGTGCGACGTGGACCGCAGAGATCGCGCTGCCCTTCGCGGTCGAACGCGCCCGATTCCAGGGCGACGCGTTCATGCGGAGCGAGATCGACCGCTACCTCGGCTGGCCCGGCCAGGCGATCAGCTACAAGGTCGGCGAAAAGGTGTGGCTCGACGCGCGCGCCGACGCCAAGCAACGCCACGGTGCCGGGTTCGACCTCAAGGCGTTCCATTCGTACGCGCTCGATCTCGGCAGCATGGGTCTCGGACCACTGCGCGACGAGCTCGCGCGCTTCTGACTCGTGCAGGTCTGAGCCGTGCGCTTCATCGTCTACGGGGCCGGCGCGGTGGGTGGTGTGGTCGCGGCGCGCTTGCACCAACACGGACACGAAGTCGCGCTGATCGCGCGCGGTCCTCACCTCGACGCGATCAGACGGAACGGCCTCCGGCTGCAATCGGCGGACGAAGACGTCGCCTTGCCGATCCCGGCATTCGCGACCCCGACCGACATCGAGTTCCGGGAGGACGACGTCGTCCTGCTCGGCGTCAAGTCGCAGGACACGGTGGACGCGGCGCGTGCGCTCGCGGCGTCCACCGAGCTCGCGCTCCCCGTCGTGTCACTCCAGAACGGCGTCGCCAACGAACCCGCGCTGCTGCGTTGGTTCGCGGACGTCTACGGCGTCTGCGTGATGGCGCCGACTGCTCACGTCGAAGCCGGAGTCGTCCAGGCCAACAGCGTGCCGATCAGCGGGCTGCTCGACATCGGTCGCTATCCCGCACGGCGTCGACGGGACGGCCACCGAGATCGCCGATGCGCTCCGAAGCGCCCGCCTCGAGTCGGTCGCCCGACCCGACATCATGCGGTGGAAGTACACGAAGCTCCTGATGAACCTGGGCAACGCGGTCGATGCGACGTGCGCGCCGAGCGAAGCGGCCGGAACCCTCGTGCGTCACGCGCGTCGCGAAGGCGTTGCGGTCTTCGCCGCAGCCGGCATCGAACACACTTCCCAGGACGAAGACCGCGAGCGTCGAGCCGACCTGCTCACGATCCGACCGATCGAAGGCTCGGGCCGCGGCGGCGGGTCGACGTGGCAGAGCTTCGCCCGCGGCACCGGCGCGATCGAAGCCGACTACCTCAACGGCGAGATCGTGCGCATCGGTCGTGAGCACGGCGTCGCGACGCCCGTGAACGAGCGGGTGCGGACATTCGCGAACGAGATGGCCCGCCGCCGCGCCGAACCGCGATCGGCGGACGCAATGACGTTGGTGCGCGACCTCGGGCTGGACCCGAACTAGGTGAGCTGCTTCTCCAGGCGATCGAGCGCCTCGTCCTCGCTCACGTTCAACGCGAAGCTCAGCTCGGACACGAGGATGCCGCGTGCGCGCACGAGCATCGCCTTCTCGCCCGCCGACAGCCCCTTCGTCGTTTCCCGGAGCGCGAGGTTCCGGACCACCTCGGCGACCTGGTAGACGTCACCGCTCTTCAACTTCTCCTGGTGGTTCTTGAACCGCCGGCTCCAGTTGGTCGGCTCGCGCACGTCCTTCTTGGAGAGGAGATGGAACAGGTCGTCGACGTCGTCGGCCGAGATCGGCGGGCGCATGCCGACCTCCTCGGCCTTGTCGGCCGGGACCGACAGGGTGAGGTCGCCGTGGGCGACCTGGAGGACGAAGTACTCGGTCTTCTCGCCGAAGACCTCCTTCGTCTCTTTCCGCTCGATCACCGCGGCACCGTGGTGCGGATAGACGACGCGATCGCCGACTTTGAAGGCCATTCACCACTCCCAGTGGTCAGGACGGGCGATCGCAGAAAAGATGCGCTCGGGAAGGCGAGTCATGCTACCAGGCAGGGGTCGAATCGGCCGGATTCGGAACTACGCTCGGCATCACTGCGAGTGCTGCGACGTTGACGCCACGTGAAATCCCTCGATCGACCCGTGGGTCGCAGTGAGTGTCGTGACGAGGGCGGAGATCTCGGGAGGCTGGTCGATGATGGAACCGCGGGAGGCGCCGAGCCCTCCGCGCGACCCGACGGGTCGCCGCGTCGTCTCCGTTCGGTGTCGCGGCCGCACCGACTTCCGTGCTGCTCGGCGCGCTCGTCGAACACACCCGTTCGCTGCTCGCGGTGCTCGATCCCGAGGGCTGCCTGCGCTATTTGAACCCAGCTGCACTCGAGATGTTCGAAGACGCGCACGGAGATCTCGACCGCGCAATGACGCTCCGCTCGCTGGCGCACCCCGACGACGAGGAAGAGGTCGCGGGACGATTCGCAGAGGCGTTGGCCACCCCGCGCCGTCGCATTCCGTGCGAGCTGCGCGTCCGTCGCGGCGACGAATGGCGGACGTTGCAGGTCGCGCTCGTGAACCTGCTCGACGATCCGGTCGTTCGCGGCGTCGTCGTCGACGGCATCGACGCCACCGAGCAGCTCGAGCTCGCGCACCGTGTGTTGCACGATCCGTTGACGGGTGTCGCCAACCGCACCCTGCTCACCGACCGGGTCGCTCACTCCATGTCGCGGCTCGAGCGGAACCCTCGTCCGCTGATGGTGGCCTACGTCGACCTCGACGACTTCAAGTCGGTCAACGACAAGCTCGGACACGATATGGGCGACGCAGTGCTCGTCGAGGTCGCCGGCCGTCTCACCGTCTCCGTGCGCCCGGGCGACACCGTTGCGCGCGTCGGCGGCGACGAGTTCGTCATCGTGTGCCCCGACCTGCCCGATGCGAGCCTCGCCGACGATCTCGCGCACCGACTCATCAGCGCGGTGTCGGAACCGATGACCATCGGCGCCGGCACGCGTGTGATCACCGCGAGTGTCGGGCTCGTGCTCGTGCACCGTCGCCTCGACGTGGACCATGTGCTCCGCGTCGCCGACGCGGCGATGTACCGCGCCAAGCGGGCGGGCGGGAACCTCGGCGTGTGGAGCGGCGCCTGACGCGCGCGTCATCCGTCTGGGCCTATTTTTTCTTCTGGGCCTATTTCTTCTGGGCGTCGTGGGCGCGGGAGGCTTTGATCCAGTCCTTCACGACGGGCGCGAACGCCGCCGGGTTGTACACGTCTTCTTCGCTCGAGAACTTCATCTCGCCCGCGTACTGCAACACGGTGATGTTCGCGGCCTCGTAGACCTTGCCGTCGCCAGGATCACGGAAGCGGTTTTCGATCTGACACACCCACCGGTCGCGCGCTTCGTCGCACACGCACCAGTCGTGCGGGAACTCGGTCATCTCCGAGTTCGGCCACTCCGCCATCGTCTGCGAGATCCATGACGCGATTGCTTCGCGACCTTCGAAGGTGCCGTAGTGATGCTCGATGTACCGGGCGTCCTCGGTGAACAACTCGGCCCACGGCCGCCAATTCCCAGTTCGCCCGGCTTCCTGTGCGGTCGCCATGTAGTGGTCGTGCGCCGCTTCCAGCTCCTCACGCGTCCATCGGCCCATTTGCGTCACGTCCTCCGGCTCGGTTCGGTTCGACTCGTCCGACTCGTCATTCACTCACCGCAGGGCGCGGGTAAGTCGAGCGCGGGGTTGCGATCGAAGAACCCCACGGGGGTGAGGAGGAAGCCGGTGTACTCGACCGGCATGACCGGCCAGTCCTCGGGGCGCGACGAAGTGGGTGACACCGAAGGTGTACCAGCACACGACGTCGGTTCCCGCGAGCGACCGGTCGTCCGCCGTCCACCGCGGGAGCCCGTCGCCGCCGGCGTGCTGGTTGGGGTACTCGCCCGCGGCGCGCAGCTCGTCGCGCCGGTAGGGCGTCACCCAGAGGTTGTGCTGCGCGAACCCGGCCCGCCGGCCGACCGAGGACGTGGGGTGGGCCAGCATCGTCGGGGTCGACATCGTCGGCGTGAGCTTGTACGCGACCGGTGCCCCGAGACCGTTGTGCACGTCGGGGTTGGTGAACTTCCACGCGCGCGACGACGCGGCGTCGGCATCGCGTCGTGCATCGAGCTCCGACTCGAATCGCGTGACGCGCTGGCGGAACGCGTTGCCCCACGGGTTGTCCGGGCCCGGCGCAACCGCTTCGGCTTCGACCTCGTACACGTCGTTGACGGGACCGTCGACGTCGAGGTCCAGCCGTGCGCAGAAGAGGTGCTGGTGGTGCGGCGCGGCCACGCCTTCGCCGACGACGTTCGCGAACTCCGGTTGTGCACCCGGCTCGATCGCCATCGGCGACATGATGCCGCTGAGCTTGATCTCGAGTTGGATGTTGCCGTCGAGGTAGAAGTACCAGAAGAAGCCGTACTCGTAGTTCCCCACCGTCGCGACGAAGCTGACGACGAGCCGGCGACTGCGGCGTACCTCGCTCCGACCACTGAAGAGATCGACGTGCTTCCAGAGCATGCCGTAGTCCTCTTCGTGCATGCAGATGGCGTTCTCGATGACCCACGGCTCGCCCTGCTCGTTCGCGAGGGTTGCGTCGAAGTAGTGGATCTCACCGATGCAGTCGCATCCGAGCCGGAGTGGCTGCGTCATCCGGCCGAGCCCCCACTCCCCCGCGTCGAACGCGTTCTTCCAGCCCTGTCCGGCACCCGGATCGCCGTAGGGCACCACCATCTCGCTGATCGACGCGCGGTGCAGCACCGAACGGGTCCGTCTCGTCCCGGCCGTCGTCGTCGTACGCGACCTGATGCAGCACGAGGCCCTCGTACGGATCGAACGCGACGCGGAACCGCCACTGCGCCCACGCCACGAGGTTGCCCTCGACCGTGAAGCTGGGACCGTCGGGTTGGGTGATCGAGATCGGCTTCAGTTCCGCCCGCAAGCTCGGTTGGTCCTCGGCGTAGTAGCTCGCCCGATTCGGCGGCAGCGGTACTTCGCCGAGGTCTATGACCTCGATCACTTCGTTGGCGCCGAGGTCGAAGTGGACCATGACACCCTCGATCGGCCGGGCGTAGCCGTTGTCGGTGGCATCGGCGCGCACGAAGGAGATGCAGCGCGCGATGCGGCGGTTCTGCTCGGCGTCGTACCCGAACGCTCCGGCCGGCCACGGGTCGATCTGGACCGAGTCGAGATCCGTGATGCCGCGCCGCGCCAGCGCGGCGATGTACTCGGGATGCTCCTTGGTCGTGAACATCGCGTTCATTGCTTCGGTCATCAGGAGCGCAGGTCGCATTCCCTCGACCGCGCGCCACTCGCGCACCTCGTCGTTGCCCGGATGTGGGCCGGTCAGCGACACGACCGCCTCGACCAGGTCGAGCGTGGGCCCGGGCACCGCGAGCACCCGCACGGCGCGTTCCACGGGATCGCCCTCCTTCCACTGCGCGAGCTCGGCCTTGTCGGGTTCGTCGAGCACGACGTGGGCGAAGAGGGTGCGCTCGGACAACCGACCGGTACTGCGTACGAGCGCCACCGCTCGCTCGATCTCTTCGCCGGTCAGCATGTCGAGCGGGTGCTGCGGTTGCATTCGTCCTCCCGGAGCGAGGAGCCCTGCGCCAAGCTATCGGCTGTGACGGAGTCGCCGTTCGAGTCGCGCGAGCTCGTCGGCCTCCTCGCCGACGAAGACCGGCGGCGCGTTTTCGCCGCGCTGGTACTGGGAGCGACGCAGAGCGCAGAGATCCGTCGGCTCTCGGGCCTCGACGCGCGCGCGCTCGGCCGCGCCCTGCAGCGGCTGGTCGACACCGGCCTCGTGCTGCGCGGCGACGACGGCACCCACCACCTGCTCGGCGAGGCGTTCGCGCTGGCCGCCCGCAGTCGAAGCGGCGAGCCGTCCGGCGAACGTCGAACACGACGACCAGCCCGAGGACGTCGCGAAGGTGCTGCGCGTGTTCGTGCGCGACGGCCGGATCACTTCGATCCCGACGACACACGCGAAGCGACTCGTCGTCCTCGACTGGCTCGTCCAGCGTTTCGAGCCCGGCCGCCGCTACACCGAGGCGACGGTGAACCTGATCATCAGCGGCGCGCATCCCGACACCGCGGCGCTGCGGCGCGCCCTCGTCGACGAAGGCATGCTCGACCGCGACCAGGGCGAGTACTGGCGCTCCGGCGGTACCGTGCCGCAATGACCGACGCGCCGCTCGTCACCATCGATCGCAACGTCCGCGCGCACGTGAGCGTCTGCACGCTGAACAAACCCGAACGGCTCAACTCGATGTCGTTCCCGCTCGTGCACGCCTTGTACGACGCGCTCGCCGAGATCGCCGACGACAACGAGTGCTGGGTGGTCGTGCTCACCGGGGCCGGGCGCGGGTTCTGTTCGGGCCTCGACCTCCACGATCGCGGTGTCCCTCCGAACAGCCACGACCTCTCGTTCTCGCGTCTTGCGATGAAGTCGATGTCGTACATGAGCGACGTCGTGCCCGCGATGCGCGCGATCCCGCAGCCGATCGTGGCCGCGATCAACGGCCCGGCGTACGGCGGCGGGATGTGCCTCACGCTCGGCGCCGACCTCCGCTACGCGTCCGAATCTGCGCAGTTCTGCTCGGCCGGGATCATCAACGGGCTCACCAGCAGTGAGCTCGGCGCGACCTACCTGCTGCCGCGGGCGGTCGGCACTTCGAATGCCGCCGAACTGCTGCTCACCGGGCGCAAGATCGACGCGACCGAAGCGCTGCGGATGGGTCTCGTCTCCAAGGTCCTCCCCGACGCCGCGCTGCTCGACCACGCGCTCGACACCGCCGAGCAGATGACGACCCTCAGTCCGTTCGGCGTGATGATGACCAAGCAGGCGATGTGGTCGAACCTCGAGATCGCGTCGTTGCACGCGGCCATCGATCTCGAGAACCGCAACCAGCTGCTGGCCGGGTACACCGGCAACCTGGACGAGGCGATTGCCGCGTTCCGCGAGAAGCGGAAACCGGTCTACAAGGAGTAGCGCACTCCTCTTCGCTCACCGCGCGAGGCGGGCCTCGACGAGCTCGCGCAGGCCATCCTTCCAACTGACAGTCGTCGCGCCCGCCACTTCGCGGCGGCGGGTGTTGTCGGTCGGGATGCCGCCGATCGTCTCGGTGGTGACGTGGAAGCGGGCCTCGCAACCGGCGATGCCGGCCATGTACTCGCACCACTCCTCGATGCTCGTCTCCTCGTCGCCACCCCAGTTCACGATCGTCGCCGGCACCGTTGCCGCGTCGAGCAACCGGGGCACCATCGCGATGATGTCGGCCTCGTGGATGGGATTGAACCGGCTCGGACCGTCCGGGCGAACGGGCACCGGTTGGCCGCCGAGCATCAGGTCGAGGTGGAACGCCGGCCACCCGCCGTTCAGGCCGTAGGGGACGTTCAGACGAGCGATCGTCGTCGGCGCGCCGAAGATGCGACAGGTCGTACGCACCACGGCTTCGGCCGCGATCTTGCTGATGCTGTACGTCGGCATCATGACGCGGTGGTTGTCGCCGAGCGGGTCCGACTCGAGTTGCGGTTCACCGGTCGCAGCTTCGTACACGCCGGTCGAGGAGCAGTGCAGGAACGCGCGTGCGGAGCGGCAGTGAGCCATGAGCAGGCCGGCGGCTTCGGCATTCCCCGCGATGTCGACCTCCCAGCGGTTCGACTTCACGACCGCGAAGTTGCAGACGTAGTCGATGTCGTCCGGGATCCCGTCGAGCTCACCCTTGGCGAGGTCTGCTTCTACGCACTGCACCCCGGCCGCGGTCAAACGGTCGCGTGCCGCCTCGTCGCGGAAGCGGGCAACGGCCACGACGTGGTTGCCGTCCTCTCCGGCGAGGGCCAGCGCGACGGGCAGGCCGACCTGACCGGTCGCACCGGTGACGAGGTAACGCGTCGACGTCGCCATCACGTGACCGCGAGCGCGCGCCGGGTCTCGGGATCGAGCGGACTGTCCTCCGGGAGGCGTCCGGATGCCGCGGCAACGAAGTCGGCATCGGCGAGGTCGACGTCGATCCCTTCGCCCTGCACGTGGGTGCGGTTGTCGGACGCCTTCGTCTGCAACTCGGGGTTGTGCTCCTTCAACGCGAAGCGTCCGAACTGGGCCAGCCAGTGGGTGCGACCGCCGGCCTCCGCGTCTTCGACCGGCGCGCCGACGTCGTCGGCGTGGATCGCGAGCTCGGCTGCGAGGTGGAACGCCTGCCAGCGTGCTGGGTACGGGCCGACCGAACTGTCGACATCTGCCCCTTCACGAGCGCGAAACCCGTCGCGGTTCTCCGACGCGCGCGTGCGCCAGGTCTCGAGCAGCGCAGGTGTGTCGACGTCGTCGAGGTCGCGGATACCGAGCTCGTTCGCGGACGCGAGATCCGTGACGCCGCGTGCGCCCATGCCCGCGAGGAACGCGCTCACCGTGCCGTCGAGACACGCCCGGTTGTAGTCCTCGCTCGCGGTGAGGTGCGCGAGCACGTCGCGGACCGACCAGCCCTCGCAACGACTCGGTGCGCGCCAGCCGGCGTCGTCGACGCTCGCGAAGAAGCCATCGAGTCGGTTGGCTTCGACGTCCATGAGGGCGTAGGGATCCAGGCCTTCGAGATCGGAGTCGCCTCGATCGGAATTCGGGGTCATGCATCCTCCTCCGGTCGAGTCGCAGCGGCGAGAATGACGTTCCCGCGTGCAATGCGTGACAACAGTTGCGGGAGGGTACAGCGGGTCGAGCAAAAGGAGGCTCGTATGGAGTTCCTACTCTGGTTGGTTGCCGTGATCCTCGTGATCGCGGGCATCGTGTACATGGTGCGCGGTGCTGTCCTGATGGGCATCGTGCTCATCATCATCGGCCTGCTCGTCGGCCCGGGGGGCGTGAGCATCTTCAGCTGACGGGCGGTTCCCGAACGTCGTCACCCGCGTTCGGGAACCGCGAACCGCCACCGACGCCCGCACCGCTTATCGCCCACACGGCTTGGTCGCCGTCCAGTCCCTGCACATCGCGCACGCCGGCGGGAACGATCCGATCCGGAAGCGCTCGCGACGTCGTCTCGTCACAGAGGATCTCGCCGGTTGCTGATGCCTCCGTGAGGCGAGCTGCGAGGTTGACCGGAGGGCCGAGGTAGTCCCCGGCACGCGCGATGACCCGTCCCGACGCGATCCCGGCGTGCGCGCCGCGGAACCGGTCGTCGGCTGTGACCACTTGCACGAGCTCGACGACCGCATCGGTCACGTGCCCGGGGTCGCGTCCCGCGAGCATCGCACTGTCGCCGATCAACTTCACCAGGCGCGCGCCGTGCTGAGCCGCCGCATCGGCTGCATGACCTTCGAAGTCGCGGATCGCGGCGGCGTAGTCGCCCGCCGATGTCGAGACCGTGAGTTGCGTCGATTCGGCGAGATCGACGAATGCGACGGTGAAGTCGAGCTCGTCCCGAGGCACGTCGTCGTCGGTACGGTCCCACGCGCCCGTGAGCCGGTCGACGGCCTCGTCGAACTGCAGGCGCATCATCAAATCGATGACGAACCGGGCAGTGGTGAAGGCCATGGTTGCTTCGCGGACGCGCTTCGCGTACTCGACCGGTGCCACGCCCTCGTCTCGCAGCTGCTCCGCGACCGACACCGCGAACATCGAGACCGCCGCTTCGGCCATGGCCGCGGTCGCGGTTCCGAGCACACGCGTGAACTCGAGCGCGGGCTGTTCGCCGAACATCTGCATCGCGACTCCGAGCGCGCGGAACAGCTCGACCTCACCGCGGTGACAGACGGGCTCGTCGCCGGGGTCGGCCAGTCCGATGAGCCGCCGAGCCCGCCGGACTGACGCTTCCGGCAGACCCGATTCGCGCGCGACATCGGCGATCGTCAGTCCTCCGCCCTCGGGCCAGAGCAGCGCGTCGAGCCCGGCGCGGTAGAGCGACCCGCGTCGCTGCGCGTCGACGATCTGGTCGAGCGAGACGCCTTCGTCGAGAAGCCACCGCAACAGATCGAGTCGTTGCTCCGCCTCCGGCGCGTCGGGGTCGTACACACCCGCCGCGACCAAGGCATCGGCGTCCATCGGGCGGACCGCGCCTCAGCTCGGGAGCGGGATGTCGTAGAGGTCGGCCGCGTTGGCAAACAGGATGCGTTCGCGAGTGCGCGGTTCCAGTTGTTCGGCGTGTACGGCGAGCAGCGCCTGGGAGTCCGGCCACGTCGCATCGCTGTGCGGGAAGTCGTTGGCCCACATGAGTCGCTCGATGTTCATGAGCTCGGCGACACGGAACGCCACCCAGTCGTCCTGGAAGGTCAGGTACACGTTTTCGCGGAAGTACGCGCTCGGTGGCTGCGACAGCTCGCCCGCGGTGAGCCAGTTGCGATGCCGGTCGTAGGCGTGATCGGCGCGGTACATGTAGTGCGGTGCCCACCCCGCGTCGGCCTCGACGCACACGACCCGCAGATCCGGATGCCGTTCGAACACCGCTCCGAAGATGAGCGTGCCGACGATGTCCTGGTTGCCGCGAATGATCGCCATGAACGTGTTGAGCTTCGGCCCGCGGATGTGTGGCGCGAACGGCGTGTCGCTCCCCGACGTGAGGATGTGGAACGACGGCGGCACACCGATGTCGATGACCGCATCCCAGAACTCGTCGTACATCGGGTCGTCGTAGTCGGCGTTCGGCGGTACACCGGGCAACATGACGCCGCGCAAACCGAGCGCCTTCATCTCTTCGAGGTCGGCGATCCCTTCTTCGGGCGACCGCAGCGCGGTCTGGCCGACACCGATGAGACGGTCGGGTGCGGTCTCGCAGAACTCGGCGATCCACCGGTTGTACGCCTGGAAGCAGGCGCGCTTGTAATCGGCCTCGGGGTGGTTGCACAACAGCATGCCGACCGATGGGTAGATGACCTCGGCCGCGACGCCGTCGCGATCTTGGTCGCCGAGACGCGCGACCGGATCCCAGCCGCCACGATGGAGATCTTCGAATCGCTTGTCGATGTCGAGCCGGACTTCTTCGCTCGGTCGTCCGGCCGCGGCGACCAGCCAGAACGGCACGAGCGACTTGCCGTTGTCGATCAGCATCACGTCGCCGAGCGTGTCGTCGTGATGGAGTCGCGGTGCTCGGTCCCGGAACTGTGGATCGATGCGATCGATGTAGGTGCCGGGCGGTTCCGTGACGTGTGAGTCGGCCGAGATGCACAAGGTCATGCGCGAGTCTCCCATCCGTGCCGAGTGTCGTCATTCAGTCGTCAGCCTCGTTGATGTCGAACGAGGTGGCGAAGAGACCGTCGTACGCCAGGCCCCATGGGGGGCGCAGGAAACCGAGGGCGCGCACGTCCTCGAACCAGGCCGAGACCGGCGACCGGCGGGCGAACGTGCCGCCGCCCATGACCTGCGCGATACGGCGCAGCCCGCGCTCGGCGGCCTCGGCGACGACCGTCTTCGCCCGCAGCCCGGCGTGCAGCCCGGCCGCGGCACCGTGCGCGTCGAGTGTGCGAAGCGCGCCGTCGTACGCCTGCACCGCCGTCCAGTGGTCGAGATCGGCACGGGACCACTCCACCTGTTCGAAGGCGCGGAGCCCTTCCCGCTTGGGGCCGAGCTGCTCGCGTGCGTGCTCGACCGCGGCGTCGAACACGCCCAGCACCACCGACGTGAACAGCATCGCGATGAGCGGTGCCGCGTTGAACGCGAGCACCTGTATGTCGCCCGGCCAGGCCAGCCGCACGGCCGGCATCCGCTCGAGACGCGCCGCGTGACTCTGGGTCGCCGTCATGCCCGCGCCGTCCCACGGGGCCGTCACCGTGATCTCGGGTGAGCTCGCGTCTCGCGCCGCGCGCAGGTCCATGAAGAACGCGGCGGGTTCGTCCTCGCCGTCCGGCAGCGCCGTCGTGAACATGTAGTCGCTGATACCGAAACCGCTGCCGAAGTGCTTGTCACCCGTCAACCGATACTGACTTCCCGGAATCGCGCCCGACGCTGCGCCGTCTGCTTCGGCGCGGGTCCGGGTCTTCATGACATCGCCACCGCTGCCGGGCTCGGACGTGATCGTTCCCCATTGCATTCCGGTCGCCGCGGTCGCGAACGCGGCCCGTCGCTGCTCCGTCCATGTCGAGTCTGCAGGGTCTTCGGTCGCGAGCCAGTACCCGAGCACCGCGGGATGCATCGCGGCGACGAGCGCGACAGACGGATCGGCTCGGGCGAGTGTTCGCAACACGTCGCACACGCCGGCGGTCGACTGCGCCACCGACTCCCAGGACCCTCCCTGGTCGACCGGCACCGCCGCGAGCAGGTAGCCGGTCGCGGTCAGAGCATCGAAGTCGGCCTGCTCGAGATGGCGTCGCGCCTGCCGTTCCGCGCGTTGCTCCTTCCACTGTCGGGCCAACTCCACGACGGATTCCTGGATCGATGCGACCGTGACTGTTGCGGGCATGGTGCGCAGTCCAGCGCGCCGGCGCCGCCGAATCCAGCCGTCCGAGGCGGATCGGTAGGGTTCCGGCGCTGCTCTCGCCGTACGTCTGGACCGCGTACGACTGGACCGCGTCCGTCCGGACCGCGTCCATTGGCTGGAGGAACGATGTTGGAGTTCGACCCGCTCGACGAGTATCCGATCCACCAGGTGCCACTGCCCATGCGGTACGTCGGCCCGAGCGATCGCCACTTCTACGACCGGTGCATCTACCAGGGTGTCGATCACGACGCCGACGCGTTCTTCATCACCGGGCTCGGCGTGTACCCGAATCTCGGTGTGATCGATGCGTTCGCAACGGTGCGGCGCGGCGATCGTCAATGGGCGGTACGCATGTCCGGACCGCGTCCCGACGACAAGCTCCGTCAGGAAGTCGGCCCCTACCGCATCGAGGTCGTCGAGCCCTACCGCGAGATCCACCTCTCCTGTGACGCCGACGAGCACGGGCTCGGCTTCGACCTGCGCTACTCCTCCGAGTACGGCCCGATCTCCGAGCCGGCGCACGTCCGGCGCCAGGGCGACCGCATCCTGCTCGACGCATCGCGGTTCGCAGGTGTCGGCACCTGGTCGGGCGAGCTTCGAGTCGGCGGCGAGACGATCGAGGTGACGCCCGACCGCTTCACCGCTACCCGTGACCGTTCCTGGGGGATCCGGCCCGTCGGTGAACCGGAACCGCCGGGACGGCCGCGCGAATTCGACGGGATGTGGTGGAACTGGATCCCGCTCCGCTTCGACGACTTCGCGTTGCACGTGATCCTGGAGGAAGACCCGAGTGGCGCGCGCAACACGAACTTCGCGGTGCAGGTCTGGCCTGCGAGCCGCGAACGTGGACCCGATCAGCTCGGGTGGCCGCTCCCCGCGATCACCTACAAGTCGGGAACGCGCTGGCCGACGCATGCGTCGATGCAGCTCGTCGGCCGCGACGGGAAGCCCCACACGCTCGACATCGAGCCCATCATGGGGATCCCGCTCAACATCGGCTGTGGTTACGGCGCCGACCCCGACTGGACCCACGGGCTGTGGAAGGGCGAGGAGTGGATCGAGGGGTCCACGTACGATCACAACGATCCGGCGGTCGCGGGTCGTGGCGCGTTTTCGATCGTCGATCACATCGCGCGCGCGACGTTCGACGGTCAAGTCGGATGGGGCATCTTCGAGCACGGCAACATCGGCCGGCACGACCCGTCGGGTTTCACCGACATGATGCAAGTCGCCGACTGACCCCGAACGCCGCGCCCGACGATCGCGTCAGCGGTCGGCGAGATCCTGGTTCAGCACGGTGGCGTGATGTAGCCGTTGTTGAACGCATCGATGTCGTTGTCGAAGCCGGTCTCCGTCGAGAGGCAGTTGGCGGTCGCGAGCGCGTTCTTGTCGACGACCGTCGGTGCGAACGTGCCGTTGCCGGTGATACCGGACTGGAGCGTGTAGCCGCCGACATCGGTCGTGCGGCCGAGCGGGACCACGAGGAGGCCACGGGTTGCGCCCGACGGGCACGACGGCACGTTGAAGTTCAACGTCTGCGGCTTCAACGACCCGGACTCGTAGTTCGACCGGAACAACTCGATCCAGACGCGCGCGGTGAAGGCCGCTTGGCAGTAGTTGATCGATGACGGCGAATCCCTGGCTGATCGCAATCGCCGGGATACCGAGCCGGTTGGCGGTCCGGGCCGCGCCGACGGTGCCCGAGAGCTCGGTGAAGTTGCCGAGGTTCTGACCGAAGTTGATGCCGGACACGACGACATCGGGTCGCATCGGCATCGCGGACAGCACGCCGTAGAGCACGGTGTCGGCCGGGAACCCGGCGACGGCGGTCGCCGCGTCACCGGAAGCGGTCGTCGCCGGGCTGACCGTGATCGGCGTCGTCGTGAAGTTCGGCGCCGGTCCCGCTCCGGTCGGTCGCGGGCGCGATGACGGTGACCTCGGAGTTCGGGATGAGCTGCAGCTGGTTGACCGAGCGCGGCGATCCCGGCCGCGCCGACACCGTCGTCGTTCGTGACGAGGATGCGGATGGGATCGGCCGAAGCCTGGGCGGGCACGCGTGCCGGCGTGCTCGCGCTCGCCGTGGCGACCGATCCGCCCAGCGCGAGGACGATCACCGCGGTCACCAGTGCTCGGAACGTCTTGTGCTGCATTGCGCCCCCTCGGGATTTGGACATTGCGTACGGCTACAGGTCGAACTCGGCTTTGTCGCCGTCTCGTACGAGATCTTGGTACTCCGCGTTCTCGGCGATGAACTTCCGCACGAGCGGGCAGCGCGGCTGCACCGAGAGGCCCTGCGCGCGCACGTCGTCGAGGGCGGTCCGCACCACCTCGGTCGCCAGACCCTGGCCCTGGAACCGATCGTCGACCTCGGTGTGCTCGAACACGATCACGTCGCCGTCCTCCCGGTACCGGGCGAAACCGGCGAGCTCGCCGTCGACGCGGATCTCGTAGCGATTCCGAGCGTCGTTCTTGTCGACTTGGTTCGTCATCGCGTCAGGCTAGACGTGGGTGGTTGTCCCGGGGTTCGTCGTGCGCGAGGCTGCGATCGCTCGCGCGTTCGATTCCGGGGGGAAGCACATGCGCCTTCGTCGCACCGTCGTGGCCGCGGCCGTTGCCGTCGCCTGTTCACTCGCATCGCTTCGCCGCCGCGTCGCCGGCCGCGGCGGCCACGCGAGATCCGGTGATCATCGTCGCGGGCACGTTCGCAGGTCAGGGCGTCGCGAGCGTCTACTACGCGCCGCTCGCAGCCCGGCTCGCCGCCGACGGCTACCAGCCGTACATCTTCGGGCTTCCCGGCAGCGGCCTCGGCGACATCGCCGATACCGCACAGGCGTTGAACGCGTTCGCCGACCAGGTGCGAGCGCAGACGGGCGCGGCTCGCGTGGATCTCATCGGACACTCGCAGGGCGGGCTCGTCGGCCGTTACTACATCAAGAGCCTCGGCGGTTCGGGTGAAGTCGACAGCATGATCAGCCTCGCGGCGCCGCACTACGGCACGACGCTCGCGAACCTCGCGTCGCTGCTGGGTCTCGGGAACTGCATCGGGGTGATCGCGTGCCAGCAGATGGCGATCGGATCGTCGTTCCTCGCCGCACTGAACGCCGGCGACGACACCATCGGCAACGTCTCCTACACGAACTTCGCGACCGTGCTCGACGCGATCGTGACGCCCTACAGCAACGCGTATCTCGCCAACGACGGCAACAACCGCAACGTGCTCATCCAATCGCCCTGCTTCCTACGGGCGGTCGGACACATCACGATCGCGCTCGACGGCACCGTCTACAGCGGCATCCAGGACGCGCTGGCCAAGCGTTCGATCTCACTGAACTGCTTCGCACTCTGACCTGAGCATCTGACCTGACCATGTTCCTCATGCGGTTCGACATGCGGTCTCCGGACCCGGCGCGCACGACCGAGCTGTATGCGGCGGCGATCGAGATGGTCGAGTGGGCCGAGACGCGCGGCTGTCTGGCGGTCGCGGTGTCGGAGCACCACGCGTCCCCCGATGGTTTCCTGCCCTCGCCGCTCGTCCTCGCGTCGGCGATGGCGGCCCGCACGCAGCAGGTTTCGTTCATGGTCGCCGCCGCGCTGCTGCCGTTCTACGACCCGATCCGCCTGGCCGAGGACATGGCGGTGCTGGACCACATCAGCAACGGGCGGGTCTCCTACGTGTTCGGCCTCGGCTACCGGGCCGAGGAATTCGCGCTGTACGGCCTCGACATGAAGAAGCGTGCGCGCATCGTCGACGACAAGCTCCGCGCGCTCCTCGACGCGATCGCCGGGAAACCGGTCGCGGAAGTCGATGGCGACGGACGTCAAGGTCACCCCCGGCCCGCGTACGCCGAACGGCCCGTCGATCGCGTGGGGCGGGCAGTCGACCGCGGCGGCGCGGCGCGCGGCGCGGTTCGGACTCGACTTCTTCGCCCAGACCGACGGCGACGACCTCGCGGCGGCGTACTACGACGAGTGCGAGAAGCAGGGTCATCCGCCCGGCAACCTCATGCTCCCGAGCCCGGACACCCCGTCGACGATCTTCGTCGCCGACGACGTCGACCGGGCCTGGGACGAGCTCGGCTCGTACCTCCTGCACGACGCCACCACGTACGCGGCGTGGAACCCGCAGGGCAACACCGCGAGCTTGTCGTACGGCAAGACCGTCGACGAGCTGCGCGCCGAGAACGGCGCGCACCGCGTGTGGACCGTCGACGAAGCGGTCGACTGGGTTCGTCAGAACGGCTACCTCGGCTTGCACCCGTTGTGCGGCGGCGTACCGCCCGAGATCGCCTGGCCCTACCTGCGTCGCGTCACTCGACGAGGTCGTGCCCGCGCTCGCGGTCAGCTGAGGGCGGCGGCGACGGCCGACTGGACCGCAGTGTCCGCGAAGAAGTCCGGATTGGTGCCGGTCCAGAGCGCGATCGGGTTGTCGAAGGTGAACGCGCGGAAGTCGTCCTCGGTCAGGTGACCGTCGTCGACCAGCTCCCACGCTTCGCAGAGCACGCGCGAGAAATCCGGAACGTCCCAGTGGCCGATATCGCTCGCGAAGATCGCCGGTAGGCGCGCGCCCTGCGGGTTGCGGCGGGCGTCGAACGCCATGGCGGCCATCGGATCGTCCGCCTCGCATCCGAAGAAGTACCGCTGGGTGAAGATCTCGACGACGTCGTCGGCCGAGGACACCTGCGACTCCGCGAACTCGTCGACGCACGTCGTCGCCGGTGATGGGTTCCGACAACATGGCGAGCCCGTCACCGAGCCGGTCGATGCGATCCCGCATCCGGCCTTCGGCATGCTGCGCGAAGAGCGCGTCCAACGCCGGCGCGGTCGAGCGCGGCCGGGTCGTACTGCGTGATCGCGTCGCGGTTGCGCTTCTCCCAGTGGCCGAGGATGTCGCTGAGCAGGTTGCACGCCCACGCGGCACCACCCTCGAGGAACGCGAACCGCAGTTCGGGGAACCGCATCGGGACACCACCGAAGAACAGCGACCTCGCCGTCAGCTCACCGGCGGCGGCGAAGTTGCCGATGTGGTTGAACACGTAGTTCGTCGGCGACGTCCGCGATCCCCAGCCCGCGCCGGTCGAGTGGAATGTCGGCGCAACGCCGAGCTCGACGCACTTCTGCCACATGGGCGAGTAGTCGTACGGCGACGCGTGACCGAGCCCGTCCATCCAGCGGGCGCCCGGTCCGTCGCTTCCCGGGTACGGCCGCGGGATCACGCCGCCCATCATCACTGCCCGCAGGCCGAGGCCGCGCACCGCGAACTCGAGCTCTTCGACCGCTTCGTCGGGTGTGAACGTCGGGATGCAGGCGACCGGAAGGATGCGGTCCCGGTACGGCGCGTACACCTCGGCGACGTAGGTGTTGAACGCGCGCGACACCGCGCCGCGGAGCTCGTCGTCGGCCAAGTGGATCGCGGTGAGCCCGTACGTCGGGTACACCACCGCGACGTCGATACCGAGCTGGTCGAGCCGTTGGTACAGGAGCTGCGGGAGCATCGCGGTGGCCCGGTCGAGGGTGTTGCGGGTCGGGATCCCCCACCACGGGACGCGCGCCAGCGCCAGTTCGCGCCGCTGATCGGCCGTCAACATCTGCGTGAGCCGTCCGCTGTCGACGACGAGGTCGAAACGCTTCGCGACGTCTTCACCCGCGAGGTCGACGAGGATGTCACGCACGAGGGGCAGGTACTCGATGATGTGCCCGTCGTTGTCGATGATCGGATGGTCGATCCGCGCCCGGATCGCGGCGACGTCGTCGCTCGGCGGGTACACGGTGCTCATCGAGCCGCGAGTCTCCCGAACAACCGGTTCTTGCGACAATCGGCGACCGGAACGGTCATGAATTGTCGCCGAAACCCTGGGTTCGGCTCTACGCGGCGTGCGTGGCTCGGTAGGTCGCGATGATCACGCCCGTGGTCGTCGGTATCGAGTCGACGAGTTCGAGCGCGGCGTAGGCCGCGCCGTCAGCGAAGAGCTTGCGACCCGAGCCGAGTACGACCGGATGGACCATCAAGACGTACTCGTCCACGAGATCGTGCGGGAACAGCGACTGGAGGAGTGCGCCGCTCCCCATCACCGTGAGGTCTCCGCCGTCCTGCTCCTTGAGCCGTGCGACCGCGGCCGGCACGTCATCGCCGAGTGGCGTCGAGTTCGGCCACGGCAACGGCTCGGTCAACGTGGTCGTCGCGACGTACTTCGGCATGTTGTTGAGCACCGGCGTGAACGGGCTGTCGGGCTGGGTGTTCCAGTAGCCGAGCAGGTGCTCGTAGGACCGCCGGCCGAGCAACAGAGCTCCGTCGTCGCCCCGCGCCATCCGCTGACCGGTGAACTCGCCGAGGACCTCGTCGTTGTCGGCGGCGGCCCACCCGCCACGCGTGAAGCCGCCGCGCGTGTCTTCGTCCGCGCCGGCCGGCGACTGCATGACGCCGTCCAGGCTCACGTGGTTGAACACGACGACGCGCATGGCCATCTCCTCTCGACGACGGCGTGCGAGCCATCCGCACGAATCCGTCGCGAGTTCGACCGATTGCACGGCGCGTATTCATCGGTCCGCCGTCCGACCCATCGGACGGGCGAGACCGCCGTGCTCCGAAATCGAGAATGCTGCCGCCGGCGTGATCAGCTCACGAGCAGCCGCTGGTGCTCCCGCACGAGGGGCACGCGTAGCACGAGCCCGCACGCTGCATCATGTCGCCGCAGACGTGACAGAGCACGACTTCTCGCGGTGACGCCGCGGCTGCCGGTGTCGCCGCGCGCGCTTCCGACGATGCTGCGGAAGGAGCACGGTCCTCGAGCGGGAGGTCGACCGACCGCGCCGTCGGGGTGGCCGACTCCTCGACGCCCGGCAGCGTCGGCTGGAGCCGCTCCCCCACCGTGAGGATGCCCATCGCTTCGCGCGTCTCCAAGTCGAGGTACTCGACGGCGAGGCGGCGGAACAAGTAGTCGACGAGGCTGGTCGCGAACCGGATGTCGGGATCGTCGGTCATGCCCGCGGGCTCGAACCGGTAGTTCGTGAACATCTCGACGAACGCCTCGAGCGGCACGCCGTACTGCAGGCCGTGACTGACCGAGATCGCGAACGCGTCCATGATGCCGGCGAGGGTCGAGCCCTGCTTGGCGACGTTCAGGAACAGCTCGCCGGGCCGGCCGTCCTCGTACTCGCCGACGATCGCGTAGCCGTGACAGTCGGCGACCCGGAACGAGAAGGTGCGGCTGTTGCGCGTGCGCGGCAGCTTCTGGCGTACCGGCTCCTGGACGATGATCGTCTCGACGATCCGCTCCACTTCGGCCTCGACGTTGTCGGCCGCCTTCTTCTGCGTCGCGAGCGGCTGGGCGACCTTGCAGTTGTCGCGGTAGATCGCGACGGCTTTCAGGCCGAGCTTCCACGACTCGATGTAGACGTCCTCGACGTCCTGCACCGACACGTCTTCGGGAAGGTTCACGGTCTTCGAGATCGCGCCGCTGATGAACGGCTGCACCGCCGCCATCATCTTCACGTGGCCCATGTAGTGGATCGCGTTGTCGCCCATCGAGCACGCGAACACCGGCAGGTGCTCGACCCTGAAGCCGGGCGCACCGAGGATCGTCTTGTGCTCGTCGATGTGGGCGACGATCTGCGACACCGTGTCGTCGTCGTAGCCGAGCTGGCGCAGGGCACGCGGGATCGTCTGGTTGACGATGAACATCGTGCCGCCACCGACGAGCTTCTTCGCCTTGGTGAGCGCGAGGTCGGGCTCGACGCCGGTGGTGTCGCAATCCATCATGAGGCCGATGGTGCCGGTGGGAGCGAGCACCGAGGCCTGCGAGTTGCGCACACCGTGACGCTCGCCTAGCTCGACCGCGTCGTCCCACGACTCGCGCGCCGCAGTTCGTAGCGCGGCCGGTACCGCGCGGGTCGTCGACGCCGGCCGCCGCATCCCTGTGCATGCGCAGCACGTTCAACATGGGCTCGCGGTTCTCGGCGTAGCCCGCGAACGGCCCCATGCGCGCCGCGGTGCGCGCGCTCGTCGCGTACGCGTGGCCGGTCATCAGCGACGTGATCGCCGCCGCCCACGCCCGGCCCGCGTCGGAGTCGTACGGCATGCCCTCGGCCATGAGCAGCGCGCCGAGGTTGGCGTAGCCGAGACCGAGCTGACGGAACGCTCGCGTCGTCTCCGCGATCTTCTCGGTCGGGTAGTCCGCGTTGCCGACGAGGATCTCCTGCGCGGTGAAGACGACCTCGACGGTGTGCTTGAAACCTTCGACGTCGAACGTGCCGTCGTCGCCGAGGTACTTCAGCAAGTTGATGCTCGCCAGGTTGCAGGCCGAGTTGTCCAAATGGAGGTATTCGCTAGCAAGGGTTGGACGCGTTGATGCGGCCGGTGTTGGACGCGGTGTGCCAGCGGTTGATCGTCGTGTCGTACTGCACGCCCGGGTCCGCGCACTCCCACGCCGACTCTGCGATCTGCCCCATGAGCTCGCGCGCGGGCATGGTCTTCACCGGCGCGCCGTCGATCACCGCCTTGAGGTCCCAGTTGCTGCCCGACTCGACCGCGCGCATGAACGCGTCGTCGACGCGAACCGAGTTGTTGGCGTTCTGGTACTGGATCGAGTGGCTGTCGCGACCGTCGAGGTCCATGTCGAAGCCGGCGTCGCGCAGCGCGCGTGCCTTGCGCTCCTCGATCGCCTTGCACCACACGAACTCCTCGATGTCCGGGTGGTCGGCGTCGAGGATGACCATCTTGGCCGCGCGCCGGGTCTTGCCGCCCGACTTGATCGTGCCCGCGGACGCATCCGCGCCGCGCATGAAGCTCACCGGCCCGGACGCGGTGCCGCCGCCCTTGAGGAGTTCCTTCGAGGAACGGATCCCGGAGAGGTTGATGCCGGCACCCGAGCCACCCTTGAAGATGATCCCCTCCTCCCGGTACCAGTTGAGGATCGCGTCCATCGTGTCGTCGACCGCGAGGATGAAACACGCACTCGCCTGTTGCGGGACGCCCTTCACACCGATGTTGAACCAGACCGGTGAGTTGAACGCGGCGCGCTGGTGGACGAGGACGTACTTGAGCTCGTCGCGAAATGCGGCCGCTTCCTCGTCGTCGGTGAAGTAGCCGTCGCGCACGCCCCAATCCGCAATCGTGTCGACGACGCGGTCGATGACCTGGCGCAGCGACCACTCGCGCTCGGGTGTGCCGAGCGTGCCGCGGAAGTACTTCTGGGCGACGATGTTGGTGGCGTTCAGCGACCAGGACGTCGGGAACTCGACCCCGGCCTGGAAAAAGGCGTCGCCGCCGTCCTTGAAGTTGGGAATGCCGCGCGTCCCGCCGCTCCCAGGCGATCGATGCGTAGGGATCTTCCCCGACCGCGGTGAAGTGCCGTCGGATCCCGATTCCCAGCTGCTGCGGCGCCATTGCCATCGTCGTGTCTGCCCCCTCCGGCCCGAGGGCCGAACGTCGGAATGTGCGTGCTTCCCGTGATCCCCGCTCGTGATTCTCAGCTCGGCCGACGCAGCGTGGCATACCACAAGATCTTGTGGGGTGATGCGGCGCCGACCGCGAGATGGTGGAGCATTACAGCACTGTAGTTACACCCTCGTCAACGCTTTCCGGGTCGCGAAACATCCTGGTCGGAGGGCGTTCGCGAAGGTTTGCACTCGTGCACGGATGCACAAGCGGGAGGAACGCGGGACGCCCTGCGAGTTCAGTGCTGCGAGCTCAGTGCTGGACGGTGACGGTGATCGGGGCACTCGTCCGAGAATTGCCGGCCGCGTCCCACGCTCGACTCCGCAGCGTGTAGGTGCCGTTCGGCGACCCGCTCGTGTCCCAAGCGGCGATCCAGCCGTAATACGTCAGCGTGCCGATTCGCGACGACCGCGTTCGTGGCGCCGCCGCCGCTGGCGAGGAATTCGACGCGGGCGACCCGGTCGTTGTCGCTCGCGCCGGCGGCGAGGATCGCCGGGCTCCCGATGGTCTCGCCGGCGCTCGGCACGAGCATCTGCGTGACCGGCGCCGTCCGGTCGATCGTGAACACGACCGGCGCGCTCCGGCCCCGGTTGCCGGCGCCGTCGGTTCGCGACCGCAACGACTTGGTATTGCCCTTCGAGTACGCGCGCCGGTCGCCCAGAGACCGAGCCAGCCGTAAGGCGTGAGCGTTGCAGCCGGCGATCACGTCGTCGGTCAGGCCGCCGCCCGTCGCGCGGAACTCGACTGCGACGATCCCGGCGGCGGGTGGCGACGCGGCACTCAGCCAGGTGTTGCTGCGCACCGACGCCGGCTGGTTGAGCAGTGTCACCGCGCCGGTGAGCAGCGTGTCGATCGCGCCGGCACCGTCGTCATCCCAGTTCGTGAACCAGACCCGTCCGTCGCCGCCCGCGCCGATACCACGCGGTCCCGAGATCCCGGGGCCCGCATAGTTCGTGACGACGCCAGTCGGGGTGATCCGGCCGATCGAGTTGTTGCCGGCGTTCGTGAACCAGAGGTTGTCGTCGGCTCCGCGCACGATGTCGTGCGGGTCGGCGATCGACGGATCCGTGAAGGAGGTGACCGTGCCGTTCGACGCGATCCGGTTGATCGAATCGTTTTCGGCGCTCGTGTACCACACGTTGCCGTCGGCGCCGGCGACGAGCACCGGGTCCGTGGACAGGGAGAGGGATGTGTCGGAGAGGACGACGCCGGTTGCGCTGAGGTGCAGGATGCGATCGTTGGTGTAGTCGTCGAACGAGAGCCAGATGCTTCCGTCGGCACCGAACGCGAGGCTGCGCGGCCGGTCGAAGCCGATCGGGAAGGACTTCACGACGGTGCCGTTGGTGCGCATGTCGACCACACGGTTGGGAAGGCCGTACGCATTGCTGGTGAGGTACCAGATGTTGCCGTCGGGACCGACGGCGATCTCGACCGGGCCCTTCGCGGTGCGGACGACCGACACCGCGCCGGCCGGGGTGACACGCGTGATGGCGTTGCTGCCGTAGGCGGCGGCCCACAGGTTGCCGTCGGGTCCGGTGACCATCGCCCGGACGAGAGCGCAGCGAACGGGCTGGACACGAGGTCCATGACGCCGTTCGGCAGCAGGCGACCGAAGCTGCCGCTGTCGGCTGCGACCCACATGTTCCCGTCGGGGCCGGCCGCGATCGCTCTCGGCAACGCGACACCGTTCCCGGAGAACTCGCTGAACGCGCCGGCGGTGGTCACCCGACCGATCTGGTTGTCGTAGTTCTGCGAGAACCACAGCGCACCGTCTGCGCCGGTCGTGATGTCGCCGCCTTCGATGCCCAAGTTGGGTCCGGTGAACATCGTGATAACCCCGGCCGGCGTGATCCGACCGATCGCGGCGGGTGGGAACTGACGACGGATGGCTGCGCACGAACCACAGGTTGCCGTCGGGCCCGGCGGTGATGCTGTCGGCGTCGTCGGCGCGGTTGTCGGCGAACGACGTGAAGACGCCCGCGGTCGTGATGCGTCCGATCCCTCCCTGTTGCGGGAACCAGAGGTTCCCGTCGGCTCCCACGGCGATGTTCGCGATCGGGACGACCCCAGGAGCGGTGAAGAACGACGTGGCGCCGGTGGTGGAGATCCGGCCGATCGACTTCTGGTGGTCCACGAACCAGATCGCGCCGTCGGGACCGGCGGTCATCCCCGACACGCTCGAGCGCGTCGGGATCGTTGGGGTTGCCTTCGATGAACATCGTCACTGCGCCAGCAGTGGTCATGCGGCCGAGGCCGCCGTTCGAGGTGGCGAACCAGAGCGCACCGTCGGGTCCGGCGGTGAGGGCGCTCGGCGCCTCGAAGTCCGCGAGCGGAAGCGGGAACGGCGTGAGCGCACCGATCGGGCGTGATGCGAACGATCGCGGACTCCTCGTTGTAGGACGTGAACCAGACGTTCCCGTCGGGACCGGCCGCGATGTCGGTGGACCAGCCGACGGCCGGCGTGTCGAACTCGGTGACCGCGCCCTGCGGTGTGATGCGCGCGACCGGTCGTGAGGCCGGTCGTGAAGTAGACGTTGCCGTCGGCGCCGCGTCGTCATCCTCGATCGGCGCGATAGGTGAGATCGAAGTCGTACGGCGTCGACCGTGCCGACCGGACCGGCTGCGGCAGGAGACGGCACCGCCGTGATGCCGAGCGAATGACCCTGCGACGAGCAGCGCGCACAGCGCACCGGCGCGCGTGCGCCCCACGTCGCTTCGCAGATGCCGGCATGCGTACCCCCAACGCCGTGTGCGCGACGGAACGCTAGCGCTGCTTGGGTGCGGTCGTCTTCTGGAGCTCGCCGACCTCGCGCTCGAAGTCGGCGAGGTCCTCGAAGCCCTTGTAGACCGACGCGAACCGGAGGTAGGCCACATGGTCGAGGGTCCGCAGGCGCTCGAGCACGGCGACCCCGACCCGCTCGCTCGGCACCTCTCCGCCGAGCTCGCGCAGCTCCTCTTCGACCTCGATGACCACGGTGTCGACGGTGCCGGGATCGAGCCGGTTCGTCGCCGCCCGCTCGACGCCCGCGCGCAACTTCTCGCGGTCGAACGGCTCGTCGATCCCCGACCGCTTGCGCACGATGAGGCCGACCTCCTCGACCCGTTCGTACGTCGTGTAGCGGCGGCCGCACGCGAGGCACTCGCGCCGCCGCCGGATGGCCCCACCCTCGTCTGCGACGCGCGAGTCGACGACCTTGTCGTCGTTCTCCCGGCAGAACGGGCAGCGCATGCGCTGCACCGTACTTGCCGGAAAGGGAATCAATCGTCGAGCCAGGTGATCGTCTCGCCCGGCAGCAACGCGGCGCTACCGCGGGCCTGCACCAGCGCGTCGACGACCTCGCGCGGGTCCGATTCCGGAGCGAGGCGCGACGCGATCGACCACAGCGTGTCGCCCGGTTCGACGATGACCGACTCGGCCTGCGGGCGGCGCTCGACGGGGACAAGGGAGGACCCGCCGAGCGCCGCACTCGCCTGCCCCGCCACCACCACGAGCCCGAGCCCGAGCGCCACGGCGACGAACCGACGCCGCCAGTAGACAGCGGCGGTTCGGCGGCAGCGTGGCGCCGGGGCGGGCCGGGTGTGGAGACGCTCGGCGCGCGGCCGTTGTCCGGCCCGGGCGCCGAGCGGCCGTTCGGTCAGGGGGGCGAGGGGGAAAGCCAGGGCTGCGGCCATTTCGAACTCCTGTTCGAGCTCCTGTATGAGCTCCTGCGGCGGGTGTGCGGGTGTCCGGGAGGAGCGAACCATCCGGGTGGGACAACAACGATGGCCGAACGTGTGTTCGACTGTCAAGACCCAAATCGAACGGGTGTTTGTCACGAACGTCTGATCGTGTTACGGTCGCCCGATGCCGACCGCCGCTCGCCCCAAACCCGCCAACGACCCGCAAACAAAAGCGGCCAAGGACAAGCCGATCAACGATCGGCCGCTCACGGGGCGTCAGCGACAGGTTCTCGAGTTCATCGACGAAGAGGTGCGCGGCCGCGGCTACCCACCGAGCGTGCGCGAGATCGGCGAAGCCGTGGGACTGTCTTCACCGTCCACGGTGCACGCGCACCTGGCCGCCCTCCAGGACAAGGGCTACCTCCGCCGGGACCCGACCAAGCCCCGCGCCATCGAGGTCTCGCTCGAGCCGACCACCGGCTCGGCGGCCGAGCGACGGCCGGTCCGTCACGTGCCCTTGCTGGGCGACGTCGCCGCCGGCACCGGCGTGCTCGCCGCGGAGCACGTCGAGGAGGTGCTCCCGATCCCGGCCGACTTCACCGGCGCCGGTGAGCTCTTCATGGTCCGCGTGCGCGGCGAGTCGATGATCGACGCCGGCATCTTCGACGGCGACTTCGTCGTCGTGCGGTCCCAGACGACCGCCGACAACGGCGACATCGTCGTCGCCGGCATCCCCGGCGAGGAAGCCACGGTGAAGACGTTCGTCCGGCGGCGCGGCAAGGTCGTGCTGCGGCCGGCCAATCCGACCATGGACGACATGGTGTTCGACGGCGACGACGTGCAGATCTACGGCAAGGTCGTCACGCTCATGCGCCGGCTCTGAGCCCGAGGAACCCCCCGAGCACACCGGCGCAGTGCACGAGATCGTGGAGCTCCACGCGTTCGGCTGCGGTGTGAGCCAGCTCCGGATCACCCGGGCCGAAGTTGCACGCGGCGATCCCGTGCGCGGCGAACCGTGCAACGTCGGTCCATCCCAGCTTCGGGCGCACGCCGAGCACACCGGCACCGATCAACTCCTGCACGAGCGGATGCGAGAGATTCGGCGGCGCGGGCGCTGAGGCACTCAGCACCTCGAGGGTGTCGGCGTCGCCGAGCAGCTCGTAGCAATCGCTGATCGCGTGCTCGATCGTGCGCGACGGGGCGATGCGTCGGTTCACGACGAGCTCGCAGGCATCGGGTACGACGTTGTTGGCAACACCACCGCTGATGCGCACGACTTGGAGTGCCTCGCGGTACTCGAGGCCGTCGACGTCCACGACCTCGGGTTCGAAGCCTGCGCAGCGCGCGAGGACCCGCGTCGCGCGGTGGATCGCGTTGACGCCCATCCACGGGCGGGCGGTGTGGGCGCGTGTGCCCTCGAACGCGGCGCGGATGTGGATCGTGCCCTGACAACCGGCTTCGAGCCACCCGCCGGTCGGTTCGAGGAGGATGGCGAGATCGCCTGCGACCAGCTCGGGGTGCTCTGCGAACAGGAACCGGAGGCCGTTGTGTTCGTCGGCCACCTCTTCACCTTCGTAGAACACAAAGGTGACGTCGTGGCGGGCCGGGTCCTGTGCGAGCCGGCGCGCGAGGCGCAGCATGATCGCGAGCCCGCCCTTCATGTCGGCGCTCCCGAGTCCGTGCAGGGTCGCACCGTCGCGGCGCGGCGTGAGGTTTCCGTTCGCGGGCACGGTGTCGAGGTGACCTCCGAGCACGATGCGCGGCGCGCCGTCGCGGCCAACGGCTGCGCCGGAACCGAGCGGGCGGGCGACGACGTTGTCGGCGAGCCGTTCGATCGTCAGCGCGTGCGCATGATCGCGAAGCCACTGCTCCACGAAATCGGCGAGCGCTTGCTCGCTGCCGCTCACCGACGGGATCGCACAGAGCTGCTCGGTGAGGTCGAACAGCTCCGTGACGGTGTCCGTCGTCACGACACGATGCCGTGCTCGCGCAGGATCGCGTTGAGCTGGAGCTTGTCGTGCTGCGCGCCCTCGTCGAGGTAGCGCAGGATCAGCGCGCACGGGAGCCCGAACGTCCCGCCCGGGAACTCCTTGTTGCGGATGCCCTGCACCACCACCGCACGCTCGGGGATGTCGCCGCGGGCGATCTCGTCACCGGTCTGCGAATCGATGACCGGCGTCGACGACGTGAGGATCACGCCCGCACCGATCTTCGCGCCCTGTCGTACACGCGCGCCGTCGACGATCATGCAGCGGGATCCGATGAAGCAGTCGTCCTCGACCACGACGGGAACGGCCTGCGGTGGCTCGAGCACGCCGCCGATGCCGACGCCGCCCGAGAGATGCACACGCTTCCCGATCTGTGCGCACGACGCCACCGTCGCCCACGTGTCCACCAGCGTGCCCTCGTCGACGTACGCGCCGATGTTGACGTACGACGGCATCAGCACCACACCCGGCGCGAGGAAGGAGCCGAAGCGCGCCGACGCGCCCGGCACCACCCGCACACGCGCGTGCTCGTAACCGTGCTTCAACGGGAGCTTGTCGACGTACTCGAACGGGCCCGCCTCGATCGGCTCCATGTCGTTGACGCGGAACCACATGAGGATCGCGTGCTTCGCAGCTTCGTTCACGACGACCCGGCCGTCGATCACCTCGGCGACGCGGATCTCGCCTCGATCCAGCGCGCCGACCACCGATTCCACGAGCTCGCGCGCCACGTCGCCCGATTGCACGTCGCGCCACGCGTCGCCGGCCTCCCACAACTGCGTGACCTGCTTGAGCGTCGCGTCGTCCACGGCTGTCCTTTCGTCGAGCGGATACGTCAGCGCGGCCGGCTGCGCGCCGCGGAATCGAGCCGGTCCAGCGCGAGCTGGAGCCGTTCGGTCGGCTGCACGAGCGCGAGACGGACGTGCGCGGCACCGGCCGGACCGTAGAGATCACCGGGTGACACGAGCAGGCCCGAGTGCGCGAGCCGTCCCGCGATCTCCCACCCGTTGTCGCCGCCGGTTTCGGTGCACAGCCACAGGTAGAAGCTGCACGGACCACCGTCGTGCACGAGCCCCTGCGCGTCGAGCCCGTCGCTCACGAGCTTGCGGCGCTCTTCGTACCGCTGGCGCTGCTCGGTGACGTGCTCGTCGTCGCCGAGCGCGGCGGCCATCGCCGCCTGCACCGGTGTCGGCACCATCAGCCCCGCGTGCTTTCGGGTCTCGACCAGGTAGGTGACGATCTCCGGATCGCCGGCATAGAAGCCGCCGCGCATGCCGGCCAGGTTGGAGCGCTTCGAGACGCTGTGCACCGCGAGCACGTCCTCGGTGCCGGTGCTCAGGATCGTGGCGGGCTCGGGTGCGAACTCGACGTAGCACTCGTCGCTCGCGACCACGACGCCTCGCGCCCGGGCCCAGGCGGCGATGGCTCGGAAGCGGGCGTCGTCGGCGACCGAGCTCGTCGGGTTGCCGGGTTCGTTCACCCAGAGCAGGAGCGCGCGGCCGGCGTCGTGCCTCGCTGATGGAGTCGAGATCGAGGTGCCAGCCGGCGTCGACCGCGACCGGTACCGCTCGACATCCCGCCAGCGTGGCGCCCATCTCGTACGTCGGGTACGCGACGGCCGGGTACAGGACGGTGTCCCGGGCCGGCGTGCGCAGCCGCAACAGGTGCGGCAGCGACGCGACGAGCTCCTTGGTCCCCACGCACGCGCCGACCTGCTCGCGGGCGACCTCGACGCCGAAGCGTCGCGACAACCAACCGCGGGCCGCGTCGCGCAGTTCGGCGCTGCCCGCCGAGGCCGGATAGCCCATCGACGCTTCGAGCACGCCCGCAGCCGCACGCGACGCGACCTCGGGAACGGGATCGCACGGGGTTCCGATCGAGCAGTCGACGATGCCGCCGGGCACCCCTTGGGCGACAACCTTGAGCGCATCGAGTCGTTCGTACGGGTACGGCGGCGGCACGAAGCCCGCGTCGGTCATCGTGATGCGAGCCTAGTTCTCCCGACGAGTGCTACTCGCGTGTCGCGCTCGCGGTGAACTCGACGAAGCGACCAGCCGACGCGTCGGGGAGACGCGCCTGCACACGCATCCCGGTGTCGGCGTGCACCTCGACGAGGACTTCGCCCGCTCGGTGCAGCGCCGCGAGCACATCGCCCCGGTCGTAGGGGACCAGATACTCGACGACGCGGTGAGCGTTCGCAGCCGCTCCCCGACCGTTCCGAGGAACTCGACGATGCCGTCGCCGGTGCGCGCCGAGATCGCGACCGACCCACGGTGCGCGGCGACGAGCCGCTTCACGTCGTCGCGCTCGGCGCGGTCGGACTTCGTCCACACGAGCAGCTCGGGCACGGCGCCGGCACCGATCTCGCGCAGCACGCTCTGCACGGCGTCGATGTGCAGGTCGGGCTCGGGTGCCGACGCGTCCACGAGGTGCACGAGGAGATCCGCATCCGCAACCTCGTCGAGCGTCGTCCGGAACGCCTCGACGAGCTGGTGCGGCAGCTTGCGCACGAAACCGACGGTGTCCGACATCAGCACCGTTTCTCCGCCCGGAAGATGCAGGCGGCGAGTCGTCGGATCGAGCGTGGAGAACAGCTGGTCCTCGACGAGCACGTGCGCGTTCGTCAAGCGGTTGAGCAGCGTCGACTTGCCCGCGTTCGTGTAGCCGACGAGCGCGACCCGGAACAGCTCTCGTCGTTGCCGGGCCTTCCGCTGCGTCGCACGCGTCGCCGCGACTTCACGCAGGTCACGCTCGAGCTTCTGCACGCGCCGCACCAACCGGCGGCGGTCGGTTTCGAGCTGGGTCTCTCCCGGTCCTCGCCGGGCACCGATTCCACCGGCCTGCTGGCTCAGCTCCCCACCCCGGCCGCGCAGCCGCGGCTGCTGGTACCGGAGTTGCGCGAGCTCGACCTGGATCATGCCCTCCTGGCTCGAGGCGTGCTGAGCGAAGATGTCGAGGATCAGCGCGGCGCGATCGACGACGTCGACCTTGAAGATCTTCTCCAGGTTGCGTTGCTGCGCGGGTGTCAGTTCGTCGTCGAACACGACGACGTCGATGTCGAGCGCTTCGGCGAGGTGCCGGAGCTCCTCCGCCTTGCCCTTGCCGATGTACGTCGCGGCATCGGGGACGTCGCGCCGCTGGAGCACCCGTTCGACCGGATCGGCGCCGGCCGTCTCGGTGAGCTGCACGAGCTCGTCGAGCGACGCCTCGGCGTCGTCGACACTCGCGGCGCCGTAGCCCGTACCGACGAGGAGCGCGCGTTGTTGTCGCCGCTCGAGGTCGACCTCGGTTGCGGTGAGCCGCCGGCGCTGGCGGTTCTGATGCGAGCGCGACGGACTCACGCGGAGGCTTGCAGTCGGTCGAGCTGCACGTCGACGTCGAAGACGTGCGCAACGGGCCCACCCAGGCGGATCTTCGCGTCGAGCGTCACGGTCAACTCGCCGCCGGGCACGTCCACGTAGTACGCGAGCACCGACGAGTCCCCGCCGGTGCGCAACGGCTGCGGCGGCGCACGCGCCGGTACCGCACGACATCGTCTCCCCCGCGCCCCGCTCCCAGACCCGCATCGCGATGCGGTCGGCGTCGAGCACGCGTACGAACTCGACGTTTGTCCGATGAGGGAAGCGCGCGTCGTGTTCGAGCAACGGTCCGTGGACCCCGACCGGGACCGACGCCGGATCGTCGACCAGGAGGACGAAGTGCGGGTTGCCCATGCCGGCCGCGTCACCGCGGTAGAAGGCGTCACCCGCGACGGCTTCGAGGTCGAACGGATCATCGACCGCAACCGGGATGAGCGAGGGGTCGAACGTCACCGGGCCCATGTCGACCGTCGCGCCCACGACCTGGCTCCCCGAGCGGTCGAGCTCGATCGTGCGCACACCCGCGGCGGTCTCGACCGCGAGCTCGGACCCGGAGACGATTCCTTCGGAGGCGGCGACCCACGCGAGACAGCGGATCCCGTTCCCGCTCATCTCCGCGGCTCCACCGTCTGCGTTCACCAACGTCATCGCGCAGTCGCCCCCGTTGACTCCCGGTCCGAGCGTGATCAGGCCGTCGGCGCCGATCCCGCGGTGGCGGTCGCACAGGGCCGCGACCGTGCTCGCGTCCAGCTCGGCCGCGGCGTCTTCGAACGCGACGCGGACGAGGAAGTCGTTGCCGGTGGCATGGAGCTTGGCGAGGCGCATCGAAGTGGAAACGTTCACGTGGTTGGTCACACCGAGGCGGGGATCGGACCCTGCCAGGCTGCCAGGATCGCCGCGGCCACTGCTTCGGATTTCCCTTCGGTCTCCATCCACTGGATCCGCGGATCCCGCCGGAACCACACCCGCTGACGTCGAGCGAACCGGCGTGTCCGCCGGACGACCTGGGTGAAAGCGTCGTCGAGCTCCGGGATGGCACCGTCGTCGAAGGCGAGCATCTCGGCGTAACCGATCGCCTTGGCCGCAGTGCGTGAGAGCCCCCGTGGCTGACGCGGCGACGCGGCACGCCTCGTCGAGCAGACCGGCGGCGCGCATCGACCTCGACGCGCGCCTCGATCCGCGCGGCGAGTGTCGTGCTCGCGACGGAGAAGCCGACCATCTGCACGTCGAGCGCAGGCGGCGGATACTCGTCGAAGGCACGACCGAACGACGAGAAACGACGGCCGGTCGCGTCGAACACTTCGAGCGCGCGCACGATGCGGCGGCGGTTGCCGGGCTCGATGCGCGCCGCGGCATCGGCATCCACGGATCGCAGTCGTGCGTACGCGTCTGCCACGCCTGCGGGAGTCCCGGTGGCAACCATGAGCTGCTGCCGTACCGCGAGGTCCTGCCCGGGGATCTCGAGCGCGTCGACGACCGCGCGCACGTACAGCCCGGTGCCACCGACGAGCAGAGCCCGCTTCCCGCGCGCCTCGATGTCGGCGATCGCGGCGCGCGCGAGCGCCTGCGTCCGGACGACCGACCACTCCTCCGACGGATCGGCGACGTCGACCAGATGATGTTTCACGGCATCGTCGCTCGGCGACCGTCGGTTTGGCGGTGCCGATGTCCATCCCTCGATACACCTGCATCGAGTCGAGCGAGACGATCTCGGCATCGCCCAGCCGGTGTGCGAGATCCAGCGCGACGGCGGACTTCCCGGTGGCGGTCGGACCGACGAGGGCGAGGTGCTGCGTCACGCAGGCGTCACCGATACCGGAATGCGCGTGCGGGCGGTGCGGGTCGGGCGCACGCGCCGCACCAGCTCGCCCCGGAGCCAGTGCGGAGCGGCAGCCGTGACTCGCACGTCGACGTACTCACCGGCGCGGAAGCCACCTTCGGGCGGTGCGATGTGCACGAGCTTGTTCTGGCGCGTCCGGCCCGACCACACCGAGGGATCTTTCTTCGACGGGCCCTCGATGAGGACTTCTTCGGCCGTGCCGACACGCGCCGCGTGCCGTTCCCGAGCGCTGCGTTCGACGACTTCGGTGATCTGCTGCATCCGCTCGCGGACGATCTCGGCGGGCACGAAGTCGTCGACCATTTCCGCCGCCTCGGTACCCGGCCGCGGCGAGAACACGAAGATGTAGGCGGCGTCGTACCCGGCCTCTTCCACGACGGCGAGCGTCGCCGCGAAGTCGGCGTCGGTTTCGCCGGGGAACCCGACGATGAGGTCGGTCGTGACGGCGAGATCACGGATCGTCGCGCGCGCGGCCGCGAGCCGTTCGAGGTAACGCGTCGCGGTATAGCCGCGGTGCATGCGCGCGAGCGTGCGGTCACTTCCCGATTGCAACGGCAGGTGGAGGTGCTCACACACCGACCGGCACTCGGCCATGGCCGCGATCGTGTCGGGACGGAGGTCCTTCGGGTGCGGCGACGTGTACCGCACCCGCTCGATCCCCTCCACCGAGTCCACGGCGCGCAGCAGGTCGGCGAATTCGGGTCGGTACTGGCCGGCGCCGAGGTCGCGACCGTAGGAGTTCACGTTCTGCCCGAGCAGCGTGATCTCCGAGACACCATCGGTGGCGAGGGTCTCGACCTCGTGCACGATGTCGCCCATGCGGCGGCTCACCTCGCGGCCGCGCACCGACGGCACGATGCAGAACGCGCACGAGTTGTCGCACCCGATCTGGATCGTGATCCACGCCGAGTGGTCGACCTCACGGCGAGCGGGCAACGCCGACGGATACGCCTCGTGCTCTTCGAGGATCTCCACGATCGGTCCGCTCCGGCGCGATCGCTCGAGGAGCTCGGGCGCACGGGCCAGGTTGTGCGTGCCGAAGACGACGTCGACGTGCGGCGCCTTGGCGAGGACGACGTCGCGGTCCTTCTGCGCGAGGCAACCGCCGACCGCGATCTGCAGGTCGGGGCGCGCGTCCTTCAGCGACTTGAGATGACCGAGATGCCCGTACAGCTTGTTGTCGGCGTTCTCACGGATGCAGCACGTGTTGAGGACCACGACGTCGGCGGCCGCGAGATCGTCGGTTGCCTGCATCCCCTCGGCCACGAGAAGGCCCGCGATGCGTTCGGAGTCGTGCTCGTTCATCTGACAGCCGAACGTGCGCACGTAGAACCGTCGGGTCACGACGTCAGTGTACGGCCCGCCTCCGCACGCCCTCTGTCGTAAGGTCGGGGCGGATCGGGCCGCAGATGGACTTCACATGGGAAGCATGCGCCTTCGCTGCGCTCGCCACGCTCGTCGGCGCGACGATCCAGGGCTCGATCGGTTTCGGCATGAACCTCGTGACCGTGCCCGTCCTCGCACTGGTGCTTCCGGACTCGCTGCCGGTCGCCGTCGTCGTGCTCGGTTTCCCGATCTCGATCGCGATGCTGCGCCACGAACACCGTTCGCTCGACCGTACGGGTCTCACCTGGATCATCGCCGGTCGGGTTCCGGGCACCATCGTCGGCGCGTGGGTGGTCGCGTCCGTCGCGGTGGCGACACTGCAACTCCTCATCGGGAGCTTCGTCCTGATCTTCGTGCTCGCGAGCGTCTTCGCCCGCCCGATCGTGTTACGACCGCGCACCCAGTTCGCGGCCGGGGTCACCTCGGGCGTGACCGGCACGGCCGCGGGCATCGGCGGCCCGCCCATCGCATTGCTGTACCAGTGGCACCCCGGGCCCACGATGCGTTCCACCCTGTCGGCATCGTTCTTCTTCGGCACGATCCTGTCGTTGACCACACTCTCGATCGCCCGCCAGGTGGAGTGGGCCCAACTCGCGCTCGGTGCCGGCCTCACACCGCTCGTCGTCATGGGTTCGGTGATGGGGCGCCGCTTCCACGACGTCCTCGATCGCGGCTGGATGCGGCCGGCGGTGCTCGTGTTCGCGGCTGCCTCCGCCGCGGTCGTCATCGTCGATGCCATCGCCTGATCGAGGCGATCACGTGATCAGTCGCCGTCGACGAGCGCGAGGTCGACCTGCACCGGTCGGTGATCCGAACCCGACCCGCGCAGCTCACGGACGTCGAGCACGACGATCGGGTCGGCGACGAGCACATGGTCGATGCGGATCGGTGGCAGCCAACGCTCGCCGTTCGGCCACGTCACGGCCAGACCGCGGCCGCGCCGTTCGTGCGCGCTGTCGAGCCCGATCGCTTCCATCTGGCGCATGGTGCGGTTGTACGGGCTCGCGTTGAAATCGCCGCCGACGACCAGCGGGTGGGCACGGCTCCGCGCCAGCTCGCGCACGATGGCTGCCGACCGCCGGTGGGCCGTCATCCCTTCGCGTGGCCCGACGACGTGCACGTCGAGGAGTGAGATCGTCTCCCCCTCGATGGTGACGTCGGCGGCGATCACGGGGTTCCTCGCCGGCACCGTCACGACGACGTCATCGAGCGGCAGGCGCGAGTAGATCGCCGCGCCCATCGAGTTCTCCAACGGGTACTTGACCGAGTAGCGGTAGCGCTCGGCGATTCCGGCCCGCTCGAACAGATCGATCCAGTCCTGCGTCACCTCCTGCAGGAGCAACACGTCGGCGTCGGTTTCGAGCAACTCTCGCGTCAGGCGGTCGGGCGTGGGGTTGGTCCAAGCGATGTTCGCGCTGACGATCCGCAGCTGCGGCGCCGAACGCGCCGCGTCCGGGATCGGCTCGGCGACCCCGATACTCGGCCCGACGACGACCACGTGGAACACCACGACGAGCAGCGCGCCCCCGGCCATGACGAAACGGCGGAACAGGAGTGCGGCGGATGCGATCGCGTACGCAGGCAGGAGCAGCCACAAGGTCAGCGAGTTCGCCGCCGCGAAGAATCGGTTCTGGTCGAACGCGACGACGCGCAACACGAGCAGTGCCAGGTACGCCGCGAGCAGCAACCAGACCACGAGGTACAGCCTGCGACCCACCTTGTGCGCGACCGTGCACGCGCGGTGAGATCGTTCGGCGGCGGCGCCGAGGCGGCAAGCATCGGGCGATTCTGGCCGGTCGTCCGGCGATATGCGGACGCGAGCGCACGCGGCGGCCCGGGCCAGTGTCCGGAGCAGCGGGAAGGATGCCGCGATCAGCCGACTCGCCAAGGGAGCTCGACGGCCACCGGGGGCGCCGGCCGCGCACGAGTTGCCGCACGAGGCCCGCCAGCCCGGACGGGAGCACGACCTCATCGGCGCCGTCGATCTCTTCTGGTTTCCACCATCGCCACGAATGGTGGAGCTCGCGTTCGAGGTCCTCCCATCCTTCTTCGGAAGGCTCGAAGTTCGGGAGGCGCAGGGCGAAGAACCAGTCCTCGGAGTAGAGCGGGACGCCTCGGAACTCCCACTCACCGCGGCACATTGCCACCGGCGCGCCGAGGAGCTCCGTTTCGACGTCGACTCCTGTTTCTTCACGCAGCTCGCGCCGGGCGGCCTCGACGACTGCCTCGCCGTCCTCGATGCCACCCCCCGGCGTGACCCAGACCGGCGGCTTCGGATCCGACGGATCCACGATCCTGAACAGCAACACGCTGCCGGCGTCGTCGATGACGATCACCCGCGCCGAGTGCCGGTTGGATCGCACCGTCATCGGTCAGCGATCGGAGACGTCGGAGACGTGGGAGGCGTCAGAGCTCGGCGTCGGCGACTTCGGCCTCCTCGACCGCTTCCTCGTCGAGCGTGACTTCGCTGTCGTCGAGACCGACCGCGGCCTTGATCTTCTCGGAGATCTCCACCATCAGGTCGACGTTCTCGGCCAGGAAGGTCTTCACGTTCTCCCGGCCCTGGCCGAGCTGCTCGCCTTCGTAGGTGAACCACGCACCCGACTTCTTGACGATGCCGAGGTCGACGCCCACGTCGAGCAGCGAGCCCTCGCGGCTGATGCCGGTGCCGTACATGATGTCGAACTCGGCCTGCTTGAACGGCGGGGCGGTCTTGTTCTTCACGACCTTGACGCGCACGCGGTTGCCGACCACTTCGGGCCCGTCCTTGATGGACTCGATGCGGCGGATGTCGAGCCGGACGGACGAGTAGAACTTCAACGCCCGACCGCCCGGTGTCGTCTCGGGTGAGCCGAACATCACACCGATCTTCTCGCGCAGCTGGTTGATGAAGACCGCGATCGTGCGGGACCGGTTGAGGTTGCCGGTGAGCTTGCGCAATGCCTGGCTCATCAGCCGGGCCTGGAGCCCCATGTGCGAGTCGCCCATCTCGCCTTCGATCTCGGCGCGGGGCACGAGCGCGGCGACCGAGTCGATCACGAGCACGTCGAGGGCACCCGACCGGATCAGCATGTCGGCGATCTCGAGGGCCTGCTCTCCCGTGTCGGGCTGGCTGATCAGCAGCTCGTCGACGTTGACGCCGATCGCCGCGGCGTACACGGGATCCATCGCGTGCTCGGCGTCGATGTACGCGCACACGCCACCGTTGCGCTGCGCCTCGGCGACGACGTGCGTCGCGAGCGTCGACTTCCCGGACGACTCCGGCCCGAAGATCTCGACGACCCGGCCACGCGGCAGGCCGCCGATACCGAGCGCGAGGTCGAGCGACAGCGCGCCGGTCGAGATGGCTTCCACACCGACGTGGCCGCGCTCGCCCAACTTCATGATCGAACCCTTGCCGAACTGCTTCTCGATCTGGCCGAGCGCCATGTCGAGTGCCTTTTCGCGATCCACCGGAGAACCCCTCTCTCTGCCGTACTCGTGTGCGGCGTCGTCGTTTTCGGTCGGGGGAAGCAGTTGCTCGGAACGTACCGAGGGGGTGTGACAACTACATGGGATCAGGTACGGGTGTGATCCGAATCACACGCGTGTGAGGAGCCTAGAGCGAACAAGCGTTCGGGGCAAGGATCCTCCGGGCATACTCCCCCCGGTGACTTCCCAGATCCTCGACCGGCTCCAGGAGCTGCATCCCGCCGTCCTGCTCGTGGTGATGCTCGTGCTCGCGGCGGGCGAGGCCGCGCTCTTCCTCGACCTGCTCGTTCCGGGTGAGGTCGCGATGGTCGTGGGCGGCGCCGTGCTCGCCGGCGAGGACGGCGACGCGGGGCGGAGCGCATGGATCGTCGCCGGCATGGCGGCCGCGGCGATCGGCGCGGTGCTCGGGGACTCGCTGAGCTACTGGATCGGCCGCACGATCGGCACGCGCCTCATCCGAGCGTTGGGATTTCCTCAAACGGCATCTCGGCCCGGGGATCGAGCGCGCCCAGCGCTACTTCGAAAGCGGTGGCGGCCCGGTGGTCGCGGTCGCTCGCTTCGTCGGGCCGCTGCGCGCGGTCGTGCCGTTCGTGGCCGGTTCCAGCGGGATGGACTTCCGCCGTTTCCTCCAGTGGGACGTGCCGGCCGCGATCGCGTGGGGCGCGCTGATGGTCGGGCTCGGCGCGGCGTTCGGCGAAGCGATCGCGCGCACGATCGACCGGCTCGACTGGTGGTTGACGATCATCATCGTCGTGGTGATCGTCGGCTATTTCGTGTTCCGCGCGATCTGGAAGCGGACGCACCGCGAGGCCGCGTGACGATCACTCCGTGAACGGGACGACATGTCGCGGCTCGTAACGGGCGCCGTCGCGGTGCAGTCGACTCTCGAACACGACGAGCTCGCTCGGGGTCCACGCGGCACCGACCGGACGATCGCCGAGCGACGCGATCGCAGACGTGAAGTCGGTCGCCCGCTTCGCCCGAGCCAGCGTGAGATGGGGGTGGTACTCGCGTGCGTCGGGCTCGTGACCCAGCGGTGCCAGCCTGGCCGCGACCGCCGTTGCAGCCTGCGCGAGCGCGTCGGCTCCCTCTCGCACGCCGAGCCACAAGACCGTGCCCCGCTTCGCGCGGGAACGCGCCGGCGCCGCCGAGCCGCACGACACCCGATGCGACCCGCAGATCCCCCAGCGCGTCGCCGACCGCGTCGACGTCGGCGTCACCGAGGAACTGCAACGTCACGTGCCATTGGGGGCGGGTCGTCGTACGCACGTCGGGCAGGGCAAGCGACGTCATCGTGTCGCGCGATGTCGTCGAGCACGCCGGACGGCGGGACGATCGCGACGAACGCGCGCACCATCGCGTCAGGTGATCACGAGGTACAGAGGCAGAGCTCGTTGCCTTCGGGATCGGCCATCACGATCCAGCGGCACTCGTCGTCACCGATCGGCTCGGCGCTGAGGCGGCGAGCACCCAGCGTCGCGAAGCGCGCGGCTTCGGCCTCGATGACGTCACCGACGATGAGGTCCAGGTGCACGCGGTTCTTTCCCACCTTGGCTTCCGGCACCTTCTGGAACACGAGCTTCGGGCCGCGCCCCCCGGCGGCCGGGATGACCGACCGGTACGTCACCCCGCTGCTCCCGTGCGCGACGTATCCGAGTGCCGCGGTGTAGAACGCGACCATCCGATCGAGGTCCTCGCAGTCGATGTTCACCTGGAGCTCGAGCACGGGCGGACTCACGCGTGCTCGCGGGCGAGCACGTCGAGGCGCTGCCGCAACAGGTTCAGGAGCGAGATCGTCGCGAACTGGCGGATGCGCTCCCGGTCACCCGGCAGGCGCGTCGACACCGCTTCGACGGGACGGCCCGGCAGCGCGATGCCGAAGCACACCGTGCCGACCGCGACGCCGTCTTGCTCGGCCGGCCCGGCGACCCCGGTGACGGCGATGCCGACATCGGCCTGCAGCAAGCGGCGTGCACCTTCAGCCATCTCCCGCGCCGCGGCTTCGCTGACGACCGAGTCGGCGAACACGTCGAGCAGGTCGCGCTTCACCTCGGTGGCGTAGGCGCCGATCGTCCCGCGGAACACGTCGCTCGCACCGGGGACGTTGACGATCCGCGCGCCGATGAACCCTCCGGTGACGCTTTCGGCGACGCCGAGCGTCCAGCCCCGGCCGCGCAGCCGTTCGAGCACCGCGGACTCCATCGTCTCGTCGTCGACGCCGAACACGAGATCGCCGAGGATCTTGCGCAACTCCATCTCTTCGGCGTCGACGAGCGCGCGGGCCGCCGCTTCCGTCTCGCCCTTCGCGGTGATGCGCACCACGAGCCCCTCGATGCCGCGGGCGAGGAACGCGATGGTCGGATTGCCGGTCGCGTCGAGTGCCTCGAGGCGGTGCGCGACCATCTCGCCGAGCGCGCTCTCCGATGTTCCCCACGTCTTCAGCGACCGCGACACGATCGTCGACGCGCTTCCTGCGCGCGCCAGCAGATCCGGGAGCACCTGGTTGGTGATCATCTCCTGCATCTCGTACGGCACGCCGGGCACCGCGTACACGACCTTGCCGGTCCCGACGTGGTCACCGATTGGGCACACGAGGCCGGGGGCCGTCCCGAGCGGGTTCGGGATCGCCTCGCCGCCGTCGGGGATGTCGGCCTGGCGCAGGTTGCTCTCCGGCATGTCGCGCAGGCGGGCGCGGAACATCGTCGCGATCTGCTCGGCGAGCTCCATGCGCCGCACGAGCTCCACACCCATCAGCTCGGCGATCGCATCGCGCGTCAGATCGTCCTGGGTCGGACCGAGACCGCCGCACACGATGACGGCATCGGCGCGCGACAACAGGTCGTCGAGCGCCGCGACGATGCGGGTCTGGTTGTCGCCGACGACGCGGTGCTCATAGGAGTCGATGCCGGACAGCGCGAGCTGCTCGCCGATCCAGGCGCTGTTCGTGTCGACGATCTGGCCGAGCAGCAACTCGGTGCCGACCGCGAGCACCTCACAACGCACGCCGGGTCCGATCGACATCGGGCGTCGGTTCGGTATCGGCGGACGGGGCTTCGGTGCGCTGCCAATCGACCCAGCCGTGACGAAGGATGTCGATACCCGAGAGCACGGTCGCGACGACGGCTGCGTACAGCACGACGTACTGGAACGTCTCCCAGTCCTCGGTGATCGGCAGCAGGACGAACCCGACCGAGCAGAACTGCAGGAACGCCTTGACCTTCCCGAGTCGCTGCGCGGGGAGCACGATGCCCCGCCGGCCGGCGAGCGAGCGGTAGAGCGAGATGCCGATCTCCCGCACCGCGATGATCACGACCGGCCACCACGGGAAGTCGCCGCGGTTCGCGAGGACCGCGAGGCCCCCGAGCACGATCGCCTTGTCCGTCACGGGATCGAGGAACGCACCGGACCGCGTCGCGCCGTCGCGCCGGGCCAGCCAGCCGTCGAGGCTGTCGGTCGCGGTGATCGCGAACCACAGCCCCACGGTCAACCAGCTCGCACCCCGGTCGCGGATCAGCACCAGGGTCGGAACCAGCACGACGAGCCGGAGCGCGCGTGATGACGTTTGCCGGCGTCGCGATCGCCCCCTGCCCGAACCGCCGCGCCGCGGTGGTCACGTTCCGCGTTCCGGTTTCACGGGCGCGACTCGAGGTCGGGACCTTCGGTGTCGGTGACTCGGACCCGCACCGTTGCGCCCGGACGTCCTTCGGCCCCCACGATCCGGACGATACCGTCGATCTCCGGCGCCTCGCGGTAAGTGCGGCCGATCAGTTCCGGCTCGCCGTCGGCATCACGCGATCGGTCGACGAGCACGTCGACCCACTCGCCCACGAGCGCCCGTCGCGCGGCGGCAGTGATCGGATCCTGGACTTCGGTGCAGTCGCGCAGCCGCTCCTGCATCCGTGCTGCGTCGACCTTGCCGTCGAGCGCGAGGGCGGGGGTGCCGGCCTCTTCGGAATACGGAAAGAACCCGGCCCAGTCGAGCTGCGCGGCATCGAGGAACGAAAGGAGCTGCTCGTGGTCGTCGTCGGTCTCGCCGGGGAACCCGACGATGAACGACGATCGGAAGGCCGCGCTCGGCTCCTGCGCGCGGATCTTCTCGATCGCGCCGAGGAAGCGTTCGCCGTGTCCCCACCGCTTCATGCGCCGGAGCAACGGTGCGGAGGCGTGTTGCAGCGAGAGGTCGAAGTACGGCACGACCGTGTCCAGCTCGAACATGGTCGTGAGGAGTGGGTCGCGTACCTCGGACGGATAGAGGTACAGGAGGCGGATCCGTGTCAGTCCACTGGCCGAGAGCGCGTCGAGCCGGCGCAGGAGCGGGACGATCGCGCCGGACGCGTCGGCGTCGCGTCCGTACCAGGCGAGGTCCTGCGCGACGAGGACGAGCTCGGACACGCCTTGTTCGACCAGGCTGCGCGCCTCGGTCTCGATCGCTTCGGGTGTCCGAGACCGTTGCTTGCCGCGGAACGACGGGATCGCGCAGAACGCACAGGCGCGGTCGCACCCTTCTGCGATCTTCACGTACGCCCACGGCGCGGACGGTGCGGGCCGCGGGAGCTCGAGCAGGTCGCGCACGCCGGTGGGCTTGCGCTTGAGCACCACCTCGGCGAGGGCACCCTCGCCCGCGAAGCCGACGACGGCGTCGGCCTCCGGGAGCGCCGCCGCGAGCTCGTCGCCGTAGCGTTCGGCCATGCAGCCGGTGACGACGAGCTTCGCGCCCTTGCGCTTGACGTCTGCGAGCGCGAGCGCGACGTCGATGGACTCCTGGCGCGCCGGCTTCGATGAACGCGCACGTGTTGACGACGACGAGGTCGGCGTCGCCCGGCTCGGTCGCAGGTGCGAGCCCGTCGGCGAGCAGGGATGCGACGACCTTGTCGGAGTCGACAGCGTTCTTCGGGCAGCCGAGCGTCTCGACGTAGAACCGTTGCGGCATGGGCCGATCATCGTAGTTCTGGGCTTCGAACAGGACCCGATCAACGCAGCAGATCGGCATCCGTAGAATCGCCCGATGGCCGAGAGTGGGACGTTGTGGTGCCCGAGCTGCGGCGCCGAGTACCGGCCCGGCAGCTCGCAGTGCGCCGACTGTCGCGTCGCACTCGTGACGAACAGACCGGGCGCGGCCGGCACTGCGGCCCGTGATCGCGATCAGACCATCGGCGATGACGACGCGCTCGTCGAGCTCGGTGAATGGCCGAAGCTCCAGGCGCAGATCCTGCGCCGCCGGCTCGAGAGTGCGGGCGTACCGGTGATGATCGAGTGGTCGGGCACGACCTCCGACCCGACCGGCATCCTCGTCGTGCCCGAGCAACACGGTGACTTCGGTTGGGCGGTCGTGAACGAGATCGACGTAAACGACGAAGTGCCCGACACGTCACCGCACGCGTACGTCAGTCGCATCGAAGAGCACCTCTCCGCCGCCGCGGGTCTCCTCGACGAGCTCCGCACGCGTCTCGACGAGCTCGAAGCCGGCGGCCGTTGAACGCCTGAGCACTTCCCTAGTCGCGGGCGCTGACCGCCTCGAGCTCGTCGATGCTCATCAACACCGTGCGCGCCTTGGAGCCTTCCGACGGTCCCACGATGCCGCGTTGTTCGAGGAGATCCATGAGGCGCCCGGCACGCGCGAAGCCGACCCGAAGCTTCCGCTGGAGCATGCTGGTCGAGCCGAGGCCGCTGCGGACGACGAGCTCCATCGCTTGGTCGAGGAGATCGTCGGAGTCCATGTCGTCGCCACCGACACGATGGCCCCCCGGACCGTCGTCGCCCTGGACGCCCTCGATGTAGTTCGGTCGTGCGGTCTGCCGGCGCCAGTGCGCGACGACCTTGCGCACGCACTCCTCGTCGACCCACGCGCCCTGGATCCGCTCGGTTCGGCTCGACGATGCGGTCAGCATCAACATGTCGCCCTTGCCGATCAGCTTCTCGGCGCCGGGCTGGTCGAGGATCACGCGGCTGTCGGCGAGGGTGCTCACCGAGAACGCGAGCCGGCTCGGGATGTTCGCCTTGATCACGCCGGTGATGACGTCCACCGACGGGCGTTGAGTGGCGATGACGAGGTGGATGCCGACTGCACGCGCCATCTGCGCGAGGCGGCAGATGCTCGTCTCGACATCGCGGGCGGCGACCATCATCAAGTCGGCCAGCTCGTCGACCACGACGACGATGAACGGCAACCGGTCGTAGTGCTTCCCGGTGTCGGGGTCGGGATCGTCGGCCGTGGGGAGATCACCGCGGTCGTACATGGCGTTGTAGCCCGTGATGTCGCGCACGCCGACCTCGGCCAACGTGTCGTAGCGCATCTCCATCTCACGCACCGCCCAGTCGAGCGCGTTGGCCGCCTTCTTCGGGTTGGTGACCACTTCCGTGAGCAGGTGCGGCACCGAGTTGTACTGCCCGAGCTCGACGCGCTTCGGGTCCACGAGGATCAGGCGCACCTGTGCCGGCGTCGTGCGCATGAGCAACGTCGTGACGATGCTGTTGATGCAGCTCGACTTCCCCGCACCGGTCTGCCCGGCGATGAGGACGTGCGGGAACGTCGCGAGATTCGACAAGATCGCGCGGCCGGCGATGTCGCGACCCATTGCGACGTCGAGCGCCTGCGTCGAGCGTTTCACGTCGTCGCTCGCGAGGATGTCGCCGAGCGTGACGAGTGGACGCGCCTTGTTCGGCACCTCGACGCCGATCGCGCTGCGGCCGGGGATCGGCGCCAGGATGCGAACGTCGTGGCTCGCCATCGAGTACGCGATCTCCTTGGTGAGGTTCGTGACCCGGCTGACCTTGACGCCCGGCGCGAGCTCGAGCTCGTAACGCGTGACGGTCGGCCCCACGGTGCTGCCGACGAGGCGCGCGTCCACGCCGAACTCGCGCATCGTCGCCTCGAGCACCTCGCCGCCGGCCGCGATCAGGCGCGGGTCGATCTCACGGGACTGGCTGCGCTTCAACAGGTTCGCAGGCGGAAGCTTCCAGGCGACGTCTGCCGCGGCGGCGTCGAGATCGCCATCGCGTCTCGGTGGCGCCGTCGGGATCTGCGTCGAGGAGGTCCATCTCGCTCGTGAGGTCGCGTTCGTCGCCGGGCTCGATCGGCTCCGCATCCGAGATGATCCTGACGGACTCGATCGGTTCGATCGGTTCGATCGCTGCTTGCAGGAGCGACGCCGGCACGGGATCGACGTCGACCGGCGCCGCCATTCCGAGCTCTTCGGCGACCTGGTCGTAGAGGAGCGGACGGTCGGGTTCGTACGCGTCGTCGAGCGCGGGGGTCGGGAGCGTCACGAGCTCCTTGCCGTGCGCGGCGAGCCACTTCACCCACGCGAACCCGAGCAGCGCAACCTGCCGGAGGCCGGCGCCGACGACGAGCAGCGCACCGAGGACCAAGACCGCGATGAGCACGATGACGGCAGCGACGTCGCCGAGGAACGCGTCGAGCGGTCCGCCGAACAGCGCGCCGAGCAGCCCACCGGCTTCTTCCAACGCGCGCATCGAGTCGCCGCCGGGGCTCCCGTTCCCGATGTGGAGGAGGCCGACGGTGGCGGCGCACATGAGCCCGAGGCCGACCGCGAGCCGAATGTCGCTCCGTTTCGGCGCCGAGCCGTCGCGGGTGACGACCACCCCGGCCGCCGCGATCAGGAGCGCGATCGGCACCATGACGCGGCCCGAGCCGAGCATGAGTGACGTCGCGGCGTCGATGCCGTTGCCGACCGGGCCCGCGAGGTTGAAGTAGATGCCCAGCGCGGAGACGAGCGCGAGGACGAACATTCCGATGGCGAGGGCGTCGGTCGAGTGACCGCCGAGCTGGCTCGAGAGCTCCTCCCGCCAGCGCGGTTTGGCGCGCCGGCGCGGCGCGGGCGCGCGGCGGGAGACGGTCCGCTTCGCCGCCTGCTTCCGAACCGGTTTGCGGCGCCGGCGTGTGGTCGCGGCGCGACGGGTCGCGGTAGTGCTGTTCCGGCGCGAAGTAGCCATAGGGCGACAACCGTAACACCAGCAACACCAGGAACAACAGGACCGTCACGGCCGAGTGTGCGTCGCATGCGAGACGCAGTGGGAAAATCCGGACGAATGGCGGCTGACCGAACCGGGCAAACGTCAGGGCGTCCATGGAAACGGTGGATCTGGGCCGGCGTCGACCGAGTCAGCGCGGAGACGTAGCCGCCGTCGACGGGATACACCTGCCCGGTGATCCAAGCGCCCGCGTCGCTGCACAGCAGCGTCACGAGCGGCGCCACGTCGGCGGGCACGCCGAGGCGCGGCACGGTGTACGCGCGACTCAGCCGCGTCTCCAACTCGGGGTCGCGTGCGATCGCGGCTTCGGTGGGGCCGGTGCGCATCGTTGCGAGTGCGACGCAATTGGCCGTCACGCCGTCCCGGCCGACCTCGGCCGCGACCCCGCGGATGAATCCCATCGCGCCCGCCTTGGCTGCTCCGTAGACGGCCTGGCCCCGCTCGCCCTTGCGACCGGCGTCGGACACGATCGTCACGACCCGGCCCCAACGCCGTTCGATCATCGACCCGAGGTACGCGTGCGTCACGTGGAGGATCGCGCCGAGATTGAGGCGCATCAGGTACTCCCAGTCCTGCGGGTCCGAGTCCGAGAACCGCTTGATGTCGAACCCCTGCGTCGGGTTGCCCGCGTTGTTGACGAGGATGTCGACCGGCCCGGTCTCTTCGCGCATGCGCTCGATCTTCGCCGGGCTGGTGACGTCGGCCTTTACCGGGCGGGCGTGTTCGTCGCCGCCGAGGTCCGCTGCGACCTTGGCGGCGCGGTCCTCGTAGATGTCGTTGACCCACACGAACGCACCGGCACGCACGAGCGTGCGGCAGATCTCTTCGCCGACACCACTTCCGCCGCCGGTGACGATCGCACGGCGTCCACTGAGATCGATGTCGAGACCCGGCACGAGCCGGAGGTTACGCCGTCATACCTCGATGACGACGGGGATGACGATGGGCCGGCGACGCGTGCGCTCGTCGATGAACCTCCCGAGCGAACGGCGCGCGTGGCGGCGGATCGTCTCGAAGTCCGTTGCGCCTTCCCGGGCGGCGTCCGCGAGCGAATCCCGTACTGCGGCGCGGGCGTCCTCGAGGAGATCCTCGGCCTCGGGCGCGTACACCCACCCGCGGGTGACGATCTCCGGGCCGGTCACGACCTCACCCGTGCGGGCGTCGATCGTGACGATCACGACGACGACGCCTTCTTCGGCGAGGGCCCGCCGATCCCGCAGGACCCCGTGCCCGATGTCGCCCACGATGCCGTCGACGTACATGTAGCCGGCCGGAACCGCTCGCCGCTCGACCTCGACGACGTCGTCACCGAGCGCCACGACGTCGCCGTCCTCGCAGACGAGCACGTGGTCGGCGGCAACACCCGACTCGCGGGCGAGTTGCGCGTGGTGCACGAGATGGCGGTACTCGCCGTGCACCGGGATGAACCAATCCGGCTGCACCAGGTTGAGCACGAACTTCAGCTCTTCCTGTGACGCGTGGCCGGACACGTGCACGTTCGAGTTGCGGTCGTGCACCACTTCGGCGCCGGCGCGGTGCAGCGAGTCGATGACGCGCGACACGTTCGCCTCGTTGCCCGGGATCGCATGCGCGCTGATGACGACGACGTCGTCGTCGGAGATCTTCACGTGCTTGTGCTCGTGCGCGGCCATGAGGGAGAGGGCGCTCATCGGCTCACCCTGCGACCCTGTGCAGATGATGCACACCTCGCCCGGCGCGTACGCGCGCGCTCTCCTCGATGTCGATGATCGCGTGGGCCGGGATGTCGAGGTAACCCAGCTCGCGCGACATCGAGACGTTCTGCGTCATCGAACGGCCGACGAACGCGATACGACGACCGTGCGCGACCGCAGCTTGCGCGACCTGCTGCACGCGATGGATGTGCGACGCAAAGCTGGTGACGATGAATCGTCGCGTCGGGTGCTCGCGGAACAACGCGCGCATCGCGACGCCGACGGTCGATTCGGACGGCGTGAACCCGGGACGCTCCGCGTTCGTCGAGTCGGCGAGCAGCAGGCGAACACCGCCGTCACGGCGGGCGAGCTCACCGAGCAACGCCAGGTCGGTACGCCGGCCGTCGACGGGCGTGAGGTCGATCTTGAAGTCGCCGGTGTGCACGATGGTGCCCGCGGGCGTGAAGAACGCGGTCGCGAAGCCGTGGGGCACCGAGTGCGTGACCGGGATGAACTGGCAGTCGAACGAGCCGATCATCCGCCGCTCGCCGTCCCGGACCGGGATCATCTCGGTGCGGCCGAGCATGCCCGCTTCCTCGATGCGGTTGCGGGCCAGCGCCAGCGAGAGCTGCGAGCCGTAGATCGGCACTTCGATGTCGCGGAGCAGGAACGCGAGCCCGCCGGCGTGGTCCTCGTGGGCGTGCGTCAGCAACACCCCTTCGACGCGCTCGGCGTTCTCACGGAGGTACGTGAAGTCCGGCAGGACGAGGTCGACGCCGGGCATGTCGGCATCGGGGAACATGAGGCCGCAGTCGACGACGAGGATGCGGTCGTCGACCTCGAGGCAGAAGCAGTTCCGACCGATCTCCCCGAGCCCACCGAGGAAGACGATCTTGACCAGGCTGTCCGGGCTGACCGGGGCTGTCGGGCTCTCCGGGCTCATTGCCCGTCGAACGTACCACCCGGATCGTCACGCTTCGTGGCCGTGCGCGTTCGGCGCGCTTCCGCGAGGACGCGCGCCGGAGGCTTGCGGAGGTCGTGCACGATCCCGCACAGCTCGAGCACCCGCAGCCCGTAGTACGACGTGTCGATCTGCCACCACCGGAATCCTTGGCGCGCCGACGACGGATAACGATGGTGGTTGTTGTGCCAACCCTCGCCGCCGGTCATCAACGCGATCAGGAGCGAGTTCCGACTGGTGTCCGGCGTGTCGTACGCACGCCGGCCGAAGACGTGCGCGAGCGAGTTCACGAAGAAGGTCGTGTGCCAGAGCAGGATGGTCGACGCGAAGAACCCGATCACGAGACCGCTCCATCCGCCGATGAGGTAGCACGCGAAGCCGAGCGACCACGGACCGATCCAGTCGTACTTGTTCAGGAACCGGAGCTCGGGGTACTTCGCGAAGTCCTTGATCTCGTCGAGCTCGGTCGGGCCGTACTTGTCGCAGAGGATCCAGCCGACCTGGCTCCACCAGAAGCCACGGTTGGGCGAGTGGATGTCGCGGTCGGTGTCGGCGTAACGGTGGTGCACGCGATGGTGACCGGCCCACCACAGCGGGCCCTTCTGCGCCGCCATCGTGCAGCCGAAGGCCATGAGGAACTGCGGGAACCGCGCCATGCGGTAGCTGCGGTGCGCGAAGTACCGGTGATAGCCGGCGGTGATGAGGAACATCCGCCCGAGAAAGGTCACGAGGAACAGCAGCACCGCGGTGCGGGTGATGCCCGTGAAGATCGCGAGGAGCGGGATGAAGTGGATGGCGATGAACGGGATCGACGATCGCACGTTCACACGCCGATCGTCGGGAATCGCGGGATCGCCGGCCTCGGCGCGACGCGCCGGACGAACTTCGGTTGCCGTCACGAGGCGCCTTTCGGTGGGACCGGGGGCCGGAGTCCTGGGCCCTACCTACTTGTCGGTAGACACTACTCCCCGCGCCAAGTGTCCGCCGGAACGCACCTCAGGCGGAACGCGCCTCAGGCGGTCGCGGCCTCGCGATCCTTGGCGACCTCGTCGAGCATGGCGTACTCCTCGCCGGTGTCGACCCAGTCCTCGAACTGGATGACACCCAGCTCGGTGAACCGCTTGCGCAGCCAGAAGTCGTTGCGGTCGAGCAGGCCGAGCTTCTTGCAGTTCGGCACGATCTTCGAGAACAAGATGTTCTGGAACACCTGGCGGCCGTCGTCGGCCATGACGAGCGCGAGCGCGTCCTTCACGTCGACGCCCATGCGGTCCCAGACTTCCTGCTGGAGGAACCGGTCGCGCATGCGCACCGCGGCCTCGAACGTGAACTCGACTCGATCCTGCATCTCGGCGTCGGTGAGCTCGGTGTAGTACTCCTTCAACGAGAGCACGCCGAAGGCGACGTGGCGGGCTTCGTCGCTCATGACGTAGCGCAGCAGGTTCTTCAGCAGCGGCTCCGTCGTCATCTGGTGCATGAAGCCGAACGCCGCGAGCGCGAGGCCCTCGACCATGATCTGCATACCGAGGTACGTCATGTCCCAGCGGCTGTCGGCGAGGATGTCGTCGAGCAGCAGGCGCAGGTGGGCGTTGATCGGGTAGTGGCCCGTGAGCTTCTCGTCGAGGTAACGCGCGAACACCTCGACGTGACGGGCTTCGTCCATCGTCTGCGTCGCCGCGTAGTACTTGGCATCGATCCACGGCACGGTCTCGACGATGCGCGCGGTGCACAGCAACGCGCCCTGCTCGCCGTGCAGGAACTGCGACAACGTCCAGTTCTGGCTCTCGATGCCCATCTGGATCCATTCCTTGTCGGTCCAGGTGGCGAACGGTGTGCCGGACAGGTCGACGTCGGAGCTGAAGAACCCGCCGTCCTGGCCGGCGTTGGCGAGCACGACCGCTTCCTGGTCGACGTCGATCGACCAGTCGAGGTCGGTGGACGCGTTCCACTGCGATGTCTTGGCCTTCTCGTACAACTTGACCAACGGGAGACGACTGCGCTCGTAGTCCCACGTGAAGACCGAGTCGAGGCTCGCGCCGACGCTGTGCGCGACGGCATCGACGTCGGTGTTGGTGACCGCGAGAATCGCTTCGAGGTCGTTGACATCGTCGCGACCGATGAGGTCGTGGTTGGAAGTGGTCATGAAGGGATCCCTTCGATGGAGACGGGCCGGTCGAGCCCGGGAAGAACGAAGTCCGCGACGAGGGCGCGGACGCGATCACGATCGAGGAGCTCGGCGGCTTCCTCGCTGCACAGGTACGAGAGGCCGATCCGTACCACCCACTCCGCGAGGCGGAGCGCGTGATCGGGGTCGACGAACCGGGTGAACGCCGGCGCAACCCGGCGGGCGCACTCGGCGAGCAGGTCGTCGCCGCGCGCGAAAGAGATGTGGGGAAGGAGCAGCTCGGGCTCGACGGTGAGCACGAAGCGCAACGCGTCGTGCTGCAACAGGTAGCGCGCACCGACCGTGATGACGGCGGTGGCGGCGCCGGCGAGATCGCCGGCATCATCGGCGGCGATCAGCACCGCGGCCGTGAGGCGGTCGGCTTCGCTCGCCACGGCCGCGTTGATCAGCGGCTGCTTGCCCGGGAAGTACCGGTAGACGGTGGCGCGTGCGCAACCCGCCTCGCGACCGACGTCGTCGAGCGTGGTCTTGGCGATCCCCACCCTGCCGATGCACGTGAGCGCGGCATCGACGATCTGATGCTCCATCAGATGAGACATTACGCCGATGAATGTCTCATCGTCAATGTGTCGCAGGTCACACTCCGGGCCTCCTCCCCCTCAACTGGCGTGAGTGGCAGGGAATAGTTCCCCGCTGCTCACGCCAGTTCGGCGTTGAGCGGTCAGCCGAAGGCGGACAGGTACAGCCCGGTCACGGTTCGGAGCCGGTTCTCGTCGAGTGTGTACCAGCGCTCGCGCCCGCGCCGCTCGACGAGGACGAGTCGCGGCGTCGAGGAGCCGTTGCAGGTGGCGCGTCACCGTCGGCCAGCTGCATTCGAAGCGTTCGGCGAGCGCGCCCGCCGTCATCGCGCCACCCCGCGCGTACAAGACGAGCAACACGTGCCGGCGGGTCTCGTGCGCCAGCGCGCCGAAGACGGCATCGATGTCGTCCAGCTCGGTGAGACCCGGCGGACGCGTCAGGTCAACACCTCGGGCGCGGCGAAGTGCGGGAACTCGAGGCCGGGCCGGCCGTCACGCGATTCGCAGAGCGCCTCCATGCGCTCCCAGATGGGCCCGATCTTCGGATGTTGGCTCGCGCGGCGTGAAGCTTCTTCGTCGATCCATTCGAAGATCGCGATGACGAGGCGATCCGGGCGGCCCTGCTCGTGACCGACGTACACGTATTCGGGTGCTTCGGTGCCGAGCCCGGCGTCCCGGTAGACCTGCCGGTGCTCACGTATCAACTCGAGGAGGGCGTCGACCTTGTCGGCACGAGGTCGGTAGTGGCAGATGACGAAGTTCTCGGGCATGCGCCGATCGTCGCGCCATTTAGCTAAATATGCAAGCGTTTCACTTCACCGCTCGATGCCGCCCAGCAGCTCGTCACGCACCAGTTCGCGCACTTGCTCGTCGTCCTCGAAGTCCCATCGGCCGGGCGATCCGATGAGGGAGAGGATCCCGCGCGCGAGGTAGTCGGACGCCCGCGCGATGTCGACGCCCTCCCGCAAGCGGCCGGCTCGCTCCTCGCGCTCCAGATACGGCATCAAGAAGCTCGCGATGAACGGCAACGACCGCGCCGACTCGGTGGAGAGCAACGGCAGGAGACGCTCGGGCTCGGTGTCGAGCATCTTGCGCAGCACCTCGTGCTCGAGCACCTGCTGGTGCGCGAACACGAGCCCGCGCCGCAGCAGCTCGACGAGGTCGGGGGCGTCCTGCACGCGGTCGCCGAGCTCGGTGAAGAACCGGGCGACCTCCCACGCCACCGTCTCCCGCAGCAGCTCGTCCCGACCGCCCGGGAAGTGGCGGTAGATCGTGGCCCGAGAGATGCCCGATGCTTTCACCACGTCCTCGACGGTGGTCTTGCCCATGCCGAAGCGGGCGACGCACGTGTAGGTCGCCTCGAGCAGTCGGTCCCGCATCGTGAGCGGATCGGACGACGTCATCACCGCATGTTCGCGCCCGCCCAGGGCCGTTTGTGGCCGAACGCGCCCGGAGGGGCCGGAAAGGTTCAAACAGTAGGTTGACCGCATGACGCACGACGCGTGGGTCGAGCGTGACGCCGCGGTCGTGTGGCACGGCTTCACGCAGATGTCGACGTACGCCGACACCCGTCCGATCATCGTCGATCACGCCGAAGGCCACGAGCTCGTCGACGTCGACGGTCGCCGCTATCTCGACGCGATCTCCTCGCTCTGGGTGACCACGCTCGGTCATTGCGTTCCGGAGCTCGACGACGCGATCCGCCGGCAGCTCGACCTCGGCGCGCACTCCACCATGCTCGGGAACGGGAACCGAGCCGTCATCGAGCTCTCCGAAGCACTCGCCGCGGTCGTCCCGGTCGAGGACGCGCACTTCCTCTACGCATCCGACGGCGCGGCCGCCGTCGAGCAGGCCCTGAAGATCGCGTGGCAGTACTGGATCAACACCGGCACTCCCCGCTCGACCTTCCTCGCGTTCGGCGGTGCGTACCACGGCGACACGATCGGCGCCCTCTCGCTCGGCGACAGCGGGTTCGGCACCGACATCTTCGATCCGCTGCGGTTCCCGGTGCTGCGCGCACCCGCGTTCGACAAACCCGACTGCTTCGACGAAGCCGCCGCAATGATCGAACACCATGCATCGGAGCTGGCGGCGGTGGTCGTCGAACCGCTCGTACAAGGCGCGGCGGGGATGCAGCTCGCCGACCCCGCCGGCCTCGCACGCCTGGGTGCGGCGTGCCGCGCGCACGACGTGCTGCTGATCTGCGACGAGGTCGCGACCGGCTTCGGTCGTACCGGCACGCTGTTCGCGTCGGAGCAGTGCGGGCTGTCCCCCGATCTCCTGTGCCTCGGGAAAGGCATCACCGGCGGTTATCTCGCGATGTCGGCAACGGTCGCGGCCGGCCGGGTGTTCGACGCGTTCCTCGGCGATGACCTCGGTCCCCGGACGCTCTACCACGGACACTCCTACGGCGGGAACGCGCTCGCCGCGGCAGTCGCGCTGCGCCACCTCGAGCTGTTCGACGCCTGGGACGTGCTCGCCAACGTGCGCGAACGATCGGAGCAGCTCCGCGACCTCCTCCACGACCGCGTCGCGTCGAAGCCGGCCGTCGCGCGAGGTGCGGCTCCAAGGCCTCATGGGCGGCGTCGAGCTCGCGCCGCCGCGCGACGGGCTCCGCTGGGGCCGGCGCGTCAGCGCGGCGGCAACCGATCGGGGCGTGCTGCTGCGCCCACTCGGCGACACGGTCGTGCTCATGCCGCCGCTCACGATCACCGCGCCCGAGGTGCACCGCATCGTGGATGCGCTCGCCGATGCGATCGACGAGGTCACTGCGTCGTGACGTGGCGCGACTGGGCCGACGACGAACGCGACAGCATCCGGGCGTCCGGGCGGTGGCGGGCGCCGCGCGATCTCGACGCGCACGGGCCCGAAGGGACCCTCGACGACGGCCGTCGGGTCGTGTCGTTCGCTTCGAACGACTACCTCGGGCTGACCGACCACCCGACCGTGCGCGCCGCCGCGCACGACGCCATCGACCGGTGGGGTACGGGCTCCGGTTCGGCCCGGTTGATCGTCGGGTCCCGCCCGGTGCACTCCGAGCTCGAGCGCGCGCTCGCGCGATGGAAGCAATCGGAGCGAGCGGCGCTGTTCCCCACCGGTTTCGCCGCCAACCTCGGCGTCCTCACCACGTTCGGCGACCGCGACACGCTCGTGTGCTCGGACGAGCTGAACCACGCGTCGATCATCGACGGCTGCCGGCTGAGTCGAGCCGACGTGGCGGTGTACCGCCACTGCGACATCGATCATCTCGATGCTCTCCTCGCCGGCCGGGGCAACCGGCGAGCCGTCGTCGTGAGCGACACCGTGTTCTCGATGGACGGCGACGCCGCCGATGTCGCGGCGCTCACCGCGACCGCGGCGCGACACGACGCGTTGCTCGTGCTCGACGAAGCCCACGCGGTGCTCGGTCCGCATCCCCAGTTCGACCGCGGGGCCGATGTGCTGCGCGTCGGCACGCTCTCGAAAACGCTCGGTGCGCTCGGCGGTTTCGTCGCCGGACCCGCGCGCTACGTCGAGCTCGTGGAGAACGTGGCCCGCCCGTACATCTTCACCACTGCGCTGCCACCAGCCGACGCGGCCGCCGCGCGCGCTGCACTCGGAGTGCTGGAGTCAGCGGAAGGCCACACGCTCGTCGCTCGCCTGCGCGCCTCGGTCGACCGGCTGCGCGAGGGCCATCCGTCGCCGATCCTCCCCTTCGTCTGCGGCGACGAGGCGCGCGCCCTCGACGCCTCTCGCGCGCTCCTCGAGCACGGCTTGCTCGTACCGGCGATCCGACCGCCGACCGTGCCCGAGGGCACATCGCGCCTGCGCGTCGCCCTGTCGGCCGCGCACACCGAAGCGCAGGTGGATCGCCTCGAAGCCGCGCTGCTCGACGTGTTCGGCGTGCTCCCGACCCAGTGACGTCCCCCCAGTGACGTCAACACTGTGATCGTGCTCGTTGCCGGGACCGGCACCGAAGTCGGCAAGACGTGGGTCACGGCGACGGTCGCGCAGGTCCTCATCGCACTCGGTCACACGGTGGATGCGTACAAGCCCGTGCAATCGTTCGATCCTGCCGACAATGCCACCGACGCGCACGTGCTCGCGGCGGCGACCGGAGCGGATCCCGAAGCGGTGTGCCCGCCGGCGCGATGGCTGGCGACACCGATGGCCCCACCGATGGCCGCGGACGCGCTCGGGCTGCCTCCGTTCACCATCGCCCAGCTCGCCGCCGAGATCCCGAAGCCCGCAGACGACCGCATCCTGTTCGTCGAGAGCGCGGGCGGCGTACGGTCACCGCTTGCCGACGACGGCGACACCGTCGACCTCGCCCGTGCGTGCGACGCCGACCTCGTCGTCCTCGTCGCCGATGCGGGTCTCGGCTCGATCAACGCGGTGCGGCTCGCAGTCGAAGCGCTCCGCGAGCAGCCCGCGGTGATCGTGCACCTCAACCGGTTCGACGCGACCGACGAGCTGCACCGCCGCAATCGCGACTGGCTCAGGACGCGAGACGGCCTCGACGTCGTCACCGACGCCGAGGCCCTCGCGAGCAGCGTGCTCGATCTCGCTAACCGTTGATCAGGTTCTCGGGCGTGATCTGCGCGGTCTCGCCGGGCAGATCGAGACGCTCACCGACCGGCTTGAAGAACCCTTCGGCCGACTGAGTACTGCACGAGATCGAAGTTCTCGCCGAGGAACCAGTCCTCGGCGTCGACCGACCACGTCGAGTCGGTCAACTGGAGCCCGGTGTCGGTCAGCTCGAGCTCGCGCGCCGCCTGCATGACCCCGAGGCGGTTCGGCTCTTCGACGGTGGTCAGCAACCCTTCGAGCGAGGCCGCTGCCGTCCATCCGTACGCCACGATGCCGTTGCCGGGGTCGGTTCCGCTCGGCGCGTACTGGGCGATCTTCTCCTTGTAGAGCGTCATCGCTTCGTCGCTCGCCATCGACGGGTCGTTGGGGTCCTTCAACGGCGCCACGCTCAACACGCCGTCGCCGGCCGCGCCGGCGGGCGTCATCAGCGTCTTGGACGTGCAGGTGCCCGACATGTAGGTGAGCGGCTTCCAACTGGTCGAAGCCACGGCGATCAGTGACGTCGGGCACGCGAGCAACGTCGCGCCGAGAACGAACACGTCCGCGTTGCTCGATGCGAGGCTCGTGATCTGCGTCGCGACCTCACCCGTTTCGGGGTCGTAGGTCTGCTCGTCGGCGATGGTGAGATCAGTGCCCTCGATCAGTGACTGCAACGTCTCCGAGTACGAAGCCCCGAAGTCGTCGTCGGCGCGCAGAATCGCGATCGTCGCTTCGGGCTCGTTCGCTTCGAGGTACTCGACCAGCGCCTGCATCTCGAGCGGATACGGCACGAGCGGCGTGCCGAGCAGCCACGGGTAATCGGGATTGCCCCAGGCCGGCGAACCGGTCCCCGCGAAGAGGTTGGGGACGCATCCGTCGTTCACGTAGTCGCGGATCGCCAGGTTGTTCTTCGTGCCGATCACGTTGAAGAGGCCGAAGACGCCGTCGTCGTCGACGAGGCTCTGCACGTTCGAAAGCGTCGTTGCGGCGTCGTAGGCATCGTCTTCGGCGACGAGCTCGATCTTGTACTTCGTGCCGCCGATGTCGACCCCGCCCTCCTCGGCGTTCAGGTAGTCGAAGTAGGCCTGTTCACCGCGCAGGATCGAAGCGAACGCGGCGTAGGTACCGGACTGCGGCAGGGAGGTGCCGAACTTGATGGTGTCGCCGGTGATCTCGACACTGGTCGGGTCGGTCACGCAGTTCGCGGTGTCGATCTCGAAACCACCGCCGGAACCGCCTTCGCCCTCGTCCGTCTCGGAGCCGCTGCCGCTCCCACTCCCGCTCTCACTTCCATCGCTGTCGCGGCCATCGCCGCAGGCGGCCAGCACGAGCGCGAGGGCAGTGATCGACGCCAGTAGCGACACACGCGTTCCTCGTCCGGATCGCATGGGGGTTCCTTTCGTCAGGATGCCAGTGGGTTGGCGGTCGGTTGTCGTCGGCGGAGCCGGCGCAGGCCCCGTTTCGCCCCCCCGACGATCCCGTCGGGCAGGACGTACATCAAGACGATGAGCGTGATACCGAACAGTGCCGGCGAGAGCAGCTTCGCGCGGTTCGGGTCGGAGAACAGGTCGCTCAGGCTTTCCTGTTCGTCGATCACCTGTCCGCAGGTAGACGACGATGAACCCGCCCAGCATCGGGCCGAACACCGTGGCCGCGCCGCCGATCACGACCGCGACGAGGAATTCGATCGAGATCTGGAACGTCTCGACCTTGCGAGCGTCGGCGACCCGCGTGACCAACACGGAGAGTGACCCGGCGGTCCCGGCGTAGAGCGCGCTCGAACGCGAACGCCGTCACCTTGACCCGCGACAGGTCGATGCCGACCGTCTCGGCCGCGGCTTCGTGGTCGCGCACCGCGATCAGCGAACGTCCGAAGCGACTGCGAGCCATGAAGAACACCACCGCCAGGAGCACGAGGCCGAGCACCAGGGTGAGGTAGTAGGCCCATTGATCCGGCGCGCTGATCCACTCGTCGAAGAAGTCGGCGATCGGATCGGGGAACCAGACGTACCAGTCGGGCACCGCGACCTCCGTGCCGCGCAGCGTGACGAGGTTCGTCCCGCCGGTGCCGTTCACGAACCGGTCGGTGAGATCCGGGAACAGCACGGCCAGGCCCAACGTGACCAGCGCCAGGTAGAGGCCCTTCACCCGCAGCGCGGGGAAACCGATCGCGGCACCGACGACGAAGCACAGCGCCATCGACACCGGGATCGTCGGTACGAGATGCCAGCCGTGCTCGGTCACGAGGATCGCGGAGGTGTACGCACCGAGGCCGAAGAACGCACCGTGACCGATCGAGACCTGCCCGTTGTAGCCGGTGAGCACGTTGAGCCCGGTCGCGGCGATACCGACGTAGATCGCTTCGGTCGTGACCCGCACATCGGACGGGTCCCGTTGCGCGAACCAGTAGCCGAAGAAGTACGCCGCCGCGACGGCCCCGACGAACGTCACCAACAGCCGCATCCGGTTGCTCATCACCATGCGGCTGCGACCTCGGGAGCCACCGGGCCTCCGGATCTGCGCCTCATACCCGCTCCACGTGGACCTTGCCGAACAGGCCGGCCGGACGGAACAGCAGGACGAGCAGGATGAGCCCGAACGGCACGATGAGCTCGATGCCGTCGAGCGCGTCGACGTACTCGGTGGTGAGCGAGTTGGCCACACCCACGACGAGCCCGCCCACGACGGCACCGAGGGGGCTGTCGAACCCGCCCAGCGCCGCCGCTGCGAACGCGAACACGAGGATCGACTGCATCGATGCCGACGTGAGCGCGGTGGAGGTCGGGACGACGAGCGAACCCGCCACTGCGCCGAACGCGGCGGCGAGTCCCCATCCGAGCATGAGCATCGAGCCGACCGACACACCCACGAGCCGGCTCGAGTCGGGGTTCGACGCGACCGCGCGCAGCGCGAGCCCGACCTTCGTCTTCTGCAGCAGGAGCCAGAGCAACACGCACTCGACGGCGAGCACACCCACGAGCACGAGGGTGTCGGCCCTGATGACCACGCCACCGACGTCCCAGTTCTCGTTGGGGTACGCGCGTGGCACGGTCAGCGCTTCCACGCCCCAGATGACCTGCGCGATCGAGTTCAACGCGAGGAACAATCCGATCGTGACGATGACGATCACGAGCGGCGACGATCGTTCGACCGGTCGCATCACGACCCGTTCGATGAGCGCACCGCCGATGAACGACAGGACGACCGACAGCAGGATCGCCAGCCAGACCGGGACGCCGTTGTCGGTGAACCACCACGTGAGGTACGTGCTGACGAGCGCCATCTCACCTTGCGCGAAGTTCAGGATCCCGGTCGTCTTGTAGATCAGTACGAGCGCGAGCGCGAGCGACGCGTACACGACGCCCTGGCCGATGCCGTTCATGAGCTGCGACAGGAAGAGGGCCAGGCTCAGATCCCCAAGTACGCCCGGCGGACGTCGTCGTTGTCGGCGAGCTCGGCGGCGGCGCCGGTGACCGCGATGTGACCCGCCTCGAGCACGTACCCGCGCTGCGCGATCCCGAGCGCGAGCCCGGCGTTCTGCTCGACGACGAGCATCGAGAGCCCTTCCTCGCGGTTCAGCCGGCCGAGGATCTCGAACAGTTCCTGCGTGATGATCGGCGCGAGGCCCGAGCGACGGTTCGTCGAGGAGCACGAGCTTCGGCCGCCCCATCAACGCGCGCGCGATCGCGAGCATCTGCTGCTCGCCGCCGCTCATGCTTCCCGCTTCTTGGTCGCGACGATCGGCGAGGCGCGGGAAGATCTGGAACCAGCGGTCGATGTCGACGGGCACCTCGCTGTCGCGCCGCGCGTACGCGCCGAGACGCAGGTTCTCGTCGACCGTGAGCTCGGCAAGGGTCCCGCGCCCCTGCGGCACGTGCGCGATCCCGGCACGCGCGACTCGCTCGGTCTTCGTGCCCAGCATCGAAACACCGTCGAACGTGAACGTCGCCCCGGGCGGGAATGATCCCCGACAGCGCGCGCAACGTCGTCGTCTTGCCCGCGCCGTTCGCGCCGAGGATCACGACGACTTCGCCCTCGTTCACGGTGAAGTCGACGCCGTACAGCACTTGCACGGGCCCGTACCCGGCGCGCAGCTCGCGCACTTCGAGCAGCGTCACGAGGCCAGCGGTCATGCGGGTGTCCCCAAGTACGCCTCGATGACTTCGGGGTTGTTGCGGATGTCGTCGGGCAGACCCTCGGCGATCTTGCTGCCGAAGTCGAGGACGACGATGTGCTCCGAGATCGCCATGACCATCGCCATGTGGTGCTCCACGAGCAGCACCGTGAGGTCGTACTCCTCCCGCAGCTCCTGCACGAGTTGCGCCAGCTCGTCGACCTCCGAGTGCGTGAGCCCGGCGGCCGGCTCGTCGAGGCACAACAACTTCGGCTTGGCCGCGAGCGCGCGCGCGATCTCGATGCGCTTGAGCGTCCCGTACGGGAGCCCGATCGCAGGGCGGTTCGCGTGCTCGTGCAACGAGAGCCGCTCGAGGATCGCGCCGGCATCGCGACGACGGGTACGCGTCGATCCGCCGAGCGCGTGGGCGCCGACCATCACGTTCTCCGCGACGGTGAGTGCCGGGAACAACGCAAGGTTCTGGAACGTCCGCGCGATACCGAGCTTGGCGACACGGTGCGCCGGCAGGTCGAGCAGGTTCTCGCCGGCGAAGACGATGCGTCCGTTGGTCGTCTCGTAGAGGCGGCTGAGGCAGTTGAACAGCGTCGTCTTCCCGGCGCCGTTCGGTCCGATCAGCGCGCAGATCTGCCCTTCTTGGATCTCGAACGACAGGTCGGCGAGCGCGAGGATGCCGCCGAACTCGACTCGTACGTCTTGCACCGCCAAAGTGCCACAGCGCCGTCTGTCCCTCCGAGAGTCGTGCGGGAAACCTACTCGCCGGATCGCTCCCGCGCCGCGGATGTTCGGATTCATCGCATCGATCGAGGGGATCCGGAGAGGTCGACTCGGACCGCTGCACTGGCGCAATCGTGTCAGCGCGATGAGCACGTTTTACAAGCGCGAATCGCCTTGTGCGAGTCATGTCGCGCCGCGTGCATCTCCGTACATTCTTCTTACCAGGCCGAGCGCACAACGGATGCTCGTGCCGGGGATCGACGGGCAACGCAGCCCGTCCCTGGACGAGGACACCAGTGCTGCTCTTGCAGTCGCGCCTTGCGGCGCCCACATACTTCGACAACACGCTCATGCACCTGAGCGACACCTGCATCCCGGGTGCGCGCGTTCTTCAGTCCAGTCCTGCACTTCGACTCGGACAGAGGTCAGTAGCGCGCAAGCGGACCTCGACCTCACCCGTCACCGCAGCGGCGCTCATCAACGGGCAAACCCGAAGGGCATCCGAGCCCATCGGACGGGCAAAGGGACACCAGTGCGGTTAACCCGCTCGCGCCGCGAGGCGCTTGATCAATTTCAGCGCGGCCATGCTCGCGCGGTTCGGCGAGGCCGGCCCCGACGCGGCTTCGGCGAACGACGACGGCACGCCTTCCGGACTGCCGTTCGGTGAGATGCTCGTCGCGAAGAACTTCGCCACCCAGGCCCAAGTCGACGCGGCGTTGGTCGCGCAACCCGGTTCCGACAAGCGGCTCGGCGAGATCCTCATCGACACGCACGTGCTGACCGCGCAGGACGTGGCGATGGTGCTCGCCGCCCAACTCGGCTTGCGCACGATCGACCTCAACCGCCACGAGATCGACAACGAAGCCGCCGAACGCCTGCCCGGCCGAGCTCGCACGCGAGCTCCGAGCCATCCCGGTCGCAGTACAGGGCGAGCGCATCTACGTCGCCTGCTGCCGACCCGGTCATCGAAGCGCCTCGAGACAGCGGCTCATCGAAGCGCTCGAAGCGCCGGTGGGCTCCTGATCGCGGCCGACGACGAGATGGCAGTGGGCGCTCGACCACGTCTACAGCACGAACGAAGGCGATCGACGGCGCCCTCCGCGACTTCGAGGACCGCGCCGGCGCCCGTCGCAAGCAGCTCGCCGACTCGGCCGAGTCGTCGTCATCGAGGTCGACGAGAACGCGCCCGTCGTCAAGGTCCTCAACGTGATCCTCGAGCAGGCAGTTCGCGACCGTGCCTCCGACGTCCACATCGAACCGCAGGACGGCGCATTGCGGGTCCGGGTTCGCACCGACGGCGCGCTCCACGAGCTCATGAAGCTCCCCGCGGCCATGGCCGGTCCGCTCGTGTCACGGGTGAAGGTGCTCGCCAACATGAACATCGTCGAGCGCCGCCGGCCGCAGGACGGTCAGTTGCAGGTCACCGTGGCCGGCCGCGACCTCGACGTCCGCGTCGCGACCTCGTCGACGGTGTTCGGCGAGATGTGCGTCATGCGACTCCTCGACAAGACGCGCGCCTTCTACAAGCTCTCCGAGCTCGGCATGCCCGACGACACCTACGAGTCGTACGGCGAGCTCATCCGATCGCCCTACGGCATGGTCGTGTGCGCGGGCCCGACCGGCTCGGGCAAGACGACCACCCTCTACGCCACCCTCGCCGCCGTCAACGACGACGCGATGAAGGTGACGACGATCGAGGACCCGGTCGAGTACGTCATCCCGTCGATCAACCAGATGCAGATCAACGAGCAGGCCGGCGTGACGTTCGCGATCCGGGCTGCGAGCCATCCTCCGCCAGGACCCGGACTCGATCCTCGTCGGCGAGATCCGCGACGTCGAGACCGCGCGCATCGCCGTGCAGGCCGCGCTCACGGGCCACTTCGTCATGTCGTCGCTGCACGCGACCGACGCCAGCGCCGCGCTGCACCGGTTCCTCGACATGGGCATCGAGCCGTTCCTGCTCGCGTCGTCGCTGCTCGGCGTCGTCGGCCAGCGGCTCGTCCGTCGGAACTGCCTGCACTGCGTCGAGGTCGTACACGCCGACCGTCGAGGAGATCGCCTTCTTCGAACGCTGCGGCGGCAAGATCGAAGACGCCGAGTTCCAGCGCGGCGCGGGCTGCAACTTCTGCGGGCACACCGGCTACTTCGAACGCGTCGGCGTGTACGAGGTGCTCCGGCGTCACCGACGAGCTCCGCGAACTGATCGTGCGGGGCGCGGCGCACACGGAAGATCCGTGCGCTCGCCGAAGAGCAGGGCATGAAGTCCCTGCGCGACCAAGCCATCCGTCTGGTGGCCGAAGGCCTCACCACCATCGCCGAGGTCCTCCGGACCGTCTACGTGCTGTAGGAGACGAGAACACACAATGCCTCTCTATCGATACGTCGCGCTCGATGCCGGCGGCATCCAGGTCGAAGGGCGCCGTCGACGCCAAGAGCGAAGACGCAGTGCGCCGTGCAGCTGCTGCATCAGAACCTCGAAGTCCAGAACGTGAAGCGCAAGCGCTCGCTCGGCAACGTCGACGTCACGCCCCAGCGCGTGCCGATGTCGGAGATCATGCACTTCTCCCGGCAGATGGCTGCGTTCGTGCGCGGCGGCATCCCGATCATGGACGGCATCGACGTCATCGCCGAGGGAACCAAGAACAAGCGCTTCCGGAAGATCCTGCTCGAGATCAACGAAGAGCTCCGCGAGGGCGTGCCGTTCGCCGACGCGCTCGCCAACCACACCGCGATCCTGCCGCCCTACTACCTCGGCATCATCCGCACCGCCGAGCTGACCGGTCGCCTCGACACGGCGCTGGAGCAGCTCTCCGGCTACATCGAGCGCGACCTCGAGGCCAAGAGCAAGCTCAAGTCGGCGCTCATGTACCCCGCGGTCGTGCTCGCTGATGTCGATCGTCACGGTCAACATCCTGATGATCTTCGTGCTGCCGAAGTTCGTCGACTTCTTCGAGGACCTGGGCGCCGAGCTGCCGCTGTCGACCCGCATGCTGATGGCGCGTCGGCGAGTTCTCCGGCGACCTTCTGGTTCGTGTTCCCGCTCGTCGGGCTCGGCCTGGCCGTCGCTGTTCTTCTGGCTGCATGAAGACGACGGCCGGGCAACCAGGTCCGCGACCGCGCGTTGCTGCGGATCCCGCTCGTCAAGGACATCGTGCTCTACTCCGTGATCGAGCGCGTTTGCCGGGTCCTCGGCGCGATGTCGAAGGCCGGCGTGCCGATCCCCGAGGCGATGAGGGCGGCCGTCGCGGCCTCGAAGAACAAGTGTTCGAAGCGAAGCTCCAGCCTGCGCAGGAGCGCATCCTCGAAGGTGAAGGGCTCGCGGAGCCGATCGCGGCAACCGAGCTGTTCCCCCGCGCCGCGGTGCAGATGATGCGCGTCGGCGAGTCGACGGGAACGCTCGACCAGCAGCTCGAGAACGCGGCCGAGTACTACGCCCGTGAGCTCGACTACAAGCTCAAGAAGCTCACGACGCTCTTCGAGCCGATCGTCATCGTGTTCATGGGCGTCGTCGTCGGCTTCGTCGCCATCGCGCTCGTGCAGGCCATGTACGGCATCTACAACTCCGGCTCGATCAACAACCTCTGATGATGAGCCGTCTCCGTTCCGTACGCCGCGACGAGCAGGCCGGCTTCACGCTGGTCGAGCTGCTCGTGACGATGACGATCATGGCGATCGCGTTCGTCGTGATCCTCGGCGCGATCAGCGTGTTCTTCTCGTCGACGCGGGTGCACCGCGCGTCGGCCGACCTCGACGCGGCGATGCGGACGTACGTCGAGAGGCTGGCTCGACGCGGGCTACGACCGACTGTGCGACGCCGACTCGACTACAGCGGCGTCGTCGCCGTACCGAGCTGGCTTCACTGCGTCGGTCGCAACCAAGTACTGGGACGGCAACCCGACACCGGCGGGCTACGGAACCACGTGCACGACACCGGACAAGGGCGAGCAGCAGCTCACCGTCACGTTGACCCGCAACTCCGACGGTCAGAAGGACAGCCTCGTGATCGTCAAGCGGGACGAGGTCCAGCCGTGAGCGCCCGTACTCGACGCAGCGAGGCCGGCGTCACGCTCATCGAGCTCCTCGTGGCCGTGTCGCTCATGGGCCTGCTCATGACCGCGCTCACCGGCGCCGTCATCGTGGGCTTCCGCAGCACGCGTGACACGCACACGAGCCTCGACCAGAGCAACGCCGAACAGATCATCACGACCTACGTCACGAAGGACATCCAGGCCGCCGACGCCGTCGTCGTACCGCCGGCGACGTCTTGCGGCGGTGAAGCACCGAAGCTGGAACTGACCACACGGTCGGGTGCTCTCGTCACGAGCCCGGTAGTCAAAGTGCGCTACGCGCTGACGCGCAAATGGCGAATTGCTCCGGTGCAAAGACGCCATTTCTTCAACCATCGCCCGTGACGTTACGGACTTCACGGTGAGCGGCACGGACACCGTTGCGACGACCGTCAAGACGGCGGCCAGCACCGAAGTGCCCGCATATCAGTTCTCATTCGAGGTGCGGAGGCGGCAGGCATGACTGCGCCGCGCACCACAACAGATCTCAATGCCACGGCGAAAGCAACGGGCGGAGGGAGTGCGGTACGGATCCTCGACCGCACGGATACAGAAAGCGGCATCCGTGCCGCACACACCCACAATCAACAAGGAGCAATACGTTGTTTAAGCACATCAAGAAGCAGGACGACAAGAACCTGCTGGAGAAGGGTTTCACCCTCATCGAGCTTCTCGTCGTCGTGGCGATCCTCGGCATCCTCGCCGCGGTCGCGATCTTCGCCGTCGGCAACCTGACCGACAACGCGAAGAAGAACGCCTGCGCGCACCGAGGCGGCGACGGTCGAGACCGCCGCCGAGGCGTACAAGACGCACGCACGGGTACGTACCCGGCGGCGACGTCGACCGACCTCCATGGTCGCCAACGGCAACCTGAAGAGCACGCCGAAGTACCTCGGCGCACCGCTGCCGGCTACACGTACACCGCCGCGACCGGCAAGGCCGACGCCGACACGGCACTGCGCCGTCTGAGACAGCCACGTCTGAAGGGGAAGGGCCGCTCGTCGGCCCTTCCCCTCTGACAACTCTTCCTTCCTTCTGGAGCACCACGTGCGCGGCAAGCAACCTCGAAACGAACAGGGCAGCGCCCTCGTCATGGCGCTGGTCATGCTGACCGTCATCGGCCTCATGGTCGGCGCGGCCTTGACCTACAGCAGCACGAGCCTGCGCGCGTCCAACAACACCATCCGCCCCAACCGCGCGTCGCTCTACGCAGCCGACAGCGCGATCCAGGGCGCGATCGAGTACATCCGTGACAACCCCGAGATGTCGAGCGACGTCCTCGAGCGCCACCTGCATCCCGAACTTCTACCGCTACACCGACCCCAAGGCCGGCGAGGTGACGGTCGACGCCTGCCCGCAGAACGACTCCCTCATCTACGAAGGCAACTTCCGCGCCGTCCTGCTCACGCTCGGCGAGACCGACGACCGACGGCATCATCTCGGCCACAACGGCGATGTGAACATCGGCGGCCACGTCTGGTCGAACTCCAAGATCGAGCTCGACAACCCAACGCACATGGTGATGAACGGCCGGCCGCGTCTGGGCGTGGGGCAGCTGCGACCGCCCCGACAACATCAAGATGCCGCCGGACGTCGCAGCGGTGTGCAACGCACAGCACGAACCCGACTTCGCGAGTGGCAAGCCCAAGGTCGCGCTCGACCCCGCCGATCCCTCGCTCGGGCCACGTCGCCGACTGGCAGCCCGCGGAGGCGGCGCCGGCGTCGTTCGTGCAGCCGGCGATTCCGGCCTGCACCGCCGACAACATGACGTTGCAGCCCGGCGTCTACTACGACGGCGACGAGTTCTCCACCAAGCTCAACGCGTGCGACAACGTCACGCTGAGCCCGGGCGTCTACTACCTCAACTTCCCCGCCGGCAAGGACGAATGGCGGCTCGACAACGAACGTCGTCGGCCCGTGCGACACGCGACGCGGATCCTGCGATGCAGGGCGTACAGATCGTCTTCGCCGACAGCGCGCACATCAAGCTCTCGGGCACGCTCACGATCCCTGCGGCCGCAGCGCGACACCGAACGGTCCGACTCATCGCGCTGTACGGCCTGAAGTCCGACATCGCCGGCCCGGCGGCACAGAACTACACGTTGCGACCGACCGGCGCGACGTCGACGACGACGCCCGACGTTCGCACCGCTGCCCGACCGCGATCACGACGCTCGGCACCGACTACCCGCAAGACGGCACACCTGTCGACCGCAGCGCTTCCGAGCGACATCGTCTGCCTCGCTCGTCGCGACCGGCCTCGACGACGCGGCGTACCCGGACGGTGTACCGCTCACGCTGCGCATCGCACACCGCGAGGACAACAACAAGGCATCTGCGTCTGCACTCGTCAAAGCGGCCGACAACTCGACGTGCACCGTGCCGTTGACGCCGGCAGCCGAACATGGCGATCGAGACGCAAGCCCGTGAACTGCCGCGGCCTTCAACGCCGTCGCACCGTTCGAGGTCACGTACTACGGTGCAAGCCGGCAACCAGGCAGTCAACGCCAGCGTCGACGGCATCGAGCTCACCGCGGCGACCCCGGCCGGAACGATCAAGGGCCAGAACGGCTGCGTCGTCAAGGCGCCCGGCGCTGCCGGGTACTGCCCGCTCATCTCGCCGCCCAGCAACGGCAAGGGCAACATGGTCGTCAAGGCCGTCGTGTACATCCCGCAGAGCACGTTCGCCGGCAAGTTCAACAACACCGGCAACTTCAAGATCGGCACCGCGCTGATCGCGCGATCGCTCGACATCGACATCAACCCGAACCTCGACGGCTCGCCCGTCATCGGCGAGGACGCCGTGCGCCGCACGAACGGCGACGTCATCTTCACGGCGAAGATCGGCGGCCAGGAGTGGACGAGCACGCAGGTCGTGTTCCCCGCGCTCCCGAGCAACGCAATCGGCGACCCGGTCATCAAGTCCTGGGTCATCAAGAAGTAACCACGAGAACTCGAAGTAACGGAAGGCAACGACACAATGTCGCTCTCAACCATCAACATCGCTCCCATCGAGCACTACCTGCGGGCGATGACGGCCGCCGGCGCGACCGACCTCATGCTGACGGCGCACACGCAGCCGCGCATGCGCGTCGACAGCCACCTCGGCCCGATCGACGGCAGCCCGTGCTCACGCCGGCTGAGCTCGAGCAGCAGATCCGCGAGCTCCTGCCGGACGAGCTGCACGCCGAGCTGTACGCGAAGAAGGAAGTCGACTTCTCCTTCGGCTACCACGACACGCACCGCTTCCGTGGCAACTGCTTCATCCAGCAGGGCGTCGTGGCGCTGTCGTTGCGGTCGATCCCGCTCGAGATCCCGTCGTTCGACACGCTGCTCCTGCCGTGGGGCTGCGAGCACTTCTGCAACCTGCCGCAGGGCCTCGTGCTCGTCACCGGCCCGACCGGCTCCGGGAAGTCGACGACGCTCGCGTCGATGATCGACTACATCAACGAGCGGCGCGCCGGTCCACATCCTCTCCATCGAGGACCCGATCGAGTACATCCACAAGCACAAGGTCGGCGTCGTGAACCAGCGCGAGGTCGGCTTCGACACCGACTCGTTCCACCGCGCACTGCGTGCCGCGCTGCGTGAGGACCCCGACGTCATCCTCGTCGGCGAAATGCGTGACCCGGAGACGATCCAGTTCGCGCTCGACGCTCGCCGAGACCGGTCACCTCGTGTTCGCGACGTTGCACACCAACGACGCCGCGCAGGCGCTCGACCGCATCTGGGACGTCTTCCCCCACGAGCGGCAGAACCAGATCAAGGTGCAGCTCGCAGCGTCGCTCGCGGGTATCATCTCGCAGCGGCTGGTGCCGAAGGTCGACGGCGGCATGGTCGCCGCGTTCGAGGTGCTCCTCGCCAACCAGGCCGTCCGGAACCTCGTGCGCGAGGGCAAGACGCACCAGCTCCGCAACGTCATGCACGGCGGCCGCGGCGAAGGCATGCTCACGCTCGAGACCTCGCTGAACGAGCGCATCGACGCCGGCCTCATCAGCGTCGAGGAAGCACTGTCCCGCTCGCTCTTCCAGAAGGAGATCCGCGAGCACCTCCTCCGCTCGGCCTGATGTCGCTCGACAACGCGGAGGCGCTGGCAGTCGACGAGTCGACGAAGGCCGTCACTGGGACGATGACCTCGACGCGCTCGACGCCGCCGTGGCCGGCCTGCTCTGGCTCGCCGGCGGCGTCGTGTTCGGGACCGTCCTTCTGGCGTGGGCCGATCAGCCGGATAGCCGCTGCGTCCACGCGGTGTCACGTCCTTTGGTCTCGCGCTCGTCCTCGATCGTGAGCGTCGAGATCTCCGGTGTCGTGCTCTGGCGCGCGGTCGAAGGCGACGCGACGTTCTACGACTTCGTGTGGTTGTTCGCCGCCGCGCCGGTTGGTGTCTGGTGCGGATCGCGACTGGCCCGCCGACGGCGAGCATCCAGCGGTGCGAAGCTGGATGCGTGAAGGACATCCACTGGGCTCTGCTCGTCAAGGCCGAGCGACCTGGTCGCGAGGATCTGCTGCTCGCTCGGCCGCAGCCGTGAGCACGAAGCGCAGCCCTGACCGGCGCGTGCGACGATGATGGCGGGATGGTGACCGACAGGGGCGACGACGACGTCTTGGGTCGGGCGGTCCGCGAATTCGTCGAGCGCCTGGAGCCGGTCGTGCTCGACTGGCCCGAGGCCAAGGGCGCCGACCCGGACGCGGTACGACGCGGATTGTTCGCCGAGGCGCGGAAACTTGCGGCCGGATTCGTCTGCGCCGATCGGCCGGCTCGGCGATGCCGAGCTGATCGCGTTCCGCCGCTCGTTCGGACCGATGGAGCCCGAAGTGGCCGACGGGCCGCTCAGCGACCTCCGCAAGGGTGACGTCGTGACTCGCGACGCGAACTTCGTCAAGCATGCGTCGCCGTTGTTCGAGCAACTGGCGCAGAACGACCGGGCCGGCGGAACGACGAACGTGTGGACGTACTACGAAGCCGCGCTCGGGATCGGCCACGCGATCTGCGCGTTCGCCGATGTTCCAACCCGCAGCTGCCTCGCCGCGCTCGACGAGTACCGGCGGATCCTCCTGCAACACCTGCGCGCCGACGCGATCCAGCGGCCGGCGCCGCCGACCGACGCGCGAGCCACATCCGACCCCGCGGCACTGGGCGGCCTTCCGGGTGAGCCGCCCGCGGCCGCTCCGACGCTGGACGCACTGCTCGACGAGCTCGACGAGCTCATCGGCCTCGAAGACGTGAAGCGCGAGGTTCGGCTCCTCGTGAACCTCACTCGCGTCGAGAAGCTCCGGCGGGCGTACGACCTTCCGGTTCCCGACCGCAGCCGTCACCTCGTGTTCGTCGGGAATCCGGGGACCGGCAAGACGACGGTGGCACGGCTGCTCTCGCAGATCTACGGCGTGCTCGGCGTCCTCGACCGGGGTCATCTCGTCGAGACCGATCGCAGTGGTCTCGTCTCCGGGTTCGTGGGGCAGACCGCCACGAAGGTGCAGGAGATCGTGAAGCGCGCCCTCGGCGGAATGCTGTTCATCGACGAGGCCTATGCACTCTGGGTCGACAGCTCGGAAGACTTCGGCCGAGAAGCGATCGCCACGCTGCTGAAACTCATGGAGGACGAGCGCGACAAGCTCGTGGTCGTCGTCGCGGGATATCCCGCACCAATGGCTCAGCTCCTCGACGGGAATCCCGGGCTGCGCTCGCGGTTCCCGAAGACGATTGTCTTCCCCGATTACTCGACCGAAGAGCTCTTGAAGATCTTCACCTCGCTCGGTGAGCAGCATGCGTATCACGCGTCGCCGGAGACGCTCGTGCGTGTCGGCGAATACCTCGACGCGCAGCCGCGGGGCCCGTCGTTCGGCAACGCTCGACTCGTGCGCAACCTGTTCGAGGCGTCGATCGAACTGCACGCGACGCGCGTCGTCGGTCACGAGGAGACGAACAAGGAAGTGCTCAGCACGCTGCTCCCGGACGACATCCCCGAGCCGGGCACACCGCTGCACCCCACGGGCGAGCGCGCGTGATCGAGGCATCCGGCAGCCGAGCGCGAGGGCGGATCCTCGCCGTCGTGGTCGCGGTCGCGATGATCGGCGGCGCGTTCGCCGTACGCGACCTCGTGCTCGACGACGATGACGGCGGCGACTCCGCGGGCGGAGGCGGGTCGAACGGGTTACGGGTCGCGTGCATCGACGAGCTGGCCGACGTGTGCGCCGAGCTGGATGCCGAGGTGACGGTCGAGTTGGCGGGGGTGACGGCCGCCGATCTGATCGACCCGGCCGATCCCGCGGATGTCGACGCCTGGATCACGGTCGCGCCGTGGGCGCAGATCGTGCGCGATCGGCGGACCGAGGCGGGCGACGAACCGTTGCTCGATGCCGACGTCGGCCCGATCGCCCGCACACCGATCGTGTTCGTCGCGCGCCGCGACCGCGCCGACGTGCTCGCCGGCGAGTGCGGCGGTGAGGTGTCGTGGACCTGTCTGGGTGAACACGCGGGAACGCCGTGGGCGGACTTCGGTGGGGACGAAACCTGGGGAAGTGTGCGCCCTGCGCACGCCGAGGCCGAGAACTCCGCGGTGGGTCTCCTCGCCGTCGGACAAGCCGTCGGGCACTTCGTCGCCACCGACGAGATCCCGCCCGACCGCGTCACGCCCGCCGACTGGCAGGCGAACGACGCGTTCCCGGGATGGTTCCAACGACTCGAGCGCGCAATCCCCGAGCGATGCCTTCGCCCCCGGACGCGATCCCCTCGACAAATGGCTGCAGACGCGCGGAACGGCGTACGACGTCGTCGCGACGACCGAAGCGAAGGCGCGCCCCGCGCTGGCAGCAGCTGCACCCGAGGTACGCGACGGCGCCGCGGTCCTCTACCCTGCGCCCGTGGCAAGCGCCGACATCGTGCTCGCGCCGGTCTCGGGCGGTCGCGACACGTCGGGGCTCGAGGGTCCGTTGCGCGACGCGCTCGCGAAGCAGGGCTACCGCGTCGACGGCGAACCTCCGCCCGGCGGCCCCGCACTCGGGGATACCGACGGCTTGCCGTCGCCGGGTGCGCTGTACGCGCTGCGCGGTGTCTGGCGTGGAGTCGTCGGCTGATGCGACGCACGCAGCCGATGCGACGGAGGCCCCTGCGGGCCTTGGCGGTCGCGCTCGTTGCCCTCGCGCTCTTCGGTGCTGCGTGCTCCGGTGGCGACGATGACGATGGCAACGCTGGTGGCGAGAGCACCGAAGATCCCGGCGATTGCGTGCCGGTCGACATGGCGGTGTCGTCCGAGAAGATCGCGCTGCTGAGCGACCTCGCCGACGAATTCAACGACTCCGACGCGTCGAATCTCGGCCGCGGCGACTGCGCGTTCGTGCGCGTCCAGGTCAAGGCCTCGGGCGCGGCGATGCAACTGCTGGCCGACGGCTGGGCCGACCCGGACGCGAGCGGGCCGCAGCCGGTCGTGTGGTCGCCGGCGGCTTCGTCGTGGGGCGCGATCCTGAACCAGCGGCTCTCGGATCGCGGTGAGCCGGCAATGGCGACCGACGCCGAGCCGTTCATGTTGACGCCGCTCGTCATCGCCATGCCCGAACCCATGGCCGAAGCGCTGGGCTATCCCGAGACGCCGATCGGCTACGCCGACATCCTGCGCCTCGCGAACGACCCCGCCGGCTGGGGCGCGTTCGGCCATCCGGAGTGGGGGCCGTTCCGGCTCGGCAAGACGAACCCGAACTTCTCGACGAGCGCGTTGTCGTCGACGATCGCGCAGTACTACGCCGCGACCGGCAAGACCTCCGATCTCTCGCTCGAAGACCTGAACCGACCCGAGGTGCAGCAGTTCGCGCGCGGCGTCGAGTCGGCCGTCGTCCACTACGGCGACATCACGATGACGTTCCTCAACAACTGGTTCCGCAACGACGTACGCGACACCGCGCTCACGTACGCATCGGCAGTCGCCGTCGAAGAGAAGTCCGTCATCGACTACAACAAGGGAAACCCCGACGGGGTCCTCTCACCGGGCGAGGAAGCGCGTGAGCCGCGCATCCCACTCGTTGCGATCTATCCGAAAGAGGGGACGCTCTACAGCGACAACCCCTTCATCGTGCTCGACGCGCCCTGGGTCACCGACGAGGCGCGCGAAGGTGCGCGTGCGTTCGAGGAGTTCATCAAGCGTCCCGAAGCGCAGCGACGGGTGCTGGAGTTCGGCTTCCGGCCCGGCAACGTCGACGTCCCGATCGGCGACCCCATCAGCGCCGAGTGGGGCGTCGACGCGAACCAGCCGCAGACGCTGCTCGAGGTACCTGCACCCGACGTGCTCACCGCACTGCTCGATCGCTGGGCCCAGGACCGCAAGCGCGGCCGCGTCACGTTGCTCGTCGACGTGTCGGGTTCCATGGGCGATCCCGCCGATCCCGACGGCGCCCCCACACCGACGAAGCTCGATCTCGCCAAGACCGCCGTCGTCGAGGCGCTCGACCAGTTCGCCGCCGACGACGACGTCGGCCTGCGGGTCTTCACGACCGACATGGGCGCGAACCAGGACGAGGAGTGGACGGATCTCGTCCCGATCGGGCCGCTCGCCGGTCAGCGGGAGAGCATCGCGCGCAACGTCGACGACCTGTTCCCCCTCGAGGGCACCCCGCTGTACACGGCGACCGGGGACACCTACGACGACATGATCGACGCCTTCGACGCGACGCGCATCAACGCCGTCGTGTTGCTCAGCGACGGACGCAACGAAGATCCGGAGAACAACGACCTCGAAGGGCTCATCCGTCATCTCCGCGCCGGATCGGAAGGCGAGAACTCCCAGCCGGTGCGCGTCTTCGCCATCGCCTACGGCGGGGACGCCGACCTCGAATCGTTGCGCCGCATCGCCGAGGCGACGAACGCCCAGGTGTACGACGCGTCGGACGCGACGACCATCTCGCAGGTGTTCACCGCTGTCGTCAGCAACTTCTGAACCATGGCGTTCGAAGGCCTGCCCGAGCACCTGAAGTCCCGCCGGACTGCCGACGCGGTCATGGCACCCTCGGCGATCGTCGCCGCGGGTGCGGGCGCGTCGCTCGCGATCCTCGCCGGCGCGCCGTTGCTCGCGTGCGCGGCCGTCGGCGCGGTGGCGTACGGCGCGCTGGTCGCGCTCGAGGCTGCCGCGGCGACCGCGGCCGCTGAAGGGCATCGATCCGATGGCTCTCTCCGAGCCGTGGCGGCGGTACGTGCGCGAGGCACTCCGCGCCCGCCGTCGCTTCGACGAGGTCGTGCGAGCCGCGCGCTCGGGTCCGGTGCGCGAGCGGCTCGGCGAGATCGGTGGCCGCCTCGACGCCGCCGCGCAGGAGTGCTGGCGGGTCGCTCGGCACGGCGACGCCCTCGACGAAGGCGTGCAGTCGTTGGACTTGCACGAGGTCACCTCCCGGCTCGACCAGGTCCGTGCGACGCGAGCCGAATCACCGGCGGAATCGCCGGGCGCAGACCAGTCGTTCGATGGAACGGTCGAGGCGCTCGAGGCCCAACTCGCGTCCGGCCAACGGCTCGCGCAGGTTGCGTCCGACGCGCGCGCCCGACTCGAGGTGCTGGATGCCCGCCTCGACGAAGCCGTCGCACGTGCCGTCGAGCTCTCGTTGTCGGCCGGCGACGTGTCCGACCTCAGCGGCCTCGGCGCCGACGTCGATCAGCTCGTCGACGACATGGAGGCGCTCCGCCAAGGTGTCGAGGAAGCGGGCCGAGCCGCACGAGGCGGCAGCACGGCGGGCGCGTAGGCTGGCGCGATGTTCAAAGCCTTGCGCCGCTGGTGGAAGTACATGACTGCCAAGCTCTCCGGCAGCCTCGAAGAGCGCGCCGACCCGAAGGTCCAGCTCGAGCAGGCGATCCGGGAGGCGCAAGACCAGCACCGGCGCCTCACCGAGCAAGCCGCGAACGTCATCGCGCACCAGAAGCAGACGCAGATGCGGCTGGAGCGCGCCCTCGAGGAGCTCGACAAGGTCACGGGGAACGCGCGACAAGCGTTGCTGCTCACCGACGAGGCGATGCAAAAAGGCGACAGCGCGAAGTCGCTCGAGTATCAGCAGGCCGCCGAGTCGTTCGCAAACCGGCTCATCGCGTTGGAGAACGAGGTCGAAGGCTTGAAGGCGACGCTGCTCGAAGCGACGCAAAACGCGGACGGCGCGAAGAGCGCGGTGCAGATCAACTCGAGCGCTCTCCAGAAGAAGTTGAGCGAACGTCAACGTCTCCTGTCGCAGCTCGATCAGGCGAAGATGCAAGAACAGATGAACCGGGCGATGGCGCAGCTCACGGCCACCGTCGGCGAGGACGTTCCCACCTTCGAAGAGATCCGCGAGAAGATCGAGTCCCGTTCCGCCCGCGCCCAGGGCATGTCCGAGCTTCAGGGCTCGTCGGTCGAGTCCCGGATGCTCGAAGTCGAGCAGGCGCACATCAACGCGGAAGCGCAGGCCCGGCTCTCCCAGCTACGCACCCAGCTCGGCCTTCCCGCTCCGGCCGCGGAAGCGTCCGCGCCGACGACGCCGACCGAGCAGACCGCGAACGCAGCAGCCCGCATCGGGCGACCAGGGCGCCTGAACCGGCGCGTGTCGCGCCTCAGCGCACGGCCGGTCACCGAGGCATACTGACCGTCCGGGTCACCGGGAGGTGGGGGCCATGACGCTTCGGTGGCTTCGAACGGCGGTCCTCGGCGCGGCGATCCTCGCGATCGCGGGTTGTTCGCCGGTATGGATCACTCGGACGAACGTTGCGAGCGACGGAACCCAGGCAAACCAACCGTCCTTCGCGGGCGGGGCGATCAGCGCGGATGGAAGGTTCGTCGCGTTCGAGTCATTCGCAAACACGCTTGTGCCGAACGACACCAACGACGCGGTCGACATCTTCGTCCGCGACAACCTCACCGGTACGACCGAACGTGTGAGCGTCGCCAGCGACGAGAGCCAAGGCGACACTCCCGCCGGCATCGCAGGCGCGGGACGCGAGCTCGACATCTCACCTGATGGTCGCTTCGTCGTGTTCCACGCATCGTTCAACGACCTCGTGGCCGGGGCGAGCGGGCTCAACGTGTTCCTCCGCGACCGTGTCGCGGGCACGACCGAGGTCGTGAGCATTGCCGACGACGAGAGCCCGTACGGTGGCAGCTTCGCCGGTGCGGTGAGCGGCGACGGTCGCTACGTCTCGTTCACGTCAGCGGCCTCGAACCTCGTTCCCGGCGACACCAACCGCGTTCCGTGCGATCCCCACGAGCCCCACTGCGACGTCAAGGGCCAGGATGTCTTCGTGCGTGATCGCGTCGACGGCACGACCCAACGTGTGAGCCTCGGCCCACGACGACAGTCAGGCCGACGAAGGCAGCACCGACTTGGGCATGAGCGACGACGGAAAGCTACGTCGCGTTCACATCCGTCGCCACGAACCTTGTGGCCGCCGACACATCTGACAACGGTGATGTCTTCGTGCGGGATCTCGACGAACGGCACGACCGAGCTCGTGAGCGTTGCATTCGACGGCACGGGCAACGACGGCTCGAGCTTCGCGGGCGACATGAGCAGCGACGGACGCTTCGTCACCTTCATGTCGGACGCCACCGACCTCGTGGACGGCGATCTCGACGACCCGTTCCTCCGCCGTCACATCTACCTGCGCGACCGCGATTCGAGACGAGACCGAGCGCATCGACGTCCGCACGGACGAAACGATCGGGAATTTCGAGCCGAACATCGAGTCGGCAGTGAGCGGCGACGGCAGCTACGTCGTGTTCGCGTCCTCCGCCGACAACCTCGTGAGCGGCGATACGAACGGCGCGACCGACATCTTCATGCGCGACCGCGATGCTCGGGACGCTCGAGCGAGTCAGCCTCACGCACTCGGGCCAGCAACCGGCCGACGCGTCGCCGCCGGCCGCGGGCCCGTTCAGCACCGTCCCCGACATGAGCGACGACGGTCGTTACATCGCCTTCAGCTCGCAGGCCGACAATCTCGTACCCGGCGACACCAACGGCGTGGTCACCGATGTCTTCACTCGCTTCGTCCTCGCGCCGATCATCGACAACGTCTCGCCGTCGTCGATCGGTCCTGGGCCGACACAGCTGACCGTGCTCGGAGATCGATTCCTTCCCGGCGTGAATGTCGCAGTATCGGGTAGTGGTGTCACCGTCGGCAACGTCACGCGGATCAATGCCTCGACGCTGCTGGTCGACGTGACGGTCGCAGACGGCACGGCCGCGGGCGTGCGTACCGTCCGCGTCACGAACCCGGGTACGGGCCCGGGCACCGGCGCCGGCGGCACGACGCCCTGCAAGTGCCTCTCGATTCAATGATGTGAAAACGGTCGTGCTGGTCGAAGGGCTGAGCGACAAGGTCGCGCTCGACACGCTCGCCCGCCGGCGTGGGCGTGATCTCGACGCGGAACGCGTCGCCATCGTCGCCATGGGCGGCGCCACGAACATCGGCGAGCTTCGTGGAACGGTTCGGGCCCCGCGGGTGCAACGCCAGGTTGGCGGGCCTGTGTGACGCGGGAGAGGAGCGCGACTTCCGGCGCGGTCTCGAACGCGCCGGCCTCGGTGCCGACCTCGATCGCGCCCGGATGGAAGCGCTCGGCTTCTTCGTATGCGTCGAAGATCTCGAAGACGAGTTGATCCGCGTCCTCGGCGTCGCTCGGGTCGAACGCGGTCGTCGAAGCGCACGGCGACCTCGGGTTGTTGCGCACCTTTCAGCAGCAGCCCGCGCAACGGGCCCGGCCCGCGGACGCACAGCTACGGCGGTTCATGGGAACCAAGAGCGGCCGGAAGATCGAGTACGCGCGCCTGCTCGTCGACGCCTTGGACCTCGACCGCGTGCCCCGGCCGCTCGACCGGCTCCTCGCGCACCTCTGACGCTGCCGCCCGGACCTCGTGCGGCATCATGGACGTTCGTGAAGCAGCTTGCGGGTCTCACGTTGTGCCTCACGGTCGTCGTCTCGGCGTGTAGCGGAGACGATGACACGCTCGACGAGCCGCAAGCCCGTCGACGTCGGCACCGGCGCGCCCGACCGCCAGTGTCAGCTTCCGCGGCGAAGTCGGGGCTCGACGGCAGCGTGAGCGACCCGAGCGTCCGCTGCAACGTTCCCGCGCTCGACGGATCGAGCATCGCGGTCCTCGGTCAGCCGCTGGACTCGACCTTGCAGGCTCGCGTCGCGGTGCAACCGGACAAGGTCAAGGTCGTTGTCAGTTCGGGTTCGGGGCCCGACTATCACGAGCGGGCGTTCGAAGGGAACGGCGTCACGAGCTTCGACCCCGCGCACGGCGCAGTCATCGACTCCGAGCTCACCGAGGCGGCGCCGGGAGAAGGATCGACACCGGGCAGCGTCGGCACCGTCACCGCGATCGAAGGAAGCGATCGACTGCGGTGATCAGACCACCGGCTCGTCGACCGTCACGATCACCGGTGACACGCCCGATGGTCGCTTCGACGGCGCCGTGCTCGATCCAGTACGCGTCGAGTGCGACGCGAGTCCCGACGGCAACGAGGTCTTCGCCTCGGGCATCACGAACGCCGGCTCCCGTCGTGTGCTCGCTCACGATCGGCCTCACGAGCGACGGTGGAGTCACCGTGAACAAGTACCACGTCGACCAACTCGCGGCAGTACGGCGCGGACGGCGACGCGATCGATCACGTCGCAAGGTGCGCAGGTGCGTGCGACCGTCGTGGAGCAGGGCGCGGCCGCGGACTGCACACTCGCTGGAGGTGGACGGGAAATTGACCTGCGGCCTGAACGCCGCGGGCTGACGCAACGTTTCGGCGACGAGCCGGGGCGGCTTCGGGTCTAGAGCTGGAGCAGCTGATCCAGGCCGACCGTGAGGCCGGGGGTCTCGCAGACCTTGCGCACCGCCAGGAGCACGCCCGGCATGAAGGAGGAGCGGTCGTAGCTGTCGTGGCGGATGGAGAGGCTCTGGCCGGTCGTGCCGAGCAGGACCTCCTGGTGGGCGACGAGCCCGCGCATCCGAACCGAGTGCACCGGGATCTCCGCCGACGCGTGCCCCGCGCGCGCCTTCGGCGCTCACGGTGCGGGTCGGGTCGTCGCCCCAGTCCTTCGACGCACCGGCCATGCGCTGCGCGGTGAGCATCGCGGTGCCCGAGGGCGCGTCGGCCTTCTGGTCGTGGTGCAGCTCGATGATCTCGCCGCTCTCGAAGTACGGCGACGCGAGCTCCGCGAACCGCATCATCAGCACCGCGCCGAGGGCGAAGTTGGGTGCGATCACCGCGTTCGCCGCTGAGCGCTCGAACAGCTGCGCGAGCTCGCGGAATTCCTGTTCGGTGAAACCGGTTGTCCCGACGACCGCGTGCACACCTTCGGCCGCGCACCAACGCAGGTTCTCGCGTGCCGCGTCGAGCACGGTGAAGTCGACGGCCACTTCGGCGCCCGCGTCCTGGAGCGCGCTCGCTTTGGCCGCGATCTGGATCTGCGTGTCGTAGACGCCGAGCTGGTGCAGATCGATGCCCGCGTGCTGCGGGTCGACCGCGGCGACGAGCTCCAGGTCGGGCGCGTCGTGTACCGCGTTGCAGACGGTCGTGCCCATGCGGCCACCGGCCCCGAACACCCCCACGCGGATCATCCCACTCCCAGCGTAACCCTGGACCGGCGGGTCGGGTCAGGCGACGGGAGCGCTCGCGAAGTCGGCGGGTTCGTGCGGGCCGACCACTGCGAGTGTCGGCGACGCTTCGCGAAAGACGCGGTCGACGACGCGCGCGACGTCGTCGGCCTCGACCGCCTCGACGCGTGCGATCAGCGCTTCGATGTCGGGGACTTCACCGTCGACCTGCTCGGCCCGGCCGATGCGACGCATGCGACTCGCAGACGTCTCGAGCCCCATCGCCAGCGATCCCGTGATGTGGCCCTTCGACGCGTCGATCTCGCTCTGCGACAAGCCTTCGCGGACGAGCTGGTCGATCTCGCTGCGCATCACGTCGAGGGTCTCGTGGACTCGGTCGGGAGCAGTGCCTGCATACACCGCGAGAAATCCGCAGTCCTCGTACGCGGCGCGGTACGAGTAGACGGAGTACGCGAGGCCGCGCTCTTCCCGGATCGACTGGAACAGTCGTGACGACATGCCACCACCGAGCGCCTGGTTGAGCACACCGAACGCGTACCGGTCGGGATCGAGCGCCGCGAGCGCACGCATGCCGAACACGACGTGCGCTTGCTCCGTCGAGCGGGTCGTCACCGCGATCGGCTCGGCCGGCGCCAACGCAGGTCGCGATCGCTCCGGCCGGGACGTCTCCCGATCCGGAAAGCGCGCCGCGACGCGTTCGAGCACCTCGTCGCGCTCCACGTTGCCGGCGACGGCGAGCACGACGTTCGAAGGGTGGTAGTGCGTGGCGTGGAACTCGGCGATCTGCTCACGCGTCATCGCCGTGATCGACGACTCGCTGCCCAGCACTTCGCGCCCGAGTGGATGGGCAGGGAAGACGGTGCGCTCGAACAGTTCGTGCGCGAGGTCGTCGGGCGCGTCGTCGCGCATACCGATCTCCTCGAGGATGACCTGCCGCTCCGACTCGACCTCGTCCGGACGGAACGCGGGCTGCCACACGATGTCGGCGAGGATGTCGAACGCACCCGCGAATTCCGTGTCGGGGACGCGCACGTAGAACACCGTCTGTTCGTGGGTGGTGAAGGCGTTCATCTCGCCGCCGACCGACTCGATCGCTTCTGCGATCTCGCGCGCAGCACGATCTTCGGTGCCCTTGAACAGCAGGTGCTCGAGGAAGTGGCTCGCGCCCGAATCTTCGTCCGTCTCGTCGCGCGCGCCGCTTCCGACCCAGGCGCCGAGCGTGACCGAATGCAACGCGGGCAGCGTCTCGGTGACGACGCGCAGCCCGGAGTCGAGGCGGGTGCGATTGATCAAGGTGACGAGGCCGGTCAGCGGCGCGGCGGGCGCCGGCGACCACCGCCACCGCGCGGGCGACCACCGCCGCGACGTTCACCGGCACCGGCCGGTGCCTCGTCGGCGGGCCCGAGATCACCGAACTCCTCGCGGGCCTGCGTGTCCCAGAACGCCTCGAACGACGCGCTCTCGACCGGCGCGCCCTTGTCCTCGCGGTCGCCTCGATCGCCGCGGTCACGATCGCTTCGGCCACCACGGTCCCGGTCGCCACCGTCGCGATTGCCGCCTTCGGCCCGCGGTGCCCGCTCGCGGCCACCGCCGTCGTCGCCGCCACCCTCGGGCTCGTCACCGACGAGCGACAACGAGAGCTTCCCGTTCTGGTCGATGTCGTCGACCTTCACTTCGAGCTCGTCACCCAACGCCAGCACGTCCTCGACGCGGTCGATGCGCTTGCCCCGACCGAGCTTCGAGATGTGCACCAGGCCGTCGCGGCCCGGGAGGATGTTGATGAACGCGCCGAACTTCGTGATGTTCACGACGCGACCCGAGTAGATCGCACCGACATCGGCGGTCGGCGGATCGAGGATGAGCTCGATCCGGCGCCGGGCCTCGGCCACTGCCGCGCCGTCCTTCGAGCCGATCGACACCAGACCGGTGCCCTCGGCGTCCTGGACGGAGATGTCGGCGCCCGTCTCCTGCTGGATCGTGTTGATCACCTTGCCCTTGGGACCGATCACCTCACCGATCTTGTCGAGCGGGATCTCGAAGCTCACGATCTTCGGAGCGGTGTCGCGCACGTCCTCGCGCGGCGCGGCGATCGCGCCCTTCATCACCTCGAGGATCTTCAGGCGCGCGTCCTTGGCCTGGAGCAGCGCCTGCGCGAGCACGTCGGCGGGAATGCCTTCGATCTTCGTGTCGAGCTGGAGCGCAGTGACGAAGTCCTCGGTGCCCGCGACCTTGAAGTCCATGTCGCCGAACGCGTCCTCGGCGCCGAGGATGTCGGTGAGTGTCGTGTACTTGCCCTCGGCGTACACGAGACCCATCGCGACGCCGGCGACCGGCGCCTTGATCGGTACGCCGGCGTCCATCAGCGAGAGCGTCGAACCGCACACCGACGCCATCGACGACGAGCCGTTCGACGCGAGCACGTCCGAGACGACCCGCAAGCGTGTACGGCCACGTCTGCGAGTCGGGGACCACCGGCAACAGCGCCCGCTCGGCGAGGGCACCGTGACCGATCTCCCGGCGCTTCGGCGATCCCACTCTCCCCGTCTCGCCGGTGGAGAACGGCGGGAAGTTGTAGTGGTGCATGTAGCGCTTCTTCTCGTCCAGCGTGATCGTGTCGAGCATCTGCTCCATGCGGGGCATGCCGAGCGTCGTCACCGAGAGGACCTGCGTTTCGCCCCGCTGGAAGAGCCCGGTGCCGTGCGCGGTCGAAACGACGCCGACCTCGGCGCTCAGCGCGTCGGATGTCGGCCGGGCCGCGCCCGTCGATGCGCACGCCTTCGTTGACGATGCGGCGGCGCGTCACTTCCTTCTGCAGCGACCGGAACGCGCGGCGTACCGCTTGCGCCTCTTCCGGGTAGCGGCCGGGGCATCGGCGGTGCCGGTGAGCGCCACCAACGTCTGCACCTCGATCTCACCGAGCCGTGTGTTGCGCTCGGTCTTGTCGGCGATCTTCATCGCCTCGGCGGTGTCGGCCTCCGCGTGCTGCTTCACCGCCGTCGAAGATCTCGGGCGAGTAGTCGAGCGCCGGGAGATACTCGACGTCCGACGACCGGGCCGTGTGACCCGCTCGACCTCTTCGCGCAGCTGGGTCTGGAGGTCGATCGACGCACCGATCCATCGCTTCGCCTCTTCGAGGCCCTCGGCGATCGTCTCCTCGGTGACCTTGGGCGCGCCTTCCTCGTACAGCTCCCACGAGTTCTCGGTGCCGCCGGCCTCGACCATCATGATCGCGACGTCACCGTCGTCGAGCTTGCGGCCGGCGACGACGATCTCGAAGGTCGAGTCGTCGCCTTCCTGGTACGTCGGGTTCGCGACCCACTGTGCCTTCGTGGTGGGCGAGGCGCACTGCGCCGATCGGACCGTTGAACGGGATGCCCGACACCGTGAGCGCGGCGGACGCGCCGTTGATCGACGGGACGTCGTGCGGGTTCTCGAGGTCGACGCCGAGCACGGTCGCGATGACCTGTACTTCGTTGCGGAAGTCGGACGGGAACGACGGGCGCAACGGACGGTCGGTGAGCCGCGCGGTGAGGATTGCGTGTTCGCCCGGCCGCCCTTCACGCCGGAAGAACGAACCCGGGATCTTGCCCGCCGCGTACGAACGCTCTTCGACGTCCACGGTGAGCGGGAAGAAGTCGATGCCTTCTCGTGGCTTCGACGTGCAGACGGTGGACAGCACCGTCGTGTCGCCGACGCGCACGGTGACCGCGCCGTCGGCCAAGTTGGCGAACCGGCCGGTTTCGAGTGTCATCTCGAGCCCGTCGGCGTTGATGGGACCGCTGACGCGGACGACGGAATCAATCGTCGTGTCGCTCATGGGCGGGAACCTCTCTTGTCAGGTGCAAGAGGATCCGGTTCCCAGTTGTCAGCGTCCTGGCGGGACTGCTCCCGCCGGGCGCTCGCGACTGACAACCGACGTCGCTCCTGCGTATACGAAACGAGGAGCGGACGTTCCGCTCCTCGTGGGTGTTCTCGTTACCGGCGAATGCCCAGCTTGGCGATGATCGTTCGGTATCGCTCGACGTCGTTGCGCCTCAGGTAGTCCAGGAGGCGACGCCGGCGACCGACGAGCATCAGCAGCCCGCGCTGAGTGTGGAAGTCCTTCTTGTGGACCTTCATGTGCTCGGTCAGGTGACTGATGCGCTCCGACAGGATTGCGATCTGGACCTCGGCCGAGCCAGTGTCGCTCTCGTGCAGCCGGTGTTCGGTGATCGTTGCGTTCTTGTCGGGCATCGCGCGCGCTGAAACCTTCGTCCGGTACGGGTACGGCCGGAAAGGTTACCAGAACGGCCGTTTCGCACGCGTGGTCCGGCGACTCACGCGACGACTCACTGGGTCGCGAGGTCACACGGTCACGAGGCGACGGGTCTCCTCCACGTCGGCGCGCATCTGGGCGACGAGATCGTCGACGGCGTCGAACCGCTCCTGGCCCCGCAGGTGATGGAGGAACCCCACCGTCGCCCGCTGCTCGTAGAGGTCGCCCTCGAAGTCGAGGACGTGCGCCTCGAGCAACCGGAGGCCGGCGTCGGCGTAGAACGTCGGCCGGCGCCCGAGCGAGATCGCGGCCGGTCGGGCGATCTGGTCCGCGCCCGTGAACGTCCCTGCGTAGACGCCGTCGGCAGGGAGGCAGATGCGCTCGGGTACGGCCACGTTCGCGGTCGGGAAGCCGAGCTCGCGGCCCCGCTCGTCGCCGTGCTCCACGGTGCCGCTCACCGCGTGGGGGCGGCCGAGGATCTGCGCCGCGGCTTCCACGTCACCCGACGAGAGCAACGTCCGGACGCGCGTGGACGAGTACGGCAGCGCCGCATCGACCGCGGTCGTGCCGTCGGCGGATGCGACGAGGCCGAGGCCGATGACCTCGAAGCCGAGCTCGACACCCATTCGCTGCAACAAGGGCACGTCGCCGTGACGGCGGTGCCCGAAGTGGAAATCGGCACCCACGATCACCAGCCGCGTGCGCAGCGCGCTCGCCAGCGCTTCGCTCACGAATTCCTCGGCGGTCTCCTTGCTGCGCGTCTCGTCGAACGTCAGGACGACGCACTCGTCGACGAGCCCGGTGGCGTCCAGGAGCTCGAGCTTGTGTTCGAGGGTGGTCAGCACGGCCGGCGCCGACTCCGGCCGCACCACCTCGGCCGGGTGGCGGTCGAACGTGAGCACCGTCGCCGAGAGGCCACGCGCGTGTGCGAGGTCGCGCAGGAGCCGCAACACGGCCTGGTGGCCGAGGTGGACGCCGTCGAACGCGCCGATGCTCGTCGCGCGACCGCGCCGCGGTCGCGGGCACATCGCCGAGGTCGCGGTAGATCTTCACGAGTCGCTCGCCAACACGACCGCGGGCTTCACGCCGGCACCGCGACGTTCGTACACGGCGAGCAACTGCTCGTGATCGTCGAGCACCGCGAACGGACCGTCACCGGCGGTGGCCGGCACCAGCGAACGCGCCGCGAACGTCGCGCCGTGGGAGACGGCGCGCACTTCGTCGCCGGTGACGACGACGGGCTCGAGGTCGCGCATCGCCTCACAGGGTGTGAGCACGAAGCCGGCCGGATCATCTGCGATCGTCGCCAGTGGGTGCGCCTCCGAGATGTCGAACGAACCGACGCGCAGGCGCCGCAGCTCGCCGAGATGGGCGCAGCCGCCGAGCGCCACGCCGAGATCGGCCGCGATCGAACGAACGTACGTACCGCTGGAACAGTCGAGCACGACCGTGGCCTCGGGATACGCGCCCGGCTCGAACGCCTCGACCTCGATCCGATCGATGCGGATCGGGCGCGGCGCCCGCTCGACCTCCTCGCCCTTCCTGGCGAGCTGCGTACAGACGTTTGCCGTCGACCTTGAGTGCGGAAACCATCGGCGGGATCTGCTTCGACTCGCCGACGAACGCGCGCGTCGCCTGCTCGACCTGCGGGCGCGTCAGCGACATCGACGTTCGTTCGAGAACGCCGCCGGATGCGTCGAGCGTGTCGGTTGCGACGCCGAACACGATCCGGCGCGCGGTACGTCTTCGTCGTCTCCTGGAGGAATCGCAGCAAGCGCGTCGCCCGGCCCAGACCGACGAGCAAGACGCCGGTCGCGTCGGGATCGAGCGTGCCCGCATGGCCGACCCGTCGCTGCCCGTAGCACTTGCGCAGCTTGCCGACGACGTCGTGCGACGTCAGCCCCGCGGGCTTGTCGACGACGACGAGGCCGTCCGTGAGCGTCGCGCTCGCTCCGGTCCCGTTGGTCGCTTTGCTCACGCGCGTCTCCCTACAGCGACGCGAGGATCTTGCCCACGACGGCGTCGGGCGACTCGTCGCTCGTGAAACCGGCGGCGAAGCGGTGCCCACCGCCACCCTGAGACTCCGCGATGCTGCAGACGTCGGCCTCGCCGACCGATCGCAAACTCACCCGCCAGCTGCCGTCGGAAGCCTCCTTCAGCACGCAGGCCACTTCGGCCTCTCGGGTGCGCCGGACGATGTCGATCAGTCCCTCGACTTCGTCGAGACTCACATCGTGACGCGCCAGCGCCGACTGCGTGACCGTCGCCCAGACGAAATGCTTCTCGGGAAGGAGCGTCGCACCGGCGAGCACCTCGGCGAGCAGCTGGAGGTACGCGAACCGGTGCTCCTCGAAGAGGGTTCGGCACAGGCGGGGAATCGGCAGGTCGAAGGATGAGAGCTCACCGGCGAGCGCGAACACGTCGGGTGTCGTCGACTCGTACTGGAACCGGCCGGTGTCGCACACGAGCGCGGCGTACAGGCACACCGCCGCGTCGCGGGTGAGCGGCATCCCGAGGCGCGCCGCGAGGCGACGCACGAGCACCGAGCTCGCGGCCGCGTTCGGGTCGATGACGTTGATCGATCCGTACTGCTGGTTGGAGACGTGGTGGTCGATGACGATCAGCTCACCGGCCGCCTTGGCATGGGGTTCGAGGTCGCCGAGGCGGGCGAGCGAACCGGAGTCGAAGGTCACCATCACCGCGCGGTTCACTCGGGAAGCGGCCCGGCGGCGTGAGCAGCTCGAGGCCGGGAAGTTCTCGGTAGTGCGGCGCGACGACGAACGGCTCGGAGAAGGACGCGACGGAGTCGCGGCCGGCGGCGCGGAGCACGTGGTGCAACGCAAGCATCGACCCCAACGCGTCGCCGTCGGGGCTGACGTGGCACGCGAGCGCGACCTGTTCGGCGTGCACGATCGTGTCGGCGGCACGGGTCAGCGCGTCGTCGACGTTGATCGACGGAAGCGTCACGTTTCGCCCCCGTCGTGCTCGAGGGACACGTCGTCCTCGAGCGGCGCGTCGCCGCGCAAGATGGCGTCGATGCGCTGGCCGGAGAGGATGCCGTGATCCTCGGCGAACACGAGCGCCGGCACCTGCCGCACCCGCAGCTCTCGCCCGATGACCCGGCGGAGGTGCGGCGTCGCGGCGCGCAACGCATCGCCGGCGTCCGTCGCCGCAGCATCGGTGCCGGCCGCGGCTTGCGCACTCAGCGTCGAGTAGAAGACCTTGGCGCGCGACAGGTCGCGGGTCACGTCGACACCGGTGATGGTGACGAGCTCGAGGCGCGGGTCGGAAAGCCGTTCGACTTCTTCGGCGAGGACCTCGAGCAGCGACTCGTTCAGCCGAGCCGTGCGCGGATACTTGCGAGGCGAGGTCATGTCTCGGGATCCAGCCAGGTCGTGTCGATGTCGAGGAGCTCCACGTCGGCCGCGGCAGCCACGTAGCGCTCGACCGAGTCGAGCACTTCTTGCACGTGGCCGGCCGAGCCGGAGACGACCGCGACGCCGATCGCGGCGCGCTGCCACGTGTCCTGGTGATCCACCTCGGCCACCGAGAGCTTGAACCGATGGCGCAGCCCGTCCACGATGGGCCGGATCGCGGCGCGCTTCGTCTTCAGCGACCGACTCTCCGGAACGTGGAGCTCGAAACACACCGCAGCCGCGTGCACCCCGCCATTGTTCCACTCCGCCTGGTCGACTCCCCGCTCGGCTCCCCTCGTTCAAGCGAAGGTGCCGAGGGTCTGCTCGGTCCACGCGGCAAGCACTCGTTCGTCATCGAGGCGGAGCGGCGGGGAGCCGAACGTCCACGCCGTCCGACGGAGGACGACGAGCGGACCGAGGATCAGCAGTGCGGTCGCCTCCGGGTCCCGCGTCCCGGGCGCGAGCGCGGCGACCAGGCCGGCGGCGGTGCGATAGCTGAGATCGACCATCGCGTCCTTGATCTCGACGGCGATGTCGGCCATGCGCCGACCTTCGTGCTCGAGCACCCGGGTCAGGTCCTCGAGGCGGTCCATCTCGGCGAGGAACCACCGGCCGAGGCCGTCGATGATCGATCGCAGCAGCTCCGGGTCGGCGCGCAGCGCTCCGACGTTTTCCAGTGCGCCGATCTCGGTGGCGCCGGCGGCGGCGCTGTCCAGGTGCGCTCGGACAGCCGCCTCCAGCAGCGCCTGTTTGCTCGGGAAGTGCTTGTAGAGGGCGCCCCGCCGCGGCGCCAGGCCGGCGGCGGCCTCGATGTCGCCGACGGCAGTGGCCCGGAACCCCCGCTCGGCGAAGAGCCGCATGCCTGCTTCGAGGAGTCGGTCACGAGTGGGAGCGCCGCCGGCCACGTGGGTAGGGTAATCGGCTCGATTACCTCAGACCGCTCCAGGAGGCACGCTCCGATGGCACCCGAGCTCCGACACGTCGACCCGACCGGCCCGCCAGGCCGGTTCGCCCGTGCCTACGCCGCCTTCGCCACGACGCGGTTGGCCAGGTTCATCTCCCGCCACGTGAACTGGAAGCTCGACCCGCTCCTCCTGCGGCTGACCGGGGGCCGACTGGCCTCGACCCTCGTGTTCCCGACCGCGCTGCTCGAGACCCACGGCGCCAGGACCGGCACCCGCCGCCGCAACGCCGTCATCTACTTCCACGACGGCGAGCGGGTGACGATCGTCGCCTCGAACGCCGGCGACCCCCGCCACCCGGCCTGGTACCACAACCTTCGAGCCCATCCGCAGGTGACCTTCGGCGGGATCCCGATGCAGGCGACCGAGGTGAACGACGACGCCGAACGCGAGCGGCTGTGGGTGCTGGCCGACCGGGTCTTCCCCGCCTTCGCCGACTACCGACGAGACGCCGCAAAGGCCGATCGAACCATCCCGATCGTCCAGCTCGAACGCCTGTCCTTAGCCAGTTAGCTAGGTAAAGAGACGCGGGCGATCTCGCGGTCCTCGTAGGTCTCGATCACGTCGCCGGGCTTCAGGTCCTGGTAGTTCTCGAGGCCGATACCGCATTCGAAGCCGTCGCGGACCTCGCGCACGTCGTCCTTGAACCGCCGCAGCGACGCGATCGCACCCTTCCAGATGACGGTCCCGTCGCGCAGGAAGCGCACCTTGGCGCCCCGGGTGATGACCCCGCTCGTGACGAAGCAACCGGCGACCCGGCCCACGCGGGGCACGCTGAAGATCTCCCTGACCTCCGCATCGCCGGTGACGACCTCTTCGAACTCGGGCTTGAGCAACCCGACCAGTGCGTTGTTCACGTCCTCGAGGACGTTGTAGATGACCTCGTAGAGCCGGAGCTCCACGCCTTCGCGCTCCGCCATCTCGCGCGCGTTGCGGTCGGGACGAACGTTGAACCCGATCACGGTCGCGTTCGACACGACTGCGAGGTTGAGGTCGGATCCGCTGATGCCGCCGACGCCGCGGTGCACGAACGACAGCCGCACCTCGTCGTGTTCCTGGTCGACCTTGCGGAGCGCCTCCGTGAGCGCTTCGAGCGAACCCTGCGTGTCCGCCTTCACGATGAGGTTCAGCGTCGCGACCTCGCCCCGCTGCACCATCGCGAACACGTCTTCGAGGCGGGCACCACCCGACAACATCAGGGTGCTGCGCTGCGCCGCCGTCTTCCGGCGGTGGGCGCGGGCTTCGGCAACCGTGCGCGCCACCTTGTCGCTCGGCGCGACGCGCAGTTCGTCGCCCGCCAGCGGGACGTCGTCGAGGCCCAGCACCTCGACCGGCACCGACGGACCGGCGGTCGTCACCTGCTCGCCGTGCTCGTCGAACATGGCCCGCACCCGACCCCACGCGTGGCCCGCGACGATCGTGTCGCCGACCTGCAACGTGCCTTCCTCGACGAGAGCGGTGACCACCGGCCCCCGGCCCGGGTCGAGGTTCGACTCGAGCACGTAGGCCTTGGCCGGCTTCTTCGGATTGGCGACGAGATCTTCGGCGATCTCGGCCTCGGAGACGAGCAACAGCGAATCGAGCAGTTCGTCGACGCCGAGGCCCTTGCGGCGCGGCGACGTCGAGGACGATCGTCTGACCGCCCCATTCCTCGGGCACCAGTTCCTGCTCGGTCAGTTGCTGACGCACGCGTGTCGTATCGGCGTCCTCGCGGTCGGCCTTGGTGACCGCGACGACGATCGGCACGTCGGCCGCGCGCGCGTGCGCGATCGCCTCGACCGTCTGCGGCATCACGCCGTCGTCGGCGGCGACCACGAGGATCGCGATGTCGGTCACTTGCGCGCCCCGCGATCGCATCGCGGTGAACGCCTCGTGACCCGGCGTGTCGATGAACGTGATGCGGCGATCGCCCCGGTCCACCTGGTAGGCACCGATGGCCTGGGTGATGCCCCCCGCTTCACCGGCCACGACGTTCGCGTTGCGGATGCGGTCCAGCAGCGTCGTCTTGCCGTGGTCGACGTGGCCCATGACGGTGATGACCGGCGGGCGCGGCTCGAGCAGCGCCTCGTCTTCTTCCTCGTCGTCGGCGGCGAGGAGCGCCTGGAGCTCGATCTCCTGTTCGCTGCCCGGTTCGACGAGCAGCACCTGCGCGCCGAGCGACTCCGCGATCAGCTCGATCATCTCGTCCGCGAGCGAAGCCGTCGCGGTGACCATCTCCCCCGCTTCGAACAGCAGCCGCACGAGGTCGGCGGGCGTGCGGTTCAGCTTGGGGGCGAGCTCCTGGATCGTGACGCCGCGCGAGATGACGATCTCGCCTTCGGGGACGGGCGTGTCCGCCGGGGAGAGTCGCTGCGCCGCCGGTTCGAGCTCTTCGCGGTCGCGACGCCGCTTCTTGCGCCGCCGCTGCGGGGGTCCACCGGGCCGGCCGCGCCCGCCGGGGCCGCCGCCGAAACCACCGGGGCCGCCACCGGGACGACCGCCACCGCCACCGCGACCAGGTGCGCCGGTGCGCGGACCACCAGGGCCGCCGCCGAAGCCACCCGGACCGCCGGACCCGCCGCCGGGACCACCGGTGCGCGGTGCGCCGAAGCCACCGCGGGGTCCACCACTGCCGCCACCAGGCCCACCCCGCGGGCCGGCACCACGCGGTGACGCGCCGATCGGGCCGCGCGGCGGCGGAGGAGGAACGCGCGCGCCGGGCGGCGGTGGTACGGGCTTGCCGGTCTGCGACATCGGCGCCGGAGACGCGCCACCACCTGCCGTGACGTCCGGGGCGTCGGTCGGTGCCGGGGCCGGGGCGGCGGCTGCCGCGGGTCGCTCGATGTCACGCGCCGGGTCGCTCGATGTCACGCGCCGCGGTCGCTCGATGTCACGCGCCGCAGGCCGCTCGATGTCACGCGCCGCGGGTCGCTCCGGCGCGGGGACGGCTGCCGGCGCGGGGCGGACCTCCGGCTCGGGCGGACGAGGTGGGGCCGGGCTCGACCGGACCACGCGATGCGTCCGTTCCGGCGGCTCGGCTTCGACCGGCGCGACGACGGCCGGCGCGGGTGCGACCGCGGCAGGGGCCGGCTCCGGTTCGGGCGCGGGCGCGGGTTCGGGTTCCGGCTCGGGCTCGGGGGCCGGCGGCTCCTGCTTGAGGCCGCGGCTGTCGGCCAGCCGGCGAACGCGGTCGGCCGAGGGCTCGTCGATGCTCGAAGAGTGGCTCTTCACACCGATCTTGAGCTCGTTCGAGAGCTCGACAACGAGGTGATTGTCGATGCCCAGCTCTCGTGCGAGCTCGTAGACCCTGATCTTCTTCGTGGCCAACCTGTATCCGTCCTACTTCGTGTCGTCGTCCAGTGTCGCGCGCAGGCGTTCGACCTCCGCGCTCGACACCTTGTGCCGCAGCGCCCGGTCGAGGGCATTGCGGCCTGCAGCTGTCTCGAAGCACGCCGGCGAACACACCCACGCTCCCCGCCCGGGTTGCGTGAGCCCGACAACCGGCGGGCCGTCCTTCGGAGCCGCGATCCGCATCCAGCCGTTCGGTGCCGCCTTCCGGCGACAGCCGACGCAGGTGCGCGACCTCGGCTCCGCCTTGATCAGCGTTCCTCTCCCGTAGCTTCTCCCGTGGTCGCCTCTACCACGTCGCCCTCCTCCGCCGGCACGACCGGATCCACCGGCGGATCGGATGCGACCGGATCGGATGCGACCGGCGCGTTCGTTTCCTCGACGGGCGCGTTCGTTTCCTCGACCGGCGCATTCGTTCCTCGACGGCACCGACGCCCCCTCGGGCGCGGCCGGCGGTGCCGCCGCGGCACTCTCGGGCGCGGGCTGGTCGATCGAGCCGTAGCCCGCGTCGGCCGCGGAGATCGCCTCGCCGCCTTCGGCCGGTTGCCACATCAGCTGGCCGCTGGCGTTCTCGACCCACTCGCCTTCCGCGTAGCCGCCGCCTGCTTCTTCCTCGGCGAGCTGGGTCTCGCTCTTGATGTCGACCCGCCAGCCCGTGAGTCGCGCCGCGAGCCGGGCGTTCTGGCCTTCCTTGCCGATGGCGAGCGAGAGCTGGAAGTCGGGGACGATGACCTCGGAGATGCCGGTGTCTTCGTGGATGCGGACCTCGCGCACCTTGGCCGGCGCCAGCGCGCGCATGACGAAGTCCGGCGAATCGGCGCTGTAGGGGACGATGTCGACCTTCTCGCCGCGGAGCTCGTTGACGACCTGACGCACCCGCATGCCGCGCGCGCCGACACACGCGCCGACGGGGTCGACGTTCTGATCGTTCGACGCGACCGCGAGCTTGGTGCGGTGTCCGGGCTCGCGTGCGACGGCGCGGATCTCGACGACACCGTCGACGAGCTCGGGCACCTCGAGCTCGAACAACCGCTTCACGAGACCCGGATGCGTGCGGGACACGACGATCTGCGGGCCCTTCGCAGTCTTGCGGACCTCGACGATGTACGCCTTCATGCGCGAACCGTGGTCGTAGCGGTCGCCCGGGACCTGCTCGGCCTGCGGCAGCAGCGCCTCGACCCGTCCGAGATCGAGCAGCGTGTAGCGCGCGTCGGTCTGCTGGATGATGCCGGTGACGATGTCGCCCTCGCGCCCGGCGTACTCCTCGTACTTCATCTCGCGCTCGGCTTCACGAATGCGCTGGAGGATCACCTGCTTGGCGGTCTGCGCGGCGATGCGGCCGAAGTCGGCGGGCGTGTCGTCCCACTCGCGGATGACGTTGCCCTCTTCGTCGAGCTCCTGCGCGATCACGCGGATCTCGCCGGTTTCGACGTCGATCTCGACCAACGCCTCTTCGGCGGCCTCGGGCATGCGCTTGTACGCGGTCACGAGCGCGTTGGCGAGCGCTTCGAGCATGATCTCCTCGGAGATCCCCTTCTCGACCGCGAGCGCCGACAGCGCCTCCAACATCTCGGGGTTACGCATCACAACTCACTCGGGCACTGGTCACTCGGGCACAGGTCACTCGGGCACTCATGCTTTCTCCACTCGTGCTTTCTCCCCGCTCACCGGTTTCCCGGCGGCCCGCTTCGGGGCACGGTCACGCTCACGTTTCGTGCTCTTGGCGCCCGGTCGCGGCTGTGGTCCCCACTCGAAGACCGTGCGGGCCTTGGTGACGGCGACGTACGCAATCGCGTCGCGCACGCCATCGTGTTCGACGACACATTGCTCGTCGCCCGCCTCCACCAGGACGCCCCGCGACCGGCGGGGCCCGTTTTCGGTGTGGAAGTTGACCGCGACCGTGGCGCCGATCGCGCTCGCGAAGTGCGCCGGCCGGCGGAGTGGTCGCTCGATGCCCGGACTGCTGACCTCCAGCAGGTACGGGCCCGAGATCACCGGCGACGCATCGAGCGCGTGGGAGATCGATTTCGTCGCGGCGGTGACGGTCTCGAGGTCGACGCCGCCGTCGCGGTCGACGAGCACGCGCACTGTGCGCGCCCGGCCCGAACCGGAGACCTCGACGTCGTAGACCCGACAGCCGAGCGCGTCGACGAGCGGCGCGACGAGGGCGCTGATGTCGTCGATCGCGGTACGGGCCACCGGCTGCTCCTCAGCTCTCCCTGACAATTTCTCGCCGACAAGAAAAAACGTGGGCCGGGGCCCACGTTCACGACGTCCACGAAGGGCGGACGCCCACGTTCGGTGTCCCCCTCGCCCGGGGACGGCGGATGCAACCGGAAGATGCTACCGCATCCGGTTGGCGCATCCGGTCGCCGTTTCCGCCGAGAACTCGGCTCCGAGGAGGCCGGCCGAACCCGCCGTGATAGCGTTCTCTGACTTTGCCCGGGATGGAACGCGACACCACCGCTCCACGAATCAGCCTGCGGGGAGCGATGACGGCAGCCTGCGGGGAGCGATGACCGCGCTGCGCACGTTCCTCGACGCAGTCGACGCACGCCAGGCTCGCGTCGCGGTCGTCGGCCAGGGCTACGTCGGCCTCCCGGTGGCGATGCGGGCCTCGGAGATCGGCTTCGCCGTCGTCGGCTTCGACGTCACCGAGGCGAGGATCGCGTCCCTGCGACGCGCCCAGTCGTACGTCGAGGACGTCTCGAACGCGCAACTCGACACCGCTCTCCAACGGGGATACGTCCCGACGACGGACCCGGCGGAGCTCGCGGCCTTCGACATCGCGGTGATCACGGTGCCGACGCCGCTACACGACGGCGCCCCCGATCTCTCCTTCATCGAGTCCGCGGCGCGCTTCGTGGAACCGCACCTGCGGCCGGGTGCGCTCGTGATCCTCGAGTCGACGACGTACCCGGGTACCACCGAGGAGCTCCTGGCCCCGATCCTCGAGTCCGGCGGGCTCCGTGCCGGGACCGACTTCTTCCTCGGGTACTCGCCGGAGCGCATCGACCCCGGCAACGATCGCTTCACGTTCGTGAACACGCCCAAGGTCGTGTCCGGCATCGACGACGCGTCGCGCGACGCGGTGGCGGCGTTCTACGGCGCGCTCGTCGAAAAGGTCGTGCCCGTCGGCTCGACCGGCGAGGCCGAGCTCGTGAAGCTGCTCGAGAACACCTTCCGGCACGTCAACATCGCGCTCGTCAACGAGCTCGCCATGTTCGCCCGCGACCTCGGCGTCGACATCTGGGCCGCCATCGATGCCGCCGCGACCAAACCGTTCGGGTTCATGCGGTTCACGCCCGGCCCCGGGGTCGGCGGGCACTGCCTGCCGATCGACCCTTCGTACCTCGCCTGGAGGGTCGAACGCCGGCTCGGTCAGAGCTTCCGCTTCATCGAGCTGGCGAACGACGTCAACAGCCACATGCCCGACTACGTCGTGAGCCGGATCGCGTCACTGCTGAACGAACAGGAGCGCGCGGTCAAGGGATCGCGTGTGCTGCTGCTCGGCCTCGCGTACAAGCGGGGCACGTCGGACTGGCGTACGTCGCCTTCGATGCAGATCGCAGAGCGCCTGCACGAGCTCGGCGCCCACGTGGTCGCCCACGACCCGCTCGTCGCGGCCGACGCCGAGTTGGGCGCACCGATCGAGCGGGTCGAGTGCACCGACGACGAACTGGAACGCGCCGACATCGTCGTGCTGCTCGTCGACCACCCGGAGCTGCCCTACGGATCGATCTGTACGCGCGGCCGGCTCGTGCTCGATACCAAGGGCGTCCTCCGCGGGCAGACGTTCCGCGGCGAAGTCCTCTAGGCCCGGCCCCGTTCGAGCATCTTCAGCGGGACCGTCACCCGGAGTGCCCGCGCCAGTGCCGGCGGCGCTTCCGCCTTCCGTCCCGCCCACGCCTTGCGCTTGATGACGCCGTACACATGGAGACCCAGCTCGGAGCAGGCGTCCCGGACCGCAGCACGAACGTCTTCGTACGTGCCGTAGTCGTCGAAGCACACGACACCGTTCGACGTGAGCAGCGACGCGAAGTTGCGCGTGTCGCTGACGACTGCGTCGTAGGAGTGCCAACCGTCGACGAACACGAAGTCGATCGGACGCCCGTCCCACTCCTTCGCGGCGTCGTCGGACGTCATGATGCGTTCCTCGAGCAGGTCGCGGACGCCTGCGCCTTCCGTGTAGACGCGGAACAGCTGCAACGTCGGAATCGTGTCGACACCGATGTTCTCGAGGTTCTGCCGATCGCCGGTGTGCGGGTCGATCGCGAACAATGTCGGGTCGTTGCCGAATCGCTGCAACGCGAGCCCGATCAGACAGGTGCTCCGCCCGAGGTACGACCCGATCTCGACGACGGTCCGCGGTCGGAGGTCGGCGATCACGCCCCAGAACGTCGCGGCCGACACTTCGTCGAACCAGCCGGGGACACCCTGCGTCACGCGCCAAGCGTCGCCGAATCCGGTCGTCTTGCGGATCGCCGCATCTCGCGTGAGCACGCTCAGCGAGCTCGATGCCGCTTCTCTCATCGCTTCGAGCACCGACATCACGTTCCCCTTCGACCTACGACGAGCCTGCAGCGGGCACCGAGCGAGCTCGATTGTCCGCGACGCGAAGCCAGCGGGCCAGCGTCGCACGCGAAGCTAGTCAAGTGCGCGCTTCCGCCCTGACGACGTTCACCCTGGTCACGTTGCTCTTCGCTGCGGGTTGCGGTGGCTCGGGCGACGACCCGGCCGGCACCGAGCAGACCGAGCCGTCTTACGTCGCCGACGACCACGACCACGGTGCCGACGCCGCGCGCGCTCGTCGCCGCCGCGTGCGCGGGACAGCTCGGTCTCGTCCCCATCGGCGCGCTCGCATCCGACGCCATGACCGAGATCTCGGGGCTCGCCGCGAGTCGCAACCAGCCGCGATGTCGTCTGGGCGATCAACGATTCCGGGCAACGCGCCGCAGCTGTTCGCGATCACACCCGACGGCGCGCTCGTCGCATCCTTCGTGTTGGAAGGCATCACCCCGATCGACTGGGAGGACCTGGCGCTCGGTCCCGGCCCCGACCCGACCCTCGACTACCTCTACATCGCCGACACGGGTGCCCTGCTCGGGAACCGCGAGGAGTTCGCCGTGCTTCGCGTGGCGGAGCCGTCGGTCGATCCCGACCGCGAATCGCGCATCGACGAACCGCTCACGGACGTGGAGACATTCCCGGTGCGTTACCCCGACCGCGGCCGCGACAACGAGACCCTGCTCGTCGACCCCGTATCGGGAGAGGTCCTGCTCGTGCACAAGTCGTGGTCGGAGACCGGCGAGGCCCTCGTCTTCCAGGTCCCTCTCGACACGCCGGACACGGTCGCCACGCTCGTCCCGGTCGGCGCGGTGGCGCTGATGCCGGGCGAGCAGGCAACGGCCGGTGACGTCTCCCCCGCCGGCGACGCCATCGTGCTGCGGACCTACTCCCAGGTGCTCCTCTTCGGCCGGCCCCCGGGCACCACGCTGACCGCGGCGCTCGCCAACCCGCCGTGCGCGGTGCCGGGCCCTCCCGAGCAACAGGGCGAATCCGTGACGTTCGCGGCCGACGCCCAGTCGCTGCTCACGGTGAGCGAGGGTGCCAACGCCGCGCTCCACGAGCTCCATCAACCTGGTTGACAAGAACTGCCAGATTTGTCGCTGATTCATCTCTCCGTGAAAAACAGCACAAATGTGCTGGAGATTTGACGACCGCGGAGAGTAGAGTCTCGGCGGGCAAGTATTCCTCCTCGCGCACGAACGCGCGGGCAGACAAGGCAAGACCGGGCAAGGCAAGTTCGGACAGGGCAAGTTCGGGCAAGGGCAAACTTTCGGGCGACCGTGGCACGGGCCACGGGAACAAAGGGCGGCGGTGCGGGCGTGAATTCTCTCTTGACGCGTGGTGACACGCGTATCTCCAGGCTGTTCGTCGCGATGCTGGCCGTCGCGATCTTCAGCGCAGGCTTCGTGGTCGCGGCAGAACGACGCCGATGCGACCGTCGTCTACAACCCGACCCCGATCGCGGGTTGGAGCACCAACGGCCCGGTGCGGGTCGTCAAGGTCGTGGGCGACCGTGTCTACGCCGGCGGCACCTTCACGCAGGTGCGCCCGCCCGGCGGCGGCGCCGCGGTCGCACGTCAACAACCTCTTCGCGGTCGACCGCACCACCGGCGCGCTGATCCCCGGCTTCGTCGCCAACGCCAGCAACCAGGTGCTCAGCCTCGAGTCCGACGGCACGCAGCTGTTCGTCGGCGGGCGCTTCGGCACGATCAACGGCGCCACCCGACCCAACTTCGCCGCCGTCGACCTCGCCACCGGCGCGGTGCGCCGCGTTCAACCCGCGCCCGCAGAGCTCGGTGATCACGATGGCGCTCCAGGGCGACCGCCTCTACATCGGCGGCTTCTTCAACGCGGTGAACAACGTCCCGCGCGGCCGTGTCGCACTGGTCAACAAGGACACGGGCGCGCTCGACCCGACGTTCAACCCGAACGCCGATGGCGAAGTAAGCGCGCTGGCGATCGCTCCCGACCAGTCGCGGCTCTACGTCGGCGGTTCCTTCCTGAACATCGCCGGTACCGCGCAGCCGGAACTGGTCGCGCTCGACCCGATCACCGGCATCCGCCAGCCGATCGTCTTCCAGCAGTTCGTCGGCGCGCCCCTCGAGCTCGAAGTCGACCCGAGCGGCACGCGTCTCTACGCCGCGCTGTCCGGCTTCCCCGGTGGTGGCAACCGTGCGGTGGCATGGAACACCAGCACCGGCGTGCGGCTGTGGCGCAACGAGGCGATGGGTGACACCCAGGCCATCGAGTACGACGCCGGCACCGTCTACTTCGGCTTCCACGAGGGCTACGGCGGCGACACGACGCGGCAGATGCTCGCAGCCGATGCGACCTCGGGCGCGCTCGACCCCAACTTCCGACCGACCGTCAACGCTTCTTCGGCGTCTGGTCCATCGACTGCGGGCAACAACACGCTCGCGGTCGGCGGCGAGTTCACCAACTTCGACGGGCGGCAGGTCCAGGGCCTCGCGCTCCTGCCTTCGCTCTACGCGAACGACACCACTCCCCCGACCGTCCCCGCCAACCTCAGCAGCCCGAGCCGCACCGCGACCTCGGTTTCCCTCGGGTGGAACGCATCGACCGACAACACGCTCCTGACCGGCTACGAGGTGCTGCGCAACGGCCAGCCGGTCGGCTCCTCGACCACCACGTCGTTCACCGACACCGCGCTCACGCCGGCGACTGCGTACACGTACCAGGTGCGCGCCCTCGACGCCGCGGGCAACCGCTCGGCCGCGTCGGGTGCGATCACCGCCACCACGCCGCTCCCGTTGGTCGCCGCGGTGCGAACTGGCGCTACCTCGACAACGGCAGCGACCAGGGCACGGCGTGGCGCGCTTCGGCGTTCAACGATTCGGCGTGGGCGAACGGCTCCGCGCAGCTCGGCTACGGCGACGGCGACGAAGCCACCGTCGTCGGCTTCGGACCGAACGCGAACATGCGGTACCGCACGACCTACTTCCGCCACAGCGTTCAACGTCGCCAACCCGGCGTCGGTGCAGGCGCTGAACCTGCGCCTGCTGCGTGACGACGGTGCCGTCGTCTACATCAACGGCACCGAAGTCGCCCGGTCCAACATGCCGGCGACCCACAACTTCCAGACGCTCGCGCCCGCCAACGTCGACGGCGCGGCGGAGTCCACGTACTTCTCGTTCACCCCGCCGCCGGGTGTGCTCGTCGCCGGGACCAACACGGTCGCGGTCGAGGTGCACCAGAACACCAACGCGAGCTCGGACCTCAGCTTCGACCTCGCGCTCGAGGCGGACGTGAACGCCGGCAGCGGCGGCGACGTCACCGCGCCGACGGCACCGGGTGCGCTGACCGCTCGGCGCAGTCACGTCCGAACTCGGTCGCACTGTCGTGGAACCCCGTCGACCGACGACACCGGCGTGACGCAGTACGTCGTGCAGCGCAACGGCACGCCCATCGGATCGACGTCCGAGACCAGCTTCGTCGACGTCCCGGTCGGCGACGGGTCCAGCCTACTCCTACACGGTCGTGGCTCGCGATGCGGCCGGGAACACCTCGCCGGCATCCAACTCGGTGGTCGCGAACACTCCCGGACGTCACGCCCCCGGCGGTGCCGGGCCCGCTCTCGGCATCAGGTATCTCGACGAACGGGCTGACCGTGTCGTGGGCAGCGGCGGCCGACAACGTCGGCACGACCGGCTACACCGTGCGCCGTGACGGCGCGATCGTCGGCACCCCCGACCACGCCGTCGTTCACCGACACCGGGCTGACCCAGCAGACGGCGTACAGCTACACCGTCACCGCGAACGACGCGGCCGGGAACACCTCGGCCGAGTCCGCGCCGCTCGTCGTCACGACTGCAGCGCCGACCTCGACGCAGGCGCTGATCACGGCCGGGTCGGCGTGGCGGTACCTCGACAACGGCTCGAACCAGGGCACGGCCTGGCGGACCCGGGCTTCAACGACGCCGGCTGGGCGAGCGGTCCGGCAATCCTCGGCTACGGCGGCGCCAACCTGGGGACGACCGTCGGTTTCGGCCCGAACGCGGCCCAGAAGTACCTGACGACGTACTTCCGCCGCACGTTCACGGTTGCCGATGCCGCCAGCGTCAACGCACTGCTGCTCCGGTTGGTGCGTGACGACGGTGCCGTGGTCTACATCAACGGCACCGAGGTGGCGAGGTCGAACATGCCGGCCGGCACGATCACGTCGGGATCGTTCGCATCGACGAACGTCTCGGCACCCGCCGACCGTCAGTTCTTCGACTTCAACGTCCCGGCGAACCTGCTCGTCTCGGGCACGAACACGATCGCGGTCGAGATCCACCAGAACTACCGCTCGAGCGCCGACATCGCGTTCGACCTCTCGCTCACTGCGAATCCCTGAGGAATCGCAGTAGCGGTCGAACCCTGATCGCCCACCCGGAGCGTGTGCCGTCGCTTTGCCCGCGGCGGCACACGCGGGTGGGTTGAAGCGGGAGTCCCAACCCGGGAATCCCAACCGGAATCAGCGACGGGCGAGCGCACCCCTTGAGTACGGTCGAGGGATGCGCATGTCCTCGCTCTTCGTACGCACCTTGCGCGACGATCCCGCCGACGCGGAGGTCGACAGCCACCGGCTCCTCGTCCGCGCCGGCTACATCCGCCGGATCGCGGCGGGCCTCTACTCGTGGCTGCCGCTCGGATCTCGCGTGCTGCACCGGGTCGAACAGATCGTGCGCGAAGAGATGGACCGCGCCGGCGCCCAGGAAACCGTGCTCCCGATCCTCCAGCCTCGGGAGCTCTGGCAACGGTCCGGGCGTGACGCCGACTACGGCCCGCTGATGTTCCGCCTCCTCGACCGCAAGGAGACGGGCTTCTGCCTCTCCCCGACCGCCGAAGAGGTCATCACGACGATCGTGGCGCAGGAGTACACGTCCTACCGCGACCTGCCCGTGAACCTGTACCAGATCAACTGGAAGTACCGCGACGAGCTCCGGCCGCGCTTCGGCCTGCTCCGCACACGCGAGTTCCTCATGAAGGACGCGTACTCGTTCGACGCCGACATCGACGGTCTCCGCGCCAGCTACGCGCAGATGTACGACGCGTACCACCGCGTGTTCGAGCGCTGCGGCCTCACGTTCCGGCCGGTCGAGGCGCAGTCGGGCGAGATCGGCGGCGACGTCAACCACGAGTTCATGGCCGTGGCCGCGGTCGGCGAAGACGACTTCGTCTGGTGCCGATCCTGCGACTACGCCGCCAACGTCGAGGCCGCGCGTCGCGGCACGGCCGGCACGACACCACCGGGCGGACCCGACCACGACGCGGGTGGGGTCGACGCACCGCCGATGGAGGCCGTGCACACTCCCGACATGCCCGGTATCACGCCGGTCGCCGCGCACCTGGGTGTCGACGCCGCGCAGATGCTGAAGTGCATCGCCTTCGACGTCGACGGCGAGCTCGGGCTCGCGCTGGTGCCCGGCGACCGCGGGGTCAACGAGCACGCGCTCCGGGCGGCACTGCGGCCGAAGTCGTTGCGGCTGTACGAAGAAGACGATTTCGCCGCGCATCCGAAGTTGCCGAAGGGATACATCGGACCGCACCACCCCGACGTGACGATCGTCGTCGCGGATCCGTCGGTGAGCGCGCCGGTCGCGTGGGTCACCGGCGCGAACGAGATCGACCACCACGTACGCAACGCCGTGCTCGGAAGGGATTTCACGGTCGACGTGTGGGCCGACCTGGTGACGATCGTCTCGGGAGACGTGTGCCCACGCTGCGGGAACCCGCTCTCGGTCGACCGCGGCATCGAGGTCGGACACGTCTTCCAGCTCGGTGCGAAGTACTCCGAAGCGCTCGACGCGCGGTACACCGACGAGAGCGGCGCGCAACACCCGATGTTGATGGGGTGTTACGGCATCGGCATCTCCCGCATCGTCGCCGCCGTTGTCGAGGAGTTCCACGACGAACACGGACTCATGTGGCCGGCCGCGCTCGCGCCCTACGACGTAGAGCTCCTCGCGTTGCCCGGTCGGGGCGAACGCGCGGCTGACGTGACCGCGGCCGCGGATCGTCTCTACGAAGAGCTGACCGAGGCCGGGTTCGCGGTGCTGTACGACGATCGCGACACCTCGCCGGGCGTGAAGTTCGCGGATGCCGACCTCCTCGGGATGCCGGTGCAGCTCGTGCTCGGCGCCAAGGGCCTCGCCAACGGCATCGTGGAGCGGAAGCGACGCGGATCGGGCGCGCGCGACGAGATCCCCCTCGACGTGGTCGCGAGCGAGCTGGCGAAGCCCGAGGACCGTGTCGACCCGGACGACGAGGCTTCGTGACCCTTCCGATCCGGCCGCCGGTCGATCCCATGCTCGCCAAGCTCACGCGCGACCTCCCGCCCGCCGGCGCCGTCTCGTACGAGCCGAAGTGGGACGGCTTCCGCTGCATCGTCTTTCGCGATGGTGAGGATCTCGATCTCCAGAGCCGGAACTCCAAGCCCTTGTTGCGCTACTTCCCGGAGCTGCGGGAACCGTTGCTCGAACAGCTCCCCGAGCGCGCGGTGGTGGACGGTGAACTGGTCGTCGCCAACGAGCGCGGCCTCGACTTCGACGCGTTGCAACTCCGCCAGCACCCGGCGGTGTCACGCGTCAACAAGCTCGCGTCCGAGATCCCGGCTTCGTACGTGGCGTTCGACCTGCTCGCACTCGGTGACGAGTCGCTCATGGAGCACCCGTTCCGCGAGCGGCGCGCGCGCCTGTGTGAGGTGCTCGCCGGCGCGCGAGGCACCGATCCACGTCACACCGGCCACGCTCGACCGCGACACCGCGGCCGACTGGTTCGACCGCTTCGAGGGCGCGGGCTTCGACGGTGTCGTCGCCAAGCCGCTCGACGGCGGCTACCTCCCGGGCGAGCGCAAGATGCTGAAGGTCAAGCACGAACGCACCGCCGACTGCGTGTGTGCCGGGTTCCGCATCCACAAGGACGGAAAGGGCGTCGGTTCACTCCTCTGCGGTCTCTACGACGACGACGGCGCGCTGCACCACGTCGGCGTCGCGAGCGGCATCGCGGCGGCTCGCCGCGCCGAGCTGCTGGCCGAGGTGGAACCGCTGCGCAAGGACGCGCTCGCGGGGCATCCGTGGCGCGACTGGGCCGAGGCAGCCTCGCACGAGGCCTCCGGTCAACGGATGCCCGGCGGACCGTCGCGGTGGAACGCGGACAAGGACCTGTCGTGGGAGCCCCTCCGCATCGAAGCCGTGATCGAGGTCGCCTACGAAGGGCTGATGAACGGCCGCTTCCGGCACAACGGCCGGTTCCGGAGATGGCGCACCGACCGGGATCCGGCCAGTTGCACCTACGGCCAGCTCGAGTCGGTCGCACCCGCGGAGCTGCGAGAGATGTTCGGCCGAGCCTGAGCGCGACGCGCTCAGACTCAGGACGAGTAGCCGTCCGGGTGGTTCGAGTGCCAGCGCCACGCGCTCTCGATGATCTCGTCGATGCCGTAGCGCGGTCGCCAACCGAGCACTTCGTCGGCCCGGTGCAGGTCGGCGTAGACCGCGACCGGATCGCCGGCCCGCCGCCCCAGCTTCTCGACGGGGATCTCGCGACCACTGACCCGGCGGGCGGCGTCGATCACCTCGAACACCGATGAACCCTCGCCCGTGCCGAGGTTGACCACCGTCGAGTCCCCGCCCCGCTCGAGGAGGTCGAGGGCGCGGATGTGCGCGTCGGCGAGATCGATCGACGTGCACGTAGTCGCGGATCGCGGTGCCGTCGGGCGTGTCGTAGTCGGTGCCGAACACCTTGATGTCGGGCGTGCGACCCGACCGCCGCCTTCATCACGAGCGGGACCAGGTTGAGCGTGACGGTCCAGTCCTCGCCGAAGCGACCGTCCAGCTCCGCGCCGGACGCGTTGAAGTAGCGCAGGCTGACGGAGCGGGTGCGCGCGGCACGTGTCGTACCACCCGAGCATGCGTTCGACGACGAGCTTGCTCTCGGCGTACGGACTCTCGGGCGCGAGCGGGTGCTGTTCGTCCACCGGCAGGATCGACGGCGTGCCGTACACCGAGCAACTGGACGAGAAGACGATGCGGCGGACATCGCACGCGTCGAGCGTCGCCGAGCAGGGCGACCGTCTTCACGACGTTGTTGGTGAAGTAGCGGTCGGGGATCTCCATCGACTCGCCCGCGGCCTTGTAGGCGGCGAAGTGGATCGACCGAATCGACCGCGTAGTCGCGCACCGTGCGCTCGACGAGCGCGACGTCCGCGATGTCGCCTTCGATCAACGGCACGCCCGGCACCGCGGCGCGCGTCGCCGAACTCCATGGAGTCGAGCACGACGACCTCGCGGCCGGCGGCCTGCAACGCGCCGGACCGTCTGCGAGCCGATGTAGCCGGCGCCGCCGGTGACCAGGATCGACATCAGGCTCCGATCTCGGCGCCGAGCCATGGCAGTGTCGCGTCCGAGGCGCTCCTGCAGCTCGATGACCTGCGGCTGGAAGTGCGCGACGAGCTCGCGACGGGTCTGCGGGTCCATGTCGGGCGCCGGCGACGCTCGTTGAACGGCTCGGCGTTCTTCACTGTCGCGCTGCGGCAACCCGAGACGCGCGGTCAGCTCGTCGACGTGCGTCTGCGGCGCGGCGTAGAACTCCTCGCTGATCCACGTCACGATCTGTTCCGGGGGATAGTGCGCGCTGCCAGCGATCGAGCATCGGTCGGTACGTGCTCTGCCCGACGTACGACTGGTGGCGGTGGGCGAAGCTGATCGCGCACGGCTCGGCGATCAACCGCTCCTCCTCTCCGGCACAGCGCTGCTCCTCGGCCGCGAGTGCGTCCTCGAACGAGAGCGTCTCGGTGTGCTTCCGCCGCTCCTTCCAGTGCGAGAACGCGCGCTCGACCGGATCGCGCAGCAACATCACCACCACGGCATCGGGCATGAGCTTCGCCGCACGCGCCGGTGCGAGCGGGTGGTAGAGGTCGTAGGGCGTGGCGTCGATCGCAACCGGCTCGACCCCGTATCGCTTGCGAACCCGGCGCGCGCGTCACCGTCGAAGGGAAGAAGGAGCGGTACCAACGGTCACCGCGGCAGAAGTTCTCCGACAGGAAGTACATGCCCTTCATGTTCTCGGCCGTCGGGACGTTGCCGCATCACGGCCGGGTGCTCCTGCGAGATAACGCCACAGCGACGTCGTGCCACCACGCTTCGCCCCGACGATCAGGAGATCGGGAACGGGACGGAGCCGATGCCGAGTCGCCATCCCGCACCGGCGGATCGTCCACTTCGCCGCGTCGCGCACCGCCTGGACCGGCGGCCGGTCGCCGCGCGTCATCCGACACGGCTGAGTCTCCCCCGGTTCGGTGCGTGGCGGTCGCGGTGGAAGCTCGCCCAGCTGCTGGGCGCGCAAAGCCACGGCCGAGGCGAGACCGACGATCATGATCTGCGGGAGCAGCCCGTAGATCGGAGTCTGGACGACGAACACCACGATCGCGACGTGCGCCCAGAGCGCGATCGGATTCGGGCGCACGGGCCGAGGATACGAGCATGCCGACCATCCACGCGAGCAGCAGGACCAAACCCGGGAACCCGTAACGACACCATCACGAACCAGACCAGGCCGTGGGTGCCGACTTCCTTCCACAGACCGGCGATCTCGACCGGCGCGCCCCAACCGGTGAGCGGCCGATCCTGCGTCACGTCGATGGCAACCTCGTAGAGCGCGCTGCGTGCGTTGTTGCTCTCGCTCGCGATCTCGAATCGTTGCTGCACGATGGTGCCGAGGGGCGTGGCCGCGAGCGCGATCGAGGATCACGAGGATGAACCCTGCCACCGCGAGCGCGATCTTGACGCTGCCCTGCAGCGCGCGACGGAACGCGACGTAGCGCGAACGCGACGCGCGAGGCTCAGCCACAGGCCCCGGTTGAGCGAGTAGATGATCGGGCACCAGCCCCAATGCGGCGATGGCGATGCCCGCTCCGGCGGCGGCGGAGCGACCCGATGATGAAGAAGTCGAGCACGAAGAACGGCGTCAGCAAGCCGACCGTCGAACCCCAGCCGTTCGAGTACGCCATCGGCGCCGCGGGACGACCGACCGTTGCGCTCGCCAGAGCTCTTCCACCTGCGCGAACTGGAAGGCCGTCAGGTCGCGGAGATACACGTTCGCGAGCAGCCCGCCCGGGCAGCACGCGCTGGATCGGGCTCGGCATCGAGAAGTTCGGGAGCGCGATCGCGAGGTAGCCGAACATGACGACCGTCACCCAGAGCATCGAGAGCAATCTGACGACCCGCGTCGTCGGCACCTCGGCCTCGGAGCGGCTGAGGAGCCAGATGCAGCACACGAGCGGCGACGCGAACACGAGCCACCGGTAGATCGCGAGCGGATACGCGCCGCCCTCGAGTTGCAGCAGCGGGACCGGGATCCAGAGGACGAGGAACAGCAGCGGCAGCACCGACCTCGGGATGATGATCGGTTCGCGCTGCACGGCGAGCTGCACGCCGAACACCACGACCGGCAGGACCCAGACGAGCGAGTGGATGCCGAGCAGGAACGTGAACGGCATGCCTGCACAGATGACGATGAGCGGCCACTCCATCGGGAACAGCCCGCGCCCGACCAGCGGCGCCCAGCTGCCCAGCGCGCCCGTCGGCCGAGGTCGGGGTCATGCGTCTGGACGGTCAGCCGGCGCCTCCTGGCCCCAGACCAATGCGTCGACGACTGCCGCGATCCGTGTGATTCCGGGCGGTTGGGGCACGCCGGAAGGGTCGAATCGCCGGGACTCGCCGGATGCGTCGAGCGCATCGTCGAGGAGCGCGAACAGCTCTTCCTGTCCGGCGGGATACTCGAAGCGACCTTCAGCGAAGTGCACGGCGAAGTCCACCTGGTTGTTGTCGATGTGTTCCTTCCGCGCGAGCTCACGCGGCACGACGATGGGGCGGAGCCCGTGCTCGAGCGCTTCGAAGATCGTGATCGGCCCGCCGGTGACGAGCATGTCCGCGGTGTCCAGCAGCTGCTGGAACTCGTCGAACTCGAAGATCGCGGTGCCCTCGACCCCGGCGCGCGGCGGCGCGCGAGTGGCCGTGCTGCACGATGAACCGGGCTCGACCTTGCCGCGCTCGGCGTACGCGTCCATCCAGTCGATCATCCGGTCGAACACGATGATGGTCGGTGCCGACGGTCACCAACACGAGCGGCAGCTGCTTCGTCGGTGCCCCGCTGTTCGTCGCGTCCACGGCTCAGTACACCGGCCCGACGAACGTCGAGCTCTTGAACCAGGACTCCTGCTCGGGCAGCTGGATCAAGAACAGCTCGCTCGCGGGATGGCACAACTTCGCGTTCAGCGTCGCGGTCTCGAACCGGTCGAGGACCTCGAGGTACACGGTGCGACTCCCCATCAGCCGTCCGAGCCAGATGAAGGGCAACCCGACCCCGGCACCGCTCGACATCACGACGTCGGGGCGCTCGGTGCGCAACGTCCGGTACGCGAGCCGCAGGTTCCGGAGCAGGTTCGGGATGTTGCGAGTGACCGGATGATGCGCCCACACGACGCGCTCGCCCTTGAGCGCGCCGCGCGCGTCGGGCTTGTCGAAGGTGACCCAGATCCGGTCGCGCTCCTCCCACCACGGCCGCAGCCGGGTGAGGTAGGAGAGGTGCCCGCCCGAGGAACAGACGAACAGGATCTTGTAGCTGCCGCCGGGCGGGACGCGGCGGGGCAACTTGTTCGGCATCCAGCCCGGGTGTCGACGCTTCACGCGGCCACCCGTCACCACCGGACCGGAACCGGGCTCACGACCACCCCGGCGACCTCGCCGCCCATCGTGGTGACCTCCTCGAGTGCGGTGTCGAGCGCCTCGGTACGGATCGCGTGCGGGTCGACGCTCACGAGCACACCGTCGACGAGCGGATAGAGCTCCGGACCTTCGGCGGAGGACAGGATGGGGGAACCGACGAGGAGCACCACGTCGTCGATCTCGGCCGCTTCGTCGAGCACCTTGACCAGCGACGTTCGTGTCGATCGCGTCGCCGCTGAACCCTTCGACCGCGCTCCACGGCAGCAGCCGGACTCCGTCGAGATCCTCGAGCCGGGACACATCGAACTCGCTGTTCGTGTGGTCCGACCAGATCACGAGCACTCGCCAGTTCGCGGCCGCGAGCGATGCCGCGACACCTTCGACGATGCGCGGCGCTCGTCGTCCGTCGTCGCTGACATCGGTGACGAGCACTCGCTGAAGACGCGGCGGCCGCGTCGGCCACAATCGCACGCGCAGATGGCGGTACTCGGCCATATCCGGGTTGGCGTGGGCGAGTCCTCCTCGCCCGTGCGCCCCGCGCTTCACGGGCGCGAGCTCGGCCAGCGGCGCCTTGCCGAACGTTTCCACGAAATCTTGGCGCGTCCGGAGATACGGATCGGTGCGTTGCCGGATGAGCGCGATCACGGCACCCACGATCGTCCCGAGCACGGTCAGGGCGATGACGGCGAGCGCCCTCGAGACACCGGCTCCGCCACTCGGGAGGCGCGCCGGGCGAATGACGTCGCCGGCGGCGGTGTCGACCGAGCTGATGGTCGAGCGATCCGACTGCGCATCGATGATGCGGGGCTCGAGCAGCTCGACCTGGTTCTGGGCCTGGATCGCGGCGGCGGAATCGGGTGGCGCCGCCGCGACGGCGGCGACCGCCTGGTTCTGGGCGTTCTGCAAGGCTCGCGATCTCGGCGTCGATGTTGGCAAGGGTGCGCTCTTTGGCCGCGTCGTACTGACTCTCCCTGAACGCGAGGTATTCGTCGGCGAATGCCTGCGCGCCCTCACGGGCGCGTTCCGGTGTCGACGCCGTGAACGACGGCGTGAGCACGATGGTGTCCTGGGGCGAGTTCACGAACGACGCTGTCCTCGGGGCTCGCCACGGTGAGCCGCTTGAGCAGATCGTCGGCGTCGACATCGCGGTCGACGGTGTCGGCGACGCGCTGGGCGACGACGGTCGACGCCATGATGTTGCGCTCGGTCTGGGCGCTGACGCCACGGCTGTTCTCTTCGCCTCGCGGGTCGGTGATGACCTGCCGGACCACCACCGACGCGGACGAGCTGTAGCCGCCGGGGCGGGTCGCGACGTAGCGCGATGCCGAGCAGGGCGCCGATGAGGGCTCCGGCGATCACGATGCGGCGCCGGCGGCGGAGCACGGAGAGGTAGTACGCGCTCGTGAAAGCAGGTTGCGCTGTCGGTTCCAACACTGCTCCTCAGCTGATCGTGCTCGCGCTGCCGACGATGTCGGCGCGGACGCCTCGTCGACCGGAAGGCAGGAGCGACCGCATCAGCGTATCCAGGTGTATCTCGGTGCCGAACCGGCGTAGGAGGACAAGGAAACCGAACAGGCCGAGCATGCTCGCCACGATGAGTCCCACCAGCGTCGGCCCGAGCAGGAGCCAGGTCGCAAGAACCGGGACACCGACGCCCGCTGCGGTGCACAACACCGCGGCGCGAACCGGGCTCGACCAGGGGTGGATCCCCAGGTCGCGCCGGGCTTGATACGCCGGCAGCGCGGCGGCGATGACGAGCGTGACCGCCCAGGTGACACCGGCCGCGGTGATCCCGTAGCGCGGTACGAGCAGGAGGTTGCCCGCGAGGTTGAGGCCGACTGCGATGAACGCGTTGAACAAGCTGAGCCGCGCCCGGCCGCTCATGAGGATGATCGTGTCGGACGGTCCGCACAGCGCGGTGAACAGCATCGCCACCGACAGGCAGACGAGGGCCGGGCTCCCGCTGATGTACTCCGGTCCGAACACCCGCAGCAGCGGTACCGAGAACCCGATGACGATGAGGTAGACGCTCCACGTGATCGACGTCTGCCACGCGGTGCCCGTTGCGTAGAGGCTCCGGGCGCCTTCGCGATCGTTGACTGCGAGCAGCGCGCTCGATGCGCGGTCCGAGGACGTGCATGATCGCTTCGGCGGTGAACAAGCCGACGAGCAGGTACCGGGTTCCGGCCGCATAGATGCCGGCCTGCGTCGTGCCGACGAGTGAGGCGATCACCAGCGTGTCCATCCACAGCACCGCGACCTGGAACGTCTGACCGAGCGCGCGTGGAAGGCTGTACGAGAGGAACGCGCGCGTCAGCGGCATCGACACCCGTACCGGCGTGTGGTCGGATTCGCCTTCGGCGCGATGCAAGAGGCGCCCGAAGACGATCGCAGCCGGCACCACCCATACGAACTGCACCGCGGCCCATACCCCGGCGGCCGCGACGACACCGCCACCCGCAAGGACGACGGCGAGCACGGCGACCGGCTGCGCCAGTGCGCGCCCGATCTTCTCGATGCACACCTGCGGCACCATGGTGTTGAAGCCGCGGCTTCCGTACACGAGCACCGAGTACACCGACGCGAGCGTCAAGAACGGTGCGACCGCTCGCAACACGTCGGTGAGCCGCTCGACGTCTGCCCCTTCGCCGCTGCCGCTGAAGAGCTCGGCCAGCCAGGGTGCGCTCACCCAGACGAACAGCGCTGCGAGCAGCGATGCGGCGAACGAGCTCGCAACCGCGATCCGCATGTTCGCCCGCAACTCGTGCTGCCGGCCCGTCGCCCGGTCGCGGCTGATCGTCCGGATCAGGCCGGTCGCCGCTCCGATCTCGCACACCTTGGCCACGATGTTGAACAGCGCGACCGCCACGAGGAACACACCCGCTTCGGCGACGCCGAGCTGGGTCGTGACGACGGCGAGCAGGAGGAAGTTGCCGCCGCCGTAGACCGCGTTTCCGACGAGGTTGAGCGCGCCGCCGCGCGGCGACCTCGCCGATCGCGGTTTGGTCATCGGCGCTCGGTTTGGCCGGTGCCGCGCTTCGCATCGAACTCCGTCTTCCCGCCCGTTCCGCCCATTTCCGCCCGTGGTATCCGTCGGCGGCGGCGATGCCGGACGGAGCCACAATGCTCTCCAATCGGTCATTGTACGGCCTGGTCAGGTCCGCTTTGGCCGGGGAATGTCAGAGCAATGTGGAGATCGGCGCGTCGCGCACCCCGGGCTCGGTCTCGGCGCCGGTTCGGGCCGCACGCTCCGCTCGCACGCGGTGCTCGAGCCGGTGCAGGCGGTGCAGCACCCGCTGATGGTCGTCGTCGACACCGAGACGGACGAGCCCGTCGGCGGCGTCCGCGGCCGCCCGGTCGAGCGCCGGGAGCAGCGGCTGACCGCCCGCGACGAAGTACTCCTGCAAGTAGTACTGGAGGAGGTCGAGCCCGAACGGCACGTCGGGGCGGCTGTACTCCCAGTCCCAGACGTACACGCCGTCGGGCGCCAGGGCCATGTTCCACGACACCCAGTCGCCGTGCCAGCGGCCGAACTCGAGCTCGGCATCGCCGACCTCGGCATCGAGTCGGTCGAGGGCATCAGTGAGACCCGGTGCCTGCCCCTCGAGCTCGGGCGCGTCGGCGACCGTGCGTTGCCACCACGTCGATGCGCGCACGGTGGAACGCGTCAACGGACCGTCGAGCTGGGCCACCTCGTACAACGCGAGGACCGGCGGCAGCAGCTCCCTCGGGACGCGCTTGGACCGGCGCGGCAGCGGTGCCGTCACGCTGAGCTCGAGTCGGCCCCACGGTCCGGCGTGCAATGGCGCGGGCGCGTGGAAGCGGCGGGGCGCAGCCGCATCGACGAGCTGCAGTGCCTCGGCCTCGGCGCGCACCTGCGCGTTCGTGACGTCGTCCCAGCCGATCTTGGCGTACGCCACCGGCGTGCCGTCCGGGCGGAACAGCTGGAGCACGGGCGTATAGAACGAACCGACCCACCTGAGCCCGGTCGCGAACGTCAGTGCCGGTTCGTCGAGCACCGTGCGCAGGTGCCCGAGGAGCGTCTCGTCTCCGGTCGGGAGCACGGCGCGCCGCCGCAGCACGATTTCGGGAAGCCCCAACGTCCACGCCGCACCCAGCACCTCGCGAACAACGCGCTTCGGGAGCGGCCGCAGCGCGGAGTACTCGGAGAGCGAACGACGAGACGCACGACGCGAGGTCAGTGGAACGAGGAACGCATTGGACCGCGACAGCGGCACCACCGCGAACTCCTGCGACTCCTGCTGCTGGGCCTCCGACTGATCTCGGGCGGGCGCCATCATGTCGCGCAGGTGCGCAATCGCGGCCGCGCCCGTGGCGGTTGCGCCGTCGTCGTGCTCGCTCACGTCGCTCCTCTCCCGGTTGGCGACTGGTAGATTTTCGGGTTTGCAGCCCGACCTGACCGCCGTGATCTGCACCTACAACCGCCCGGACCTCCTCCGTCGGGCGCTCGCGGGCGTCGAGGCCCAGGACTTCGCGGGCACGATCGAGACGATCATCGTGTTCGACAAGAGCGACCCGGACACGTCGCTCGAGCGCTCGGATGGGCCACGGCCCGTGCGAACCATGCGGAATGCTCGCACGTCCGGGCTGCCGGGTGCGCGCAACACCGGGTTCGGCGCGGCCGCCGCACCGATCATCGCGCTGTGCGACGACGACGACGCGTGGGCGCCGGCGAAGACCACGCACCAGCTCGCGGTGCTCGACCAGCAGCCTGAGATCGATGTCGTGTTCGGCGGTATCCGCGCCATGACCGACACGCGAGCGGTCGTGCGGATCCCCGATTCCGACCGCCTCACCTTCCCGATGCTCCTCGCGAGCCGCGTCGCCCATGCCCACATCTCGAGTGCGATGTTCCGCAAGGAAGCGCTCTTCGATCGGATCGGCCTCTTCGACGAGGTGATCCCGGGCGGCTACAGCGAGGACTACGAGTGGACGCTACGAGCGGCGCGCAACGGACCGATGGCGATCGTGCAGGAACCGCTCGTCGACGTCCGCTGGGGTACTGCGTCGTACTACAAGGACCGCTGGCACACGATCGACGAAGCGCTCGGCTACCTCTTGGAGAAATACCCGGAGTTCGCGACCGATCCGCGCGGCAAAGCGCGCGTCGAGGGTCAGCAGGCGTTCGCGCGGGCGGCCGGCGAGAACAAGCGTGCAGCATGGCCGCTGATCCGTGACGTGATCCGAAAAGACTGGCGCCAGCCACGCGCCTACCTCGCCGCAGCAGTCGCAGCGCACCTCGTCTCGCCCAACTTCCTGCTCAAAGTGGTCAACCGGACCGGCCACGGGATCTGAGCGCCCAGACAGTGACGCGACGAGGGCCGGGGCCCGCGGGGACCCGGCCCTTCGCGGCGAGTTGTGCAACTACCGGGTGTACACCCGCACGTAGTCGACCTCGTACGTCCCACTCGACGGCGTGGTGGCGTCGGGCCAGCCGCCCCCGGTCCCACCGACCGCGAGATTGACCCGCAGCTTCATCGGGTTGGCGGCCGTGAACGGAATCGGATAGGCGTTCGAGAAGCTCCCCGCCTTGGGTGCGGCCGAGCCCCACTTGTACTGCGCGTTGTCGCCGATCTCGAACACCTCGACACCGTCGAAGTACCACGAGATGCGCCGCCCCTCCCACTCGACGGCGTACGTGTGGAACCCGGAGGTCATGTCGGCGACGGTCGTGTGCTTGTTGATCAACGAGCACAGGTAGCGACCCGTCGGGCACTGACTCCCGCTCGGGTAGTACCAGTGCACCGATGTCAGCAGATCGGTCGGCGACTGTCCGACCGCCTCGAACACGTCGATCTCACCCGAGGCGCCGTTGTTGCCGTAGGGGTAGTCCTGCGACGTCATCCAGAACGCGGGCCAGAAGCCCTTGCCGTCGGGCAGCTTGGCGCGGATCTCGTACCGGCCCTGGGCTTGTGCGAACTTGCCGGAGCTGTTGATCGCGGCCGAGGTCCACGGACGCCCGTTCGGGAACTCGCCGGGGCGGCTCTCGTACGGGCAGTCGGTCTGGCGCCGCCGCGCCGTGAGCTTGAGCGTTCCGCCCGACACCGAGAGGTTGTCCGGCAGCAAGCATGCGATCTCGCTGTTCCCGTCGCCGAACGTGCTCCCCTCGTAGTTCCACTTCGAGGTGTCGAGGTTCGAACCGTTGAACTCGTCCGAGAACGACAGGTCCCAACCGCTCGGCCCGCCCGGGCGGTGGTACCGGCCGCGGCACCACCGGCGGTGCGGGCCTCGTCGTGGTGGTGGTCGCTGGGCGGCGCGGTCGCCGGAGGAGCAGTCGTCGTCACGACCGGCGGCGGCGGGACGGTCTTCGGCGGCGTCGTCGGTGCGTTCCCGTCGGGCAGCGAGATGAGCAGCTGCGGTTTGTTCTCGTCGCTCCCGGTCTCCATCGTGGCGATGTTGACGAACGAGCGTTGGCCGTCGGCGACTCCGGGCGGTTCGAGACGGAAGCGAACCGTTGCGACCGTGCTCTGCACGTTTCGCAGCTGCTCCGAGACGTCCATCTCGACCGCGGTCCCGCCGTCGACGTGCGTCGGGGTCAAGCGACCCACCTCGACGCCGGGTCGGGTGAAGTCCTCGCGACCCTGCAGGTCACCGTCGACGACTTCGACCACGAGCTCGCGCGGACCCGACTCGGACACGATCCAGATCCGGAACTTCAACGTGGCGGTCGCACCCCACGAGAGCACCTCGCGAATCATCGTCGTCCAGCTCGAACGGGACCATGTACTTCAGGTTCATCCCGTCGCCGCGTTGCTCACCCACGGCCATGCCGTCGTTCGTCGGGCCGTACGTGTCCCACTCGGCTTCGCCGTTGCCCTCGAGGTCGATGACACCGGTATCGCTGTTCTTCGCGAACACCGTCTTGGTCAGCGGCTCGGCGTCCGCTCCGTCGCCCTGGACGAGCGCGAGCACGAACGCAGTGGCGAGCACGGCCGCAACCATGATCCGAGCTTTGCGGCGACGGGTGGCGCGGTGAAAGGGGGGTGCGGACGCGTTGGAAGTGGGACGCAAGGTGGGCGCTCCTTGTGTGTTCGGGCGGGTTCCGCCGCGACGCTGCAGACGGTCACCGGCTCGGGCGGAACCGGACGCGTGACCGCGCAACACCTCGACGCTTCGGCTACGCCCCTTGCGCGCACGACGCAACGTCGTACGGAGTGGTGTGACTCCGCAACGAGCATCAGAGAGGGGCGGGCGGTGCGACTCCCGCAAAGGAACCGCAACCCCTCATCGTCCGCGCAACCAGCGCAACTCGAGCGCGGACCCTACTCGTCACCGCGCGGCTGAGGTTCGATGCGACGCCGTTCACGATGCCGACACATCGGACGACGCAGCGCGAAACGAGGCGGGCCGAAGCCCGCCTCGTTTTGCGACAATCTACCCGGTCGTGTCGCTTTCCGACCGGGTCATACGGTCAAAATGCCGCAATCAGTTGCACATCCAGCGCGAGGCTCGAAGAGCTCCGATAATTCTTGTGCACCTCGATCGAGATGGTGTTCGTGCCGGTCGTCAGCACGCTCGGCGGAACCTGGATCGAGCTCCACGTCCGGTCGCCCGGGCTGGAGACGTTCGTCGATGCGAACGTCTGCGACGTGATCGTGCCGGCCGGCATGTTCGGCCGAGCGACCTCGACGCCGTTCACGTACACCGCGGCGCCGTCCTTGAGTTGCAAACGCAACTGGAGACCCGTCACCGCGGCTGCGTTGTCGACGTTGAACGTGCGACGGAAGTAGGTGGTCAGGTACTTCTGACTGGCGTTGGGTCCGTAGGAAACGACCGTTCCCTCGTCACCGCGTCCGTAGCCGAGGATGCCGGCACCGCTCGTCCACGCCGAGTCGTCGAAGCCGGCATTGCGCCACGCCGTGCCTTGGTCGCTGCCGTTGTCGAGGTACTTCCACACCGACTTCGCCGCGATCAGCGTCGGGTCGGAGACTGCGAACACGCCGACGTTCGTCGAGCCCGCCGTAGATGCGTTGCCCGACAGGTCGATCGCGCGCACCTCGTACGCGTACGTCTGGGTCGGCGCGAGACCGGTGTCGGTCCACGTCGTGCCCTGCGTGAACGCGATGTCGGTGCCGTCGCGACGGATGAAGTATCCCGCCACGCCCCGGTCATCGGTCGACGTCGTCCAACCCAGGTTCACCGCGTTGGCCGTGCGTCCGCTCGAGGAGACACTCGGCGAGGACGGCGCGTTCGCTTCGGCCGGCGCGAACGCCTGCAGCTCGAAGTCGAACGAACCATCACCGTTGTTCGCCTGCGCCTGGTGCACCTCGACCGCGATGCGGTTGGTGCCCGAGGTCAACACGCTCGCCGGGATCGCGTACTCGTAGAACGTCGTCTCACCCGCGCCCGACACGAATTCGGTTGCGAGGGTCGAGGCGTTGACCGCGCCGGCCGGCATGGCCGAGCGCGCCACTTCCGTTCCGTTCACGTACACGACTGCACCGTCGTCCCGGAGCACGCGCACCTTGAGGCCGCCGTACTGCGCCGGGTTGGCGACGTTGACGTCACGGACGAAGTACTGCGTGATCGCCGAGCCCGGGATCACCGTTGCTTCGTCACCGTCGCCCCAGCCGAGCTGGGCCGAGCCGGTCGCCCACGAGGAGACGTCCGTGCCCGGGTTCTTCCACGCGGTGCCCTGGTCGACACCGTCGGCCTGGTACGACCACGTCGCGCCGGCGTCGACGAGCGGCGGCGAGCGGCTGCGCCGCCGGCGCCACCGTGAATGCGGCAGTGGTCGCGGACCGGTTGCCCTGGACGTCGACCGCCCGCACGAAGAACCGCGTCGGTGCGGTCAGGTTCGGCACCGCGTAGCTCCGCGTGAGCTGCGATGCGGTGACGACGGTCCCGAGGGTCGCGTCGTCACGAAGGATCTCGTACTTGATGCCGCTGCCGGCCGGGAAGTTGTCGGTGCTCGCGTTCCACGAGATCGTGGACGTGCCGCCGGCTTCGGCGACCTGCACGTTCGCCGGCACCGACGGTGCCTGCGGCGTCACGCGGGCAGAACTTGAAGAACCCGCCGTAGTAGGGCGACGAGTTGCCGCGGTGCATGTCGCCACCGACCCAGTATGCAGCCGCGTGCTGTCGATGAACTGCTCCCACGGACCTTCGCCCTCGAACGTCCAGTTGGGCTGGAACTCGGGCAGGAAGTCGAGGGTCGCGGCGTCGTAGGCGCCGAGCAGGTTGATCGGGTCGACCCGGCTGTAGCCCAACGGTGTCGACCACGTGTTCGTGTCCGAGAAGTTCCAGTTGTTCGAGTGGTTCGACGGCGTACACGATGCCGTTCGTGTAGCTCATCGACTGGAAGTCGCCGCCGCGGAGCGTCAGGTGGCTGCGCTGGAACGAGTAGTCGCTCTTGGCGTACTTGTGCAGGAAGTGCTGCGAGCCGCCCTGGTAGACGGAATCGCCGACCTCCATGATCGTCTGCTGGCGCTCGGTGTCGGCGTTCGCCTTGTAGTTCTGGAGGCCCGGGCACCGAGCGCGCCGTTGACGGTGTCGAGGATCGCCTGACGCGGGACGGGCAGGTTCACGCCGTTGAGCTGGCGGAACACGCCGACCACGTAGACCCGCTCGTCCGTGGCGTTGGCCTCGATCTCCCAGACGCTGTTGTCGATGAGGCTCGGCTTCCACGTCGCCGTCGGGCCGCCCGTCCGAGAGCCGGAGACGAGCGATGTTGCCGTTGGCCGTCGGGTTGACGCCGCCGCCCGCGGTGCTTCGAGAAGCTGCCGCCGATGTAGAGCCAGTTGCCCTCGATGTCCATGGCGCGGACGTACGCGAACGCCGCTGCGTCCGGCTGACCTGACCGGTCCAGGTGGTGATCGTTGGCGCCCGTCGTCGGGTTGAGCGCGACGAGTCCCACCGCCGCGACGCCGTTCACCGTCGTGAATTCACCGGCGGCGATCAGCTTGCCGTCGGGAGTGGTCTTCAACTCGTGCACCGGTCCGTTGAACACGGGCGCGAACGAAGGGATGAACTCACCGGTGTTCTTGTCGAACGCGGCGAGGTAGCTCTGCGCGACCTTCGCGCCGCCGGGGCCGTGCTGCACCTCGCGGAACTTGCCGCCGACGAAGATCGTGTTGCCGTACTCGGCGAGCCCGAGCACGTACGAACGCAGGGCGGTCGCGGCCCACGTTGAGGTTCGTGACCTGCCAGGGCAGGGTGGCCGGGCGGTCGTCGAGCATCGCCCGGACCGTCGTCGCCGGTGCACCGGAGTCGGGCAACGGCGCGTTGGTGACGTCGGCTTCGCTGATCCGCGGCCGGATGAACACCTGCGCGAACGGGAGGGGCTGGCCCTCGTTGCGTGTACTGCCACAGGTAGTTGGTGGAGTTGTTCGGCCGCCCGCTGACGGCTGCCGTACCAGAAGCCGGACTGCCAGTCGTGGCTCTGCTGCGGGTAGGTGTTGAGCCGTCGGTCGCTGCTGTTCAGGCCCGCGGTACGCGTGCTCTGCCGCCGTAGCCGGTGTTGTTCGACGCGATGTTGGAGCAGGTGCCGTCGAAGCACATCCGGTTCAAGTAGATGCCGCCGCCGAACGCCCACGACCACGAGCCGTAGTTCGACGGGTAGAGCCGGACGTCCTGCCAGGTGGTGCCGGCGGAGTTGCGGGCGCGGCGGATGCGCAGCGCCGTCGGTGAGGCCGTCCATCCGGCCGCCGTTCATGAGTCCGTTGACCGTCTCGGTGCTGAGCGCGGCCGGCGCGAACGCCGCCGGGACCGGTGATCGGTGTTCATGACGTCGGCCGGGTTGCCCTGACCGTCGTAGTCGAAGCTCCAGCCGTTGCGGCCGCGGCCGATGAGGGCCCAGCCGCCGCCGTCGGTGGTCATGTCGCAGTAGACCTGCGTCGGCTGGACGAGTGTGTTCGTGCGCAGCCAGTAGATCCCGTCGACCGAGGTCGGGTAGTTCTGCTTGATCGACCAGCACGACGCGGCCGCGGTCTCCTGCGCCGCACCGTTGCGCGGCGGCGCAGCCGCGCCTCGCGACGTCGGTGCCCGAACCGATCGCGACCAACGACGCCGAGGGTCGCCACGGTCGAGGAAGAGCGCGGTGAGACGGCCACGCCGTCGGAGGCGCCTTCCGGCGGTGTCGGTCGGTGGATAGTTGAGTGTTCCACGGTGCCCAGCTCGTTCTCATGCGTTCGGAGATCGTGCGCGTCATGCGCCGCGGCGTTTGCCGAGCGCAGCGATCGGTGTCGCGAGCGCAGTGCGCAGGTCCAGCCAGACCGACACCTGCTCGACGTAGTCGAGGTCGATGTCGAGGCATTCCTGCATGGACTTCTCGCCGCGCGCGCTGACCTGCCACAGTCCGGTCATGCCCGGACGAACGGCGTGGCGCGCGTGCAGCCACTCGGGGTACTGCTCGACGAGGTCGAGCAACTTCGGGGCGGGGCCCGATGAGGCTCATCTCGCCGCGCATCACGTTGAGCAGCTGCGGGAGCTCGTCGAGGCTCGTCGAGCGCAGGAACCGGCCGACGCGTCGTGTGACGCGGGTCGTCCGGGTGCTTGTGGTTCGTGCGCCGGTCCGGCGATGTCGATGGGCTGCTGCCGCTGCCGGCGGTCGTGGCGCATCGTCCGGAACTTGACGACCTCGAACGACCTCGCCGTCCTTGCCGACCCGCTTCTGGCGGAACAGCACGCCGCGCCCCATCGTCACGCGCAAGAGGCATGCGATCGCGAGGCACAACGGCAGCGCCAGCAGCGCGATCACCGGCGCGCAGACCGCGTCGATGCCCGGCTTCAGCTTGGTGGCGTAGAGGCCCGACGCCCGCCGCATGCTGACGTCACGCGCGGCGAGGTCATCGCCGACTGCCTTGACGCCGTGACGCGACGAAGTGCTTCGTCGAGGCTTCCGGAAGTGTGAGGATCGTCGGCATCGCGCGCGACATCGAAGAGAAATGAAACTACCGGCCGCCGGCTCGTCATCAAGCCGAAGGGCCGGGCCCAGTGCTCCGCCCATTGCCTTGTTCCGCCCTGTTTAAATGCCATCCTGGCAAGGAGCAGAGTCGCGCGAGGCGCGCGCGATTGCAAGCCTGTCGACCGCAACCTTCTGTTCGTGCCAGGGAGAAAGTCAAAAACGCGTCAGCGCCCGCCGACGGCGTCCGGCGATTCGGCAGCGTACGACTTCGACGCGGGGCGTGTCGCGACGCGCTCGATCCCATTCGGGAGCGGCCGAATGGATGCAGGGCGGAGCACGGATGTATGCGCAGCGATGACGTGCTCGACGCCGCAGGGCCGATCGAACGGGCAGCAGCGGGTCGCCGGGTACGGCTGTCTGCCGCCCTGTCTCCGCTCCACTCCCTCCCGTGATCCGAGAACGGAGCGACTCCATGAATGTTGCAGTGATGGGTGCCGGCTACGTGGGTCTCACGACCGCGGCCTGCCTGGCCCACCTCGGCCACGACGTGACGTGTGCCGACATCGACGCCGATCGCGTCGCTCGGTTGCGCAAGGGCGAGGTGCCGATCCTCGAGGACGGACTGCCCGAGCTCGTCGCCGCCGGCATCACGAGCGGACGGCTCCAGTTCGTCGTCGGCGCGTCGAACGCAGCCCGCGTCGCAGACTTCGTGTTCTTGTGCGTGCCGACGCCGCTCGGTGACGACGGTGCGGCCGACATGTCGTACGTCGAGGCGGTCGCACGCGAGATCGCGCCGGTGCTGCGGCCCGGCGCACGTCGTCATCAACAAGTCGACCGTCCCCGTCGGCTCGACGCGATTCGTGCAACGCATCCTTTCCGAATCGGGCGCGCCGAGCGACGGCATCTCCGTCGCCTCCAACCCGGAGTTCCTCCGCGAAGGTCACGCGGTCCACGACTTCCTGAACCCGAACCGCATCGTGATCGGCTGCGACGATCCCGAGAGCGCGGTGCGCGTGAGCACGCTCTACTCGTCGGTCGAGGCGCCGCTGCTCGTGACCGACCCGGCGTCGGCCGAGATGATCAAGTACGCGTCGAACGCGTTCCTCGCGACGAAGATCTCGTTCATCAACGCGATCGCGAACCTGTGCGAGATGGTCGACGCCGACGTCTCGCAAGTTGCGGTCGGCATGGGCTACGACACGCGCATCGGTTCGCAGTTCCTGCACCCGGGCCCGGGCTACGGCGGCTCGTGCTTCCCGAAGGACACGGCTGCGCTCCTGCATCGCGCCCGGTCGGTCGGGTACGACTTCAAGCTTCTCGAAGGTGTCACCGAGGTCAACGAGGCGCAGTACGAACGGATGGTCGACAAGGTGCGTCGACGCGGCCGGCGGCTCGCTCGAAGGCGCGACGATCGCGGTGTGGGGCCTGACCTTCAAGGCGAACACCGACGACCTCCGCGACTCCCCGGCGGTCACGATCACCGAACGGCTGCTCGCCGAAGGCGCCACGATCCGGGCGTACGACCCGGCCGCGGGCGACAAGGCGGCGCGGATGCTGACGGCGGTGGACGTGTGCGCCGACGCGTACGACGCGGCTCACGGACGCCGATGTCGTCGTGCTCATGACCGAGTGGGACGACTTCCGTCACTACGACTTCGGCCGCGTCCTCGAGCTCATGCGCGGGCTCCCACTTCGTGGACACCCGGAACCTGCTCGATGCGGCCGCCATGCGCCGGCTCGGCTTCGACTACGAGGGTGTCGGCCGCCGCTGAGCGCCGGACGCATCTCCAACTGCACGACTCAGGCTGATCGGGCTCCGGATCAGGACTATTCCCGACCAGTCTGCTGGCATTTTCGGGCCCGGCTTCTATAGCATCGTCTTCGTGAGCAGCCGCCGCGAGATGCGCCTTTCGGTGATCCGCCGTTCGGTCCTTCGCACGCGCGGCGCGGCGAGCGTCGCCATGGGCCGCACGTCGCACGAGGTACGCGACGAGCTCTGTCGCCCTGCGCTCACTGCCGCGCGCTGTCGCGCCCGCACCCCGCTCGCGCCCTCCCCGCGCCGCCCCGCCTCGCCCGAGAGGCACATCCCCGAGAGGCACGACCTATGGCGATAGATGTCCGAGAGCTCCAGACCCGGCCGCTCGAGCCGGCAATAGCCGAAGAGCTCGACACCTACGAACACACCCTCGCCGAGTACCTCGACGGCCGGGTCGACGAGGACGTCTTCCGCGTCTTCCGGTTGAACAACGGCATCTACGGGCAGCGCCAGGGCGGCCGCAACCAGATGGTGCGGATCAAGATCCCGTACGGCCGCGTCACGCCGGAGCAGCTCGAGATGCTCGGCTACGTCGGCGAGACGTACTCGCGTGGCTGGGGCCACCTCACGACCCGGCAGAACGTGCAGTTCCATTTCGTCGCGCTCGAGCAGACGCCGGAGATCCTGCGCCTGCTCGCTTCGGTCGGGCTGACGAGCCGCGAGGCGTGCGGCGACACGGTGCGCAACGTCGTCGGATGCCACCTCGCCGGTGCGTGCCCGTTCGAGAAGATCGACATCACGCCGTGGGCCGACGCGACCGCGCAGCTGTTCCTGCGACACGCGTATTCGCAGCGCCTTCCCCGCAAGTTCAAGATCAACTTCTCCGGCTGCGCGACCGACTGCGGTCAGGCGATGTTCAACGACGTCGGTGTCGTCGCGGTCACGCGTGAAAACTGCCGACGGCACGACCGAGGCCGGCTTCCGGGTGTTCGTCGCCGGCGGGCTCGGCGCCAACCCCCATCCGGCGCAGGCACTCGAAGAGTTCACCTCGCGCGAGGACCTGATGCCGACGATCGAGGCGTGCCTGCGCACCTTCGACCACTACGGCAACCGCGACAACAAGATCCGCGCCCGGATGAAGTGGCTCGTCGACACGATGGGCATCGACGAGTTGCGCGAGCGGGTCGATCCGCGAGCGCAAGTTCCTCCGCGCCGCGCAGGACTGGCCGGGTGGACTGCCCGACGAGGTCGTGCGCGCCGGCGACGCGCCGGCCGGCGGCACCCCGGTCGGGCCGCAGGCGGGGCCGTGGGCCGAGACGCCGGTCCGGCTGCTGAAGTCGGATCCGTACGAACGGTGGGCAGAGGCCAACGTCGTCCGCGGCGTGGCGCGCGGCACCATCTCGGCGTACGCGTACGCCCGCCTCGGCGACATCACGACCGAGCAGTTCCGGCGGCTCGCCGACATCCAGCGCGACTTCGCGCTCGACGTCCGCATCACCAACCGGCAGAACTTCGTGCTGCGCGATGTCACCGAAGCCGACCTGCACGGCCTCTACGACCGGCTGTCGGAGATCTCGATGGCCGAGCCCGGCGCCGAGCTCGCACGCGACGTCGTGTCGTGCCCGGGTGCCGACACCTGCAACCTCGCAGTGACGCAGTCGCGCGGCCTTGCCTCCGCCATCGGCGACGCGCTCGAAGAAGCGGGCCTGGCCGAGGTCGGCGGCGTGCGCGTCAACATCTCCGGCTGCACGAACAGTTGCGGGCAGCACCACATCTCCGACATCGGCTTCATGGGCCTCGAACGGCGCGCCCACGGACGCGCCGCGCCCGGATACCAGATGCTCCTCGGTGGACGGCTCGGCGAGATGGAAGTGGAGTTCGGAGCCAAGGCCGCCAAGTTGCCGGCCAAGACCGCGCCCGAGGCCGTCGTGCAGATCGTCGGCCGGTTCGCGGCCGAGCGCGAAGCCGGCGAGACGTTCTCGACGTGGCTCGAGCGGTCCGGAGGCGCCAAGGGTGTCGGTCGACGGTGTCGCCGCCCTCGACCACTACCCCGCGCCCCGACGAAGCGCCGGAGTACTACGTCGACTACGACGAGACCGGTCCGTATGTCGCCGAGGTCGGCGCCAGCGAGTGCGCGACCTGAGTCGGGACACCGGATGACGACACTCAACGACACCACGCGGTCGCGTCCGCTCGTCGACATCGACCTCGCCGAGCTGGCGGCGGCGTCGTCCCAGCTCGAGCACAAGCCCGCGAGCGCCGCGATCCGCTGGGCTCACGAACGCTTCGGCGACCGGGCTCGTGCTCGCGGCCTCGTTCCAGGACGCGTGCTCATCGACCTCGCGGCCAAGGCCGCGCCGGGCATCGAGGTCGTGTTCCTCGACACGCAGTACCACTTCGCCGAGACGCTCTGGTACGTCGAACGCGTCCGGGAGCATCTACGACCTGAACCTCACGGTGATGTCGCCGCTCGTCGCGCCCGACGACCTGTGGCAGACCGATACCGACGAGTGCTGCGCGATGCGCAAGGTCGAGCCGCTCGCCCGTGCGCTCGAGGGCCGGCAGGCGTGGATGTCGGGGGTCCGCCGGGTCGAGGCCCCGTCGCGGGCGCGCACGCAGATCGCGCACCTCGACGTCGGGCGCGGCATCGTCAAGGTCAACCCGGTCGCGGACTGGACCGACGACGACATCGCGACCTACAAGCGCGACCACGAACTGCTCGAGCACCCGCTCGTGGCGCAGGGCTACCCGTCGATCGGCTGCTGGCCGTGCACGCGGGCGGTCGCGCCCGGCGAGGACCCGCGTTCGGGGCGGTGGGCCGCCACCGGCAAGACCGAATGCGGACTCCATGGGTGGCCGCAGCCCTGAGCGTCGCTACTCCTAAACTGCGAGCTTCATGCAACACCTGATCTCTCATCTCGACGCGCTCGAAGCCGAGTCCGTCCACCTGCTCCGCGAAGTCGCCGCCGAGTTCGAACGACCCTGCCTGCTGTTCTCGGGCGGCAAGGACAGCGTCGTGATGCTGCACGTCGCCAAGAAGGCGTTCTGGCCGGCGCGGCTGCCGTTCCCGGTCATGCACGTCGACACCGGCCACAACTTCACGGAGGTCATCGAGTACCGGGACCGCTCGGTCGAACGGCTCGACGTCCGGCTCGATCGTCGCGTCGGTGCAGGAGTCGATCGACGCCGGGCGCGTCGTCGAGGACACCGGTCCGCGCGCGTCGCGCAACCGCCTGCAGACGACGACGCTTGCTCGACGCGATCGAGTCCCACGAGTTCGACGCAGTGATGGGCGGCGCCCGACGCGACGAGGAGAAGGCGCGCGCCAAGGAGCGCTTCTTCTCGTTCCGTGACGAGTTCGGTCAGTGGGACCCGAAGAACCAGCGGCCCGAGGTGTGGAACATCTACAACGGCCGCCACCGCAAGGGCGAGCACATCCGCGTGTTCCCGCTGTCGAACTGGACCGAGCTCGACATCTGGCAGTACATCGCGGACGAAGAGATCGAGCTGCCGTCGATCTACTTCGCGCACCGCCGCCCGGTGTTCCGCCGCGACGGCATGCTGATGGCGGTCACCGACTTCCTCCAGCCCGGCGAGGGCGAAGAGGTGTTCGAGGAGATCGTCCGGTACCGCACCGTCGGCGACGCGACCTGCACCGCGGCGGTCGAGTCCGGCGCCGACACGCTCGAGGCGATCATCACCGAGGTCGCGGCCTCGCGGATCACCGAGACGCGGCGCGACCCGCGCCGACGACAAGTTCTCGGAAGCGGCGATGGAAGACCGCAAGAAAGAGGGCTACTTCTGATGGAACTGCTGCGGTTCGCCACCGCGGGGTCGGTCGACGACGGCAAGAGCACGCTCATCGGGCGGCTGCTCTACGACTCGAAGCAGATCTTCGAGGACACGCTCGAAGCGATCGAGCACACCTCGCGTCTGCGGGGCGAGGAAGGCATGAACCTCGCGCTGCTCACCGACGGACTGCGCGCCGAGCGCGAACAGGGCATCACCATCGACGTCGCCTATCGCTACTTCGCGACGCCGACCCGCAAATTCATCATCGCCGACACTCCCGGGCACATCCAGTACACGCGCAACATGGTCACCGGCGCGTCGACCGCCGACCTCGCGCTGGTGCTCATCGACGCCCGCAACGGCATCGTCGAGCAGTCCCGACGTCACGCGTTCCTCGCCTCGCTGCTCGGCGTGCCCCACCTCGTGCTGTGCGTCAACAAGATGGACCTCGTCGACTACGACCAAGCGGTGTTCGACCGGATCCGCAACGAGTTCCGCGAGTTCGCGGCCAAGCTCGACGTGCACGACCTCGCGTTCATCCCGGTGTCGGCGCTGCTCGGCGACAACGTCGTCGACCGCTCGTCGAACATGCCGTGGTACGAAGGGTCGTCGCTGCTGCACCATCTCGAAGAGGTGCACATCGCCTCCGACCGCAACCTGATCGACTGCCGGTTCCCGGTGCAGTACGTCATCCGTCCGCGCGACGACCAGTTCCACGACTACCGCGGCTACGCCGGTCTCGTGTCGAGCGGCACCTACAAGGCGGGCGACGAGGTCGTGGTGCTGCCGTCGGGGTTCACGTCGCGGATCGCGTCCATCGACACCGCCGACGGGACCGGTCGAGGAGGCGACACCGCCGATGTCGGTGACGATCCGGCTCGAGGACGACCTCGACGTCAGCCGGGGCGACATGATCTGCCGTCCGAACAACCGGCCGACCGTCGGCCAGGACGTCGACGCCATGCTCTGCTGGTTCGGCGACCGCACCCAACTGAAGGCGGGCGCCAAGTACGCGATCAAGCACACGTCGCAGTGGGCACGCGCGCTGGTCAAGGACCTCCAGTACCGCCTCGACGTGAACACGCTGCACCGCGACGAAGACGCGGACGTCGCTCAGCCTGAACGAGATCGGCCGGGTCACGATGCGCACGACGCAGCCGCTGTTCTTCGACGACTACCGCCGCAACCGTTCGACCGGTTCGTTCATCCTCGTCGACGAGTCGACGAACGACACCATCGCCGCCGGCATGATCCTCGGCCCCACCCAGTAGCTCATAGTTGCGCGTGGCCGAGCGGTGCCTCCGGGGGCCACTAGGGTTCGAACAGTGGTGCACGAGGTCGCGGCGGCGGGGTTCGGTGATGCAGCCGACTACGAGGCGGCGCAGACCGTCGTATCCGCCGGAAGCCGTGGGCTGGTTCACGAGCGAGCTCGGGATCGGCCGCGGTACGCGGTGCTGCGACCTCGCCGCGGGCACCGGGAAGTTCACCCGCCTGCTGCTCGAGACCGGCGCCGACTGTCATCGCGGTGGAACCGGTTGCAGGGATGCGCGAACAGTTCCGCGGCGTGCTGCCCGCGGTGCCGCTGGTCGGCGGGAACGTCGGAGGCCATGCCGTTCTCCGGCGCCGCCTTCGATGTGGTGCTCGTCGCACAGGCATGGCACTGGTTCGACCACGAACGCGCCGCGGCCGAGATGCGGCGCGTCGTACGTCCGCGACGGCGGCGTGGGCCTCGTGTGGAACGCGCGCGACCGCAGTGTCGCTTGGGTCGACCGATCTGGACGATCATGGACGGCGTGGAGAAGCGGGCGCCGTGGCGCGACCACGAGCACTGGCGCGATTCCGCGCCGGAACTGCCCGGATTCGCGCGGGCACGCACCGCCGAGTTCCGGCACGACGCAGCTGCTGACGCCCGAACAGGTCGTACAGCGCTTCGCGTCGGTCAGCCACGTCGCGGTGCTGCCCGATGCCGAACGCAGCGTCGTGCTCGACGAGGTGCGCGCGGTGATCGACACCGACGACGCGACGCGCGGACGCACGCACGTTGCGTTGCCGTACCGCGTCGACTGCCTCGCATTCGGGCCGCCATGATCGAGCCGACGCTCCCACCGGGTCGCAAGCTCGACACTCCCCCACCGCGGCACGACGTTCGTCCGCGAGATGCAAGGGCCACCCGGCGCACCGACGCTCCTGCTCCTGCACGGATGGATCGCGAGCGCCGGTCTGAACTGGTACCAGTCGTTCGACGACGCTCGGGCGCCACTTCCGTGTCATCGCGCCGGACCTCCGCGGCCACGCGCGCGGCCTGCGGACGCGGCGCGTCTTCCGCCTCGCCGACTGCGCCGACGATGCGGCCGCGACGATCGTCGAGCTCGGACGCAGGGCCGGTGATCGCGGTCGGGTACTCGATGGGCGGACCGATCGCGCAGCTGTTGTGGCGCCGGCACCGCGACCTCGTCGCCGGGCTGGTGCTCTGCGCGACGGCGCCCGGGTTCGTCCCGGTTGCACCCGCTCGGCTCGCGTACCAGTCGTGGATGCTCGGCGCGGCGGGCGCAGTGCGGCTGGCCGCGTTCGCGCCGTCGCTGCCGTCGCTGCCGTTCGGCCGCCGGCGCGAGCAGCGTCTCCCGGAGTGGGCGGCGGCCGAGGTGCGCCGGCACGACTGGCGGATGATCGTCGAGGCGGGTCAGTCGCTGTCGACGTACCACGCAGGCCGGTGGATCGGAGAGATCGACGTCCCGGCGACGGTCGTGTGCACCGCGGGCGACCGGGCGGTGCGACCCGACCTCCAGCGGGCGATGGCGGCCGCGATACCCGGCGCGAAGCGCATCGACGTCGACGCCGGCCACCTCGCCTGCCGGCACGCGGCCTTCACCGCGCCGCTCCTCGCCGCCTGCAGTGACGTCGCCCAGCGAGCCGGGCTCGGTGTCCGCGTCGTCGGTCTGACGCGGCTGCGCGCGCTACTCCGCGATGTTCGCGGATCCGGGCGATCTTCTCCGACGCGTGGTTGACGTCCGTGCCCTGGATCTGCAGCAGCTCCTCGCGCGCGGCGGCCGCGATCGCTTCGGCGTCGTCGTCGGCGGCGGCGAGGCGGGCCTCGATGCCCTCGGCCATGATCCGCTCGGCTTCCTCGACGAGCGCGTCGACCATCTCGGCCTCGGGGACGACGCGCACGACCTTGCCCTTGACGAACAGGTGACCCTTGCCGCGCCCGGCGGCGATGCCGAGATCGGCTTCGCGCGCCTCACCCGGGCCGTTCACCACGCAACCCATCACCGCGACCTGCAGCGGGATGTTGCGTTCCTCGAGCGCGCGCCTGCGCGGTCGGACGCGACGCTGATGACGTCCACTTCGGCGCGACCGCACGACGGGCACGCGATGAGGTCGAGGCCCTTCCGTTCGCGCAGCCCGAGCGCCTCGAGCAGCGTGCGACCGGCTTTGGCCTCTTCGACCGGATCGGCGGTGAGCGAGAACCGGATCGTGTCGCCGATGCCCTCGGCGAGCAGGGTCGCCGATGCCGGCGACCGACTTCACCAGCCCCGCGGGCGGCGGCCCCGCCTCGGTGACGCCGAGGTGCAGCGGATGGTCGGTCGTGTCGGCGAGGAGCCGGTAGGAGTCGATCATCAGCGGCACGCTCGAGGCCTTGACCGAGATCTTCACGTCGTCGAACCCGACCTCGCGGAACAGGTCGAGCTCGTGCATCGCGGACGCGACCAGCGCTTCGGGCGTGATGCCGCCGTGCTGCTCCGCCATCGCGGGGTCGAGCGAACCGGCGTTGACGCCGATGCGGATCGGCAGACCGCGGTCCTTCGCTTCCTTGGCGACGAGCTTGATGTGGTCGGCCTTGCGGATGTTGCCGGGGTTCAGGCGCAGCGCCTGCACGCCCGCCTCCATCGCGGCGAGCGCGAGCTTGTGCTGGAAGTGGATGTCGGCGACGAGCGGCACCGGCGAACGGGGCACGATCTGCGCCAGCCCCTCGGCCGCTTCTTCCTCGTTGCACGTGCAGCGGACGATGTCGCAACCGGCGGCGGCGAGGGCGTAGATCTGAGCGAGCGTGCCTTCGACGTCGGCGGTCTTCGTCGTCGTCATCGACTGGATCGAGATCGGTGCGTCGCCGCCGACCGGCACCGACCCGACCATCAACTGTCGCGTCACGCGACGACTGTCATGGTGCCGATCAGAGTGCCGATCAGAAGGGCCAAATCAGAAGGGGTTGTCGAGCGGTCGGGTGATGTCGAGGAAGAGGCTCGACAGGAAGATGAACGCGAGCACGCTCACGACGACCGCGGTGAAGGGCAGCAACTTGGCGACGTCGACCCGCACGGGCCGGCGCCGGATCGTCGACGCGATCTTCTCGTACGTCGCGATCGCGATGTGGCCGCCGTCGAACGGCAGCAGCGGCACAGGTTGAACAGGCCGACGAACACGTTGATCGAGATCAACAGGTACGCGACCTCGACCCAGCCCGACTGGGAGGCCTGCACCGCGAGCCGGCCGAAGCCGACGACGGAGACGAACCGTTCGTTGTTCGCGTCCGAGGACGCGGTCTCCTCGTTGTCGGTGGTGAGCACCTCCCAGTACTCGGAGATGCCACTCGGCGAGAACCGTTCGCCCAGCGCAGCGAGCGACGCGGCGCCGATGTCCCAGACCTGCCGCGGCGCTTCGATCGCGGCCTCGGCCGGGTTCATCGACGGCACGTCCACCGACGGCGCGATGCCGGCTCGACCGAGGTTGCGGGGCGCGTTCGGGTCATCGGCGGCGTCCGGGTTCTCGACGGTCGCGAGCGTGACGGGGAGCACGATCGTGTCGCCGTCGCGTTCGACCGTGAAGTCGACGGTGTCGCCACCTCGGTTCGAGGAGCAGCGGTCGAAGCGTCGTCCCACTCGTCGATCGCATCGCCTCGACCGACGACGAGCCGGTCGCCCGACTCGATGCCCGCTTCGTCGGCGGGCTGAACCACGCTCGATGAAATCGATCGTCGTCGTCGGGGCCGCGTCGGGGTAGTTGCCGGCGAAGGCGAGCACGCCGAACGCGAGCAAGAACGCGAGCACGAAGTGCATCAGCGAGCCGGCCGACGCGACGAGCACCTTGGGGCCGTACCGCTTGGACCGGTACGGCGCGGGGCTCGTCGGCGGGCGCAACCTCTTCGAGGTTGGTCATCCCGATGATCTTGCAGTAGCCGCCGAGCGGGATCGCCTTGAGGCCGTACTCGGTCTCGCCCTTGGTCATCGACCAGATGCGGGGCCCGAAACCGACGAAGAACTCGGTCACCTTCATGCCCGTACGCTTGGCGGTGACGATAGTGCGCGAGCTCGTGCAGGAAGATGATGATCGGGAGCGAGAGGATGACCGCGACGATCGCGGTCGCGCTCGGGAACAACAGCGCGGCGATCACGAGCACCGCGATGAACGTCGCGATCCAGTAGCGGGGCCGGATCACCGGCATCTCGACTGTCTCGAGCGGATCCTTCACCTGTCGCTCCGTTGTCCGATCAATACTGCGGCCCGCTCGCGAGCGACCCGGTCCGCATCCAGTACGTCACCGATCTCTTCGGCGTTCCCGGTGCCTGCGTCGAGCACCTCGGCCACGGTCTCGGCGATCGCGGGCCACGAGATGCGGCCCCCGAGGAACGCCTCCACCGCGACCTCGTTCGCGCCGCTCAGCACCGCCGGAGCAGTACCGCCGGTGCGGCCGGCGGCGTACGCGAGGTCGAGCGCCGCGGAAGGTCTGACGGTCGGGCGCCTCGAACGTGAGCGTGGAGAGCGTCGTCCAGTCGATCGCACCGAAGGCCTCGGGCAACCGTTCGGGTGCGCCCAACGCCAGGCCGATCGGGAGACGCATGTCGGGCATCGAGAGCTGCGCGATGGTGGCGCCGTCGACGAACTCGACCATGCCGTGCACCACGGACTGCGGATGTACGACGACGTCGATCGCGTCGAACTCGACGCCGAACAGCTCGTGGGCCTCGATGACCTCGAGGCCCTTGTTCATGAGCGTCGACGAGTCGATCGTGATCTTGGCGCCCATGTTCCAGGTGGGGTGTGCGAGCGCGTCGGCCGGCTGCACGTCGCGCGAGCTCGGCCGGCGTGCGGCCGCGGAACGGGCCGCCGCTCGCGGTGAGCACGATGCGCGCGACCTCTCCCATCTTCCCGGCCCGCAGCGCCTGCCAGATCGCCGAGTGCTCGGAGTCGACCGGCACGATCTCACCGCCGCCCGCGGCGCGCGCCTTGGCGACGATCGGGCCTCCCGCGATCAGGCTCTCCTTGTTCGCGAGCGCGAGCCGCTTGCCGGCCTCGAGCGCGGCGAGGGTCGCGGGCAGCCCCGCGAACCCGACCACGGCGTTCAGGACGACGTCGGCATCCGGATGGGCGGCGAGGCCGGCGAGGACGGCGGGATCGTCGGGGGCGGCGCAGGCCAGATCGGGCGACACGTCGAACTCGGCCCGTTGCCGCTCGAGCAGATCGGTGTTCCGGCCGGCGGCCAGCGCCACGACCCGGAAATCGGCTCGGTGCCGGCGCAACACGTCGAGCGCCTGGGTCCCGATCGAACCGGTGGAGCCCAGGATGACGACGCCGGTGGACATGATTCCAGGTTACGGGGTCATTCGGCGCAGACGGAACGAGACCTGAGGTTCGTCCCAGCTTTCACAAGATGTTGAGATGGAGCGCCAGGTAGTAGGTGATGGGCAGGCAGAACAGCAGCGAGTCGAACCGGTCGAGGATGCCGCCGTGACCGGGGAGCAGCGACCCGAAGTCCTTGATCCCGAGGTCGCGCTTCAGCATCGACTCGCAGAGATCGCCCAGGAACGCGCCGGCCGCCACGAACAGACCGAGCACGGCTCCCTTGCCCGGCGACCACGGTGCGATGCCGCCGAACACGAGGCCCCCCACGATGATCCAGCCCATCAACAACGAGCCGACCATGCCGGCGAGGGTGCCTTCGAACGACTTGTTCGGCGACACCTGTGGTGCGATGGGGCTCTTGCCGAACTGCGAACCGGCGAAATAGCCCGCGACGTCGTAGGTGATCACGCACAACGCGACGCCGATGATCAGGCCGACGCCGTCGGACGATCCCAACAGCAAGCCCGCGAAGCCGCCGAGCCCGCCGACGTACGCGAACGAGAACACGGTCGTGCGCGACACCCAACAACGGCCGGCCCGGTGTGATCTCCCAGAGGAACCACAACAACGCGAAGACCACGATCAACCCGAAGAACACGGGGTATGCGTTCGGACCGAATTGACGCGCCGCGATCGGCATGAAGAACGCGCCGGTGAGCGCGAGCGCAGAGGCCGGACGGAAGCCGCGCGCTTGCAGCCCTGCGGTGAACTCGAGCGTGCCCACACCGACGATCACGGAGGCGAGCAGCGCGGTCCAGAACGTGCCTTGGGTGAAGCAGATGAGCGCCACCACCGCGACGACCGCGGCCGTGGCGAGCGCGGTCGGGAGATCACGACCGCGCAACGGGCTCTGCGGGCCGGACGACGACTCGTCGCCGCCGCGCTCGGTGCTGCGGCGGGCCGGGCCACCCAGGCCGGATGCCCTCGCGGCCGGTGCGCTCGAGCCCTCCGTGGCGGTCCCGGCGCCCGCGGAGGTGACCATGGTTCGCGACGCGCGTCCGCGTGGTGTCCGCCGGCGCCGCTCGGCCAGTTCGGCTGCGAATGCTTCGTCCTCGTCGACGATCCCGTCGTCCAGTGCACCGGCATCGGCTGCGCCGACGTTCACGGTGTCGTCCGAGTCGTCGGTGAGGGCGTCGCGGGCATAGTCGGCATCGGCCCAGTCGGAACCTTCGGCCCGGAATCGCGGCGTGGACGCAGCTGCACTCCAGGCATCGAGGTCGGGGTCGGACGCCTCGCCGTCGGCGAAGATCGCCGGCACCGCGCCGGTGGGCGGTTCGGTCCAGTGCGGTAGCTGGGGAGCCTCCCCCGTGGGCGGGTCGGGCGATCCGACCGGAGCGGACGCCGCGGCCGTCGCGGGCTCGTCCAATCTCGGTTCGCGCGACGACGGCGGCGGCGGCGAAGGCTCGGCGAGGAGTGACTCCTCGACCGGCGAAGACGCGGCCGACCATGTCGGACCGTCGCCGGGGATGCGACGCGGCCGCGCGGGGAGCGGGTCGCTCGGTTGGTCGCGAGGTCGGGCCCGCGGCGGGAGACACCACGCCGGTATCGGGCTCGACCTCGGTCGCCGGCGTCGCGTCGGCGACCTCCGTGGCGTCCGCGGCCTCGGTGGGCTCGTCGGCCTCGTCGCCCGCGGTGGCGCGTTCGTCTGCGGGCGCTTCGCCCTGGCGAGCGCGCGCGTCGAGCGCCGCTTGTGCCTCCTCCGCGCCCAGGATCCTCACTCCCTCGGTCGGAAGTGACCTGCGCTCGTCATCGAACCGATCGCTCAATGTGCTCCCTCCGGCAGGGCAGGGTGCTCCCCCGGCTTTGAAGGCTAGACCGGTCGCCCCGGGCCGGCCGGGCTTCCGCCTGGGCGGCGCCGGCCGGACGTTCCGGGCGTCAGTCCTCGAGGAGTTCTTTCTCCTTGTTGGCCAGCAAGGCGTCCATCTCGCCGACGATGTCGTGGGTGAGCTTCTCGAGGTCCTTCTCGATCCGGTCGAGCTCGTCACGCGACAGGTCGCCGTCCTTCTCGAGCGCTTCGAGCTCCTGGCGGATGTGCCGTCGGACGTTGCGTACTGCGACCCGGCCCTCCTCGGCCCGGGTCTTGACCACCTTGACCAGGCTCTTGCGCCGGTCCGCGGTCAGCTCCGGGAACGCGAGGCGGATCAGCGCGCCGTCGTTGGAGGGGTTCACACCGAGGTCGCTCTGCTGGATCGCCTTCTCGATCGACTTCAGCGCACCCTTGTCGTAGGGGGAGATGACGAGCACGCGCGCCTCGGGCACCGAGAACCCGGCGAGCTGCTGGAGCGGGACGTCCGATCCGTAGTAGTCGACCTTGAGCTTCTCGACGAGCGCGGGCGTGGCGCGGCCGGTGCGGACGGCCGAGAACTCCTCCTGGAGGTGGACGACAGCCTTGTGCATCTTGTCCTTGGCTTCGTCGACCTTGGCGTGGTTCACACGTCCTCCCTCGAGCTCACCAAGGTGCCGATGGGCTCGCCCACGAGCGCCCGCGTGATGTTGTCCGGCTCCTCGACGTCGAAGACGATGATCGGGAGCTCGTTGTCCATGCAAAACGTGATCGCGGTGGAATCCATCACCTGCAGGCCGCGTGACAGCACCTCGAAGTGGCTGAGGCGTTCGAGCTTGACCGCGTCGGGGTCGAGCCGAGGATCCGCGGTGTAGACGCCGTCGACACCCGAGTGGGTCCCCTTGAGCAGGGCTTCGGCCCGGATCTCGGCGGCTCGGAGCGCGGCCGTGGTGTCGGTGGTGAAGTACGGGTTGCCGGTGCCGCCCGCGAAGATCACGAGCCGGCCCTTCTCGAGGTGGCGGATCGCGCGCAGCGGGATGTAGGGCTCGGCGACCTGCGCCATGTTGATCGCGGTCTGCACGCGTGTGGGTTGGCCGAGCGACTCCAGCGCGTCCTGCAACGCCAATGCGTTGATGACGGTTGCGAGCATCCCCATGTAATCGGCGCGGGCCCGGTCCATGCCACGGTTCTCGCCGGTCATCCCGCGGAAGATGTTGCCGCCACCGACGACGATCGCGATCTCGACACCCAAGTCGCGCCGGGCGTCGATCACCTCCTGCGCGATGCGCCCCACGATCTCGGCGTCGATGCCGAAGCCGATGCGCTTGTCGGCGAACACCTCGCCCGAAAGCTTGAGCACCACTCGGCGGTACCGGCTCGTGGGCATCAACGACTCCTCTGGCGATGGCGGTGGAGATGTCGTGGGACTATTCCTCACCGATCTTGACGCGGGCGAACCTGCGAACGGCGGCATTCCCGCCGAGACCTTCGACGACGGCTCGGATCGTCGTCTTTTGGTCCTTGACGAACGGCTGCTCCAGCAGCGCCACCGTCTTGAAGAACCCGTTGAGCTTCCCGTCGACGATCTTGCCCAGCGCCTGCTCGGGTTTGCCCTCTTCGCGCGTTTGCGCCTCGAGCACCGTCCGCTCCCGGTCGACGGTGTCGGCCGGCACGTCGTCTCGTGAGACGAAACGGGGTGCCGAACTGGCGATGTGCAACGCGATGTCGTGTGCGACTTCCTTGGCCCTGGCATCCGACGGGTCGACGCCGCCGAGCTCGACCAAGACGCCGACAGTGCCGCGCTCGTTCTGCACGTGCTTGTAGGCGTCGAGCAGACCATCGGCCGTCTCGAACCGGACGACGCGCCCGAGCTCGATCTTCTCGCCGAGCGTGCCGGCCAGGCCATTGACGAAGTCGTCGACGGTCGCGCCTTCGTAGGACTTGTTCGCAAGGTCTTCGTCGCCCTGTGCGCGAACCAGATCCGTGAGACCGGTCACGGCACGCCTGAACACGTCGCCCTTGGCGACGAAGTCGGTCTCGCAGTTCAGCTCGACGAGCGCGCCGACGTGGCGCGTCGACCACGACCTCGATCGCGCCCTCGTTCGCGTCGCGCCCTTCGCGCTTCGCCGCGCCGGCGAGGCCCTTCTGGCGTAGCCAGTCCTTGGCCTCGTCCATGTCACCGCCCGACTCTTCGAGCGCGCGCTTGCAGTCCATCATCCCGGCGCCGGTTGCCTTGCGCAGCGCGGCGACGTCCTTGGCGGAGATGTCAGCCATGTTTCCGATTCATCCTGTCGCTTCAGTCGTGGTCTCGCCGGCGGGCGCCTCGGGCGCGGTCGCCTCGGGCGCGGTCGCCTCGGGCGCGGTCGCCTCGGGCGGGCGCCTCGGGCGCGGGCTCCGGTTCCGGTGTCGCGGTCTCGGCCTGACGTGCGCGTTCCTCGATCTCACGCTGCTTGGCCGCGGCGGCGTCGCGCGCCTTGGCCTGCTGCTCCTGATGCGCGCGCTCCTCCTCGGCGGTGCGCTTCGGACGCGCCGGCGCCGCCGGCGAGGCAGGCGCGCCGGCGGCGGGGCCGGGCTTGGCGTTGCGCTGCGCGATGTGCTTGCCCTCGATGACCGCGTCTGCGATCACGCGGCTCATCAGCTGCGCGGCACGGATCGCGTCGTCGTTCCCGGGGATCACGAAGTCGATGACGTCGGGATCGCAGTTGGTGTCGACCACCGCGACGACGGGGATCTTCAAGCGATTCGCCTCGGTGACGGCGATGTGCTCCTTCTTCGTGTCGATCACGAAGACGGCCGCGGGCAGCTTCTCGAGGTTCTTGATGCCGCCGAGGTTCCGGTCGAGTTTGGCCAGGTCGCGCCGGACCTTGAGGCCTTCCTTCTTCGGCATCTGGTCGATCTCGCCGGAATCGACCACGCGCTGCAACTCTCGCAGCTTCGCGACGCGCGCGTGCACGGTCTGGAAGTTCGTCAGCATCCCGCCGAGCCAGCGGAAGTTGATGTACGGCATCCCCGACCGGTCGGCCTGCGCCTCGACCGGTTCCTGCGCCTGCTTCTTGGTGCCGACGAACAGCACGGTGCCGCCCCCGGCGACGGTGTCGCGCACGAACTTGTAGGCGGTGTCGATGCGGTCGAGCGTCTGGTGCAGGTCGACGATGTAGATCCCGTTGCGCTCACCGAAGATGAATCGCCGCATCTTCGGGTTCCAGCGCCGGGTCTGGTGGCCGAAGTGGACACCGGCCTCCAGCAGTTGCTTCATGGTCACGACGGCCACGGCCGCGCCTCCCTTGGTTCAGCTTCCGCCCGCGCGAGCACCGATCCACTTGCGGGGCCGGCGCCACCTCGGGTTCACGGGCGTGCATCGTTCCGGGTCGATTGCCCGGGTTCGGAGGGACATAGTAGCGGCCGCCCCCGGTCCTCCTTCGAGGGAATGGGTTCACCCCTCGCGGACCTGTCGTTCGTGAGGATGTGCCCCTGGAGGCGGTTTCCGCCGAGCCCGCGCCGCATGGTGACCACCAGCGCACCGGCCGGATCTGCCACCACGCCGATCGCGCCTCCGGCGTCGTCGACAGCCGCGGTCCGGCGACCATCGGCAAGGTCGAATTCGTGGACCTGGCCCGTCCAGTCGACGACCCTGACCACGCCCGGCGCGACGCGCGACGGGCCGGGCATCGAGCACGGGTTGGCGCAGTTGCGCACGCCAGCGCAGCTCCATCGCGGCGAGGTCGACCGCGGTCACGCCCCCCAGCCGGTCCACCACCACGGCGGTCTCGCCCGTCACGAGGGGGATGCTCGAGGGATCGAACGGCGCCGCGGTGGCAGCGATCTCCCGCATCAGCCCTGCACCTGGATCGATGACCGCGAGCGACGGTCCGGCTCCGTCACGCCCCGCACCGAGGCCGAGGACGAAGCGACCGGAGCCGTCGGCCGCGGCCGCGCTCGGCGGCGCGCCCGGCCCGAGGTCGAGCGAACAGCCGGCGTCGGCACCGGTCGTCAGGTCCCAGCACGAGAACTTCCATCGCCCCGCCACTTCGAGCACGATCCCGACCCGGCCCGACTCGGGTGCGACCGCGACCGCGCCGCGCGGCGACACGGAGATCGGGCCTTCGCCGAGATACGCCTCGACGTCCTGGGCCCATCGCAACGCGCCATCGCGACCGACCGCCGCGAGGTGTCCGCGCGCGCTCGCGCATACGACCGTGTCGCCACCCGCCCCGACGGACGCAACGGGGCCGGCGCCCACTTCGACCTGCCAGCGCTCGGCACCGGTGGATCGGTCGAGCGCGACACACGCGGCGCGGTCGCCGTCACCGGCGACGCGAGTGGTGGGTAACACGACGACGTCGTCCGCGATGACCGGCCAGTCGAGGCCCACGCCCTCGACGCGCGTGCTCCACACCTCGCCGCCGGCGCGGTCGAACGCGACGACCCGCTCGTTGCCCATCGTCACGACGACGCCGTCTGCGTCGGCGGCGGCCGAGCCCGGTGCCCGTTCGAGATCGAGTGACCAGCGCGCGTCCGCGAGCACCGGCTCCGGCGTGCAGTCGCGCGGTCCGGCCGTCGTGTGCGAACACGCGGTTGCCACGAGGGCGATGGCCGCAGTCCACCGCAGATGCAGGATCATCGTCCGCTCCCGAGCTGCTCGAACGAAGAGATGGCGTCCGGTACGAGGGCGGCCTCGACGAACTCGCCGAAACTGCGGCACGGGAGGTCCTCGTTCTCGAGCGTGGCGCGAGCCGCGCGCGAATGCGTCCTCGTCGCGCAGGATCCCGGTGTGCGCGCCGAGGTATCCGGTGTCGACCACCGTCGCCCGGCGCGCCTCGGATGTCGACGCGTGGTCGCCCGGCACGGTGGTGTCGTAGGTGGACCCGATCGTCGTGAGGTCGACGCCGTCGGGCAGCGTCGCCGCGTCCAACAGGCCCATGAACTCGGAATCCGTGGCGAGGTCGCGCACGGCGGCACTGTTGAGATCGGGGAACCCGTTGCCTGCCTTCTCGCGTAGGAACGCGAGCAGTGCCGCGCCGCCGTCGATGCCCTGGATCTGCTGTACGACGTCGGCGGCGGGCGCGCCCTCGAGTGGCGACGAAAAGGTGACGACGGTGCCGAGCGGTGGGTACGTCGGATCGGACGAGTCGTAGAACAGCTTCAGGAACGCGACCGCGACGACTCCGCCTTGCGAGTGTGCGAGCAGATCCACCTCGCGGCCGGGATGCAGGCGTTGCTGCTCGCGCAACTGCGCGCCGAGGCGGCGGGCCGATACGAGCAAAGGCGCGTAGGTGGACCGCTTGTCGTACGCACCGCCGGCGGGTTCGTAGGAGTAGTACGCGACTTCGTCGTCGCGGTAGCCGAGATCGTCGACCGGCAGGTTCAGCGTGGAACCGTCGGTGCCGGTCTTGCTGTCGATACCCGCGACCACCATCGCGTGGTGGCCGGATCCGCCGGTGCCGTCGGCCGCGGGCGCACCCGCATCGCAACGCGCCCGCTCCTCGAGGAACGCGAGGAGACCGCGCCCGAGGATGGCCGCGGGTTGCGCGCCGACGAGGTCCGAGAGCTGATCGACGGCGAGGGCCGCTGCAGCACCGGACGCGCCGGAGACACTCGACGCGACGCCACCGGCGACGGCGCTCGCGACGTCTCCCACGCCGCCGGCCACGCCGGTCGCGACCCGTACGAAACCGTCGAGGATGCCGCGGCGCTCCTCGGCGACCGTGTACCCGAAGGGCTCGACGCGTCGGCGCCAGGTGCACGACCTCGGTGAGGTCGATCGTGGCGAACAACAGCATCGGGTCGATGTACTCGTCGCCGCTGCGAAGTCCGAAGTGGAACACGGCCGCCGAGTGATTGTCGCCGGTGCCGCCACTCGCGCCGATCACCGCGCCGGCGCGCACGACTTCGCCCCGATGTACAGCGATCGTCGAGAGAAAGGAGTACGACGTCCGCAGTCCCGCCGCGTGCGTGATGACGACGTGCTGCGCGCCCGCCACGGTGCCTGCGAACGTCACCTCGCCGGGGCCGGCGGCCCGGACGGGCGTACCCGGCACCGCCTCGAAGTCGACGCCGAGGTGGCCGGGACCGTATCGGTGCGCGGGTGGCGCCCACGGTCGCACGACCGTCCCGTCGACCGGACGCGCCCAGACACCTGCGGGAACCACATCGGCGCGCGCGAGACCCGTGAACGCGAAGATCACAATCGAACCGAGGGCGCACGCGCACACGGCACGCGGCCAGACAGCCTGTTGCCCCTGTTGCCCCAACACGAGAACTCCCCGAGGAGCGCGACAAATTGCGCGACGAACACGACTCGGGGAGTGCCGGGGGAAGTGACGGGCACCGTAGCGGGCGCGCGGTCCGAGGTCCATACCCGATTCACGATGCTCCGAACGAACGGCTCCGAACGAACGGCTCCGAACGAATGTCTCCGGCGAGTGCGCGATGCTGCCGCGATGCCGCGCGGGGTTCCGCCGATGTCGTGACCGCTCGCACCGACGCGCTCGATCAGCAGCGACTGTCGGAGCTCCGCTCGATGCTGAACGTCGCGTTCGACGGGGACTTCGACGAAGACGACTGGCGACACGCGCTGGGTGGCAGTCACGCACTCGTCGTTGCCGGCAACGTCGTCGTCGCGCACGCCGCAGTTGTCGCGACGCGTGCTCGACATCGGCGGCCGGTCCGTATCGACCGGATACGTGGAGGCGGTCGCGACGATCGCCGCGCACCGGCGCAAGGGGTACGGCACGCTCGCGATGAACGCCCTCGCAGACGTCATCGCGGCCGAGTACGAGCTGGGGGCGCTCTCGACCGGTGAACACGCGTTCTACGCGTCGCTCGGATGGGAGCGGTGGCAGGGCAAGACCTACGTGCAGCGCGACGGCGTACGTACGCGCACGCCGGCGGAGGACGACGCGGTGATGGTGCGTCGCGTCCCGCGCACCGCCGCCATCGATCTCCGCGCCGACATCACCTGCGACTGGCGGCCCGGCGACGTCTGGTGATCCGACATACGATGTCAACGCGCGAGGCGGTCTCAAGCGCGCGGATGCGTCTCTTGGTAGACGCTTCGCAGGCGGTCGCGGGTCACATGCGTGTAGATCTGCGTCGTTCCCACATCGGCGTGGCCGAGCAGTTCCTGGACCGCTCGCAGGTCCGCGCCACCGTCGAGGAGGTGCGTGGCGAAGGCGTGGCGCAAAGAATGGGGATGCAACGTGCGTCCGTCGGCGAGGGGGAATCGGTCCAGGATCCGACGTGCGTCGCGCGGTGAGAGCCTTCGCCCGCGAGCGTTCACGAACAGCGCCTCGGTCGGATTCGGCGCGAGGCCTGGCTTCACGAGCTCGAGTCGTCCGAAACGGACGTAGTCCGACACCGCCCGGCACGCCGGGTCGCCGAGCGGCAGGCGGCGTACCTTCGAACCCTTGCCGAGCACGGTGACCGTGCGCCGCCGCAGGTCTACGTCAGTGACGTCGAGCCCGCAGCATTCGCTCACGCGCAATCCGGCGCCGTACAGCAGCTCGAGCACCGCGAGATCGCGACGCGCCGCGCGCTTGCGCGGCCGGGTCGACTCCTTCGTCGACCGGAAGCTCGGCGCCCGCTTCGGCCGCGCCGATCAGCGACGCGGCTTCGGCGGCACGCGGGAACCGAGGCAACTTCTTGGCGACTTTCGGCGCACGCAGCTCGAGGGAGACGTCACGCGTCACGACACCGGTGCGCCTCAGGTAGCGGACGTAGGCGCGAACCGCCGCCGCCTTGCGCGCGATCGTGGTCCGTGCGAAGCCACGCGACTGGAGGTACGCGAGATAGCGCCGCAACGCGCGATGGTCGAGGGCTGCGAGGTCCGGGCAGCCGCCGCGCCCGCACCAGGTGGCGAACTCGGCGACGTCATGGCGGTACGCGCGGCGCGTGTGCACGCTGCGCGCGGCCAGCGTGGCGACGAAGGCCGTGACCCGTTCGTCCGAATCGGGGTCGGGGTCGGCATCGTCGTGTGGCGCTCCGTGAGCATCCTCCGGCATCGAGCGCGCACCGTAGTTGTCACACCCCCTCGTTACGTTGATGCCGCCGTCGAGGGCCGCGGTCAACAGCCTTCCGTTCTCCTTGTCGTCATTCCTGGATGGTCATTCCTGGATGCTCGAACCGGAAGGGTTGCCCGTGCTCGCGTTCGTCCGCAGTGCGACATTGTCAGGGGTCGACGGTCAGGTCGTCATCGTCGAAGTGCACGTCTCGCGCGGCCTTCCCGGCTACACGATCGTCGGGCTCCCGGACGCCGCGGGCCGCGAATCGCGCGAGCGCGTCCGCGCCGCGCTGTTGTCGTCCGGCCTCGAGTGGCCGATGCAGCGCGTGACGGTGAACCTCGCGCCGGCGGCGGTACGCAAGACCGGTTCGGGCCTCGAGCTCGCAGTGGCGATCGCGCTGGCCGGCGCGGCCGACCTGCTGCCGGCGGGAGCGCTCGACGATCTCGGCGTGTTCGGTGAGCTCGGCCTCGATGGCCGGGTCCGACCGGTCACCGGCACGCTCGCGCTCGTCGACGCGCTGGCGCGCGCGGGCGTGTCGCGTGTCGTCGTTCCCGAAGCCAATGCAATCGAGGCGATGCTGGTCCCGGGGATCGACGTGCAGTGCGCGCGAACGCTCGGCGAGCTGCACGCATGCTTGAAGGGCGAAGCGCCCTGGCCCGATCTCCCCGATCCACCGCCCGACGATCGCGACCCGCCGGGCGAAGACGCACTCGATCTCGCCGAGGTGCGGGGGCTGCCCAACGCCGCGCGTGCGCTCGCGATCGCGGCCGCCGGCGCCCATCATCTGCTGTTCGTCGGTCCGCCCGGCGTCGGCAAGACCATGCTCGCCCGACGATTGCCGACGATCATGCCGCCGCTCTCGCGCGCCGAAGCGCTCGAGGTCACCAAGGTGCACTCGGCCGCCGGTCTCACGTACGCGCGCGGGCTCTGCCCTTCGCGACCCTTCCGCGCGCCGCACCACAGCGCGTCGTCGGCTGCGCTCGTCGGAGGCGGGAGCTCGCGCACCCGGCCGGGTGAGATCAGCTTGGCGCACCGCGGGACCCTCTTTCTCGACGAGCTCGCGGAGTTCCCGCCCACCGTGCTCGACGCGCTGCGCCAACCGCTGGAAGAACGGACCGTTCGCATCAGCCGCGCGTCGGGAACCATCGAGTTCCCGGCCGACTTCGTCCTGATCGCCTGCTCGAACCCGTGTCCGTGCGGTCGTCCCGAGTCCGGGTGCCACTGCTCCGATGTGCAACGCGCCCGGTACCTGCGCCGCCTGTCCGCGCCCCTGCTCGACCGCTTCGACCTCCGTCTCGAGCTCCATCCCTCCGATCCCGACGCCGAAGCGTGTCCCTCGTCCGGCTGCCGTGCGAGCGCAGGTGATCGCGGCGGTCGAGCGTCAGACCAACCGGCTCCGGGACACGCCGTGGCGGCGCAACGCCCACGTCGCCGGCGGCGCGATCGAGCATGTCCTCCCGGTCGCGCCGGATGTCGCCGCGTTCTGGCGGGGCATCAGCCGTGGCCGCCGGCTGAGCGGCCGCGGGGCGGCTCGGATCCGGCGGGTCGCGCGCACGGTCGCCGACCTGGCCGATCGGCCCGCGATCTCGGTGGCCGACGTCGAGCTCGCAGCCAACATGCGGGAGGACCTCGCGTGAGCGGGCCGGCCTTGTCGAGCCGGCACGTCGCGGCGGCGACGCTCGCATCCTTGCCGCACATCACGCCCGCGCGCCTGCGTCGGATCTTCGAGCGGTTCGGCGATCCCGAGCTCGCACTCGATGCGATCGCACGCGGACGCGGACGCGAGTTCGTGCGCCGCGACGCCGAAACTGCGCGGGCGATCTCCGACGCGTGGCGGCGGAGCACCGATCCGGCACCGGTGCAGCGCCGGCTGGAACGGCGTGGCGCCCACGTGTGGATCGCCGGCGACGACGACTACCCGATTCGCGACGATGTTCCCGGCCGCCCGGCCGTGCTGTTCGCGGAAGGTGAACACGTCGACGCCCTCACCGCGCCGCGGGTCGCGGTGGTCGGCACGCGCAGTGCGTCACCGCACGGCCTGGCCGACGCGCGCGAGATCGGCGCCGACCTCGCGGCGGCCGGCGTCACCGTCGTGAGCGGGCTCGCGCTGGGCATCGACGGCGCCGCGCACGAAGGTGCGCTCGCGTCGGGGGGAGGTGTGGTCGGCGTCGTCGCAACCGGCCTCGACGTGACGTACCCGCGTCGTCACCAGGCGTTGTACGCCAACGTGCGGGAGCACGGTGTGATCGTGACCGAGCACGCCTACGGCGTGCAGCCGCACCCGAGCCAGTTCCCGGTCCGGAACCGGATCATCGCCGCGTTGGGCGACGCGTGCGTTGTGGTGGAGGCCAAGGCAACCGGCGGCGCCGCGATCACGGCCGGTTATGCCAACGACTACGGCCGCACCGTGTTCGCGGTTCCCGGCTCCCGTCGCAACGCGGCGGCGGCCGGATGCAACGCGCTCATCCAGGACGGCGCAGTGATGCTGCTCGATCCCGGTGACGTACTCCTCGCGCTCGGGCACGGCGACGCGCACACGACGTGGCAGCCGCCGCTCCCGGCACCGCCCGATCCCGACGAGGCGCGCGTCGCGAGCGTCCTCGCGGGCGAACCCGCGAGCGTCGATCAACTCGCGGGCCGTACCGGGCTCTCGGTCGAGCGCCTCGCCGGCGCGCTGCGCCGGCTGGAGGCGACGGGGCGCATCGAGCGCCGTCGCGGCCGCTGGTGGCCCAAATGAGTGAACGCCGATGAATGAAGCCCAAAGGATGCCCGCGATGAGCACCTCGGCGCCTACCGTGGCAGCCGTGGGCTTCAATCCGTTCGGCAAGCGCGCGACGCGACGCGGCGACATCTTCATCGTCGTGCTCGCGTTCGCCGTCGTCGCGGTGCTCGTCCTGTGGGCCGTGTTCCCCCGATGACCGAGCACCGGTGGCCCGACACGGATGACCGGTGGGACGACGGCTCGGAGAGCCGCGGGTGGGACACCGGCGTCGACGTCCGGCACGTCCAGCCGTACGAGGCGGCGAAGCCGTATCGGTGTCCCGGTTGCGACCACGAGATCCGGGCCGGCGAGGGTCACGAGGTCGTGGTGCCCAGGAACGACCCCGCCGCTCGCCGGCACTGGCACTCCGGTTGCTGGCACCGCGAACAGCGACGCCGGCGTCGCTGAGCGGGCAGGAGACCAGCGGCCTGGCCGAGATCCAGGGGTCTAGAACGCGCCTTCGAGCACGTCGACCTCCCAGGCGCCGGTACCTCCCGGCATGACCGACGCGACGTCGAAGCGCAGCACGGGCGCACGGACATCGCTGTCCGAGAGCCAGCGGCGCGCGAGCTGCCGGAGGCGCTGCTGCTTCCGGGCGGTGACCGCCTCGAACGGGATGCCGAAGGCATCGCCCCGGCGGGTCTTCACCTCGCAGAACACGATGGTCCGCGCGTCGCGGGCTATCACGTCGATCTCGCCTTCGCGCACCCGCCAGTTCCGGGCGAGGATCGAGTAGCCGTGCGCCTCGTACCACTTCGCGACCGCGTCCTCGCCGGCGATGCCCGTGGCGCGACGACCGTCGGCATGTTCATGGGTCGACTCCACGCTCCGCTCCCGTTCGGTCGCTGCGCTGTCGTCTCACGGTCAGAGCTCCTTGCCGGGAAGCTCCTCGATGTTGACGTCCCGGAAGGTCACGACGTGCACGTCGGCGACGAAGCGCGTGTTCCGGTACATGTCCCAGACCCACGCGTCCTGCAGGTGGAGGTCGAAGTGCGTTCGACCGTCGACGTGTTCGACCTTCAGGTCGACCTCATTGGCGAGATAGAACCGGCGTTCGGTCTCGACGACGTACTTGAACATCGGCAGCACGTCGCGGTACTCGCGGTAGAGCTGCAGTTCGATCTCGGTCTCGTACCGCTCGAGATCTTCGCTACTCATCGGTGTCGCGGCCGGTCATGGGAGTGCGAGCGCCGGTCATTGAGCTCGAGTGCCGTCATCGGGGCCCGAGTGTACGCCCGGCCCGATCCGGGCGACCGCCCGCGAGACCGGTCGTCAGACGCGCTTTTCCTTGATCTTCGCGGCTTTTCCGATCCGGTCACGGAGGTAGTAGAGCTTCGCCCGCCGCACATCGCCGCGCGTGGCAACTTCGATCTTGGCGAGGATCGGCGAGTGGACGGGAAACGTGCGCTCGACGCCGACACCGAAGCTCACCTTCCGGACGGTGAACGTCTCGCGGGCGCCACCGCCCTGCCGGCGGATCACGACGCCCTGGAACAGCTGCGTACGCTCGCGGTTCCCCTCGACGACGCGTACGTGCACCTTGAGCGTGTCGCCCGGCGCGAAGTCGGGAACGTCGTCCCGAAGTTGAGCGCGGTCGACGAGATCGGTGCGGTTCATGACGCGGAGCTCCAGAGCAGCGATGTGCGAGACGGTGTCGTGGCGCGAGTTCGGCCCGGCGGAACGCACATGCTACCGGTCGAGCGTGTCCTCCGGGAACTCCTCCAGCAGCGCCCGTTCGGCCTCGGAGACCGGTCGTCGCGCGATCAGGTCGGGCCGGCGCTCGATCGTGCGACGCAGCGCCGCCGCCCGCCGCCACCGAACGATGCGTTCGTGCGCGCCGGAACGGAGCTCGGCGGGAACCGACCAGCCCCGGAAGGCGGCCGGCCGCGTGAACTGCGGGTACTCCAGGCGCCCTTCGACGAACGATTCGTCGGACGCGGAGGCGACGTTGCCCATCACGCCCGGCACGAGGCGGGTGACCGCTTCGATCACCGTCAGTGCCGCGGCTTCGCCACCGGCGAGCACGTAGTCCCCACGGACAACTCGCCGTCGCACAAGTGGTCCGCCACCCGCTGGTCCACTCCCTCGTAGCGGCCGCACAGGAGCGAGAATCCGTCGGTGGCCGCGAGCTCGCCCGCGACGCCTTGGTCGAAGCGACGGCCACTCGGGGACAGGAGGTAGAGCGGTCGGGGCGGTTCGATCGCCTCGACCGCGGCGAACAGCGGCTGCGGCATCAGCACCATTCCCGCTCCGCCGCCGAAAGGACGGTCGTCGACGGCGCGGTGCGGGTCGTCGGTCCACTCGCGTGGATCGTGCACACGGAGGTCGATGACTCCGTTCTCGCGCGCGCGCCCACCAGTGAGACGTTCAGCGGCCCCGCGAGGTACTCGGGGAACAGCGTGAACACATCGATCCGCACGCGTCACCCTCTCGGTACGGCCTCTCGAGCAGGCTTACAGGTCGAGCAGGCCGTCGGGCAGCTCGACCGTGAGCACCCCCGCGGCATCGTCGACGATGAAGACCATCGGGATCAACGGTCCCTCGTCGAGGACGAGCAGGTCGTGGGCGGGGTTCGCCTCGACCGCGACCACCCGGCCGATCGTGTGCCCGGCGCGGTCCTGCACCTCGGCGCCGATGACCTCGTGCACCCACACCTCACCCTCGGGTGCGTCGGCCGATGCTTCCGCGCGCAACGTCGCGCCGCGCAGCGTCTCGGCCGTATTGCGGTCGTCGAAGCCGACGAACCGCACGAGGTGACCACCCTGGTGCGGCCGTGAAGTCGCGATCTCGAGGCGCCGGTCGTCGTGCCACAGTGACCCGCCCGCGTCGAAGCGCGCCGGTTGGTTCGTGATCGGCACGACAACGACTTCACCCCGGAGTCCGTGCGCCTTGGCGACGCGCCCGACTTCGAGGCGCGGCACGACGAGCCCGTCTACTCCGCGACGTCGACGTTGATCCGGACGCCTTCGGTCGAGCCCGCGGCCCGACCCAGCTGCCGCAGCGCCTGGATCACGCGCCCGCGCTTGCCGATGATCCGGCCCATGTCGCCGGGACTCGCGTGGATCAGGAGGGTGACCGCGTCGCGGCGGTCGTTCGCGTCGACGAAGATGCCGTCCGGGTCGTCGACGAGGTGGCGGGCGACGTGCTCGACGACCGCCTTCGCCCGTCCGCCCGTCGGCGCGGTTGCCTTCGGGCGCGATCTCGTCGTCGTCGTCCTCTTCGAAGTCGTCGTCGTCGTCAGCGTCCCGGAAGTTGGGGTCGTCGGTCACGCACTCGGCTCCGCGTCGGTGTCGCCGGCGGGCGGAGCGTCAGCGGCGTCCGGCTCCGGCTCGGCGCTCACATTCTCGGCTTCATTCTCGGGCTCGGTCACCGCGGCCGGTGCGCGTCTCGGCTGCCGGCTTCTCGGCTGCCGGCTTCTCCTTCGGGGCCTTCGGCGTCTTGGCCGCGGGCTTGGCCGCCGCCTCCTTGCCGTTCGCGGTCTTGTACGCGTCCCACACCCCGGTGACGTCGAGGATCTTTGCAACCTGCTCGGACGGCTGCGCACCGAGCTGCAACCAGTGCAGCGCGCGATCGTTGTCGAGGGTGATCCGCGACGGGTCTTGGCGCGGCTCGTACTGGCCGATGATCTCGATGAAACGGCCGTCGCGCGGCGAGCGCGGATCGGCAACGACGACGCGGTAGGTCGGCTGCTTCTTCTTGCCCACACGCATCAGGCGGATCTTGACGGCCACGCACACTCCCTGTTTCTTGATGGTTTCTTGCTTGCGAGAACGATGTTTCTTGCTGTGCGAGAACGATGCAGTCTACGTCAGATCCCCGGAAGCCCGGAGATCGGCAGTTTTCCTCGCTTCCCCTTCTTGCCCTTGCGCTTCATCATCGGTGAGAAGCCCCGCATCATCTGCTGCATCTGCTTGAACTGCTTGAGCAGCGCGCTCACGTCGGAGGGCCTCACCCCGGAACCCTTGGCGATGCGGGCGCGGCGTGAGCCGTTCACGGCGTCGGGCTTGCGGCGCTCGTACGGCGTCATCGAGCGGATGATCGCTTCGACCTTGGCCAGCTCGCCCTCGTCGACCTCGGCGTTCTTCAGCTCCTTGGGCATGCCCGGCATCATCCCGAGGACGTTCTGCAGCGGTCCCATCTTCTTCACCTGCTGCATCTGCTCGAGGAAGTCGTCGAGCGTGAACGTCCCTTCCCGGACGATCTCCTCGGCCCGCTCGCGCTGCTCGGTGTCGTAGGCGGCTTCGGCCTTCTCGATCAGCGTGAGCATGTCGCCCATGCCGAGGATGCGGCTCGCCATGCGATCGGGATGGAACGGCTCGAAGTCCTCGAGCTTCTCCCCCGTACCCGCGAAGAGGATCGGCTTGCCGATCACTTCCTTCACGGAGAGCGCCGCACCCCGCGCGCGTCGCCGTCGATCTTGGTGAGGATCACGCCATCCAGCCCGATGGTGTCCTGGAAGGACTCCGCGACGTTCACCGCTTCCTGACCCGTCATCGCATCGACGACGAGCAACGTGTTCTGCGGCCGCACCGTGTCGCGGATCCGGCGCAGCTCGTCCATCAGCTCGGTGTCGATCTGCAGCCGGCCGGCCGTGTCGACGATGACGATGTTGCGGCCGAGACGCGCCGCTTCCTCGATCGCGTTGCGGGCAACCGAAACCGGATCACTGGCCTCGGAGTAGAACGGCACGTCGACGCGGCGTGCGAGCACGCGCAACTGCTCGACGGCCGCCGGTCGTTGGAGGTCGGCGCCGACGAGCAACGGCTGCAACCCTTGCGACTTGAGCAGTCGCGCCAGCTTGCCGGCCGCGGTCGTCTTCCCGGACCCTTGGAGCCCGGCGAGCATCAGCACGGTCGGAGGCTTCGGGCTCATCACGAGCTTGCCGGTCGTACCGCCGAGGGTTGCGACCAGCTCGTCGTGCACGATCTTGATGAACTGCTGCGCCGGGCTCAGCGTCTTCGACAGCTCGGCGCCGACCGCCTGCTCCTTGATGCGCTCGACGAACGCGCGCACGACCCGGACGTTGACGTCGGCTTCGAGCAGCGCGACGCGGATCTCGCGCGCGACCTCGTCGATGTCCTTGTCGCTGAGGCGGCCGCGCGAACGCAGGCGGGTGAAGATTCCTTCGAGACGGTCGGAAAGTGCGTCGAACACGAAGGCGCAGGCTACCGCGGGTCAGTCGTCGAACAGCGCGGCCGCGAACTCTTCGGGCTCGAACTCGATGAGGTCGCCGACACCCTCGCCGACCCCGACGACCTTCACCGGCAAGCCCAGCTCGGACTGGATGGCGAGCACGATGCCGCCCTTCGCAGTGCCGTCGAGCTTGGTGAGCACGATGCCGGTGACGTCGACTGCGTCTGCGAACTCGCGGGCCTGCACGAGCCCGTTCTGCCCGGTCGACGCGTCGATCACGAGCAGCACCTCCTTGAGCGCGCCTTCCTTGCGGTCGACGATGCGGCGCAGCTTCTTCATCTCCTCCATGAGGTTGCGCTTCGTGTGCAGGCGCCCGGCGGTGTCGACGAGCAGGAGGTCGGCGTCACGCGCCTGGGCCGCGTCCATCGCGTTGTACACGACGGAACCCGGATCGGCACCCTCGTCCGCGCGCACGATCTCGCCACCGGTGCGCTCGGCCCAGAGCTCCAGCTGGTCGGCAGCCGCAGCACGGAACGTGTCCGCCGCCGCGAGCACGACTCGGCGGCCTTCGCCAACCTGCTGAGACGCGAGCTTGCCGATCGTCGTCGTCTTCCCCACGCCGTTCACACCGACGAACATCCAGACGTTCGCCTCCGCCGGCGTCGCGTGCAGCGTGCGATCGGGCGTGTCCTCGAGGAGGTCGACGATCTCGGCGCGCAACAAGCCGATGAGCGCGTCGGCATCCGTGGCATCCTCGACCTTGGCGCGATCGCGCACCGCGTCGAGCAGACGCTGCGAGGTCGGCACACCGACATCCGCGAGCAGCAACGCCTCTTCGAGCTCGTCCCACGTCGCGTCGTCGATCTTGCGGCCCCGCATCGAGCGGAGGTAGCCGGTGAAGGCGCTGCGCGTCCGTCCGAGCCGGTCGCGAAGCCGCGGCTTGACCAGCTCTTCGAGCTCGACTTCTTCGATGACGAGCTCGTCGACCGCGAGCTCGACTTCCGCGACTTCGACCTCTTCGACCGCGAGCTCGTCGACCGCGAGCTCGTCGACCGGCGACTGCGTGACCGGCGGTGTCGCGGTCGCGGGTGGGTCGAGGACGGAGACCGATGAGGCGGGCTCACCCGGCACGCGGGGATGCTCGGCGTGACGGCCGTGCGCGCGGGCACGGAACCCGATGATGGTGCCGGCGATCAGCACGATCGCGACGAGAACGACGAGGATGGCGAAGGTCACCCGGCCAAGCTACCCAGGCGCAGGTCGGTCGCCTCCGTCCGGCGGCGTCGGGGGTTGCGCGGGCGTCGACACGATGCCGGCGGCGTCGAGTGCGAGCTTGATGCGCGACCGCAGTTCCCGGGCCACCCGCCACTGCTCGTGGGGTGCGGTCTTGACCACGAGCCGGATCGTCACGGTGTCGAGCGTGAACGACTCGACACCCCACACCTCCGGTGGCGCAATGATGCGCTGCGTCCATCCGTTGTCTTGGGCAAGTGCGAGCGCGGTCTCGGCGATCACCCGTTCTGCGGCGTCGATGTCGGCGCCGTACGACACCGGGATGTCGAGCACGGCGCGAGACCACTGCTGCGACTGGTTCCCCACCCGGGCGATGCCTCCGTTCGGCACGTACCAAACGACACCCTCCACGTCGCGCAGTCGCGTCGTGCGTAGCGAGACGTCTTCGACCGTGCCGGTGGCGAACCCGACGTCGACGACGTCACCAACCCCGATTTGATCCTCCATGATGATGAACGAGCCGTTGATGAGGTCGCGCAGCAGGTTCTGTGCGCCGAACGCGAGCGCGACACCGATCAGCCCGGCACTCGTGAGGACCGCGCCCCCGAGATCCCGAACACGGAGAGGATCAGGGCGGCCGCGATGATCCACACCACGATCGACACCGCGCTGGCGATCCCGCGGGCGATGGTCTGCGCGCGCTCGTGGCGGCGAGCCGTCGGCACCGGCGCGCTCGGCTCCGGCAGCAGGCGGACGCGCCGGCCGCCCACCGTCATCGCCGCCGCGTTCTCCCAACGCCTCACGGCGCGGCGCACGACGCGGCGCAAGAGCCGGTTCGCGATCAACGCCGCGAGGACGATCACCACGATCGTCACCCACGGCGAGAGCAACTCCGCCACGTTGGCCGCACCGGTGCTGTCGGAGACGTTGCCGACCCACCGGCACAGCCACGGTCCCCGATCCGGGCCGCAGGCCTGGTCGACAGCGTCCTGCGCGAGCAAGCCCGAGTACGCGCTCACCGGGCCGGTGACGCGTCCTCGAAGACGATGTCGCGGACTCGCTGGCTGACCACCCGGCTCGACCCACCCGGCGGCATCGACACGCCGTAGAGCACGTCGGCGGCTTCCATCGTGCGCTTCTGGTGCGAGACGACGAGAAGCTGCGCTTCGTTGCGGAACTCGTGTACGAGATCGAGGAACCGGTGCAGGTTCACGTCGTCGAGCGCAGCCTCCACCTCGTCCATCAGGTAGAAGGGCGAAGGCCGGGCGCGGAACACGGAGAACAGGTACGCGAGCGCCGCCAGCGACCGCTCCCCGCCCGACAGGAGCGACAACCGCCGCAACATCTTGCCCGACGGCCGCGCTTCCACCTCGATACCCGTGTTCAGCATGTCGTGCGGTTCCGTGAGCACGAGTCGCCCGCTGCCGCCCGGGAACAACATCGCGAACAGCTCCGAGAAATGCCGCGCGACGTCGGCGAACGCGGCCTCGAAGACGGTCACGATCTCCTCGTCGACCGCCTTGATGACGCGTGTGAGCTCGCGCCGCGTGTTCTTGACGTCGTCGAGTTGCTGCTGCAAGAACTCGTGTCGCTCCACCAACGCTTCGTATTCGGTCAACGCGAGCGGGTTCACCGGGCCCATGAGCCGCAGCTCGCGTTCGAGCTCGCGCGCCCGCGCCGAAGCGGTGATGCCGTCGGGGATCTCCGGCGCCGGTGCCGCGATTGCGACGTCGGCCTCGCAGTCGTAGTCGTGCCGGAGCCGTTCGATCGCCTGCTCGATCCGCAGGCGGACCTCGGCCTCCTCCACTTCGAGGCGCCCGATGCGCTCGCGCACCTCGGTCAGCGCGCGCTCGGATTCGCGACGCGCGCTGCGTAGGCCGTCGAGTCGTTTGCCTGCCGCGCGGGCCGCGTCCGACTGCTCCTGACGGCGGCGGCGCAAACGCTCGGCGAGGTCTTCGATCGTGCGCGCGCGTTCCTGGAGTCGCCCGGCGATCTCCGCGATTGCGTGCTGCTTCCGCTCGAGCTCGCTGCGCCGGGCGCGCGCGGCAGCTTCCTCGTCGGGTCGCGCCGCGAGCCGGGCTTCCACCTCGGCCAGCCGCTGCTGGAGCACGCGCCGGCGCTCATCGACCGCCGCGCCCCGCTCGCCGTAGTCCTGGCGCAGGCGCGCGGCCTGGCTACGCCGACGCTCGAGCTCGGCGCGCCGATCGCGAGCGACTGCGGACGCTGCGCTCGTCTCCTGGACGCGGGCGCGGAGCGCCGGCAGCGTCTCGGGCAACGCGTCGGCTTCGGCCTCGAGCTCGGCGCGGCGGGTGTGCAGCGCCGTCTGCCGTTCTTCGAGCGACGCCGACTGCACCTCGACGACACGTCGCAGCGACGACGCGCGGCGTCGCGAGCTGGTCGAGCTCGTGGCGGAGGGTGCGTTCTCGTTCGGCGGCGGCCAGCTCCGCTCGGCGAGCGGCGGCCAGATCGAGTTGTGCCCGCTCGTGCGCGGCTTCTGCAACGCCGCGCGCCGCTTCCGCGGTCGCCGCTTCCGATTCCGCTTCGGCGAGCGCGGCGGGGGTCACGACGGTGGAACCCGGTGGGCCCGCCCGCCAGGGCGTTTCCCCCCCGAAGCGATCGCCCTCGGGCGTGACCGCGACGAGGTCGGGCCGGTCCAGCGCGACGTCGAGCGCCGCCGCCCATCCCCGGTCGACGAGCACGAACGGTGCGAGCAACCGCGTCAGCAACGCATCCAGGTCGGCCGGTGCCGAGCCCGGTCTTGTCGCGCGAACGCAACCGGCCAGCGGTCGCGTGCCCGCCGGCGCGGGGAGGGGGGTCGGCTTCGTCACCGTCGAACCCAGGACGAGCAGCAGCGCGTGGTCGTCGCCGCGTTTGCAGTGCTCGACCGCGCGCCGCAACGCGTCGCCGCGCTGCACGACCACCGCGCGCAGCGCATCTCCGAGCGCGGAAGCGACTGCGACCTCGGTGCCGGGTTCGATCACGATGTTGTCGACGAGTGGCCCGACGACGCCGTCGACGCCGCTGGCGAGACGCCGGCCACCGTCCGCGGCGTGCGTGGCTTCGAGCGCGGCGGCGAGCGTGTCGGCGCGGGCGCGCCAGCGCGTCGCGGTGGCCTCGGCACCCCGCAGCTGCGCCTCGGCCTCGCTCAATCGTTGTTCGGCCGTGACGCGCACCTGCGCCGCTTCCGTCATCTCGGCCGCCACCGACGTGTGCGCTTCGAGCTCGGTCCGCACGTTGCGCGCGTTTTCTTCGGCCGACTCGGCTTCCGCCAATTGCGGGCCGAGCGCGTACAGCTCCCGTGCGACCTGTGCGGACTGCTCTCGCACCCGTCCGAGCTCGGCACCGAGCGTTCGCTCGCGTTGTTCGGCCTGGCTCAGGTCGCGTTGGGCGGCATGCCACTCGGCGTCGATGGTGGTCGAATCCGTCCCACTTCTCAGCTCGGCGACGCGCGCCTCGGCCGCCTCGACCTCGGCACGGGTCGGCGCCAGCGTTGCGAAGTCGGCATCGACCTCGGTGAGCTGGTGGCGCACCGACGCCGCTTCCGCGACGAGTGTTTCGACGACACCCTCGTCGGCGACCGCGAGCAGCTCGCGCTCCAAGCCGCGGAGTCGCTCGGCGACGAGGTTCGACAGTCCACGCGCGCGTTCGCGCAAGGCTTCGGCGCGCGTCAACAGGTCGGAGACGTCATCGTCGCCCGGGATCGCGATCGCATGCTCCGCCTCGAGGACGCCGTCGTCGAGCGTCCGCAGTTCGACCCGCAGCTCCCGTTCTTGTTCGGCGAGCTCGGCCCGCTGTCCTCGGCGGCGCTCCTCGCGCACCCGCAATGTGTCGAGCTCTCGGCCCGCGAGGTGCAGCGTGATCGCCCGGAGCTCGGACACGAGGCCGTCGTGCCGGCGCGCCGCGTCCGCCTGGCGTTCGAGCGGTCGGAGCTGACGCCGGACTTCGCGGAGCAGGTCGGTGAGGCGGAGCAGGTTGCCCTCGGTTGCCTCGAGCCTGCGCTGCGCCTTCTCTCGGCGCTTGCGGAACTTGAGGATCCCCGCCGCTTCCTCGATGATGGCGCGCCGCTCCTCGGGCCGGGCGTTCAACACGGAGTCGAGCTGGCCCTGTCCGACGATCACGTGTTGCTGGCGGCCGATACCGGTGTCGGAGAGCAGCTCCTGGATGTCGAGCAGCCGGCACGGCGCGCCGTTGAGCATGTACTCCGAGTCACCCGTCCGGAACAACGTGCGGGTGATCGTGACCTCCGAGAACTCGATCGGCAGGAGGTGCGCGGTGTTGTCGATCGTGAGCGAGACCTCGGCGCGGCCGAGTGCAGGTCGGTCGGCGGTGCCCGCGAAGATGACGTCGTCCATCTTGGCGCCGCGCAACGCCCGCGCGCCCTGGGCGCCGAGCACCCAGGCAACCGAGTCGACGACGTTCGACTTGCCGGATCCGTTCGGGCCGACGACGACACACACGCCCGGCTCGAACTCGAGCGTCGTCTTGTCCGCGAAGGACTTGAAGCCCTTCAGCGTGAGCGATTTCAGGAACACCCTCGGCCCCCTTGCCGGAGACAGTTCCCGGCTCGAAGCGATGCTAGGGAACCCGTTGCGCCACGCGGCGGACCCATCGAGTCACTTGCCATCGAGTCACTGGATCGAGAACCGGCGATCGCCGAGCGGCGTGATCGGTTCCACTTCCACGCCGGTGACGTGCGCGCGCGGCGGACCGTCGTGGCACCACGCGACCAGGCGGTCGACGGCCGCGGGCGGGCCTTCGAACTCGCCGTCGACCGCGCCGTCGGACCGGTTGCGTACGAAGCCGCCGACGCCCAGAGCCCGGGCCTGCTCGCGGCACGCGTCCCGGAACCACACGCCCTGGACCCGCCCGGTGATCACCACACGCACGGACGGAGTATGGGTCGACTCCACGCTCCGCTCCCTCCGGTCGCTGCGCTGTCGTCTCCCTAGACCTGACATGCCTCGCAGAAGAAGGTCGAGCGGTTCGAGAACCGGGCTCGCACGAGCTGGCGCCGGCACCGGAAGCAGGCCAGGCCTTCGCGGTCGTACACCTGATGGTGGTGCTGGTATGCGCCGAGCTGGCCGAACAGGTCGCGGTACTGCTCGTCGGAGAGCGACGAACCCCGGTGCTTCACCGCGTCCTGCAAGGTCTCGATGATGGCGCGGTACAACCGGCGGATCTCCTGCTGCGACAGCGAGTCGCTCATGCGGTCCCAGCGCAGGCCGGCCTGGAAGAGGATCTCGTCGCTGTAGATGTTGCCGATGCCGGCGATGAACTTCTGGTCCATCAACAACGCCTTCAGACGCATCTTGCGATCCGCCAGCAACTGCCCGAACCGCTCCCACGAGAGCGCGTTCTCGAGCGGATCGAGCCCGAGGTGCGCGAGCTCCTCCACCTGCTCGAGGTCGTCGTAGGACGTGACGAACATCTCACCGAAGGTGCGCGGATCGACGAAGCGCATCATCCCGCCCTGCGTGAACGTGATCACGACGTGCGTGTGCTTCGGAGCCTTCTCCCGGGCCGACTTCGCGCGGAGCAACTGTCCCGACATCCCGAGGTGCACGATCAGCGCTTCGGATCCGTCGAGTCGCAGCACGAGGTACTTGCCGCGGCGCGCGACCGAAACGATCTTGTGGCCTTCGAGCGCGCCGATGAACTCCTTCTTCTGCTTGTGGCGACGGATCGATCGGAGGCCGGCCACCTCGACCGTCTTGATCTTCCTGCCGACGACTTCCTTCTCGAGATCGCGTCGCATCACTTCGACTTCAGGAAGTTCGGGCATCGTCACCCCCCTCGTTGGACGCGGTCGGCCGGGTCGGCCTCGGCTTCGGCCCGGAGCCGGCTGCACGCGACCCACGCCGCGGCCTGCTCGGCCTGCTTCTTCGATCGTCCTTCGCCCTCGCCGTACGCCTCGTCGCCGATCAGGACCGTCGCGAAGAAGTGCTTCGCGTGATCGGGACCGTCGGCGCGCACGGCGTACCGCGGCCGCCCGAGGGCGCGCGCCGCGGTGAGCTCCTGGAGGCGGGTCTTGTAGTCACGGCCGCCCGGACCGGCTGCGGCCTCGGCGATGCGGTCCTGGAGGCAGGACAGCACGAGGTCCCGTGCGGTCGCGAAGCCGGCATCGAGGTAGACGGCCGCGATCACGGCTTCGAACGCGTCGGCGAGGATCGACTGCTTGGCCCGCCCACCGGCGGCATCTTCGCCCTTTCCGAGGAGCACGTGGGCGCCGAGGTCGAGCTCGTCGGCGAGCTCGGCCAGCACGCGTGCGTTCACCACGCCGGCCCGCACTTCCGAGAGCTGTCCTTCCGGGAGGTGGGGAAAGTGTTCGAACACGTAATGGGTCACGACCAGCCCGAGCACGGAGTCGCCGAGGAACTCGAGCCGTTCGTTCGACTCGACTTCGCCGTTCTCGGCACACCACGAACGGTGCGCGAGCGAACGGAGGAGCAACGACGGGTCTTCGAAGTGGACACCGAGCGTCGCTTCGAGCTCGGCCGGCGCCTCGAGCGGCGCGATTCTCATGATCCGCTCCGCGCCGCGATTCACGAGGCGCCCGGCGGGAGTTGTGAGACGAGGCACTCGACTGCGTCCCCGACCGTCTTCAGCTCGACGAGATCTTCGTCGTCGATCGTGAGACCGACCGATCGCTCGCCCAACTCGGCCTCGACCGCGTCCGCGAGGTCGAGCAGCGCGAAGTCGTCGGCGTCGAGGTCTTCGCGCACGCGCGCGTCGAGGGTCACGCGGTCCGGGTCGATGCCGAGGATCTCGGCGAACTGTTCGCACACGAGTCGCGCGATCTCGTCGCGGTCGAGGGGCTGACGGTGGCTGTGGGTCTCGGCGGGCATGCGGTCAGGCCTCTCGCTCGCCGGCCGCGATCACACCTGCGAGGCGGCTGACCACATCGCCCTGCACGGCGTCCCGGGCGACGCGGATCGCGTTCACGACCGCATCCGCACCGGACGACCCGTGCGAGATCACACACACACCCTTCACGCCGAGGAGCACCGCGCCACCCGTGTTGTCGGGCATCAGCGGGGCCGCAGCTTCGAGCAGCCGGAGCTTGAGGTCGCTCGCCACCGCTGCGAACGCCGGTTCGTCCACGACCGAGAACACGAGACCGGCGAGGCCGAACATCGCGCCTTCCAGGGTCTTCAGGGCGACGTTGCCGTTGAAGCCATCGGTGAGCACGACGTCGGCACCGCCGCTCAACAGATCGCGCCCTTCGACGTTGCCGATGAAGCCCTTCACGTCGGCGAGCAGTGCCGCGGTCTGCTTGCGGAGGGCTGTCGCCCTTGCCCGCCTCTTCACCGTTCGAGAGCAGTGCGACCGTCGGTTCGTCGATCCCGAACCTCACCCGCGCGTACTCGCGGCCGAGGTGCGCCCACTGGAGCAGCCACGCGGGCTCCGGATCGACGGTGGCACCGGCGTCGAGGAGGATGCTCCCGCGGTCGATGCCCGCTGGATCGGTCCCGAGGGTCGGGAGCGGAACTGCGATCGCGGGGCGCTGCACACCGCGGATCCGGCCCATGCGCAACAGCGCCGCGGCCATCGTGGCGCCGGTGTTCCCCGCGCCGACCATTGCCTGCGCGCGTCCGTCGCGGACGGCCTCGGCGCTGCGCACGAGCGACGAGTCCTTCTTGGCGCGCACCGCGTGGGCGGGCTCGTCGTCCATCGTCACGATCTCGTGCGCCGGGAGCAGCTCGACGCCCGCCGGCGGGTCGCCCCCCGGCAACAGCGCGGTGACGGTGGCGGGCGGGCCCGCCAACAGGATGTCGACGTCGAGCTCGGCCGCGGCCCGCAGGCCACCCGCCACGATCTCGTCGGGAGCGCGATCGCCACCCATGGCGTCGAGCGCGATGACGGGACGTGTCCCGCTCCCGCTGTCGGCCATTGCCGTCACCTCGTCACTCGACGTCCAGCACCTGCCGGCCCCGGTACCAGCCGCAGTTGCCACACACGGTGTGCGGGAGCCGCGAAGCTCCGCAGTTCGGGCACAGGGAATGGGCGGGACGGCTGAGGGCCATGTTCGCCGACTTGCGCGACCGGGTCGCGGACCGGCTCATCTTCCGCTTGGGGACGGCCATAGGTGTGGTGCTCCTCGGAACAGTTCGAAATCGGGGTCATTGCAGGCCGCGCAGGGCGGCCCAGCGGGGATCGAGGTCGTCGACCGTGCAGGCGCACGGCGTGGTGTTCCGGTCGGCGCCGCACGACGGGCAGATCCCTGCGCACTCCTCGGCGCAGCGGGGCGCCGGCGGCAGCTCGAGCACGAGCGCGTCCCGCACCAGCGGCGAAAGGTCGAGGACGTCCCCGTCGAGGAGGTAGGTCTCGCCCTCGAGCGGGGCCGGCTCGAACAGCTCGTCGACGTGCACGGACAGCTCGCCGGACACCGGCCGGAGGCAACGGCTGCACGGCGCGGTCCACGGCGCCTGCACGAGGGCTCGCACCACGACGCCGTCGGCGATGTGCTCCAGCGTGCCCTCGGCGCGGATCGGCCCGTCGCCGGGCACGACCGCGCTGCCGTTCTCGAGCTCCGACAGACCGCCCTCGACCGCGAAGTCACGCGCCCCACCGGGTTGGCGCAACAGGTCGGCGATGGGGATGCGGAACGGATCCGGAGGGGCCATGGGACTCACAACTGCGACAGAACACTGCAACGCGGTACGAAGGTCCTTCGTACGGGATCTGAGTACGGGGATCTGGGTACGGAGATCTGACGGAAACCGCCCCGGACCGGCGGCCGCGCCGAGGCCCGGCCCCAGGCGGGAGAATTGCGGCCGAAGAATACCAGGCCGATGCGAACACGCAGGTCAGAGGGCGGGTTCAGGCATCGTCCTGGTCGAAGAAGCCACCGGGCTCGTCGCCCAGCGCGGGCTCGATCGACTCGATCGGCACACTCACCTCGAGCCGCTCCCGACCCTTCTGCACCTGCTGCATCGTGCGATCGAGAACCACCTCGAACGCGGCGAGCTTGCGGTCGACGTAGTCCTCGGCCTCGTGGCGGATCTGCGCCGCCTGACGATCGCCGTGCTCGATGATCGACTCGGCGGTGCGCCGCGACTCCCGGACGATCTCCTGCTTCTCCACCATGCGCTCGGCTCGCAGTCGCGCCGCCTCGATGATGCGATCCGCCTCGCGGTTGGCCCGGTCGAGCACCGCGGAGCGCTCCTTCAGCAGTGAACGCGCCTGGCGCAGCTCCTCGGGAAGGCCGTCGACGGCATCCTGGAGCAACTCGCCGAACTCCTCCTTGTTCACCATCACCGATGCCGACAGCGGCATGGCACGCGCGTTCTCGAGCAGCTCCAGCAGGCGCACCAGCAGGAGGTTGGTGTCGGGCACGGCTTGGGGATCGTCCTCGAGCATCCTCATGGCTCCTTCGGCCCGTCGCGATGCTCGGCCTGGTCGAGGTCCTTGAACCGCTCGAGCAGCCGGTCACCGACCGTCTTCGGCACCATGCTCGCGACGTCACCCCCGAACCGTGCGACCTCGCGCACCAAGCTCGACGACAGGAAGGAGTGCTGCGGGGTGGTCGCGATGAAGAAGGTGTCGACCCCGGTCAGCTGTTGGTTCATCTGCGCCATCTGCAGCTCGTAGTCGAAGTCCGACACCGCCCGCAGGCCCTTCACGATCGCTTGCGCGCCCCGTTGCTTCGCGAAGTCGACGATCAGGCCGGTGAAGAGCTCGACCTGCACGTTCGGCAGGTGCGCGATGACCTCGCCGAGCATGGCCAGGCGCTCGTCGAGATCGAACAGCGACTGCGACTTCTGGGGATTGCGGCTGACCGCGACGATCACGTCGTCGAAGTGCCGGGCGGTGCGCTCGATGATGTCGAGATGACCGTTGGTGACGGGGTCGAACGAGCCCGGGCACAGGGCAGTTGCCACGCAGGCTCCTTTTCGCGAACGGTGGGACGACGATGCCGGTCAGCGCGGCTGCGCTTCGAGGAAGACGACGAGCGTATCGCCGAAGGTCCGTTCCCAGACGGCTCCGTACCCTTCGGGCGGCTCCACCGCGGCGCCGGTGGGACGCTCGGCGAGGATCGTTGCGTCCGGCGTGAGCAGGCCGGGCGCCGCGAGCGCCGAGAAGACCTCGGCGACGTCCCGGTCCGCCGCGAGATAGGGCGGATCCGCGAGCACGAGCCCGAAGGGCGCTTCGCGCGGCAACGCCGCGGCTGCGCCGGCGAGGAAGCGATCGACGGCGGCGGGCACGACCCGCGCCCGCGTGTCGAAGCCGAGCGTGGTGAGGTTCTCCTCGATCGCGGCGACCGCCCGAACATCGGACTCGACGAACACCGCGGCGGCTGCGCCGCGTGACAGCGCTTCGATGCCGAGCGCCCCTGAGCCGGCGTACAGATCGAGGACGTGGCGGCCGGCCACCGCGCCGCGCGCCGTGAGCGCGGAGAACACCGCCTCCCGCACCATGTCCTTGGTCGGCCGCACGTCGGCGCCGGGCGGGACGGTCAAGCGGCGACCGCGTGCAACCCCTGCGATGACGCGCACGCCCCGACTCTTCATCGCGAGGCCTTCATCGCGAGGCCCTCATGACTTGAACAGGAACTCGACCGCGTCGCCGAGGAGGTCCTGGACTTCCTCGCGCAGTTGCTCGTGCGCGCGAAGGTCGGGGTCGGCGTCGAGGATGTCCTCGGCCAACCGGCGCGCCGCGATGACGATCTCCTCGTCGCGCGGGATGCGCCCGAGCTTCAGGTCGCTCCATCCCGCCTGACGCTCGCCGAACACCTCACCGGAGCCGCGGATCTCGAGGTCCTTCTCGGCGAGCAGGAACCCGTCCGTGGACGCGGCCATCGCGGCCATCCGCTCCTCTCCGTCGGGAGTGGTGGGGTCGGCGAACAGGTAGCACCAGGACTTCCCGCCGCCGCGTCCGACGCGGCCCCGCAACTGATGCAGCTGCGAGAGGCCGAACCGGTCTGCGTCCTCGACGATCATCACCGTCGCGTTGGGGACGTCGACGCCCACCTCGATGACCGTCGTCGCCACCAGCGCATCGAGGCGATGGCGGCGGAACTCCTCCATGACACCTTCTTTGTCCTTCGCCTTGAGCTGGCCGTGCAGCAGGCCGAGCCGCAACCCCGCCAGCTCCTCGGTCTGCAGGCGCTCGTACTCCTCGGTGGCCGCGCGTGCTTCCACCCGGCCCCTGTCCTCGACGAGCGGACAGACCACGTAGGCCTGGCGGCCGGCCTCGATCTCCTTCCGCAGCCGGCCCCACGCGTCGGCCTGGTCCATCGGGTTCGGCGGTACGACCCGGGTGGTGACCGGCGTGCGCCCGGGCGGCATCTCGCGCAGTTCGGACTTGTCGAGGTCGCCGTACACGAGCATCGCCGCGGTGCGAGGGATCGGTGTGGCGGTCATCACGAGCACGTCGGGCTCGTGACCCTTCCCGCGCAGCAACGCGCGCTGCTCGACCCCGAAGCGGTGCTGCTCGTCGATCACCGCCACGCCGAGCCGGGAGAACTCGGCGTCGCCGTACAGCAGCGCATGGGTACCGATGAGGATGTCGACCTCGTTGCGTTCGAGCGCGGCGCCGAGCTTCCGGCGCTCGGCCGCGGTCGTGCGGTTCGTGAGCAGCTCCACCCGCACCGGCCGCTCGGCGAGCAGCGAGTCGCCCGCGGGGACGGTGAGCCCGTCGAGCAACTCGCGCGCGCTGAGGTGGTGCTGCTCCGCGAGCACCTCGGTCGGCGCCATGAACGCGCCCTGGTAGCCGCCCTGTACGCCGACGAGCAGCGCCGCGAGCGCGACGACGGTCTTGCCCGAACCGACTTCGCCTTGCAGCAGGCGGTGCATCGGCGCCGGGCTCGCCAGGTCGCGCGTGATCTCCTCGATGGTGCGCTGCTGGTCGCCGGTCAGCGAGAACGGCAGCTTGGCGAGGAACGCGCCCACGAGCGGCCCGTCGACGACATGGGCGATGCCCGACTGCTCCGCTTCGATCGCACGCTTGCGCGCGACGAGGCCGGTCTGCATGCGCAGGAACTCGTCGAAGATGAGGCGGTGCTTGGCCGCTCCGAGCTCCGCCATCGACTCCGGGCGGTGGATCGCCCGCAGCGCGAGGTTCCGGTCGACCAGGTCGTGGCGGTCGAGCTCGTCCGAGTCGAGCGGGTCGGCGAAGCCGCGCCGTGCGCAGCGCGCGAGCGCGTCGGACACGAGCGTGCGCAGCTGCCAGGTGAACACCTCCGACTTCCCCGACTGCGGGTACACCGGGACGATCACACCGGTCTTCTCGTCGGTGCCGGCCCGCCCGATCACATCCACGATCGGGTTCGTCATCTGACGTTTGCCGCGGTACACGTCGAGCTTGCCGAAGAACGCGGCTTCGGTGCCCGGAGACAACTGCTTCTCGCGCCACGCCTGGTTGAAGAACGTGATGTTGAGGAGCGACGTCCCGTCGTGCACGACGACTTCGACGAGCGCGCGCCCCTGGCGCGTGCGCCGGCCCCGAGCGGTGCGGACCTCGGCGAACACCGTCGCCTCTTCGCCCACCTGCAGCTCGGCGATGTCGGCGCGTTTCGTGCGGTCCACCCAACGGCGCGGGTAGTGCTGCAACAGGTCGAGGACGTTCTCGAGGCCGAGGTCGCCCAGCCGTTGCTCGAGCGACGGGCCCACGCCCTTCAGGCGCGTCAGCTCGATGTCGCGCAGCTCCGCAAGCGTCAGCGGCGGATCACCGACCGGCACGAGTATGGTCCGCGGACTACTCGACCCCGACGAGGTACGGGTACAACGGCTGGCCGCCGTCGTGGAACTCGACCTCGACGTGGGGGAACCGGAGCTCGATGTGCTGCCGGATGCGTTGCGTCTCGGCCGCCGGCGCATCGGCACCGATGAGCACGGTGACGATCTCGCTGTCCTCGTCGATCAGGGTCGCGAGCAGTTCGCCGACGGCGTCGATCGGAGTGGCGACGGCGGCGACGATCCCTTGCCGGGTGAGCGCGAGCCAGTCGCCCGCGGCGATCGGTCCGCACTCCGCGACCGAGTCGCGCACCGCCTGCGTCACCTCGCCCGTACGGACGCGCTCGAGTGCCGCGCTCATCGCCTCGCCGTTCGCGTCGAGGGGCGCGTCCGGGTCGTAGGCCACCAGTGCGGCGAGCGCGTCCGGAACACATGTCGTCGGCACGACGTCGACCCGCTTCGAGGTCAACGAGTCGACCTGGCGTGCGACCGGGATGATGTTCTTGTTGTTCGGCAGCACGATCACGGCTTCGGCATTGCACCCGTCGACCGCCTCCAGGATCTGCGCCGTCGACGGGTTCATGGACTGCCCGCCCGCCACCATGCACTGCACGCCGAGGCTCTGGAGCAGGCGGCGCACGCCGTGCGCCGACGGCGACCGCGACGACCGCGGTCTCGACGACGGGTGCGTCGCTCGAGGTCGCGCTGTCGGCCGCGGCCTCGCGCACCCACTGCTCCTCTTCGACCTGTTCGAACAGGTCGGTGACCCGGATGTTGCGAGGCCGGCCCGCGACGATGCCGGCCTCGATCGCGGCACCGATGTCGTTGGTGTGGACGTGGCAGTTCCACAACCCCTCGCCGCCGACGACGACGATGGAGTCACCGATGGCACCCCACGTGCTCTTGAACCCGCCGATCGTCTGATCCTCCGCGTCCAGCAGGTACATCACCTCGTACCGCAGACCGGCGATGTCGTCGCCCGCGAGGTGGGCGGTGACTGCGGCCGGCGTCGTGACGACGTCCGGCTCGGGGATCGGACGGCCGTCGGTGACCTCGAGCAGCGCGTCGAGCCAGAGCGTGAACCCGCGGCCGCCCGCATCGACCACGCCCGCCGCCGCGAGGGCCGGGAGCAGATCCGGGGTGCGCAACACGGCGTCGCGCGCGGCAACGACCGCATCGTCGAGCACCTGTACGAGCGAGGCATCGCCGTTGCTGCCCTCGACCGCCTCGGCCGCAGACCTCACCACGGTGAGGATCGTCCCTTCGACGGGTCTCAACACCGCTTGGTACGCGGCGTCGGAGCCGCGGCGCAGCGCGCGCGCGAGGTCGGCGCCCTCGATCCGATCGAGGCTGTGGAACTCGTCCGCGAAGCCGCGCAGGATCTGGGACGTGATCACGCCCGAGTTGCCGCGCGCGCCCATCAGCGATCCGCGGCTGATCGCGTGGCACACCTCGGCCATCGTCTCGGCCGTGGCCAGTTCGCTGCTCACCGACTCGAGCGTGAGCGCCATGTTCGTGCCCGTGTCGCCGTCGGGAACCGGGTACACGTTCAGCCGGTTCAGCTCTTCTTGGTGGGCGCGCAGCGCGTCGCGAAACCGCAGGATCGCCTGACGGAGGTCGGCAGCGGCGAGGCCGGTCAGCGTGTTCACGAGCCGGCGAGTTCGGACCGCATCGGGTGCGGACAATAGCCCTTTGGTATCCTCCGTCCGTTCCGAAACGGCTCGTTCCGGGCCCGTTCGTTCCGAACCCCCGTTCGAAGGTTGCGAGGTATCGCGATGGCTTCAGTGTGCGACGTCTGCGGCAAGAAGCCGCAATTCGGCATGCGCCTGAGCCACTCGCACCGGCGTACGAAGCGTCGCTGGAACCCGAACATCCAGCGGGTGCGCGCCGTCGTCGCCGGTACCCCGAAGCGGCTCAACGTCTGCACCTCCTGCCTCAAGGCCGGCAAGGTGCAGAAGCCGGTTCGGAAGCCCGCCCCGACGGCGTAAGCGGCCTGACATGCAAGCGGCCTGACATGCAGGGCGTCGTCAAGATGTACGACCCGCTCACGGGCGAAGGCATCGTCGTCGTCGACACCGATCGCAGTGAGGTCGTGCTCGCGGCGGACGCGCTGCACGGCTCGATCTTCCGCATGCTGCGCCAGGGGCAGCGCGTCGTCTTCGAGCTCGACGCTGCCGGTCACGCTGCGAACGTCCGCACCGGCGCCGAGCCCGACCTCGGCCTGCCCAACACGTCTCTCTAGCGAGTCTCGAGCGAGCCTTCTCGCCGCGAGGCGGCCGCCGCCGCGCCGGGCTATCGCCTGGATCCGGAACGACGGTCGCGGGAGAACAGCGTGTAGAGGATCAGCAGCGTGAACGCGCCGAGGAACGCGATGCCGATCGACCGCCAGCCGAAGTCGCCGATGCCTTCGCCGGTGGCGAGCTGGAACGCAGCCCCACCGACCACGCCACCGAGCACGCCGACGACGATCGTGCTGATGCAACCCATGCGGTAGCGCCCGGGCGCGACGAACCGGGCCAATGCGCCCGCGACGAACCCGACGACGATCCAACCGAGGATGTTCACGGGGCTCGATACCTGCTCGGCTGCCTACTCGGCTGCCTACCGGGACGAGGCAGGTCGGTCCAGCCGTTGTTCGAGGGCCGCGAGCTCGTCGCGCATGGCCGACGGGAGGCGGTCGCCGAAGGTCGCGTAGTGCTCGGCGATGAGCGGCAGCTCCGCCTTCCACGCGGCCACGTCCACCGACAGCAGCTCGGCGAGCGCGTCGTCGGTGACGTCGAGGCCGTCGGTCGGGAGCGACTCGGTGCTCGGCAGCCGGCCGATCGGCGTGTCGACTGCTTCGACCGCGTCACCGCAGCGCTCGACGATCCACGCGAGCACGCGCGAGTTCTCGCCGAACCCGGGCCACAGGAACTTGCCGTTCTCGTCCTTGCGGAACCAGTTCACGTAGAACAGCTTCGGCAGCTTCTCGGCAGACGGTCGCCTCGCCGATCTCGAGCCAGTGGGCGAAGTAGTCGCCCATGTGGTAGCCGCAGAACGGCAGCATCGCGAAGGGGTCGCGCCGGAGATTGCCCACCGCGCCGGCGGCGGCCGCGGTCGTCTCCGAACCCATGATCGAGCCGAGGAACACGCCGTGGCGCCAGTCGAAGGCCTCGGTGACGAGCGGCACCGTGCCGGCACGACGGCCGCCGAAGAGGATCGCCGAGATCGGGCACGCCGGCCGGGTCTTCCCATTCCGACGCGATCGACGGCACCTGCGCCAGCGGCGCGGTGAAACGGCTGTTGGGGTGGGCGGCGGGCGTGTCGGCCGCCGGGGTCCAGTCGTTGCCGCGCCAGTCGGTGCAGTGCTCGGGCGGCGCGCTGGTGAGCCCTTCCCACCAGACGTTGCCGTCGTCGGTGTACGCGGTGTTCGTGAACACGGTGTTGCGCGTGAGCGCGCGCACCGCGTTCGGGTTGGTGTCATCGCCGGTGCCCGGCGCGACGCCGAACATCCCGTACTCGGGGTTGATCGCGTGCAGGCGTCCGTCGTCACCGAACTTCATCCAGCAGATGTCGTCGCCGATGGTCTCCGCTTTCCATCCTGGCAGCGTCGGCTCGAGCATCGCGAGGTTGGTCTTGCCGCAGGCCGAGGGGAACGCGGCCGCGACGTACCGCACGTCGCCCTGCGGGTTCGTCAGCTTCAGGATGAGCATGTGCTCGGCCATCCAGCCGTTGTCGCGCGCCATGACCGACGCGATGCGCAGCGCGAAGCACTTCTTGCCCAGCAGTGCGTTCCCGCCGTACCCGGAGCCGTACGACTGGATCTCGCGCGTCTCGGGGAAGTGGACGATGAACTTGTGCGTGTTGTTGCACGGCCACGCCACGTCGGCCTGACCGGGTTCGAGGGGCATGCCGACCGAGTGCACGCAGGGCACGAACTCGCCGTCGGCGCCGAGCACGTCGAGGGCTCCGGCACCCATGCGCGTCATCGTCCGCATGCTGACGGCCACGTACGCACTGTCGGTGAGCTCGACGCCGATGTGCGCGATCGGTGAGCCGAGAGGACCCATCGAGAACGGTACGACGTACATGGTGCGCCCGCGCATCGCGCCGCGGTAGAGCTCCAGCATCTCGGCCCGCATCTCGGCCGGATCGCGCCAGTTGTTCGTGGGGCCGGCGTCGCCCTCCTGCTCGCTGCAGATGAAGGTGCGGTCCTCGACCCGCGCGACGTCGCCGGCGTCGCTGCGGGCGTAGAACGAATTCGGGCGCTTCTCGGCGTCGAGCGGCGTGAAGGTGCCCGAGGCGACGAGCGCGGCGGACAGCTCGGCGGCTTCGAGCTCGGAACCGTCGCACCAGTGAACGGCGTCCGGTTGCAGGATTTCGGCCCACCCGTCGACCCACTCGATGAGCTTCGAGTTCTTGGTCGGCGGGGTGTCGGTCGTTGCGCTCGTTGCGCCCATGTCGCCTCTCAGCCGTCAGCACGGGGTAGCCGACAACCGTACCGCGGCCGGTATGGTTCGACTCCAGCCGAGACCGACCGGGGGAGGCCATTGTGTCCGTGAGTGCGTACATCCTCATCCAGACCGAAGTCGGCAAGGCCTCCTCGGTGGCCTCCGCGGTGCGGGATCTGCCCGGGGTCGTGCAGGCCGACGACGTGACCGGCCCCTACGACGTGATCCTGCGAACCGAAGCCGAGTCGATCGACGAGCTCGGCCGCATGGTCGTGTCGCAGGTCCAGCTCGTCGACGGCATCACCCGCACGCTGACCTGCCCCGTCGTACACCTCTAGCTGCACTACCCCGGGAGCGGCTCCGGCGCGTGGATGCCAACGAGTCGAGCGTCCACGATGAGCGTCAGCTCCCCGCGCATCCCGTCGGGATCGGTGAACCACAGCGAGTGGAACGCGCCGACGTCCTCGATCGTGCCGTCGGTCGCGGCCCGCTCGGCCAGGCGGTCCCGCAGCACGCCGAACGCGGCGGGAGAATCAGCGGTGAGCGCGAGGTGGTCGAGATGACCGCGATGGAACATCGCCGGACTGGCCGCGCCGTGCTCGTTGCCGAACACCTCGACCGGATGCAGCCACGAATCCGCACCGGTGCGCAGGATCGCATGGCGGAACGCCGGGGTCGTCTCGGTGAAGGCCACTTCGAGATCGAACACGTCCGTGTAGAACTCGACGAAGCGGTCGAGGTCGTCGGTGAGCACCGCGATGTGGTTGAGGCCGCGAGTGAGACGCATGGAAGTTCTCTTTCAGAGGGTCGGGGGTCCTTCGGCGCGTGCCCGGGCGCCTTCGAGCAGCAACTCGATCGCCAGCGCTGAGGTTTCGCCGGCATCGGCTCCGTCGAGGTCCCAGTACTCGTGCAGGCTCTGCCAGGTGGCCGCGACCGTCAGGACCTGTACGGCCGCAGCGACGCGCACCGCGGTCGAACGATCGAGGCCCGGTACCTCGTTGCGCACGAGCTCGACGGCCGCTCGGCGCCGCTCCGCCACGTCGGCGAGACGCGCGCGGCGGCCGTCAGGCTCGATCAACATCTGACGGACGACGGGCGCGAGGTCGTCGAATCCGCGGAAGGCCTGGCGTACCAGCGCAACCACACCCTGCTCGGTCGTCGGCCGGGGCCCGTCGAAACCGATCTGCCCGTTGGTCCACTCGAACACCGCGGCCAGGAGCGCGGCCCGGGTCGGGAAGTGGCGGTACACCGTCCGCTCGGGAACGCCGGCCTCCTCGGCGACCTCTTTGAACGTCAGCGGGCGACCTGCGTCGAGCAGCGAAGCGACGCCTTGGACCACGCGAGTCCGCACCAAGTCCGCCTTGGCCTCTCGCAACGTCGGCTGACCCGTCATGACAGTGAAACTGCCATAACGGCAGTATTGCTGTCAACCCCTGTCGACGGTCTCCGAGAGCATCACTGCTCGCGCTGGCGGCCGCCGCGACGGGCGCGGCGCGCGTGGCGGGAGAGCGCGAGCTCGATGAGCCGGTCGAGGAGCTCGCTGTAGGGCAGGCCGGACACCTCCCACAACCGCGGGTACATCGAGATCGGTGTGAACCCCGGGATCGTGTTGAGCTCGTTCAGCACGAAGCCTTGGTCGGTGTAGAAGAGGTCGACGCGGGCCATCGCCTCGACCCGGCACGCTTCGAACGCCCGCCGGGCGAGGTCGCGCGCGGCGGCGATCTCGGCGTCGTCGAGCGGCGCCGGCGCGAGGAGCTTGGCCGCGCCGTCCTCGTACTTGTCGGCGTAGTCGTAGAAGTCGCCGGCCGGGACGATCTCACCGGGCAGCGATGCTTCCGGCGGATCGTCACCCAGGATGGCGACCTCGATCTCGCGGCCGTGCACCATCTCCTCCACGACCACCCACTCGTCGTATTCGAGCGCCCGCGCGAGCGCGCCGGCGAGCTCGGATTCGTCGTGCACCTTGGACACGCCGACCGACGAGCCCATGTTCGACGGTTTCGCGAAGCACGGGAACCCGAGCTGTTCGGCGACCTCGCGCGAGAACGCGATCGGGTCGTGGCCTTCGCGGAACGACAGGAACCGGGCGATCGGCAGTCCGGCGCCGGCGAACGCGCGCTTCATCATGATCTTGTCCATGCCGACGGCGGAACCGAGCACACCCGAGCCCACGTACGGAAGGCCGGCCAGCTCCAGCAGGCCCTGCACGGTGCCGTCCTCGCCGTACGGGCCGTGCAACATCGGCAACACGACGTCGATGGCGACACCGTCCGCGCGGTCCGCGCCGTCCGCGACGACGAGATCGGTCGCGCCCGGTTCCGTCGGCGGACGCACCGCGTCGCCCGCCACCGCGAACGCGTCGGGGAGCGCGTGACGGCCGGCCTCCAACATCGCCTGCGCGTCGTTGGCGAGCACCCACCGGCCATCGGTGGTGATCCCGACGGGGACGACCTCGTACCGCTCGGGGTCGAGGGCCCGGGCGACGGCGACCGCGGTGACGCGCGAGACGTCGTGCTCGGCGGAACGCCCGCCGAAGAGCAGCATCACCCGCAGACGCCGATCGGGGAGACTCATGCGGCTTCGGCCTCCGGCCCTACATCACGCCACGGCTTGCGCCTGGCTGGTCACCGCGTCGACGGTAGCGCCGCCCCGCCGATCAGCCTGTGACCTCCACCTGCGTCAGGCCGAGACTTGCAGGAGCGCCCGGATGCCGAGACCCATGATGAACAGTCCGCCGAGGCCGTACGACGAGCTCCAGCCAGCCGCGCGCTTTCCACACGTACTTGTACGAGTAGAGGAGGCCGACCGTGATGAATGCAACGAAGCCGTAGAACATGTGGAACCGCGGCGGCTCGAAGTCCTCGACCGTCACGAGCAGCACGCCGCCGACCACCTGCACCATCATCGCGGCCTCGGCCACGATCGTCGCGATCCATACCGGCGTGCCGCGCAACGCCTTCCATCGCCACGCCGCGAGTGCGTACAGCCCGGCGAGGCCGTTCATCACGATCGCGACGTAGCCCCAGACCTCGTGGAAGTCGAGCAGCACCCGCGCTTCCGATCAGAGGGTCTGGTCGTCGGCGGCCGCGAAAGCGGTCGCCTGCCCGCGCAACTCGTTCTTCAAGACCTTGCCCGCCGGGTTGCGCGGCAACGGTTCGTGACGGATGTCGACGTACGCCGGCACCTTGAAGTCCGCGAGGTGCCCCTTGGCGAACGTGCGGATGTCGTCCTCCGTCGCATCGATCCTTCGCGCACCTGCACGACGGCCTTCACCTCTTCGCCCAGCGTCTTGTGCGGCACACCCACCACCGCGGCGTCGACCACGTCGGGATGGTCGAACAACACGTGCTCGACCTCGACGCAGTACACGTTCTCGCCGGCTCGGATGATCATGTCCTTGGCCCGGTCGACGAGGTAGAGGTAGCCGTCGTCGTCGAGGTAGCCGATGTCGCCGGTGTGGAACCAGCCTTCGCTGAACGACGTCTCGTTCGCGTCGGGCCGACGCCAGTAACCGCGCGCCATCACGTTCGGGCCCTTGATCCACACCTCGCCCTTCTCGCCCGCCGCGGCGTCGACACCCTCGTCGGTGACGGTGCGCACCTCGACCGTGGGTGCCGGACGCCCGACCGAGCCGGGGTGGGCGAAGTAGTCCTCGCCGGCGATCGCGGTCGCGACCGACGCGGTCTCGGTGAGCCCGTAGGCAGTGGCGAGCGTCTTGCGGAGGTTGGGGAACACCTGCTCGATGCGTTCGACGAGCTCCGGCGCGGCGGGCGCGCCGCCGTAGCTCGCGCGCTGCACCGACGACAGGTCGTACTGCTCGAGATTCGGTGACTCGAGGATGCGCCACATGATGGTGGGCACGCCACCGAACGACGTGATGCGCTCGTCCTGGATGGTCTGCATCACGACTTCCGGGTCGAACCGACCGACGGGCATCAACACGAGCTTGGCGCCGAGGAAGTAGTTGAGCATCATCGTCGCCAGGCAGCCGGTCACGTGGAAGAGCGGGACGATCAACAGCGTCGCGGTCGGTGTCTTCGCCTCGGCCTCGGGCGGCGGCGTGCCGCGCATGGAGGACGCGACCCCGCCGACGACGATGTTCTGGAGATTCGCGATCGCCTGCCGGTGCGTGAGCGTCGCGCCCTTCGGCTGGCCGGTCGTGCCGGAGGTGTAGAGGATCGCGAGGAGGTCGTCTTCCTCGACGAATCCGGCCGGCATCCCGGGGTCTCCGTCACCGTCGATCAGGTCGGTGAACGGGCGTACCGGCGCGTCGCCGGGCTCCCCGATCGAGAACACGTGCTGCAGCTCGCGGATCGCCGGCAACCGGTCGCGCACGCTCGCGATGCGACGCTCGTCGGCGATCAGCACCTTGGCCTCGGAGTCGACGAGGCCGAACTCGAGCTCTTCGCTCTTCCACCACGCGTTGAGCGGTACGAGCACCGCACCGAGGATCGCGCAGCCCCACCACGTGATGACCCACTCGGGCACGTTCGCGGCGCACAGCGCGACGCGATCGCCGCGTTCGACACCGAGCTCGGCGAGACGAGATGCGAGCACGCGCGCGAGACGATCGTGCTCGCCGAACGTGTAGCGCTCGTCCGCTTGCACCAACCACTCGACGTCCGCACGCCGCACGTTCGCGTCCATGAGCTCGCGTAGCGATGTCATGCGCTGCTTGTAGACGTGCGTGGGGACACCGAGGATCTCTTCGACGACGATCTCGAACGGTCCGTCCGGTCCGGTGAGCTGGGCGAGCGCCGGGTCGGCCTGCGTCATGCGGTGCGCTCTTCCTGCACGAGGTCGAACGACCACAACTCGCTCCCGCTCCCGACCGGTCCCTGCGTGTTGTGCGCTTTGTGACCCTGCTGGAACGCCTGGCTCTCGAGCCACGCGTCGAAGTCGGCTTTGGTCGCCCAGCGCGTGTACACGAGGAAGACGTCACGGTCGTCGGTCGGCGCGAGCAGCTCGAACGCCTCGAACCCCGGCATCTTGGAGACCTCACCGGCACGGTTCGCGAACCGCTCGATCAGATCCTTGGCTCGTTCCTTCGGAACCGTGATCGCATTGATCCGTACGACGCTCATGCGGCTCCGACCCACCCTCATCGCATCCGGGCCTCCGGTCTGCGCCTGGCCCTCATGCGGCTCTCACTGTGCGCTACTCCTCGGGTTGGGAACGCAGGAATCGTTCGATCTCGCCGACGAGCTCGTCGCCCGACGGGGCCGGTGCATCGCGGTCGAGGCGGTCGACGATCGCCTTGACGTCGGGACGCGACTCGAGGCCTTCCTCGACGCGGTCGCGATACGCGTCGGCGCGTGCGTCGAGTGCTTGGAAACGCAGATCGAGCCGGTACAGCTCGACGAGACGGGCGAGCAGTTCCCGCACCGCGGTCGGCGAGGGCGATCCTGCGACGTATTGCGGCACCTGCACCCACAACCCGGTGCACGGAACGCCCGCGGCGCCGAGCGCGTGCTGCACGATCGTCTGCGCACCGGTGGGGCCCGCGTAGTCGGGACGCAACGGACCGACTTCCTGTGCGAGCGAACGGCTCGTCGCGGTCGCGAGCACGGGCAACGACTGGCGGTGCGACACGAGCGCCGGCATCCCGCCGAGGGTGACGCCCTCGACTGCTCCGACCTGTTGCGCGACCTCGACGATCTCGGCCGCCACGCCCGGCCACTGCAGCGACGGCTCGGGACCGTGCACGAGGACGATGTCGCGTCCGGCGCGGCCGCTGACGATCTGGATCTCCGGCCAGACGATCACTCGGATGCCGCCTTCGGCGAAGTGCGCGGTCGGCCGGGTCTGCTGGAGATCGAGCAGGTCGGTCAGGTCGATCGTCGCGAACGGATCCTCGTGGAGGAGCTGTTCCAGCAGGACCGTGACCGCGCCCGATCCCGCCACGCCCGCGTCGACCCAACCGCTGAGGGCGACGATCATGAGCGGTCGGTCGAGTGCCGGCCAGTGATCCACGTTCAACACGAAGGCCCAGAGTACGCGTGCGGACGAGCTGCGTCCCCCACGCGGCGAAGCCGCCCGCGACGCACGCGAGGGAGATACACGACTTGCGGGTAGGTTTCGCTCCCGTGCGACTGCGCATCTTCACCGAGCCGCAGCAGGGTGCGACCTACGACCAGCTGCTCGCGGTCGCCCGGCTCAGCGAGGAGCTGGGATTCGACGCGTTCTTCCGTTCCGACCATTACATGCGCATCGGCGAGGGCGAACCGGGCCCGGGCCCGACCGACGCGTGGGTGACGCTCGCGGCGCTCGGCCGCGAGACGTCGCGGATCCGGCTCGGCACGCTCGTCACCCCGGTGACGTTCCGCCATCCTGGTGCGCTTGCGATCTCGGTCGCCCAGGCGGACGCGATGAGCGGCGGACGCGTCGAGCTCGGTCTCGGCGGCGGCTGGTACGACGCCGAGCACCTCGCGTACGCCATTCCCTATCCGGGAACCGGCACCCGCTTCGACATGCTCGAGGACCAGCTCGCGATCCTCACCGGCATGTGGGCGACACCCGCCGGCGAAACCTTCGACTACGCGGGCAAGGTGCACGACGTCGTCGCATCACCCGCGCTGCCGAAGCCCGCGCAGCAGCCCCGGCCACCGATCATCATCGGCGGCTACGGCGCCAAGCGGACGCCGCGCCTCGCGGCGACGTACGCAGACGAGTTCAACCTGCCGTTCCCGCCGCTCGACTACTACCGGCCCGCGTGCGACGTGGTGCGCGCCGCCTGCGAGTCAGCCGGTCGCGATCCCGGTTCCCTGCGCTACACGGTTGCGCTCGTCACGTGCGCCGGGCGAGACGAAGCCGAGTTCGTGCGCCGCGCCGAAGCGATCGGGCACGAGCCCGACACGTTGCGCGCCAGCGGTGCGGCCGGACTCACCGGTGAAGTGGTCGAACGCATCCGTGCGTTCGGCGACGCGGGCGCGGAAACCGTGTACCTGCAGATCCTCGACCTCGAAGATCTCGACCATCTACGTCTCATCGCGGCCGAGGTCGCGCCCAACCTGTAAGGGCCAAGGCCTGAGAGGAGTGTTCGTGGACGTCCGCTTCGGGGTGCACGCCGGGTTGCAGAACACGACCATCGACGAGCTGCGCGATCTCTGGCATCGGATCGAGGCGCTCGGGTTCGACTGGATCTCCATCTGGGACCACTTCTACGCAGCCGATGCCACCGGCAACCCGCACTGCCTCGAAGCGATCACGACCCACACCGCGCTGGCGGCGTCGACCGAACGGGTGCTGTGCGGTTCGCTCGTGTACTCGGCCGGCTACCGCCACCCGGCCGTGCTCGCGAACGCGATGGCGACGCTCGACCAGGTCGCCGGCGGGCGCACGGTGCTCGGGCTCGGCGGCGGGTGGCTCCAACAGGAGTACGACGTCTACGGCATCCCCTACGGATCGCCGGGCGAGCGGCTCCGCAAGCTGAACGAATACATCCAGTGCGTGCGCGGTCTCCTCACGCAGGAACGCACCAGTTTCGACGGCGAGTTCTTCACCATGCGTGACGCGGCGTGCGAGCCCAAGCCGGTGCAGGAGCGGCTGCCGATCTGGATCGGCGGCGGCGGCGAGAAGGTCACGTTGCGCATATGTGCCGAGTTCGCCGACGGCTGGAACGTGCCGTTCATCCCGCCCGACGAGTGGGCGCACAAGGCCGAGGTGCTCGACGCGCACTGCGAACGGCTCGGCCGCGACCCCGCGACGCTCACGAAGTCCGTGAACGTCGGCATGGCGTTCACCGACGAGGAACTGAAAGCGCAGTTCGGCAAGATGGCGAACTACGTGAAGCCCGGCGTGCTCTCCGGCAGCGTGCAGGAGATGGTCGACAAGGTCGGCGGTTACGTCGACGCGGGTGCGTCGTGGGTGATCCTCGCGATGCGGGCGCCGTTCGACCGCGACGGCCTCGAGCGCTTCGCCGCCGAGGTGATGCCGGCAGTCAGCGGTCGCTGAGCCGTCAGCCCGGCGCGTGCCACACGGTGTGCTGCGGTTCGTAGTCGCCGTAGCCGGTCGTCTTGGTCGCGAGGCAGCGTTCGATCAACACCTCGAAGAGCTGCTCCGCGTCGAACCCCGGCGGTTCGGTCTCGAGCTTGCGTTCCTTCATCCACACGTCAGCGCAGGCCTGGCGGAGTGAAGCGTCGTCGCGCGGTTCGGCGCGGCCACTCACGACGAACGCGTCCTCGTTGTCGTCGGTCGGGAACGAGTGCACCGAGCACCGCCCGTCGCGTTCGAGGTCGGCCCGCTTCGGTGACGGGATGACGAACAGGAACAAGCCCGCGTCGACGAGCAATGGGCACACCGGATGTACGCGCGGTCCGCCGTCCGCCCGCACGGTGGCGAGGAAGCCGAGCCCGACACCGACTTGGTAGTAGAGCGATCGCCCCGTCGCCGCGAGGTCGGGTCGCTCGGCTGCGAATTGGTTCCAGGTCAGCACGACAGCATCTGAGCGAATTCAAGGGGTCCGCGTCAACATCCGGCTGGTCGCGTCGAACGAGGTGTGCGAGCGTCTGCGGATGGATGTGTGGCCACTCGTTCGCGACGAGATCCCTGCCAACCAGTCGTACAGCGGGATCATCGCCGAGGCGTACGACACGTGGATGCCCCACACTGCGCCGTATCACGACGATGCGTACTTCCGCACCGCGATCGAAACGGGCGACGGACCCGCGCTCGAGCTCGCGTGCGGCACGGGCCGGCTCCTCGTCCGTTACTGCGTCGCCCGGCTCGACGTGGAAGGCGCCGATGTCGCGGCCGACATGCTCGCGATCTGCGCTCGCAACGCGGCGACCGAAGGCGTGGAGATCGCACTGCACCATGTGGATGTCGCGACGATGGACCTCGAGCGGCGGTACGCGACCATCTACAACCCCGCGTCTTCCTTCATGCTCCACACCGACATCGACGTCGCGCGCGCCGCACTCCGACGCTGGCGAGACCATCTCGCGCCCGGCGGTCGTCTCCTGCTGTCGATGTTCGTCCCTCGTCACAACCTCGATGCGAACTACGAATGGGCGGTCCGGCGCAGTGCCACCCGTCCATCCGACGGCATCACGTTCATGGCGCACGCCGCAGTCAGTTTCGACGTCGACGCCCAGATCCAGACAACGCTGAACCGGCACGAGGTCTACGACGCCGAAGGGGCGCTCCGACAGACGCTGCTCCGGCGCGCGCAACTGCGCTGGTGGGAACGCGGCGCAGCTGGAGGAAGCGTTCGCCGACAGCGGATTCGTCGACGTGCACTCGGACGGCGTCGACGACGGCTTCGTCACCGTCGGCGCCGCGCCCGCCTGACCAGCCGACTCGCGGCACCAGGTCAACTGGGCTCGCGCCACATGCACCACATCGTCGGACCGTCGGGAGCCGGCGCGATCGTGGAGGTCACCCGGAAGCCGCGCCGTTCGTAGAACCCGACGTTCCGTTCCTTGGTGCTCTCGAGGTAGGCGGGGACTCCGTCCCGGTCGGCGCGCTTCAGCACCGGCGCCATCGCCGCGGAGGCGAGCCCGTGTGCCTGGCGCGGCGGGATCCGTGCCGACGCCGGCGAGGTAGTAGTGCGGCTCCGCCGGGTGCGCGGCGAGCATCGCGTCGTACGCCGCCTGCAACCGGCCGATCGCGTCGCCGACGATCGTGGCCAGCGGCCGCATCCGTGCTGCCGCCTCCGCATCGAGCTCCCAGGCGCCGGGCGGAGCCCAGAGCGCGGCGACCGACAGTGACGCATCCGTGTACGACTCTCCGGCGGGCAGGCTGCCGTGCCGGATCTGGAGCCCGAACATCTGCTCGAGCGTGGCGAGGCGCGTCGATGCGTCGGGGAACACCCAGACCTGCAACGGGTCGTCGGCGAAGGCGCGCGCCATGGCGGGCGCGATCACATCGACGTCCACGGCCGTCAGCTTCCTGATCTCGTGACGTTCGGGTGCCACGGTCATCCGCGCCAGTATTGCGCCATGCCGGAAAGACCGGGCGAGTTGCGGCTCGACCCCCTGACGCGCGAATGGGTGAACGTCGTCGGCCACCGCCAGGCGCGCCCCAACCTGCCGACGACCGACTGCCCGTTCTGCGTCGGTGGCCTCGAAGCGCCCGAGCCGTACGACGTGCGTTGGTTCCCGAACCGTTGGCCCTCGCTCGCACCCGGCCCCGCGATCGATCTCGCGGCGCACGGCGACAGGCGACGCGACCGTGCCGGCCGCCGGGGCGAGCGAAGTCGTGCTGTTCTCGCCGGAGCACGATGCGTCACTCGGCACGCTCACGCCGGCGCAGGTCCGCAAGGTCGTCGACCTGTGGGCCGAGCGCACGACGGCGCTCCTCGCGCGCGATGAGGTCGAGTACGTGCTCGTGTTCGAGAACCGCGGCCGAGAGGTCGGCGCGACGATCGACCATCCGCACGGACAGATCTACGGGTATCCATTCGTGCCACCGGCACCCGCGCGCGAAGCGGAGGTCGCGCGCGGACACGGATGCGGCGTGTGCGCGGAGGTGCGAGCGGAGCTCGAGGCGGATGTGCGCGTCGTCGACCGGAGCGGTGACTGGATCGCATACGTCCCGCGCGCTTCGCCGTATCCCTACGGCATGCGGTTCGCGTCGCGCGACCACGTCGGCGGGCTCCCCGACCTGGACGACCCGGCGCGCGACGACCTCGCCACGCTGCTCGGAAACGCGCTCGGCCGGTACGACCGGCTCTGGCCGTCACCCGAGCCCGGCTACCTGTTCCCGTACTTGTTGTGGTTCCATCAGGCGCCGGCGACCGGCGGTGACGAGTGGCACGTGCACGCGCACACTGCACCCCCGCTGCGCGCGCCGGGAGTGCAACGCTTCGTGGCTTCCGGTGAGCTCGGGAGCGGCACGCTCGCGAACCCGGTCGTACCCGAGGAAGCCGCACGCGCGCTCCGCGCCGCGATTCCGGCCGAACGGTGAACATGCGCGTGCGCGCGCCTGCGCGCGTCAACCTGATCGGTGGACAGGTCGACTACCACGAAGGAATCGTCGTGGGACTTGCGATAGATCGCGAGGTGGCGATTGCTTTCGCACCGCGCCGTGACGCTCGCGTCGTTGCGCGTTCGGCCGAGTATCCGAGCCTCGTCGACGTCGACGCGCGCGGTGCACAGGAACCGGCCGCGGTCGAGCCCGCCTGGGGACGTCCCGTCACGGCCGTGGCGCGCGTCCTGGACGAGCTGGGTCGGCCGCCCGTCGGGGCCGACCTCTCGATCACGTCGACCGTGCCAATAGGCGCCGGCCTGTCGTCCAGCGCCGCGTTCGAAGTCGCGGTCGCGCTGGCACTGTGCGAGGTTGCCGACTTCGCGCTCGCGTCGCGACAAGACGTCGCGCGTGCCGCGCAACGCGCCGAGCATCTCGCGCTCGGAGTGCCCTGCGGCATCCAGGATCAGCTCACGTCGCTCGCGGGCGAGGCCGGCTGCGCGGTGAGAATCGACTGCCGGACGCTCGCCGTGGAAGCGGTGCCGATGCCGGCCGAGCTCGCCGTCGTCGTGGTGCACTCGGGCGTCGCTCGCACCCTCGCGGGCAGCCCGTGGACGGCGCGCCGCGCCGAGAGCTTCTCGGTGGCGGAGCACCTCGGCCTGCGCGTGCTGCGCGACGCGACCACCGAACAGGTCGCCGATGCACCGCGCGGGCGACACGTCGTCTCCGAGATCGCGCGCGCGGCTGCGTTCGCCGACGCGCTGCGAGCCGGCGACATCGACGCGCTCGGACCACTGCTGCTCGCGTCGCACGCGTCGTCGCGCGACGACATGCAGGTGTCCATTCCGGAGCTGGACGCGCTCGTCGAGGAACTCGTCGATGCCGGCGCGTACGGCGCGCGCCTCACCGGCGGCGGGTTCGGCGGCTGCGTGGTCGCGCTGGTCCCGGAGGCCGAGGCCGGCGCCATCGCCGCGGGCGCGGCACGGGCTTACGCGGAACGCACGAAACGGGAGCCCACCGCGTGGGTCGTTGCCGCCGCCGCGGGCGCCGGCCCGTTGCCCGCGGCGCCGTGAGCGCAACGGGAGGCGCACGAGACCGCTTCGCGGCGGTGCGCTCGGCGCTCCCCCACCACGCGTCGTCACCCGCGATTCGCCTCGTCGCCCGCATTCGTACGTGCGCCGGGCCGCGTCAACTTGATCGGCGACCACACCGACTACCAAGGCGGCCTCTGCCTGCCGATGGCGATCGACCGCGACGTCCTCGTCGGGTACCGGCCGCGTGCCGACGGTCAGGTCGAGGTGCGGTCGCTGGACTTCGCCGGACCAACCGCCCCCATCGTCGACGCCGTGCACGCGACCTTCGCGCGATCGCGACCGCGACCGACCGACACGCGGCTACGACGCAGTCGTCGCCTCGACGATCCCGATCGGCTCGGGCCTGTCTTCGAGCGCGGCGTTCGAGGTCGCGATCACGCTCGTCGCCTCGAGCGTCGCCGGTCGCGCGCTCACGGGTCGTGACCTGGCGCTCGTCGCACAGGAAGTGGAACACCGCGCCACTGGCGTGCCGTGCGGCGTCATGGACCAGATGGCGTCGGTGTTCGGACGCGCCGGCCACGCGCTCCGGCTCGACTGCCGCACCCTCGAGATCGAACCGGTCCCGATGCCGGACGACGTCAAGGTCGTGATCGTCCACAGCGGCCTCCCCCGCCGGCTCGCGAGCGAGCGCGTACGCGGAGCGTCGAGCCGCGTGCGAAGCCGCCGCCGCGCGCCTCGGTGTGGCGTTCCTCCGGGACGCGACGCTTGCGCAAGTGGCCGACGATCCGATCGCGCGTCACGTCGTGTCGGAAAACGGACGCGTCGACGACTTCGCGCGCGCGCTTGGCCGGAAACGACCTCGTGGTGTGCGGCGAGCTCATGGTGGCGAGCCACGCATCGCTCCGCGACGACTTCGCGGTGTCGACACCCGAGCTCGATCTCCTCGTCGAGCTCGCGACGCTCCATGGCGCGTACGGCGCGCGGCTCACCGGTGCCGGTTTCGGTGGCTGCATCGTCGCGCTCGTACCACCCGAGCACCTCGACACCCTCCCGACGCGGGTACGGGACGACTACGTTGCCGCGACCGGTCTCGCGGCAACGGCGTTCGAGGTGCGCGCCGCCGCCGGTGCGGCAGCCGTCACGTGACCGAGGCACACGCGAACAACGGGAGCACACGATGCCGACGATCTTCACCCGCATCATCGAAGGAGAACTCCCTGCCCGCTTCGTCTGGAAGGACGATCGCGCCGTCGCGTTCCTCTCGATCGGGCCGATGATGCCCGGCCACACCCTCGTCGTCCCGCGAGGAGATCGACCACTGGATCGATCTCGATCCCGCACTCGCGGCGCACGTCTTCGAGGTCGCGCGGTGGATCGGCCGCGCGCAGCGCGAGGTCTGGAACCCGGCGCGGGTCGGCGTGATCATCGTCGGCGACGAGGTGCCCCACGCGCACGTGCACGTCGTACCGATCAACCGCGCCGCCGAGCTCTCGTTCACCCACGTCGACACGTCGCCCGACGAGGCGTCGATGGACGATGCCGCCGCCCGCTTGCGAGCGGCGCTGCGCGACCTCGGCGCGCCCGGCGTCAGCCCTGAGTGAGCACCGCGCGCAGGCGGTCTGCGGCCATCGGGGTGCGGATGCCCCACCAGAACAGGTCGCGCCCGTCGATGAGTGAAACGGGCACCCCGGGCACCGCGTCCTGCACTTGGCGGACGTGCCGCAGCGAGAAGGCGTACGGCTCGCTCGGGAGCAACACGATGCTCGGCGCTCGGGCGGCGACCTCGTCCAGCGTCACTTCCGGGTACCGGTCGAGCGAATCGTCGAACACGTTGCCGACACCGAGCAGGTCGAGGAGCGACGCGCCGTAGGTGTCGGTGGCCAACGACATCCACGGCCGGCGCCACACCGCCACGAACGCGTCCCACCAGCGGGGCGTGAGCATCGATGCGAGCCAGCCGTCCCACTCGAGGGCGCCGAACGGCTCCGGAACCGCGGCTCCGACCCGAGCGGAAAGCGCACGGATCGCAGGGCCGACGTCCTCGACCGAGCGGGGCGACATCGAGTGCAGCGCGCAACCGGAGGCCGTGAGCGCCGCGGCATCCTCGGCGCGGTTCTCCTCGTCGTTGACCACCACGAGATCGGGGCCGAGCGCGACGATCGCGTCGAGATCGGGGTTCTTGGTACCGCCCACGGTCTGCCGGCCCGGTACGTCGCAGAAACGGGTCACCGCCACCGGCTCGACACCGAGCGCTCGCAGCGTCTCGGTCGCCGACGGAACGAGCGAGACGACTCGCAACGGCACACTCACATGCGCTCGAGCAGCTGAGCCTTCTTCGCCTCGAAGTCGGCGTCGCTGATCACGCCGCTGTCGCGGAGCTCGGCGAGCTGCCGGAGCTGCTCGGGGATGTTTGCCGCCGGCCCTGCGCCGGCCTGAGCCGGCATCGTCGCCTCGACGGGCTCGCGGCCGTAGTTCGCGCGGTCTCGTGCGTGCACCTCGATCTGACGGTAGATCTCCTGCTGGATGCCGTCGGGATGCCGCACGTGGCTGAAGCGCGACTCGCCGTCCTGGCCGGCCGACTGGATCTCCAACGACCCGGCGCCGACCAGTCGATCGACCATCCCCTGGTGGAAGTTGATGTTGTTGATGCGCGGGAGCGGGATCTCGACGCCGCGCTTGGCGAACACACCGGTGCGATAGATGACCCGCCGGTCGGTGAGCACGAAGAAGGTGAACTGCCAGTCCAGGTACGCGATACCAGCCACACCGCGAACACGACCGCCGCGAGCCAGCCACGCGTACAACGTCACGGTCTGCAACTCGCCGTCGAGGCGGAAGAAGAGGATCAGGACCACGACGAGCCCGATCCCGATCGCGATGTGCCGGGCGAAGAACCACCAGTGCGGCTTGAGGTCGAGCACGACCGACTCGCCCGGGTTGATCAGCCGGCGCGGGTACGGCATGCGTCAACCGTAGGCCGCGCCGACCGGTGACAGACCGCGTTCGAGGGCCGGGTCAGGGCCGGACGTCGTGCGCCGACAGTCGAGGGCACGGGCCCTTCGCTCGTCTGTCGTACCCCGCCTCGTCGGCGGTCGGGATCCAGATCCTTGGCGACCAGGAAGCCGATCGCGCGCTCGGCGTACGGGTAGCGCGCGACGAGCTCGTCGTGCGCGGGGCCGTGGTGCGGCACCACCAAGTGGGCGAGCTCGTGGACGAGCACGTAGTCGAGGACCCACGCGGGGAACGCGGCGAGCCGGTTCGACATGCGGATCGTGCGGTCGTCGGGCGTGCACGATCCCCATCGCGAGGTCTGCTGGCCCGACCAGCGGACCTCGCGGGGCCGCGGCAGCCCGTACTCGCGGGCCAGCCGGCGCGCGCGGGCCGCGATGTCGATGGCGGACGGGTCGATGCGCCGCCGCATCCGCTCTGCCAGCTCGTGCGCGACCTGGTCGGCCTCGGCCAGCGACATCCAACGTGGGAACGACACGCGGAGGCGGTCCCCGACCAGCACCGCTTCCACGTGTTTGCGGCGCCGGGTGCCTCGCACCAGCTCGATGTCCATGCCCCTACGTATAGCGGGTGCGAGCGACATCGAAGCACCTCGGCGGGTTACGAGCACCGAGACGATTCTCGATCGCCGGCACGATCGGCTTCGAACGCCGTCCGCAAGGTTGCTCACGCCCAGCCGAGCTCCTCGAGGCGGTCGTCGTCGATGCCGAAATGGTGCGCGAACTCGTGCACGAGGGTGACGTGGATCTGCTCGACCAGGTCGTCCTCGTCGGCGCAGGCCGCGCACAAGGCGTTGCGGAACAAGGTGATCCGATCGGGCAGATACCCGTCGATGCCCCGATCGGTCTGCATGACCCCTCGTACAGGCCGAAGAGCGCCCCGCCCTCGACGTCGGGATCGCTCGCCTGGGTCGGGTGCCCGTGGGCGGACTGTTCCGGCGTCGGCTCGTCCTCGACGATGACGGCGACGTTCTCGGAGGCCGCCAGCAGGTCCTCGGGCAGGTGGTCGAGCACCTCGGAGACGAGGGCTTCGAAACGCCGGCGCGACACGTGCACGCGCGCACGGTACCCACGCGACGGGCGGGCGCACGCGAAAGCTTCCTGGGCATTCGCGATTTCTCCTTGACCGCGCGAGACACGCGGGCTTACTGTCGCCTCTGCCGGAACGCCGAGCGTCGGCACCAGCGGAAGTCGAAGTGCACCGCAAGGCACGGCGAGCGGAAGGTGGAGCAGGCGCCGAGCAACCGGACACGGAGTCACCTTCGGGAGACACCGTGATGGCCGACAGTGCGTTTCGGGAGCGCTCGCAAGGGCTGCTCACGATCACAGTGCCGGTCATGGAAGGCCCCGAGGAGTTCGGAGCTGCACACGCAGCGAAGACTACTCGGGGCCTTCTCGCGTCACCGCTTGCGTCAACCGCGCGCGTCTACGGTGCGCTCCGGTGTCCAGCTCACGCCGGATCCGTTGCTCGGACGATCTCGACGCGCGCCAGCGCGACGCGGTCACGTCGGACGCGAACCCACTCGCGATCCTCGCGCCGGCGGGGTCGGGCAAGACCCGGGTCCTGACCCGGCGAATCGCGTGGCGTGTCCGCGAGGGCTCGGCCGAGCCGCAGCACGTGCTCGACGTTGACGTTCACCCGCAAGGCGGCCGGCGAGCTGATCGAGCGCCTCGGCGCACTCGGTGTCGGGCGAGTGCACGCCGGGACCTTCCACTCGCTCGCGCTCGTCGCAGCTGCGCCAGCGGGCGCGTCGAGGAGCACCGCCGCGCCACCCACGGTGCTGGCCTCCAAGGCCCGGCTCCTCGGGTTCGCTCGTGCGACCGGCGCGCGGCGCGGGGCGCGGCGTGCGGTGCCGACCGCCGATCTCGCCGCCGAGATCGAGTGGGCCAAGGCCCGCATGCGTGGATCCCGACGGCTACGTCGACGCGGCTCGCACCGACGGCCGCCGGCCGCAACGTCCGCCTCGCCGAGACCGCCGACCTCTACCGCGCGCTACGAGCAGGAGAAGCGGCGGCGGCGCGTCTTCGACTTCGACGACCTGCTCGCGTACCTGCGCCGACACGATCGAGCGCGACCCGGTGTTCGCGGCCACGCAGCGCTGGCGTTTCCGGCAGGTCTTCGTCGACGAGTTCCAGGACACGACACCGCTCCAGCTGCGGCTGCTGCGCGCCTGGCTCGGGCCCGAGCCCGACCTCTGCGTCGTCGGCGACGTTGCGCAGGCGATCTACCGGTTCGCCGGCGCCGACGCCACGCCGCTGCGCGCAGTTCGACAGCCACTTCGCGGGCGCGACGCATGCTCGCGCTCGATCGCAACTACCGCTCGACCCCGCAGGTCGTCGCGTTCTCGGAAGGCGTGCTCGGCGCCGACGACCGGGCGCGGCCCGCCGTCCGCGCGGTGCGTCCCGATGGCCCGTCACCGTCGATCCGCGGCTTCGCCGACGACGCGGCCGAGGCCGACGGCCGTTGCACAGGGATGTTGGGAGGCGTTCACGAACGGCGTTCCCTATGACCGCATCGGCGTGTTGTTCCGGACCAACGCGCAGTCGTCGCTCTTCGAGGCCGCGTTGGCCCGACGCGGCATCCCGTCACGCACCGGCACGAGCAGCCGGTTCGTCGAGCGACCCTTGGTGCAGAACGTTGCTCGCGGAGTTGCGAGAAGCCGAAAGGGAGGATGCGTCGCGCGAGGGCGCAGTCGCAGCTTCGGCATCCTGCTCGCAGACTTCGCGACCGGGGCTACCGCGAGCGACCGGCGACGTCGGATGATGCCGAGCACGACGGCTCGCGCGCGCGCGATGGAAGCACGCGAGCACCGCGACGCGCTGCTGCGGCTCGGACGCGAGTACCTCGCGGTCGAGACCCGGCGGCAGCGTCGCCGGCTTCTCGGGTTGGCTCGATCTCGCGACCCGGAGCGACTCGGCCGCAGCGAATTCGGCGCAATGACAGCGGCGGGTTCCGGTGCTGCCGTCGACCTGCTCACGTTCCACCGCGCCAAGGGCCTCGAGTGGTCGGTCGTGTTCGTCACCGGGCTCGAAGCCGGCCTGGTGCCGATCTCCTGGGCGACCGGCAACCCCGACGCGCTCGCCGAGGAGCGCCGGCTGCTCCACGTCGCGCTCGGCCGGTCCGAGGGCGTGCTGCACGTGTCGTGGGCGCGACAGCGGACGGTCGGTGGCCGGCCCACGGCCGCGGGAACCGAGCCCGTGGCTGACGCTGCTCCGCGAACACGCTGCGGCCTCCTCCACCCGTCTCGGTCGATCCCCGCGCGGGCCTGGCCGGCGCGCGCGACGCGCTCGAGCCGCGCGACGCCACCAGGGCGGTCGCTCGAACCTCGCACCCGCCGGCGTCACGCCCGTTGACGTGCTCGGCGTCACCGGCAACCATTGGACCGTCCCGCAACCGGCATCCGCTCCCCTTCCGGGAGGTCACGATGGCCCGCACCACGCTGCCGCTGTTCCCCACCGACGACGGCTGGCCGTACCCGGACGGCGTCGACGAAGTCGCAATGATCGACGACACCGAACCCGATCTCGACGCGTTGGAGTTGCAGGCCGACCGACACGCCTTCGACGGCCTGACCCTCGGCGAACGAGCCGCCGTCGTGCAGCACTTCGGGCTCGACGGCAAGACACCGGTTCCGAGCAAGCGGCTCGCCGACACACTCGGCTGCAGCCGCGCCGAAGCACGCGAGATGCTCGGCTCCGGCATCGACAAGTTGCGGACGCGACTCAGCAGCACTGACCTGATCGTCGCACTCTCCGGGCGACGCGCTCGGCGGTACCGTGCGCGTGATGCATCGCTACGACGAATTGACGGCGCGCGTCGCGCGCGCGGTGGCCGAGTACACCGACGAACGCCTGCGCCTCGATCCCGTCCCCCTCGACCACGGGTTCGAGCCCGATGATCTCGACGCGCGCGCACCGAGCCTCATCGGCCGAAGCGGCAACGACCCCGAGGTCGTGATGCAGCAGTTTCGCGACGTGATCTCCCCGGCGGTCATCTCGTGCGACAGCCCGCGCTTCCTCGCGTTCATCCCGGCTGCACCCACCAAGGCGTCCTTGCTCTTCGACATGGTCGTGTCCGCATCGTCGATGAGCGGGATCTCCTGGTTGGAGTCGGCGGGCGCGGTGCACGCCGAGAACCAGGCGCTGCGCTTCCTCGCCGACCTCGCCGGGCTCCCGGCGAACGCCGGCGGCTGCTTCGTACAGGGTGGTTCGGCTGCGAACCTCGCCGCGCTCGCCGTCGCGCGTGACAGCGCGCGCGACGTCGGGTTCGTTCGCGGAACCGGTCCGCATCGCCGTGAGCGCACAGACCCACTCGTCGATCGCCAACACGATGCGGCTCCTCGATGTGCGGCCGTTCGTGGTCGACACCGAAGCCGATCGCATGACCGGCGCGACGCTCGAGGCCGCGCTCGCAGATCCCACCCGAGCCGGAGATGGCGAAACGGGCGATGTCGTCGCCGTCGCCGCGACGGCCGGGACGACGAACGCCGGCATCGTCGACGACCTCGCCGGGATCGCGGCGGTGTGCCGCGCCCGCGGCCTCTGGATGCACGTCGACGCCGCGTACGGGGCGCGGCGCTGCTCGCGTCGAGCGTCCGCCACAAGTTCGACGGAATCGAGGCCGCGAACTCGCTCGTCATCGACCCGCACAAGTGGCTCTTCGCGCCGTTCGACTGCGCGGCGCTGCTCTATCGAGATCCCGACCTCGCGCGCGCCGTGCACACGCAGGACGCGTCGTACCTCGATGTGATCCACGACGACCGCGAGTGGAACCCCTCCGACTACGCGTACCAGCTGACCCGTCGTGCTCGCGGCTTGCCGCTGTGGTTCTCGCTCGCCGTGCACGGCTCCGATGCCTACGGCGCCGCGATCGAACGCGTGCTCGAAACGGCACGCGCCGCCGCCGCGCGCATCACCACGCTGCCCCACCTCCGTCTGGTTCGGGCGCCTGAGCTGTCGATCGTGTTGTTCACGCGCGACGGCTGGAGCCGCGCCGACTACGACGCCTGGTCGGCCCGGCTCCTCGAACAACAGATCGCGTTCGTGACCCCCTCGAGCTGGTACGGCGAACCGGTCGCGCGGTTGGCGTTCCTCAACCCGGAGACGACGCTCGACATCGTCGACGAGATCCTCGCCACCACTGCCTGACCCAACCGCCTGACTCCGCCGCCCGGCACGCGCCGGCTCAACACGCACCCCACAAGCCCCGGCGCGCGTGCTGCGCGTCGAGCTCGGCGGCGAGAAGCGAACGGGCGTGCGCGCCGTTCGGTGCGATCACGAGGTAGCGCGCGTATCCGTCGCGCAACAGCTCGTCGTTGTACCGGGTCCCGTCGACGACCACGTAGGCGAGGAACCGGCCGTAGATGTCGCGCGCCTCGACGTCGCGTTCGAGCGACACTTCGCGACCGAGGAGGCGGGCGCGCGTGTGGTCGCTCGCTTCGGGCCCGAAGCACTCCACCGGCTTCGTCGGATGATGCGTCTCCGGCGTGTCGACGCCGAGGAGACGCACGGTGTCCTGCCGTCCGTCGGCGTACGCGACACGGATCGTGTCACCGTCGATCGTGTCGACGACGGTCGCGTTGACGGTCGAGCCGGCCGTGCTGCGGCCACCGACGTAGAAGCCCCACCCGATGCTCACGACGATGCAGACGATGCACGACGAAGCTCCCGAGCAGGGCGACCGCCAGGATCGCGCGCACAGCCCCGGGAGCGGGCCATCGCCCGACGGTAGCCGACCATCCGAGGCGCAACGCCGGTACACAACTACGCTGCTGTGGTCATGCGCCTCTTGCGGCGACTCGTGTTGATCGTCCTCGTCGGCGCCCTCGGTGTAGCCGCGTTGCTCGTCTTCACGACCCGTCCCGACATCGAAGATGCCCGCGACCAGCTGGAGTCGAGCTGGGATTCCGCCGCGCCCGCGCTCGACACCCGGTTCCAGGTCCTCGCCATGGTCAACAACAGCGTCGCCGAGACGCCCGGACCGGTCGGTGAGATCTCGAACGAAGTGAGCGACATGCTCGAGGAGTGGCTGGAGGCCCGCGCCGACGGAAGCCGCGATGACGCGATCCGGCTCGCCAACGAGCTCGAGGGCGTCGGACGCCGCCTCGTCCTCGCGGTGAAGGCATCGCCCCGCCTGTCGGCGGATCCGAACGTCACGGGACCCATCGACGCGTACGCAGGCTCCCCGCAGCCCGGAGAGCTCGCCGCCTTTGCGGACGCAGCTCGTGCGTACGCCAAGGAACGCAAAGGCGCATTGAACGGCCTGGTCTCCGACATGTTCGGCTACGACGAGGTCCCCACGATCGCGGTGCCCACCTCGGCGTAGCTGTCACACCCGGTCGTTACGGTCGTCGCATGGACTTCGGCCCGATCCTCATCCTGCTCTTCGTCGCCGCTGCGGCGGTAGGTGCCGCGCTCGCGGTATGGGCAACGCGGCGGTTCGCGATGTTCGCTGGAACCGGTGATGTCGACGACGCAGCGCTCGAAGACGTCGGTGTCGAGCTCCAGCGGCTCAGGGAGGAGCAACGGCGGCTCCCCGAGTCGCTGTTGACGCTCCTGCACGAGGCGAACACGGCCCATCTCGATCACGCGCAGCGCCGCGCGACCGCGGAGCTCGATGGCAAGAAAGCACTGATCGACCAGGGGCTCGGCACCCTGACGGACGAGCTCGGGAAGGTCGGTGAGCTCGTCCGCGGCCTCGACGCCGACCGGCAGAAGTCGTACGGCGAGCTCGCGAACGAGCTGCAACGCCAGCACGAAGGACTGAACGCGCTCAATGAGCACACGCGCCAACTGCGCGAAGTGCTGGCGAGCCAAAAGGTGCGGGGACAGTGGGGTGAGCGCATGGCCGAGGACGTGCTTCGCCTGAGCGGACTCGTCGAAGGCGTGAACTACCTCCGGCAATCAACGTTGGCCGGGAGCGGCCGCCGCCCCGACTACACCTTCTTGCTGCCGCAGCACCTCAAGATGCACATGGACGTCAAGTTCCCGCTCGACAACTACGTGCGCCACCTCGAAGCGCAGTCCGAACTGGAGCAACGGCGGTACCGCGACCAGTTCCTCCGCGACGTCCGCGATCGAGTGAAGGAGCTGACGACGCGCGGCTACCTCGACGACCAGGCGGAAACGGTTGGCTGCCTCTTGCTGTTCATTCCGAACGAGCAGGTGTACGCGTTCGTCCAAGAGCACGACCGCGAGCTCATCGACGACGCGATGCGCAACCGGATCGTCGTGTGCTCGCCGTTGACGTTGTACGCAGTGCTCGCGGTCGTGCGTCAGGCGGTCGACAACTTCCGCCTCGAGAAGACCTCGAACGAGATCCTCACGCAACTCCAGGTGTTCTCGCAGCAGTGGCAGAAGTACGTGGAGCAGCTCGACCGGGTGCAGCAACGCTTCGACGGGGTCGCCAAGGAGTACACGCACCTGATGGGTACGCGACACCGTGCTCTGCAGCGGCCGCTCGACAGGATCGACGCGCTCCGCCACGACGAGCCCGCGCTGACCGACAGCGACATCCCACCGCTCGCGCCGCCGCTCGCGCTCGAGGGCTGAGCCGATACGCGTCGCCGCGCCCACTGGGTAGCGTGCTCGCCAGTGACGCAGGTAACCGTGCTCGGGGGCGGCCAGCTCGGATGGATGCTCGGGCTCGCCGGTCTCCCGCTCGGCGTGCACTGCCGGTTCCTCGATCCGTCCTCCTCACCGACCGCGGCGATGGTCGGTCCGGTCGTCACGGGATCGCTCGACGATCTCGACGCCGCCGCCCTCGCCGCCGACGGATCGGACGTCGTCACGTACGAGTGGGAAGGCGTGCCCGCCGCGACCGCCCGCCATCTCGAAGCGATCGCGCCGGTGCTGCCACCGGCACCCGCGCTCGAGGTCAGCCAGGACCGGTGTGCCGAGAAGGACACCTGCGCCGGGCTCGGCATCCCGACCACCGCGTACCGAGCGGTCGAACACCGCGCCGAGCTCGACCACGCGTTCGCCGAGATCGGCGCGCCGGCAGTGCTCAAGACCCGGCGGGGCGGATACGACGGCAAGGGCCAAGCGGTCGTGCGCGCGAGCGACGATGTCGAATCGGCGTGGTCACAACTGGGCGGCGTTCCGCTGATCCTCGAGGCACTCGTGCCGTTCACCCGCGAGCTCTCGATCATCGCGGTGCGCGACGTCGGAGGCGAGACCCGCTGCTGGCCGGTGGTCGAGAACGTGCACCGAGACGGCATCCTGCGCCTCACTCGCGCGCCTGCGCCGCGCGCCGACGATGCGTTGCAGCGCTCGGCAGAAGCGTGCATCGTGCCCCTCCTCGACGCGCTCGACTATGTCGGTGTCGCGTGTGTCGAGCTGTTCGACGTCGACGGCGGCCTGCTCGTCAACGAGATCGCGCCTCGGGTGCACAACAGCGGCCACTGGACGATCGAGGGCGCAGAGACGAGCCAGTTCGAGAACCACCTGCGGGCCGTGCTCGGGTTGCCGCTCGGCTCCACCTCCACGCGCGGGCCCTCCGCGATGGTGAACTGCATCGGCGCCATGCCTGCCGCCGCCGAGATCCTCGCGGTCCCCGGTGCGCACCTCTACGACTACGGCAAGACACCCCGGCCCGGAAGAAAGCTCGGGCACGTCACCATCGTTGCCCCCGACCCACATCTGCTCGAAGAACGCCTCGAGCGCGTCATGGCGTTGGTGACCTGACGCGTCGAGTCGTGATCCTTCACGCGATGGCGCCGACTTCGCGGAGCTTGGCGATCTCGTCGGCGGCGAAGCCCCACGCGACCATTGCCTCGTCGGTGTGCTGGCCGGCCCACGGCGCGGCTCGCTGCACCTCGGCGACGGTGCGCGAGAAGCGCGGTGCCGGCGCGGGCTGCGGCACGCCGTCCCGATCGATGATCGTGCTGCGCGCCTTCATGTGCGCGTCCTCCGCCGCCTCCGACATCGTGAGCACCGGCGCGTAGCAAGCGTCGGTGCCGCGCAGGATCTCGTCCCATTGGTCGCGCGTCTTGGTCTTGAACAACTCGGTGAACTTCGTACGCAGCGTGTCCCAGTTGTTGCGGTCCATCTGTTGCGGCAGGCCAGCGTCGGTGAGGCCGAGCTTCTCGATGAGCTCGGCGTAGAACTGCGGTTCGAGCGACCCGAGCGACACGAACTTGCCGTCTGCGGTCTCGTAGGTGTCGTAGAAGGGTGCGCCGGTGTCGAGCACGTTCGCGCCCAGCTTCTCGTCCCAGAACCCGAGCTTGGTGAGGCCCCACATCATCGTCATCAACACCGCGCTGCCGTCGACCATCGCGACGTCGATCACCTGACCCTGGCCCGAGCGCTGCGCCTCGAGGATGCCGCACACGACGCCGAACGCCATGAACATCCCACCGCCACCGAAGTCGCCGACGAGATTGATCGGCGGTGTCGGCTTGCCGCCCTCACGACCGAAGTGAGCGAGCGCGCCGGCGAGCGCGATGTAGTTGATGTCGTGGCCGGCCGCCTGCGCCATCGGACCGTCCTGGCCCCAGCCGGTCATGCGGCCGTACACGAGCTTCGAGTTGCGGGCGAGGCACACGTCGGGGCCGAGGCCGAGGCGCTCGGTGACACCGGGGCGGAACCCCTCGATCAGGGCGTCGGCCTGCTCGACGAGCTTCAGGACTGCTTCGACCCCTTCGGGCCGCTTCAAGTCGACACCGATCGACCGGCGCCCGCGGTACAACGGCTCGAGGTTGGGCGTGTCGAAGCTGCCGGGGTTCACCTGCTGCGCACGGTCGACGCGGATGATGTCCGCGCCCATGTCGGAGAGGAGCATCCCCGAGAACGGTCCCGGGCCGATTCCGGCCAGCTCCACGATCTTGATGCCCTGCAACGGTCCCACGACGCACTCCCCTGATGTCTCTCGCCCCGATATCTCCCAGTTGGCGGCCGCACCCTATTCCCGAGGCCCGAACCGGGACCGGACCGCGGTCAGTGGCGCCAGGATCGATAGCCGTAGCGGCGACGCGTCGGGGTGGTCAACCCCCACGCGAGCGCGCGCCGGATGCGCGGCGATTGCGTGCGCCACGCATCGTCGAGGGCGAGCGTCGCCACACCCGCCTTCGCGCCCCGGCTGCCCCAGATGACGTGGTCGCGCACCCGCGGTACTCGTTGGCCGTCGACCACGATCGCAGGAAGGTCGAGCGCGCTGGTGACGCGCCCCAGGACCGGCGCGGGATGTTCGACGAGATCTTCGTAGCGCACGACCGACGTCGTGAGCACCGACTTCGAGATCCGCGTTGCCTGGCGGTTCCACACGTTCCAACGGAATGCGTCCCGCACCACCGAGAGCGTCACCCGCACATCGGACGCGGCCTTCAACCGGAAGCGCCCGCCACCCCGCACGCGCGAGTGGAGCGAAGCGCGCGGATCCCTGACCAGATGCAATGACGCCAGGTTCGTGCCGGCCACCTCACGGAGGAAACGCGCGTAGCGCGGCCAGTTCGAGGAGTCGATCAGAACTTCGGCGCCGCTCGTCGAGGCCGCCACCTGGAAGAGCGTGCGGTAGAACTCGACGAGCGCCGCGGGCGCGCGACCGCCCGAACGAACGAGCCGGACGCCCTCGACCACCGAGCGCGCGTCGAGCCCCGACGCGGTGAACGCGGCATGCAACGCCGGCCCCCACACCGCGCAGCGGGAGATCGGCGTGCCGCATGAACAGGCGCGGCGCTCGTTCCGGAGCAGCCGGTCGCACACGACCGCCGTCTCGCCCGCGTGCATCACACTCGGCGCGGAACCGAGGACATCCCCGAGCAACGTCGATCCGCTGTGCGGAAACCCGATGATCGAGACGATCCTCGGGCTCACGAATGTGCGAGGCGGAGGCCGGCTCGGGGCCAAGGCAACGAGCCCAGGCGGCCGGTGGCCGACATGGTCACGTACGCCGTCGTGAGCCCCGGACCACCGAAGCACACATTGGTGACCATCGGGTCGCCGACCACGACCTGGTCCACGAGCTCGCCGTCCGGTGAGACGACGCTCAGGGCACCGGTGATCAGCGTCGCAACCACGACGTTGCCGTCGCCGTCGACGGCGAGCGAGTCGAAGTACTGCATTCCGGGCAGGCCGCAGATCACCTGGCCCGGACCCGCAACCTCGCCGGGTCCCGACAGCGTCCATGCGTAGACGCGCCCGGTGTAGGTCTCGGCCGCGTACAGGCGGGTGCCGTCGGGCGAGAGGCCCACGCCGTTCGGTGCGTCGGATGGGAACGCGACTTCGCGGATACCCGAGCCGTCCGCTTGGGCGTAGAAGATCGCACCGATCGTGCGCACGCGGCCGCGGTGCTTCCCGTGATCGGTGAAGTAGAAGCCGCCGTGCGCGTCGAAGACGAGATCGTTGGGACCGACGAGCTCGTTGCCGTCGCATTCGGTGTAGAGCACCTTCACGTCGCCCGACGCGAGGTCGATGCGCTCGATGCGCCCGCCGCTGTAGTCGTCGGGCTGCTCGGCGTCGGGAATGAAGAAGCCGCCGAGATCCTGCCAGCCCCATCCGCCGCTGTTCGCGACGTACAACGCACCATCCGGCCCGATCGCCAGCCCGTTCGGGCTCCCGCCGGGCTCGGCGACAGTGGTCTTGGCGCCGTCGGGTGCGACTCGCGTCACCCGCCCGCCGCGCAACTCCGCGACGAACAGGCTCCCGTCCGGCATCCACACCGGGCCCTCGGGGAACTCCAGGCCATCGGTGATCTCCGTGATGTTCGGGGTGCTCATGCTCATCGCTCCCTCACTGCGCTGCGCCTCCGGCGCTCGCTCCGCTGCGTCCGCACGGGCAGGAGTCGACCACCGCCTCGACCGCGGGGTCAACCATCTCCGAGGGGCTCACGGAGTGGTCGTGTCGGGAGCTGACCGGTTCCGAGCAGTCCGGCTTCGGCCTGTCGGAGTACCTCGATCAGATCGTCGACGGCGCACCCGTCGGCGCGCGCGCCTGAACGCTCTGAACTAGAGGAGCAGGGGCCGGCCCGACGTGCCGACCCGCTCCCCGCGCGCGGTCGGCGCGGCGATGAACTCGGCCAATTGGTCGACGGAGATCATCGCGACCCGGTGCTCCTGCGCGAACAACTCGAGGTAGGGCAGGCGCGCGGGCGAACCGTCGTCGTGGAGCACTTCGCAGATCACCGCGGCGGGCGCGAGCCCGGCGAGACGTGCGAGGTCGACCGCCGCTTCGGTGTGACCGCGTCGCTCGAGGACACCGCCGGGACGCGCGCGCAGCGGGAACACGTGGCCCGGCCGCACGAAGTCTGCCGGCGCGGACCCCGTGTCGAGAAACCGGCGGATCGTGAGCGCACGATCGGCGGCGCCGATGCCGCTGCCGGCTTCGCGGTGGTCGATCGACACGGTGAACGCGGTGTCGCAGCCCGCGACACCCGGGGCGACCATCGGCCCGACTTCGAGCTCGTCGAGCCGGGCCGCGTCGCACGGCATGCACACGAGACCGCGCGCCCACCGCAGCATGAAGTTGATCGCTTCGGGCGTCACCCACTCGGCAGCGAGCGTCAAGTCGCCTTCGTTCTCCCGGTCTTCGTCGTCGACCACGAGGACCATCTCGCCGCGCCGTATCCGTCGTACGGCGTCGTCGATTCGCGTCAGCACGTCAGCGTCCCTTCGGAGTCATGGCCTTGTGGATCGGCCGGGTCAGGGCGAGCGCCGCGGCGCGCTCGCGGAGCGGCTCTCGATCTTCGTTCGTACGCGCCACCAGACCGGGGATCGTGACGACCATCCGGGCGCCGTGGGGCTCGTGGCGCTCGGCGTGCACATCGCCCTCGTGGAGGTCGACGATCCAGCGCGCGATCGCGAGCCCGAGCCCGGCGCCACCGTGATCCGACGAGCGTGCGCTGTCGGCGCGGTAGAACCGTTCGAACACGCGGGTCGCCTCCGCGGGTGGAATACCCGGCCCGTCGTCGGTCACTTCGATCCGTACCGCGCGACCCTCGGCTCGGGCGCTGACGGCGACCACACCGTCGGGAGGTGAGTGGCGCACCGCGTTCTCGACGAGGTTGGCGACGACCTGGTGCAACCGTTCCGCGTCGGCGTCGAGGGTGAGGTCGGTGGGTTGCACCGACAACGACAGCCGCACCGGTCCCGCGTGCAGCCGGGTCTCGCGCACCGCGAGCTCCAGCATCGGGGCCACCTCGAACTCGCGCTTGTCGAGCGGGACGCCTCCGGACTCGAGCCGGGAGAGGTCGAGGAGTTGCTTCACCAGCCGTCCGAGCCGCTCGACCTGCGCCAACATCGTCGAGAGCGTGTCCGGGTCCGGAGCCTCGACCCCGTCGACGAGGTTCTCGAGCACCGCCTGGAGCGCGGTGATGGGCGTGCGCAGCTCGTGGCTCACGTTGGCCACGAGATCCCGCCGCAGTCGGTCGGTTTCCGCGAGCTCGCCGGCCATCTGGTTGAACGCGCGGGCGAGGGTGCCGATCTCGTCGCGCGACGTTGCGGTGACACGCTGGCTGAAGTCGCCGCGCGCCATCGCCGCGCTCGCCTCCGACATCTCCCGCAACGGAGAGGTCATACCTCTTGCCAGGAACCGCACGACCACGAGCGCGAGCCCGGCGGCGATCACTCCCGAGAGCGATGGCCACATCCCGACGCGGACGCCGGCCCAGAACACGACGACCGTCACTGCCACGGCCGCGAGGATCACCACCGACAGCTTGAGCTTGAGCGTCGGCAGCGTGTCGAGCGGCCGTTCGTGCTGGTGCTTCACGTCGCAGGCTCGTCTTCGATGCCGTACCCGACGCCGTGCACCGTGCGGATGAGGTCGGCGCCGAGCTTGCGGCGCACCGACCGCACGTGGGAATCGACCGTGCGCGCACCCGAAGGCACCTCGTATCCCCACACCTGTTCGAGCAGCTCTTCGCGCGTCGACACGCGACCGGGACGCGCCGCGAGATAGCAGACGAGATCGAACTCGGTCGGTGTGAGGTGCACGGCCGCACCATCGACGGTCACGCGTCTGGTCGCCGGGTCGAGCTCGACGTCCCCGATGCGCGTCGGCGTGTCGGACGCGACGCTCGCCGCACGCGCCATGCGCCGCAGGATCGCATGCACGCGAGCGACCAGCTCGCGGGCGCTGAAGGGCTTCGTCATGTAGTCGTCGGCGCCGACCTCGAGCCCGGTGATCAAGTCGGCCTCGTTGTCGAGCGCGGTCAGGATGAGCACCGGCACCGGTCGGTCCTGCTGCATGCGCTGGCAGACCTCGATGCCGTCGAGGCCGGGCAGCATCAGGTCGAGCACGACGAGATCGGGCTCCATCTGCGCGAACGCATCGAGACCAGTCGGTCCGTCGCCCGCGATCTCGACGACGTAGCCCTCGCTGCGCAGGCGCGCCGCGACCGCGCTGGCAATCGAACGCTCGTCTTCGATGACGAGGATGCGCTGCGGGATCGCGGGCCGAGTCACGGCCTCCAACGGAGCCACCCGACGAGGATAAGGACCGCGGGACGCACCCCGGCGCCCTGCCTGTGGAGAATCTGTGCAGATGGGCAGTGCTACTCCGACTTCGGGCCAGATTCAGCGCCAACTTCTGACCAGGTTGGGCGCCATGTTCGCAACCGATGCCGAGCAACGTGGTCGCGAACCCTGCCTACCTCGTGCCGTAGCCTCCGCACCGCATGCGCATCGCGTCTTGGAACGTCAACTCGCTGAAGGCCCGCATGCCTCGGGTCGAAGAGTTCTTGTTGTACGCCGACGTCGACGTGCTGTGCCTGCAAGAAACGAAGCTCGCCGACAAGAACTTCCCGCAACTCGAGTTCGGCGGGCTCGGCTACGAGGCGGTGCACTACGGGCAAGGGCAGTGGAACGGCGTCGCCATCCTCTCCCGCGTCGGCATCGACGACGCGACGTTCGGGTTCGGCGCGGCATTCACCGATCCGTACGAAGGCGATGCTCGCCTGCTCACGGCTCGCTGCGGTGGTGTACGCGTTTCGACGGTGTACGTGCCGAACGGCCGCTCGGTCGACTCGGAGTTCTACGAGCGCAAGCTCGCGTGGTTCGGCGTCATGCGCGAGTGGCTGGCGACCGGCACACCCGATGATCCCGCGATCATCCTCGGCGACTTCAACGTGGCGCCCGAGGACCGCGACGTGTGGGACCCCAAGGCGTTCGTCGGCTCGACGCACGTCACCGCGCCGGAGCGCGCGGCAGTGATGGCGCTCTGCGACTGGGGACTCCAGGATGTCTTCCGCCGCGTCTATCCCGACAGCGACCGGCTGTACACCTACTGGGATTACCGGGCCGGCGACTTCCACCAGCACCGCGGCATGCGCATCGACCTCGCGCTCGCGACGCGTCCCGTTGCCGAGCGCGTCACATGGGCGCTCGTGGACCGCAACGCCCGCAAAGGCTCGGGACCGTCGGACCACGCACCGCTGATCGTCGACCTCCGCGAGGTCCAGATCTAGCGCCGGGAGTCAGCGCCTGCCGGTTGCGAACTCGAGTGCGCGCTGCGCGAGCGCCGGCACACCTTGCGCGAGCGTGGAGAAGAACGCGTCGTCGCTCGTGCCCGCACTGAAGCGCGCGTACGAGCCCTCCATCACACACGCGAGCTTGAACAACCCGAGTACGCAATAGAACGGCAGGTTCGTGAGATCGCGCCCGGTCGCATCGGCGTAGCGATCGATCATCTCTGCGCGCGTCGGGAGATCGCCCAACGGCCCCGTACCCGACGGCGGGCTCGCGCCGGCGAGCGCGTGAGCCTCGCCGGGTTCGCTCCAGAGGCCGATCACCCAACCCACGTCGACGAGCGGATCACCGATCGTCGACTGCTCCCAGTCGACCACGGCTTGCACCGCGACCGGCAAGGCGGGCTCGAACATCAGGTTGTCGAGCTTGTAGTCACCGTGGATGACGGTCGGCGGTTGCATGGCCGGCGTGTTCGCCTGGAGCCACCGGCCCGCCTCGTCGACCTCGGGGAGGTCGCGTGTGCGGTAACGGTCGAGTTGCCCGAGCCAGCGCGGCACCTGCCGTTCGAGGTAGCCGTCGGGACGGCCGTAGTCCGCGAGCCCACCGGTTTCCCACGAGAACGCATGGATGCCGGCGAGCGCGTCCATCATCGCGAACGCGCACTCGCGACCGGAGTCCGGCGAGGACGCCAGCGGCGCCGGCATCCGCTCGCGGACGACCACGCCGTCGAGCAGCTCCATCACGTAGAACGGCGCCCCGATCACGTCGGTGTCGGTGCACAGGGCCACCGGCTTCGGGACCGGAACCGGCTCACGCCCGATCCAACCGCTCGGGTCGCCGAACGCCCGCAGCAAGCGGTACTCACGCGCCATGTCGTGCGCGGTCGGTGAGAGCGGCGTGCGGGGCGGCCGGCGCAACGCCCACTGCTGCACACCGCGTTCGAGGCGGAACACCTCGTTCGAATGGCCGGTGGTGATGCGCTCGACGCGCAGCGTTGCGCCCGGCTCGAGTCCTTCGGTGTCCATCCAGGCCGCGAGGCGTTCGGGATCGACGAGGGTCGCGGCCGGCGCACTCATGGCGCACAGTGTGCCGCGCGGTGAGCGGCCGCGCTCAGGTGTAGCGGGTGATGTACCCGCGGCGCCGGAAGAGCTTCAGCATGTGGGTGAGGTACCAGAGCGCGACCGCCGATCATCACCACGACGCCCGACGCGGCGAGACCGAGCTGGCCCCAGTCGAGGCCGTCGCCGTCGACCAGGCCGCGCAGCGCGTCGAACGCATGCGTCGTCGGCAGGAGCTGCGCGATCGGTTGCAACACCGCCGGCAGCGACTCGATCGGGTAGAAGACGCCCGACAGCGGCAGCAGGATGAACATCACACCCCAGGCCAGCGCCTCGGCTCCCGAACCGAACCGGAGCACGAGCCCGATCACGAGCAACGAGACGGCCCAGCCCACGAACAGCAACACCGCCGCGATGGGGATCAGGCCGAAACCGAGCGACCAGGTGTCGAACGAGAAGAAGACGAGCGCGCCGAGGACCATCACGCCGACTCCGAGCGCGAGCTTCACCATGCCGAACAGCGCGACACCGGCGACGTACTCGACCTCGCGCACGGGTGTGACCATCATGTTCAGCAGATTGCGCGTCCAGGTCTCCTCGAGGAAGCCCGTGCTGAGCGCGATCTGCGACTGATAGATCACGTGCCACAACACGATCCCGGCGAGCAGATAGGCCGAGGCCTGCGACGCGCCGGACGGATCGCCGTTGCCGACGAACTCCGCCAACGCACCGAACAGCAACACGTCGACGAGCGGCCACAGGGTCACGTCGAACAGGCGGTGCGGGCTGCGGACCATCACGTACGCGTGGCGGCGCGAGATCGCGCGCAGACGCAACATCGTTGCCGCGATGCCGTGCAGCCGGGCGGACTCGGTCGGGGCCGCAACGCCGGTCACGGGTGATCGCTCTGCTGTGCTGCTGCCGTCGCCTCGTGACGTTCGGCGAGCTGGAGGAAGACGCTTGCGAGATCGCCCTGCCCGTGGGCGGACGCGACCTCTCGCGGTGCGGCGTCGGCGACGACTCGCCCGTACGAGAGGAACACGACTCGCTCGCACACCGTCTCGACGTCGCCCATGTCGTGGCTGGTCATCAGCAGCGCGCACCCGTACTCGCGCGACAGGTCGAGGAGGCCGGTGCGCACCCGCAGCGCGACGTCGGGATCGAGCGACGCGGTCGGCTCGTCGAGGACGAGGAGGCGAGGGCGGTGCAACGTCGCCCGCACGATCCCGATCAGGGTGCGCTGCCCGGACGACAGCTCGGTGCCCATCGCGTCACCGAGGTGGGTGACACGGAATCGTTCGAGGCCCGCTTCGATCTCCGGGGTCGGGTCGGCCATCCCGTACAGCTGGCCGTAGAGCGTGAGGTACTCGCGCACCCGCATGCGCTCGGTGAGCGGCAGATACCCGGCGGCGAACCCGACGTTCATCGCGGCCTGGCTGCGCTTGCGCGCGAGCGGCAGGCCGCAGATCTCGACGTCGCCCTCATCCGGGCTCACGACTCCGAGCACCATCAGGATCGTCGTCGTCTTGCCCGCGCCGTTCGGACCGAGCAGTGCCACCCGCTCCCCTGCGCGCACGACCAGGTCCACTCCGTCGACCGCTCGCGCCCGCCGGTAGTCCTTGACGAGCCCGCGCGCCCGCAGCACGACATCGTCGGGTGCTGCGTCGCCGGCCATGCGTTCAACGTACCGTTCTCGCCGTGCGCACTCTCACGGTTATCGCGATCGACTGGTCGGGCGCACGCTCGGAAGGCAAGCTCCGTGGCATCTGGGTGTCTGCGATCCGCGACGGCGAAATCGTGGAGGACCGGGGCGGTTGGTCGCGCCGGGAAGCCGCCGACTTCGTAGCGTCGACGCCGCCGCCGTTCGTCGCCGGCTTCGACTTCTCGTTCGGGCTTCCGGCGTGGTTCGCGCAGCAGCTCGGGCTCGCGACGATCGACGACGTGTGGGCGTGCGCGACCGGCCACGCAGAAAGCTGGCTCACGCCTCACCCTCCGTTCTGGAACAGGAAGTGCGTGCTTCCACCGGAGCAGCAGTACCGCGCCTGTGAAGTCGCGCTGCGCGGCGCCGGATACCAACCGAAGTCCGTGTTCCAGCTCGTCGGCAACGGTCAGGTCGGCGCCGGATCCGTTCGCGGCATGCCGCATCTCGCCCGCCTCCGCGCCGACGGGGTGGCGGTCTGGCCGTTCGACGGCCCATCGGACCGCCTCGCGATCGAGATCTATCCCACGTCTGCTGCGCCGAGGCTTTCCCGAGCTCGATTGCCCCGACGCTCCCAACCCCCACGCGCGCGACGCACGCGCGTCCGCCCGTGCGATGTGGGCGTGCCGAGAACAGTTCGGCGCGTTGCCGCGCGCGACCGACGCGGTCACGCGCATCGAGGGCGCAGTGTGGGTGCCGGGCGCTACTTCGCCCAGTACTACTTGGACTTGAGCGCTTCGATGATCGCGGGGACGACCTTGTGGACGTCGCCCACGATGCCGAGGTCGGCGACGGAGAAGATCGGCGCCTCGCCGTCCTTGTTCACAGCAATGATGTTGTCGCTGTTCTTCATGCCGACGAGGTGCTGCGTCGCGCCGGAGATGCCGAGCGCGATGTAGACCTTGGGCTTCACCGTCTTGCCGGTCTGACCGACCTGCAGCGCGTACGGCACCCAGCCCGCGTCGACGATCGCACGCGACGCGCCCCAAGCTCCCTTGAGCTGCTTGGCGAGCTCCTCGACGAGCGGCGCGTAGTTCTCCGCCGCGCCGATCCCACGTCCACCCGACACGACGACCGTCGCTTCCTCGAGCTTCGGGCCCTGCTGCTCCTCGACGTGGTGGTCGAGCACCTTGGCCTCGGCCGCGCGCCCGGCGTCCGCGGCTGCGACGTTCGACACCTCGGCGGGACCGCCGCCCGCCGACTCGGCCGCGAACGACTTCGGCCGCACCGCGATGAGGTGCGGGGCATCGGACGTGAACTTCGCGTCCACCAGCGTCATCCCGCCGAAGATCGCGCTGCCGGAGGTGACGTCGCCGTCGGCGCTCAGCGAGACGCCGTTGGTGAGCACGGGCTTGTCGAGCTTCACGGACAGACGGGCCAGCGCGTCCCGCCCGTCGTAGCTCTGCGCCACGAGGATCACGTCGGGAGATTCGGCCTTCGCCAGCTCGGCGATCGCGGCCGCCGCGACCTGACCCGGAAGCCCGTCGCCGACGTCGATCACATGGAGCTTCGTCGCGCCGTACTCGCCCACCGTCGCGGCAACCGCGTCCGTCGGGTTCTTGCCCGCGTAGATCGCCTCGACCGCAGTACCGATCTCGCGCGCCTTGGTGAGGAGCTCGAGCGTCGCCGTCGTGACACCTTCCGTGTCGGTCTCGGCGTAGACCCAAACCTTGTCAACGGCCATCGAGCTCAGACCACCTTCAGTTGCTCGAGGAACCCGACGACCTTTTCGGCGCCGGTCCCGTCGTCTTCGAACTTCTCTCCCGCCTGGCGCGCCGGTGCCTGTTCGACCTTCGTGATCTCCTGGCGCGCGCCGCTCCATCCGACCTGACCGTCGAGACCGAGGTCCGACGCGGTCACCTGGTCGACCGGCTTGTTCTTCGCCGCCATGATCCCCTTGAACGACGGGTACCGAGGCTCGACGACGCCGGCCGTCACGCTCACGACTGCCGGCAGCGAGGACTCGACCATGTCGTACCCGGCGTCGGTCTGGCGCTGCACCGTGACCTTGCCGTCGGCGATCTCGACGTGCTTGGTGAACGTCAACGCGGGCCAGCCGAGGAGCTCGGCCGACTTGTGCGGGCACCGTGCCGGTGTAGCCGTCGGTCGACTCGGTCGCGGCGAGCACCAGGTCGATGTCGCCGGCGCGCTCGATCGACTTGGCGAGCACCTTGGCCGTGCCGAGCGCGTCGGTGCCTTCGAGCGCAGGGTCCGAAACGAGGATCGCCTTGGCCGCACCCATCGCGAGCGCGGTGCGCAGGCCCGACACCTCGTTGTTCGGTGCCATCGAAACCAGCGTGACCTCGCCACCGCCGGCGGTGTCGACCAGCTGGAGCGCCATCTCGACGCCGTAGCTGTCGGACTCGTCGAGGATGAGCTTGCCGGCTCGGGTCAACGTGTGGTCGGCGTCGAGGGAACCCGGCACGGCCGGGTCGGGGATCTGCTTCACGCAGACGACGACGTTCATGGAGATCCTCTTGCTTTCGTCGCTCGGCCGCGGCGCGCCGAGGCTCGGGCACCCGCGGGAAGTCGCGATTCTTCCAAGGTCGGCACCCGGACGTCGAAACGTGGATGCCCTGCAGTGGATGGGCCGCGGTCGACGCGCGGCGGTACCGTCGTCCCGGTGGAGGCCGTCGATCTCGTCGTTGCCGGCGCCGGCCCGGCCGGTGCCGCCGCCGCCCTGACCGGGGCGCAGCTCGGACTGCGTGTCGTATGTCTCGATCGGGCCCGGTTCCCCCGCGACAAGACCTGCGGCGACGGCCTCACGACCCAGGCCTTGCGTCTGCTGGAGCAGCTCGGCATGACCCGAGCCGCGCTCGAAGCCGCCGGATACCTGCCCGTGCGCGAATGCGTGGTCGTGTCGCCGAGCGGCCGCCGGGTCTCGCTCCCGCTGCCCACCGATGGCGACCATGCCGGCGTGGTCGCGCGCGCCGGCCTCGATGCCGCGCTCGCCGAGCTGCTCCCCGGCGCCGGCGTCGACGTGCGCGAAGGCACGGCGCTCGAGGAGCTCGTGGTCGGTAGCACCGGGGTCAAGGTGCGGTGCGAGAACGGCATCGCGATCGAGGCCCGGCACCTCGTCGCCGCCGACGGCCACTGGTCGACGGTGCGGCGGCAGCTGCACCCCGACGAACCGCGCGACCTCGGCACGTGGCACGCGGTCCGGCAGTACTTCGACGGCGTCGACGACGAACGTCTGTGGGTGCTGTTCGAGGAAGACCTGCTCCCGGGCTACGCGTGGGTGTTCCCGATGCCGGGCGGCGGCGCGAACGTCGGCTACGGCGTGCTGCGCGCCGGGCGCACCGGCCGCGAGCTGAAGAATCTGTGGAACGACGTGCGCGAACGGCGCGTGCTGCGCGACGTGCTCGGACCCGCGGCAACTCCTCGCGGCAACGTGCGCGCCTGGCCCATCCCGACCGCGTACTCGCCGGCGCGCCTCACCGACGGGCCGGTCCTGTACGCGGGCGACGCCGCGGCCGTCGTCGATCCCATGACCGGTGAAGGCATCGCGCAGGCGTTGGAGAGCGGCATCGCTGCCGCGCACGCGGTGGCCACGGGTGGCGATGTCGACTCGGTCGCGGTGGGTACTGCGACCGCGTCGACCGCGCGCTCGGGCGGGACCTGCGCTTCGCGGCGCGCCTGCAGCGCATCCTCTCGTCGCCGCGCGGCGCGCGTGGTGCGATCAAGGCTGCGGATCTCTCGGACTGGACTCGGCGCAGCTTCGGTCGTTGGTTGTTCGAGGGATATCCGCGTGCGGTGCTGCTGACGCCCGATCGCTGGCACCGGCGGCGCTTCACCGGCTCCGGGCGCGTTCTGGCAGACTCCCCCGACCTGATTGGGGAGGCTCGATGGCAGCAGGCAAAGCCGAGGCAAAGGTGCAGGCGCCACCCGACGAGGTCTGGGCACTCGTGGGCGACTTCGGCGGTCTGGACGGATGGATGCCCGGCATCGATGGTTGCGAGGTCGATGGTGACGTCCGCAAGCTCCAGACGATGGGCATGGAGGTCCACGAACAGCTCAAGGCGCGCGACGACACACGCGCGTTCGATCTCCTATTCGATCGTGAAGGCACCCATGCCGCTCGAGCACCACCTCGCGACGATCACCGTCGTCGAAGACGGCGAGGGCTCACTCGTCATTTGGGAGCACGAGGTGCGACCCGACGAGATGGCCGGAGCGTTCGGACCCGTCTACGAAGGCTCGGTGCAGGCGATCAAGGCGCACTTCGAGCGCTGACGGCACGCAAGCGCGTCGCTCCGTGCGGGAGCGCCGTCTGGTCACGCGGTGATGCGCTCGACGTGATCCGGTCCTCCCGGCTCGACGAGCACCTTCACGTGCTGTTCGGGCCGGCCCAGCGCCTCGAACGCGGCGGGCACGCCGTCGATGCCGCACGTGCCGGTGATCATCGGCGTGACGTCGATCTCGCCTTCGGAGATCGCGCGCAACGTGTCACCGAACTCGAACGGGTCGTACGCGAACGAGAAAACGATCGTGAGCTGCTTCGATTGCGGCATCATCGGTCGGATCGTGTCGTGCTGCATGCACGACCCGACGACACAGACGCGCGCCATGGGTGGCGCCATGCGCATCGCCTCGTTGAGCGTCCCCGGGACGCCGATCGCATCGAAGATGACCGGCGGACGGCGGCCATCCTCGCGCTGCCACACATCCATCGGCGCCTCGGCTGCCGGATCGACCGCGTGCGGCCGCACCCATGGCGAGCGCGACGTCGCGACGTCGTGGTGAGAAGTCGCTCACGATGATGGATTCGATGTCCATGCGCCGCAGCTCGGCGATCACTGCGAGTCCGACCGGACCCGCGCCGAGCACGATCGCCGACTCGTCGGGCGTGACATCGACGCGTGCGACCGCGTGACGGCCGACCGACATCGGTTCGGTGAGCGCGGCGCGCCGGTGATCGAGACCGTTCGGCACCTTCAGGCATACGCCCGCGGTGAGCCGCATGAGCTCGGCGTAGCCGCCGTTGTAGATGTTCGAGTATGCGCCGACCGGTTCGACGCCGGTCGGCGTGATCGCGACCGGGAACGACGTCACGAGGTCTCCGACCCCGACCGCGGCGCCTTCGGTGCCGGGTCCGAGCTCGACGACCTCGGCCGTGAACTCGTGGCCCATCACGTAGTCGCGCGTCGGGTCGAACGTCAGCGGCGCGCCGACCTCCCGCGCGGTCTCGACCAGCTGGTCGGCGTAGTGCAGGGCGTGCAGGTCTGAACCGCAGATCCCGCAGGCCCGGACGCGCACGAGCGCGTCGCCGACGCCCGGCACCGGGTCCGCCAGGTCGTCGATACGAAGCGCGCCGTTGCGCGCCACCGCCGCTCGCACGGCATGATCCTCCCACGCGAATGACGATCGGTGCGATGCGCCGGCGATCCTGGAATCGCGAGTTGTCCGGTTGAGACGTTTGCGAAGGCCGGTGGCACTGGTTCCCGCCGCGGGGGCCCTCCGCCCTTAGCATTGAGGCCCATGGCGACCACTTTCTGGCCCAACGCCGATCACTGGTCGGTCGACATACCGCTCGACACACCGCATCCGCGCCTCGATGCGCTCACGCGCACGGCGTGGTGCGGCTGGTCGACGCGCCCTTCACGGTGCCCGACGCGGAGTTCCTCCCACTCGAGTACATGGACTGGAAGAGCGGCGGCGACACGAACTTCGCGCCCATCGCGACGGCCGACGGCCAGCTCGATTGTCGCGGCTTCTGGAACAAGGGCGACGAACGCCCCGACAAGGGCGCGAAGTTCACGAGCAACGCCGCGCACTGCCCGACACTCGTCTCCTTCGTCGAGCGTGTCGGCGCCGACTTCGGCCGCGTACGCGTGATCAAGCTCGAACCCCAGGACCACGACACGGCTTTTCGCAACTTCCACCGCGACGACAACAACCGGTTCAACCCCGACGACCAAGGATGGGTCGTACGGATGTGGATCGAGCTCACCGACAATCCCGACAGCTACATGCTGTTGATGGACAGCGGTCCCGACGGACTGCCCGATCCCGCGACGGAGATCCGCGTCCCGTTGCATCGGGGTTCGACGTTCCTGGTCGACACGCAGCGGCTGTGGCACGTGGTCGTGCACAACGGTGACGCGCCTCGATACGCGCTGATCTCGAGTTTCGAGAGCGGCCCCGCGCTCGCGGCGTTCGTCGCCGCGAGCATGCGAGATGGTGTGTAGCGCAAAGATCGTCTGACGGATGTCGTTACGCGGGGTCGCAACTCGAAACTTCGGCGTGCTCGTTGCCGCGATCGTGGGCATCGGATTCGTGCTGCGGCTGTCCGCGCTCATCGCCATGCGGGACGACGCGATCTCCCCCGACGGCTTCTACTACTCGCTCGCCGCGAATCTGTTCGCCGAGGGGGAGGGCTGGCCGAACCCGCTCGCACTCGCGTTGGGGACGGTGACTCCCGCCGCGAACCATCCGCCGGCGTGGAGCGTCCTCCTCTCCGGCGGTTCGATCCTCGGTTTCGACGCCCGGTTCGACCACCAGGTCATCGCTGTGCTCGTCGGGACCTCGACCGTGGCCGCGGTCAGCGTTCGCGGGCCGCAGGATCGGTGGTGCGTCGGTCGGGCTCGTCGCAGCAGCTATCACGGCCGTCTATCCGAACCTGTGGATCTACGAGCGCGAGCTCCATGCCGAACCCCTCGCGTTCCTCCTCGCGGCGCTCGCCATCTGGCAGGCGTACGCGTTCCTCGACCGTCCGACCGCGCTCAAGGCCACCGGCACTCGGAGCACTGTGCGCGCTGCTGGCGCATTGACGAGAGCGGAGCAGGTGCTGCTCTTCGGGTTGCTCTTCCTGCCCGTCGATCTTCGTCGCGCACGCCAGAGCGGCGCGCAGACCGGATCCGGTGGCTGACCGTCGGAGGGGTCACCTTCGCGCTGATCCTCTCGCCGTGGATCGTCTACAACAACATGCGCTTCGACGAGCCGGTGACGCTCACGACGAACATGGGCGAGACGATGAGGATCGGCAACTGTCCGTCCACGTACTCCGGCCCGTTGCTCGGTTCGTTCGACCCCGACTGTCGCCAGGTCTTGACGCCAGGTGACCCGTCGGTCGAGCGATGCCGAAAAACGCCGCCGAGCCATCGAATACGCACGCGACCATCTCACGCGCCTCCCGGTAGTCGTTGCAGCGCGCGTGGGCGCGGACATTCGGTGTCTACGCGCCGATGCAGCAGTCGAGACTCGACTCGGCGCGGGGCATCGACTCCGGCCGAGCAACTGCGTTGTGGCTGATCCGCACCGGGTTCGTCGTCTACTGGTTGCTGCTCCCGTTCGCGGTTCTGGGCGTGGTCGTCGCGCGCCGCCGTCACATCGCACTGTTTCCGCTCGCAGCGTTCTTCGTCACGGTCGTCGTCGCCGTGGTGATCACGTTCGGCGAGACGCGCTACCGCGCGGGCGCCGAGATCCCGATCGTGCTCCTCGCCGCGCTCGGCATCGACGGTGCCCTCACGCGGCTCGTCAGACGTCGGCGCCACTCGGCCGACCGAAGCTCGAGAATGTCCCCCAGCTAACCTTTGCCGATCGCGGGACGAGTGGAAGTTCAAGTATCAATCGTGTTGCCCTGCCTCGACGAGGCCGACTCCGTCGGGATCTGCGTGCGCGAAGCCTTGAAGCGTGCGCCACGGCGGGATTGAGCGCCGAGGTCGTCGTCGTCGACAACGGGTCGACCGACGGATCGGCGGAGATCGCCGCATCGGCGGAGCCCGCGTTGTCGACGGTCCGGTGCGCGGCTACGGCGCCGCGCTGCTCACCGGATTCCAGTGCGCAGCCGGCGAAGTCGTGGTGATGGCCGACGCAGACCACACCTATGACTTCGCTCGAATACCCGAGCTCGTCGCGCCCGTCCTCGCGAACGAAGCGGACCTCGTCGTCGGATCGCGCCTCAGTGCGTCGACCCGGGAAACGATGCCGTGGTTGCATCGCTACGTCGGTACGCCCACGCTCACGTTCCTCACGGCGCGCGCGTGCGGCCGCCGGGTGGTCGGCGACAGCCAGTCGGGGTACCGCGCGTTCAATCGCGACCGGATGCTGGAGCTCGAGCTCCACTCGACCGGCATGGAGCTCGCGAGCGAGATGCTGATCCGGGCGTCGCGTTCGAACTGGCGGATCGCCGAGATCGAAACCGGCTATCGCGCTCGGATCGGCGAGTCCAAACTCGCGACGTTCGCCGACGGACTGCGGCACCTGCAGCTCATCTTGCTCCTCGCGCCCGAGCTGTTGCTCGTCGGCCCGGGTGCGGTGGTCCTCGCGATCGGGCTCGCGATGCAGATCGTCGTCCTTGTGCAACCGTCCGGCGTCGAGGTCGGATCGCTGCGATGGCAGCCGGTTTTCTTCGCCGGTATCGCGATCGTCATCGGCGTCCAGGCACTCCTCGCGGGCGCGCTGCTCGCCAATCGCTCGCCGGTGACCTCCCCCGGCGTCGAACGGCGTTACCGCTTCGTCAGTAGTCCGAACTTCCCGAACTGGTGCCTCGGTGCGGGTGTTCTGTCGGTTGCGGGCGGGCTCGCGATCAACCTCGTTCTGTTCTTCGTCTGGCTCTCCAATGACGAACTCTCGCCCACTCGGAATCTCGGATGGGCATCCCTCGCGCAGAGCCTCATCATTGTCGGCGGCACGTTGGCCAGCTTCGGCGTCATCGGACGCATCGAACGAGCACGGGTACAGCGAGAACGCACCGGTGCCCGGCGGCGGTCGGCCAAGAAGGAACTTGACCGGTCGAGCAGCTGAGCAGTCGAATGCACCGATGCGCTTCGGACTGTTCATGGCTCCGTTCCATCCGACGGGGCAGAACCCCACGCTCGCGCTGGAGCGCGACCTCGATCTGGTCGTGCACCTCGACCGCCTCGGCTTCGACGAGGTGTGGATCGGCGAGCACCACTCCGGTGGTTACGAGATCATCGCCTCGCCCGAGGTGTTCATCGCGACCGCGGCGGAACGGACCCGTCACATCCGGCTCGGCAGTGGCGTCAACTCGCTGCCGTACCACAACCCGTTGATGCTGGCCGACCGGTTCGTGCTCCTCGACCATCTCACGCGTGGCCGCGCCATGCTCGGCTGCGGGCCCGGTCAGCTCACCTCGGACGCGCACATGCTCGGCATCCCGTCGGAGCAACAGCGTCCGCGCATGCACGAAGCGCTCGAAGCGATCATGGCGCTGTTGCGGGGCGAGACCGTCTCGATGGCGACGGAAGGGTTCACGCTGCAGGACGCGCGCCTCCAGCTCAAGCCGTACAGCGAGGGAGGTTTCGAGGTCGCGGTCGCAGCATCGATCTCGCCCACGGGCGCGATCGCCGCGGGCACCTACGGCGCGGGGCTCTTGTCGATCGCCGCGACGACGCGCCAGGGCTTCGACGCCATCGGTTCCCACTGGCAGACGTGGAACGAGGTCGCGGGACAGCATGGACACACCGCGCGCCGCGAGCAGTGGCGTCTCGTCGGCCCGATGCACCTGGCCGAAACCAAGGAGCAGGCGCGTCAGGACGTGGAGTACGGGATCGTGCCCTTCTCGCACTACTTCACGCACGTGCTCCCGGCCGGGCCGGTGCGCGGGAACACCGCGCAGGAGATCATCGACAACGTCGACGAGGACGGCTTCGCGGTGATCGGCACGCCCGACGACGCGATCCGCAAGATCCAGGAACTCGTCGACGAGTCGGGCGGATTCGGCACGTTCCTCTTGTTCGGACACGACTGGGCATCTCCCGAAGCGACGCGGAAGAGCTTCGAGTTGTTCGCGCAGTACGTCATGCCCCACTTCAAGGGCCAGCTCGAATGGCCCGCACGCTCGTGCGAGTGGGTCACCGGAAGCGGCGGTGAGTTCGTCAACCGCGCCGCCACCGCGATCATGCAGGCAATCGCCGACCACGCGGCGGAGAAGCAGACGACCTGAGCCCGTCGACCCGAACCCGACGGAAACTCGTCTACTTTCCCGGAGGTGCCCGACCGACCTGACCTCGTGCTGATCATGACCGATCAGCAACGCTTCGATCAGCTCGGCTTCACGAGTGGCGGGTACTTCGACACGCCGAACCTCGACGCGCTCGCCGCGGGCGGCGTCGTGTTCGATGCGGCGTACAGCGGCGACACCGTGTGCGTCCCCGCTCGCAATGCGCTGCTCACGGGAATGTTGCCGCACCGGTTGCCGACTCAGGAGAACGGCTTCGCGCTCCGGGAAGGATGCTGGACGATCGCGCGTGCGCTCCGCGACGCGGGCTACCAGACCGCGCTCGTCGGGAAGATGCATTTCGCACCCGTACACGCGTGGCACGGGTTCGACACCATGCGCATGTGCGAGCACCTACACGTGCAGGAGCTCGGGCCGATCAGCGCGGCGCGCGACGACTGCGTCGACGACTACCACGAGTGGCTCGTCGGCAACGGATACGAGGACTGGCGATTCGTCGACGGCAAGCCGGTGCAATCGAGCCCGGGCGCGTACCGCTTTCCCTACGCGGCCGATGCGCATCCGACGAACTGGATCGAACGAGAGGCGCGCGCGGTGCTCGATGCCGCGCGATCCCAGCCGGCCGTTGTTGCTCGTCGTTTCCTTCCCTCACCCGCACGCGCCCTACAACCCTCCTGCGCCGTACTCCACGATGTACGCGCCCGAGGACTCACGGCTCCCGGCTTCCGGCGCCGAAGCGAACGCCGCACTGCCGATGGTGTTCCAGCTCGCCGCCGAGATGTCGCGCGAGCGAACGGGTGAGCCCGACGAGGTTCAGCTACGCGCGTTCTCGGCGGTCCAGCGCGCGCTCGTGAAGCAGATCGACGACGCCGTCGGCCGGCTGCTCGACGCGCTCGACTTCGAACAGACCGTCGTGTTCTTCACCACAGATCACGGCGACTACGCCGGCAACCGCGGCTTGCTGCGCAAGATGCCGACGTTCCCGTTCGACGACCTGGCGCGGGTTCCGTTCTTCGTCTCGGGCGCGTCCGTGGCCGGCGGGCACCGCGTCGATCAGGTCGTGCAGAGCTGCGACTTCGCCCTCACCTGTCTCGATCTGGCGGGAGTCGCGCCTCCCGAGGACACCTTGTTCGACACGCAGAGCCTGCGACCGCTCCTGCAAGACCGCGCCGCGGTGCTCGATCGCGAGCGCCCGGTTTTCAGCGCAACGTCATCGCCCACGGCGATGGTCCGGCGCGGCGCGTACAAGTTGATCCGGCATGTTTCTCGGAACGAGGAAGTGCTGTTCGACCTCGCGACAGATCCCGGGGAAACCATCGATCTCGCCCGCACGCCGGAGTACCGATCGCAGCGCGACGACCTGGACGCGACGCTGCGCGAGATGCTCGATCGTCCGGTCGTCCGCGCCTAACCGTCGACGACGACATCTCGTACCCTGCTCCGCCGTGCCGCTCGAACCGACGTCATACAGGCCAACGTCATACAGGCCGACGACCCACCGCTTCGACGCGAACGGCGTCGGCCTCGCGGTCCACGACTGGGGCGGCGACGGCCCGCCCGTGCTGCTCACGCACCCGACCGGGTTCCATGGTCGGATCTGGGCACCCGTCGCCTCGCTGCTCGTCGGGCGCGGGCGCCACGTGTGGTCGTTCGACTTCCGCGGCCACGGCGACAGCGACGCACCCGGCCTCGACGACGACAGCTACTCGTGGCGCGGCTTCGCGGACGACGTGCTCGCAGTCACGCGCCATCTCGGACTGGAAGGTCGCGACGACCTGCTCGTGTGCGGGCACTCGAAAGGTGGAGCCGCGCTCATCATCGGCGAGCAACAGGCTCCGGGTACCTACGCGCGCATCTGGGCGTACGAACCGATCGTGTTCGCCGACCAGCCGGCAGCCATCCCTGACCGACGAGCTTCGGGACAACGAGGCGCGGCGCGAGGACGGCATGGCGAGAACGGCTCGGAAGCGTCGTGACGACTGGCCGTCCATCGATGCCGCGTACGCGTCGTACGCATCGAAGCCACCGCTCGACGTGATGCAACCCGACGCCTTGCGCGCGTACGTGGAGTACGGGTTGCGCGATCGTGGCGACGGTGTCTTCGAGCTCAAGTGCCGGCCGGACGTCGAGGCGCGCATCTACGCGGAAGGACCGCGGAACGGCGCCTACGGTCGCCTCCCGGACGTCGCCGCGCCGGTCCGCGTGGTCTGCGGCGAGACGAGCACCAGCATCTCCCCGAAGTTCGGAGCCAAGATCGCGAGGCGATTGCCTCGGGGGTCGCTCGAGGTGATGGCCGGTCGCGGGCACTTCGGGCCGCAAGAGGACGCCGCCGGCACCGTGGCGTCGATGGTGCAGTTCGCAGCGGAGACGGAGACGGCTAGACGCGCTTGAGATCGTCGATCACCGCACCCCAGCGATCCGGGTCGGACTCGTACGGCGCGTAGAACGAGCAGCGGTCGACGATGCCCGCGTAGCGCGACTTCAACTCGGCCCCGACAGCTTCCGGTTCGGCGACGACCGCGAACGTACGCAGGATCTCGTCGTCGATCAGGTCCCCCATCTCCACCCACGCGCCGCGCTTCGACAGCGCGTTGAGCTCCGTCTGCAGGTCACCCCAGCCGTGGAGCTCGAGCACGCCGCGATACGCGGGAGTCGAGCCGTAGAACGCGATCTGCTGACGAGTGCCCTTGCTCGCACGCTCGAGCTCTTCCTCGTTGCGACCGGTGACGACGAACAGCGGCCCCGAGATCTCGAACGATTCGCGTGCGCGCCCGGCCTTGGCCAGGCCGCGCTCGATGGCCGGCATCGTCACCTCCTTGACGTACCGCTCGGTGGTGAAGCCGTGGATGATGATGCCGTCGGCGACTTCACCCGCCACCTCGGTCATCATCTCGCCGACCGCGGCAAGGAAGACCTTGGGCGCGCCGTATTTGTTCGGCGACGGCGAGAAGAACGGCGTCATCAACGTTGCCTGGTAGAAGTCGCCGCGGAAGTCGAGCTTCTCGCCTTCGTTCCAGGACCGCCAGATCGCGCGCATCGCCAGGATGTACTCGCGCATCCGTGCCGCGGGACGCGACCACGGCATCGAGAACCGCTTCTCGATGTGCGGCTTGATCTGCGAACCGAGGCCGAGGATGAAGCGGCCCTTCGACGCGCGTTGCAAGTCGTTCGCGGTGTATGCAGTGATCATCGGCGTGCGGGCGAACGCAACCGCGATTCCGGTGCCCAGCTCGATGCGTTCCGTGTGCTCGGCCGCGATCGCGAGCGGCAGGAACGGATCGTGCGCGGTCTCGGCCGTGAGCAACCCGTCGTATCCGATGTCTTCGAGCGCTTTCGCCCGCTGCCCGACCTCGGCCAGCGACGGCGCCATCACCCCGGTGTCCACCAACATGGGACGGAACCTATCCGCCCCGAGACCATGACCGTTCCTGTCACACCCGCGCTGTATGGTCGATTCATGGCGGTAGAGACACGGCTCGGGACAGAGCTCGAGACGAGCGAGCGAGCGAGGCATCCGGCCGAACGCTGGCCGCCCCGCCGCACCTGTCGCCGAGCTCGATGGGCACGTTCACGAGCTGCCCGCTGTCGTTCCGCTTCTCCTACCTGGAGCGACTCCCGGAGGCACCGAGCGCCCCCGCCAGCAAGGGGACGCTCGTACACCTCGCGCTGCAGCACCTGATGTGGCGACCGGCCGCGGAGCGCACCATCGAAGCCGCGCTCGAGGACCTGACCCGAGCGCGCACCGAGCTCGAAGCGGACGCCGAGCTGGCCGAGCTGGAGCTGACGGACGAGGAGTGGACCACGTTCCACGCCGATGCGGAGCAGCTCGTGCGGCGGTACTTCGAGCTCGAGGATCCGCGCTCGGTGCGGGTGCTGGGCGTCGAGCTGCGCGTCGCCGCCACCACGGCTGACGGTGTGACCATTCGCGGCATCATCGACCGGCTCGAGCTCGACGAGAACGATGAGCTCGTCGTCACCGACTACAAGACGGGCTCGGCACCGAACGAGGGCTGGGAGCAGCGGAGCATGGCGGGCGTGCACGTCTACTCGTTGCTGTGCGAGAAGATGTTCGGCCGCCGGCCGTCACGGGTGCAGCTCCTGTACCTGTCGAGCCCGGAGAAGATCGAGACCCGCGCCACCGACGTGTCGGTGCGCGGCGTCGAAGTGAAGTCGAACGCGGTGATGCGCGCGATCCGCGTCGCGTGCAGCCGCCACGACTTCCGGCCGCGCGCTTCCGCGTTGTGTGCGTTCTGCTCGTTCCGCGAGTTCTGCCCTGAGTTCGGTGGCGATCCTGCGCATGCTGCACCAGTGCTGCAGGCCCGGCAGGCGGAGCGCGAAGGGCGCCCGCAACTGCCGCTCGTCATCGTGTGAGCCGTACTCGGATCGGCGTCCGAGTCGCCCGGTTCGACGCCGCGGTCGACCGCGCGGTCGACCGGGTTCGCTCACCGGCGCTCGACCAGATCGCCTATCCCCTCTCGAGCGCCGCCGACCACGGCATCCTGTGGCTCGCATGCGGCACGGTCCGGGCCCTGCGACACGACGGAGATCTCGCGTGGATGGCACGCTTCGCCGGCGCCATCGGACTCGAATCGGCGCTGACCAACGGTCCGGTCAAGCTCGCCTTCCGCCGGCTCCGTCCCCGTGACTACGCCGAGATCGAGTTCCGTGCCGGTCTCCACGCGCCGGTGACGTCGTCATTCCCTTCGGGCCACGCGACCACGGCGTTCTACGCGGCGACACTGCTCGGAGGCGGGCCTGTGCTCTACACCCTCGCGGCTGCGGTCGCCGCGACCCGGGTGTACGTCCGTCTGCATCACGGGTCCGACATCGTGGCCGGCGCCGCGCTCGGCCTCGCGCTGGGAGCCGGGCTTCGGCCGTTCGTCGCCGGCAGGCAATGATGGGGACGAACCGAGGAGAGCTGATGACCAGATCCTTTGCCGTGAGCTTCGACTACCGATGCCCGTTCGCACGCAACGCACAGGAGTCCGTCGTGCACGGCGTGCAGGCCGGCAAGGACTGGGACGTCACGTACGTGCCGTTCTCCCTGGACCAGGTGCACGTGCCCGACGGGGAAACGCCGGTATGGGACCGCCCGGCCGCCGAGCGCGGTACCGGTGTGCTCGCGCTCGAGTGGGGGCTTGCGGTCCGCGACACGATGCCGGCGAAGTTCCTCGACGTCCACCTCGCGCTCTTCGCAGCTCGTCACGATCATGGCGAGAAGCTCGCCGACGAGGACGTGCTGCGCAAGGCCGTCACGACTGCCGACGTCGACGCCGACGCGATCGCGGAGGAGGTCGCGTCGGGCCGCCCGTTGCGGACCCTCGCGGGCGAGCACGGCGACGCGGTGAAGCGCTGGGGGATGTGGGGCGTACCGACCTTCTGCGTCGGCGACCGCGCGGTGTTCGTGCGGCTGATGGAGCGCAACGTTCCGGACGATGTCGACGGTGTCCTCGATCTCTTCTCGTTCGAGCGGCTCAACGAGTTCAAATACACGAAGATCCCGCGGTAGCTCATGCGCATGTCGGACGCGGAAGCGGTGATGTGGGCAGTCGAGAAGGACCCCGCCCTCCGTTCCGACTTCTGCAACCTCACCATCCTCGATCGCGCACCCGAAGAGACGCGGCTCCAGCGGACGCTCGCCCGTGCGCTCGACGCGATGCCGCGCCTGCGCCAACGGGTGGTCTCGCCGCCGCTGCGCATCGCACCGCCCGAGTTCACCGAGGATCCCGGCCTGGATCTCGAGTACCACGTGCGGCGCATCGCGGTACCGTCGCCGGGCGACATGCGCGCGGTCCTCGACGTGTGCGAACGCCTCGCCGAAGGGTCGCTCGACCGTTCGCGACCACTGTGGGAGTTCACGCTCATCGACGGGCTCGCCGACGGCCAGGCCGCGCTCCTCCAGAAGGTCCATCACACGATCAGCGACGGTGTCGGGGCGCTGAAGCTTTCGCTCGCGCTGCTCGACTTCGAACCCGATCCGGGCCCGGATCGCGGTGCAGATCCCGAAGCCGGAATCGAACCCGAGGCCGCAACGCCCGAGGCTCGCACGTCACCGTTCGACGTGCTCGGCGCAGCCCTGCGCGACGCCACCCTCCGCGGCGCCGGAACGGTCAGGGCCGTCGCGGGCGTAACTGCGGATGTGCTCGTGCACCCGGCACAACTCCCGGCGCGTGCACACGCTTCCGTGAACATCGTGCGATCGTTGGGGCGACAGGGCTTCGTCGCCGACCGCGCCCGCTCCGATCTCACCGCGGCCCGGTCCTTGCAGCGTCACTTCGAGACGCTTCGGGTCTCCCTGCCCGCGTTGAAGCAGTTCTCGGGCGCTCGCGGCGGGAGCGTGAACGACGCGTACGTCACCGCGTTGTGCGCGGCGCTCGGCCGATACCACGTACGCAACGGGAGCGCGGTGACCGAGCTGCGCCTCGCCATGCCGGTGAGCACGCGCGGCCGCGAGGACGCCGCCGCGAACCGGTTCGCACCGGCACGAGTGGTCGTGCCGATCCAGCCGACCGATGATCTCGACGCGTTGTTCGCCGACATCCACCAACGGCTCGCGACCACGAAGGAAGAGCCTGCGCTCGGTGCGATCGAAGGTCTGGCCGGTCTCGCGACCCTTCTTCCGACCGCGCTCCTCGTCGCCTTCACGCGCAATCAGGCCCGCACCATCGATTTCGCGGCGTCCAATCTGCGTGGCAGTCCGGTGCCGCTCTATCTCGCCGGCTCGCAGATCGTCGCCAACTATCCGTTCGGGCCTCGAGCGGGCGCGGCATTGAACGTCACCACCCTCGGGTACAGCGATGCGCTCGACATCGGCATCAACCTCGATCCGGCCGCGCTCCCCGACACCGACGGGCTCATGCTCGACCTGCGCTCGGCCTTCGCGGCGATCGAAGCTCTCGCGACCTGAGGTCTCGATTCAGCGCCGCACGTGCGGCCCCTGGGGCGGCACGACGTCGCGCCACTCGTCGGCGAGCGGATCGCGCCAGCGCTTGTGCCGACAGCGACTGGCCCGATCGACGACGAAGATGTGCAGGGTCGGTGCGTCGTCGGCGAGATCCAGCAGTTCGCCCACCCGAGGATGCGGAGCCGCCTGGTCGAGCAGGTCGACGAGCGCCACCGACGCGAGGACCCGCGCCGAACAATCGGGGCACGCAGAAACGGTCGCCGCGTCGAGATCGCCGATGACGTCGAGAAACGTCTGGCCGTCACCGTCCTCGAACGAAACCGTGGTGCCGTCGTCGTCCAGGAACTGCAGGCGACTCGCGCCGCCGGGTCGAGGCACCGGGTCACGGTACATTGCCGCGCGTGCGAGCAGTCACGGTCGCGAACGGTGCGCTCGAGCTGACGACGCCGCCCGTCCCTGCGCCTGCGTCCGACGAGGTACTCGTCCGAGTGCACGGTGCCGGGCTGAACCGCGCCGACCTGTTGCAGCGGGCCGGTCTCTACCCCGCGCCGCCGGGCGTCCCGGCCGACATCCCGGGCATGGAGTTCGCCGGTGTCGTCGAGCGCGCCGGTGTCGACGTCGTCGATCGGGCACCAGGAGATCGCGTGTTCGGCATCGTCGGCGGCGGCGCGCAAGCCGAGTATCTGTGCGTCCCGGCCGCGCACTGCGCGCGCCTGCCCGACACGCTCGATCTCGTCGAGATGGGTGGCGTGCCCGAGGTTTTCGTCACCGCCCACGACGCGCTCGTGACGCGCGCGTCGGGTCGCGCCGGCGAGTGGATGCTCGTCCACGCCGCGGGGAGTGGCGTCGGCACCGCGAGCATCCAGCTCGCCCGCGCGCTCGGAATGCGTGTCGCAGGTACCGCGCGCACGCCGGACAAGCTCGAACGCGCTCGCCCGCTCGGCCTCGACGTCGGGATCGTGCCGCGCGACGACCGACGGCGATCTCGACGTCGCCGCCTCCATCGCCGCGATCCTCGAGGCAACCGGGGCCGAAATCGACGTCACGCTCGACCTCGTCGGCGGTCGCTACGTCGAGATCGACGTCGGCACCGCCGCGCCGAAAGGCCGGATCGTCCTGATCGGTGCGCTGGCCGGCGCGACGTGCGCAGCTCTCGGTGCTCACGGTCATGGCCAAGCGGATCACGATCGCGGGCACGGTGCTGCGCGGGCGAGACAAGCGGGAGAAGGCGGACGCGACCGAAGCGTTCGCGCGCGATGTCGTCCCGCTCCTCGCGGCGAAGGAGATCGCGCCCGTCGTCGAGGCCGTGCTGCCGCTCGAACGCGCCACCGAGGCGTACGACCTGCTCGCATCGGACGCGACCTTCGGCAAGGTCATCCTCGACTGTCGCTAGGACGGTCTCCTGCGTACGATGCCGACGACCGAGTGGCGCCGGGCACGCCCGAGGCCAACCAAGGCCAACCAAGTTCAAAGAAGTTCGAGGGAGCGTGCCGTGGCCGAACTCGCCGACAACGCCGTCGTCATCGTCGAAGCGGTGCGATCACCGCTCGGGCGCCGCAACGGCGGCCTCGCGACCGTGCATCCCGCGGACCTGCTCGGTGCCGTGCAGCGCGCCGCGATCGAGCGCTCCGGGATCGATCCGCGCGCCGTTGGCCAGGTCATCGGTGGCTGTGTCAGCCAGGTCGGCGAACAGACGTTCAACATCGCGCGCACCGCATGGCTGAGCAACGGGCTTCCGCTCGAGGTTGCGGCAACGACGGTCGACAGCCAGTGCGGCTCCTCGCAGCAGGCGACCAACCTCGGCGCGTCGATGATCGCGGCCGGCGTGGTCGATGCCGCGCTCTCGTGCGGCGTCGAGTCGATGAGCAGAGTGCCGCTCGGTTCCGCCGCACGCGGTGATTTCGGGCGGCCCTCACCGAAGTCGTACCGCGGGCACTACGAGCTCACGTCGCAGTTCGAGGGCGCCGAGCGCATCGCGGAGAAGTGGGGCATCACCCGCGCCGACACCGACGCGTTCGGGCTCGAGTCGCAAGAACGCGCGCAACGCGCCTGGGCGGAAGGCCGGTTCGAACGCGAGGTCCTCCCGGTGGACGCCCCCGACGTCGACGAAGAAGGAAAGCCGACGGGCAGCACCCATCAGGTCGCACGCGACGAAGGACTGCGCGAGACGTCGCTCGAAGCCCTCGCCAAGCTGAAGCCCGTGGCGCGGGAGGACGGCGTGCACACCGCCGGGAGCTCGTCGCAGATCACCGACGGTGCCGCCGCCGTGCTGATGACGACGGCCGCACGTGCGCGCGAGCTCGGTCTCCGGCCGCGTGCCCGCATCGTCGACCAGTGCCTCGTCGGGGTCGACCCGGTGCTCATGCTCACCGGACCGATCGATGCCACTCGCCGGCTGCTGGAACGCACCGGGCTCGACATCGGCGCATTCGATGTGGTCGAGATCAACGAGGCGTTCGCGTCGGTCGTGCTCGCGTGGGAGCGCGAGCTGAAGCCCGACATGGCCAAGGTGAACCCGAACGGCGGTGCCGTCGCGCTCGGTCATCCCGTCGGTGCGACCGGGGCGCGCTTGATCACCACCGCGCTCCACGAGCTGGAGCGCACCGACGGCCAATTCGCGCTCGTCACGATGTGTTGCGGCGGTGGGCTCGGCACCGGCACCGTGCTCGAACGACTCTGAACGGACCGCGACGATCCGGGCTGCCGGGCGTCGAACCCGATGAACGCGTGCGCGCGGTCGCGCGCGCGAGCTTCCGCGGCGCATGGAACGCAACGGTCCGGTCGACCTTCTCCCTCTCCGCGTCGCGCACCCGCCTCGAGGCGTTCTCGGTGTGGGAGCACACCACCCGGCAAGTGGGCTTCGCACCCGAGGATCCCGAGATGGTGCTCGGGATCACCGACACGCGGCTCCTCGCCTGGCGGACGTCGTTCGTGCGCGCTCGACCCGTCGAGCTGAGTGCGAGCCTGCCGGTCGAACGGCTGTACGACGTGGTCGTGCACCGGCACGGGATCCTCACCGGTGTTTCGTTCGTGACCGACACGGGCGGGATCATCGAGGTCGAGGCGATGCGCGGCCGCGCGCTGCGCCGGCTCTCGGCCGAGGTGCGCACCGTGATCACCGAGCGACCGACGGCGTAACGTCGCGAACTGTGCGGACGCAGCGGAGGTAGCGCCGAAGGCGCACCGTAGCGAGGGAGCGATGCTCACGTGACCACCTTCGGATTGCAGATCCCGAACTTTCGGCATGCCGGCGGCTCGGACGCCACGATGTTCGACGACGTGACCGCGTATGCCGCCGCCGCGGAGGCGAGCGGATTCGATTCGGTCTGGGTGATGGACCACTTCTGGCAACTGCCGGCCCTCGGCGGGCCCGGCGAACCGATCCTCGAGGCGTACACGCTCCTCGGCGCGCTCGCGGCGCGTACGGAACGGGTGCAGCTCGGCACGCTCGTGACGGGGGTGACGTACCGGAATCCGGCGCTCTTGGCGAAGATCGTCACCACCCTCGACGTCATCTCGAAGGGCCGGGCTGTGCTCGGCATCGGCGCCGCGTGGTTCGAGGAGGAGCACACGGGGCTCGGGTACGACTTCCCCGGTACCCGTGAGCGCATGGACCGGCTCGAAGAGGCCGTGCAGATCTGCCGCGCGATGTTCCGGGACGAGCACCCGTCGTTCGACGGTCGCTACTACCGCATCGTCGAGGCGCGCAATGTGCCTCGCCCGATCCGTTCGGGCGGGCCGCCGATCATGATCGGCGGTAGTGGCGAGAAACGCACGCTTCGTCTGGTGGCGCAGTACGCCGACATGTGCAACGTCACCGGTGGTCCGTCCACGCTCGCGCACAAGCTCGACGTGCTGCGCAAGCACTGCACCGACGTCGGCCGCGATCCCGGCGAGATCACGACGACACGCATGGGAACGCTCGTCCTCACGCCCGATCGCGACGAGACGGCACGGGTGCGCAGCTTCCTGTCGGGGATGATGGGCGACGACTTCGACGAGCAGTTCATCGTCGGCGAAGACGCGGAGGTGATCGCGGCGGTCGAGGAGCTCGCCGCCACCGGAGTCGACACCCTCATCTTCAACATGCCGTTGTCCGATGCCGACTCGGTGCAGCGCGTGGGCGAGCTGCTCGTGCGCAAGTTCGCGTAGCCTCCTCCCCGTGACGGATCTCGCCGAGCGGCTCGGATACGCGGCAGATGCCAAGCTGCTGATCATCAACTGCGACGATCTCGGATCGACCCGATCTGCGAACGTCGCGGTGTACGAAGCGCTGCGCGACGGTGTTGCGACGACGGCCACGTTGATGGTTCCGTGCCCGTGGGCGCGCGACGCCGCCGCGATGTACCGGGGCGAGGAAGTCGGCGTCCACCTCACCCTCAACTCCGAGTGGGAGACATACCGCTGGGGCCCGATCACCCGTTCACCCAGCCTTCTCGACGGCGACGGCGGCTTCCCGCGCACGCAGCTCGACGTATGGGAGCACGCCGACCTCGACGAGGTACGCAAGGAGTGCCGGGCCCAGATCGAGCGGGCGATCTACTGGGGCTTCGACGTGTCGCACCTCGACAGCCACATGGGCACGATGCAGCTGCGCGCCGACTTCTTCGACGTGTACGTCCAGCTGGCAACCGAGTTCGGGCTGCCGCTGCGCATGGCCGGTGCGAGCGGGGAACGCATGATCGGTTTCCCGTACCGGCGGGTTGCCGCCGAGGAAGGTGTGGTCTTCCCCGACCACTTCGTGTACACGCACGTCGGGTCGCGCCGCGCGATCGAACGGACGCTCTTCGACCTGCGTCCCGGCGTCACCGAGATGTACCTGCACCCCGCCATCGACACCGACGAGCTGCGGGTGTCGCACCCGGACTGGGCGCAACGAGTCGAGGACCACGCCTACGTCACCACCGACGCGACGCTTCGCGATCTCCTGGACCGCACCGGCGCGAGGTTGATCGGCTACCGCGAGCTGCGCGACCTCCAACGCCGGAGTCCGGCAGGGATGTGAGTGTCACGCCCGACTCGCTCGCCGCGCTCTGCGCGGCGGCGATGCCCGATGAGCGCCTGACCGCCCCGGAGCTCCGCCGCGTTTGCTTCGGCACGGGCGACTCGGTGGTCGGCGATGACGACGCCGTCGTCGTGTACACACTTCAGCGACGGGCGGAGCATGTCGGCGTGTGGATCATGCTGGTCGTCGTGCACCCGGCGCGCCAGGGGCAGGGCGTCGGGAAGGAGCTCGTCGTGGCGGCCCTCGATGCCGCCCGCGCCCAAGGCGCACGCACCGCTCACCTCGCCAACGCCGTCCCGCGCTACCTGTGGCCGGGCGTCGATCTCGCCAATACGCGCGCGGGGATGCTGTTCGAGACGCTCGGATTCACACGCGACCTCGTCGGCATCAACATGCGGATCGCGACGACGTTCCGGCGCGACCCACCGCCCGGCGTCGTGGTCGAGCGCGAAACCGGCTCCGGGGCCCACGAATTCGCGACCCGCGCCTATCCAGCTTGGAACGCCGAGCTCGACGTGGCGGTCGAGCAGGGCGCCGCGTTCGCGGCACGCGATTCGCGCACCGGTGCGACGATCGGGTTCGGATGTCACTCGTGCAATCGCGAGGCTTGGATCGGCCCGATGGCGACCGACCCGAACGCGCAGCACCGCGGCATCGGCTCGGCCGTGCTCGGCGCGGTGTGTGCCGACCTCGAAGCTCGTCGACACGAGTTCGGCGAGATCGCGTGGGTCAGCAACCTTCGCTTCTACGGCAAGTGCGACGCGACCGTGTCGCGAGTGTTCCAGGGCGGCAACCTACGGCTTGTGACACGCGCGGTGATGAGCCCGGGTCAGGACGCGAACAGCGCCGGCGCCGGCACCGACGCGTCGGCACCGTAGGTCGCGGGCAGGAAGCGCAACAACGTGCCGAAGTCACCCGCCATCTTGATCTGCCCGCGCATGAACCCCACCGAGAGATCGAGCGCGCCCGAACGCAGCGCTTCGGCGTCGTCCGGCGTCACCGTGAACACGATGTCGGCGGGACGCGGCGCCGGTCCGTCGGCAGTGCCGGTGACGGAATCGTCGTCGACGTGCGCGTAGGAGCGGCCGAGCTCCTTCTTTCCCTTGGCGACGACGAACTCGATCAGCATGATGCTCGGACCAGCGTCAACTCGGTTCGGGGGCGCCCACGCGGATTCCTGCGAACAGATCGTCCTCGTACTCGCCCGGCCGGGTGGTGTCGTCGACGAGCGAACGCGCGAGCACGAACTCTTCCCACGGGAAGACTTCGCGAACGACATCGTCGGGAAGGCGCATCCAGAAGCCGTTCGGGTCCACCTGGGTGCGGTGCGCGAGCAGCGCGGCGCGGCGCTTGTGGATGTATTCGCCCACGTCCACCAGCGTCGTGTAGTCGTCGAGGCGATCCGTGTCGAAGCCACGTTCGAACCACGACTCGTAGGGGCTCTCCTCGCCGCGCGCGATGTAGGCCTCGTGCAGCGCCTTGACGCGCGCGATGGACCAACCGACGTAGTACAGCTTCGACGGCTGCCAGGGCGGGCCGAGCTCCGGGTACGCCTCCGGATCGCCGGCCAGATCGAACGCGGGGCCCGAGATCTCGTGAACACGAATGTGGTCGGGGTGCGGATAGAACTTCTGCTCGTCGCGGTAGGTGATGATCACCTGCGGCCGTTCCTCGCGGATGACCTTCACGAGCCTTCCGACCGCCTCGTCGAGCGGGGCGTTGGCGAAGTTGTCGGGCCGGGCGTTGGTCTCGGTGTCGGGCATGCCGCTGTCGTGGTAGCCGAGCAGGTGCAACGACGCGTAACCGAGCGCATCCACGCTCTCCCGCAACTCGGTCATGCGCAGCTCGTACATCGCTTCGGGAGAGCCCGGGTCCTCGACGGCAGGGTTCAGGATCTCGCCCGCTTCCCCACCCGTGCAGCAGACCAGCACGTTGTGCACGCCCTCGGCCGCGTAACGGGCGGTCGTGCCCGCACCCTTCGAAGCTTCGTCGTCCGGGTGCGCATGGACCTGCAAGAGGCACAGTCGCTCTGAAGACATCGCGCGAACGCTACCGGACCTCCGAGCGAGCGAAGCTCCCGGTCTGACGGCGTCGATCGCATACGCACCTCATCGGCGTCACCCCGCGAAATCGCCCGCGCCCACATCGGGAACCGGCGGAACCCTTCGGTAGCCTTCCGCTCGATGGGGTCCGTTGCGGCGCATTCCCCCGTGCTTCGCGCCCGCTCGACCTCCGGGTGGCGTGCGTTGCAGCTCGGCGCGTTCGCGTTCGGCGGTCTGGCCGTCGTGCTCCTGTTCGTCGCGGTCCTGGAGCGAATCATCTTCTCCGGCGACGTCATGCCCGGCGTCGACGTCCCGGGCGTCGATCTCGCCCGCAAGGACGAGGCCGACGCCTACGCCGAGATCTCCGCGCTCGCCACGCGGCTCGAGACCGAACCGCTGCGTGCGACGATCGGCGACGTCGAGGTCGTCGCCGATCCTTCGGTGCTCAAGGTCGACGTCGACGAGGCGGCGACCTTGCGGGCCGCGCGGCAGGCCGGCCGGAGCGGGAACCCGATCGATCAGACCCTCGGCACGTTGCTGCGACGCTTCCGGGACGACGAGGTACCCCTCGCGCTCGACTACAGCGAGTCCGGGCTGACCGGCACGCTCGAAGGTTGGGAGCGTCAGGCTGCGGCCGGCGGCGTCGAGGGCAACCTCCAGTTCTCGGGCACGCAGGTCGTGGAGGTGCAGCCGCAGCGGGGCACCGGCATCATCCGCGACGTTGCCGAACGCCGCCTCGTCGCCGGTCTCTCCGACCCGATCCGTGCGCCCATCGAGCTGCCCGTCGGCGACGTCGAGCCCAAGATCAGTACCGCGGAAGTCGCTCGGGCTGCCGCCCGCGCCCGCGAGCTGCTCACCGGCACCCACCGGCTGGCAACGGACGCGGCCACCCTCACGATCGCCCCGGAACAACTCGCCGACCGCGCTCGGGACGCGAATCGACGGTCGCCGGCTCGAGCTCACGATCGACCCCGACAAGCTGCGCGTCGCGCTCGCGCCCGGGCTCTCGGCGTTCGAGCGCGCGCCGGTCGACGCGTCGTTCGAGATCACGGCGGCGAACACCGTCAACGTCGTGCCCTCGGCCGTCGGGCGACAGGTCGACCTGGCCGAGGTGGGCGACCAGATCCTGGACGGCAACCGGCAGGTGACCGCGCCGGTGGTCGAGTCGGTTCCCGCGCGCGACACCGCGTGGGCGCGAGGGCCTCGGCATCAAGGAACAGGTGTCGACGTTCACAACTCGTCACAACTCGGGCGAGGAACGCGTGAAGAACATCCACCGTGGCGCCGACCTCCTGAACAACACGATCGTCGAGCCGGGCGCGACGTTCTCGCTGAACGACACGCTCGGGCCGCGTACTGCCGAACGCGGCTTCGTCGTCGCGCCGGTGTTCTACGGCGAGTTCACCGAGGACGTCGGCGGCGGTGTCAGCCAGCTCGCGACGACCGTGTTCAACGCGGTGTTCTTCGGCGGCTACGAAGACGTGTACCACAAGCCGCACACGATCTACATCTCCCGCTACCCGATGGGTCGCGAGGCGACCGTCAACTATCCGTCGGTCGACTTGAAGTTCCGGAACAACACTGAAGCCGGCGTGCTGATCCGCACTTCGTACTCGTCGAACTCGATCACAGTGACGTTCTACGGCGACAAGGAAGGCAAGGTCGTCTCCGAAGACGGCCGCAAGCAGCTCGGCGAGACCGCGATCGAGGAGCAACTCGTCGACTGCCCGGGTCCGGCGGGTCTCGACAAGAACAACGTGTGCTCGCGCCTCGCCGCGGGTGAGCGGCGCCTGGCCGAAGCCGGCCACACCGGCATCGACGTCGAGTACTACCGCGTCATCGAACGGCCGGGCCAAGAACCCGAACGCGAGCGCTTCTTCTGGAGCTACCGGATGTTCCCGAACAAGTACCTCGTCGGTATCGGCCCACCCCCGACCGTCGCACCGCCCACGACCACGCCCCCGACCCCCACGGTTGCGCCGACGCCGACCGCGCCACCGGCCACCGCGCCGCCGGAGACCGCTGCGCCACCGGCCGACCCTGCGCCTCCCCCGGCACCCTGATCCTCACACGTAGCATCCCGGGCCAGTGATCCGCGCCTGGTGCTTCCGTGACCCCGGCACCGCCGCCGTCGAGGTTGCGCACGATGCGCTGCACGAGCGTCTCGCCGATGACGGCTGCCTGCTCTGGATCGATGTCACGAAGCCGACGAAGCCCGAGATCGACTTCCTCGCGGCCGAGCTGCGCATCCACCCTCTGACCGCCGAAGATCTCCTGAAGGCCGAACAGCGCACCAAGCTCGAACGGCTCGGAGACCATCACCACGTCGCGTTGCACGCGCTCGCGTTCGATCGACGACCAGCTGCAAAACCACGAGGTCGATGTCGTCTTCAGCGAGGGCTGGCTCCTCTCGGTGCGCCACGACGGAAACGAGGACTTCACCGGCCCGGTCAAGGAGGCCCAGACCCGCTTCGAGCGCCAGCGCTTCGATGCGGACTCGAAGGACGAAGGCTTCCTCCTCTGGGCGATCCTCGATGTGATCGTCGACAACTACTTCACCGTCACGTCCGCCATCGACGACCGCCTCGAAGCGATGGAAGACCTGGTGTTCGGGCCGACACCGATGACGACGCCGCAGGAGATCTTCGCACTGCGGCGCGTCGGTCGTCGCCTTCCGGCGCTCGGTCGGGCCGCTGCGCGAAGTGCTTTCGCAGCTCCTCCTCGGGGAGGCACCGTGCATCGGCAATGCTGCGATCACGCACTTGCGGGACGTGTACGACCACACGTTGCGGGTGCTCGACCTCATCGAGTCGCAGCGCGAACTGCTCACCGGCCTCCTCGAAGGTCAGCTCGCGATGCAGTCGAACCAGATCAACACGGTCATGAAGGCGACGTCCTCGTGGGGTGCCATCCTCATCGCATCCACGCTCATCGCCGGGATCTACGGCATGAACTTCGAGCACATGCCCGAGCTGGGCTGGTATATCGGCTATCCCGATCGCCCTGTGCCTGATGGGCCTCGTGACGATCGTCCTGTACCGGGTGTTCAAGAGTCGCGATTGGCTGTAGCCGCGCGCGACTGCGTCACCGCTTCGTTCCGCCAGGCGAGACGATGGACGCGATCGGGCCGTGGGCGGCGAGCCTGCGTGACCACCCACGCGATCTCCAGCAGGACACAGGCGACTGCCGCGATCACGAGGCCGTCGATGAGCGCATCCGTTGGTGGCAGCTCCAGCGCATAGAAATCGCTCAGGGCCGGCACCGCCAGGATGAGCAGGAACAGCGCGACCATCGCGCCGATCAACATCGCACGGAACGGTGTTATCGGCCGGGCGAGGATGTTCAGCACCCACAGACCGACGACCAGGAGCACCAGCGTCGCCGTGGTGCGAGCTTCGTCCAGTGTCACGTCGGCGAACTCACGCGTGACCGCGTACGCCGAGAACGTCGCCGCGGCCGCGACAAAGCCGCTCGGGATCGCGAACCGCAGTACTCGGCGCACGAAACCCGGTTCGTAACGGCGAAGGTTCGGAGCCAGCGCCAGGAAGAACGCGGGGATGCCGATGGTGAGTGTGCTCACGATCGTGAGGTGGCGCGGCAGGAACGGGTAGGGCCAGCGCGCGAAGCCGACGGCGATTGCGAGCAGCATGGCGTACACCGTCTTGGTGACGAAGAGATTCGCGACCCGCTCGATGTTCGCGATGACGCGCCGGCCTTCGGCAACGACGCCGGGCATCGTCGAGAACCGTCCGTCCAGCAGCACGATCTGCGCGACGGCGCGGGTTGCCGGCGCGCCGTTGCCCATCGCGATACCAATATCGGCGTCCTTCAAGGCAAGAGCGTCGTTGACGCCGTCGCCCGTCATCGCCACGACGTGCCCGCGGCTCTGGAGCGCACCGACGATGGCGCGCTTCTGGTGGGGCGACACCCGCCCGTACACCGACGCGCCGTCGAGCACGTCGGCGAGCGCGTCGTTGGCTTCCGGGAGCTCACGGGCATCGATGGCGTTCTCCGCACCCTCGAGGCCGACGGCGCGGGCGACGGCCGACACCGTGCGCGGATTGTCGCCGGAGATCACCTTGAGCGCGACACCCTGCTGGCGGAAGTACGCGAGCGTGTCGGCGGCGTCGGGCCGGATCTTCTCCTTGAACAGGACGAGTGCGACCGCGCGCAGGTCGGCCGGCAGATCCTCGCCGGCGAACGCGGCGTCGGTGCGCGCGAGGAGCAGCACTCGCCGGCCCTCGGCGGCGAGCTCGTCGGCCCGGACACGTACCGGGTCGGTGGCCGGTTTGCCGGCCCACACCATCTCGGGAGCGCCCAACACCCACGTGCCGCGCGCTCCGAACGTTGCGCCGCTCCACTTCCGCGCCGACGAGAACGGGACTGTCTCGGTGCGCTCCCAGCCCTGATCGCCGGACCGATCTGCCGGGAACCCGACCGCGAGTGCGGTCGCGGTCGCGTTGCGGTTGGGGTCGTCGGCAAGTGCCGCCAGCGCGTCGTTCACCGGAAGGTCGGCGTCGAGGATCTCGATGGCGTCGTACTCGATGATCCCTTCCGTGAGGGTGCCGGTCTTGTCGAGACAGACGACGTCGACGCGCGCGAGGCCCTCGACCGCCGGCAGCTCCTGCACGAGGACGTTCCGGCGGGCCAGGGCGACGGCCGCGATCGCGAACGCGAGGCTCGTCAGCAGCACCAGGCCTTCGGGCACCATGGCGACCACACCGGCGACCACGCCCGCCATCGCCTCCCGCCAGCCTTCGTGCGCGCGGAACTGGCTCAGCGCGAGAAGCGCCGCGGTCGGCAGCAGCGCCCACGTCACGTAGCGCAGGATCGTGTTGATGCCGTCCATGAGCTCGGACCGCACCAGCGAGAACCGCCGTGCCTCGGTTGCCAGCCGTCGCGCGTACGCGTCGGCGCCGATGCGGGTCGCTTGGAACTGTCCCGCGCCGGCCACCACGATGCTCCCCGAGAGGACCTCCTGATCCCGTGGTCTTGTCGACGGGATCCGACTCTCCCGTGAGGAGCGACTCGTCGATCTCGAGCCCGTCGGCCGTCACGACGACCCCGTCGGCGGGCACCTGGTCGCCGGTGCGCAACACGACCAGCTCGTCGCCGACGACCTCCTCGATCGCGATCTCGCGCTCGGAGCCGTCACGGACGACGGTCGCGCGCGGTGCGTTGAGCACGGCGAGCCGATCGAGCGTGCGCTTCGCGCGGTACTCCTGCACGATGCCGATCAACGCGTTCGCGACCAGCACGACCCCGAACAGTGCGTCCTGGATCGGGCCGACGAACAGGATGACGACGAGCATCGTGCCGAGGATGGCGTTGAACCGCGTGAAGAATGTTGGCCCGCGCGATCTCGCCAAGGGTTCGGCTCGTCCGCTCGTCGGCCGTGTTCACCTCACCGCGCCCGACGCGATCGGCAACTTCCGCGTCGGTCAGCCCGTCCGGGCCAGTCGGTCGAGCGAGTGGCGCCGACCCGGCCGCGGACGGCACTTCGGTCGGCGCGCTCATCCGGTGAACCGTAATCGCCGAGAACGGTACGGACGCCATGCCCGCGGCGTCACGATCGGCGACGGGCTCGAGCTCGTCGGGGACCATACGCTGCGGCTCGTGCCGAGGACCGATGTCGACGCCCACGACGCGCTCGCGGCGCAGCCGCCGTTGCGGTTCGGCTTGCCGGCCGATCTCGGCCGGCGGCGCGAACCGTCCGGAAGCGCCGACGACCTGTTTCCACCACCCGGGTCGCGAGACGGGGCGCCGGTGCACGCGCTGCGGGCGTCCGGCGTGCCCCGAGTGCCTCGTCCAGGCGAGTGTCGGGTCGCACTGCTTCGAGTGCGTGAACGCGGCCGCGCCGCCGCGTACCGAACGGGTGCGACGCCAGTTGCGCGCCGGAGCCGGGTCGCCGTGGGTCACCCAAGCGATCGTCGCCGGCACGATCGTTGCGTACATCGTGATCTCGCTGCGCGACGGCCGCTTCGACGGTCGCGGCGCCACATCGTTCGACCTGGCGGTGTTCGGCCCGGGCGTGAACGACGGGCAGTACTACCGGCTCGTCTCGAACGCGATCGTGCACTACGGGTTCCTTCACATCGCGTTCAACATGTTCATCCTCTACCAGGTCGGTATCTTCCTCGAACCCGCAACCGGCCACTCGCGACTCGCGCTGCTCTACGTCGTGTCGGTGCTCGGTGGCGCGGCGGGTGCTCTGCTCCTCGACCCGAACGTGTTCACCGGTGGTGCGTCCGGCGGTGTGTTCGGCCTCGCCGCGGCGGCCACGCTCGCGCTGCACCGCCAGGGCGTCCGCTTCTCGCAGACGACGTGGGGCCCGCTGATCGTCATCAACTTCCTGTTGGGCTTCGTGATCTCGAACGTTTCGATCGCCGGCCACCTCGGCGGCATGCTCGCGGGCTTGCTCGCGACCGAATCGATGCTGCAGGCGACGCGGCGAAATCAGCGGTGGCTGGGCTACGCCGGTGCCGTGCTGGTCGGCGTGGTGGCGATCATCGTCGGCCTGTGGGCTGCGGCGCGTTAGTGGCCGGTCCCGAAGCCGTCGGTACCAGCGCGACCTGGCCGGTGTCGTCGTCGTCGACGAGCCGGTAACCGCACTGGCGCGCGAGTACGGCGCGCCCTTCCCCGGGTCCGGTCGCGAGGATCTCGTCGCCCGCCGCGAGCTGCGTACGACCGCGCGGGCGGTACAGATAACGACCGCCTCGCCTCACCGCGAGCAGGTGGAAGCCGGTGTCGTCGCCGATGCGGCGGGCATCGACGGGCGTGCCTTCGAGCGCGGCACCCGCCGCGATCGGGAACCGCACGACCACATCGTCGGTCTCGCCGAGCGCGACCGCGAGCACCGGGTGCATCTCCTCGTTCTGTTCGACGAGCCACACGAGCTGTTGGGCCGCATCGCCGATCTCCTCCGATGCCGCCCCGAGGTGCAGCAGCCCGCGAAGCGCCGAAGGGTCGATGGTCTCGGCACCGGCGCGCAGGACCCAGAGCTCGAGCTGCTCGCGCATCTCGTCGAGCCGGTCCTCGAGCTGCGTCACCTCGGCGGCGAGGCCCTGGTCGTCGAAGAGCAGGGCCGAATATGCGAGACCGACCGCACCTTCGGACACGTTCTTCATCTCGACGAGCACGTCCACGGCCCGGTCCAGATCACTGACCGCCGGGTTCTCCTCGAGCACCGCCGGCACCCACTTGGGCGCGCCGGCGAGCTCGCGCAGCTCGTCGATGCCGTCGCGTGCGCCGCGCATGATCAACACGTCGTCGGCGAGCATGAGGTCTTCGCCGTCGGGGTCGATGATCCACTCGCGACCGCGGCGCAGCGCGACGATGCGCATGCCGACATCCATCGGCAGGTCGACTTCGTCCAGGCGCCGGCCTGCGAGCCGGGAACCTTCCCGCACGCGCAGACGGTGCGACACCTCCTCGGCCGCGCCGAGGTCGGCGACCAGCACGGCCGGTATCCCGAGCCGGTGGGTGACGACGCGGCTGATGTCGACCGCGGCATTTCCCATGCGCTCGATCGCGGAGACCACGTGCAGCACACCTGCGATCTGTTCGGCGTCGCGCTTCGAACGGCCTGCGAGCACACAGACCTCGCGCATCTCGTGCACGAGCTCGTTGAGCCGTTCCTCGAGCTCGGCGACCTCGTCGGCCATCCGCTCGTCGGAGTAGAACAACGCGGCGTAACCGAGGTCGACCATCAGCTCGGAGGTGTCCTTCGCCTCCGAGAGCATCTCTTTGAGATTTCTCGGTCTGTCGTCCATCAGTGCAAAGGCATCTAGGTGAGCCCGAAGATCACGAGGGACAGGATAAGCGACACCGCACCGAGGAAATCCGAGGCGGACGACACGAGCGGGATCCCGAAGTTGTCCGGGTCGAGGCCGTAGCGGTAGGTGAGCAGCGCGCCGAAATAGCCGACGAAGTTCGCAAGCGTCGTCGCGAGGAACCCCGCCAGCAGCACCGTGCCGGCGAACTGCACGACGCTCGGGGCGTCGAGCGACAGCAAGCTGGAGAGGACCTCGGTTGCGATCGCGAGCACGACGAAGATGGCGCTCGCAAGGACGTAGACGAGCGTCAGGTCTTCGGTGAGGCCCCGCCAGACGCCGCGCTCGGGCTCGATCAGACCCAGGTGCAACTTCGATGCGAGGCGCGACGCGAGGATGCCGGCAAGGGATCCCGACAGCGACAGCAGCGGCGGGATCACCACCAACAGCGCCGGAAGGGCCAGGAGCGAGTCGATGCGGCCTTGGATCGTGAGGCCGGCAAGCATGCTGACGATCCCCGCCAGGACCAGTACGGGAACCGACTCTCGCACGATGCGGCGCAGCACCGGCAGGTGTGTGCGCCACCCGACGACGAGACACGCGGCGCTCACGAGTGCGCACAGCACCGCCAGCACGGGCGTCACGCCGGTGATGTTCACGAGCGTGGTCGCGAGCACCAGGCTCGGCAGCGTCACCGAGTCGGCCGCGGCCGTGACCACCGGCGCCGAGACGTTGTCGAGGTCCCACTCGTAACGCGTACTCATCGCGGTGACGCCGACCGTGATCATCATGACGACGACGATGGGGATGATCCCCCCGACCACCGAGACCACGACGAAGTCCACCAGCGAGATCGCGTTGTGGACACCGAACGCGATCGCGAATCCCTTGGCGACCACGGCGAGGATGAAAGCCAGAGCCATCGAGAGCGCGACCGCAGAGGCGAGGTTCTGGCCGACGAGCGTGTCGATGCGCCACGTGAGCCGGAACACACCGGTGTGCACCGCCGTGCCGAGCCTGCTCCCCAGCGCACCGAACACGTTGCCGCGCATGCCGACCGCGGCCGGGACGAGGATGATGAGGCCCGGCAGCTTCTCGAGCGTGCCGGTGATGGAACCGAGGACGAGCCCGGCGACGAGGCCGGTGCCGGTCGAGATCAGGAGCGCGACGAAGCCCGCACGGACGCCGTTCGGGTCCGCGCGCAAGAGCGCGCCGAAGCGCGCACCGACGCGGTGCGGGAAGTGCAGCATTGGTAACTGGGAGGGTCGTTCAGCATCACAGGTCGGCCCGGGGAACCGGGGCGGCGCAGATTACCGTGAAAACGGACATGCCCGTAAACAGCCATTCGATGCCGCGACGACTGAACCGACGCAGAACCGGCGACTGAACCGACGCGCCGAGGGGAACAACGCAGGATGCGATTTCGTAAGGGAGCGAGGCTCGATGCATCGCAGGTGCGCGACGTGCGCGGCCGCGGCGGTATCGGACCGATGGGCCCGGCGGGCACGCTCGGTGCCGGCGGCGGGATCGTCGGCATCATCATCACTGTCGTCGTGCTGCTGCTCAACCAAGGCGGAGGCACGCAACGCGCTCGGCCTCGGCGGTGGCGTAGCGGTGGCGGTTCGAACCCCGAGCTCGCGCAGGAGTGCCGTACCGGTGAGGACGCGAACCAGTCGCAGGATTGCCGGATCGTCGGCGTCGTGAACTCGGTGCAGGACTACTGGCAGGACACGGTGCGTGACTATCAGGAGTCGACGACGACGTTCTTCACCGGCCAGGTGAACACCGGATGCGGTGCGGCATCGTCGGCGGTCGGCCCGTTCTACTGTCCGCCCGACCAAGGTGTGTACGTCGATCTCGGCTTCTTCGACCAACTCGAGTCGCAGTTCGGCGCGCAGGGCGGCCCGTTCGCCGAGGCCTATGTGATCGCACACGAGTACGGACACCACGTGCAGAACCTGCTGGGTCTCTCGGAGCAAGCACGCGACGGCTCGACCGGTCCGACGTCGTCGTCGGTGCGGCTCGAGCTGCAGGCCGATTGCTTCGCGGGCGTGTGGGCCGTCGAACGCGGTCGAGACCAACTACGTCGAGGAGCTCACGCGCGACGACATCGCGCAGGGCCTCGACGCCGCCGCCGCGGTCGGCGACGACCGGATCCAGGAGCAGGTGCAGGGTCAGGTCGACCCGGAGGCATGGACGCACGGTTCCTCGGAGCAGCGGCAGGACTGGTTCACCACCGGGTACGACTCCGCCGACCCCAACGACTGCGACACCTTCGCCGCATCCTCGTTGTAACGACCGGTTTTTGCGACAGAACCCGCTGCTATGGCGCGGGTTCTGTCGCCGAAACATGGTGTGGTCAGTGGAAGTCGCGGGAGTGCAGGTTGTCGGCCAGGCTGAGGGGCAGGCGGGTGATGCGGCCCGCCACCAGGTTGATCACGCCTTGGTGCCGTTCGAGCACACCGCGGATCCGAAGCGCCGGTGAACTGCGGGCCACGATCCGAAAGCGCGTCCAGATCCCCTTGGTGCAGATCACGTTGACGAGTCCGGTTTCGTCTTCGAGGTTGAGGAACACGGTGCCCTTCGCGGTGGCCGGCTGCTGGCGGTGGGTCACCACTCCGGCGACCTCCACCACCGTCTTGTCGTCGAGCACCCGCAGCGCGGCCGCGGTCACCACGCCCTGACGGGTCAGCTCCTCGCGCACGAACTCGGTGGGGTGCTTCCCCACCGAGATGCCCATCGCCCACAGGTCGAACGCCACCGTCTCCATCTCGGTCATGCCCGGCAGCTGCGGCGCGTCGGCACCGGTGACCGCGCCGGGCAGGGTCTCGACCACGTCGCCGTCGCGCCGCACGTGTGGCCGGGCCGAGCGGTACGCACCCGCGGCCCAGAGCGCAGCCCGACGCGACTGCCCGAAGCACCGTTCGAACGTGCCGGCAGTCGCGAGCGCTTCCACCTGGTCGACGGTGGCACCGGTGCGGCGCACGAAGTCCTCGAGGTCCGTGAACGGTCGCAGCTCGCGTTCGTCGTCGACACGATCGAGCAGCGCGTCGTGGAGACCGCGCACCGAACGGAGGCCGAGCCGCACCGCGAGATGCGACGGCTCGGCGTGGAACCCCGGCAGCGCGCGCCCGACCGGTTCCACCGCCGCGGTGCGCGGTTCGAGGGTCGCATCGCGTCGCGACGCGTTGAGATCGGGACCGAGCACCTGCACGCCGTGACGGCGCGCGTCGCGCACGATCGTGTGCGGCGAGTAGAACCCCATCGGTTGCGCGTTCAACAACGACGCTGCGAACTCCGCCGGGTAGTGGTACTTGATCCACGAGCTCGAGTACACGAGGTAGGCGAAGCTCACCGAGTGGCTCTCGGGGAACCCGAAGCTCGAGAACGCTTCCAGCTTCGTGTAGATGTCTTCCGCGGTGTCACCGGTGATACCGCGCGCGGCCATGCCGTCCATCAAGCGCTCGCGCATGCGAGCCATGCGCGCCTGCGAACGCTTCGAACCCATCGCCTGGCGCAGCTGATCAGCTTCGGCCGCGCTGAAACCCGCGCAGTCGACCGCGAGCTGCATGAGCTGCTCCTGGAACAACGGCACGCCGAGCGTCTTGCGCAGGCACGGCTCGGTGAGCGGGTGGATGTAGGTGACCTCCTCTTCGCCGTTGCGGCGCCGGAGGTACGGGTGCACCGAGCCGCCCTGGATCGGACCGGGACGGATCAGCGCGACCTCGACCACGAGGTCGTAGAAGCAACGCGGCCGGAGCCGGGGCAGCGTCGCCATCTGCGCCCGGCTCTCGACCTGGAACACGCCGACGGTGTCGGCTGCGCACAACAGGTCGTAGACCGCATCCTCTTGCGGGATCGTTGCGAGGTCGATCTCGACGCCTTCGTGTTCGCGCACCAAGTCGAGGGCGATGTGCAGCATCGTCAGCATGCCGAGGCCGAGGAGGTCGAACTTCACCAGGCCGGCCGCGGCGCAGTCGTCCTTGTCCCACTGGAGCACCGAGCGACCCTCCATGCGCGCCCACTCGATCGGGCAGAACTCCACCAGCGGTCGATCGGCCATCACCATGCCGCCGGAATGGATACCGAGGTGACGCGGGAAGTCGATCACCTCCGCCGCGAGCGCGAGCGCGAGCGGCGGGATCGACGGTGGTCGCGTCGCCGCCGGCGCCGCGTCGATCGCCTCCCCATCCCTCCAGGCATCCCGCTCGGACCGCTCGAACCGGCGCACTTGCCGCGCACTCCGGCCGACTGGCGTTACTCGCCGGCCATCACTTCCGGGCGCTGACTACGCCAGTTCGCTCGTCGCATGTTGCGTCAGTTCGTCGAAGGCGGATGCATCGGCGGCCCAGCGGTTGACCCATTTGCCGAGCGCGTCGGCCTGGCCGGGTGGGAGGCCCGCAGCCTTGGCCATCTCCCGCAGCGCGCTGCGCGGCCGGTACGTGATGACGTTCGCCACCTGCGCAGCACGGTCGCGGCCGTAGCGCTCGTACATGTACTGGATCACTTCCTCCCGGCGCTGGTGCTCGATGTCGAGATCGATGTCGGGAGGGCCGTCGCGCTCCGGCGACAGGAACCGTTCGAACAGGAGGCCGAGCGCGACCGCATCTGCCTTGGTGACACCGAGCGCGTAACACACCGCGCTGTTCGCCGCGCTCCCCCGGCCCTGGCAGTAGATGTCGCTGCGGCGGCAGAACTCGACGATGTCGTGCAGCAACAGGAAGTACCCGGGGAAGCCCAGCTGTTCGATCACACCCAGCTCGTAGCTCGATCTGTCGGAGCGCTTGGTCGTGCTGGGCGTGCGAGCGCGGGTACGCGACCGCAGCACCGCACCGGACGAGCTCGCGCAGCCACGACATCTCGGTATGCCCGTCGGGGACCGGGTAGTCGGGAAGCTCCGGTGCCGCGAGCTTGAGGTCGAACGCGCACGCCGACGCGATGCCGACGGTGCGCTCGACCGCGCCGGGCCAGCGCGCGAACCGCCGCACCTGTTCTGCGGGCGATCGGAGGTGCGCAAAGGGTGCGGCCGGGAGCCAGCCGTCGATCTCGTCGAGCGAACGCCGGGCGCGCACCGCCGCGAGCGCGGTCGCCAACGGACGGCGCGCGGGTGTCGCGTAGTGCACGTTGTTGGTGGCGATCACCTCGACACCGGTGCGCAGCGCGACCTGCGCGAGCGCGTCGTTGCGGTGCCGGTCGAGGGGGTCGCCGTGGTCCCACAGCTCGACGAGCACACGATCGCGGCCGAACGCATCGACCAGCTCGTGCACCGCGCGCTCGGCCGCGCGGGGACCGTCGCGTTGCAGCGCGGCCGGCACCGTGCCCTTCCGGCAGCCGGTCGCGACGAACCATGCGTCGTTCTCACGGCTCGTGACGTCGCCGTTCAGGAACACGGGCGCGCGTGCGGCATCGGCCAGACCCGCGAGCGACGACATCGGCGCGCCCTTCTGGCCGGCCAGTTGCGACGCGCTCACCGCGCGTGCGAGCCGCGCGTGCCCGACCGGCCCTTCCGCGAGCACGAGCAGGTGCTCCCCCGGCGGGTCGGCGACGCCGTTCGGCGGCTTGCGAGGTGCACCGAGCGTCAGTTCCGAACCGAAGACGGTGGGGAGGCCGACCTCGCGCGCAACCTCGGCGAAGCGGACGACCCCGTAGAAGCCGTCGTGGTCGGTGAGCGCGAGCGCCGAGAGCCCGAGCCGGGCCGCTTCCTCGACCAGTTCCTCCGGGTGGCTGGCACCGTCGAGGAAGGAGAAATTCGAATGGCAGTGCAGCTCGGCATAGGCGTCCATGCCTGCCCCTCTCCGCCGGGGAGGCGCAGGGTATCGAACACCTGTTCGTATGTCGAGACGGTGTCGTAGCGTTGGGCGTCCGTGCCGAGCCCGGACTGCCTCGTAAGCCGAACTGCCTCGTAACGAACGACCAACGCGGAGGAAACGCAATGGGAAGCGAACGGTTCGACCTGACGGGCTTCGGCGGGACACTGATCCATGCCGACGATGCCACCTACGACGAGGCCCGCCAGGTCTTCAACGGGATGATCGACCGCAAGCCGGCGGTCATCGCCCGCTGCTCCACCAGCGAGGATGTCGTCGCGGCCGTCAACCTCGCTCGCGAGCAACGGCTCCCACTCTCGGTCTACGCGGGCGGGCACAGCGTCACCGGCTCGGCGGTCGTCGACGCCGGCATCTGCATCGACCTGCGCGGGATGCGTGCGATCGAGGTCGATCCCGAGCAACGCACCGCGCGAGTAGAAGGCGGCGCGACCTGGGGCGAGTTCGACGCCGCGACCCAGGAACACGGGCTCGCGGTCACCGGCGGTCGCGTGTCGAGCACGGGCGTCGCCGGGCTCACGCTCGGCAGTGGCAGCGGCTGGCTCGAACGCAAGTACGGCTTCGTGTGCGACAACATGCTCGAAGCCGAGGTCGTCACCGCCGACGGCCGCATCGTCACCGCATCCGAATCGGAGAACGCCGAGCTCTTCTGGGGTCTGCGCGGGGGCGGTGGCAACTTCGGCATCGTCACGAAGTTCACCGTGCGGGTGCATCCGCTCGGTCCGATCGTGCTCGGCGGCATGCTCATGCACCCAGCCGAGGGCGCTCGCGATCTCCTCGAGTTCTTCGACGGCTTCATCGCCGACGCGCCCGACGAGGTCGGCGTCGGGCTCGCGTTCGTGAGCGCACCACCGTTGGACTTCGTGCCCGAACCGGTACGGGGTCAGCCGGTGATCGGCGCGGTGTGCTGCTACGCCGGCCCGGTCGAAGCAGGCGAGGCTGCGTTCGCGCCGCTCCGCGAGTTCGGCGCAGGCATGGACATGATGGCGCCGATGCCGTACGTCGCGGTGCAACAACTGCTCGACGACGCGAACCCGCACGGCATGCAGAACTATTGGACCGCCGACTTCTACGACGACTTGCCGGCGAAGGCCTTCGACGTGCTGGCGGAGCACGGCACGAAGCCGGTGTCGCCGCTGACGCAGATCATCGTCGTGCCCGGTGGCGGTGCGATCGCTCGAGTTGACGAAGACGCAACCGCAGTCGGGCAGCGCAACGCCCGCTGGAACATCCACTACCTGTCGATGTGGCCGGATCCCGCCGATACCGAGAAGAACATCGCGTACACGCGCGAATTCTCGGAAGCCATGAAGCCGTGGAGCACGGGTCGCTCCTACCTGAACTTCCTCGGCGACGAAGGACTCGGACGGGTCGAAGCCGCGTTCGGACCGAAGAAGTTCGCGCGGCTACAGGCACTGAAGGACGAGTGGGACCCGGAGAACCTCTTCCGGATCAACCAGAACATCCCGCCGAGCGGCAAACGCTAGACAGGAGCGTCGCCGGCCAGCGTGATGCGTTCCATCTTGCGGAGCGCGTCGATGTTGTCGGTGGCGACCCGGTGCTGCGTGCAGCGGTTGTCCCACATCGCGATCATGTCGGGCGCCCAGTGGATGCGCACCTGGAAGTCGGGATGTTGCGTGTGGGTGTGGAAGAACGTGAGCAGCGCCGTGGACTCGGCGTATTTCATCCCGGCGATGCGCTGCGTGAAACCCGGGTTCACGAACAGCGCCTTGCGGCCCGAGATCGGATGCGTGCGCACGACGGGATGTTTGCTCGAGATGACGTCGCCGGTTGTGTCACCCGGGACGAACGCGGCGCGCGGCGCGCTGTGGACGGCGGTGAGCGACGACGCGACCTCCTGCATCTTCGGTGAGAGCGCGGCGTAGGCCGCTTCGAGGTCGAGCCACATCGTGTCGCCGCCGTAATCCGGCACGACGATCGAACGCAGGATCGATCCCATCGGCGGCTCGGGCGCGAAGGTCACATCGGTGTGCCAGTTCTCGGCGACGAACTTGCTGCCGGTGTCGCCACCGCTGTACAGCGGCACGATGTCGGGGTCGCGCGTCACGTCCTTGAGGAAGGGGTGACGGAAGATCTCGCCGAAGTACTGCGCGTACCGCTTGTGCTGCTCGCGGTCGATGGGTTGGTCGGGCAGGAAGAGCACCTTGTGCTCGACCCACGCGGCCTGCAGCTCGCCGACGACCTCGTGATCGAGCGGCCCGGTGAGGTCGACGCCTCGGACCGTCGCACCGAGGACGTTGGTGACCGGCTCGACTTCGATCCTCGTGTAACCCATGACAGGCGACGCTACTTGTGTTGTTCGGTTCTTGGTACGTCCGCTTCAGTCGTAGATGGCTTCGACACCGGTGCTGGCGGCTTCGACCGCGACCAGACAGGCGACGGATCCCGCGGGTTGCGTCTCGACGACGAGTTGCCAGAGCACCCGACGCCGGCGCGCCCGCCGGTCCCACCAGCGCAGGTCGTGGGCCCACGGACCGGTCCACGATCGCACCGCGCCCCCGCCCCCCGGAAGCATGCGGCACTCCAACCGTGCCGGCGGTGCCGACGGATCGCCCCGCCCGCTCACCACGACCGGCCGGCCCGTGTCGTCGAGCAGGACCGCGGGGAACGGCGGCGTGAACACGCGGGCGGGGTACGGCGCGGGAACCGCACCGGGCCAGCTCGGCGCTTCGGTACTCGAGTGCGTGCTCGAGTGCGCTGGTTCACGCGGCTCACCCCACGGCACCCACCGCACCTGCTCGGTGGGCGTACGGCCGCCTTGCACGACCGCGGTCGCGACCGCGTCGTACCCGAGCATGCCCTGGAGGCGCGCGAGCGCGCGATCGGCCCGATCGTGTGCGGCGTGGTCGCCACCCCAGAACCCGAGTTGTCGCCCGTGCGCGGGAACGACCTCGTCGGGGACGAGCCGTACCAACGTGAGCGCGCCGGTGGTGGAGTCCAGGCCTGCGTCGGCGAGCGCGGCGAGATCCTGCTCCGCTCGAACATCGCCTTCGACGGGAAGCACGCGGCGCGGTCCTTCCTGCGCGCCGAAGCTCGGGGTTGCGGTGAGCCAGCCGTCGAGCTGCCAGCGCACCCGTTCGCCCAGCGTCGCGGCCGACAGCGCACCTTCGTGGCGCCAGCACCGAGCGAGCCGCTCGCCGTGCTCGGTCTCGGCTTCGACCACGACGCGCGTGCACGCGAGGCCGCGCTCGCCGAGCCGTTCGAGCAACCGGTCGGCCAGCCCCTTGGCCGCGAACGCCGCGACGTCGACACGCGTCGCCGGCGGATCCAGCTCGACCTGTTCGACCAGATCCGGTGGTGGGGCGACGAGCACCGGCGGGCCGGGATCGAGCCCACGCGCGAGGTCGTGGAACACGCGACCTTCCCTCCCGAAGCGCGCCAGCACCGCGTCCGCCGGGAGCGCCGCGACATCACCGAGCGTGCGCAACCCGAGCCGCACGAGCAGATGTGCGAGCCCATCGTTGTCGAACACGATGTCGTCGAACACGGAAACGGGCCACGGTGCGAGGAAGACGGCCGATCCCCCGGGCGTCAGCACAGTCGGTGCACCGGCCTTCGCCCGGCGGGCGGCGAGACCGGCGGTGAACTCACCGTCGGCGACGGCGATACGAACATCCGTGCCGGGACCGAGTGCGTCGACGATCACATCGTGGAGAGAGGCAGCCAGTTTCTCGTCGCCGCCGAAGTAGCGCGACGGCCCGTGGGTCGGGAAGCTGCACCGGCCCGGGCGCTCGAGAACGACGCGCGGCGTGACGGTTTCCACCGCGCGCGCCACCAGCTCGAACGTGCGCGCCTCGAGCGCGAGGTCGGTGTCGACGACCGCCGCGATCGGGCAGTGGGCTTCGGCTTCCCGCCGGCGCATGCCGCGCGTCACACCGTGCTCGCGCGCGGTCCGCGGACGCGGCACGCACGACATCCCGACTGCCGACCCGCTCGCGGACGACGACCGGTACCGCGTCCAGCGCGGGATCGCGTCGCCGTACCGCCACCACCGGCCAGTCGGGACACCAGACACAACACGTGCGCGTCGACTGCAGCTCGTGCATGGTCACGAATCGGGGCTAACCGGCACGGAGTCGACCGTGCACCGGCGCACCCTTGGCCTCGACCCGCACGTGGAGCTCGTGATCGTCGAGGATTCGACCGGCACCGGGCACCGCGGCACACCAGGTGTTGCCCTCGGCATGGATGCGGAGCGCGGCTTCGGCCGGCCACGAACCGACCGCGACGAGCACGGACGCGCGTTCACGCGCCCGTGCCACGAGCCGGCGCGCGTCACCGAGCCGGACCCGCACCGGCACGGTCGTGACCACCAACGCAACACCGTCGAGCAGCGCGGCGACGACGGTGCTCCACCGATCGGCCGGGCACCGCCGGACGACCGCGAACCGTTCGAGCTCGACGCCGGCGGCCTCCGCCGCCCGCGCGCCCAACGTGCCGTGCGGGTCGATCATCGTGGCCCACTCCCCCGTTGTCGTCGCCGCGGCCGCGAGCGTGAGCGCGAGCGACGTGACCCCGGTGCCGAGCGCACCGTCCATCGCGACCGTCGCACCCCGCCGGATGCCACCCGCGGGCAGCAGCCCCCCGAGTGGTTCCGCAACCATGAGCTGTCGTTCGCCGGCCGCCACGAACGGGCCGGCCCGCCCTGCGATCTCCCGCAATCGATCGCGACCTGATGGATCGGCAGATGGATTCGGGCCAGATGGATTCGGGCCGGATGAATCCCGAACGGGGAGCGTGGCGGTCACCTGCTCGACCGTATCGAACATACGTTCGATAGGGCAAGCGGGGACTCCTCCCCGCGCTACTGCACCGGCGAGGGCTTGTACTCGAGACCGCGGGCCTCGAACGACCAGCCGGCGTCGTCGCCGTAGTACTCGAAGAGGTGCTCGATCGTGTGCACGGCCTTGGGCTCGAGTGCACCCCAAACCTCGGCCGGCGCTTCCACCGTCACCACGTTCGAGTACACCGTGACGCGCCGGGCACCGAGGTCGATCAGGCGCCGGGCCAACACGTCCGGAGGCCGCTGCCCGTCGGCCAACCTCTCGTCGTCTCGGGCATCCGCGGTGTAGGTCTCGATCGCCATCCCGGTGAGCGACCGGTTCGCATCGAAGAAGCGCACCTCGGGGCGTCCGCCGGCGCGGACCGTCACGGTGATCGGCTGACCCATGAATGAAAGCGTAGCGAGCGCAGCTCGCTGCCGAAGAAGGGCGGCGGGTGGGGTCGGGGGTGGACACTAAGTGATCGGCGCCGATCCGCAACGAACGGGTCCGCGACGAACGGCGGAGCCGGCCGTACGCTCGATGCGTCGTGGACAACCAGCCGAGCGAAGTGACGCCAACGCGCGACCGGATGCCGGGGTGGGTGCCCAAGGGCATCGCGCTGTTCTGGCTCGGCTTCATCCTCGTCGACCTGGTCGAGGGCCTCGTCGTCGCGCTGCGCACGCTCTTGATCGCGCTGGTCGTCTCGCTGTTCCTCTCGTTCGCGATCGAACCCGCGGTGAACGCGCTCGCCCGCCGCGGCTGGCGGCGCGGCTCGGCGACCGGTCTCATGTTCGGCATCATCTTCCTGCTCACGATCGTGTTCGTCGCCGCGATCGGTTCGGTCGTCGTCGGCCAGGTCCGCAACTTCGTCGACGAGGCACCCGAGTACGTGGACCGCATCGAGAACTGGATCAACGACACGTTCGATGCCGACGTGGACTTCGACGATCTCGCCGAGGAGCTCAACGACCCCGAAGGTCCCGCCCGCGCCTTCGTCGAAGATCTCGCCGGGAACGCGCTCAAAGCCGGCCTCACCGCACTCACGGTGGTGTTCCAGATCTTCACGATCGCCCTGTTCACGTTCTATCTGGTCGCCGACGGGCCGCGCCTCCGGCGCACCATCTGCTCGGTGCTGCCACCGGAACGACAAGTGGTCGTGCTGCAGACGTGGGAGCTCGCGATCGACAAGACCGGCAGCTACTTGTACTCGCGAGCGATCCTCGCGCTGCTGTCGGCCGCGTGTCACTGGGTCGTGCTCGCGATCCTCGGCGTGCCGTACGCGCTCGCGCTCGCGTTGTGGGTCGGCATCGTCTCGCAGTTCATCCCGGTCGTGGGCACCTACCTCGCGGGCGCGCTCGCGGTGCTCGTCGCAGTGGTGAACGATCCGATCGACGGTCTCGTCGTGCTGGCCTTCGTGCTCCTGTACCAGCAGGTCGAGAACTACATCTTCGTGCCCCGCATCACCGCGCAGACGTTGGAGATGCATCCCGCGGTCGCGTTCGGCACGGTCATCGCGGGCGCCGCGATCCTCGGCCCGGTCGGCGCGCTGCTGGCACTCCCTGCCGCCGCGGTGATCCAGGCCGTCATCTCGACCGTGGGGGATCGCCATGAGGTCCTCGAGACCGAGCTCACCGCCGAGCCGCGCCAGCGGCGGCGCCGATGGTGGTCGCGCCGTCGCGGTCAATCAGACGTAGAGGCCGATTCGGGGGCCGACACCGACGCGCCGTAGCGCGCGATCAACGCGTTCGTCGAGCTGTCGTGCTCGAGCGTGCCCTGCGGTGCTTCCAGCTCATCGGCGATGCGGCCCGCGAGCTTCTTGCCGAGCTCGACGCCCCACTGGTCGAACGAGTCGATGCCCCAGATCGTGCCCAGCGTGAACACCTTGTGCTCGTAGGCAGCGACGAGCGCGCCCAGCGTGCGCGGCGTGAGCTGCGACGCGAAGAAGACCGTCGACGGGCGGTTGCCGGGCATGCGCCGGTACGGCTCGATCAGCTCTGCGTCGGGATCGGTGCCGAACGCGAGCGCCTCCGCCTGCGCCAACATGTTGGCGACGAGCAGGTGCTGGTGACCGGCAAGGTCGAAACGCCAGATCAGGGTTGGGGCCGCGCGAAGCCGATGAAGTCGACCGGCACGAGCGTGTTGCCCTGGTGCAGGAGCTGGAAGTACGCGTGCTGTCCGTTGGTGCCGGCCGAGCCCCACACGATCTCACCGGTCGGTACCGGTACGGGCACACCGTCGGCGTCGACGAACTTGCCGTTGCTCTCCATCTCCAGCTGCTGGAGGTACATCGGCAGCTTGCCGAGCACGTGCGCGTACGGCACGACCGCCTGGGACTGGGCGTCGAGGAAGTTCCGGTACCAGCAGGTGAGCAGACCCATGAGCACGGGCACGTTCTCGGACCACGGCGCCCGACGGAAGTGCTCGTCCATTTCGTGCGCGCCGGCGAGCAGCGCGCCGAACTGGGCCGGACCGATGGCGAGCATCACCGACAGCCCGATCGCCGACCACAGCGAGTACCGGCCGCCGACCCAATCCCAGAACTCGAACATGTTGTCGGTGTCGATGCCGAATTCCGCTACCGCATCGGCGTTCGTCGACACCGCGACGAAGTGCTTCGCGACCGCGTCGTCGCCGAGCGCCGCAACCAACCAGTTGCGAGCGGAGCGCGCGTTCGTGAGCGTCTCGAGCGTCGTGAACGTCTTCGACGAGACGACGAACAAGGTCTCCGCCGGTTCTGCGTCGCGCAGCACCGACGCGAGATCGGCGCCGTCGACGTTGGACACGAAGCGGCACTCGAGCTCGGCGCTGCTGTACGCGCGCAGCGCGTCGTACGTCATCGCGGGGCCGAGGTCGCTGCCGCCGATGCCGATGTTCACGACCGTGCGGATGCGCCGGCCCGAGTGCCCCGTCCACTCGCCCGACCGCACCCGATCGGCGAACGCGCCCATTCGGTCGAGCACACCGTGCACCTGAGCGACGACGTCGACACCGTCGACCGTCAATGACGCGCCGCGTGGCATCCGCAGCGCGACGTGCAGGGCCGGTCGACCCTCGGAGACATTGATGTGGTCGCCCCGGAACATCGCGTCGATGCGCCCGCGCAGGTCACGCGCGTCGGCAAGCGCACACAAGAGCCCCAACGTCTCGGCCGTGATGCGGTGCTTGGAGAAGTCGGCGTACCAACCGGCCACCTCGCGGGAGAAGGTCTCGGCGCGTCGTGGATCGGCGGCGAACAGCGACCGGAGATCGTGCCCGGGAACGTCGTCGTCGCCCAGTTCGGCCGCGTGCGCCGCGAGCGCGCGCCACTCGGGGAGGTCGTCGAGCGCGGTCATGCGCGGAGGTCGGGCATCAGAACAGGCGGGGTTGCCGTTCGTACCGCGGCAGACCGCCCCAGAGGCAGTACTCCATGAAGATCCACGAGCGCCGGTGGATCGCGGACGGGCCGTACGCGGCGAGCGCGCACTTGTGCACCGGTGCCGGGTAGCCGCGGTTCGACTCGAAACCGTAGGCCGGATAGTGCTCGGCCTCCTCGGCCATGAGCGCGTCGCGCGTCACCTTGGCGACCACGGATGCGGCCGCGACCGAAAGGATCTTCTGGTCGCCCTTGATGACCGTCTGCACCGTTCCCGGGCGGCGCAGGTAGTCGAAGTTGCCGTCGAGGACGATGCGGTCGGGCTCGAAGCCCTGCGCCGAGAGCTGTTCGAGCGCCCGAGCCGCGGCGATCCGCAGTGCCTCGGTCATGCCCAGGTAGTCGCACTCGTCGTGACTGGCGTGCCCGATGCCGATGCCTCGCGCCCAGGTTCTCACGCGTTGCGCGCAGACCTCGCGCTCGGCGGGCGTGAGGAGCTTCGAGTCCTTGACGCCGGCGAGGTGCTCCGGCGGCGCGACGACCGCGCCCACCGTGACCGGCCCGGCCCACGAACCCCGCCCCACCTCGTCGATCCCGACGACGACTTCGTCGCCCGCCGCCCAACACCGTCGCTCGTGGCGCAGCGTCGGGAACGGTCCAGGCACGCGCGCGGACGCTAGCGGATGCCTAACCTGGAACGGGTGAGGCCCGGAACCCATGTCGAGGTGCGCACCCGCTACGAAGAGCGGTGGAGCCGCGGGTTCGAAGTGGCAGAGATCGTGCAGGCCGCCGACCGCGAGCAGTTCCGTGTGCGGCGTCGTTCCGACGGCTCCCAGCTCCCCGTGCTCTTCGACGCCAACGACCTGCGCGAGGAACGCCGCCGCTCCACCTGGTGGATCTGACGCCAGCCCGCCCGCGAGCCGGGGCTACGACTTCAACGCTTCGATCAGATCCTCGACGTCGATCGCCTGCAATGTGGTGCTGCGCATCGTGCCGCGCGCCGAGAGCATGATCGCGGCCTTGGCCATCGTCCGCTCGTCGGGTGCGTCGATGATGTTCAGGAAGTCGTACTGGCCCATCAGCGTGTACTGCGCCTTGACGGTGAGCCCGAGCGACTCGACCTCCTCGCGCACGGCCCGAATGCGGTCGGGCTTCTCGCGCAAGGTCTCCCAGCCGTCGGGCCCGAGCGTGGTGAGCATCACATAGGTCGGCACGCCGAGACCTTATTCGACCGGCGCGGACTCGAGCCGGGCGCTACTCCAAGCGAGAAATGTTGGCGGCTTCGCTCGGGTCCGGTTCGGTCGCGAACCACGCGTCGAGCATCTCGTGTGCCACCTGCGGACTCGCGAGGCGCAAGCTCAGGACGAGCACGTTCGCGTCGTTCCACTTCCGCGCACCTTCGGCCGTCGTCGCGTCCGTACAGAGCGCGGCGCGCACCCCGGCGACCTTGTTCGCGGCGATCGACGCGCCGGTACCGGTCCAGCAGAACAGGACGCCCGTGTCGGCCTCTCCGCGCGCGACGGCCTCGCCGACCTTGCGGCCGACCTCGGCCCATTGCTCGTCGGTGCCGGCCGGTGGACCCACCAGCACGACCTCGGCGCCGCGTTCCTCGAGATCGCGCTGCACCGCATCCGTGAGCGGCGTGCGCTCGTCCGAACCGAGGAAGACCCTCATGACTTCAACCTTAGAGGTCGTCGGCCTAGAGGTCGTCGGCTCAGAGGGCGTCGGCATTCGATTCGCCGGTGCGGATGCGGACGATGCGCTGGACCGGCGCGACCCAGATCTTGCCGTCGCCGATGCGGCCGGTGCGCGCGGCCGCGACGATCGCATCGACGATCGCTTCGGTTTCCGCGTCCTCGCAGAGCACCTCGAGCTTCGCCTTGGGAATGAAGTCGAGCGTGTACTCGGCGCCGCGGTACACCTCGGTGTGTCCGAGCTGACGGCCGAACCCCTGGACGTCCGTGACGGTGATGCCGTGCACGCCCATCTGCTTCAACGCGTCCTTCACGTCGTCGACCTTGAACGGTCTGATGATCGCGGTGATCAGCTGCACACACGCTCCGCTCGTCTATGGCGCCGGCACGCGTCGCCGGCGTGGCCGCACACCTTGTGCCACGGTCGCACGCAGCCGCTCCTTGATGTTCTCGTCGAGCTTCGCCCCGTTCTTGGTCGTGAGCTCGAACGTGTCGATCGCGCCGGAGTCCCTCGTCGTGATCGACGCGCCGTGCACGTTCACGCCCGCACTGGCGAAGGCAACGGTCAACAGATGGAGGAGACCAGGCTCGTCGGGCGCCTCCACGACGCAGCGCGTGTGCCACGGCGAGCCGTGGTCGTCGAAGAGCAGGGTGACATCGGGCAACGCTCGCGCGTCGAGTTTCCCGCGTAGCTGCTCGCGAACCCGCTGTTCGAGGTCGGTCGCATCCGGCCCCGGTTCGTCGACCGCATAGGACGAGAACCCGGTGCCGTCCCCCCAGGTGACCACCACCGCTGCGGTGACGTTGCAACCCGCATCATGGAGTGCACGCGTGATCGCCGCGATGAGCCCGAGCCGGTCACGTGCCGCGACGTCGACCCGGACGCCGCCATCGACCCGCTCGACCGCGACACGCACGTCGTTGCGGCCGGGCGTCGGTTCGCACAGGCGAGCGTGGCGCAGCACGTCGGCCGGGCTCTGGCCGAGCACGTATTCGCGCGGCGCGTGCAGGATGCGTTCGCGCACCTCCGGATCGTCGGTGCCCGCCTGCGCCTCGGCCCGCCGCCGCTCGACCTCGTTGGCCGCGGCCCGGCCGGTGAGCTCCGGGTGCGCGAGGGCGCCCTGGATCAGGTCGTGCAGCGCGTCGATCCGTTCCCGCTCCCACTCCTCGCCGTCGAACGTCGCGATCGTCAGGAGGTAGAGCGCACGCGCGTGCGCGGACGTGCCGAGGTGCACCGCCAGCGCGAGGACGGATTCCTCGGTGAGCGCATCGAGCCGGCGAGCCGCGGCCGCGAGGAGGCCGGCGTCGGTGACGAGCCCCGCGACCTCCTGTTCCACGGGCGTGCCGAGGTCGATGCGCTGCACGGTGCGGCGGGCGACCACCACCGGCTCCACCGGTACGTCCTCGCAGGCATCGAGCACCAGTGCCGCCAGCACGAGCCCGTCGGACGCGGCAGGTCCGCCGGCGTGGGCGAGTGCGTCGCGGAGGGCCAGCGACCGGTCGAACCGCAGGCCGGCGAGGGGGTCGATCTCGTAGCCGGAACGGATGCGCAACGCCAGCGCGTCGTCGAGCTCCGGTAGCGCGCGCTGCAGCACACCCGACGACGTCAGCAACCGCCACGATCGCGCGCCGCCCTCGGAGAGGAGACGCCAGAACTCCGCGCGCGCGGCTTCGTCGAACGTTCGCGGCCCGGGCGGGAACGTCTCCAACCACTCGAGCAACGAGTCGCCGGGCTGGTGGCGCTCGCTCAGCCGGGCCGCGGCGAGCGCGACCGCGAGCGCCTGCGACGGCAAGGGCTCGCCCGCGATCGTCACTCGGTCGCGACTGTCGACCGACACGAGCGCGGCCGAGGACCCGGTCGCGGCGACCGGTGCCGCCGCGCGCCTCCGTTTTCGGATCTGCAGCAGGCGGGCACGCAGCAAAGGCGGCGTGCCGACCGTGGTGGCGAGCACGACGAGGATCAGCGCGCCGTACACGTCCTGGCCGAACACGCCCTCGCGCAGGCCGAGCGTCGCGAAGATGAGCCCGACCTCCCCGCGCGGGATCATGCCGATGCCCACGAGCAGCCGGTCGCCGGGGCTGCCGAACATCCCGGCCGCGGCCACGAGCTTCCCGAGCACGGCGACGACGAGCAGCGCGGCCGCGATGCCGAGCACCTTCCAGTCCGCCATCGCCTCGATGTCGGCGTCGATGCCGATCTGGAGGAAGAACACGGGCACGAGCAGGTGCCCGATCGGCGCCAGCTCGCTGCGGATGCGGTCGGCGGACGTCGTGCGGGCGAGCGCGAGGCCGGCGACGAACGCGCCGATGATCGGCGCGAGATCGGCGAGGTGCGCGAGCTCCGAGAACGCGAGCGTGAACGCGAACGCGAGCACGACGAGCGTGCCCGCGGAACGGCTGTAGCGACGGATGAAGGTGAACAGCGGCGGCGCGAACCGCAGCCCGATCACGGTGGCGACCACCACGAAACCGATCGCGACGAACGACACCTCGAGGATCCCGATCGCGGAGACGCCGCCCTCGGTGACGATTCGCGTCACGACGGTGAGGATCACCAGGCCGAGCACGTCGTCGGCGACCGCCGCGCCGAGCACGGTGCGCGCTTCCACCGACGCGAGCGCGCGGAGGTCGCCGAACACCCGTGCGGTGATGCCGACGCTGGTCGCGGTCAGCGCGGCGCCGACGAACAGCGCTTCCTCACCGGAGAAGCCGAGGCCGATCCCGGCTGCGACAGCCGGTCGCCATCGGTACGACGACGCCGATGATCGCGACGAGCAGGGACGCCCGACCGACCGAGCGCAGGTCGCGGAGGTCCATCTCCATGCCGACCTCGAGCAGCAGGAGGATGACGCCGAGCTCGGCGAGGGTGTGGACGACTTCGTTCGGTTCGACGAAGCCGAGGAGCGATGGCCCGATGAGGATGCCGGCGGCGATTTCGGCGACGACGGCAGGGATGTTGATGCGGTCCGCGATCTCAGCGGCGATCTTGGCCGCGACGAGCACGACCAGGATGTCGAGCAGGATCGCGTTGACGTCCATCGGGGCGCGCACCCTCGGTCAAGGAACTTCGAACGATGTGAGCGGCAGGTGGGGGCCGGGCGACCCGACCCCCACCATCGGTACCGCGGTTGCTTTCATTCATGCGCACCCGGGCTCGGCCTGCACAGCAGCGAGGCGAGCAGGATGGACCGGCCGGCGCCCGGGTGCGCGAGGGCGCCGGCCGTTCCGCTAGATGCTGACGGGCGTGCCGTCCTTCGTGTAGTTGGACGGGAGCAGCTCGCCGTCGTCGGTGACGACCGCGTCCTCGGGGTACGCCAGGACACCCATCTCGGGGATGTCCATGCCCTCGAGCTCCATCTCCGCGGTGGGGCGGATGCCGCCCTTCGTCAACGCGTTCTGGATCTTGAAGAACGCCAGCGCGATGCCGAAGATCACCGTGCAGAGCACGAGCGCACCGACGGCCTGTGCACCGAGCTGGCGGATGCCCAACTCGAAGTCGTACAGGATGCCGGTGATGCCGCCCGCCGTGGCGGCCGCACCCTCGGTCGTCCCGTTCCAGGCCGCGCCGTACTGTCCGTTGGAGAAGATGCCGACGCACAGCACACCGAAGAGGCCACCGATCCCGTGCACCGAGATCGCACCCACCGGGTCGTCGATGCCGCGCTTCTCGATGAAGACGATCGCTTCGGTCACGATGATCGCTGCGATCGACCCGATGACGGCCGCCGCCCAGAAGTCGACGAAGGCGCACGGTGCCGTGATCGCCACGAGGCCGGCGAGCATGCCGTTCGCCATCATGCCGGGGTCGGGCTTCCCGAACCGACGCATCGCGTAGAACATGGCGATCGTCGCACCGAAGGCAGCCGCGATCGCGGTGTTCGTGGCCGCGACGGCGAAGCGCACGTCCGTGCCTGCGAAGGTCGACGCCGCGTTGAAGCCGAACCAGCCGAACAGCAGGATGAACACGCCGAGCAGCGCCATCGGGATGTTGTGTCCCGGCATGGCACGCGGCTTGCCGTCCTTGCCGTACTTCCCGATGCGAGGCCCGAGCACGAGCGCGCCCGCGAGCGCCGCCACGCCACCGACCGCGTGCACGACACCGGAGCCGGCGAAGTCGACGTAGCCGAAGCCGAGCTCGGCACTGTTCCCGAGCTTCGCGAGCCAGCCGCCGCCCCACGTCCACGCCGCGAACAGCGGGTAGTAGATGGCGCCGCAGAACAGGCCCCAGCCGACGAACGAGTTCCACTTCCACCGCTCGGCCATCGCACCGGTGGGGATCGTCGCCACCGTGTCCATGAACGCGACCATGTAGAAGAAGAACGCCGCGATCGGCGCCGCCTGCGCGGCGGTGCCGAGATCCGACAGCGCCCAGCCGCCCTGCCAGAGGAACACCCAGTTCCCGCTGCCGATGAGCGCTTCACCGACCGCGCCCTCCATCCCGAACGGGGCGTAGCTGAAGCCACCGAACGCGAGCGGGAACCCGACGAGGAAGAACCCGACGAACCCGAGTCCGAAGATCGCGAAGTTCGTCGACATGACGTGCGCCGCGTGCTTCTTGCGGCAGAAACCGGTCTCGACGAGCGCGAAGCCCGCCTGCATGAACACGACCAGGATCGCGCCGATCACGACCCAGAGCAGGTTCAGCGTGATGCCGTCCGGTGTGACCGGCACCCCGGTCACGTCGTCGAGGGTCGGGCCCTCTTGCGCGAAGGCCGCGCTGGCGAACAGCGCGACCGCCATCACGGCGAGGCTCGCGACGAGCGAACCCCGCCTCAGGAATTTCTTCATGCACCCTCCAGGATCAACACTCCGCCAGGAACGCCCGGGCGGCTCTGACCGGGCTGCGAGGAACGTAAGAGCGTCAGATTTCTGAATGGCTCATGTTGTGTGAACGGCTTGCGCACGGATCCTGAGCGCTTTCTGAACGCCGACGCCTCACCGGGCACATTTAGATTGTGCGAATGCAGCACACCGCACCCATCACGGTCGCGATCGTCCCCCACACGCACTGGGATCGCGAGTGGTACTCGCCGTTCCAGACGTTCCGGATGCGGCTCGTGAAGCTGCTCGACGCGCTGCTTCCGTTGCTCGAGACCGACATGTCGTACGCGCGGTTCCTGCTCGACGGGCAGACCGCGATCCTCGACGACTACCTCGAGGTGCGACCGGAAGCCGAAGCCGCGCTGCGCCGGCTGTCGGCGTCGGGACGCATCTCGGTCGGGCCGTGGATGGTCCAGATGGACGAGTTCATGGTGTCGGGCGAGACGATCGTCCGCGACCTCCAGTTCGGCCTCGAACAGGCGGCGCGCTACGGCGGCGCGATGCCGGTCGGATACCTCCCCGACATCTTCGGGCACATCGCGCAGATGCCGCAGTTGCTACGGCTCGTCGGGATCGGTCACGCGGTCGCGTGGCGGGGCATCCCGGCGGCAGTGGACAAGACCGGCTTCACGTGGATCGCACCCGACGGGTCGAACGTGCGGTGCGAGTACCTGTACGGCTCCTACTCGAACGGTCGGGACATCCCCGAGGACGCCAAGGGTCTGCTCCTGCGCGCGCTCGACTACCAGCAGGAGCTCGGGAGCGTGCGACTCACGGACATGTTGTTGATGAACGGGACCGACCACCAGTTGCCGCAACCGTGGCTGGGCCGGGTCGTCGCCGAGGCCAACGCGCTCCAGGACGATTACCACTTCGTCGTCACGTCGCTGCCCGAGTACCTCGCGCAACAGCCCGTGGACGGGCTCCCGGTGGTCGAAGGCGAGCTGCGCTCGGGCGCGCGCGCCAACATCTTGATGGGTGTCGCTTCCAACCGGGTCGACGTGCACCAGGCGTGCGCGGCGGCCGAGCGTGCGCTCGAGCGGCGGGCCGAGCCGATGTGCGCGCTCCTGATGCCCGCCGCGCAGTACCCGCACGCGTTCCTCGACCTCGCGTGGCGCAACGTCGTGTTGAACAGCGCCCACGACTCGTCGTGCGCGTGCAGCGACGACGAGGTCGTCGATCACGTGCTCGTGCGCTACCGGGAAGCGCGCCAGATCGGCGACGGGCTCGTGCGCGACGCACTGCACGCCTTGGGGAGCGAGGTCGACGCGCCGGCGGGCGCGACCGTCGTCGTGAACCCGACTGCTCGGGCGCGACGTGGCGTCGTCGAGGGCATCGTGCCGGGTTCCGGTCCGTGCCACTTCGTCGGGCCCGACGGCGCCGAGCTCGCGACCCAGGCGATCGGTGAGCTCCGCGGTGAGGGCTACAACACGATGGTCACGGGCCAGAAGGTGCGGTGGGTCCTGGACCTGATGCGGGGCACCGAGTTCGCCGGGCGCCAGATCACGTCGTACGAGATCCGGAGCCGACGCGCAGCGACCGGAGGGGAGCGGAGCGGGAGGCGACCCGTGGACATCGAGACGTCCGAGTTCCACGACGTCGTGTTGCAGGAAGCCGGGCCGGGCGAGTCTCGGTGTGATCTCACCGAGCTGAAGACGCAGATGCTCGCGCTCGGCGACGATGATCGGACGATGCGTTTCCGGCTGCTGATCACGCCGCACCGGCACGTTCTGTTCGATGCCGGTCCGGTCGACGGCTTCGGTTGGTCGAGCTACACGGTGCGCGAGGGTGCCGGACCGCGAGACCGCCGTGCGCGCGAGCGAGCACACGCTCGAGAACGAGCACCTGCGCGTGAACGTCGAACCCACCAACGGGACATACACCATTGACGACGGTGGACGGCATTTCGGTTGCCGGGCTCGGACGTCTGGTCGACGGGGGCGACGGCGGCGACACCTACAACTACTCCCCGCCCGACATCGACCGCATCGTCGACCGCCCCGATGCGGTGCGGATCGAGACGATCGAGTCGGGCCCGGTGCGCGCCCGGATCCGCATCGAGTCGGACTACACGTGGCCGGCTTGCGCGATCGGCGACGACCGTGCCTGCTCGGAGCGTTCGGATGCGACCGTCGGAGTCACGGTCGTGACCACGCTCGAAGTGCGCCCCGACGAACGCTTCCTGCGCGTCGCCCATGAGCTCGACAACCAGGCGCGCGACCACCGGCTGCGCGCTCACTTTCCGCTCCCGACTCGTGTCGAAGGTTCGGACGCGGAGTGTGCGTTCACCGTCGTGCACCGGGACCTGACCGCCGAGGGCGGCACGCACGAGTTCGGATTGCCGACCTTTCCGTCGCGCCGGTTCGTCGACGCGTCCGACGGCAACGCCGGTTGCGCGCTGCTCCACGACGGGCTGCTCGAGTACGAGGTGGTCGACGACGGCAACGAGCTCGCGCTCACACTCCTACGCGCGACCGGTTGGCTCTCCCGCTCCGAGCCGTCGCTGCGGCCGAATCCTGCGGGTCCGCCCGTCGCCGTCAACGGCGCCCAGATGCTCGGTGGGCAACGCGTGCGAATACGCCGTCTACCTCCATCACGGCAACTGGCGCGCGGCCGACTGCTACGGCGCGGCAGACGCGTTCCTCGTCCCGTTCGAACGTGTACGCGGCGGCCGGCCCGGTGGGCACGTGCCCGCGACGGGACACGCGCTCCGCGTCGAAGGGGCGGAGGTGTCGGCGGTGACCCGCAATGCGAGTGGCCTGGCCGTCCGCGTGTTCCGAACTGAGCCGGAAGCGGGGACCGTGACGATCGAGCACGACGGCGCGCCCGCCCGGGGCTGGGTCGTCGACCTCGCGGGGCGGCCGGTTGCGCCGTTCGAAGCCTCGACCGAGCTGCGACCGTGGGAGATCGTCACCCTGCAGCTCGCGTGACCGGCTCGGGCGAGGTCGCTACGGGCGAAGCAGTTGGTACGCCTCGATGGGGACGTCGAACCCCGACAACGTGAGCCGTCCGGCCGGCAGGAACGCGTACCGGCCGCGGATCCCGCTCAGCCGGGCGTGCAGTTCGGCATCGGCGAGCACGACGCCCGGATCCGCCGTCGCGACCAGGCGGGCCGCGAGGTTGACGGTCGCGCCGTGGAAGTCGCCCTGCCGCACGATCACGTCACCGAAGGCGACGCCGACGCGCAGCTTGGGGAGGCCTGCGGTGGCACAGGCGTCGACCAGGTCCAGGCCGAGCGTGCACGCAACGCCCGGCGCGTTGGTGACGTACATCACCGCGTCACCGATCCGCTTCACGATGCTCGCACCCGAAGCGGCGACGACATCACCGGTGACCGCCTCGAACCGGTCGAGCATGATGCCGAGCTTCTCGGCGTCGAGACGCGTCGAGATGCCGGTGTAGCCGCTCATGTCGGCGAAACCGATGGCGAGCGGTACGACGTTCGCCGCCGACGGGCTCGATCCGATGTACCGGCGTGCGATCGTCTCGACGTGGTGGCGGTGCAACGTGTCGATCGCTTCGCTGACGCGTGGGAAGAGCTCGCCGGCGAGGTTCCGATAGGTGCGCGCGATCTCGACGTAGCGCTGGTCGACGATGAGTGGCGCCTCCATGCGCGAACGAAGCAGCGCGATCTCCGTCTTCGGCGATCTGCGCGGCGGCGGTGCCGATCGTGCGGAACAGTTGCAGAGCGGATTCCTCACCGACGAAGTCGCGCACGACGCGCAGCAGCCCGAGGAGAGCCACGTCGGCTTCGCCGAACCGTCGTTCGAACGGTCGAGGATCCTGGAAGCCGGAGGCGCGCCACACCCGCTGCGCGAACGCCGCGCTCACACCGGCCCGCTCCGCGGTCTCGGTGAGCGTCGCGCGCGGCCCCACGACCCTGATCGACCGCAGCGCGGCCATGCTCAGGAGCCGGTCCTCCTCTTCGGCCTGCACGATCTCGGGCAGCGAGGCACCGACATCGTCGCTGAGGAACCGAAGCAGCTCCAACCGCAGCGCGGCATCGTCGGCGTCGGGGTCGTACAGGCCCGCCGCGATGAAGTCGTCGGCGTCACTCGACATCGGCGGTTACCCGAACGATCCGGGATCGTCGATGCGTTCGCCTTCGACGCGTGCGGTCGTTCCCATCGCAAGGAGCGGGGCCGGCGGTTCGGCCAGGAGCGTGTCCCCTGCACCTCCCGCCGCCGACCAGGACGGATCGAGCGCCGGCGTGCGCAGCACGACCCCGTCGGGCGCGTCCCAGAGCAGCGCAGGTCGCGCCGCGTGCCACCGGATCGCGAAGCTCAGGAGCCCGGCGCGCAGCGGCAGATCGTGCACCGCGAGGTTCTGACCCAGCCACTCCGTCGGGAAGTCCGAGAGCAGCATGACCTCGCCGTCGGTCTCGTCGACGAGGACCTGGCGCATCACCGCGAGGTAGCCGGCCGGGTCCGCGGCGTGGTCGAACGTTCGCGCGGTTGTCAGCGCGTCGGGGACTCGACGTCGCCGGCGGGCCCGGCGCCGCTGACGGAATCCACTGGCGGCCCACGCCGCCGCGGCTTCGGTGTCGAATCCCCAGTCCTCGAGCGCGACGATCGCATTGGCCGACGGCGGCGCGAGCAGTAGGTCGGCGCGAGCCGCGTCGATCTTTTCCTGCCACGGATCGGGCAAATCCGTCCGCAGGCCTCGGTCGAGTTGCAGATCCCAGCCGCGTGCGACTCCATCGGCGTCGGGCAGCGATGCCGGATCGAGCTGCTCGTCACCGACCACGACGCGCATCTGCGTGCGGTGCGGCAGCGGCACGAGCAGCGCGACCTCGCCGGGCGCCCGCCAATCGGCGACGCCGCCGGCCTGCACCCCACCGGTGACCACGATCTCGCGTACGCGCTCAGCTCCGGTCCACAGTCGAGCCGGGCGCGCGAGCGTCACGCTCGGCTGCCCGTCGACGCGCAGCACGGCCCCGTCGAGCGTCACCGAGGCCGGCCGGAGCAGCCGTACGACGAACGCGAGGGAGCACGGTGCCGGCGACTGGTTCTCGATGTCCACGACGGTCGCGCCGCGGCCCGCGCTCGTTGCCACCCCGAAGGCGAACTGGACGACGTTGCCGCCCGGCACCCTCACGCTCGTCTCGAAGACGGGCGCCTTCCCGAGCCGGCGCTGCCGCGTGGTCGGGTCCTCGGCGGGGATGTGCCAGCCGTCGTCCGCGCCGATCCAGATGCCGAGCTCGAGGTCTTCGTCGATGATGCCGCCCCGCGCGTCGACGTTCGTTCGGCCGCTCGTTCCGATCGCGCCTACGACGTTCACCCGTGCCTACCGCATGCCGTGGAGCTCGGGCTTCGCCTTTCGGAGCATCAGCTCGGGCACGAGGTCGGCCGGTCGCGCACCCTCGTAGAGCACGCGACCCACGAACGATGCAAGCGGCATCTCCACGCCGTGGCGCGTCGCCAGCTGCAGGACCGCGCCCGTGCTCTTCACGCCTTCGGCGACCATGTTCATGTCGGCCACGATGTCATCGAGGGCGCGGCCGCGCCCGAGCTCGACACCGACATGCCGGTTGCGGCTCTGCGGGCTGCTGCACGTGGCGATGAGATCACCCATCCCGGCCAGGCCCGCGAACGTCAGCGGGTCGCCGCCGAGCGCGACGCCGAGCCGCGCGAGCTCCGCGAGGCCGCGTGTGATGAGCGCGGCCTTGGTGTTGTCGCCGTACTCGAGCCCGTGCGCGATGCCTGCACCGATGGCGAGGACGTTCTTCAACGTGCCCGCGATCTCACACCCGACGACGTCCGGGTTCGTGTACGACGCGGAACGTGGGCCCGAGGAACAACTGCTGGAGCTGTTCGCCGACATCGGCATCGAGCGTCGCGACGACGGATGCCGTCGGCTGCCCGGCGGCGACTTCCTTCGCCAGATTCGGGCCCGTCAACACGCCGATGCGAGCGGGATCGTGATCCTCGAGGACGTCGATGATCACCTCCGTCATCCGGCAGCAGCGATTCCTGCTCGACGCCCTTCGACAGGCTGATCACGGGCGCGTCCGGCGCGATGAAGGGCCGAGCCTGCTCCACCACGGTGCGGAACCCGTGCGACGGCACTCCGAACACGATCACGCCGGCGCCGGTGCATGCCGCCTCGAGATCGGCGGTAGCCCGGAGCGCCGGCGGCAGCGCGACGCCGGGGAGGTAGTCGGCGTTCTCGTGCTCGTCGTCGATTCGCTCGGCGAGCTCCGCGCGGCGCGCCCACAATGTCGTCGGCGCATTGGCCGCGACGAGACCGGCAACCGCGGTCCCCCACGAACCGGCACCGATCACCGTGACTTTCACAGGGCGTCGCCTTGCGACTGCGACTGCGACTGCGGCTGCGTCTGCGTATGGCGCGCCACCGACTCGGGCGAGCGGACCCACCACGCGTCGTCGCCCGGCGCCGGGAGTTGCGGGTAGATCTCACGCGCACGCGCAACGCATGTTCGGATCCCCTGCATGATCTGCTCGGTCGCGTCCTTGATGTGTTCGTCGGCACCCACGGTTACCGGCTTGCCGATCACCGACGTCTCCGCGAGACCCCACTGCCAGTGCGGCTTGCGGCCCTTCATCATGATCCGATGCGTACCCCAGAGCCCCACCGGTGTCACGGGAACGCCGGCAAGGCGCGCGAGCCGTGCAGTTCCCGACTTGCCCGCCATCGGCTCGAGGTCGAGGGAGATCGTCCCCTCGGGGAACACCGCAACGCACTCACCTCGCCGCAACGCGTCCACCGCGGCATCGAGCGCGTGACCGGCGTTCGACGTGCCGCGCTGCACCGGGATCTGGTGCGCGGCTCGCAACATGGAGCCGAGCGGACGCTTGTCGAACAGTTCCGCCTTGGCGAGATATCGGAGCTTGCGGCGACGGGTGTCGGCGACATAGGCGAGCGTGAGCGGATCGAGGTACGAGATGTGATTGCTCGCGAGGATCACCGGCCCGGTGCGCGCGATCTGCTCAGCACCTTCGATCGTCCAGCGCAGTCCGTAGCGCAGGCCCGGGTAGAAGAAGCCCTTCGCCGCGTTATAGAGGGCATCCACGGCCGGTAGCATACGCACGCCATGCGCAGGGAGCTCTCGCCTCACGACAGGTCCGAGGCCGCAGGGATCGTTGTCCCTCTGCGTTCGTTCCGCTTCGGGAAGGCGCGCCTCGCTCGCGTCCTCGACGACGACGCGCGTGTCGCGCTCGCGCAACGCATGGCCGAGGCGGTCGTCGGCGCCGCGGGCGACCGTGACATCGTCGTCGTCTCCAGCGCCGCGGAGGTCGCGGCGTGGTGTGCATCTCACGGGCTGGCGCAGATCGACGATCCGGGTTCACTCGACGCCGCGGCCGACGCCGGTCGTCGCTGGGTTCGCGATCGCGGTCGACCTCGTGTTGTCGTCGTGCACGGCGACCTGCCCCTCGCAACCAACCTCGATGTCGTTGCCGGCGACGGTTCCGCCGCCATCGCGGTGCTCGTGCCCGATCATCGCGACGACGGCACGCCGGTGCTGTCGGTTCCGGTCGACGCGCCGTTCACGTTCGCCTACGGCACCAATTCCTTCGCCCGCCACGTCGCCGCCGCGCGCGCCGCAGGACTCCAGACCCGAGTCGTGCGCGACGCCGCGTTGGGCTTCGACATCGACGTGCCCGAGGACCTGGCGCGACTCGACGTCACGCCTGCACCATGATCTCGCCGTTCCCAGCCCGGGTGAACCTGGCGAACCTGGTGAACCTGGCGTGACCACAACGCTCGACCTGCCCACGCCGCGCCGGGTCCTGGCGATCGGCGCGCACCCGGACGACATCGAGTTCGGGTGCGGCGCAAGCCTCGCCAAGTGGGCCGATCGAGGAGCCGTCGTGCACTTGGCCGTCTGCTCCGACGGGTCGAAAGGGACCTGGGACGGCGCGGCCGACGGGCGTGCGCTCATCGAGACCCGCCGGGTCGAGCAACGAGAAGCGGCGAAGGTACTGGGCGCGGTGGACGTCGAGTTCCTCGACGGTGTCGACGGTGAGCTCGGTCATGGCCTCGCGGCTCGATCGATGGTGTGCGCGGTGATCCGGCGCACGCAACCCGACATCGTCTTGGGGCACGATCCGTGGCCGATCGGGCGTATCCATCCCGACCATCGCCACGCCGGACTGCTCGCGATCGAGGCCATCGTCGCGGCGCGCGATCCCCACTTCTTCCCGGAACAAGACCTCGAGCCACACCGACCCCAGCTGCTGTTGCTCTTCGAGTCGGAACGGCCCGACCACGTCGAGCGGGTCGACAACTTCCTCGAGCGAAAGATCGAGGCCTTGCTGTGCCATCGCAGCCAATGGCGTTCCACGATGGGCATCGACGATCGTCCCGAAGAACAACGCGACGCGTTCATCCGTCGGGTCTACGACACCGCGCAGGCGCACGGGCTGCGGGCCGGCTTGCGCGCGGGTGAGTCGTTCCGTCGCGTCGACGGCCTGTAGGCCGCGCGGCGACGTCAGAGCGGGAACGCGACGAAGGGCCCGGGTGCACCCGGGCCCTTCGTTGATCGCATTGGCTTGTTCGCGTGGAACCGTCTCAGCGGCGCTTGGCTGTGCGCTTGCGCGCAGTGCGCTTCGTCGCCCGCTTCGCGGTCGTCTTCTTCGCGGCCTTGCGACGCGTCGCCTTGCGCCTTGCCGTCGTCCGGCCGCCCTTCTTGGCGGCAGCACGGCTCGGTGCCTTGCGCTTCGTGGCCTTCCGCTTCGTGGCCTTGCGCTTGGCCGGAGCCTTGCGCTTCGTGGCCTTGCGCTTCGTGGCCTTGCGCTTGGCCGGAGCCTTGCGCTTGGTCGCCGTGCGCTTCGTGGCCTTGCGCTTCGCGGTCTTCTTGGCGGTTGCGCGACCGCCTTTCTTGGCCGCCTTGCGCTTCGTCGCCTTGCGCTTGGCTGTCGTCCGGCCGCCCTTCTTGGCGGCAGCACGGCTAGGTGCCTTGCGCTTGGTTGCCTTGCGCTTGGCCGGAGCCTTGCGCTTCGTTGCCTTCTTCGCCGGAGGCACGGTCACCACCTTTCTGGAGAGCTCTCACTCGAGGGAAGTTCGAACTTCACGTTGTGAACTCGGCGCGCGAGGGAGTGTGGCCTCGCGCCCTACACGATCAGGACCCTTGCACCTGGGCTTTGAATTTCGAGCCCACGGAGAACTTCGCGGCCTTCCGTTCCGGGATCTGCACGGGTTCGCGAGTCCTCGGATCGATGCCGGTGCGCGCTTTGCGCAGGGTCGGCTGGAACGAACCGAACCCCGGGAGGGTGACCTTGTCACCGCTCGAAACTGAATTTTGGACTGTGTCGATGAACGCATTGAGCGCGTTCTCCGCATCGGTCTTGCTGATGTTTGCGGAGCTCGCGATTGCGTCGACGAGTTCGCCCTTGTTCACGGGCACAACCTCCACGCTGCGGCGTGTGTTCGTGCAATCACAACGTATTTGGCGAACGAGGTCAAGCATTTCCGGATTCGCACGCTCGATATCCACCACTTTGCGCGCGTGTCGTGCGATGGTTGTGCGTTGCGCAACGCGGACGCGTTCTCGAGTGGTCTCGAGCGTCTCGCGCGTCGAACAAGTTCTCTTCGCGACATGCACGCACCTCTCGCCGACGGCCGCTACGACGCGTTCATCTTGTGGGCCGAACGCGGCGACGACGCGTTGCGACTCGACTGCGCGATCACGTCGGGCGATCACCGTGGCGACGTCGTGAACATCGCATCGCCCCTGCTCAGCGTGCATGATGAGCTCTCACTCGTGGGTTTGCCGTGCACGCTGATCGTTGATGGTCACGAGGTACGCGTCGCGCTCGACTAGCGCCGACGATCACGCGTGACCGAGCGGAGCGCTCGCGACTTACGCGCTCGCTGCACACGAATCAACACGCGCGTCGGCATCGCCACGATCGTGTCGGATCGGCGCGCTCGCGGCGACGAAGCAAGGGCTTCCGCCTCGTTTCGAAAAATTCCGCGATTGTTCCTCGCGGACGGTCGAATTTCGGCGAATCCACGACACGGAGCGACAAGAACGTCGGCTGCGCTCGACGTGATGGGAACAACGAAGCGTTGGCACCCCGTACGGGATTCGAACCCGTGATCTCCACCTTGAGAGGGTGGCGTGTTAGGCCGTCTACACCAACGGGGCCAGTTGCAAACGCTCGGGGGGGAGGACTCGAACCCCCAATAACAGGGCCAGAACCTGTCGTGTTGCCGATTACACCACCCCCGAAGGAGGGATCAGCATACCGAGTCCCGGTACCACCGTTCCCCTGCAGCACGGTCCCAATGGCGCGGCCGCGTTCGAGGCGGCCGTAGCCGAACAGGCGACCGGCCGCGACCCGCAACGTCTCGGTCCCGAAGCGTCGCCACTCGTCTCCGCCGGAGATCGGGCTCGTGCGAGTCGGCGACGTCACCGCGTCGAGCCCGACCTCTTCGGCGATGTCGTCGATGCGCGCCGCGTGATACGGATCCGACACGAGCACGACTCGCGTCATGTCGCGATCTTCGAGGAACTGGCCGGCCGCCGCGAGCGACTCCCACGAAGACTTCCCGGTGGTTTCCCGGAGGATCGACGTGTCCGGGACGCCGTGCTCATGCAGATACGACGCGCTCGCGGTGGCTTCGGTGAAGCGATCACCCTCGCGCCGGCCACCGGTGACGACGATCATCGGTGCGACGCCGTCCTCGTACAGCTCGAGCGCGTGATCGAGCCGGGCCTGGAGCACGGGTGAGGGACGGCCGTCGTATTGAGCCGCACCGAGCACCACGATGGCGTCCGAGGACCGAGCTGCGTCCTTCCGGGCGCTGCGCCAGACCTGGAAGAACGTGACCGAGAGATAGATGAAGATGACGACGAAGATCCCGAGCGCGACGCGCCAGGTGATCTTCCACGCGAGCAGCATCAGCTTCCGAGTCGCTCCCGGGCGCGCCGGAGCCGAGTGAGCGACGCGTTCGCGCCCGAGCATCTGGATCGACTCGAACAACGGCAACCCCGCGGGCCGTCCGGTGATCGCGGTGTAGAGCGGCTTCATGTACGTGCGCGGCTTGAGGCTCGAGGTTCTCGATGGCCGGGCGGAGGTCGATCGCGTCGGCTTGCCACGGCTCGCACGTCTCGATGTGCGTCGATCGCGGCGTCGAGCACCTCGTCGACCCGTTCGAGCTTCGCGATCGATTCGAACGAGGTCGGCGTCGATCTCGAAGGCGTCGTCCGGGGTGAAGAAGAACTCCGACTGCTCGGCGATCTGCACGAGTGTCGTGGAGCGCTCCTGGGCGAGCCCGACCGCAGGTTCGAACACGCGGACGTCGAGGTGTTCGCGCGTACCTCGACTTGGCGAACGGCAGCGCGGCGCCGGCGAGCTCCTCGACCGGCAAGCGGCGGATGTGCTCCGCGTTCATCCACTCGAGCTTCTTCGGGTCGAACGCCGGCGGCCGAATGGTTGATGCGAGGGATGTCGAACTCGGCGACGATCTCCTCGATGTCGAGGATCTCGCGGTCGCCTTCCGGCGCCCATCCGAGCAGCGCCAGGTAGTTCACCAAGGCATGACGAGAGATATCCGGCGTCGCGATAGTCCTCGACGTTCTGCGCGCCGTGCCGCTTCGACAGCTTGGCGCCGCCGGGTCCGGTGATGAGCGGGAGGTGGGCGTATACCGGCGCTTCTTCGGCACCGAGCGCGCGGCGCGAGCGCGAGCACCCGGTGGGTCGAGTCGATGAGGTCTTCGCCGCGCAACACGTGGGTGATCTGCATGTCGATGTCGTCGAGCGCGTTCGCGAGGAAGAAGACGGGCGTGCCGTTCGATCGCACGATCACGAAGTCCGAGATCGTCGACCAGTCGACCGCCACCTCCCCGCGAATCGCGTCCTCGAAGACACTGCGACCGGCCTCCGCGGTGCGGAAACGGATCGATCGTGGCTTCCCGGCTGCTCGCGTGTGCGTCGCGCTCGCTCGGCGCGAGGTCGCGGCACCGACCGTCGTACCCGGGCTTGCGGCCGGCCTTGATCGCTTCTTCGTTGCGTTCCTTGACCTCGGCCTCGAGGCAGAAGCACTCGTAGGCGTGACCCGCGTCGACCATCCGGTCTGCGGCGGAGAGATAGGTCTCGAAGCGGTGGCTCTGGAGAAGCGGACCTTCGTCCCACTCCAGCCCGAGCCAGTGCAGGACCTGCTGGATCTGGTCGGTTGCCTCCTGCGTGGAACGGGTGACGTCGGTGTCCTCGATCCGCAGGATGAAGGTGCCGCCCGTGTGACGCGCGTACAGCCAGTTGAACAGGGCCGAGCGCGCGTTCCCGATGTGCATGAAGCCCGTCGGCGCGGGCGAGAACCGGACGCGGACGTCGCTCACGGCCCCGAGTGTACGGGTGACCCCGGGCCGATCAGGGCCGGACGGCGAACAGCTCCCACGGCTGGGGCACGCCCCTCAACGCGAACTCGCCGCGCGTCTCCAGGTCGAGGCCTGATCCCGCTACGACATCACACACCGTGCGCGACACCAGCACCTCGTTCGGGCCGGCTTCCGCGCCGACGCGCGCCGCGATGTGCACCGCGAGCCCGGCGAGATCGTCGCCGCGGCGTTCACATTCCCCCGTATGGACGCCCGCCCGCACCGAGATCCCGGCCGCCTTGGTTGCGTCGATGATGGCGAGGGCGGCGCGCACCGCCGAGGTCGGTGCGTCGAACATCGCGACGAACCCGTCTCCCGTGGTGTTCACTTCCCGACCGCCGAACCGGCTGATCTGCGCGCGGACGATCGCATCGTGGGCGTCGAGCTGGTTGCGCCAGGCGACGTCACCGACCTCGGCCGCGAGCGTGGTCGAGTTCACGATGTCGGTGAACAAGACGGTGGTGAGCACCCGATCGGCGGAGCCGTGTCGGGTACCGGTCAGGAACTCCTCGATCTCGTCGAGGAGCACGTCGGCGTCGGAGGTCCAGGGGACATGGTCGTCGCCCGGTACGAGGACGAACTTCGCGTCCGGTATGTGCATCGCCAGGTAGCGGCCCAAGTGTCGGGGGATGAAATGGTTCTGCGCACGGTGCAGGACGAGCGTGGGCACCTGGATCTCTCGGAGGAACTCGCGTACATCGGTCTGCGCATTCATCGTCAGGTAGGCCTGCGCGCTCGCGGGGCTCGCGGCTCGACGCGACGCGCGCTGTATCCATTCTCGGAACCGCGTGTTGTTCGCCATGCTCGGCGCGAACAGTTTCAGGTCATCGGAGCCTTCGAAGTTCCATTGGGCATCCGGATCGGGGTTGTCGCGCACGAAACCCTCGATGATCTCGGGGGCGAAACCTTCGGCGTAGTCGTCGGTCGCGGTCAGCCGCGCGTACGTGTCGCCGAGGACGAGCGCGGTCACCCGCTCCGGGTACCGAGCGGTCAGTTCGATCGCGACCGGGCCGCCCACACCCCAGGCGACCATCGCGGTCTGGTCGGCTCCCACTGCGTCGAGCACGGCGACCGCCTCGTCCACTGCTTGCGAGTTGGTGGCGCCGTAGACGTCGATGGGGTCGGACGCCCCGACACCGCGCGGATCGAAGTGGATGACGCGAGAGAACGACGCGAGCCGGCGGTAGTAGCGCGCGACGTGAGGTTCTTCGTCGAGGGCGTCGATCGGCAGGATGAAGCCGGCCAGGTGGAGCAGGTCGAGGGTGCCGGAGCCGATGGTGTCGTAAGCGATGTGATGCCCGTTGCAGCGCGCGTACCGAAGCGTCACCGCACGGCCTTCAGATGCCCAGGAACCGCTTCGCGATGACCACGCGTTGGATCTGGTTCGTGCCCTCGTAGATCTGCGTGATCTTCGCATCGCGCATGAACCGCTCCGCGGGCATGTCCTTCGTGTAGCCGATGCCGCCCAGCAACTGCACGCAGTCGGTCGCGACCTTCATGGCGGTGTCGGCTGCGAAGAGCTTGCTCATCGACGAAGCGATCGCGGTGTCGGAGCGACCCGCGTCGATGCGGGCGCACGCGCGATACACGAGGAGTCGGGCCGCGTCGACTTGGGTCGCCATGTCGGCGATCATGAACTGCAGACCCTGGAACTCGACGATCGGCTTGTCGAACTGCCGCCGCTCCTTCACGTACTGGCTCGCCAGCTCGAGTGCTCCTTGCGCGATGCCGAGCGCCTGGGCACCGACGAGCGGGCGGGAACGGTCGAGCGCGCCCATCGCGTACCCGAATCCCGCGCCTTCCTGGCCGATGAGGTTCCCCTCCGGGACGATGCAATCGTCGAGCACGACCTCCCCGGTCGGCGACCCGCGCACGCCCATCTTGTGCTCGAGCTTCCCGACCGAGAAGCCGGGACTCGTCGCTTCGACCACGAACGCGCTGATGCCGCGATGCCCGGCGGCGGGGTTCGTCTTCGCGAACACCGTGTAGTAGTCGGACACGCCGGCACCCGTGATCCACTGCTTGCGCCCGTTGAGCACGTAGTGGTCGCCGTCCCGTACCGCTCGCGCCTGCATACCGGCGACGTCGCTCCCGGCATCGGACTCGGAAAGACAGTACGAAGCCTGTGCGTCACCGGCCGCGACCGGGGTCACGTAGCGCTGCTGGAGATCGTCGGAGCCATGGTCGAGCACCGGGGTCATCGCGAGTTTCGAGATGAAGACGAACAACGACGATGACGCGCAGACGCGTGCGACTTCCTCCATGCAGACGGCGTGCGCAAGGAGACCACCACCCTGCCCGCCGAACTTCTCGGGGAACGCGAGCCCGGCGAAACCCGCCTCGCGCCAGGCGTTCCAGCTCGCCCGCGGGAACTCCTCCGCGTCGTCGGCGGCGGCCGCATTCGGCGCGATCGACGTCTCCGCGAGCCGTCGCACCGACGCTCGGAGCTCTTCCAGCTCCTCCGGAAGCTCGAACGGATCCGAGCTCACCCCAGTGAGAGAGCCGCTCACATCGTCGGTTGGCGACGGAGCTCGGGGAACTGCGCCTCGGTGATCGAGCGGCGCCACTCGTAGCCCGCGCTGCCGATGTCGGCGCGCGATTGACGCAAGAGCGCTTCGGGAACCGACTCGACGATCGCGCGCCGCCGGATGTACGAGTGCCCGGCCTCGTGTACGAGCTGCGCGCGCGAGCGCGTTCGTCGGCGGAATCCGCACTGCCGTCGTAACCGAGCAAGCTGCTCACGAGCTCGACGTCCTTCATCACCGGTGCGCGACCGAAGAGTGCCGCGCGACGCCCCGCGATCTCGGCGATCACCGGGATCACGTCCCGGATGTGCTCGTGCTCGGCGAGCGCGAAGTGTTCGGACGCCCGTTCGGCGAGCGTGTACGCATAGCCGACATTCGGCCCCGGACTGCCGAACACGCCACCCTGCGGCGACGGTTCGTCCGAGTCACCGGGCCGTTCCGCCTGCCAGCGGCGCGCCGGCGGCAGTGCGGTTCCCGGCGGGAGGTTCTGTTGCTGCCGCGGCCGGTCGGCCGGATCGGCAGGAACGAACGGATCGGTCGGCACGGACGCACGCTACCCCTCGGCGTCGCGTCCGCTCACACCCTCGCTGCGCAGCAAGCCGTACTGGATCGAATCCAGCAGCGCCTGCCACGACGCTTCGATGATGTTCTCGTTCACGCCGATCGTCGTCCAGGTGCCGTCGCCGTCGGTGGAGTCGATCAGCACCCGGGTGACCGCGCCCGTGCCCTTGTTCGTGTCGAGGACGCGCACCTTGTAGTCGGTGAGGTGCACGCGCTCGAGCCCGTGGAACCGAAGCCCGAGCGCGCTGCGCAGCGCGCGGTCGAGCGCGTTCACGGGACCGTTGCCCTCTTCGGTCGCGATGCGCCGTTGTCCGTCGACGTGCACCTTCACGGTGGCCTCGGTCATGACGCTCGCTCCGGTCTCGCCGGTCAACGTGTCGACGCCGCCGAGATCGTCGGTGATGACCCGGAACGACTCGACCTCGAACCATGCCGGGCGCCAGCCACCGATGCGCCGCATCAGCAGCTCGAGCGATCCATCCGCGACTTCGAAGTGGTAGCCCTCGTGCTCGAGCTGTTTCAACTGCTCGACGACCTCGGAGAGCTGGGGGCCGTCGAGCTCGAGCCCGAGCTCCTTGGCCTTCATCACGAGGGTCGAGCGACCGGCGAGCTCGGATACGACGAAACGCGTCCCGTTGCCGACCACATCGGGTGCGACGTGCTCGTAGGCGTCGGGGCGCTTGACAATTGCGCTGGTGTGCAGACCGGCCTTGTGCGCAAACGCCGAGTGCCCGACGTACGGCGCCTGGGCGTCGAGCGGCATGTTGACGAGCTCGGCGATGTGGTGCGCAACCGGAGTGAGGCGCTCGAGGCGATCTGCCGGGATCGTCTCGTAGCCCATCTTCAGCGTCAGGTTCGGGATGATGGTCGTCAGGTTGCAGTTGCCGGTTCGTTCGCCGTATCCGTTGATCGTGCCCTGCACCTGCATGGCGCCACCGCGCACGCCTGCCAGCGCGTTCGCGACACCGGTACCACCGTCGTCGTGCAGATGGACGGCAACGCCGACATCGCTCCCGAAGTAGTCGACAACCTCGCGTACCACGCGTTCGACGTCGTGCGGGAGCGCACCGCCATTCGTGTCGCACAGCACCAACCGGCACGCGCCGTTGGTCGTCGCGGCTTCCAGGACGCGAAGTGCGAACTCGGGATTGTGCGCGTAACCGTCGAAGAAGTGCTCCGCATCGAACAGCACGTCCATGCCGGACCGGCGGAGGAAGCCGACGGAGTCCGCGACCATCGCGACACCCTCTTCGAGGCTCGTACCGAGCGCTTCGATGACGTGATAGTCCCAGGATTTCCCGACGATGCAGACGGTGCCGACGTTCGCTTCGACGAGGTGCCGCAATGTGTCGTCGCTGTCGACCTTGCCCTTGACCCTTCGCGTCGATCCGAACGCGACGAGCGTGCTCGTGGTCAGCTTCAGCTCGTCGGGCGCACGCCGGAACAGTTCGTCGTCCTTCGGGTTGGCGCCCGGCCAACCGGCCTCGATGTAGTCGACCCCGAGGTAGTCGAGCTGCTCGGCGATGCGCAGCTTGTCTTCGACGGTGAGCGAGATGCCCTCGAGCTGCGACCCATCCCGCAACGTCGTGTCGTAGATCTCGATCTTTCTGGCTTCCGGCTTGCTGAGCGGCTCGCTGGCGCTCGCGATTTGAGCGGCGCCGTCCGGCGAGCTCGCTCGCGCCCTTCGGGCCGCTCCGCTCGCCGCCTTGTTGGTGGCGCTCGCGTCAGCCGACATGCTCACACCAGTCCTTGTACTTGTCGACCTGGCCACGGACGGCCTTGGCGTATTCCTCGGCGATCGTGCGGGTCATCGGCCCCGGGCACGGGATGGCACGGTCGTCGACGCTGTTCACGGCGCTGACCTCGGCCGCGGTGCCGCACACGAACATCTCTTCGGCGACGTAGAGGTCGCTGCGCGAGATGTTGTCGACCACGACTTCGAAGCCGTGGTCGCGCGCGATGGTCATGACCGCATCCTGCGTGATGCCAGGGAGTGCACCGGCCGCGCTCGGTGGGGTGATGAGCATGCCCCGGCGCGCCGCGAAGATGTTCTCACCGGTGCATTCCGAGACGAGACCTTCCGGGTTCAGCATGATCGCCTCGTCGTAGCCGGCCTTGAGCGCCTCGACCTTGGCGAGCGACGAGTTCACGTAGTTGCCAGTCGTCTTCGACAACGGCGGCATCGTGTTGTGGTCGTGGCGCGTCCACGAGGAGATCTTCATCCGCACACCCTTGGTGACGGCGTCGTCACCGAGGTATGCGCCCCATGGCCAGCACGCGACCGCGACGTCGACGGTGCACGGCAATGTGTTCAAACCCATCTCGCCATAGCCGTAGAACGCGATCGGCCGGATGTAGCACGACGGCAGCCCCGTCGATCGCACCGTGTCCTTCACGGCTTGGACGACCTCGTCCACCGTGAACGGGATCTCCATCATCATGATCTTCGCCGAGTCGAACATCCTCACAATGTGATCGGTGAGGCGGAACACGGCCGCGCCCTTGTCGGTCTCGTACGCGCGTATCCCCTCGAACACGCCGGTGCCGTAGTGGAGCGTGTGCGTCAGGACGTGGATGCGCGCCTCCTCCCACGGGATGAGCTCCCCGTTCATCCAGATCTTCTCGGTCGGCGTGATCGGCATGTCGGCTCCGTTGGTCGCGGGTCAGAGAGCGGCGGCGATCGCGTCGCCGACCAGTGCAGTCGTTCCCTCTACGTCGTCGGTCTTGTCGATTGCCTGCAGGATGCGCGTGGCGGCGTCGGTCTCGCCGAGGAACTCACACATCATCGCGGCAGAGATCACCGCGGCCCTGGGATCGGCCGTGCCGGTACCCGCGATGTCGGGCGCGGAACCGTGCACGGGCTCGAACAACGACGGTCCGGTGCGGGCCGGGTTCAGGTTCGCGGAAGCGGCACGACCGATGCCGCCACTTATCGCGCCGCCGAGATCGGTGAGGATGTCGCCGAAGAGGTTGTCGGTGACGACCACGTCGTAACGCCCCGGGTCCTGCACGAAGTAGATGCACGCGGCGTCGACGTGGTTGTAGGCCGTCGACACGTCCGGGTAATCGGCGGCAACCGCGTCGAAGGTGCGCTGCCACAGGTCGCCGGCGAACGTGAGCACGTTGGTCTTGTGCACGAGCGTGACGTGGCGTCGATCACGAGACTGGGCGAGGTCGAAGGCGTACCGGACGCAACGCTCGACGCCGAAGCGAGTGTTCACCGAGCCCTGGGTTGCAATCTCGTCGCGGGTCTCACGGCGGAGGAAACCGCCTTCACCCGCGTACACACCCTCCGTGTTCTCGCGAACGACGAGGAAGTCGACGCCGTCGTTGTGCCGGTTCGGCGACGCCTTGAACGGGCGCAGGTTCACGTAGAGATCCAGCGCGAACCGCAAGCGCAGGAGCAGACCCCGCTCGAGGACGCCCGGTGGGACGTCGGGCGTCCCGACTGCCCCGAACATGATCGCGTCGTGCCCGCGCAGCTCCTGCAGCGTCGCATCGGAGAGCACTTCGCCGGTCGCGAGGTAGCGCTCGCCGCCGAGGTCGTAATCGACCGCGTCGATCTCGACGCCGGACGCGCGCACGATCTCGAGCGCGACTGCCACGACTTCGGGACCGATCCCGTCCCCGCCGATCACGCCGATGTTGTGGCTCACGTACTCCCCTTACAACGAAAAACCGTCCACGCGAGCGTGGACGGATGCGAGCGAACGCCGAGACGGCGTTCGCTTACCGAATGACGATGACCGCTGCGTCGTGTGCGCAGAGAGCGCGGCTTCCGGTGGGCTTCATGGGACAAACAGGATCGCGCCTGACCTCGTGCATGTCAATGCGCGCGTGGTCCGGCTGCGCGGGGGTCGGGCCATGTGGGGCTGCGACGGGGGTTGGGTACCCTTCGCACATGGCTGCATCACACCTTTCGCCCCAGGCCTACGAACGTCTGCGCGAGGAATTGGCGTGGCGTACGGGCGAGCACCGCCGCGAGCTCTCGCTCGCGATCGAGCGCGCCCGCGAGCTCGGCGACATCAGCGAGAACGCCGACTACGACGCGGCCAAGGACGAGCAGGGCAAGAGCGAGGCGAGGGTTCGCCAGCTCGAGCAGCTCTTGCAGAGCGCGGTGCTCGTCGAGTCGGCAACCGGGGAGGTCGTCGAACCGGGCGTGCTCGTCGAGCTCCGTTACGAAGGCGACGACGAGCCGACGACGTACCTCGTCGGTTCCATCGAGGAGCGCGACGAGCACTACGACGTCCTGTCGCCCAACTCTCCGCTCGGACAGGCGATCCTCGGCGCCGGACCTGGCACCAGCGTGACCTACCAGGGGCCGCGTCGCGAGCTGTCGGTCACCGTCGTCGGGGTACGCCCTCGCGCCATGTGAACTGACGCGCCATGTGAACGAGCGCCAGGTGACCTAGCGCCAGGTGAAGTGCCTGACGTGCACTTGGCCGTCGGCCGTGGTGATCGCGAGATCGCGACAGCCCGTCCAGCCCGGGTCGGTCCGCCACCGGAACCAGAACCGTTTGGAGCCCAACCCGCCGGCGCGCACCTCGGCGTCGACCGGAGCAGGCTCGCCGAGCGCGACGCCGGTCGCGCAATCGACCGCGACGGACTCGATCGCACTGATCGCGTCCGGCCCGGCGGGGAGCCGGAACCCGACGAACACCGCGTGCCCGGCGGCCCGTCGGTGCACGCCCTCACCGGCAGGAGATGTGAACGCGAACTCCAACGCGTCGACCTGCACCGAAACCTGGCCTTCGATGCAGCGGGCGCGATCGTTCGTGCAGACGACATACGAGAACGCGTCGCGACCGGTGAACGACGCGTCGGGCTGGTAGCGCACCCGACCGTCGACCACTTGCGCGTCCCCGTGGGACGGCAGGTCCGCGACGGTGAGCGTCGCGGACGCCAACCCGACCGCGCCACCGATGTCGTTCGCCAGCACGTCGATGTCGACCGGCTGCATCGCGATCGTGCTCGCTTCGTCGGCGACGGCCTCGGGCGCGTCGTCGGTGCACGACGGCGAGGCAGCCGAGCGGAACAACTCGACCATCTGCTCGGTGCCCGCGCCGTTGCTGGACGAGACGATCAGGTCGAGCTCGGGCACGATCTCGACCGCCTGCCCGTACAGGCCGACCATCCGGAAACTGCCGTCGCCGTCGAGCCAGAACTGACCGCCGTAGCCGGCGTACGGCCCCGGCGTGCGGACGAAGTCGACCCATTCCGACGAGAGGAACTGCTCGTCCTCCCATACGCCGTCGCGGAGGTAGAGCAATCCGAGCTTGGCGAAGTTCCGCGTGGTCGTGTCGGTCTGGTAGCCGCCGCGCCACGTTCCCGACGCGTCGAAGCCCGGCGAGGCCGGGTCGATCCCGAGCGGGTCGAGAAGACGGTCGTGCAGGTACGCGCGATAGCTCTCACCCGATACGCCGGCGGTGTCGCCGATGATCTTGGCGAGCAGCATCGTGTCGCCGGTGGAGTAGCTGAACCGCGTGCCGGGCACGGCGGCGAGGGGCTTCGCGGCGGCGTACGCCGCGTTGTCGTCGGCGAGCACCATCTGGACGATGTCGGACGTGGCGTCGCCGTAGTCCTCACGGAACTGCAACCCCGACGCCATGTTGAGCAGGTTCCGCAGCGTGATCTGCCCGCGCGGGTCGCCGGGCGCCGACCAGGCCGGAACCGGCGCACGGTCGTCGAGCGCGAGCGCGCCGTCGTCGACGAGCAGCCCGACGACCGTCGACGTGAACGACTTCGACATCGAGAACGACTGGAGGATCGTGTCGGGCGTGACGCCGTCGGCGTAGTTCTCGTACACGAGCCGGCCACCGTGGATGACGACGACCGAGCTCCCTGCACCCGGGCCGACCATCTGCTCGCCGACCTCGGCGACGCGGGCTGCGTCCACACCGGCGGGCAGCTCGCCGACCGGCCACGTCGCAGTGGGCCACGAGACACACGGGAGCTGCGCGGGCAGATCGGAGCCCCGCACCGGACCGGCGGGGTCGAACCCGAGCGCGGCCACACCGAGCAACGAGGAGGCGGGGCCGTCCGCGTAGCCGGCCACGAGGTAGCACGTCGTCACGACGCAGTCATGGCTTCCGCTCGGCAGTTCCAGCGTGCGCCGAACCGAGAACGTCGTGGAGAGCGCGCCGCGGCTGTCGACTTCGGCGTCGACCGTCGACCCGCACGTCCCCGGCGTCGCGGTGACATCGATGCACTGCCGGATGGGAATGTACGAGCCGGGTTCGAGGCGCTCACCGCGCACCTCGACGCGCTGTCGGTCCCAGAGGCCGGTCGCCGGCAGGACGCGCAGCGCGGTGGCCGCCGCGAGCGGCGCGTCCGGATCGAAGCTCACCGGCACTGCGAAGTCGATCGAGTCCGCGCCGAAGATCTGGATGCGGACCTCGCATGCGATCACCGCGCAGTCGAGGCTGTCGCTCACGAGGCGTGGGAGCGCAAAGGCGACGGTCATCTGCGCTTCCGCAGCCGCGACGAACACGTTGCCGCGGCACGTGTCCGCGGTCGTCGCGCACAAGGAGAGGCTGATGTAGCTCCCGGGCTCGACGTCCGTGAGCCGCACATCGACGATCTGGAAGTCGACGAGGTCCGTCGTCGGTTCGACGACGACCGAGGGAACGGGAGGCGGCGGAACCGAGCCGTCGAACGACACCGGCGCCGACACGTCGTCGAACGGATAGGCACGCGCCCGCACGACACAGGCCGACGACGCACAGTCGACGAGGCCGACGCGCCGCGAGAGCGTGGCTTCGGTACTGAAGCCACCGTTGTCGTCGGTGGTGGTGTACGTCAGGTACCGGCACTGCCCGGAGGCTGCGCCGGCGACGCATTGCTGGATCTCCACGTCAGCGCTCGGCGACCAACTCGAGCCGGTGATCGTGACGGTCTGCTGGTGTTGCAGTTGTGTCGCAGGAACGACCGAGAGCTCCGGGTGCGGCACCGGCGCATCGGGGTCGAAACCGAGCGGCACGATCGTCAGTTGGTCGAGGTCGCCGTACGGCGCGATCCAGAGCTGGCAACGGCCGCGGGCGCCGGCGCAGTCGGTGCCGTCGACGATGCGCGTGACCGGCACGGACACGGAGAAGGAACCGCCCTGGTCGGTGTCGGCCCACCCGACCGCCTCGGGCAGGCACGTGACGGTCGCGGTCCACTGGCACTCGGTGACGAGCACCGTCCGGTCGGGCTCGAACCCCTCGCCCGTGACGAGCACTGTGTCGCGACCCGCCAGCGAGTCGTCGGGTTCGACCGATACCACCGGGCGCACGAGTGGCGCCGAGGGATCGATCGTGATCGGCGTCGACGCGGTGGGGCCCTCCCCGTCCGGCTGGAGGTAGACGCGCAGGTCGCACGCGACCGCGGCACAGTCGGCGACGAAGTCTTCGCCCATGCGGTAGCGCTTGATGCGCACCTCGGCGGTTCCGGCCCCGTCGCCGTCGAGCAGCACTGATCCGCTGTACAAGCACGCCAGTGGCGACACCGCGCACTGAGCGATGATCGCGTCGCCGTGCGGTGTGCCGCCGGCAATGGACACCGTGACCGTCTCGCCCGGTGCGTACGGTCCGGGGCTGTCGATCGAGATCGCAAGCGCGGCTTCCTGCGCAGCGGCAGTGGACACGCCGCCGAGCGGCACCAGTGTCGCGATGGCGATCATGACCGGCGCGATCCATCGCGCACCCAGGCTCCGTGCCGCGAGCATGCTCGTCCCCCTCGGAGCGCCCCGCGCGCTCACGGGCGGGATCCTACGCTGACCCACTCTGGGTCGAGCCATTCTCGTACTGCGGCGGCAGGGCGATGCCGAAGCGTTCGTGGAGGGCCAGGACGTCGTGTGCGTCCTCCGCATCGTGGGTGTATCCGGTGTGCGATCGCACCTGGAACTCGGCGGTGCAACACGCCACGCTTCGCCCGGCGATCGTGCCGATGCCTTCGAGGGCGCCGACCTCGTACTCGAGGCCGTTCGGTCCGTAGACGTCGACGCCGTCGTCGCCGCGCACGACGACGCGTCGGTCGACGAGATGTACGTCGACCTCTCGACCCTCGGCATCCGCCATGACGAAGTTGCGCGGTGTGTTGTGCCTCGACGTGAGCACGTGGAACCCGTTCGCCGCCATCAACGTGCGGTACCGATCGGCGTCGAGGTGATCGATCACGAGGTCGAGATCGTTGTGCGGACGCGTCTGCGCACCGAGCAACGCGTCGACACCCCACCCGCCATCCACCCACACCTCGATGCCGGCGCCGATGAGGACATCGAGCACCATGAGCACGTCGGCATCCCGCATCACTTCGGCCGCATCACTTCGGCCGCATCACTTCGTATCGAGCCCCGAAGTCATGGCCGGCCCCAGCCGCCACCACCGGGCGTGCGGACGCGCAAGACGTCGCCGGGCGCGAGGTGGACGGTGCACTTGTCGGGGAGCGGTTCGGCGCGCGACTCGTCGCCCGCCCGGAGCAGCCAGTTCTCCCCGCACGCGCCGGGGTCGCCGCCGGCGAGACCCCACGGTCGTGACGCGCGCCGTTCCGTGATGAGCGACACCGTGACTTCCTCGAGCATCTCCAACTCGCGTTCGATGCCCTCGCCGCCGGCGCGGCGCCGTCGCCACCCGAACCAGATCTCAACGCGTACCGCCTGACCCGCATCGGGAATGCGCGCTCGAGCGCTTCGACCGGCGTGTCGAGCGTGTTGGTCATCGCGGTGTGCACACCGTTCATGCCGGGCCGAGGGCCCGGCCGGCCACCCTGACCGCCACCGATCGTCTCGTAGTACACGAAAGACGGGCCGCCGACGAGCACGTTGTTCATCGTCCCCTGCGACGCGGCACCGACGCGATCGGGAACGGCGAGGGCGAGCGCGCCGAGGCAGACGTCGGCGATGCGCTGGCTGACCTCGACGTTTCCCGCGCCGACCGCGACGGGCGGGCGGGCTGCGACGACCGAGCCCGGCAGGTGCAAGCACGCGCACGGGTCGGAGCGCGCCGCCGTTGGCCGGGATCGTCGGGTCGGTGACGCTGCGGATGGCGAACGCGACCGCGCTGGTGGTGACCGCACGAGGCGCGTTGACCGTCCCGGGACGCTGCGCGTCGGTACCCGTGAAGTCGAACGTCACCGTGTCGCCCGCGACAGTCACCACGACGGCTATGCGCGCCGCGCCCGTCGCCGAGCCTTCGCGATCGGAATCGGGACCGCCGGTCGAGTCGAGCACGTCCTCGAACTCGTAGCGACCGTCCGGGATCTCCTGCAACGCCGCGCGCATGCGACGCTCGCCGTACGCGACGACCTCGTCGAACGGCTCGCCGTCCAGCTCGAGCAAGCGATCGACGCCCAGCCGGTTCGCGCCGCGCTGCGCGTCGAGGTCGCCGCGACGTTCTTCCGGCGTGCGCGACGACGTCACGAAGATCGCTTCGACCTCGGGCGTGCACAACACCGGTGGCACCCGCAACCCTTCCTGGTAGATCTCCGTCGCGTTCGGCGGCATGGAACCGGGCGCCATGCCGCCGAGATCGGCGTGGTGGGCGCGGTTGGCGGCCCACCCCACCAGCGCGCCGCTCGCCGCGAACGTGGGCGCGACGAGCGTGACGTCGTTGAGGTGCGTCCCACCCGCGAACGGGTCGTTCACCATGACCTGGTCGCCGGGCCGCAACCGCGACCCGCAGGCGTCGATCGCCGCGCGCACCGCCGCCGGCATCGACCCGAGGTGGACCGGGATGTGCTCGGCCTGTACGAGCATCGTGCCGTCGGCGGTGAACAGCGCGGCCGAGCAGTCGGCGCGCTCCTTGATGTTCGGGCTGTAGGCGGCGCGCCGCAGGACGGCACCCATCTCGTCGGCCACACCCTCGAGGCGGGAGATGAGGATCTGGAGCGCCGCGGCGCCGACGTTGCCGGACCGAATGTTCATCGCTTCGGGCCTCCGGAGCGGGTGAGCACCCACGTACCGAGCGCGCGTGGCTCCGCGATCCAGCCTTCGGGGATCCACACCGTGCAGTCGGGCTCTGCGACGCACGCCGGGCCGGACACGTGCGCGCGTTCGATTGCGGGAAGGTCGGTGACCCGTTGCGGGGCATCGGCGGTGGCTCGGGCCCGCACTGCGACGATCTCCACCGGGGCGCCCGGCCGCGCGTGGCCGTTGCGACGTTCGTGCTCGGCCTCGAAGTCGGCGGCTTCCGGCACGGTGATCTCGTGACTCTGACCGACGTAACGGCAGTCGACCGCGGTCTCGATCGTCGCCCCTGCGCCGACGAGACGCTGCGCCTGCTCCGTCACTGCCGCGCGAGCCGATGCGAGCTCGTCCCGGTCCGACGACGCAACCGTGTGCACGACTTCCTGGCGACGGGGCGAGCAGAGCAGCCCGACCGCCGACGCCACGCCCGCGCGCGGCGGGATCACGACGGCCCGCATGCCCAACGCTTCCGCGATCGCGCACGCGTGCAACGGGCCCGCGCCACCGAACGCGATCAGCGCGAGCTTCGTGGGATCGATGCCGCGCTCGACCGTCACCGAGCGCACAGCCTGCTCCATCGCGGCATCGACGACCGCGACGACACCGGCCGCGTCCACTGCCGCGCGCGCCAGTGCTTCGCGCGCGGCGGCGGGATCGAGCCGACCGAGCCCCGGAAACGTCGCGAGCGCGTCGATGCGACCGAGCACGAGGTCCGCGTCCGTGACCGTCGGTTGCGTACCACCACGTCCGTAACACGCGGGCCCGGGCGTCGAACCCGCGCTCTGCGGTCCGACCACGAGCGCACCGCCCGCGTCGACGCGCGCGATGGAGCCGCCACCTGCGCCGATCGTGTGGATGTCGAGGGCCGGGAGCCGGATCGGGAACCCTGCAACCGTTCGCTGCGGGGCCGGTTCCGGCACGCCACCGCGCACGAGGCCCACGTCGGTGCTCGTCCCGCCCATGTCGAACGCCACCGCGTCCGGGAAGCCGGCCGCCGCCGCGAACTCGGCTGCCGCCCGCACCCCGCCCGCCGGGCCCGAGAGCAGGAGCGCCGCCGGCGCCGCCGCGGCTTGGGCGACCGACACGAGCCCACCGGCCGAGGTCATCACCAGCACCTCCGGCGCGAGGTCGGCGAGCCGCGCGAGGTACGGCGCGCACGCCGGCCGCAGGTACGCATTGACGACCGTGGTCGCCATCCGTTCGTACTCGCGGAACTCGGGTGAGAGCTCACTCGATGCGGTGACGTCGTGACCGGCCCGGCGCAAGGCCGCGCTGAGCGCCGCTTCGGGCCCGTCGTTGCGGTCGGCGTGCAGCAGGCACACCGCGACCGCCGCAACCGACTCGGGAATCGCGGGCAGCACGCCGTCCCACGGTTCGATCTCTTTGCCGTCGGCGTCGAGGCGGCCCGCGACCTCGAACCGCAACTCGCGTGGCACGAGGGGCGGCGGTCGGTCCGCGAACGGGTCGTAGAGCGAAGGCCGATGCTGGCGCGCGATCTCGATGACGTCGGCGAACCCGCGGGTTGCGATCAGGGCGACGCGCGCCCCGCGCCGTTCGAGCAGCGCGTTCGTCGCCACCGTCGTGCCGTGCGCGAGCAGCGTGACCGAACCACTGCGCCCGAGCCCCGATCCTGAAAGCTGTGCGATCGATTGCGCGACGGCAATCGCGGGATCATCACGCGTCGAGAGGACCTTGGCGACGCGGCCGTCGTCGCCGACCGCATCGGTGAACGTCCCTCCCGTGTCGACGCCGAACTGCACCCGGCGATTGTTGCCGAACTGCTCGCCGGCCGGCGTCGTCTCAGTGCGAGTGGCGTCCGTCCTCAGTGCGAGTGGCCGTTGCTCCCGTTGGCGCTCTGGAGGAGGTAGCCGCGGGCCCGCACGGTGCGGATCTCGAGGCGCGAGCGGTGCAATCCGGCGGCGCAGCCGCAGCACGTGGACGTCGAGCGCGTTGCGCGTGGGCAGTCCGGTCGGCCAGGCGCGCACCGCGAGGGTGTCGCGCGCGACGACCGCACCGAACCGGTCGAGGAGCGCGGCGGCGAGCGATTGCTCGACGGGCGACAACGACACCCAGTGGTCGCGGTGGTGCAAGAGCCCGTCGGAGTCGAGTGATGGCGCCACGCCGTGGAACTCGGCCCGCTTGCTCAACGCCCGCCGGCGCGCCTCACGTTCGACTTCGGACGCGGATGCGTAGACCCAGTCCTCGAGACAGTCGGAGGCGGCGGGAACGTGCCCGTTGGTGACGACGAGCAGCCGGGCCAGGCCGCGGTCGCGGAGCTCGGCGACCTGCGTCTCGTCTTCGGGCCAGTGCAGAACCTCGACGTGCACGCCTGGAACGTACGGTCCGTTTGTTTCGCCGTTGTTACTCCGACGTGACGCCTCGGGCCACGACGGCGGCTGCATCGAGCACCAAATCACGGAATCGCCGCATCGCATCCGGGTGCATGCGTTCGGCCGGGCCGCTGACGCTGATCGCGGCGACGACACGCCCAGCGCGGTCACGCACGGGTGCGCTGACGCTCGCGACGCCCGGTTCCCGCTCTCCCGCGCTCTCGGCGTATCCCTGCGTGCGCACGGTGTCGAGCGTGGCTGCGGGCACCGCGAACTCGCTGCGATCGTCGGCCCATGCGAGCAGCACCTTGCCCCCCGAACCCTTGGTCAACGGCATCACGGCGCCGAGCGGCACGGTGTCCCGCAGTCCGCTCGCGCGCTCCTGCACCGCGATGCAGACCCGCTGCGCGCCCTCCCGAACGTAGAGCTGCGCGCTCTCGCCGGTGGCGTCGACCAGTCCGGCCAGCACCGGACGGGCCGTCTCGACGAGGCCGTTCGACCCGGCCGCTCGGGCCCCCCAGCCCACGAGCCGCCCGCCGAGGCGGAAGCGACCGGTTGTGTCGCGCGCGAGGAGCCCGTGCTGCTCGCAGGCGACCGCGAGCCGATGGACGGTCGGCCGGCTGAGGCCCGTCTCCCGGACCAACTCGGCCAGCGTGCATCCGTCGCCCGCAGCGACGACACCGAGCACGAGAACGGCGCGGTCGAGCGTCTGCACCTTGCTGATCGGGTTGGTGACCGGCTCCCTCCTCGCTACACTGTCCACAAGTCGATATTAGCGTCTCATATGTTGAGACACGTTGAGTCATATTGCGACTGCCGCGGAGGCGGATATGAGCAGGACACTCTCGGACAAGGTCTGGGACGAGCACGTCGTTCGCCACGCGCCCGGCGAACCGGATCTGTTGTTCATCGACCTGCACCTCGTGCACGAGGTCACCTCGCCCCAGGCGTTCGACGGTCTGCGCCTCGAAGGGCGGACCGTCCGCCGTCCCGACCTGACGATCGCGACGATGGACCACAACGTCCCGACCGCGGGGCTGCACCTCCCGCTCGAGGACCCGATCTCGGCCAAGCAGATGGACGTCCTCGCGGACAACTGCGAGGAGTTCGGCATCCGCTGCTACGCGATGGGTGATCCCGGTCAGGGCATCGTGCACGTGATCGGGCCGGAACAGGGCCTCACCCAGCCCGGCATGACCATTGTGTGCGGCGACAGCCACACCTCTACCCACGGCGCGTTCGGCGCGCTGGCCTTCGGCATCGGGACGAGCGAGGTCGAGCACGTGCTCGCGACCCAGACCCTTCCCCAGCAGCGGCCCGGCACGATGGCGGTCACCGTCGAGGGCGACGTGCGTGCCGGCGTGACCGCCAAGGACATCGTCCTCGCGATCATCGCCCGCATCGGCACCGGCGGCGGCATCGGCTCGGTCATCGAATTCCGCGGCGCGGCGATTCGCGCGCTCTCGGTCGAGGGCCGGATGACGGTGTGCAACATGTCGATCGAAGCCGGCGCCCGGGCCGGGATGATCGCGCCGGACGACACGACGTTCGCGTATCTCGAGGGCAAGCAGTTCGCACCGAAGGGCGCCGACTGGGAACGCGCGCTCGATGCGTGGCGCGCGCTGGTCACCGACGATGACGCGACATTCGACAAGGAAGTCGTCATCGACGCGGCAACGCTGCTTCCGCACGTCTCCTGGGGAACGAACCCGGGTCACACCGTCGCGATCGACGAGCGGGTCCCCGATCCGGCGTCGTACGCCGACGCCGGTGCGCGTGAAGCGGCGCAACGCGCGCTCGCGTACATGGGTTTGCGGGCAGGCACACCGATGCGCGACATCGATGTCGACACGGTGTTCATCGGGTCGTGTACCAACTCGCGCATCGAGGATCTGCGCGCCGCGGCCGACGTCGTGCGCGGCCGCAAGGTCAAGCCGGGCGTGCGCACGCTCGTGGTCCCGGGCTCCGCCGCGGTCAAGACGCAGGCCGAGGCGGAGGGGCTCGATCGGGTGTTCGTCGCCGCCGGCTTCGACTGGCGGGAGCCGGGCTGTTCGATGTGCCTTGCGATGAATCCCGACAAGCTCGCGCCGGGCGAGCGGTGTGCGTCCACGTCGAACCGGAACTTCGAGGGCCGTCAGGGCAAGGGCGGGCGCACGCACCTCGTCTCCCCCGCCGTTGCCGCCGCCACCGCGATCGCGGGCCACTTCGCCACTCCCGAGGACCTGTCGTGAGGGCAGTGCGGGTTGTCACCGGAACGGGTGTGCCGCTCACGCGGAGCGATGTCGACACCGACCAGATCATCCCGAGCGACTGGTTGAAGCGCGTCGAGCGCACCGGATTCGGCGAAGGATTGTTCTCGGAGTGGCGCGAGAACTCCGACTTCGTCCTCAACCAGGAGCGGCACGACGGCGCCAAGATCCTCGTCGCCGGTTCGAACTTCGGCACCGGCTCGTCGCGTGAGCACGCGGTCTGGGCGTTGATGGATTACGGCTTCGAGGCGGTGGTGTCACCGCGCTTCGCCGACATCTTCCGCAACAACAGCGGGAAGATGGGCCTGGTCGCGGCGACGGTCGAAGACGCGGTCGTACGCCGCCTGTTCGAAGCGATCGAGGAAGATCCCGATCTCGAGATCGTCGTCGACGTCGAGCACAAGCGCGTCGCCGCGCCCGCGATCGGCCTCGACGAGCCGTTCGAGCTCGACGACTTCACGCAGTACCGGCTCGTGAACGGCTTCGACGACATCGGCCTCACACTGCGCCACCACGAGAAGATCGCCGAGCACGAACAGCAACGCCCGGCCTGGAAGCCGTCGATTTCGTAGACCGGAAGGTGCCGAAGAGCTTGGCTATCGCGCTTCCACGAGCGTGATCGCGTTGCCCTCGGGGTCGGTCGTGGTGGCGATCAGCACGTTCTCGGATGTCGTGTCATCCAGCGCGCCGGCATCGAGGCCTCGCTGGGCCATGGCTGCGAGCTCGTGCTCGAGGTCCTCGAGATCGAGCGTCAGCAGCGACCGGCCGGCCCGCTCGGCGTTTGCGACCAGCTGGACCACGCCGCCGGACGGGACATGCCACTCGGCCAGGCCCTCCATCGGCAGCGCATCGGCGGGCCGGCCGAAGAGCCGCTCGTACCAGGGCAGGGCGGCATCGACGTCAGCAACGGCGACACCTGCGAGGACGCGATTGACGGACATCGGTGGGGACTCCTTCGACGAAGGGTGTTCAGCTCGTGAGACCCGGCAGGCGCGCCGAACTCATCGGTCGGATCGTTCTCCTTCGCTTCACTTGGTCGCGGTCGGTGCGACCGGACCGCCGACCGCACCCGTGAGCGGCAGCGGCGTCGCGGCGAGCAGGAACTCGTACACGCCGTCGTCTGCGCAGTCCTCCGCGAGCGCGTCGAGATACCACAGCTGACCCTGGACCAGCCCCTGGTCGCGCAAGTCGATCATGTGCACCGGCAACAGCGACGCCGGATCTTCGGCCGGCCAGACCTCGAACACGAAGGTGTCGGTGGCGACCGCGGCGACCTCGGTTTCGTGGAACCACTCGAGCGCACCGACGCCGATACCCGGCGAATCGCCGACGTATCCCTTGCGGTCGCCGGCGCGGAGCAGGGCCATGTGACCGGTGCGGACGAGCACGATGTCGCCGGTCACGATCTGTACATTCCTGCACGTTCCGCGGCCGCGCGCAGATCCTCTGCGCCGATGGCATAGCCGGGTGCAAGCGCGTCGACGCCGTGGAGCCGGGCGATGTCGAGCAGCACGCCGCGCGTCACGATCGGGCCGAACTGCTCGATGCCGAGCTTCGCGGCTCCGGAGTCGTCGATGACGTCGTCGCTGATGCCGTTGTAGAGCAAGTGGTCGTAGCCGGCGTGGGCCAGTGCGTCCCAGTGCGTCGCCGCCTGCGATCCCATCTCGAACGCGTCGTCACTCGTCGTGAAGTCGCGGCGATCTCCGGTGAACGCGACGTTGACGTTCAGCATGCGCCGCTGCGGATTGATGCGGCCGGGAATGCTGCCGGTCTGCGGCCCGTCGGCATCGAACGGGATGGCAAGGGAGAAGGAAACGCCGCGGTGCACTGCGGCGGCACCTCGACGCACGGCGTCGGGGGTGATGAAGTTCAGCGTCCCGCGTTGGTCGTCAGGACCCCAACGACCCCAGTTCGAGACGCGCCCGGCCAGCGCTTGGAGGTCTTTCGAGAGCGCCATGCGTGCAGTGTGTCAGAGCACGCGGCAGCGCGAAACCCGCAGGACTCAGGCGGCAGGCTGTCGCCGCACGCCGATGTGACTCACTTCGCGAGCTGCCCACGCGTCGGCGAGCCGGTGGGCGAGATCACGCGTGGCTTGGTTGGTAGCCAAGTAGTCGAAGAAGTCGATCGTGCTCATCCCGGTCACATCCCGTTTCTGCTGGCCGTCCAGGTGCCGTATGCAGTACGGAAACGTCCACGGCTGTGGATGTGTTCCCCGCTGCGCCCGTGGTGACACGTTGCGGAGTGATCTCTCAGCTCGCGCTCAGCTCGGCTTGGTGCCGCCCACCACCGCAAGCTCGCGCCACTTCCAAAAGCACTCGACGTCGCGAAAGCCCAGTTCATCGAGCCACGCGAGGTGGTCCGGTACGGGAACGAGCTGGTTGGACGGATCATCCTGCTCGGGTGTCTTGCCGATGGCGGCCAGGAACGCAGTGTGAAGTTCGTCACTTCTCGACGCGATGTGTTCGACGTTGACGAACATGCCGCCCGGTTGCAGGTGGGCGTACACCTCGCCGTAGAGCTCCCGCTGGCGTGCCGGCGCGAGGTGATGGATGGCGAAGCTCGACACGACCAGATCGAACTGGCCGAGGTCGGGCGAGAGCGAGTGCTCCATGTCGTGCACGCCGATCGTCACGCGGTCGTCGCCGGCGAAACGTTCGCGGGCGCGACGGAGCATCTCCTCCTGGAAGTCGAGCCCGACGCCGGCAGCTTCCGGACGCGCCGCGAGCACCAACGCGAGCGTGTTGCCGTCCCCGGTCCCGAGGTCGAGGACACGCTCGACGCGCGCGGGCAGGACCTCGACGAGCACTGCGAGTCCTTCGACGCGGTGAGGAATCGCGTCCCGCTCCCGCAGGTACCGCAACGCCCATGCCGGTTCAGTCCAGCGGTTCACACGTGCCTCGGCACTCACCGATCCTCCCCACAGCGGTACCGAACTCCAACATCACATGTAGGAGTTGGGGTACGGACGGGGGTACAGAAGTCCAACATCAGATGTGGGAGTTTCGTCACGGGCCTACGGACGCCTCGACGGCGCGCGTGTCGCCGCGCGCTTCGAGGCGGACGATCTTGTTGACCGCGTTGAGATAGGCGCGGGCCGACGCTTCGACCACATCGGTGGCGACGCCACGGCCGGTGACCTTGAAGCCGTTCGCGTCGACGGTGACTGCCACCGCCCCCAACGCGTCCGAGCCGCCGGTGACGGACGACACCTGGAAGTTGCCGAGGCTGCCGTTCACGCCGGTCGCTTCGGAGATCGCATCGATCGCCGCGTCGATCATGCCGTCGCCGGTGCCCGACGCCTCGATCTTGGAGTCGTCCGACGAGAGCACGACCCGCGCCGTCGGCTTCGCGGCGGTTCCACCGTGGAGCTCGAGCTCGTGCACCGTGTAGCGGTTCACCAGGTCGGTGCCGAGCTCCTCGACGACGATCGCCTCCAGGTCGGCCTCGGTGATGTCGACCTTCTTGTCGGCGAGCTCCTTGAACCGCACGAACGCGCCGTTGAGGGCATCGCCCTGCACGTGCAGACCCATCTTCTCGAGCGTGTCCGCGAACGCATGGCGTCCGGAATGCTTGCCCAACACGATCTGCGCCGCCTCCTGACCGACCGTAGACGCATCGATGATCTCGTAGGTCTCGCGGTCGGAGAGCACGCCGTGCTGATGGATTCCCGCCTCGTGCGCGAACGCGTTGCGGCCGACAACTGCCTTGTTGAACTGCACGTGGTAGCCGGTGAGGCGCGAGACCATCCGCGACGTGCGCGCGAGCTCTTCGGTCTTCACACCCACGGTGCAATCCTCGTAGTAGTCGCCGCGCGTCTTGATCGCCATGACCACTTCCTCGAGCGCGGCGTTGCCGGCGCGCTCTCCCAGACCGTTCATCGCGCACTCGACCTGGCGGGCGCCGTTCGCCACGCCGGCGAGTGAGTTGGCGACCGCGAGGCCCAAGTCGTCGTGGCAGTGCGTGGAGACGACGAAGTCGCCGCGCACGGTGTCGAGCACGAAGCGGATCAGCTTCCCGTAGTCCTCGGGAACTGCGAACCCGACGGTGTCGGGGATGTTGAGCGTGGTGGCGCCGTTGTCGACTGCGATCTGGCAGACCTCGCACATGAAGTCGGGATCGGAGCGATAGCCGTCCTCGGGTGAGAACTCGACGTCCGCCGTGTAGGTGCGGGCGCGGGCCACTGCCCCCGCCGCTTCCGCCTTCACCTGGTCGGGTGTCATGCGGAGCTTCTTCTCCATGTGGATCTTCGACGTCGCGATGAAGACGTGGATCCGGGGCTTCTCGGCGTGGCGGACGGCTTCCCAGGCCCGGTCGACGTCCTTGAACGAGGTGCGCGAGAGGCCCGCGATCGTCGGCCCCGACACGTGCTTCGCGATCGCTTCCACCGACTCGAAGTCGCCCTCCGACGCGATCGGGAAGCCCGCTTCGATGATGTCGACGCCGAGCCGCGCGAGCTGCTCGGCGATCTCCAGCTTCTCGCCGACGTCGAGCGAGATCCCCGGGGACTGCTCGCCGTCTCGCAGGGTCGTGTCGAAGATCTTGACGGTTTCCATCGGTTGCACTCCGGAGCAGTGGGTGTACGGACAGGGATCGGGGACGGAACACGGGCAACGAAAAACCCTCCGGCCGGTCGGCACGGAGGGTGGAGACGCGAGCACCTCGGGGCGCTCGCGTCTAGGTAAGGAGGAGGCCCAGCAGTGCGTGGTTCGGGCGCAGATCCTTGTTCATGAGTCCGATCAGTGTGACCGCGATGTGCGGAAAGGTCAAACCATCATCGTCGGAACGGACGGTGCATGGAAAGATGCGCGCATGCGCAAGCTGTTCAAGCGGGCGGCGTTCGCCGGCGTGATCGCGGGCCTGGGCTACGCGATCTGGCGCTTCCTGAACACCTCCGGCGGCTCGCCCGCCGGTGGCGTGAAGTGGGAGACGGCGCCGTTTCCGTTCCCACCGGAGCCGCGTCCGAGCGCGGACCCGATCCACGGCCCGACACCCAGCCCGGTTGCGAGCGAGGCGTGGGTCGAGCCCGATGACGGCGCCTGCCCGACGAGCCATCCCGTGAAGGCGAAGCTCTCGAGCGGCATCTTCCACGTGCCGGGCGGCTCGAACTACGACCGCACCCACGCCGATCGCTGCTACGTCGACGGCGACGCCGCTGCGACCGACGGATTCCGGCCGGCGCAGCACTGACCCGACGGCCGGACTTCGACCGCGCTTCGAGCCAGCGCTAGTCGAGGTCGACCGCGTGGGCGGACCGCACACCCGCCTGCTCGACGAGCATTTGCACGATCTCGGGTGACACCGCGGAGTCGGTGGCGATCGCCATGAGTGCGGCTGCGCCGCTCGGGCTGCGGCCGACGTGGAAGTCGGAGATGTTCACGCCCTCGTCGCCCAGGATCCGCCCGACGGTGCCGATCACCCCGGGAACGTCCTCGTTGTGCACGATCAGGAGATGCCGCGACGGCGGGAGGTCGACGATGTGCTCGTCGATCCCGACGATGCGCGGTGCGTCCTGCTTCCCGAAGAGCGTCGCCGCGACGTGTGTGCCGCCGGTGCCGCGCACGGAGATCAAGTTCACGTAGTCGCGCGCGTCGGACGATGTGGTCTCGCGAATGGCCAGCCGGCGTTCTTCGGCGAGTTGCGGTGCGTTGACGAACGTGACGGGCTCGTCGGTGATCGGCGCGAGCACGCCGCGCAGCACCGAGAGCGTCAGTACGCGGCAGTCGTAATCGGCGATCTCACCCTCGTAGGTGATCTCGAGCGACTCGATCGCACCCTCGGCGAGACCCGTGAACATGCGGCCGAGGCGTTCGGCGAGCGGGAGGAACGGGCGGACCGTCTCCGACACGTCGGTCGCGGCGACGTTCACGGCGAACGGTACGAAGTCGCCTTGCAATGCGAGCACGACCTGCTCGGCGATGGTGACGCCGGCCTTGTCCTGGGCTTCCGAGGTGGATGCGCCGAGGTGCGGCGTGACGACGACGTTGTCCAGTGCGAACAGCGGCGACTCGGTTGTCGGTTCGGTCGCGAAGGTGTCGATGGCGGCGCCGCCGAGCTTGCCCGCTTGCAGCGCGGCCGCGAGCGCGTCCTCGTCGACGATCCCGCCGCGCCCGGCGTTGATCAGGCGCAGGCCCGGCTTGGCGTGCTCGAGCACCGCGGCGTTGACGAGTCCGATCGTCTGCGGCGTCTTGGTCGCGTGGATCGAGACGAAGTCGGAGGTCGTGAACAGTTCCTCGATCGTCGGTACGAGCTGCACGCCGAGCTGCCGGGCCCGCTCGTCGTTCACGAAAGGATCGAACGCGGTGAGCCGCATGCCGAACGCGTGGGCGCGTTGCGCAACCAGCACACCGACCCGGCCGAGGCCGACGATCCCGAGCGTCTTCCCCTGGAGCTCGACTCCCTCCCATTGCGAGCGGTTCCACTTGCCGCCGCGGAGGTCGTTGTGCGCCTGCGGGACGTTGCGAGCCTGCGCGAGCAGCAGCGCGAGCGTGTGCTCGGCCGCCGAGAGGATGTTCGACTGCGGCGCGTTGACCACCATCACGCCGCGCCGCGTCGCTTCGGCGACGTCGACGTTGTCGAGGCCGATACCGGCTCGTCCGACGACGACGAGTTCGCTCCCGGCCTCGAGCGCTGCCGCGTCGACCTGGGTCGCGCTGCGGATGACGAGCGCCGAGGCACCTGCGAGCGCGCCGCGCAACGCTTCGGGGCTGAGGCCGGTCTGCACGTCGACGTCGAGGCCGGCCGCGATCATCGCTTCGATGCCGCGAGCGGCGAGCGGTTCGCTGACGAGGACGCGCGGAGCCATGGGCGTTCGAGGCTACCGGCGCGCGATTTGCGGGCCGGAGTCCGGGTCGGCGAGCACGTCCCTGATGCGGCCGACGCCGGCGCCGAGATCGTCGTCACCGAGCGCGAAGGAAAGACGCGCGTAGCCGGGCGCGCCGAACGCCTCGCCGGGGACGACTGCGACCTTGGCCACGTCGAGCAGCAGCTCGCAGAGCTCGAGCGTGTCCTGCGGGCGCCGGCCCGCGATGTCGCGGCCCAACACGCCGAGGAACGAAGGGAAGCAGTAGAACGCGCCCTGCGGTTCGAGGCAGCTGACGCCGGGGATGCCGGCGAGCAGTTGGTACATCATCTGCCCACGGCGCGCGAACGCGTCCCGCATCCGGCCCACCGCTTCGAGGTCGCCGCCGACGGCCGCGAGCGCTGCGGCCTGCGCCACGTTGGCGACGTTCGACGTCGAGTGCGACTGCAAGTTCGTGGCCGCGGCGATGACATCGTGAGGCGCGATCATCCAGCCGACTCGCCAGCCCGTCATCGCGTACGTCTTGGCGACGCCGTTGAGCACGACACACCGATCGGTGATCTCGGGCACCAGTGTCGGCATCGAGGCGAACACGTGGTCGCCGTAGGTGAGGTGTTCGTAGATCTCGTCGGTGATGACCCAGATGCCGTGTTCGGCGGCCCAGCGGCCGATCGCCTCGACCTCGGCCGGTGGGTAGACCGCGCCGGTCGGGTTGCTCGGCGAGACGAAGAGCAGCGCCTTGGTGCGCGGCGTTCGAGCGGCCTCGAGCTGCTCCACGCTGACGCGGAATCCGCTCACCTCGGTGGTCGGCAGCTCCACCGGCACGCCGCCGCCGAGCACGATCGTCTCGGGATATGACGTCCAGTACGGGGCCGGCAGCAGGATCTCGTCGCCCGGGTCACAGAGCACCTGGAACGTGTTGTAGACGGCGTGCTTGCCGCCGTTGGTCACGAGGACGTTGGTGGGCTCGCAATCGAAGCCGGAATCGCGCTTGGTCTTGTGCGCTATCGCTTCGCGCAACTCCGGAAGCCCCGGGGTCGGGCTGTACCGGTGAAACCGGGAATCGTGGCACGCCGCCGCCGCCGCATCGACGATGTGTTCGGGAGTCGGAAAGTCGGGTTCACCGGCCCCGAAGCCGATCACGTCCTCGCCGGCCGCTTTCAGCGCCTTGGCCTTGGCGTCGACCGCGAGGGTCGCCGACTCCGTGATCGCCGCGATTCGTGCGGAAATGCGTTCCACGTGCACATGGTGGCACGGAGGCGGTCGATGAACCCGAAAATAGTGAGCCTGCTGACTACCCTGTCCCGCTCGATGAGTCGCCGGACAACCTTCGTCGCGCGCGTCGCCGTCGCCCTGCTGCTCACCGGTGTCTGCACCGGAACTCTGGTCGGCGTATTCGCACCTCCTGACGCCGAAGCGACGCGCCCCGGCCAGGCGCAGTCGCCGCCGCCGAAGGCGCTCATCGTCGTCGACGCCGACACCGGCGCCGTGCTGATGGCAGACCACGAGCACGACGTGCTCCTACCCGCGAGCACCGCCAAGGTGATGACCGCGCTCACCGCGGTCGAACGGCTGCCGGCCGACGCGCTGATCACCGTCAGCGATCGCGCCGCCGGTCAGCCTGCGAGCCGTATCGCCATGGTCGCCGGGAACCAGTGGCGGTTCGAGGACGCCTTGGCCTCGTTGATGATGGCGTCTGCGAACGATGCCGCGTACGCGATCGCGGAGGCTGCGGGCGGGAGCGTCGAGGGGTTCGTCCCGGCGATGGACCAGACCGCCGAGCGGACGGGCATGCAGGACAGCACGTTCGCGGACCCTGCCGGTCTCGATGACGAGTTCTCGTTCAACGGTGGCTCACGCATGAGCGCCTACGACATCGCCGTCGCGACGCGCAACGCCATGTCGGTACCCGAGATCGCGAAGTGGGCGGCGTTGCGCGAGCACGAGTTCGTCGACCCGACGGGCCGGACGCGCTCGCTCACGAACCACAACCGACTCCTCCCCGGCGGCACGCGCGCGTACCCGTGGGCCACTGGCTTCAAGACCGGTTTCACCGAGCGAGCGGGCCACACCATCACCGCGACGTCGCAGCGCGACGGTCGCACGTTGATCGCGGTCGTCCTCGACACCTACGACACCTACGGTTGGGCCGCGCAGCTCTTCGAGCAGGCGTTCGCGATCCCGTCCGCCGCCGCGACGACCCGCCTGCCCGAGGTCGCGGTCAGCCTCTACGGCGAGCGCGTCGCCGAACAACGCGCGTTCACGGACGCCGTGCGCGGCACCGGCGTCGCGCCCGCCGTGAGCAACGTTTCCGAAGTGCCGACGACCGCGACCCCGACGACCACGCCGTCGACCACCACGCCGTCGACCAGCACGCCGTCGACCAGCCCACGCTCGAGCGTGCTCGCCGGGAGCGCGATCTCGGCCCAGGCGCAGGCCCCAGACGACGAGAGCGACGACGACCAGAGCGGGGGCGGAGGCCGGTTCGGCTGGTTCAGCTGGTTCAGCCTGCGGAACGTGATCATCGTCCTCGTGGTGCTGCTCGTGATCACGTTCGCGCTCCGGCGCCGCATCGTCCGCCGGCAGCGAGAGCGCCGCATCTCCCGGCAGCGCCTCCGCGCCGCCAAGATGCGCAGCGGGGCGTTGCAGGTTGTCGACGGGCGCTTCCGCGTCGGGACACGCACCGGCCCGCCGGTCGAGTCGCACGTGAAGATCCGTCGCGACGACGAATAGCTCCCGACCCGCGACAATACGTATATGCGCGTGCTGGTGGTCGAAGACGAGATCTCGCTTGCATACGCGGTGCAGCGCGGGCTCACGAACGACGGCTTCGAGGTGGACGTCGTGCACAACGGCCTCGAGGGCCTGCAACGCGCCCGGGACGGCAAGTACGGCGCGATCGTGCTCGACATCCTTCTCCCCGGTTTGAACGGTTACCGGGTCTGCGCGGCGTTGCGCGAAGCAGGCGTGTGGACACCGATCCTGATGCTGACTGCGAAGGACGGCGAGTACGACGAGGCCGAGGCGCTCGACACCGGCGCCGACGACTTCCTCTCGAAGCCGTTCTCGTTCGTCGTCCTGGTCGCGCGACTGCGCGCGCTGGCGCGTCGCGGCGAACACCCCCGTGCCGAGCCGCTCACCATCGGCGACCTCGTGCTCGACCCGGGCTCACGTACCTGCCGGCGCGGCAACGATGCAATCACCTTGACCGCGCGGCGAATTCGCGCTGCTGGAAGCGCTGATGCGCCGTCAAGGCGATGTCGCGTCGAAGCAGGAACTGCTCGACGAGGTGTGGGGCCGCGAGTTCGCGGGCGACCCGAACATCGTCGAGGTGTACGTCGGGTATCTCCGGCGCAAGGTTGACGTGCCGTTCTCGACTCGCACGCTCCTGACGGTGCGCGGCGCGGGCTACCGCGCGGTCGCCGATGCGTGACCGTTTCCGCCGGACCTTCGGCTCGGTTCGGTTCCGCGTCACCATCGCGGCGGCGTTGGTGTTCGGCATCGCGTTCGGTATCGCGTCGATGGTGCTCGTCCGCACCGTCGAGCGCCGCCTCGAGGATCGCGCCGAGAACGACGGCCGGTTGGCGATCGAAGCTGCCGCCGCGCAGATTCGCGCCGGCGAGGACCTGTCGGATGTCATCGTCGCCACGCGCACGCCTGTGTTCACGTGGGTGATCGGCCCGACCGGGCGCGTGCTGTACGGCAGCGCGTTCGTGCCGCCGGGTTTCGACGTTGCGACATCGCAGTCGAGCTCGGGTGAAGAGATGGCGTCACCGGCCGGCGACATCGTGCTGTTCACGCAGCGGGTCCGGGGTCCCGACGGCACGGTGACCGTCGCCGTCGCCAGCCCGCTCGACAGCGCGCAGACGCTCCGCCGAGACGCTCGGCCGCGGACTCTGGTTGCTCACGGCGCTGTTGACGCTCGGCGTCGGGGTACTCGCGTGGTTCATCGCCGGCCGCGCCTTGCGGCCGGTCGAGGCAATCCGCTCGGAAGTGCTCGCGATCACGAGCACGACGATGCACCGACGCGTACCGGTACCGGCCGGGCGCGACGAGGTGCAGCGGCTCGCCGCGACGATGAACGAGATGCTGGACCGGCTCGAGGAAGCATCGAACCGGCAGCGCGAGTTCGTGTCCGACGCGTCGCACGAGCTGCGCAGCCCGGTGGCGTCGATGCGGGCCGAGCTCGAAGTCGCGTTGCGGGCACCGGATCGCGTCGAATGGCAACCCCTCGCGACCCGGCTGCTGGCGGAGAACGAACGGCTCGGCCGCCTCGTCGCAGACCTCCTCGAGTTGGCCCGACTGGAGGAAGGTCAACGCGACACCACCTCGGCGCCGGTCGACATGGACGAGTTGGTGCTCGAAGACATCGCCGCGCCGCAGCGCGCCGCCTCGGTTCGAGACCGCTGCGGTCACCGGTGGCCGCGCGCTCGGTAGCGCCCGGCAGCTCACGCAAGTGGTGCGCAACCTGCTCGACAACGCCGGACGGCACGCGCGTGGCACCGTCGCGGTGAGCGTCGGTACCGACGACGGGCAGGTGTTGCTCACCGTCGAGGACGACGGGCCCGGGATCGCCGAAGAAGACCGCAGCCGCGTCTTCGACCGGTTCGCCCGCCTCGACGCAGGCCGTGCCCGCGATGCCGGCGGATCCGGCCTGGGCCTCGCGCTCGTGAAGCGCATCGTCGAGACGCACGGCGGCACCGTGCGCATCACCGACGGCACCGGCCCCGGCGGCGCGCGCTTCGAAGTGCGCCTCCCGACCTCGACCTGAAGGCCCGCTACCACGACTGCGCTACCAGGGCATGGCGACGCCGCCGTTGGGGCGTTCGATCTGGCCGGTCACGAAGCTCGCGGCATCCGAAACGAGGTAGAGGAACGCGTTCGCGACGTCCTGAGCTTCGCCCGCACGGCCGAGCGGCGCCATCGCGCTCGCCCGCTTGTGGTACTGCTCGAGCTTCTCGGGCACGACGTTCCCCTCGGCGTCGACGAAGTTGTGACGCGAGAAGTTCGTGAGGATCATCCCCGGTGCGATCGCATTCACGCGCACGCCGTGCCGGCCCACCTCGGTCGCGAGCGTCTTCGTGAGCATCGCCACCGCCGCCTTGGTCATGCCGTAGCACGCGAGCGTCGGCGCAGGCGTGTCGATCGCACCCGACGTGATGTTCACGATGCACCCGGACCCTTGCGGGACCATGTGCCGGATCGCGGCCTGGCAACCGTAGAACACACTCTTCAGGTTGATCGCGAGGATCCGTTCGAACTCCTCGTCGGTGCAGTCCGCCACCGATCTTGTTGTGCGGGACGCCGGCGATGTTGCCGACGATGTCGAGGCGCCCGTGCTGCGACGCGGCGCGGTCCACGAGGGCGTCGACGTCGGCGCGAACCGTGACATCCGTGCGCTGCGACGACGCGGTACCGCCGGCGCCGGCGATCTCCTTCGCGGTCGCCTCCGCCGCGGCGTCGTCGATGTCGCCCCCGACGATGGTGGCGCCGGCCGCGGCCAGCGTGAGCGCGCTCGCCTTGCCGATGCCGCTCCCGACCCCCGTGAGCACCGCCACCTTGCCCGTGAGGTCGAACATCTCCTGCGCGCTGGCCACTTGGCCTCCAATAGAACGTGGGTTTTCGGTCTCCTGACGGGCGCTGAGCCTACGCGCGGCGTTCCCGATCCGCTTCCGGAGTCGCACAACTCGCCCGGGCACAATGGGACCGTGCCAGTGCTCCTCATGACTGTGCCAGAGCTCATGGCGCTCGGTTCGCGCTTCGACGATGTCAGCGTCTACGCGTACCTCGCCGCGTTCGGAGGCGGCATCGTCTCGTTCCTCTCACCCTGCGTCCTGCCGCTCGTCCCCGCGTACCTGTCGATGATCACCGGCCTCGACCTGGCGACGTTGCAAGACGGGGCACGGGCGCAGCAGCGTCGGGTGATCCGGACCACGGCGATGTTCGTGCTCGGCTTCGGTTTCGTGTTCGTCGCGCTCGGGCTCAGCGCTTCGAGCTTCGGCCGGCTGCTCCGCGATCACCAGGAACTGCTGACGCGGCTGTCGGGGACGTTGATGGTCGCCATGGGGCTCTTCCTGCTCGGTTCGCTGTTCCTGCGCGCGCCGTGGCTCTACCAGGAGAAGCGATTCCATCCGCAGCTCGGACGGTTCGGTGTCGCGGCACCGATCGTCGCCGGCGTCGCGTTCGGCTTCGGATGGTCGCCCTGCATCGGACCGATCCTCGGGTCGATCATCGGGATCGCGGCGACCCAGGACCGGGTCTGGGCGGGCGCGACATTGCTCGCGGCGTACACGGTCGGGCTCGGGCTGCCGTTCCTCGTCGTGGGGCTCGCCCTCGGGCGCGTGGGTGGCGCGCTCGCGTGGGTGAAGCGCCACTTCCCGTTGCTCGTCGGTTCGGCGGCCGTCGTCCTCATCGCCTTCGGCGTCGTGCTGATGTTCGACCAGCTCGCCCGGGTCACGTCCGAGATGCAGCAGGCGCTCGACGGCACTCCGTTCGAATGGGCGGTGACGCTCGGATGAGCGCGCTCGAAACCGATTGCCGCAACAGCCCGTGTGCGAGGCTGCAGAGATGAGGATCGGGGCGTCGCTGCGCAGCGGGTACATGACCGATCGACGCGCGCGAAGGCGCGCGCTGGATGATCGAACGAGCGCGCGCGGCGCGCGACGCGGGCCTCGACAGCTTGTTCGTCGGCGACCACCACAACGTGCCGGTGCCCTACTACCAGAACGTTCCGATGCTCGGACGCCTGCTCGCCGAGTGGGACGACCGGCCGGCGGGCGCGCTGTTCCTGCTGCCGCTGTGGCATCCCGTGCTCGTCGCCGAACAGATCGGCACGCTGGCCTCGATCGCGCGTGGCCGGTTCATCATGCAGTGCGCGATCGGTGGCGGCGCACCGCAGTTCGGTGCGTTCGGCATCTCCGAGAAGCAACGGCCGTCGCGGTTCGAGGCTGCGCTCGACATCGTGCGGCGACTGTGCGCCGGCGAGGAGGTCTCCTCCGAAGCCCCGTACCGGATCGAGCGCGCCCGCATCGCGCCCGTGCCGCCCGAGCCGCTCGAGGTGTGGATCGGCGCGGCCGCGCCGGTCGCGATCGATCGGGCCGCCCGACTCGGCGATGCGTTCCTCGTCGGGCCCGAAGCCACGCCGTCCCAAGCCCGCGACCTGATGGCGACCTACCGAGAGGCCTGCGACCGCCACGGCGTGACGCCGTCGACGATCGCGATCCGCCGGGACGTCCACGTGGGTGCCGACGACGCCGACGCCGAGCGGGTCGCGGGCCCGATCGTGGCCGGCGGCTACCGGGGCTTCGACCCGGCCGCGCCGCTCACGGGCGGCATCGAGCGGGTCGCCGCCGCAGTCGCCGCGTTCGGCGAGATGGGCTTCACCGACGTGATCGTGCGGCACCTGGCCGAAGACCAGGGCGAGGTCCTCCGTTCGTACGAGCGCCTCGGCACCGTCCGCGAGCACGTCTCGCGTCTGTGAAACCGACCTCGACGGCTCGATCCGGCAACATGAAGGGTGTGGAAACCCAGTGCGATCGAGGACGCACGGGCACTCGACGAGCTCGTCGCGCGGGTCGCCGAGGAGCCGCGCTACGCGCTCGACACCGAGTTCCACGGCGAACGTTCGTACTGGCCCCGACTCGCGCTGATCCAGATCGCGTGGAGCGACGGGATCGCGCTCGTCGATCCGCTCGCCGTCGACGCGAGCCGCCTCACCCCGCTCCTCGAGTCGCCGGCCGTCCTCGTCGCGCACGCGGCCGAGCAGGATCTCGCGATCCTCGATCGGCTCTGCGGGCGCGGGCCCACGGAGTTGTTCGACACCCAGGTCGCGGCCGGTTTCCTCGGGCTCGGGTCACCGTCGCTCGTCGCGCTCGTCGAACGTCTGCTCGGCGTGCGACTCGGGAAGGGCGACCGGCTCACCGACTGGACGCGCCGCCCGCTGCGCCCCGAACAGCGCACGTATGCGGCCGCCGATGTCGAGCACCTGCTCGGATTGCAGGACGCGCTCGTGGTCCGGCTCGAGGAGATGGGCCGGGCCGAGTGGGCGCGCGACGAGTGCGAGGACCGGCGTCAGCGCATCCGCACGCGTCCGGAGCCCGATGTCGCATGGTGGCGGATCAAGGGCGCGCGCCAGTTGCGCGGCCGGTCCCGCGGCGTCGCGCAGGCGGTCGCGGCCTGGCGCGAACGCACGGCGGAACAGCTCGACGTCCCGCCCCGCTACGTCCTCTCGGACCTCGCGCTCGCCGGCATCGTGCAGCGACCGCCGCGCTCCCGGGAGGACCTCGCGGGCGTCCGCGGCGTCGACAACCGTTTCACGAAGGACGGCTCCGCCGACGCGCTCCTCGGCGCAGTACAGGAGGGGCTCGACCTACCAGCTCCCGAGCTGCGACTCCCCGAACCCGACCGCATCGACCGCAGCCTCGCACCCGCGGTCACCGTGCTCGGTGCGTGGCTGGCGCAGCGCGCGAGCGAGCTCGACCTCGACCCCGCGGTGCTCGCGACGCGCGCCGACCTCACCCGTCTCCTCCAGGGCGACTCGAGCCGGCTCGCCAGCGGGTGGCGCGACGGAGCTCGTCGGCGCGCCGTTGCAGCGGCTCCTCGCCGGACACGCGACGCTCGCGCTCGCCGACGGAGGTCGCCGCATCCAGTTGTGCGACGCTGACCGCGCGGTCGACGGCAACATCTAGACCTGAACGCAATGAGCGGTACGAAGGCAACGAACTCTGGAACGAACGGAGCGTAAGCAGCAATGGCACGGTTTCGCGTCGGCATCCAACTCCATCCGCAGGCGACCACGGTCGACGAGATGCGCACCGCGTGGCGTGCGGCCGACCAGCTCGATGCCGACAGCATCTGGGTCTGGGACCACTTCTATCCGCTCTACGGCGATCCGAACGCTGCGCACTTCGAGGCGTACGCGCTGCTCGCCGCGATGGCGGCGGAAACCGAACACGCCCAGATCGGAGCGCTCGTCACTTGCAACTCGTACCGCAACCCGAACCTGCTCGCCGACATGGCGCGCACGATCGACCACATCAGCCACGGCCGGTTCATGCTCGGCATCGGTTCGGGTTGGTTCGAGCGCGACTACGACGAGTACGGCTACGAGTTCGGCACCGCGCCGGGTCGTCTCCGTGACCTTGCGACGGCACTCCCCGTGATCATGGACCGGTTCAGCCGGCTCGAGCCGCCGCCGCAGGGCCGGTTGCCGGTCCTCATCGGCGGCGGCGGCGAGAAGGTGACGCTGCGGCTCGTCGCCGAACACGCCGACATGTGGAACTCGTTCGGTCCGCCCGCCAACTTCGCGCACAAGGCCGCCGTGCTCGACGACTGGTGCGAGAAGCTCGAACGCAATCCCCGCGAGATCGAGCGGACCGTGGCGATCAATGCGGCGGAGGTCGACGACTGGCAGGCCTACCTCGACGCGGGTGCGGAGCACCTGATCCTGATGGCAGGCCCACCGTTCGACCTCGACCCCCTCCGCCGCCTCCTCGACCACGCCCGCGCCTGACCCTCCCGTTCTCAGACGGGTTCGTCGGCGAGGACTTTGCCGATCTGGAGGAGTTGGGGGGTCGCGGCGCCGAGCGTGAACTCGTACTGCTTGAGCCACAGGAAGTAGCGGTGGATCGCGTAGTCGAGGTCGATGCTGATGCCGCCGTGGATGTGCAGCGCGGCGTGCCCGACGCGGTTGCCACCGTCGGCGGCCCAGAACTTTGCGGTCGCGACCTCGAGCGGGTCGTCCCGGCCGTCGTCGAGATGCGTCGCGGCCTGGAGCATCGTGAGCTCGATCGCCTGGGTGTCGATGTAGCAGTCGGCCATGCGCTGGCCGACGGCCTGGAACGTACCGATCTGGCGGTCGAACTGCTTGCGGTCGATCGTGTATTGCGCCGTGATCTTCAAGGCGCTGCTCGGCGACGCCGCTCACGATCGCGCACGACGCGACCGTCGCGCGGTGCAACGTGAACGCGAGGACCTCCCGGCCCTGGCCGGATCCGCCGAGCACCGCATCGTCGCCGACGCGCACGCCGTCGAGCGTGAGCTCGAACAGCGGCTCGTGGTTCATCGTCTCCTGCCGCACCGCAGTGACGCCGGCCGCGCCCGCAGGCACCAGGAACATCACGACGTCGTCGCCCGTGGTCGCGGGGACGAGGATCGTCTCGGCCATGTGCGCGGCCGGGACGTTCGACTTCACACCGTCGATCTTCCAGCCTGCATTGTCACCACTGGCGTCGCGAGTCGCGGTCGTGACCGGTTGATCGGGCTCGGCACCGAGCTCGATCAACGCCGCGGTGAGCAGCACGTCGCCGGAGACAACCTTGGCCAGCACGGCCTGCTGCTCGTCGGTCCCGAACCGCGCGATCGGGAGTGCGCCGGCGACGAGCGTCGGGATCATGGGCAGCGGCGCGACGTGGCGGCCGATCTCCTGGAGCACGAAACACAAGTCGACGAAGCCGAGGCCGAGACCGCCGGCCGACTCCGGCAGGGCGACACCGAGCAGATTCGCCTTGGCGAACTCGCTCCACGTGTCCCGGTCGTACCAGTCTTCGCTGAAGTCACGCGCCTTGAGGTGCGCGAGCGTCATGCGGTCGCCGAGGATCTGCCGGGCGAGGCCCTGGAGTTCCCCTTGCTCTTCCGTGGTTGCGAAATCCATCGATACTCCTGGTCGCTTCGGGCTTCGCCTCCCCTCCGGTCGGCTCCGCCACTCTCGCTCCTAGCGGGGGCTGCCGGGCATGCCGAGCCCGAAGATCGCGATCAGGTCGCGTTGCATCTCGTTCGTGCCGCCTCCGAAGGTGAGGATGTGCATCGAGCGCAGCATGCTCTCGACCCGGCCGCGCAGCACCGCGCCGGGGGCATCGCCCGACAGCGGCGCCTGGTCGCGCATCACTTCCATGAGCAGACGCGCGGTCTCCATGTAGAACTCGGTGCCGAAGACCTTGATCGAGGACGCATCGGCGGGGTTCAGCGGTGCGCCGCTCTGTGCGAGCCATGCGACCTTCCAGTTCGCGAGGCGCAGGAACTCGAGCTTGGCGTGCACCCGTGCGAGGTTGACCTGCACCCACTCCTGGTCGATCACGCGCCGGCCGTCGGCGAGCTTCGTGTCCTGCGCCCAACCGCGCACGTCGTCGAGCATGCGCTCGACCACGCCCGACGAGCAGAGTGTGACGCGTTCGTGGTTGAGCTGGTTCGTGATGAGGTTCCAGCCCTCGTTCTCGCCGCCCACGAGGTTGCCGGCCGGGACGCGCACGTCCTCGTAGTAGGTGATGTTCGTGTTGACGCCACCGAAGTTCTCGATGGGCACGTAGGAGAAGCCGGGAGTGTCGGTCGGCACGATGATGATCGAGATGCCCTTGTGCTTCTTCACTTCGCTGTTCGTGCGCACCGCGAGCCACACGTAGTCGACGCCGCTCGCGAGGCTGGTGAAGATCTTCTGCCCGTTGATCACGTATTCGTCGCCGTCGCGGAGCGCACGGGTCTGCAATGACGCGAGGTCGGTGCCGGCGTCGGGCTCGGTGTAGCCGATCGCGAAGTGGATCTCACCGGCGAGGATCTTCGGGACGTAGTACTGCTTCTGCTCCTCGCTGCCGTACCGCATGATGGTCGGCGCAACCGAGTTGATCGTGAGCATCGGCACGGGCGCGCCCGCGCGCATCGATTCGTCGAAGAAGACGAACTGCTCGATCGGCGTGAGACCGCGGCCGCCCCACTCCTTGGGCCAGCCCACGCCGGCCCAACCGTCGGACGCCATCTGCTTCCACGTCGCCTTGGAGACCGGGCCGACACCTTCACCCTTGCGCAGGTCGTCGGCCACCTCGGGTGTCAGCAGCTTCTCGTAGTAGGCGCGCAGCTCGTCGCGGAGGTCTTCTTGTTCCTTGCTCAACCCGACGTACATGGAACTCCCAGAAAGATGTGTAGAACGCGTTCCATCTTGGCCGGTCGGCCTACTGCTGTCGACTCGGGTGAGGGCCGAGATCTCACGACCGGGGCATCAGCACCGACGGATCGATCTGGCCGGTGAACAGCGCGCCTTTGAAGCCGCCGTCGGCATCGAACTGGGCACCGGTGACGAACGATGCGCGCGGGCTGTTCAGGAACACGAGCGGCCACGCCTGCTCGTCGGCGACCGCGTGGCGGCCGAGCGGCACCGGGAAGTTGTCCATGTAGTCCTTGCCGACGGCGCGCTCGAACTCCGGCATCATCGGCGTGTCGGTCGGGCCGGGATTGAGGCAGTTCATGCGGATGCCCTGCGCCGCGAGCGGGAACGAACGCTGCGCGGTGTACGCGTTGATCGCTTCCTTCGAGAGGCCGTACGCGTTCTTCAAGTCGGCAGGATGCGCGTCGCACCATGCGCGCGCGTCGTCGAAGTCGGCGGTGGCGAGCAATCCACCCAACAGCTCCATGTTCTGCAGCCAGCCGACCCCGGCGGTCGACGCGATGGACGCGATCGCACTGTCGGCATGTTCGAGCATCTTGGGCACGACCCGCTCGGTGAGGTGTCGCAGCCCGCAGAAGTTGACGAGCATGACGTCGAGGTCGGGGAACGTGTTCGGCACGCCCGCGCAGTTGAAGAGCATGTTGACGACGCTCCCGATGCGCTCGACCGTCGCTTCGATCGCGTCGGGACTGCGCAGGTCGCACTCGGAGAAGCTCGCCAGGCCCGACAGCTCCGGTTTGTCGAGGTCGATCGCGTGTACCTCGGCCCCCAACTCCACGAGGATTCGAGCAGTCGCGGCGCCCATGCCCGATGCCGCGCCGGTGACGATCACCCGCTTGCCGCCGTAGCCCAGTACGTCCGCGGGCACGCCGCCGCGCCTACGGCTCGACCGTGATCGCCGACTCCGGGCAGTTCTCCGCGCCGAGCCGGGCGAGGTCGGCGTCGGCGCCTTCGACCTCCGGCGCGATCACCTCAGAGTGACCGAAATCGTCGGGAACGAACACCGTCGGCGCCAGCGCGTAGCACCGGCCGTGACCGACACACCGCTCGGGGTCGACACGCACCTTCACGGTGTACATGCATACCATCCTCAGCTTGCGACTCCATGATTCCCAGCGACATGACCGCTCCCGGCGACGGGCGTTGCTGCTCGTCGGCATCGTCGCCGCGCTGGCGCTGACCGCCTGCTCACGCATCCCACCGGACCGGCCCGGCAGCCGGCCCGAGACCCGACACCGGCTCGACCACTTCCTGCGCTTCGACGAGGTGCAGGTGCTCGCATCCCACAACAGCTACAAGCTGGAGCTGTACCCGAAGGTGGGCGCGGCGCTGCAGTCCGCACTGCCCACGGTGTACGCCGGCCTCGAGTACAGCCACCGACCGCTGCCCGAGCAGTTCTCCGAGCTCGGCGTGCGGGCAATCGAGCTCGACGTGTACGAGGACCCGCTGGGCGGCGCGTTCCTCGAGCCCTCCCTGGTGCTCGGCGCGGGCGACGTCGTGCCCGACGATCCCGCGATGCACGAGCCCGGTTTCAAGGTGATGCATCAGGCGAACGTCGACGTACGCTCCAACTGCGTCGCGTTGAAGATCTGCTTGCAGCAGGTCCGCGACTGGTCGGACGCCAACCCCGGCCACGTCGCGATCATGATCCAGATCGAAGTGAAGGACGCGGGCGACCAGGCTGACGCGGCCGAGCTCGATGCGCTCGACGCGGAGATCCTGTCGGTGCTTCCTCGCGACAAGATCGTGACCCCCGACGACGTACGGGGCAACTACGACACGCTCGGCGACGCGGTCGCGACCCGCGGTTGGCCCAAGCTCGGCGCGATGCGCGGCAAGGTGCTGTTGACACTCGACAACGGTGGACTGCGCGACCTGTACCGGTCGGGCCGCCCGTCGCTGGAAGGCCGGGTGCTGTTCACGCCGTCGGTGCCGGGTGCGGATGACGCCGCGTTCGCGAAGCTCAACAACCCGATCGGCGACGCAGACGAGATCCAGGCCGCGCTGGCTGCCCACATGGTCGTACGAACACGTGCCGACGTCGAGACGGTGCAGGCGCGAACGAACGACACCACGATGCGCGATGCCGCGCTCGCGAGCGGTGCACAGTGGGTCAGCACGGACTACGAGGAACCGAATCTCGCGTTCTCCCCGTACACCGTGCAGATCCCCGACGGCGCACCGGCGCGGTGCAACCCGGTCACCGCGCGCCGCAACTGCCGCGCGACGGATGTCGAGGACCCGGGGAAGCTGCATCCCTGAGCTCCGGCGCTGGCCGTGGTGACCGCCAGCTACAACTCGGCCGCCCAGTCACGCGTCTCCACGAGCGCTTTGACGTGCCGAAGGAACGCGCCTGTGTAGGCACCGTCGACCGCGCGGTGGTCGAACGTCAGGCACAGGTGGCCGATCGGGGCGATTCCGATGCGGCCGCGCTCGTCCACGACGACCTGCTTCGAGACGCCGTCGGTCGCGACGATCGCCACCTGCGGCTGGTTGATGATCGGGAACGAGATCCACGTGCCCGATCCACCCGGGTTGGTGACGGTGAACGTGCCGCCTGCGAGGTCGTCGGGACGTCAGCTTCCGGTTTCGAGCTCGCGTTGCGACGTCGTTGATGGCGCGGGCCAGGGTGCGGAGCCGGAGCCCGTCGGCGGCGCGCACCACGGGAACGATGAGGCCCTGGAAGTCGAGGTCGACCGCGATACCGAGGTTGACGTCTCGGTGCACGACGAGCGCGTCGCCATCACCATCGAGGCTCGACCGACACTCGCGTTCATGAGCGGGTACGAGCGCAGCGCGTCGCACACCGCGCGCGCGACGAAGGGCAGGTACGTCAGCGAAAAGCCTTCGGCGGCGCGCCACGCCTCCTTGTGCTCGGCGCGCACGGTATCGATCGCGCTGTAGTCGGCGGCGACGACGCACAGCGCATGCGGCGACGTCTGCTTCGACGCAAGCAACATCGTCGCCGCCCGCTTGCGGATGTTGTTGAACGGCACGAGCTCGTCGCCCCGTGCCTCGGCTCGGCGTCGCAGCGAGCACGTCATCGCGCGTGACGCGGCCGCCGGCGCCGGTGCCCTGGACGTTTTCCATGTCGATGCCGCGTTCGGAGGCGACCCGCCGCGCCGCTCGCGAAACGAACGCCTCTACCGGGCGGGGCGGCCGTTGCCGCCACGGCAGCACTTCGTCGGCTGTCATCTGCCGACGCAGGGTAGGGCTTATCCTTCCGGCAACATGCTCGATCAGCAGCGTGAGATCGATCTCGGCGAAGCCGTCGACGACCTGCGCCGGGCGCACATCTCGCGCTTCCTCGACGACCGCGAGATCGCGATGCGGCAACAGAACCGCGCGTACTTCCAGATCTCCGGGGCGGGACACGAAGCGTTGCTGCTCGGGCTGGCGCGGTCGCTGCGGCCCGGGTACGACTGGTTCTTCCCGTACTACCGGGACCGTGCCCTTGCGCTCGCGCTCGGGGTCACTCCGTTCGAGATCCTGTTACAGGCCGTCGGCTCGTGCGACGACCCGGCCTCGGGCGGCCGGCAGATGCCGTGCCACTGGGGCGCGGCGGCGCTGAACATCGTCACCCAGACGTCATGCACCGGCAGCCAGTGCCTCCCGGCGGTGGGTTGCGCGGAGGCGAGCCGGTACATCAGCCGGCGTCCGCAGCTCGCGGGCTGCGTCGCGTACGGAGACGAGCTCACGTACGTGTCGCTCGGCGAAGGCGCGACGTCGGAGGGCGAGTTCTGGGAGTCGTTGAACACGGCGTGCCGGCTCCACCTTCCGGTGCTCTACGTGGTCGCCGACAACGGATACGCCATCTCGGTGCGGTCGACCGACCAGGCGCCGGCGCCGGTTTCCGAGATGGTGCGCGGCATCCGCGGGCTCGACGTCGTGAAGATGGACGGGCGCGATTACTTCGAGGTGCGGAGCAAGGGCGCCGAGGCCATCGCGCACGTGCGCGCCGGCGCGGGCCCGTGCCTGATCCACGCAGAGGTGACGCGTCCGTACTCGCACTCACTCTCCGACGACCAGAAGAAGTACCGCGGGAGCGGTGAGCTGAAGGACGAAGCCGAGCACGATCCGATCACGGTCCTGACGAAGCAGCTCGTCGATGCGGGCGCGCTGAAACTCGAAGACGCCGACAAGATCCGTGACGACGCCAAGGACACTGTGCGCCGAGCCGCCGACGACGCGCTCGCCGCGGCGCGGCCCGATCCGATGACCGTCACGCACCACGTGTTCGGTCCGCCGCCGATCACGGACGACCCGGGCGAACCGGTGGTGGACGAGGACGCGAAGGTCATCACGTTCGGCGAGACCATCCGGCTCACACTGCACGAGCAGATGGGACGCGACGAACGCATCCGCGTGTTCGGCGAGGACGTCGCCGACGCCGACCCCGATGTGCTCGACGAGGTGCCGGGCAAGGGCGGTGTGTTCGGCATCACGTTCGGGTTGCAGCGCGCGTTCGGTGACGCTCGGTGCTTCAACACACCGCTCGCGGAGGCGAACATCATCGGGCGCGCGGTCGGACAGGCGATGCGAGGCCTGCGCCCGAGCCCGGAGATCCAGTTCTTCGACTACGTGTGGCCGGCGATGAACCAGATCAAGTCCGAGGCCGCGACGACGCGGTGGCGGTCGAACGGTGCGTTCTCGTGCCCGATGGTGGTGCGCATCCCGATCGGCGGGTACCTCCAGGGCGGATCGATCTGGCACAGCCAGTGCGGAGAGTCCATCTTCGCCCACATCCCCGGTCTCCTCATCGCGTTCCCGTCACGCGCGCGCGACGCGGCCGGCCTCCTGCGCACCGCGTTCCGCTGCGAGGACCCGGTCCTGTTCCTCGAGCACAAGCACCTCTACCGCCAGGGCCACAACCGCGACCCGATGCCGCCCGAGGATTGGATGCTCCCGTTCGGTCGCGGCACCTACGTCCGCCGGGGCGACCGCGTCACGGTGGTCACCTGGGGCGCGACGGTGTACCGAGCGAAGCAAGCCGCCGCGCAGCTGGGCGACGACGCCGGCGTCGAGATCATCGACCTGCGCACGATCTCCCCGTGGGACCGCGACATCGTGGCCGAGTCGGTGCGCAAGACCGCGCGGTTGCTCGTGGTGCACGAGGACACGCTCACGTGCGGCTTCGGTGCCGAGGTCGCCGCGTTCGCGGCCGACGAATGCTTCGAGTACCTCGACGCACCCGTATGGCGGCTCGCGGCGACGGACACCCAGGTTGCCTACGAGCCGAGCCTCGAGAACGCGATCCTCCCGCAGGTCGCCGATATCGCGCGCGACCTGGAGGCTCTCCTCGCGTACTGACGCGCGAGCTCAGGTGATTGCGTCGACGAACGCGGCGCGGTCGACAGGACCCATCGGCTCGGGCGGCCGGATGAGCGTCGCCGGACTGGAACGCAGCGAGCACCTCGTTCACGATCTCCGGATCGCCCATGAGCGCGTCGGGGGTGCTCAGCAGGTTGAACCAGCGCAGGAACGCCCGGAAGACGATGGGCGAAGTGCGCAGCGCGGGCAACAACCCGTCGCGGAAGACACTCTGCGCGAACGCGCGCGGATCTTCGGGCGGGAGCTCCTCGCCTGCGGCCTGCATCCGCGCCTGTTCGTCCTGGAACACCGCGGTGCGGAACCACGGCACCATCTCTCGCTCGGTGAGGGCCGAGAAGCCGCGCGCGAGCGCGTCGAGATCGTCGCCGTGTTCGCGCAACACCTCCGCGAGCCCGAACCCGTGCACCAGCGCGAGCGAGCAGCCGCGCCCGTACAGCGGGTTGGTGCACACCGACGCATCGCCGACCGGAACGAAGCCCAGCGCGATCGGCGCGTCGTCGACGAGCAGCGGGCGGTACCGGTTGCGCAGCCCCGCCATCACGTGCACGCCTGTGATCGGCTGGGAAACGTTGTGCGCCCGCCACGGTGCGGCGGCGACGAGCGTCCGCGCCGCGGCTTCGAACGTGTCCGGGTCGGTGAGCGCGCGCCGGAGCTCGTCGTCGTGCGAGTCGATGGCGTAGGTGAAGGAGAACGTGTCGTTGTCGCCGAGGAAGACGGCGTACTTGAGGTAGCCGAGGTCGACGGCCGCCATGTTCGCCGCCGGCCGCGTACCGGATGGGCCCGACAACCGGTAGAAGCGTGAGAAGTAGACGATCCCGCTCTCGTGCAGCTCTTCGGCGAACGGACGCGCGCCGATCGCGTCCATCCAGGCATCCGACGTCGACCGCGGCCCCCGCGCGTCCAGCACCAGATCGGCGTCGAGGCCATCGATGCCTGTGACTCGCGGCGGATCCCCGGCGACGAAGTCGAGATGTTCGGCCGCGACTCCGTCGCGGAGCTCGACGCCCGGTTGCGCGAGGACCGCGCGACGCAACACCCACTCGAAGGTCGTGCGCCGGCACGCGAGCGCGACGAGGTCCTCGTCGCCCGGGCGCGGCGATCGGTCGGTGAGGGTCGGAGGCAGGTCGGTCGGTGAAGGGGATCTCGGTCGCGCCGGCGGCGAACAGGTCGTCGAGCACGTCGGGGGCCCGGTCGCGCAGCAGGTTGCGGGCGCGGGCGAGGAATGCGTGCGAGTGCCTGACCTGAGGGGACCCGCGCCGCTGCCATTCGAACGCTTCGTCGGGTGATTCGGGCATCGGCGTGGCGTCGCGTTCGAGAATGGTGACGCGATGCCCGTCACGCGCGCAGGCGAGTGCGGTTCCGAGGCCGGCCATGCCCCCGCCGGCGATCACGATGTGCATCGCCGTGGACCGCATCGGGTGGAGGCTAGTGAGTCACGGCCGGTGCGCAGGAACAGGGAATCGCGCCGCAACGCGGGCATCCGGCGCTATAGCGACGCGCGGCATCGTCGAGCGAGAGACCGAGCTGCGCCGCGAGCGACGCGAGCCACGCGAGTACGTCACCGAGCTCGTGCAGCTGTTCCTCGCGCGTCCCCTTGCGCACCGCCCGCGCGAGCTCGCCGACTTCCTCGGCCAGCCACGCGACGGTCGCCGGCCGGCCGCGTGCCGCATCGCGTTCCCCGTAGGTGCGCACCATCAGTTCTTGGAAATCGTCGAGCGTCACAGGAAAGAGCTTGTCGGACCGAGACTCGGGTCGCACGGCCTTCTCGCCGAGCTCGGTGACGGACGGGTCGTCGCGAGTGCCACACTGCGGCCGCGGCTTGCGCAGGAGGGCGCGAGGCGGCAGGCTCACGAAGACATCTGACGGGGCATCAGGTTTCGGCCGAAGCCGGTGCCGACGAGGGGGAAACGGTGAAGCGACTCCGCTGGTTCGCGATCGCGAGCGCGCTGGTCCTGGTGATGGCCGCGTGTGGCCGCGACTCGGAATCCACCGATGCCGACGACGGTGGCGGTTCGGACACCACTGCGGCGGCCGGCGGCGAGGGCGAAGGGGAGGCGGACTGGACGCGGGCGAGTTCGGCGACCTCGGCGTGATCTGCCAGGAAGCGCCCGAGGGCGAGACCCTCGAGGCCGGATCCGATCCGGGCGTCACCGCCGATTCGATCCAGATCTCGACCTTCTCCGACCCCGGGTTCACCGGCCGGCTCGGCCTGAACCAGGAGATGTTCGACACCGCCGAGGCGTTCACCGCCTGGTGCAACGAGCACGGCGGCATCAACGGCCGGACCATCGACCTGAAGCTGCGCGACGCCAAGCTCTCCGAGTTCCAACAGCGCGTCATCGAGGCGTGCGACGAGGGCGACTTCATGGCCGTCGGCGGCGGCGCGGTGTTCGACGACACCGGCCAGGCCGACCGGCTCGGTTGCGGGCTGCCGATCATCCACGGGTACGCGGTCACCGCGGAGGCCGCCGACGCCGACCTCTCGATCAACCCGATCCCGAACCCCGGCACCCAGCAGCCCACGGGCGCGATGAAGTACATGGAGGAGGCGTTCCCGGGCTCGACCGACGCGGTCGGCATCTTCACCGGACAGCTCGAGACGACGCAGGTCGTCGCCGCGCGCAACAAGGAGGCGATGGAGCAGCTCGATTGGAACATCGTCTACGAAGGCTCGTACAGCCCCACCGGCGAGCAGACGTGGCGGCCGTTCCTCGAGCCGATGCGCAACCAAGGCGTGAAGGGCCTGTACTGGGTCGGCGAGCCGTCGAACCTCTCGAAGTTGCTGAGCGAAGCGGCGAGCCTCGACATCGACTTCGAATGGGTGCTGGCCGACGCCAACCACTACGACCCGCAGATCACGTCGATCGGTGACCAGGCCGACGGCACCTACGTGCGCACCGGGTTCTATCCGTTCCTCGACCCCGAAGCCGAGCTGAGCGAGGCAACCGAGCAGTACCTCGAGCTGATCGAGCGCTACGACGAAGGCGGCAAGATCGCCAACCTCGGTGCCCAGGGTCTGTCGGGCTGGCTGCTGTTCGCAGTGGCCGCCAACGAGTGCGGCGCCGAGCTCACCCGCGACTGCGTCTGGGAGAACGCGCGCGCGATCACCGAGTGGACCGGCGGCGGCATGCACGCCCGTCAGAACCTCGAAGCGGGCGATGCGTCGAACTGCTTCGCGCTGCTCGACGGTCGAGGGCGGCGAGTTCGTGCTCGACGAAGGCATCGAGCCCAGCGAGCAGATCTTCAACTGCGCGGAGGGGAACGTTGCCACGCTCGAGGGCGACTACGGCACCGGCGCCAAGTGCCCGAACCCGGCCTACGCCGACGATCCGAAACCGTCGAACTGCACGTGACGACCCGCAGGCCGCGTTCCTGAACGGGCCGAACTTGGACAGGGCGAGGAGGTCACGGTGACGGAGTTCCTCAGCTACACCATCGCCGGACTCTCCACGGCGGCGATCCTCGCGGTTGCGGCCAGCGGGCTCGTGCTCACGTACACCACGACTGGCGTGTTCAACTTCGCGCACGGTGCGATCGGGATGCTCGGCGCGTTCGCGTACTGGCAACTCCGGTTCGACTGGGGCTGGCCGACACCGATCGCGATCGCAGTCGTCCTCCTCGTGCTCGGTCCGTTGTTCGGCGTGTTCCTGGAGGTCGCGATCTTTCGCGGTCTCCAACAGACGACCGAAACGATCAAGCTGGTCGTGACCGTCTCGTTGCTGTTCTCGTTCATCGGCATCGCGGCGTGGATCTGGGATCCGGACGTGCCGCGCGACAACGCACGGAAGTTCGGCGGACCGAACATCGATCTGGGCGACGTCCCCGTCACCCGTCACGAACTGGTCACGGTGATCGTGGCAATCCTCGTCGCGATCGGGCTGCGCTACTTCCTGTTCCACACCCGCTCGGGCATCGCGATGCGGGCCGCGGTCGACGACCGTCCGCTCGCCGCGCTCCACGGCGCGACGCCCGATCGCTCCTCGATGCTCGCGTGGGCGATCGGCTGCTCCCTCGCCGCGCTCAGCGGGATCCTCTTCGTCGGGACGATCGACCTCGCCGCCGCACCGATGGCGCTGCTGATCGTGAACGCGTATGCCGCCGCGATGATCGGGCGGCTGCGCAGCCTGCCGCTCACGTTCCTGGGCGCGCTGTTGCTCGGGCTGCTCACGGGGTACCTGCAGGGCTACCTCGTGGTGGAGAACAACCAGTACTTCGACTCGACGTTCGTCGCGGCGGTGCCGGTGATCGTGCTGTTCATCGTGCTGCTCGTCCTGCCGAGCGCGCGCCTGCGCGCCCAAGGAATCGCGCGCACGTGCGAGATCATCCCGATGCCGACGATGCGTGGCACGTTGATCTTCAGCGGGATCGTGGTCGCGGGCGCTGCGCTCGCGATACCGCTGTTGACCCGCGCCAACACGGTCACCATGGCCCGGCTGTTCGGCATCGGGATCGTCGCGCTGTCGATGGTGCCGCTCATCGGCCTCGCGGGCCAGGTGTCGCTCGCGCAATGGGGGCTCGCCGGCGTGGGCGCGATCACGATGGCCCACCTGGGCGTCGGCGGGTCACCGATGGGTCTGGTCTGGGCGTTCGTGATCTGCGCAGTGGTCGGCGCGTTGATCGCGCTCCCCACGCTGCGACTCTCCGGTATCTACTTCGCGCTCGCAACTGCTGCATTCGCAGTCTTCCTCGATCGGTGGGTGTTCCGCCTCAGACCGTTCGACCTGCCGTTCTCCGACGTACAGATCGAGATCTTCGGGACCGGGTCGCTCAGCGTCGCCCGTCTCGAACTGTTCGGTTACGCGTTCGATACGGAATACCGGCAGCTCATGCTGTTGGCAGTGACGTTCGCGTTGGTCGCGCTCTTCGTTGCGTGGCTGCGTCGAGGCCCGTTCGGACGGCGACTGCTCGCGATGAAGGACTCGCCGGCCGCATGTGCGACCGTCGGCATGAACCTCATGTTCACCAAGCTGACGGTGTTCGCGCTCTCGGCCGGCATTGCCGGCGTCGGCGGTGCGTTGCTCGGAGGCTTGGCGCGCAGCACGAACGCGCAGAACTGGGAGTTCGCCTCGGGCCTACCGGTGTTCATGCTCGGCGTCGTCGGCGGCATCGCCCGCATCGGCGGTCCGTTGTTCGCCGGTATCTCCCTCGCCGCACTGGCGGCGATGCCGACGTGGCCCGTGCTCGCGAACATCGCGTGGTTCTCGAACCTCGCGAACGTCACCCCCGGGCTCATGGGTGTGGGTCTCGGCCGGAACCCGAACGGCGCGGTGGCCGACATCCGCGAAGGATTCGAGCCGTTGCCGAAGCGACGCGGCGCGCTGCTCGCGTTCCTCGTCGTGCTCGGAGGTCTGTACGCGTTCGTGCTCATCGCGGACGTCGGCGCGTGGTGGTTCATCATCGGCGGTGTCGTCGCGCTCATCGTCTGCACGCAGATCGCCGCGCTGCGCGCCGCGCCCTCGCCGGAGACCGAGGAAGCGGCCGGGGTCGAGTTCGCCGACGTGCCGCTCGAGTGGGTCGGGATCGACCGGCCGTTCACGCCCGAGGATCGCAGCGAGCTCGACGCGCAACTGGGAATGGCGGAGGTGCGCTGAGGTGGCGGCGCTGCTCTCGACGCACGACCTCACGGTTCGTTTCGGCGGGCACGTCGCGCTCGACGGGGTGGACGTCCACGCGGAGGCCGGCTTGGTCACCGGGCTGATCGGGCCGAACGGCGCGGGCAAGACCACGCTGTTCAACGCGGTGTGCGGTCTGCTGAATCCCGCCGGCGGTTCGGTGCAACTGGCCGGGAAGCGGCTCGACCGGCTCGCGCCCTACAAGCGAGCGCGCCTCGGCATGGCTCGCACGTTCCAGCGGCTCGAGCTGTTCGGGTTGCTCACCGTGCGCGAGAACGTGATGGTGGCCGGCGAAGTGCGCAAGAACTACGCGCGCGGCGACCAGGTGCGGGAGATCATCGAGCGGGTCGGCCTCGGTGCGCGGATCGACGATCGGGTCGATGAGCTTCCCACCGGCCAGGCCCGGTTGGTGGAGATCGCGCGCGCGCTGGCGACCCGACCGAAGGTCCTCCTCCTCGACGAGCCGGCGTCCGGCCTCGACGAGAACGAGACCGACGAGCTCGGCCGGTTGCTGCGAGATCTGGCCCGTGAGGGCATCGCGGTGTTGCTCGTCGAGCACGACGTGCACCTCGTCATGGAGGTGTGCGACGTGATCCACGTGCTCGACTTCGGCCGCATCATCGCAGTCGGCGACGCGCAGCACATCCGCTCCCACGAAGCGGTGCTCGCCGCCTACCTCGGCAGCAGTTTGGACGCATCGTGACGGCGCTCCCGCCGGTGGTCGACGCCACCGCGCCGCTCCTCGAACTGCGAGGGGTGAAGGCGGCCTACGGCCGCATCGAGGTCGTGCACGGCGTGGACCTCGTCGTCCCCTCCGGGAAGGTGCTCGCCATTCTCGGCCCGAACGGTGCCGGGAAGTCCACGACGCTGAAGGTCGCGTCCGGCCTGATGCAACCAACCGCCGGCGACATCTTCGTGGCCGGCCGCCGCGTCAACGGCGCGCGCGCCGACGAGCTCGCGCGCGCCGGCCTCTGCCTCGTTCCGGAAGGCAAAGGCATCTTCCCGAACCTGACCGTCCGCGAGAACTTGCGCATGTCGACGTACACCGGCCGGTCGTTGCGTGACATCGAGGAGATCGCGTACGCGCGTTTCCCGCGCCTCGCTGAACGCCGCACGCAGCTCGCGGGCACGTTGTCGGGCGGTGAGCAACAGATGCTCGCGATGACACGTGGCCTTGCGACCGATCCTGCGCTGTTGCTCCTCGACGAGCTCTCCATGGGCCTGGCGCCGATCATCATCGAGGAGCTGTACGAGGTCGTCGCCAACGTCGCCAGCGAAGGCGTGTCCATCCTCGTCGTCGAGCAGTTCGCACAGACCGTCCTCGGCGTCGCCGACGAAGCGGTGATCATGGTGCACGGCGAGATCGTCTCGATCGGCACACCGTCGGACCTCGCCGAGCAGCTGTCGAGCGCATACCTGGGAAGCGTCGACGCCGCGGTCGAGGAGATCGTCGAGCGCGTCGCCGGGAGAAGTCGTACGGTAGGGAGATCATGAGCCAGACGCAGCAACAGACCGAAGGCGCCGGCGCGAGCACGACTGGCGAATCGTCCACGGGCCCCGACCGCGCCGCACGCTTCCGTGATGATGTCGCCGACATGCGGCTGCGCGATCCGAAAGCGGGTCGCGAACGGCTCTGGCTCTTCGTCGGTGTCGCGCTGATGGTGCATCGGCATCGGGCTCGCGGTCATCGCCTACTTCCAGTCGTCCGGTGCCGACGCGGCGTACAACACCGAGGGTCCCGCGACGCAGCGCGACGCGTTGGCCATCGGACTCATCGGTATTGCTTCCGCAGTCGTGGGTGCCGCGCTGTTCCTGCGCTATTCGCTCGCGCAGTTCCTGCGGTTCTGGCTCGCGCGCCTCATCTACGAGCAGCAGGCCGCAACGGACCGCATCGTCGAGTCCCGTCCGAGCTGACGCGCGGCACGATTCGGCCGCGCAGGGATTCAGCCGCGCGGGATGTCGACGAACGCGACGTCCTTGTCGACCCGGACGTCGGGCGGCATTCCGAGCACACGCTCGCCGATCACGTTGCGCTGCACCTGTTCGGTGCCGCCACCGAGCCGGCTGCTCCACTGGCTGAGGAACATGTTCTGCCAGTAGCCGCCGTTGACCGCGTCGTCGCCGTACAACAGCCCTGCGCTCTGCTGGAGTGCGACGACGAGATCACCGTCGAGCTCCTGACGGCGTGACGCCGCGAGCTTGAGCACCGACGCCTCGGGACCGAGCCCCTGGTCCTTCCGGCTTCGGGCGCGCCAGCCCAGCCACTTGATGAGCTGCATGCGTGTGTAGCTGTGCGCGAGTTCTTGGCGCAACAACGGGTCTTCGGTTGCTCCGCAGTGCTGCGCGAGCGCGGTGATCTCCCGGAAGCTGACTCGACCACCGCCGCCGATCAGTGCCCGCTCGTTCGAGAGCATGGTGTTGGCGACTCGCCACCCGTCGCCCGGTTCACCGACCCGGCACGCGTCGGGTATGCGCACGTCGCTCAGGAACACCTCGTTGAAGTGCGCGACCCCGGTGATCTGGCGCAGTGGACGCACGTCGATGCCGGGCGTGCGCATGTCGAGGAGGAACGCGGTGATGCCGCGGTGCTTGCGCACTTCCGGGTCGGAACGGGCGAGGAGGAGTCCCCAGTCGCTGTAATGCGCGCCCGACGTCCACACCTTCTGGCCGTCGACGATCCACTCGTCGCCGTCGCGCACTGCTCGAGTGCGCAAACCGGCGAGGTCCGAGCCGGCGCCGGGTTCGGAGAACAGCTGGCACCAGATCTCGTCGCCTTTCAGCATCGCCGGCAGGAACCGGCTCTGCTGCTCTTCGCTCCCCCACGCGATGATCGTCGGGCCCGCCATCCCGATGCCGACCGCGAACGCACCGACCGCGACGTCGAAGCGCGCTTGCTCCTCGTTGAAGAGGCGCTGCTGCCATCCGGGCCCGCCCCTGCCGCCCGCGTCCTTGGGCCACGTGATCCCCGCCCATCCCGCGTCGTAGAGGGTGCGCTGCCACGCCTTGCACGCCTCGATGTGCGCCTGCTCCGCTTCGGGGGTCGGATCGCCCGAGAGGTGGAAGTGCTCCGGGTCTGCGCCGACCTTCCGCGGCTTGGCGTGCGCCTGCAACCAGTCGCGCACCTCCGCCCGAAACGCTTGCTCTTCGTCGCTCTCGTCAAAATCCATTCTGGTCGCCTCACTCGCACCGATACCCGGCGCCGCCCTGACGGGACGATTAGACTCCGGCGCTGCTCACGCCACGTTCGGGCATTCATTCGAACAGCAGGTGCGTAGCTGCGGGCCGCGGCGGAGTTGGTGGCCGCCGTCGACGCCGATCATCTGACCGGTGATCCACGTCGACTCCGGTCCGGCGAGGAACGCAACGATCGCCGCGATGTCCTCGACAGTACCGACGCGCGAGACGGGCATCTGCTCGAGGTAGTCGTCGAGCAGCTTTCCCCCCGCAGTGATGAACCCGACGAGGTCAGTGGAGACGAGACCCGGTTGCACCGCGTTCACCCGGATGCCGCGGTCACCGAGCTCGTCGGCCGCGACCTTCACGAGCATCTCGATCCCGGCTTTGCCGACGCAGTACGCACTCATGAGCCGGTGCGTCGACGCGCCGGCGATCGAAGACATCGCGACGATCGAGCCACCGTCGGTCATGTGCGCAGTCGCGTGCTTGATCGACAGGAACGTACCGACGACGTTGAGATCGAGCGTCGCCTTCCAGGCGTCGACCTCCGCGTCGGCGATCGGGCCGAGGTGCAGCGAACCACCGGCACACGCGAACAGCACGTCGAGCGAGCCGGTCGGAGCGGCTGCGGCCGCCGTGGCCGCCCGTACGTCGTCCTCGACGGTGACGTCGCACACCGCGTGTTGCACGGTCACGCCCTCGGCGGCGACCGCGGCGATCTCGGCGACCGCTTCGGTCAACCGCCCTTCGGTACGACCCGCGATGGTGACGTGCGCGCCGTCGGCCGCAAAGCGTTTGGCGGCGCCCAGTCCGATGCCGCTGCCACCACCCGTGACGAGCGCGGATCGCCCCGTGAGATCCCCCACCGACGACCTGTGCTACTCGTCGACGATCGTGATGGCCTGCTTCGGACACACGCGCGCCGCTTCGAGACACTTCTCGCGCAGCTCCTCCGGCGGGTGCTCGTCGAGGACGTAGAGGAAGTCGTCGTCACGCACCTCGAACACCTCGGGCGCGGCCGCCATGCACAGCGCGTTCGACTCGCACTTGTCGAAGTCGACCTCGACACGAAAACCCATCTCGCTCCTCCCGGCCTGGTGTGCGCGCCGAACCGTACTCGGGTCAGCTACCGGAACGGCGTCCGAGACCGCGTGCGAGCGTGGCGAGACGGTCGTCCCAGGCCGCGCCGACCCGCGTCATCCAGCGGGCCGCTTCGGTGAAGGGCTGCGGCGTCAGCTCGTACACGACCCGGCGCCCGTCGCGCGTTCCCCGCACGAGCCCGGCATCCTCCAGCACCGCGAGGTGCTTCACGACGGCCTGGCGGGAAACCGGCACGGTGCCGGCGAGATCGCTCGCCGTCGCGGGTTCGGTGCCCAACCGCTCGACGATCGATCGGCGGGTGCGGTCGGACAGGGCGTCGAACACGGGCCCAGCCCGGTCGCGAGGTTCAGACACGCGCGAGGCCGAACGGTTGGCGGTTCCGCAGCTTCACGTCCATGTCGAGTTGGGTCTCGCGCACCCACACCCGGGTGATGTCGCCGACCTGCATGATCTCGATGTCGACGCGCGACGGCGGCTCGTCCCGGCCCGTGTCGGTCCACCAGAACGTGATGCACCGACCGGGTTCGACCGCCTCGACCACACCGACCTCGTCGCCCGCGCGTAGGGCACCGCCGCGCCGGGCGTCGAGCTCGACGTCGTCGCCGAGCCACGCGCCCGCCACGATTGCGTCCCACACATCCTCGGGTGGTGCCGGGACGTCGATCGTCCGGTGCACGGCAGGAGAAGGATCGCAACTCACGGGTTGCACATTAACACCGACGGTCGTACATTGTGCAACCATGCGGTTGCACGAAGATCCTTCACCCACCGTCCCCGTCACCGAAACCGGCGGACGTTTCGAGGACGACCTCGGCCGGCGCATGTTGTCGCAACGCCGCGTCATGCTCACCGGCGCGATCGACGGAGCCGTCGCCGAACGGATCTGCACCCAGCTCATCGTCCTCGACACCGAGAACTCGACACGGACGACGATGACATCACGCTCTACCTGCACTCGCCCGGCGGCGAGGTCGACGCCGGGTTCGCGATCTACGACACGATGCAGGCGCTGCGGTGCGATGTCGCAACCGTGTGCATGGGGTTCGCGGCATCGATGGCGCAGTTCCTGCTGTGCGCCGGCGCGCCCGGAAAGCGCGCCGCGTATCCGAACAGCCGCATCCTGCTCCACCAACCCCACGGCGCGGTGCAAGGCTTCGCGGTCGACATCGCGATCCAGGCCGAGCAGTTCACCCGGATGCGCGAGCTGATGGCCGAGCTCACCGCGAAGCACACGGGTCAGCCGTACCAGCGGGTGCTCGAGGACGGCGAACGCGACCGGTGGTTCACGCCCGAGGAAGCACTCGAGTACGGCTTGATCGACACGATCCTCCGGACCCGCTGACGCAACACTCAGGGGCGCGGGGTTAGCCTGAACCCATGCCCGAGGAGTCCCGGTCGCTCGACACCGCCGACGGCCCGATGCGGGTCTACGAGGCGGTTCCCGACGGTGGTTCCGCCGCTCGCCGGGGCGTGGTGGTGGTACAGGAAGCGTTCGGTGTCAACGCCCACATCGAGGACGTGACGAGGCGCTTCGCCGCCGCCGGTTACCACGCGGTCGCTCCCGACCTCTTCCACCGTGGCGGTGGTGGCACCGCCGAGTACGGCGACTGGGACACGGTCATGAAGCTGTACGGCTCGGTGACCGGCGACGCCGACGTGCTCGCCGACGTCGACGCGGCGCTCGACCATCTGCGCGCCCAGGGAGTCGCCGACGAGCGCATCGGCATCGTCGGGTTCTGCTTCGGTGGCCGGGTGACGTTCATGGTCTCGCTGCGACGCGCGCTCGGTGCCGCGGCCGGCTTCTACGGCGGCGGGATCGTGACCGCACGCTTCCCGCAGTTCCCTCCCCTCGTCGAGCGCAGCGCGTCGTTGCGGACGCCGTGGCTGGGTCTGTTCGGTGACGAGGACGCGTCGATCCCGGTCGACGACGTCGAACAGCTCCGCTCCGCCCTGCACGCCGCGCCCGTCGACACCGAGATCGTTCGTTACGCCGGCGCGAAGCACGGCTTCCACTGCGACGTGCGCGCCGACTACGACGCCGGCGCCGCGGCGGACGCGTGGGAGCGGACGCTCACCTGGTTCGACCGCCACCTCTCATCGAGTTCGTGACGTCCCCGTTTTCGATTGCGATCGAGGCGATCGACGCTGCGAACGCCGACGACCCGCAGGTGATCACGGTGCGGGGTCGCACCGGTCCCAAGGAGATCGTTCACGCGGAGCTGGCCTCGGGCTGGGTCCGTGAGCTCGCGCCGGACGCGAACGAAGCGCTCCTGCTCGCGGCGCGCGGTCATCATCTCCGGCGGTGGACGGTGCCGCGAAGCTCGTATCCGGCCGGCCGGGCGGGCTACCTGAAGTGGCGCAAGCACCTCCACGAGCAGCACGCGAACGACCTCGGCGCGATCCTCGGCGACGCGGGCTACGACGCGCACACCATCGAACGGGTGCAGGCGATCGTGCGCAAGCAGGACCTCCGGCGTGATCCGGAGGTGCAGGTGTTCGAGGACGCGCTCTGTCTCGTGTTCCTCGAGACCCAACTCACCGAACTCGCCGCGCGCCTCGACCCGGACAAGCTGACGAGCGTCGTCCGGAAGACCGCCGGCAAGATGAGCGCGGCAGGTATCGCCGCGATCGCGCGCGTCCCGCTGGGCGACGACGAACGGATGATCCTCGAACGCAGTGTCGGACCGGCCGCACCGGTGTACCGGTACCTCGACGCGCTCGCCGCCCGCGACTGGGACGCGCTCGCCGGCACCGTTGCGCCCGACATCGAGCGCATCGGCCCGTATCGCGATGTCGTCCGCGGTCGGGACGCATACACCACCTTCTTGCGAGAAACGATCGCCGCGTTGTCGGGCTATGCGCTACACGTCGAACGTGTGCTCGTGGCCGGCGCGTGCGTCGTCGTGGAACTGGACGAGACGGTCGACATCGATCGAGCCGATGGTGACGGAGCCGATGGTGATGGAGGTCGCCTGCGCACCGACGAGGCTGTCGTCTTCGACGTCGACGTCGCCAACGACCTCATCACCCGCGTGGCGGTCTACCTCCAGACCTCGCAGGTCAGCGTGTTGCCGGAGTAGCCGCGGCTACGCGACGGTGCTGCGGTTCCGGATCAGCGCGAGGCCGCCCAGGATCACGCCGAGGCCCCCGACGATGAGCGCCACGATCGCGAGCGAGTCGCTCCCGTCGTCGGAGTCGTCGGTCGCGGCCGCGGCCTCTCCGTCCTCGGTCGATTCGCCGTGCTCGTCGCCCGTCGCCGCGGTGAGCGTCAGCACCGGCACGGGGTAGTCGGGCTCGTCGCCGCCCTCTGCCTGCTCTTCGATCCAGCGCACTTCCTCGCCATCGGCGTACGTCTGCAGCGCCGGGAACGCGAGCTCGTCGACGTCGGAAGGCAGGGGCCCGGCCGACACGTTGAACTCCTGGAATTCGCCCGGGTTCACGGTGCCACCCGACCACGTGACCGCGTCGACGACCTCGGTGATCTCACCACCTTCGGCCTCGACCGGCTCGTCGAGGGTTCGCGTCGCGACCTCCGCGGTCCAACCCGGCGTGGGCTGCACCGAGACGAACGGAATGACGACGTCGTCCGGCATCGTCACCTCGACCCTGGTGGTGCCCGTGTCGTCCCGCTCGTTGGGCACCCGGAACGTCAGCTTGGTGAAGCTGCCCTGAGGTGCCTCACTCGGATCCACGGTGACGTGCGCGGCGGCCGGCGATGCCACCACCAAGATCGCCGTCGCGGCAACGGCCGCAGCCAACACGCCGCGCTTCGAACCGAACACTCGTTGCACCGATCCACCAAGGCCTCCTGCACCTCGTCCTGTCTTGCAGTAGTCGCCGCCCGGCCCTTCCGAGTTCCGCGAAATCCGCGGCGGCTCGCCGGCAGGTCGTGGAAGCATGCGCCCGTGCCGGAGATCTACTTCGACGAGCGGATCGCAGCCCTCTACGACGCCACCTCGTCCGACATGTTCGAGCCGGGGGTCCTCGAACCCGCGGTCGACTTCCTCGCCGGGCTCGCGGGCGCGGCGCTGCGCTCGAACTGGGCATCGGGACCGGCCGCATCGCGCTGCCGCTCAGCCGGCGCGGCGTTCGTGTGCACGGCATCGATCTCTCGCCCGCCATGGTCGAGCGACTGCGCGCGAAGCCGGGTACCGAAGGCATCGACGTGACGATCGGCGACTTCGCGACCACCCGAGTGGACGGCACCTTCACGGTTGCCTACCTCGTGTTCAACACGATCAACAACCTGACCACGCAGGACGAGCAGGTCGCGTGCTTCCGCAACGTCGCGGCGCATCTGGAACCCGGCGGATGCTTCGTGATCGAGGTCGGCATTCCCGCGCTGCAACGGCTGCCACCCGGCGAGACCGTCCGGCCGTTCGAGGTCACCCCCGAGCATCTCGGCTTCGACGAGTACGACATCGCCGTCCAGGGTCTCGTCTCCCATCACTACTGGCGCGTCGGCGGAACGCTCGAAGCGTTCTCGATGCCGTTCCGCTACGTGTGGCCGTCCGAGCTCGACCTCATGGCGCGACTCGCCGGGCTGCGCCTGCGCGAGCGTTGGAGCGATTGGAACCGCGCACCGTTCACCAGTGACAGCACGTCCCACATCTCCGTTTGGGAGAAAGATCGGTAGCGCTCAGACCGCGTCGGCGGCGCGCACGCGCTCCACCAGTGTCATGCGCGCACGCGCGACCCGCGAGCGGATCGTGCCGATCGGGACGCCGCACACCTCGGCCGTCTCTGCGTACGAGAGCCCGTGCAGCTGGGTGAGCACGAACGCGGCGCGCTGGTCGTCGTCGAGCTCGGCGAGCAGCGCATCGACCACGGAACTCGGCGAGGCATCCGCGGCGATGACCTCCGGGCGTCCGGCGGCCGCGTCCCGGCGCCGGGTGCGGACATTTCGGCGCACCGCGTCGGCACACGCGCGCCGGGCGATGGCGAGCAGCCACGTACGGGCGCTCGCGTCGCCGCGGAACCTCGGCAGCGCCCGGACCATCCGCACGAACGTCTCCTGCGTCAGGTCGTCGGCCTCGGCCCGGCCGACGAGGCGGGCGCAGTAGCGCCACACGTCCGCCTGGGCACGGCGCACCACGGCCGCATACGCAAGCCGGTCCCCCTGCTGGGCGGCGAGCAGGTCACGCGTCAGCTCGTCCATCCGGCCCGCAAAGGTAGCCAGTTCGCCGCACACATCCCGGTCGGGACGGAACTCGGTACCGAGTGCGAGCGACTAACGCGGCATGGATTGCATGCGCGCGCAGACCCTCCTCTCGGCGTCCCTCGACGGTGAAGCGCAACCAGCGGACGAAGCGCCGCTCCAGGCGCACCTCGCCACGTGCGCGGCCTGCGCGAGGTTCGCCGGCGACGCGACCTCGCTGCACCGGCTCGTGCGCATCGCTCCGGCCGAGCCGGTCCCCGACCTCACCGCCGAGATCCTTCGCGCCACGCCGCTCCCCGGCGCGCCGGCGGCGGGCGCGCCGCTGCGATTGGCGCTGGTCGCGATCGCGATCGTCCAGGTCATGGTGTCGCTGCCCTCGCTCTTCGGCGCGTCTGAGCACTCGCAGCATCTTTCGGCGTTCGACCTCGCGCTCGCCGTCGGCTTCCTGTGGGTGGCCGCGCGCGGACCGCGCACGCTGTCCGGCTTCCTCCCCATAGGCACGGCGCTCGTGTTGCTCTGTGTCGGGCTCACCTTCTCCGACGCGTTGAACGGCAGGGCCGAGTCGGTCAGGGTCGTCACCCATACGGTCGCGGTCTTGGGCATCATCGCGGCGTGGCTCCTCGAAGTTCAGCTCCATCGGTCACAGGTCCATCGAAACGGCCCGCGGGTCCCGGCGACCTCGTGACCCTCGTGACCCTGACCTCATGAAACGACTCCTGCTCGTTGCGATCGTCGCGGCGGCAATCGTGTTCCTCGCGGCGGGGCCGGCGTCTGCACACGCGACGTTGGAGGAAAGCGAACCCGCATCCGAGAGCGAGCTTCCCTCCGGGCAACCACCCTCGGAGGTACGCCTGCTGTTCAGCGAGGGTGTGCAGGTGTCGGACGACTCGGTACGGCTGCTCGCGAGCAGCGGCGAACCGGTGCAGGGAGTCGGCGACGCGCAACACGGCGACGAGAACTCGATCGTCGTTGCGTCGCTCCCCAACCTGGCCGACGGCACCTACGTCGTCGACTACAGGGTCGTCTCCGCCGACTCGCATCCGATCACGGGTGCCTTCACGTTCGCGGTGGGCGAAGCGAGCGCGTCGGCGAGCGACGTCGCCGGGCTGCTCGACAACGACGCGAATCGCGGCGTCGGGATCGCGTTCGGCCTCACGCGCGCGCTTGCGTTCGGATCGGTCCTCGATCCTCGTCGGGGCGATCGTGTTCCTCCGCTGGTGCTCTCCCACGTCCGCATCGGCCACCGGTGTGCGCGGGCTCTTGTGGGTGTGCTGGGTCGTCGCGTTCGTGACGTCGTTCCTCGGCATCGGGCTCCAGGCCGCGTATACGACCGGCCAAGACATCGCGGGCCTGTGGGACACGAACGCGATCGGCGAGGTCATGGAGACGAGGTTCGGGCAGTCGTGGCTGATCCGCGCCGGCCTGCTGCTCCTCCTCCTGCCCGCGGTCGCGCGGCCGGGCGGGCGCCGCCGACCGCTCGTCAACGGCGTCGATGCCGTGCTCGGGCTCCTCGTGCTCGCCACCTTCACGTTCGCCGGGCACGCACGAACCGGTCGCTGGGTGCCGTTGGCCACCGTCACCGACATCGTGCACCTCGGCGCGGCCGCGGTCTGGCTCGGTGGTATCGCCGTGCTCGCGACCCTGCTGGTGCGGCGCACGCCACCGCACGACGCACCGGAGGTGACGCAGCGGTTCTCACGGATCGCCGCGCCCGCGATCGTGGTCGTCGCCGTGTCGGGCGCGGTGCAAGCGTGGCGCCAGACCGCGGGGCTCGACTCGGTGCTCGACACGACGTACGGCCGTCTGCTGCTCACCAAGATCGGCCTCGTCGTGATGATCGTCGCCGCCGCGAGCGTGAGCCGCCACATCGTTCGGCTCTGGGCCGAACGGACGCTCGTGCCGGCCGGACCGGGCGCGATGCGGGCCGAAGCCGACCCCGAGGACATGCGAGAACTGCGCAACGCGGTCGTCGTCGAGGTGGCGATCGCGGCGATCGTGCTCGTGGTCACCGCGATCCTCGTGAACACGACACCGGCGCGGGTCGACGCCGGAGAGCCCGCGGGCATCACCTCGGGCTCGACGGTGGCGCCGGTGGACCCGGCCGGTTACCAGGCGACGCTCACGGACGACGATCTCCAGTTCGATGTCGCGTTGTCGCCCGGACTGCGCGGCACGAACCAGCTCGCGGTCACGACGACGGTCGACGGCGCGCCGTTCACGCCGCTCGAGATGACCGCGAAGCTCAGCGACACCGAGCAGGGCGTCTCGCTCGACGTGCCGATGACGATCGGCGCGAACGGCAACGCGACGGGCAACGTCGCATGCCCTTCGCGGGTACGTGGAACCTCGAGATCCGGGCCCTGCGCACCGACGTCGACCAGGCGCTCGTCACCGACGAGCTCGAGATCCTCTGACCCGAGCCAGGGCGGGAGCGAGGGGTTTGGTCCCGAGCTGTCCGGCGCGACACTGAAGAGCGTGTCGACGGTATCCACTCGCTACTGGCATCCACTGCCCGACGGGCGGGTGCAGTGCGACGTGTGCCCGCGTGCGTGCAAGCTGCGCGACGGCCAGCGCGGGTTGTGCTTCGTGCGCGCCCGAGAGGGTGAGGAGATCGTCCTCACCACGTACGGGCGATCGAGCGGGTTCTGCGTCGACCCGATCGAGAAGAAGCCCCTGAACCACTTCCTCCCCGGCTCGGCGGTGTTGTCGTTCGGCACCGCCGGGTGCAACCTCGCGTGCCGTTTCTGCCAGAACTGGGACATCTCCAAGTCGAAGGAGCAAGACACGCTCGCGGACGCCGCGTCGCCCGACGAGCTCGTCGGGACGGCCCGGAGCCTCGACTGCCGCAGCATCGCGTTCACGTACAACGACCCGACGATCTTCATGGAGTACGCGATCGACGTCGCCGACGCGTGTCGCGACGCCGGGATCGCGAGCGTGGCGGTCACCGCCGGCTACATCTGCCCGGAACCGCGTCGTGATTTCTACGCCCACATCGACGCAGCCAACGTCGACCTCAAGGCCTTCACCGAGGACTTCTACCACCGCGTCTGCGGCGCTCATCTTCGCGACGTGCTCGACACGCTCGAATACCTCGTGCACGAAACCGACGTGTGGGTCGAGATCACGAACCTCCTGATCCCCGGGCAGAACGACAGCGCCGAGGAAGTCGACGCGATGACGCGTTGGATCGTCGAGCACCTCGGCCCCGATGTCCCGGTGCACTTCACCGCGTTCCATCCCGACTTCAAGATGCTCGAAACCGAGCCCACACCGCCGGCGACGTTGACGCGCGCCCGGTCGATCGCGCTCGGCAACGGCGTGCGGTATGCGTACACCGGCAACGTGCACGACGCCGAGGGCGGCAGCACGACATGCCAAGGCTGCGGCGCGCTGCTGATCGAGCGCGACTGGTACCGCCTCGACCGCTACGACCTCACCGACGACGGTCGCTGCCGAACTTGCGACACGCCGCCTGCCGGGTCGCTTCGACGGCCCGGCCGGTCGGTGGGGTGCGCGGCGGCTGCCGGTACGCATCGGGCGCGACGTGATGACAACCCCGACTGCGAGTGCGCGAGCCGGCCGTCGCCGGCCTCTTCTATCCGCAGCAGCCGCACGCGCTCGCGCGTGAAGTCGACGCGCTGCTCGCCGACGCCGCCCGGCGCCCGACAGTCCCGGAAGTTCCCGATTCGAAGACACCCAAGGCGTTGATCGTCCCCCACGCGGGCTACGTGTACAGCGGCCCGATCGCGGCAATCGCCTACGCACGACTCGCAGCGGCGCGAGACACCGTTCGCCGCGTCGTCGTCGCTCGGGCCCGCCCACCGTGCGCCCGCTCGACGGGCTCGCCGTGCCGAGCGTCGACGCGCTGCGGACGCCGCTCGGTGACGTCCCGATCGACACCGACCTGCGGGACCGGGTCGTCGTGCTGCCGCACGTCACCATCGACGACGGCGCCCACGTGGGTGAGCACAGCCTGGAAGTGCACCTCCCGTTCCTGCAACGCACCCTTTCCGCCTTCACGGTGCTGCCGCTGGTCGTCGGTGCGGCACGAGCCGGACGACGTCGCCGCCGTGCTCGACGCCGTGTGGGGCGGCCCCGAGACCCTGCTCGTCGATCTCGAGCGACCTCTCCCACTACGAGTCCCACGACGCCGCGACCGCCCACGACGAGCGCACGGTCGCGGCGATCCTCGGGGGCACGCTGGACGACCTCGGACGTGACGATGCGTGCGGACGCATCCCCATCGCGGGGCTGATGCAGGCGGCCCCCCGCCACGATCCTCCGGCCGATCATGCTCGACCGCCGCACGTCGGGTGACACCGCCGGCCCGCGTGACCGGGTCGTCGGCTATGCGGCGATCGCGTATGTCTGACCATGCCTTACGTGACAGCGGCCTCGCGCCGCTCCCCGACGATCGCCGTCGCCGCCATCGGCGACGCGCTGCGGACCGGCGAGCGCCGGCTGCCCACACCCGATGACCTGCCGCCGCACGGTCGCCGCGCCGGGCGCCGCCTTCGTGACGCTGGAACGCGACCACGACCTGCTCGGCTGCATCGGAACGCTCACACCCGAAGGGCCGCTCGGCATCAGCGTCGCGCACAGCGCACTCGGCGCTGCGTTCGACGACCCCCGCATGCCCGCGATCACGCGGCACGACTACGACGTGATGCGCGTGAAGGTCTCGGTCCTGTCGTCGCTCGAACCTCGCGCCTTCGCGTCGTACGACGGCGCTCGTCGCAGCCCTCGAGCCGGAGGTCGACGGTGTCGTCGTGGAACGACGGCGCCGGCGCGCGACGTTCCTGCCTTCGGTGTGGGATATCGCTGCCCGATCCGGAAGCGTTCCTCACTGCGCTCTGGCGCAAGGCCGGGCTGGCGCCGCGCTTGTGGGATGCTCACGTCCGCGTGCTGACCTACACGACCATCGAGCTCGTCGATCCGGGGCCACGCTCGCTCGCGGGCGCTCGTCGACGTGACCGGCTCCACTGCGCCGACGACCTCACGTCGACTTCGACCGGCTCGGCCGTGATCGCGTCGGGAAGGTGCGCACCGCAATGGCGGCGGCCGGCGTCGACATCCTCGTGTGTTGCGGGCAGAACAACGTCAACTACCTCACCGGCGCGCAGGTTCCCGCCGCCGACGCCGCGCGCGCGTCGGCCTGGCGGTCGGTCGCCGTGCTGCGGGTCGACGAGGAGCGCGTCCGGCTCCACACCCGCTATCCCGACGGCGCCCGCACCGGTCCGTCGCTCGAGGAATGGATCCCGGTCGAGACCGACTCGGGCGCACGCGCGCTCGTGGAGTCGTTGCCGCCGGGGAACATCGCGCTCGATGACGCGTCGTTCCCCCTCTGGAGCGCGCTCGGAGGGCGCGCGGTGTGCGACGCGAGCGTGGTGCTCGGCACCGGCCAAGCTCCTGAAGACCGAAGACGAGTTGCGTCTGATCGGTGCCGCACAGCACGTGAACGAACAGGCGATCGGCTGGGTCCGACCGCTCGCGCTGCCGGGCGTGAAGGCGACCACCCTCTCCGGGGCGTTCCTCAATGCTGCGGCCGAGCAGACCGCCACCTCGAACACTGTCGATCCGGTGTTCCAGGTCATGCCCAAGTCGGTGACCGGCGAGCCCGAGTACCCGCACCCGACGCAACCGGTCGAGCTCCAGGTCGGTGACGTCGTCTGGGTCGACACCGGGATCAACTTCGAGGGCTACGCCTCCGACTACGGCGCGACGTGGATCGTCGGCCGCGCACCCGACGCGGTGGAACGCGACCAGTTCACGCGCTGGCGCGCGGTCGTCGACGGCGCGCTCGGCGTGTTGCGCGCCGGTGTGACTGCCGGCGATCTCGTACGCGCCGCCGGCAAGGACGCCGGGCGCACGCCGTGGCTCTCGTACTTCTACCTGGCCCACGGCATCGGCACCGACAGTGCCGAGATGCCGTTCGTCGGTACCGACCTCGGCGCCGACTTCGACGACGCGCTCGTGATGCAGCCCGGGATGGTGCTCGTCTTCGAGCCGGTCATCTGGGACGACGGGCACGCCGGCCACCGTTCCGAGGAGATCGTCGCGGTCACCGACAACGGCTACCGCCGCCTCTCCGAACCGGCGACCCTCGACGAGGGGGGCACGTGGTTCGGCTGAACGACTGCGTCGCCGCGATGGCAGGCCGCCCGGATCGACGCGCTCGTGCTCGGACCGCGACGCGAACGTGCGCACGGTCACCGGCGAGGCCCGCCTCTGGCTCGCCGGGACACGGCCGTACACCCCCAGTTGCGTCGTCGTGCGCGAGACCGCGGCGGTGACCGTTCCCCGGCTCACCTGGAACCCGGCGATCCTGGCGCAGATGCTCCGTGAGATCCCCGGGCTCGCGGGGGCGAAGCGCATCGGCGTCGACGGCATGACTCCCACCGCTCGCACGCTGCTCCAGGAAGTCGTGCCGAACGCGCGCGTCGTCGATGCGACTTCCCTGCTGCACGCGCTGCGACGCGTGAAGACGCCCGAGGAGATCGACGAGCTGCGCGCCGCGGCCGCGGTGGCGCGCGACGCCTTCGCGCAGACGGCCACCGGGCTCGTGAGCGGCGTGACGACTGCGCAGCTGCGCGGGCGGTTCGCGCAGGCCGCGGCCGCGCACGGCGTCACCACGCCCGCCTTCGAAGCGATCACGACCTACTGGGGCGGCGAAACCTGGTGGTCGCCGCGTGGAGGTGTCGGGACGGCCGGAGTGCCCATCCGGACCGAGGGCCACGTCGTGCTGCGTGCCGGCGTGCTCCGCAACGGATGGGAGGCGTCGCTCGCACGTACCTACCGCGCCGGCGAGCTGCTGACCCCGCCGGAGTGGGACGAGTGCGTCGCGGCCTGCGTCGCCGGCAATCGAGTCGGCGACGTGTTCATCACCAACGGTGTCGGACGCGGCTACGAACCGCTCGACGAGGACGACATCCTCGAGCCGGGCATGGTCGTCGCGGTGGAGGTCGACGCCGGCCAGATGTTGCGCCAGGACGTGGTGCTGATCGGCACCGACGGTCCCGAAGTACTCACCTGACGCGCCTCAGACCGATCGACCTCAGACCGATCGACCCGTCAGACCGATCGAGTCGTGCCGCCGGGGTAGCCGCCGCCGCCGAACTGGTCGTCGAGCGCGTCGTAGTCGACCGCGAAGCCCTGGCGGGGCAGTGCGGCGACGAACTCGACGGACTTCGGCTTCTTGTACGACGCGATGCGGCTGCGGCAGTGCGCGATCAGCTCCTCTTCGGTCACCGAGCTGCTGTCGACCCGCACGACGATCGCCTTGACCGATTGGACCCACTTCGGATCGGGAACGCCGATGACCGCGCAGTCGGTCACGTCCGGATGGGTCTTCAGGCAGTTCTCGATCTCGACCGGGTAGATGTTCTCGGCCGCGGACTTCAGCATGCGCGACTTCGGCCCGACGAACGTGAACGAACCGTCGGCTTCGTAGCGGCCGAGGTCGTTGGTGTGGTGCCAACCGCCGCGCGACCGATGGGCGTTGAGCTCGGGCCGGTTCCAGTACCCGCACATCACGGTCGCACCGCGGATCGCGATCTCTCCGGTCTGCCCGGACGCGACGTCGTTGCCGTCAGGATCGACGACGCGCAGATCGACGAGGGGCGACGGCCGGCCGTGCGAGCCGATGCCGTCGGGGGCGAGGAGATTGAACGTGGCCATGCCCATGACCTCGGACTGCCCGTAGCCACCAGGGCGCTGTCCCCACGCCGAGGTGTCGGGCTGCACCCACTTGTCGAACGTCGGGTTGCCGCGCCGGCCCCGGAACGACGAGAGGTCGTAGCGGCCCTCCGCGTTCGCCGCGACGATCGCGTCGACCATTGGTCCGACGACGAATCCGCTCGTCACCACCGAAGCGTGCGATCGCGTCGCACAGGTCCACGCCGTCGGACCGCCGGACGAAGATGTTGGCGCCTCCCATCACGAACGTCGAGAGGTTGGGCATGAACGTGCCGATGTGGAAGAGCGGCCCGGAGTTGAGGAACACGTGGTCCGCGTCGATGCCGGACCACGGCGCCATCAGGAGCCCCTGCCCGATGAGCGCGCGCGAGGGCAGCATCGCGGCATTCGGCCGGCCGTCGAAGGCCGCGGTGTAGACGAGGAGCAGCGGCGCGTCCGCGGACGCGTCGGCGTCGGGATCGTCGGCCTTCCCGGCCGCGACGAACTCCTCGTACTCGCTCGCATCGCGTCCCCGGTCGCCTGCCGGGCCGGCGGTGTCGGTGTCGTGGCGGATCCACCGCGCCTCGTGGTGCGCCGCGGCCCGACCGGCCCGTACGGAATCCCCGACCTCCTGCTCCTGCCAGACGACGAGCGCGGGTGCGAGATCGTCGATCACGAACGCCAGCTCGTCGGGCTGCTGACGCCAGTTCGCCGGACAGAACATCGCCCCGATCTCGCAACACGCGAGGAGCAGCTCCTCGATGCGGAAGGAGTTCTGCCCGAGCCACAGGACCCGGTCGCCGGGTCCGACGCCCGCGTCCTGCATTGCGCGGGCGCAGCGGTGGACGCGGGCCGCGGCCTCGGCCCAGGTCAGCGCGACGTCGGCGTCGCGCGAAGGCCAGCGAGTCGGGCCGGGCCCGGGCGTGACTGCGCAGGACGTCGGCGAGCGACCGCCGGCTGGTCGACACCGCCGAGAATCTAATTCGCGGCGTGAATTCGCGCGGGAAACCGGACCGGAAAAGACGAATCGGGCGCCATTGGCGCCCGATTCCCTTACCGCCCGAATTGCCTTGCCACTCGATTGACTTGCCGTACTGCACCCGCCCGGCGTGCAGTACGGCTCCCGGAGTTGCCCGCTCCCGGAACTTGCTTACAAACGCTTGCTTACGAACGCTTGCTGCTTCTCACTGGCACTGCACTTCACTGGCTGTGCACTTGCTCTCGAGAGGAGAGGTGCATGTGGGGTTGCGTCCTTGCGCCCGCCCGCCATCCTTGGCGTGCAACCCCACATGCACCTCTCGCCCACCCGAATGACCACTATCCGAACGTGGCGCGAGTTCGGACGGAAATTTCTTCGCGACCCGTTCGTCCGACGTTCACGCCAGACGGAACACGGGAACCGTCGTGTCCGCGCGCACGTCGTACCAGTCGATCCGCACCGTAAGACCGATCCGTACCGTCTCGGGCGCGGCGTCGACGAGGTTGGCGACGACGCGGCAACCGCCGGTGTCCGGCAGCTCCACGATCACCGCGACGAGCGGCAGGGCATCGGCGACGGGTGGGATCACCGCGTGGCGGATGACGGTGAAGGAGTAGATGTGGCCGTCACCCGAATGCTCGACCCACTCGACCTCCTGCGCACGGCACGCGAAGCAGAACGGCGTCGGTGGGAAGCGGTAGGTCCGACACGCGGTGCAGCGCGGCAGCAGCAGCCGGTGTTCGGCGGTCGCCCGCCAGAACGGCTCGGTCGACGGGCTCGGCGTGAGCTGGATCAACTCCGCGGGCAGGACACCGTTCATGTCGGGCACCTCATGTGCTGCCTCACTTCCGCAGCAACAGGGACGAGACGGGAATGGACGCGGGACCGCCGGTCACGAGCGCGACCTCGGCTCCCTCGACCTGGTTCACCGCGGTGTTGCGGAGCTGCTCGACCGCTTCGACGACGTGCGTCATCCCGATGATGTAGGCCTCCGACAGGTTGCCGCCGTGGGTGTTCACCGGGAGCCCACCATCCGGCCAGCGGATGTTGCCGTCCTCGACGAACGGCCCGCCCTCGCCGACCTTGCAGAAGCCGTAGTCCTCGAGCTGCATGATCACCATCGGCGTGAAGTGGTCGTAGAGCAGCGCGACGTCGACCGCCTCGGGTCCGACGCCCGCCATCTCGTAGAGCCGGGCTGCGACCGGCCGGTGCCCGGACGACGCGAACTCGTCGTCGGGCATGCCCATCCACGTGATCGCCTGGCCCCAGCGCCCGTGCCCTCCATGGGCGGACGCCATCACGTACACCGGCGGGTGACGCAGGTCACGGGCGCGCTCGGCCGAAGTCGTCACGACCGCGACCGCGCCGTCGCACTCGAGGCAGAAGTCGTAGAGGCACAGCGGATCCGAGATCATGCGGGCCGCGAAGTACTGCTCGCGGGTCAGCGGCTCCCGCATCAAGGCGGTCGGCCGGCGCACTGCGTTGGCTCGCGTCGAGAGCGCGACTTCACAGAAGTGCTCGCGCGTCGTGCCGTACAGGTGCATGTGCCGTTGCGCGAGCACGGCGAACATCTGGCCCGGCGCCATCAGCCCCGAAGGCTGGAGGAAGTTGCCTTCGGGCGACGGCGGCGCGCTGTACGCGGAGGCCGCAGCCTTCCCGCGCGGCGCGTACGAAGCACCGAACCGGCTCGCCGCCTGCTGCAGCGTCATCACCGACACGACGCAGTCCGCCATGCCGCTCGTGATCGCAGCCGCGGCCAGGCCGACGGACCCCGCTGCGCCGCCGCCACCGCCGGTCAGCATGGCCGTGAACTTCACATCGGGGACGCCGAGCCACTGCGCGAACAGCGAAGTGTCGAAGCCCATGCTGTACAGCGCGAACCCGTCGAGGTCGTCGACGGTGAGGCCCGCGTCGGCGAGCGCGGCGATCACCGCCTTGCCCGCGAGCTCCATCGACGTCTGCGGCAACGACTCGCCGCGCCGGTAGTACGGCGTCGTCCCGACTCCGACCACCGCGGTCTTGTCCTTGAGCGTGTTCACCGGCTTCGAGCCCCAGTCATCAGGCCAACGGGAGTCAGGCGACCTTGTACAGACGGGCCGCGTTGTCGTGCACGATCGCCCGCATCTCGTCTTCCGGCACACCCGCGAAGATGCGCTCGACCACCTGCTGGCTCTCGGGGAACGTTCCCTCCGGGTGCGGGTAGTCGCTCGCCCACAGCAACGGCTCCACGCCGGTGATCTCGCGCGTGAGCAACGGTGCCCGGTCGGCGCCGAGGGTCACGAAGCACTGCGATGTGGCGTACGCCGACGGCAATCGGTCGAGCTTGGGGTTCACCCACTGCTCGTGCTCCTCGAAGGCCTCGTCCATCCGCTCGCAGCAGTACGCGAACCAGCCGGCGCCGGTCTCGACGAAAACCAGCTTCAGGTCGGGGAACCGCTCGAGCACGCCCGATGCGGCGAAGTAGCAGAGCGTCTCGGCCGACAGCAGCCCGACCTTGGCGTAGTTGATGACCGCGCCGCCCGGCCCGCGCTCGAACTGCGGGAGCGCTCCGGTGCCGGTGTGCAGCGACAACGGGATCTGCGCGTCGCCTGCGATCTTCCAGATCGGATCGAACACCGGCTGGTTGTACGGAGAACCGGCGGGTGGGGTGGTCGGGATCGTTGCCGCCTTGAACCCGAGCCCGGCGACGCGGTCGAGCTCGGCCGCGGCCGATGCCACATCGCGAACGGGCACCACCGCGGAGGGGATGAACACGTCGGGTCGGTGCAGGAACGTCTCCGCGAGCCAGTCGTTGTAGACCTGCGCGCACGCCATCTGCAGGTCGGGCGCAGGGATCATGTCGATGAAGAGGCCGAAGGTCGGATAGATGACCTCGGCGACGACGCCGTCGGATGCCATGTCGCGCAGCCGGGCGTCGGGATCGCCCCCACCCGAGCGCATCCCGATCTCGTGTGACTTCTTGGTCTCGCCGTCGGAGCTACCGCCGTCGGCGCGCGAGAGCTTGCGGTCGGGCATGCCCTCGATCGCCATGAGGAACCAGCCGTCGCGCGTCTCCAGTCGGGGACCACGTTCCCGGAACGCTTCGGGCAGGCGTTCCTGCCACAGGGTCACCGGTTCGAACACGTGGTTGTCGGCGCTGATGAGTGGGCGCGTCATAGAGGATCCTCTCCCGTGGTGACGGGCGCGATGCCCTGTTCGTCGAGTGCGCCGCGCACTGCGGTGGGCGTGCGCGTGAACGTCGTGGCGCGGGGTTGCAGACTTGTCACTTGCACGCGATCGCCGTCGAGGTCGAGGCGCCATTCGTCGGTATCGACGCGAGCCGGAGCGCCCGCCGCGGAGCCGATCGCGACGGCCGGGCCGCACAGGACGAAGTGGTGCGGCGTGAGTCCGGCCGCGGCGAGCCGGCCGTACGCATCCGGCCTTGCACCGACGACCGGGACCGAGCCGAACACGTCGCCGTAGCGCCGATCGAGCGCGTCGAGGCCGTCCAGGATCGCACCGGTGATGCCGAGCACCGCTCGGTACTCGACGAGCCGCAGGAACATCGCGACCCGCACGGCGTCACCCTCGTTGGCGTCGGCGCACGAGAGCTGGGCACCGGTGAGCATCGCACCGACCGTGAGCGGCCAGAACTGGCCCGCCTCCGACAGCATCGAGCAGAACAGCACGCGCGTCCCGGAGGTCACGCCGAGCACTTCGAGCCGCCGTGGTGCCGCGCCGATCTCCCGTTGGATCTCGGCGTGCGAGATCTCCCACGGGACCCGAGTCGTGCCGTCGTCGTAGGACCCGACGCCCCAGAGCGTCCCCGCCGTTGTCGTACTCGTGACCGTCATCGCTTCACCACCCGAGGGATCTTGTGCGGCGGCCCGAGCTTCAAGAGCGCGGCGTCGGGCACGAGCTCGACTTCGGGCTCGACACCGAGGGCCGTGTGCACCGCGCCGCGCACGTCGTCGGCCACGGTCGCCAGCCGAGGCTCGAATGCGGGCGCGTAGCCGACGCGCAGCCGCAGCGTGTCGGCCTCCCGACCCGTACGGATCACCTGGAACAGCCCCATGGCACACGCGTCGACGGACTCGACCGCGCTCCACACGTCGACCGGCAGCACCGGCCGGCCTTCGACGATGATCTCGTCACCCTTGCGGCCGATGGGCCACACGCGAGCGTGGGTGCGACCACACACACATCTCTCGTGGGTCAGGCGCACGATGTCGTCGGAGCGGTACCGCACGAGTGGCGCCGTGCGATTGAACAACGACGTGGCGACGAGCTCGCAGCGTTCGCCGTCTGCGATCGGAGCCCGGCCGTCGGGGTCGAGCCCCTCGACGAACGCGGTGTCCTCCCAGATGTGCAACCCGTCGTGCGCGTGACATTCGAACGCGGCGGTGACGTCGCCGACCCCGGTGTGCTCGAACAGTTCGACGCCCCACTCCTCGGCGAGCAAGCGCGCGCGAGGGCTCAACGGCTCGCCCGCGAACACGACGCCCTTGTACGACGCGAAGACCTCGCGCGGGTCGAAGCCACGCCGTTCGCACACCTCGCGCACCGCGTTGATGAGCACCGAACCGAAGTTGTAGAGGCCGGTGGGGCGGTAGCGGAGGGACAGCTCGCAGAATCGCTCCATCTCCTGCGGGTCGAAGTCGAGGAGGATCGGGATCGTCCCGAGGCCCTGGAACAGGCCGTACGTCGGCCCGCGGAAGGTGAACAGCACGAGGGCGATGTGGTCGCCGGGCCGCACTCCGATGCCCCAGAAGTCGCGCGTGATGATCGAGGGCCGCCCGCCGCCGCCCCACTTCTCCGGGACGAGCGTCGGGTCTCCGGTCGTACCCGAGGTCGACATGATCGCCGTGAGCTCGGCCGGCGGTACGGCGCACATGCCGCCGAACGGATCGTTGCGATCGTTCCGGAACCGCCGCACCGCGTCCTTGTCGACGAAGGGTGCCGCGTCGCGGAAGTCGTCGAGGCTGGCGATCTCGCGCGGGTGCACGCCCGCCGCGTCCCAGGTCTCGCGGATCAGCGGTGCGTGTTCGTACGCGTACGGCAGCATCTCGAGCAGCAGCTGCTCCTGCAGCTCGAGCAGCTGCGCTCGCGGCATCGTCTCGTACTCGGCGTCGAAGTACGTGCTGTCGACCGGCGGCAGGTTCACGAACCGATCCCGAGGGCGGGCAGACAGAAGCGCAGCACGTGGGCGCGCGCCTCTTCGCGTGTTATCGGAGCGCCGCGCAGCTTCTGCTGGACGAGCTCCCATGTCACCGCGTACACCGACCAGGCGTCGCGCGCGGGGATCCGGGCTCGGGAGCTCGCGGAGAGCGTCCTCGAGCGGCGCCACCGCGCCGGCGACGATCGCCGCGAACTCGTCGGGGAAGTCGACTTGCGACCTCGCCCCTTCGGTCGCGAGCACCTGGGTGCGGCGGGCGCGTCGCTGGTCGAAACCGAGCGCGAGCATCTCGTCGACCCACGTCTCGAGTGCAGCGCGCGGCGAGCGGGTCTTCGCGAGTTGCGCGGAGAGGTCCGCGTGACGTCGCTCCGCTTCGTGCTCGTACACCGCGAGCACGAGCTCGTCCTTGGAGCGGAAGTGCCGGTAGAACGCGCGCGTCGAGAGACCGGCTTCGGCGAGGACGTCGGCGACGGTGAGGCCGGCGGTGCCGCGTTGGCGCAGCACGCTGAGACCGGCCTCGACCAGCGCGCGGACTTCGTCCTCGGCGCGGCGTTGCCGGGACGCCACCGATCGCGCGATCACTCGCTCCGAAACCGTCATGCTCAGGCTTGAGAATGACGTTTTCAACCCGGTGCTGTCAACCCGGTGCTGTCAAGGCCGCCCTCGGCATCAGCCCTGCTGGGCCCGTCCGCGTTCGAGGATGCCCTGCCGGCGGGCTTCGATGGACGCCGGGTCGAAGCCCGGACCCTCCCATTCGCGGCTCACCCGATCCTCGAGCGCCCACGCCTCCTCGCCGGTGCCAAGCGTTCCTTGCGCGTACGTCGAAAGCATGCGCCGCACGCCGAGCTGGTCGTTGGAGACGATGTCGGCCCCGAGCGCGCGTGCGTACGGCATCAGCTCGTCGTGTGGCACCACGTGGTTCACGAGGCCCCACGCCAGCGCCGTCGCCGCGTCGACGTAGTTCCCGGTGAGGCTCATCTCGCGAGCGCGCGCAACGCCGACGCGCTGCGGCAGCAGCACCGTGAGGCCCCATCCCGGCATCACGCCGACGCGCGAATGGGTGTCGGCGAACCGGGCCCGTTCCGAGGCGACGAGGAAGTCGCAGTTGAGCGCGACTTCGAGGCCCCCGGTGACGGCGACACCGTTGATCGCACCGATCAGCGGCTTGGTCCGCGGCGGCAGCGCGCCCCGGAACGGCAGTCGCGCCGGATCGTCCCCAGCGGCGTCCGTCGATTGCCCCGAGCCGAATTCCTTGAGGTCGACGCCGGCCGAGAACGCCGGATCCGCGCCGGTGAGCACCATCACGTCGACGGCGTCATCGGCTTCCAGTTCGAGAATCGCCTTCGGGAGCCGGCTCCTGATCGGCGCGGTTCAACGCGTTGCGCTGCTCGGGACGGTTGAGCGTGATCACGCCCACTCGATCGGCGACGTCGACCAGCACCACCTCGGCCGAAGCCATCACGCCTCCCCTCTGCGCCATCGTGAATCCCCTGGCGTGAAATCGCCTGGGTGACCGTACAACCGTGGCCGTTCCCGGGCGCCCGCGTGCGTCGGCTTCGGGGCCTACCGTCTGGTGACGTGAGCGGATTCGAGGCCGAGATACGCATCGTGGATACCGCATCGGACGCCGACGTCGCGGCGCTCCGCGACGCGTTGATTGCCTACAACATCGCGACCACGGGCTACGACGACGCCCGCAGCCTGTCGTGCTTCCTGCACGTCGAGGATCGCCTCGTCGCGGGCATCGACGGCTTCACGTGGGGCGGGTATGCGCACATCGAGCACCTTTGGGTCGACGAGTCCCTGCGCGGCCACGGTCTCGGGCACCGGTTGCTCGAGGCGGCCGAGGTGGAGGCACGCGCGCGTGGGTGTGCAACGATCGCCCTCGACTCGCACGAGTTCCAGGCGCCCGACTTCTACCGAGCGCGCGGGTACACCGAGATCGGCGCGACGCGAGAGACCCCGGCCGGCTTCGGCCAGTTCTACTTCCAGAAGTTCCTCGGCCCGCCGACCGCCTAGCTGCGATTCGCCTACGCGGTGACCTCGGCGCGCTCGACGGCGCGGCGGCGGCGCTCGCCCGTGCGGCGTTCGGTGCCGTCCCAGGCCGCGCTGCTGTCGGCCAGCCGGAAGCCTTCGCCACGAGCCGTGAGCAGGAAACGAGGGCGTGAGGGATCCGGTTCCAGTTTCGTACGGATACGACGGATATGGGCAACGAGACGCTCGCCGTCGTCCGGGACCGAGAGCGGCCACGCTTCGCCCTGCAGCTGTTCCTTCGACATCACGCCGCCCTTCGCCCGCACGAGCGCGGCGAGAATGCGGAACTGCACCGGCGTGACGTGGATGACGTTGCCGTTGAAGCACACCTGCCGGCGACGAAGGTCGAGCTGGAGACCGGCCCACTCGAGCTCGCCGTCGGCGCGATCGTGCGCGCGCAGTTCGAGCAAGGTGAGGACCCGGCTCGCGAGCTCGGCCGCGGCGATGTCGGCCGGCAACACCGCGTGCACGTGACGCGGCGCAGGTTGGCGCGTCTCGTGCGTCAGGTAGAACAACACGACGTCGCGTCGGCCCGCAAACGGCGCGATTGCCGCGCCGTCGGGATCGAGCGCGGCATCGACGACGATGCCCGCGAAGTCGGCCGCGCGCATGAACGCGCGCAGTTCGTGCTCATCGAAGGCGAGCACCGGGAGCAACCCGGCCCGCGCCAATGCCCGTGCGATCTGTTCCGGCCGCCGCTCATCGGGTACCGCAACCAGGACCGCGGGCCCACTCCGCCCGAAACGCAACATTCGTCCCCACCGTTCTTGCCTGGCCCCGCCCCATCCTCCCGCACTGCGGCGCCGCATTCCAGTTGATAACCGCGGTTTACGGAATGCTTGAGAAAACGTTCACCCGGGAGCCCTCGCCGAGTGGAACGAATGCCTCGTTTGCCGCCGCACCTGGAAGCCTCTCCGGCCCGGAAGCCGCCTGCATCCTGAATTTCTGCCATCGGCACGCTGCGCTCGTGAATTGATTCTCAAGCTGTCACGAAAGTGTCGCGATGCTGCACAGCGCGCGACCTGTTCTCCGCTGCGTGGGCTTGTGAGGCTGTTGCGGTGCCCATGAGGGGCACATGCACAGCAGCTTGTACAAGCGAATGTCCGTTCCTCCATGGAGGTTGTTTTGGCTAACAGGAAAGCACTCCGAAGCCTGGCCGTCGCGTTTGGTCTCGCTTTGCCGCTCACGGTCGCCGGTGCTGCGTACGCAGACGCCGACGTCTCGAGCGACAACGGCGCGAGCAACAGCAACGACCAGACCGCCGAAGTCGAGACGTTGCAAGGCAGCGCTCTCGAACTCCGGCCTCAACTACGCCGACTCGAGTGTTGACGGCACGAACTGGACAGACCAGGACGCGAACGCCGACGCATACGGCGGCGACGTCAACGGTGGCGAGGACGACACGTCCGACAACACCGCCAGCAACACGGGTGGCGACGCAACGAACGACGCGACGTCGGACAACACTGGCACCGCCAGCGCGTCCGTCACGTCGGGTTCGTCCGACGCATCGAACACGTCCAACGTGACCGGCTCGCAGGACAACTCCGGCGGTGCCGACGCGACCAGCGACTCGAGCGGCAGCTACGCCCTCGACGACGATGACGACAGCGCCAGCGCTTCCGTCTCGGCGTCGAACGGTGCGTCGAACTCGTCGAGCCAGTACGCCGGCGTGTTCACGGGTCAGCTCGCCGCCTCGAACTCGGGCGGGAACAGCTCAACTGCTTACGTGACCGGTTCCAACGAGACCTCGCAGGGCGCCAGCGCCCAGGCGAACGGTGGGAACGTGAACGGCGGCAGCGACGACACCACTGGTAACTCGGCATCGAACGCCGGTGGCAGCGCCAACAACACGGCGGCGTCGTCGAACACGGGTACCGCGACGTCGAACGTCAGCAGCGGTGCATCGTCAGCGTCGAACTCCAGCACTGTTGGAATCACGCAGACGAACAGCGGCGGCGCTTCGGCCTCGTCGACCAGCACTGGCAGCAACGCCACGACTGAGTAAGGCCCTACGAGTTTCGGGGGGAGGGGTCTTGCACCCCTCCCCCTTCTCGCTCGATCTTCTTTCTCTCGAACCGCAATTCTCTGGGAGCGTCCGGTGCTGCTCGCTCGAAACCATCACACCCTCCGGCTCTTCGTCGGCTCAGCGGTGTGCATCTCCTCCGTGGCCGCGTTCGCCGAGCCCCGCGCTCGCCGACGAAGCGGTGCCCGAGTCGCCCCCTGCGGCAGACTCCACACCACCGCCGGCCGACCCTCCCGCCGACCCGCCGGCCGACCCGGCGCCCAGCACTCCCCCGGCCGACCGACGCGCTCCTCCGGCCGACGCGGCTCCGCCGGCCGACCCGGCCCCGGCGTCAGAACCGGCGCCGCCACCGCCGACGAACACCAACGACGCAGACCGCAGACGTGACCAACGCGGGCACATCGGTCGCCGACACCGGCTCGAACACCGCTGCCGCGGGCACCAACTCGAACGTCGCCGGTTCCACGGGCGGGGCGACGAATCCCTCGGCGAACGCCGGCGCGGCCTCGGGAACTGCAGGCGCGGCGGGCAGCCAGGACAACACCCACGTCGACCAGATCGCCACCGCGACCGCGCAGGGCCAGAGCTCGGTCGACATCCTCCAAGTCGCGCTCGTGATCAACCTCGGTGTCGCGAACGGTCAGACCGGCGCGAACGGCGCACTCGCCTCGGGCGGGCAGGGCGGCGCCGGCGGCGACACGCAGACCGCGATCGACACCGGCGACGCGTCGGCAGTCGGCAACCGCGCCCAGACGACGGTCACCCAAGCTGCAGTCGTTGCCGGAGGCGACGCCTCCACGCAGATCGCGGCCGTGCTCAACATCGGCATCGGTGTCGGCAACAGCGGCCTCAACGTCGCCATGGGCACCGTCACCGTCGACGGCCTTTCCGCATCGCAGCTCACGCTGCTGAACACCGGCTCGGCCGCGGTCCAGAGCGGAAGCGCCGACGCCCTCGGCAACCGTTCCGACACCCGCGTGCTCCAGTCGGCCACCGGAACCGCGAGCGGCACCGCCGTGCTGCAGATCGGTCAGTGGGCCATCGTCCTCAACTTCGGCACTGCCTTCGCGAACAGCGGCGGCAACGCCGCCATCGCCGGCACCGGGCCCGGTGGGATGAGCGAAGCGGAGTACCAGGCGATCCTGGCGATCGTGAACGTCCTCGGCCCGATCCTCGACGGCATCGGCACGACCGAAGGCGCCACCGTGGGCAGCTCGGCCGCAGTGATCACGACCGGCAACACCGCCGCACTCGGCAACGACTCGGCGACGACGATCGCGCAGACGGCCGCCGGCGCGGTGAGCGGGAGCGACTACGCCAGCGCGACACAGCGGGCGACCGTCGCCAACCTCGGCCTCGCCCTCGCGAACAGCGGCTACAACGCTGCCCTCTCGAACACCGGCACGATCGACCTCGACGCGTTGTCGCCGGCTGCAACCGAGCTCGGCAACTTCCTGAGCCTGCTCACCGACACGAGCTGGTTGTCGAGCCCGAACCCGTTCGCCTCGTTCGCACAGTCGGTCGACGTCGGCGGCGTCACGCTGTCGCTCGGTGGCGACATCTCGGGCGTCGAGTTCCTGTTGGGCTGGGACGACGCACTCGCCCCCAACGCCGGTCCGGCCGGCGCGGGCGTACGGGTCCGCCAGATCAGTGCGATCCTCAACATCGGCATCGCGATGTCGAACTCCGGTTCCAACACCGCGATCTCGCTGGTCTCCGGCGCCAACACCACGACCTCGTCGGACGTGCAGGCGCTCATCAGCACGCTTGCCGCAACCGAGCTCGGGGCCTCGGCCAACGGTTCGGCGCTCGCTCGTATCTCGAGCGGCGACGCGTCGGCGATCGGCTCGGACGCGGTCGTCAAGATCTGCCAAGCGTTCCAGGACGCACTGACGTGCGCGGCCACGCCGCCGCCACCGGCCGGACCCGTCGACCCCCGAGTGATCCCCGGCGACGTGAGCGGATCGTCTGCGGTTCCCGCAGCCGTCCCGGCGTCTGCGCCTGCGTCTGCGCCGGCGGTGAAGGCAGCATCAGCAGCGGCCGGCCGTGACTCGGACGGCGCGTCGCTGCCCTTCACCGGCAGCAACCCTCAGGCGTTGCTGCTGACGGCGATCGGGCTCATCGGTGCCGGCGGCGTGTTGGCCCGCCGGCGCGCGACCCGGTAACCGTCGCCCGCCTCGCGTGCAGAGAAGTGGTCCGGCCGCTGGTCGCGGTCAGATCGTGAACGCGAGGTTGTCGACGATGCGCGTCCCCAATGCGTCGTCGCCCTCCACCTGAACCAGGCCGGAGGCGCGGGCGACCTCCCCGGTCCAGCGCCCGCCGGCCAGTCGCGTGAACGTTCGCCGGTCGAGCGTGAGCCGCGTGGTCGGTGACTCCGGGCTGGTCGCGAGCAGCGCGGCCCGGCCTTCCACACCGATGGCCGCATCGATCGGCGGCTCACCGGCGATGTGGAACACGACGGTCGAGCCCTGCGGCGCGTCGGCCTTCTTCCCGACGACGTACGGCAGCGCCTTGGCGGGGATGCGCCCGAGGGCGAGGTCAGCGACCGGGCCTTCGAGGAAACCCGGGCGGACGAGCGCTTCGCGGATGTCCTGGTCGTGGTACCAGCAGTCGAAGACGCGGATCGCCATGAACTGGCGGTACGGCCCCGGCCCCTCGGGCGTGAACCCTTCCTCGTCCCACTTGTCGGGCGAGAGCGCGCGCAGCGCGTCGAGTCGGCGGCCGGTGACGCGGCGGAAGTCGGCGAGGGTCGCGGCGCCGCTGCGGTTGCGGTAGAGCACGACCCACTGCTCGTTGAACTTGCCGATGTCGTTGCGGACGTGGGGTGCGTGTCCGATGTCCTCGAGCGGTGCGTCTTCACCGAGGAGCATCATCTCGGTGCCGATCATGTGGGAGATCTGGTCCTGGACGCTCCATCCCGGGCAGTCGGTCGGCCGTTGCCACTGCTCGTCGGTGAGGTCGTCGCACACGTCGCACACGTCGTCCCAGACCATCTGCAGCAGGTCGATCAACGGCTCGCTCATCCCCCGACCGTAGACCGGGCAGACTGGCCGCATGGCCGAGACGTCGACGGAACGGATCGAGTGGTTCTTCGACCCGATGTGCCCGTACGCGTACCAGGCGTCCCGATGGATCCGCGACGTCCGCACGCAGGTACCCGTCGACATCACGTGGCGTTTCTTCTCGCTCGAGGAGATCAACCGGGAGGCCGGGAAGAAGCACCCGTGGGAGCGACCGTGGTCGTACGGGTGGGGCCAGATGCGGGTGGGCGCGCTGATTCGGCGCGAGCAGGGAAACGACGCGGTCGATCGCTGGTACGAGGCGGTCGGCACCGCGTTCTTCGATGACGGCGTGCGCACCCACGACCCGGACGTGCACGCCGAGGTCATCGAGCGTGCAGGCTTCGACCCTGCGCTCGTGACGCGCGCGATCGCCGACGATACGACCACGGACGACGTGCGAGCCGACCACGAGGAGGTCGTGACGAAGCACGGCGGGCACGGCGTTCCCACGATCGTGTTCGCGTCGGGCTACGCGGTCTACGGTCCCGTCATCGTGCCCGCACCCTCCGGTGACGACGCGATCGCGCTGTGGGAGCTCGTGCGCGCGATGCGGCGCTTCCCACACCTGTACGAGCTGCGCCATCCGAAGACCGGCGACGATTTCATGCACATCGCCGAGCACTTCCGCACCTACGTGCAGACCCGAGACTGGAAGACGATCGAGACGCCCGCGCCCTAGCTACAACATCAGCCGGTATGAGAACCTGGGCGTCATGATCGAAACTCGCACCGACGCGGTCGCCCGGGCCCGCTCGCTTCGTTCGCTCGTCGAGGCCGAGGCCGAGGAAGCCGAGGCGGCCGGCACGACGACGAAACCCGTCGTCGACGCGGTGACCGAGCAGGAGCTGTTCTGGACGATGGTGCCCGAGGCCGCCGGCGGGCTCGAGGCACCGATCGCCGAGTGTCTCGGCGTGTTCGAGGAGCTCGCCTACGCCGACGGCTCGACCGGCTGGTCAGTGATGGCCAATGCGACGTCGTCGACCTTCGCCGCGCTCTACTGCGACGACGACGCGGTGCGCACGATGTTCCCGGCCGGCGCGCGAGGAGTGCACGCCGGGATGTTCGGACCCGTCGGACAGGCGGCGGAGGACGACGGCGGATACCGCTTCTCCGGGAACTACCGGTTCGGCAGCGGCTGCCGGCACGCGACGTGGATCGGGGCCGGCGCGGTGGAGACGCGCGCCGGCGAGCCGGTCACCACCGACTCGGGACTGCCGTCGCTGCTCGTCGGTTTCCTCCGTCCCGAGCAGGTCGAGCTCCGCGGCAACTGGGAGGTCATGGGCCTCGCCGGCACCGGCAGCGACGACTACGCCGTGACGGACGAGGTGGTGGCCGCCGGATACACGTTCCGGTTGCTCGAGGCGCAACCGTTGCGCGGCGGTGCGATGTACCAGATCGGGCTGTTCGGTCTCGTCGCGTCGGGACACGCCGGGTTCGCGCTCGGCGTCGGCAAGCGCGCACTCGACGAGGTCCTCGCCATCGCCGAAGCCAAGCAGCGGATGGGCAGCTTCGAGACGGTGACCGCGCAGCAGTTGTTCCAACACGAGTTCGCGATGCACGACGCCGCGATGCGCGCCGCGAGCGCCTACGTGTACGAGACGTTCGGCGAGGCCGAGGCGACCGTGCTCGCCGGCAGTCCGTGCAGTCTCGTGCAGCAACAACGGATGCGGCAGGCGACGACCTACGCGACGCGTATCGCGGCCGACGCGGCACGCTTCGCGTACACATGGGCGGGCACCGATGCGCTCCGCAACCCGAGCGTGCTCCAGCGGTGCTTCCGCGACATCCACGCCGGCACCCAACACATCTACGTCGACAACAACACGCTCACGGCGTACACGCAGACGCTGCTCGCCGCACCTGCGCACGAGCGCTGAGCGCACGAGCGGTGACGCGCGCGGGCGGCTATCGCTCGTCGGTGTCGCCCGCGGCCGGCGCCGCGACGGCCACGATCCGCTGCACTTCGCCACTGACGCCCGGCACCTTCGAGCCGCCGCCGTCGCGCGCCGCGGCACGGATCGACGCGCTTTCCACGGCGGTTGCGCCGTCAGCGCGTCAGGAACGCCACCGTCGCGGTCGCTCCGGCGACCCCGGACAGCCGCCCGCCGCGTGCTCTGTCGACCTTGGCCGCCTTGACGCCGGCGCCGCCCCGCGCCTGCACCGGGAAGTCGTCCACCGCGGTCCGTTTCGCGAAACCACCGGAGGTTGCGATCACGACGACTTCCTCGTGTGCGACCGCGCAGGCGCCCACGACCATGTCGTCACCCTTCAGCCGGATGCCACGGATCGCGCCCGCGCTGCGGCCGACGACTCGCGCTTCTTCTTCCGGGAACCGGATGCCCTGCCCCTGGGCAGTGACGATCAGCAGCTCGTAGTCGTTCCAGCCCGGGAAGGCCGCGACGACGCGATCGTCGCCCGTGAGCTTCATCGCGACGATGCCGTCCTTGCGGCCGGAGACGTCGACGAACTCGCCGAGGGCGCAGCGCTTCACCCCGCCGCTCGCAGTCACGAAGACGAGGTTCGGGTGATCTTCCTGCATCCGGCCGTCGAGGATCGCCACGAGGCGTTCGCCGTCGCCGAACTGGAACAGGTTCTGCGCGGCGGTGAGTCGCTCCTTGGGGAGGTCGTGCACCGTCGCCCGGTACGCACGGCCGCGGTCGGTGAAGCAAAGGATGCCGGCACGGGCCGACGTCTCGATCACCTGCGACACCGCGTCGCGCTCGCCGGTCGACGGCGCTTTCGCGGTGCGGGCCCGCGCCGGGGTGGCCCGCACGTAGCCGCGCGCGGTCACGGTCACGAGGTACGGCTCGTCCTCTACCAGCGCCTCCACGTCGATGGTGCCGGTGTCGGCCGCTTCGATCGCCGTGCGGCGGGGTGCCTTGTGCACGTCACGGATGGCGACGAGCTCCTCGCGGATCACGCCCATCAGCACGTCGCGCCGAGCGAGGATCCGGCGCAGCTGTTTGATCGCCGCGTCGAGCTCCTGCTTCTCTGCGGCGAGGTCCTCCCGGCCGAGCCGGGTGAGCCGGCCGAGCGTCAGGTCGAGGATGTGGTTCGCCTGGATCTCGGTGAACCCGAACTTCTGGCCCATCAGCGCGGTGCGGGCCGCGACGCGATCCTTCGACGCGCGAATCGCCTTGACGATCGCGTCGATCATGTCGAGCGCGCGAAGCAGCCCGTCGACGATGTGGAGACGGGCCTCGGCCTTGTCGAGGCGGAACTGGCTGCGGCGGGTCAGCACCACCACCTGGTGGTCGACCCATGCCTGCAACGCGTCCTGGAGGTTCACGGTGCGAGGCACGCCGTCGACGAGCGCAACCATGTTCACCGGGAACGTCGACTGCGCGGCGGTGTGCTTGAACAAGTTGTTCAGCACGATCTGCGGATTGGTGCCGGGGCGGAGCTCGATCACGAGCCGGATTGCCCCCTGACCGGACTCGTTGCGGATGTCGCGGACGCCGTCGATCTTCCCGGCCTCGACCAACTCGGCGAGCTTGCCCGCGATCGCGTCGACGCTCGTCTGGAACGGCACTTCGGTGAGCACGATCGCCGCGCCGCGTCGCGACTCCTCGATCTCGTGGCGCGCCCGAACCCGGATCGTGCCGCGGCCGGTGCGGTGGGCGTCCTTGATCCCGTCGTCGCCCATGATGAGGCCGCCGGTCGGGAAGTCGGGGCCCTTCACGATGCGCATCAGCTGCGGAAGCGTCGTGTCGGGGCTGTCGATGAGCTTCAGCGCCGCGTTGCACACTTCGGCGAGGTTGTGCGGCGGGATGTTGGTGGCCATGCCGACCGCGATGCCCTGCGCTCCGTTCACGAGCAGGTTCGGGAACCGGGCCGGCACCACGGTCGGTTCGGTGGTCGACGTGTCGTAGTTCGGCTGGAACTCGACGGTGCCCTCGTCGATGCCGGCGAGCATCTCCATCGCCAAGGGTGCGAGGCGGCATTCGGTGTACCGGGCCGCGGCGGGCGGGTCGCTCGGCGAACCGAAGTTGCCGTGCTTGTCGATCAACGGACCGGTGGCCGAGAACCATTGCCCCATACGTACGAGCGCGTCGTAGATCGAGGCATCACCGTGCGGGTGGTAGTTCGCCATCACGTCGCCGACGACGCGCGCGCACTTCACGAATGGGCGGTCGGGCCGCAGGTTGGCGTCGTGCATCGCCCACAGGATCCGGCGTTGCACCGGCTTCAAGCCGTCGCGCACGTCCGGGAGTGCCCGGCTGACGATGACGCTCATCGAGTACTCGAGGAACGCGGCCTCGACCTCTTCGGCCAGCGCGCGCGTCGGGATGTCGGGCGCCGCGAGCGTCAGCTGGTTGGCGGTTGCTCTACGTCGTGCCATGGCACGGCACCTCCTCATACATCGAGGAAAACGGGCTCACACATCGAGGAAACGGGCGTCTTTGGCGTTCTGCTGGATCCACTGGCGGCGACGCTCGACGTCGTCGCCCATCAGGATGCCGAGCACGTCGTCGGCGATGGCCGCTTCTTCGACGTCGAGCTGTACGAGGTTGCGCGTCGCCGGGTCCATGCACGTCTCGCGCAGCTCGTGCGCGTCCATCTCGCCGAGTCCCTTGAACCGGGCGAACGCGAGCTGCCGGTTCGGGTGCTCCTCGATCAGGCGCAGCCGGGCTGCATCGTCGGCGACGTACATCTTTTCGCTGCCGACCTCGACCGAGTAGAGCGGCGGCTGCGCGACGTAGAGATGGCCGGACTCCACCAACGCGGTCATCTGCCGGTAGAAGAACGTGATGAGCAGCGTGCGGATGTGGCCACCGTCGACATCGGCGTCGGCGAGCACGACGATCTTGCCGTAGCGAACCTTGCTCACGTCGAAGTCCGAGCCGATGCCGGCGCCGATGGCGGCGATGAGCGACTGGATCTCGGCGTTGGCGACGACCTTGTCCATCGACGCGCGCTCGACGTTGAGGATCTTGCCGCGCAGCGGCAGGATTGCCTGGATCTTCGGGTCGCGCGCGTCGCGGGCCGAGCCGCCGGCCGAGTCTCCTTCGACGATGAAGAGCTCGGTCTCTTCGCGCGCACGGGCCGCGCAATCCGCGAGCTTGTCGGGCATGCCGACACCGTCCAGCGCGGTCTTGCGGCGCGTCAGCTCGCGCGCCTGCTTGGCGGCACTGCGGGCCCGGGCCGCGTTGCTCGCCTTGGCGACGATCGCCTTGGCCGGGTTCGGGTGCTCCTCGAGCCACCGACCGAAGTGCTCGTTCGTCGCCCGCTCCACCAACGACCGGATCTCGGTGTTGCCGAGCTTGGACTTGGTCTGCCCCTCGAACTGCGGGTCGGCGAGCCGCACCGAGATGATCGCGGTGCAACCCTCGCGCACGTCGTCGCCCTGGAACGCGGCGTCCTTCACCTTCACGAGGTTGCGGGCCTTGGCGTAGCGGTTGATCGCCTGTGTGAGCGCCCGCTTGAACCCCTCGGCGTGCATCCCACCTTCGGTGGTCGAGATGCCGTTCGCATACGAGTGCAGACCCTCGTTGTATCCGGCGTTCCACTGCCACGCGACCTCGACCTCGCCTTCGGGCCCGCGGTCGCTGTACGAGCCGATGTCCTTGAACAGCGGCTCCTTGGCGCGGTTCAGGTGGGCGACGAAGTCGACGATGCCGGCGTCGTTCTGGAACACCTCGGTGTGCTTGTGCCCCGGCCGCTCGTCGTGGAACGCGATCGCGAGACCACGGTTCAGGTACGCCATCACCTGGAGCCGCTCCATCACGGTCGCGGCGCGGAACTCGATCTCCTCGAACACGTCGGGGTCGGGCCAGAACGTGACCGTCGTGCCCGTGAACCCGCGCTTCGACGCCCCCACTTTCTTCAACGGTCCCTGCGGCACACCCGCCCGCACGACACCACCGCACGTCTTTTCGGCCGCGTACTCCTGGCGGTACGTCGCGCCGTCGCGGTCGATCTCGAGCACGGTGCGCTGCGACAACGCGTTCACCACCGACACGCCGACGCCGTGCAGCCCACCGGACACCTTGTAGCCGCCGCCCCCGAACTTCCCGCCCGCGTGCAGCGTCGTCATCACGATCTCCGCCGCCGACTTGCCCTTGTACTGCGGGTGCTCGTCCACCGGGATGCCTCGGCCGTTGTCGACGACCCGCACGGAGCCGTCGGCGAGCAGCGTCACGTCGATGCGGTTGCAGTACCCGGCCATCGCCTCGTCGACCGCGTTGTCCACGACCTCCCACACGAGGTGGTGCAGGCCGGTCGTCCCGGTCGACCCGATGTACATACCGGGCCGCTTGCGCACCGGGTCCAGGCCTTCGAGGACGTGGATGTGCTCGGCCGAGTAGCCCTGCACCTCCCCTTTCGCCTTCCTTCCGGCCATCCTTTTGCCTACCTCCCGTCCGTCGCTCGGCGCGCCGGGGCCTGCGGCGCGAGGCCTCGCTCCTCCATGCCGCCGAAGATAGGTGACGGGTGTGCCGGCGATGTGTATGTGCTGCTACAAGTGCACCCATGACCGCCACCGTCTTCGCGCAACCGAGTGATCTGCTGTCGGCAGTGGGCACGACGCACGGCCCCACCGACTGGATCACGATCACGCAGGAACAGATCGACAAGTTCGCCGACGCCACGCTCGACAACCAGTGGATCCACACCGACACCGAGCGGGCGAAGGCGGGGCCGTTCGGCGCGCCCATCGCCCACGGCTACCTCACGATGTCGCTCGCCAGCCACTTCCTCGCCGAGCTGGTGCGCGTCGAGAACATCTCGATGGGCATCAACTACGGCGCCGAGAAGGTGCGCTTCCCGGCACCGGTCCCGGTCGGGTCCCGATTGCGCGGCCGCGGCGAAGTGATCGACGCCAAGGAAGTGCCGGGCGGGGTGCAGGCGGTGACACGCGTGACCATCGAGCGCGACGGCGCCGAGAAACCGGCCGCGATCGTCGAGACGGTCTCCCGGTACCTGTCGTGACGCCGGCACCCACGTCCGGGCTCGACGCGTTCCGGCTCGACGGCAAGGTCGCGATCGTCACCGGCGCCGGCCGTGGCATCGGCGCCGAGATCGCCCGCACGTTTGCGGACGCGGGTGCCGACGTCGTGCTCGCGGCCCGCACGAAGGAACAGCTCGACGAGGTCGCAGCCGATGTTCGCGGGCTCGGCCGGCAGGCGATCGTGCTGCCGACCGACGTCAACGACAACGACGCGGTCGTCGACATCGTCACGCGGACCATCGATGAGCTCGGCCGGCTCGACATCGTCGTCAACAACGCGGGTGGCACGATGCCGCGCCCGTTTCTCGACACGAGCCCCGGATTCCTCGAGCGGTCGTTCCACTTCAATGTCACGACTGCTTTCGTGCTCAGCAAGGCCGCGACGCCCCATCTGCTCGACGCGGGCGACGAAGGCGCGATCGTCAACATCTCCTCCGCCATCGGCCGCCTGCGCGACCGCGGGTTCGTCGCCTACGGCACGGCCAAGGGCGCGCTCAGCCACATGACGCGGCTCATGGCCGCTGATCTCGCGCCGAAGGTGCGGGTCAACGGCATCGCGGTCGGCTCGATCGCGACGAGCGCGCTGGAGATCGTGCTCGAAGACGACGCGATCCGCGACGAGATGGTGAGGCGGACGCCGCTCAAGCGCTTGGGCCGCCCGGAAGACATCGCCCGCTGCGCGCTGTACCTCGCGTCGCCGGCGGCGAGTTTCGTCACCGGCAAGCTCATGGAGGTCGACGGCGGGCTCGAGGAGGCCAACCTCGAGATGGGACTCCCCGACCTCTGACGAGGGAGCCAGAAAAAGGTGCGACCCGCCGAAGACGACGTCGAAGATCTCGCCCGGCAGATCCTGGTGGCGGCGCGCCCCACGATCGGTGACCGGTTCCGCGACGCGTTCGACCCGAGTGCCCGGATGCTCGCGTGGACCGCAAAGCGTCCACACTTCAAGACCGGCCTGTTCCGGTTCGTCGACGTCTTCCCCGCGTGCACGTCGCCCGCCGACGTGCTCGATCACCTCGACGAGTACGTGCTGACCGACGACACACCCGGTGTCGTACGCGCCGGCATCGGCGCGGCGCACGCGGTGCCCTTCGGCGCACGCGCGGCTCGCGGTGTCGCGCGCGGCAGCATCCACCGCATGGCCCGGCAGTTCATCGCCGGTTCGAACCCGACGGAGGCCGTGGCCCGAACCGCAGAGCTCTGGAACGACGGCTTTGCGAACACCGTCGACCTGCTCGGTGAGCGCACGCTGACGCGCGCCGATGCCGACGACTACGCAACGCGCGTGCGCGTCATGCTCGACACGCTGACGCGGGCCGCGTCGACCTGGCCGGCGCAGTCGTTGTTGGAACGCGACCCGTGGGGCGCGGTGCCGCGGGTGAACATCTCGGTGAAGGCGAGCGCACTTGCGCCGATGCTCGCCCCGGCGACCGCCGACGAAGGGATCGCGGAGGCACTCGACCGCCTCGGCGCCGATCCTCGACACCGCGCGCGCCCTGAACGCCACGATCCACCTCGACACCGAACACGACGAGCTCAAGGACGTCACGTTGCGGCTGGTGCGCGAGATCGGATCGCGCTACCCGGAAGGGCCCCAGCTCGGCTGCGTCGTGCAGGCGTATCGCATCGACGCGCTCGACGACCTCGGTGACCTCGTCGAGTGGTCCGGCGACACGCTCGCCCTGCCTTTGCAGGTCCGGCTCGTGAAGGGCGCCTACTGGGACGTCGAGACGACCAAGGCGCGCGCGCAGGGCTGGAAGTCGCCCGTCTGGCCCGACAAGGACGCCACCGACGCTTCCTACGAGGCGTGCGCGGCGATGCTCGTCGCCGGCGCCGCCGACGGCGACGTCCGGCCCGCGTTCGCGAGCCACAACCCCCGCAGCATCGCCTTTGCCGTGTGCGCGGCGCGCGCCGAGAACCTGCCCGACGACGCGATCGAAGTGCAGGTGCTGCACGGGATGGCCGAGCCCCTGCACGAAGCAGTGAAGGACCTCGGCGTGCGCACACGCGTGTACGTGCCGGTCGGCGATCTCGTACCCGGCATGGCGTACCTCGTCCGCCGCCTGCTCGAGAACACGTCGAACGAGTCGTTCGTCCGGCACCGCTACGTCGAGGGACAGGAGACCGACGCGCTCGTCGCGCCACCGCAACCCGCAGCACGTGCGTTGGCGCGTCCTGTCGAACGGCGACCCTTCGAACGGCGTCAGGCAACCGATCCCGACGAGCCCGGCCGCTTCGTCAACGAACCGCCGGCGGAGCTCCGGCGCGACGAAGCGCGCGTGCGGCTCACCGACGCCGTCGATCGCGTCGAACGAGAGCTCGATTTCCCGGTGCCACTGCTGATCGACGGCATCGCGATCGAGACGCGCGATGTGATCGTGTCGGTCGATCCCGGCCGCCCCGACGTGACCGTGTGCCGCAGCGCGTCGGCGCGTGCCTCCCACGTCGACACCGCGGTCGCCGCGGCGCGGCACGCGAGTCCGATGTGGCGCACGACGTCGTGGCGAGACCGTGCCGCAGTGCTGTTTCGCGCCGGCGACCAGATGCGCCGCCGCCGCGACGAGCTCGCGGCACTCTGCGTCCTCGAAGCGGGCAAGCCGTTGGCCGAAGCCGACGCGGACGTGTGCGAAGCGATCGACTTCTGCGAGTACTACGGCCGGCGAGCGCTCGTGATGGGCGAAGGTGCGCCGTTGCAACAACCGCCCGGCGAGGCGAACGCCTACCGGTATCAGGCGCGTGGGGTGGGCGTCGTGATCGCACCGTGGAACTTCCCGCTCGCCATCCCGACGGGAATGGTCACTGCCGCGCTCGTCACCGGCAACACGGTCGTGCTGAAACCGGCCGAGCAGACGCCGGGGATCGCGTCCCGCCTGGTCGAGATCCTGCTGGAGGCCGGTCTGCCGCCGGGCGCCCTGTCGTTCCTCCCCGGCGTCGGTGAGGACATCGGGCCACCACTCGTCGAGCACCCCGACGTCGCGTTCGTGACGTTCACCGGTTCCCGGGCGGTGGGACTCGACATCGTGCAGCGCGCCGCGGTCGTCCGCCGCGGGCAGCGGCACGTGAAACAGGTCGTGGTGGAGATGGGCGGCAAGAACGCCGCAGTCGTGGACGCCGACGCCGATCTCGACGACGCGATCCCTGCCATCGTGCAGAGCGCGTTCGGTTACGCCGGGCAGAAATGCTCGGCCGTATCGCGCGTGATCGTCGTCGATCAGCTGTACGACGCGCTCGCGGCTCGACTCGTCGGCGCGACCGAACTCGTCCCGATCGGTCACCCGCGTGATCCGGCAACGGTCGTCGGTCCGCTGATCGACGAAGACGCGCAGACGCGGGTCCGCTCCTACCAGTCGCTCGCCCACGCCGAGGGCACCGTGCTCCTGCAACGCACCGACCTCCCCGATCGCGGCTGGTACGCCGGGCCGACGATCGTCGAGATCAAGGATCGTGCTGCTCGCATCGCGACCGAGGAGATCTTCGGACCGGTGCTGGCGCTCATCCGGGCGCGCGACTTCGATCGCGCGCTCACGCTCGCCAACGACACCGACTACGCGCTGACCGCCGGCTGCTTCTCGCGCACACCCTCACACCTCGAGCAGGCGGCCGACGAGCTGCGGGCCGGCAACGTGTACCTGAACCGGGCCACGACCGGCGCGGTTGTCGGCCGTCAACCGTTCGGCGGCTTCGGTCTGTCCGGGGTCGGGTCCAAGGCCGGCGGGCCCGACTACCTCGGCCAGTTCGTCGAGCCCCGCTCGATCAGCGAGAACACGCTGCGCCAAGGGTTCACTCCCGACTGATCCACACGGCCGCGATGGGGCGGATCAGTTCGCGTGCCGACCTGATCCGACGACCAGACGCTCGAAGTCGTCACGGTCGACGGATCGTCACCGTCAACTGCGCATTGTGTCGAGTCGGATCGCGAGGTCGTCGACCCACGTCTCGGCGCTGCCACCAGGGCCGGGCAACTCGACACCGGCCTCGGTTCGCCACAGGGCGTCGCCCAAGACCGTCAACACGTGCCACGCCATGACCCGGTCGAGATCGAGTGCACGTCTCGCGAACCGTTCGTAGGCGTGCATGACGCGCAGCACGAGCTCTTGCCCTCGGCCTTGCCGGGCAGGTAACGGAAGTCGAAGTGCGCGGTCGGCGATCCCGCTCTCTTCGAAGTCCACAACCGCCCGCAGCGTCGTCGAATCGCGGTCCCATACCTGGTTGTAGCCGTGCAGGTCACCGTGCACCACCACGCTTGCGAGGTCCGACCGGTTGGTCAACACGTCATCGACCCAGTCACACCACCGCAGGACCATGGAGCGGCGACGTTCATCCACCAGTGGGAGGAAGTCCGCGCGCAGGCGTCCGGTGCTCGCCTGCGGCGTCGGGTGGACATCCGGGAGATCGCCGATCAACTCCACGGGTGCCACGTCGTGGAGTCGGGCCAGGAACCGCCCGAGATCCTGCCCGACCTGCTCGGTCTCCGACGCCGTCATGCGGCCGGCCCACTCCCAGCTGAGCGGTTCTCCGGCAACCAATCGAGTCACGACGAGTGCCGGTTCGCGGCTCACGGTCACGAGCTCCGGAATCGGCAGCGACGCATCGCACGCGTGCAGTCGGTCGACGACAACGCCTTCCCTCCAAAGGCGAACTGCCCGTACCTCAGACCACGCATACTTGACCACGAACGCGTCACCGATGACCGCGCTCGCCGACCAGTACAACGGATTGGACTGCGGCTCACGTGGCTGCAGCGTGAGCGGCAGTCCAGCGAGCTCGGGAATCACCGCGCCGAGCGCCGTCCGGAGCGACTCCTCGCTCGCATCAGCGAGCCACCCGACGCCACCCACCCGGCCAGTCTGGCCCACTCGCGTTTGGAGATTCCGCGCGCACCCGCGCACGCGGAATCTCCAGACGCCGGGTCGGTGATTGACTCGCAGGATGGCGGTCACGATCTACGGCGTCTGCGCGGTCACGTTCATGATGGTGATGTACGCCTTGGAGGACCGCGGCCGCGGTTTCGTGCTCGCGTTCGCGTTCGGCTGCGTCCTGTCCAGCGTCTACGGGTTCCTCTCCGGGGCATGGCCCTTCGGTGTCGTGGAACTGATCTGGGCAGCGGTGGCAGTACGGCGCTATCGCCAGCTCGCGGTGTGAGCGAAGCAGGTCGCGCTTGACCTTCAACCCAGGTCGAACCTTTACAGTCGAGGCATGACCACCTACACGATCGGTCAGGTCGCCGACCGCACCGGCTTCACGGCGTCGACGCTGCGCTACTACGAAGGCATCGGCCTCGTTGCACCGGCCACTCGCACAGACGCCGGATACCGGCTCTACGACGACATGACGCTCACCCGGTTGGCGTTCATCGGCCGCGCCAAGCAACTCGGCTGCACGCTCGAAGAGATCACCGATCTCGTCGGCGTCTGGGACGGCGAGCGATGCGGACCCGTGCAGCGACGGTTCCATGAGTTGGTGACGACGAAGATGGCCGAAGCCGAGCACCAGATTGTCGAACTGACCGCCTTGGTCGACCAGCTCCAACACGCCGCCGCACAACTCGCGGGACCGGCGATCGATGGCCCCTGCGACGAGACGTGCGTCTGCCTCACCTTCGTCGAGATGACCACGAAGGCACCCAATGAACTCGATCCCGCTCTACGACGCCACTGCACCGATCGTCTGCACAGCCGACAGCAGCGAACTCCAGGTGCGCATCGCACAGGTCGAACGAATGCGAGCGGCACTCGACCACATCGACCGCACCGAGCACGGCCTACTGCTCCGCTTCCCGAACGAACCGGCACTCGAGGCCGACGTACACCGCTTCGCCATCGACGAAAAACGCTGCTGCCAGTTCTGGGGCTTCGACATCCGCACGATGCCGGATGAGATCACGCTCCGGTGGGACGGCCCACCCGAGGTCGCCGACTTCCTCGACCGGCTGCACGCATATTTCCTCGGCGACGAGGCCATCACCGCCGTCTCCGGCCTCCTGTAACGCCACGGAACCGGCTCTCGGCTGATATTCCGAACTCGTCGCTGCGAGCGAGGAACATGGAGTGATGGATCCGCGCACCGATGCCGAGGTCATCGTGTGCTCGCTCACGTCGCCGTCCTCCTTCGGCGAGTTGTTCAACCGGCATGCAACGACGATGTTCCGGTACTTCGTCCGCCGGGTCGGCCCGGATGACGCCGACTCGCTGCTCGGGGAGCTCTTTCGCATCGCGTTCGAGAAGCGGATCGCGCTTCGACACCGAACGAGCGGAGGCGCGGCCCTGGCTGTACGGGATCGCGAGCAATCTCTTGGCCCGCCGTCGGCAAGGAGAGGCTCGCCGTCTCGACGCGACCGCGCGGCTGGTGAACACGTCCATCGCCGCATCCGACCTGTCGTCCGAGGTCGATGCTCGTCTCGACGCCTCGCGGCTCTGGGCCGCCGTCGCCGCCGCGATCGCCACGCTCCCGCAGGGAGAACGCGACGCTCTTCTGCTCTTCGCGTGGGAGGGCATGCCCTACGACCAGATCGCGACCGCCCTCGACGTTCCTGTTGGAACGGTGCGTTCACGGCTGAACCGGGCGCGTGGCCGACTCCGCGAACTCGTCGGCGACAGCGATGAAGAACACATGACAGCCACACTTCGACCCGACCGGGTCTTCCCCGTCGATGAGGGCGATCCCGGACTGTTCACGCGCGAGAAGGAGAGACTCATGTCCACGATCGGAAGCACGACACCTCCACCTGAAGTATGGAGTCACACGCCGGCGATGTACCCGCGCCTCACCTACTCGGACGAAGTCGCCGCGCTCGAATACCTCACCCGCGTGTTCCAGTTCACCGAGCGCCGCGAAGCCCGGATGGAGAGTGACGACTACGAGGGAATGCTCGCCTGGCTCGAGTTCGGCGACGGCGTGGTCATGATCGGCCGCGCGACCGAAGCCGCGCGAGACGTCCACCACCTCTACAGCCCCGGGGATGTCGGCCACGCAACGGTGATGATCAACGTCGCAGTCAACGACATCGACTCCCACTACGAACATGCCCTCGCCGAGGGCGCCACCATCACGATGCCGATCGAGGACGCCTTCTACGGCTTCCGGCGCTACGAGGCCGACGATCTCGAAGGCCACCACTGGCACTTCCACGAGCCCCTCGAGGCGATACGAGCGCGGCGAACAAGACGCGGGCTGACGAGGACAAGGCTCCCGATCGGTCGCCCTCACGTGCCGCGCTCGACCCGGCGTTCTGGGGTACGGAAGATCAGAATGCGCCAAGCACGATCAGGACCACTCCAGTCGTGTGTCATGCGCGGTTGAGGCTCTCGCAATAACGTGCCAGAGCGGGCAATCTGTCGCGATTGCGATCGGAAGCGCCGCAGACGATGCCTCGTTACAGTGGTCGTGTACAGGTGGCGCGAAGATCACTTTGGGCGTGAGGTGGTGTCGTATGGTTGGACGTCTTTCTCGGCCCTTGGCGCTTGTCCTGGTCGGGTTGCTTGCGAGCGGCTGCACCTTCATCACGAGAGTCAGCGTTGACACGGCTGGGGGCGATCCCAACGGCTTCAGCTTCCAGACTCTCGATCAGCGCTGACGGCCGTTACGTGGCGTTTGCCTCGGTTGCGAGTGACCTTGTCGCGGGTGGCTTCGTGCGGCGTGGTGGCGCGCGACCTGCAAGAGCGGACGAAATCTTGCGTGAGCGTCAATATGGCGGGCGACAACGCGAACGGCAGGGAGCCATCGATCAGTGGCGATGGCCGCTACGTCGCGTTCAGCTCGGGCTCGATTGATCTGGTGCCGGGTGACGAGAACATGGCCGACGACGTGTTCGTACGTGACCGGCAGGTCGGCACAACGATACGGGTGAGCGTCGACGAGGCTGGCGGCGACACCAACGAAGCCAGCACCGAACCGTCGCTCAGCACCGATGGCCGGTACGTCGCAGTTCCTCGAACGCGACCCACCTGGTGCCGGGCGTCGACGGCAATGAGACTTCCGACGTGTTCGTCCGCGACCTGCAGGCAAACACCACGACACGGGTCAGCGTCGACATGAATGGAGGCGATCCCCTGGGCGCCAGCAGCGGCCCGGACGTCACTCCCGACGGACGCTACGTCGCGTTCACCTCAACCGCAGGTGATCTCGTACCCGGCGACGGCAACACCCACGAAGACGTATTCGTGCGCGACTTGCAGACCAACACGACGACACGGGTCAGCGTCGACATAGGAGGCGGTGACCCCGACAGTTTCTGTGAGGGTGCAGCAATTAGCGACGATGGCCGTTACGTCGCGTTCCGTTCGCCCGCGACTGATCTGGTGTCGGGCGACGGCAACGAACAGTCGGACATCTTTGTACGCGACCTGCAGGCACGGCCACTACCCGGGTCAGCGTCGACACCGCGGGTGGGACTCCAATGGTTCGAGTTTCGGGTCGGCGATCAGCGGCGACGGTCGCTACGTCGCGTTCAGCTCTGCCGCGAGTGATCTCGTGGACGGCGACCAGAACGGGACCTTCGACGTGTTCGTGCGTGACCTCCAGACCGAGACCACGACGCGAAGTCAGCGTCAATGCCGGCGGACAGCGAAGCGAACGGCGCCAGCGCCAATGGACCGGTGATCAGTGCGGATGGCCGCTACGTCGGGTTCGAGTCTCAGGCAACCAACCTCGTGACCGGCGACGGCACGTCCGGAGTCCTCGGTCAGGACGTGTTCGTGCGGGCGGTCGTCACGCCAACCGTCGAGTCGGACACACCCTCGGAGGTCGCGCGAGGCGACAGCGCAACGTTGACCGTCACGGGCAGCGGATTCCTCAACGGAACCCGGGTTACTGCGAACGTGTTCACCACTGACGGCGTCGTCGTGAACTCCGTCGTCGTGAACTCCGAGACCGAAATTGAGGTAGCGGTGAGCGTCAACCTCGACGCGCCCACCGGTGAACGCAACCTCATCGTGCTGGACTCCCGGCACCGGACCCGGCCCCTTAGCGACGGGCTTCGGCTTCTGCTTCGGTTGTCTCACCGTCACCTGACGGCCGCGACTGGAGTCAACGTGCAACAGCGGTCGCGTGCGGACCACGAAGACTGACGAAGCAAAGAGCCCGGGAAAGACGCACCAGAACTGCCGTTCGGTATTCGACCGCGGCGATCCCGAGCGGGCAGTATGCGCCCGTGGCAGAGGCGAGCGAGCAGCAACGGTCGTGGGTGTTCGATCGGCCGCAACGAGGTCGGCGCCATGCTCGTCGCCGCCGGCCTCGCCGGCGCCCGCGACCACGCGCTACTCAGCCTGCTCGCCCTCAATGGACTGCGCATCTCCGAGGCACTTGGCGCGAGCATCGAACGACTCGGACTCGAACGCGTGCACCGCACGCTCACGATCCTGCGCAAGGGCGGCAAGGTCGTGACCATCCCACTCGCGCCCCGCACCGCCCGCGGGTCGATCTCGCCGTCGGTGAACGCAGCGAAGGACCGATCTTCCTCGCACACAATGGCGAGCGACTCGACCGACATGCGGCCAGTCGGATCGTGCGCCGCATCGCACGCCGAGCCGGGATCAACAAGCGCGTCGGACCACACACCCTGCGACACGCGTTCATCACCGCCGCCCTCGACGCCGGCGTTTCACTGCGAGACGTGCAAGAAGCCGCCAGCCACGCCGATCCTCGCACGACCAGGCGCTACGACCGCTCCCGCGTCTCCCTCGACCGACACGCCACCTACATCGTGAGCTACCTTCATCGCCGGCGCGGCCCGGTAACACGAACCGTGCTCGCATAAGCGCTCCAGAGCGGGCATTCTGTATGCGACCGGGAGAAGAGAACGACCGTGGCCCAAGAGCACCCGACGAGAGACCTCGTGGCGGAGTTCGAGGCCGCGTACGCAACGACGCCGCCGTGGGACATCGGAGAACCACAACCACCGTTCGCGGCGCTCGCAGCCGAGGGTCGCCTCGCGGGACGTCTGCTCGATGTTGGTTGTGGAACGGGCGAGCACGTTCTGATGGCGGCCGATGCAGGTTGCGAAGCGGTCGGGATCGACATTGCCTCGTCCGCGATCCGTCTGGCACGAAGTGAAGGCGAGCGAGCGCGGCATCTCCGCGCGCTTTATCGTCGGTGATGCCCGCAGCCTCACGTCGCTGGGCGAGCAGTTCGACGTGATTCTCGATTGCGGGCTCTTCCACGTGTTCGACGACGAGGATCGTGCGCCATTCATTGCGAGCCTCGCGAGCGGACTCGACCCGGCGGCGAATACTTCATGCTGTGCTTCAGCGAGAACGAACCACCGGGATGGGGCCCGCGTCGCGTCACCCAAGACGAGATCAGGGACGCGTTCGCTGACGGATGGCGCGTTGAAGCCATCGAACCGGCCGACATCAAGGTGACGCTCCGCGCTGAGCCAGTGCGCTCGTGGCTCGCTTCCATCGCTCGCACCTGACTCACGACGGCGCGCCCAGAACTGCCGCTATGCGCTCGACCGCGGGCGGGCGAGCGGGCACTCTGGCGCGTCCCTATCGGCATCGGGACCCTCGCGTCGCAACCCCATCGACTTCGGCGGCTGGCTACTCACCCGTTGATCCATCCAGTAGCTCCCGCGTTCGCGTCTGCATGCCCGGCGTGTCGAGCGGTTTCGTTGATGAGGTGCAGGATCACCCATCGAAGGCTCTTGCCTTCGCCCCAGCCCGACGGATCCGAGACCTGCTCCAGTGGCATGGCACGGACTGCAGCATCGGTCTTGGCCGCACGCTCTCGGTACGCGAGAACGGCGGCATCCAATGACAACTCGGACCCGGGTGCGAACTCTGACTCCGTCCGGTTGACCACCGCGCCGTGAAAAGCGCCGTCGATCCAGCGCCACTCGACGCGGGTGAGATGATTAATGACCCCTGCAATCGAGATCAACCGCCCTTCTGGACGCCAGCGTGCCTGCTCATCGTCGAGGCCGCCCGCGTCCGCGTAGGACCGCCTCGCGCAGATAGCCGAGCCACTGCAACAGCAGCTCGCGCTCCTCGGCATTGTCGACCGGGAACCCGATGTCATCATCGGCCACACCGGGAACCGTAAACGAACGTCAGCGTTGACCCACCCGTTCGGAGTCGACCGATACGCGCGCATACCAGGTCCGACCGACCGCATAGCACGCCAGAACTGCCGACTCCAGCACTACCGTTGACGTGTGTACCGCGCATTGGTGATCTTCCCGAAGTCAGCAGGTCCGGTCGAGGTAGACGCTCTGATCGAGGGCATCGCTTCGTCGTTCAAAGCCAGTGCAGGCAGCCAGCCGATCACGCGCAGCGTGGGCTCACTCATGGGTCCGGGAGCCAAGGCCGGAGAAGCGGGCTGGGTCCTCGAAGCCGACTTCCCCACCCTCGAGGATGCGATGACGGCACTGGACGCCGAAGACTTCCAAGACGTGAAGGCGGCCACTGAGACGCTGGCATCCGCAATCTTCCTGTTTGAGGTTCGGGAAGTGTGAGCGCTCCTGCACTGCCGGTCGGGGACGTGCCATATCTGCCGATCGCGCGCACGTGTCGATGACGCGATGTCACACCTACCGCAAGCGCAGAAGAACAGTCGCCGAGCCGGCGGTAGGTGGCGCGGATGCAGTCCGTCGGCGACGCGCGTTCTGGGCGCCGTTCGGTCGCGCACCTGTCCGTCCGGAGGAGCGGATTCGGCCTCTCTACATTCGAGGGAGGACGACCGGCTCAAACCCCCGTCCAAGTCAGGCGCCTGACTTACCGTTGCGGCCGTGAAGGTCCCGGACCGCAATCTGCACGAGGTGCGTGAGCAGGGCTTCACGATCGTCGAGGGTTTCCTCGCCCAAGACGAACTGAAGGCGGCCCAGGAGGCTCTTTGGCTGCACTACCCGCGACCCGAGGACTACTTTGCCGACCCGTCAGCCCACCAGAAATACACGCGAAGCCAGTTCGCGGGGGATCGCCACGCGCCGTGGCAGTCCTGGGATCTGAACCGGCTCGCCTTCCATCCCGACCTCGTCGACCTAGCGGAGCGGTTCCTCGGATCGGTCGACATTCACCTTTACAACGCGTTTCTGTGGGCGAAGTACTCAGGCGCCATCGACTACGAACAGCCGCACCACCGCGACTTCGTCAACCACTCACTCGTGGTCCCCGAGCGCAGCGACCCCGGACGCCAGATGGAGTCCTTCATCTTGCTGTCGGACGTCGACGAGGAAGACGGGCCGACCAAGGTGGTACCGCTCCACGCCGGCACCACACATCCGTACTGGCCAAAGGCAAGCTCGGCGGTTTCGAGGATTTCGCCGGTGGCACGGGCATTGAGCTCGGCGGGTTCGCCGACGTCGAGGCGAGTGTGACGGGGCCTGCGGGCACCCTCTTCACGTACCGGACCGACGTCCTGCACCGCGGGTCGCAGATGACCGGTGAACGACGAGCTCGCTTCGTGCTGGGCACCGACTACGAGGTCTGGGGACCGCGGTGGACCGGCAGGACGGGTTGGCCCAACGAGTCACTCACCCCTCACTGGACAGAGATGATGGAACGGGCAACGCCCCACGAGCGCGAGCTGTTCGGCTTCCCGGCGATCGGCGACCCCTACTGGAACGACCAGACGCTCACCGACGTGCAGTGTCGCTACCCGAAGATGGACATGACGCCCTACTCAGGTGGCGCCCACGTGTAGGACCCTCACCGAGACGGAGTCCGGCTCGTCGGAGTGACCGCTGATCGCAGATCAGAGCCGCCGCGCGATGGCGGGATAGTCGACCACAACGGCGTCGAGGTCGACGATGATGTCGGCGGCGAAGCTGCCGTCGATTGCGTCGTAGCGGATGACGCGGTGATCTGCCGCCGAACGGATGTGCCGGTAGCGCTGGCCATCCGGCTGTACCGCGAGTGCCGGAACGGCGACCCAGGCCATGGTGAAGTCGATCGGCCCGCCGCCATCGAGAAGGCCGTGGCGGAGGATCGGCATCATGTTCGTGACCGGCGAGAGCCCGAGATCGCAGTCGAGAGCGCCCGCGAGACTTGCAGGATCGCCGCCGGCCGGCGCTAACTCGAGGTGACCTTCCTCATCGGCGGCCACGGTCCACGAGCCGTCGGCGTCGCGGCGGAGGTCAAGCTCGCGCCGCCACCCCTCGCCGCGGCTGGTGGCGCGCAGTCGCACCGTCACGAAGCCCTTCGTCGTCTCCAGCTCGTAGTCGAGCCGGTACGGAACCGGCCCAGTGCCGATGGCAACGCCGCTTGCGGTCATGTGGTGTTCGGCGATGCCGATCTCAGCGAACTCAACCCCGAACGGCTCGTCCTTGACCCAGGCGGTCGCTCGACGTCTTTCCGGGCGTCGCGCGGTCATGACACATGACTACTTGGCCATTCGGGCGGTTCGCAACGCGTTGCCGACTGGCGTGAACCGGTCCTCGATCGAGGGCGTCACGCGCGACAGATCGACGGTTCTCGCGCTCTTTGCGAGCGGTTGACCGTCCCAGAACGCGGCGTGGCAGAACGGCGTGCGCCGCGTCTCCAAGGTGCCTGCTTGAGACTCCGTGCAGGCGTTCGGTTGTTCCGTAGCGTCGAGAGGTCCTTGCGGTGTTGCTCTCGAAGTGCCTGCCGTTCTGCGATTCGCGGTTCTGGCTTTCTAACGAATCGAGTTCCGTGGGGATCTCGCCGCGGCGTGGCTCGCAAGAGGAACGTGCACAACCATCGAAGCAGGAGTGCCCTCCGCGGTTCCCAACCGACGAGAGACCGACGGAGGAATCAGTGACAGTTATCATCGGGATTGACCCGCACAAGGCGACTCACACCGCGGTTGCGATCAGCGGCAGCGAGCGAGAACTCGACCGTAAGAAGGTGCGGGCCAGCGGCGGGCAGGTCGAGCAGCTGGTGTCGTGGGCGGAACCGTACGAGACGCGGACGTGACAGCGATGACTGACATCCGCTTTCCTTCAGCACTATGCAACTGACGCCGAACCCCCGCTCTGCGCTGGATCCGTGAGCTGTGGAAGGCGGTCGATGATGAGAGTTTCGCGAGTTACGCTCGGAGGGTGTCGGAGGACCACGTCAAGCCACCAGCTGAGCTCGACCGCAGCCAACACCTCGCCGCGCTGCACCACGGATGGGTGACGCCGCCGAGCGTCGTGGCGGCTGCGGTCGGCGAGGTCGCGAGGCGCCGGTCCTGGACATGCGCCGGATTGTCGCGGGGGAGCAAAACGAGGTCTACGACGTCACCTTGGAGCGGGCTCCGTCCTTGATCGTGCGCATTTCGCATGGCGGACCCGAGGCGCACGACCGGGAGGCGTGGGTGATCGGCCAGTGCGCCTCTCGGGGCATTCTCGCGCCACGTGTCCACGCTCTCCGTCGCGTCGAGGTCGGGAGCGAGCGGCGGTCCATCATCGTGATGGAGAAGCTGCCGGGCGAGCGACTCTGCGACGTCAACCCCGACGAGCTCGACGTTCGCCGGGTGCTCGGAGAGGTTGGAGCATGGTTGACGGAGCTGCACTCGATCCCGGTGCAAGGCTTCGGCTATCTCGACGGCTCCGGAGTAGGCAAGCTGGCGACGATGGACGACTGGCTCGCCGGCCTGACAACTGACGCGCATGTGTTCGAGGAAGCTGGTCGCTCCGTCGGACTCGAGGCGGCGACGATCCGAGGCTGGCTGCGTGAGATCGTCGATTCGTTCCGGGCGGCGCCGCCTCGCGTCGCCCTGATCCACAACGATCTGTTGGCCAACCACGTCTTGGTGAACGACGGGCACCTGTCGGGGATCATCGACTTCGGCGAGGTCGCGGCCGAACCCGCGGCGAACGACTTCGCCAAGTGGGACTTCTCCGAAGGCGAGCGTTTCCCGGTCGAGTGGATACAGGCCGGCTATGGCGACCCCTCATTGTTCGAGGCCACTCATGACCGCACCTACCGGGCGCTCTGGCTCGCGAACGGGCTCTGGCGCTTGCGCTGGTACTACGAGACCGGCTTTCAGCCCGGCGTCGAAGCCGGCCGGGACCGACTCTTGCGCGGTACGGAAAGTTCCAGTGCGTTCTCGCGCATCACGAGTCGGATCTCGTCGTCGGAGAAGCCGGGGAGGTCCTCGACGAAGGCGAGCGGATCAGCGAGACCTTCGGCGTGCGGATAGTCGGAGCCGAAGATGATGCGGTTCGCGCCGAGCTCGTCGCGGAGCTGCGGAAGGTCGTCCTCGTAGTACGGCGAAACCCACACGTGGTCGCGCAGTTGCTGCGCGGGGTCGACGCCGCCGTACGCGGCCGGGCACCTGCCCGTACGACTTCTTGAGCGAGCGCAGCAGGAGCGGCACCCAATCCGAGCCGCTCTCGATCGTCGCGACCCGCAGGTTCGGATGGCGGGTGAACACGCCGTGACACACGAGCGCGGCGATCGTGTCGTAGATCGGACGGTGCCCACCGGTGACGCTCCGAAACGGATCGTTGCGGAACGCCTGGAAGTCGCCGCCCGTCCCCCACTCGTCGGCGTAGCGGCCGTAGCCCGAGTCGCCGGAGTGGTACGCGGCCAGGATCCCGGCCTCGGCGAGGCGCGCCCACATGCGGTCGTACACCGGGTCGCCCGGCGACCGTCCGAAGCCGGGCCCGCGCACCGGTCCGCTGCGCATCACCACCACGTGCGCGCCGTGGTCGAGCGCCCATTCGACTTCCTGCTCGGCCCGCTCCGGATCCTGCATGCAGATGTACGGCGCCGCGTAGATGCGATCTTCGTAGGCGAACGTCCAGTCGTCGTGCATCCACTCGTTGAAGGCGTGGAACACGTCGTGCAACGCCGCGGGATCGTGCAGCAACGCTTCCTCGACGCCGACGCCGAGCGTCGGGAACAGGAAGCAGCCCGCGAGGCGCTGCGCGTCCATGAGCTTGATGCGCGCTTCGGGCTCTCGGTACGCCGGGTTGATCGGCTCGAGATCACCGAACGCGTCCCGGATCGAGTCGCCGGCACGCTTCCCGCGGAAGTACTCGTCGAGCACGCCCGGCTTGGCGACGGGGTCGAAGGTCGGGTTCGGGATGAATCGGAACACCTTGTTGTCGACGACCATCCGCTGCTTGCCGTTGATCGTCGCCCACGTCACCAACCGTGAACGCTCCGGCGGCAGGTACCTGGTGAACGCGTCCGTCGCCTCGTAGTAGTGGTTGTCGGCGTCGAAGGCTTCGAAATCGATCGCGGCCATCGGAGCTCCCTGCCTGTCGTTGACGATGCGTGAAATGCGAGACGCGTCTTCGGTTCCAAACTACCAGCGCGCGCGAGACTCCGATCATGGCGAACTGGTGGGAAGAGCCCGCACTCACCGGCGTCGGCCGCCTGCCGATGCGACCGCCGCTCGTCGACCGCGCCGGATCGTTCTTCCGGTCACTCGACGGTCGGTGGCGGTTCTCGCTCGCCGCTCGACCCGACGCCGCGCCGGCCGGCTTCGAGACACCCGACTTCGACGACGGCGGGTGGTCCGAGGTGGACGTGCCCGGCTGCTTCACGATGCAGGGCTACGACCGGCCGATCTACACGAACATCGCGATGCCCTTCCGCACGTTCCCGCCCGACGTGCCCGACGCCAACCCCACCGGCTGCTACCGCACGACGTTCGTCGTGCCGAGCGACTGGCAGGGCCGGCGGGTCGTGATCCACATCGGTGCGGCCGACAGCGCGCTGCGGCTGTGGGTGAACGGCGCGGAGGTCGGCATCAGCAAGGACTCCCGGCTCGAAGCCGAGTTCGACCTCACCGAAGTCGTGCGGTACGGCGTGTCGAACGTGCTCGCGGCCCAGGTCGTCCGCTGGTCCGATGGTTCGTTCCTCGAAGACCAGGACCAGTGGTGGCAGGGCGGCATCCACCGCGAGGTGTTCCTCTACAGCACGCCGCGCACGTTCCTGGCGGACGTGCACGCGAACGCATCGCTCTCCGGCGAACTCGACGCGGGCACGCTCGACCTGCGCGTCGATGTCTCGTTCGAGGAAGCTGCGCGCGCCGACGGCTGGGTCGTTCGCGCACGGTGCGAAACCGAACGCGGTGAAGCGGTGACGCCGCGAACTCCACGCGCCCGTGCCGCGCACGTGCGCCGCGTACCTCTTCGACGGACACACCGTTCGCCTCCGAGCCGACGTGCCCGACGTCGCGCCGTGGTCGGCGGAGATCCCGAGCCGCTACCGGCTGCGCGTGGATCTCGTCGATCCCGACGGCAACGTACGCGACAACGCGACCCTCTGGATCGGATTCCGGCGTCTCGACATTCGCGGGCGCGAGCTCCTCGTGAACGGCGCGGCGGTGCTGTTGCGTGGCGTCAACCGGCACGACTTCGACCCCGACACCGGACGCGTCGTGACTGTCGACCAGATGCGGGCGGATCTCGTGCTCATGAAGCAGCACGGATTCAACGCGGTGCGCACCGCACACGCACCCAACGATTCCCGCTTCTACGACCTCTGCGACGAGCTCGGCGTGTACGTGGTCGACGAGGCCAACATCGAGACGCATGCGTACATCTTCAGCCTCTGCAACGATGCGCGGTACGTGAACGTGTGGGTGGACCGCGGCGCTCGGATGGTGCAGCGCGACAAGAACCATCCGAGCATCATCATGTGGTCCCTCGGCAACGAGTCCGGCCACGGCGCCGCTCACGACGCCCTCGCGGCGTGGATCCGCAGCTACGACCCGACCCGACCCTTGCACTACGAGGGCGCGATCTTCGGCGACTGGGCCCGCCGCCAACACGTCACCGACGTGCTGTGCCCGATGTACCCGGAGATCGCCGACATCGTGCGCTGGGCCGAACGCGAGGAACGTCCCGACCTGCCGCTGATCATGTGCGAGTACTCGCACGCCATGGGCAACAGCAACGGCTGCCTCGCCGAGTACTGGGACGCGATCGAAGCGCACGACGGATTGCAGGGCGGCTTCGTCTGGGAGTTCTGGGACCACGGGCTGCGTCAAGGCTTGCGCGACGGCACGGCCCGCTTCACCTACGCCGGCGACTGGGACAACGGAGCGGGCGACCCCGTCGAGCGGGCCGACGTGAACTTCTGCATCGACGGCGTCGTCTGGCCCGACCGGAAGCCGAAACCCGCGCTCTCGGAGCACAAGTACCTCGCCTGCCCGGTGCGCTTGCGGGCGTCGGGCGGCAACTTGAAGCGCAACGTCATCCGTCTGCGCAACGCGCAGTCCTTCGCGCGCGTCGACTGGCTCCGCTCTCGCTACGAGATCACGATCGACGGCGACGTCGTGCAACGCGGCGCGCTCCGGCTCCCCGACATCGCGCCCGGCGAATCCGCGAGCGTCGAGATCGCCGGACTGAACCCGGAGGTCGCGCCCGGAGAAGAAGCGTTTCTCACCGTGTACTTCGAGACCGCGACCGACCTCGGGTGGGCGCCCAGAGGGTTCGAGGTCGGCTGGCAACAGATCGCGTTGCCGACCCGCCGCAAGCGGCGCGCCGCGCGACGGGTGCAGCTCGGCGCACGCGCCGGCATCGACTTCGACACCGACCTCGGTCTGCTCTCCGGCGTGACCCTCGACGGCAACCACCTACTGACGACTCCACCGCTGCTCTCGCTCTGGCGCGCGCCGACCGACAACGACGGACTGAAGCTCGCGCCGAACCAGGAGCTGAAGCCGCTCGGTCGGTGGCGCGGCTTCGGCCTCGAACAACTCGAACGCGTCGTGGACCGGGTCCGCACCAAGCAGACGTCCGATGGACAAGGTGATGACAGTGCGCGCTCGCTACACCGGCGCCGATCCCGAGGCAGCGATACTCCAGAACACGACGTACCTCGCCGAGAACGACGGTGCCGTCACGATCACCGAGGACATCCGCGTCCCCGAGGGGCTCACCGACCTCCCGCGTGTCGGCCTCGCGTTCGAAGTACCCGCCGCGCTCGAGCACCTGCTGTGGTTGGGTCGCGGCCCGCACGAGTCGTACCCCGATCGCAAGCGCGGCGCCGCGGTCGGTCGCTACCGCTCGACCGTCACCGATCAGTACGTCCCCTACGTGATGCCGCAGGAGCACGGGGGGCACAGCGATACGCGCTGGTTCGTGCTGCACGACGGCAGCGGCCGAGGAGTCCACGTCGGCGCGACGACACCGTTCCACTTCTCCACCAGTCACTTCACCGCTGCCGATCTCACGGTGGCGACGCACGACGTGGACTTACGGGCGCGCCCGGAGGTGTTCGTGCATGTCGACATCGCGCACCGCGGGCTCGGCACACTCTCGTGCGGGCCCGACACGTTGCCGGAGTACCGCGTCGGTCCGGGTCGCTACCGCTTCACGTGGACGCTGCGATCGTTCGTGGACGCGTCCGAAGCGAACCGCTGACGCGCCGCGCGCAGACGCTACTGTCGCTCGATGCCGATCGACGCCGCGCAACTCCGGAAGCGCGCGAGCGAGATCACGTGGTTTCACACGATGCAGCTGTCGGAGGACGTGCGCACGGCCGGTGTCTACGACCCGGTCCGCACATTGTCCCGCCTCAAGCTGCCGGCGCGCATGGACGGTACGCGCGTCCTCGACGTCGGCGCGTGGGACGGCTTCTACTCGTTCGAGATGGAGCGGCGTGGCGCCGAGGTGCTCGCAACCGACGACTACTGCTGGGGTGGAGGGGGCTGGGGCACGCGCGACGGCTTCGACCTCGCCCGGGAGGCTTTCGCTTCGGAGGTGAAGGACCTTCGCGTCGATCCGCTCGATCTGAGCCCCGAACGGGTCGGCGGCACGTTCGACGTCGTGATGCTGCTCGGCGTGCTGTACCACACACGAGATCCGCTGCTCGTGCTCGAACATGTGCGCTCGGTCACGAAGAAGATGCTGATACTGGAGACCGAGGCGGGGATGCTGCTGACGCGCCGCCCCGCGGTCGAGTTCTTCCCGGGCACCGAGTTGAACAACGACCCGACCAACTGGTGGGCGCCGAACGAACGCGCGCTCGTCGGCATGCTGCACGCGGTGGGGTTCGCATCGGTCGATGTCGTCTGGCGGCGCAACCTTCCACTTCGCGCCGCGACCTGGGTGGCGCACCTACGAGGGCCGGCGCGCCGGTCGCTCATGCGTGCGCTCACGACCGACCGGCTCGTCGTCCACGCCCACGTCTGACGTGCACGTTTCGACGTGCACGCGTGGTGTAGACGCGTGATGTATACGTCTGAGGTACACGTCTGATCCCCCGATGACGGCGCGTGCTCGTATATGGTGCGCGGGCCATGATTTATCTTCTCGCCGGCGCCGGCGTGATCATCAGCGTCGCCTTCGCGTTCGTCGTGCTGTTTGCCGCGACGACCCGCCTCGAGCAGTGGACCGATCGACCGTCTTCGCGTCCCGGGCCGAGCGACGCGAGCCCGGAGCCGCTCGCGGACCTCGAGCCGGTACAAGCGATCGAGCCGGTCGAGCATCGAGATCGTCGAGCCCGTCGAGCCGGTACCGGTGCCCGCCGGCCTACAGGCGTTCGGCGCCCACTCGTTCGGCTCGTAGCGCGCTGCGCCGCAGCTTCCCCGCATCGTCACGCAGCGGATCGGCGACGAATTCGAACGAGCGCGGCACCTTGTAGCGCACGAGCCGTTCGCCGAGGTGCACGCGCAGGTCGGACTCGTCGATCGGTCGTGCCGTCGTCGGTCTGCACGATCGCGTGCGGACGCGATCCCAAGTCGTCGTCCGGCAGCCCGATCACTGCGCTCGAACGGACGCGCGGATGCTCGTCGAGCGCGGCCTCCACCTCGGCCGGGTACACGTTCGAACCGCCGACGAGGATCATGTCGGTCTGGCGGTCACTCAGGTACACGTAGCCGTCGGTATCGATCCAACCCATGTCGCCGAGCGACTCCCAGCCGCCGGGCAACGTGCGCGCGACCGCTCCGACGTATCGGTACGTCGGTTCCGCGCTCGCCGAACGCATGTAGATCTCCCCGACCTCGCCGCGCGGGAGCTCTTCCGAATCCGGACCGACCACCTTCATCTCGCCCGACAACGGCCGACCGACCGAACCGCGGTGCGCGAGCCACTCCGATCCGGTGATGATCGTCGCCGACTGCGCTTCGGTCCCGGCGTAGAGCTCCCAGATCGCATCGGCGCCGAGCCAGTTGATCCACTCCTCCTTCAACCACGGCGGACACGGCGCCGCGAGATGCCACACGACGCGCAGCGACGACACGTCGTATCGGTCGCGCACGTCCGCCGGTAGCTTCGAGATTCGCGCCATCATCGTCGGCACGACGTACATCGAGTCGGGTTTCCACCGATCGATGAGCTGCAACGTCGTCTCGGCGTCGAACTTGCCTCCCAGCACGACGTGGTTCCCGGCGAGGAGCGCGGTGGCCGTCCACACGAACGGGCCGTTGTGGTACAGCGGGCCCGGCATCAGGTGGGTGCCGTCGACGGTCATCATCAGCAGCGGGTTGGCGTCGGGATCGATGAGCCCCGGGCCGCCGGCCAGGATCAGCTTCGGTCGTCCGGTGCTGCCCCCGGAGGTCATTGCCTTGAACGGATCGGCGACCGCGTCGTCGAGCGGGCCGTCGTCGACGTCGTCCGCGGGCGCCCACCCGAGTGGCAGGCACGTGCGACCGGGGTGCTCGTCGCGATCGGCGCCGACGATCACCACCGGGTCCGCGAGCTCCACGATGGCATCGAGCTCACGCTTCGGGAGTCGCGACGACACGGGCTGAGGCGTCGCGCCCAGTTTCCAGCACGCGAGCACGGTCGCGACGAACTCGATGCTGTTGGGAAGTGCGATCGTGACGAACTTCCCCTGCTCGGCGCCTGACGCTGCGAGCGAGCGCGCGCGTGCGGTTCGCGAGTCGTTCGAGCTCGTCGCGGGTCATGGAGCGGTGTTCGTCGGTGACCGCGAGGTGTTCGGGATCGCGTGCCGCGTGGTCGGCGATGTGCTTCGCGTACGAGATCAGGGCCATCGGAGGATTCTGACCGCCACGCAGCGGTGAGTGCCAGCGACGTACGGCCGTCCGCGCCCCGACTTGGTTACGATCCCGCCGATGCCGCCCGAAAACACTTCACTGGAACACACCACTGCGCTCGTCACCGGTGGCGCGTCGGGGATGGGCGAAGCCACCGCGCGCCGACTCGCCGCCGCCGGCGCCCACGTCGTCATCGTCGACCGAGACGCGGCCAAGGGTGAGACGGTCGCCAACGAGCTCGACGGAACGTTCGCCTCCGCCGACGTGACCGACGAAGGTGAGATGCAGGCTGCGGTGTCCGCCGCCACGGAGATCGCGCCGCTCCGCACGACGATCCACTGCGCGGGCGTCGGGTGGGCCGAACGCACGATCAACCGCGACGGTGCACCCCACAACCTCGAGACGTTCCGCAAGATCGTCGAGATCAACCTGATCGGCACGTTCAACGTGCTGCGGTTGTCGGCGTCGGGGATGAACCCGAACGAACCCGACGACCATGGCGAACGCGGCGTGATCGTCAACACCGCATCGGTTGCCGCGTTCGACGGCCAGATCGGCCAAGCCGCGTACTCGGCGTCGAAGGGTGGCGTCACCGCGCTCACGCTCACGGCCGCGCGCGACCTCTCCGCGGCAGGGATTCGGGTGTGCACGATCGCGCCCGGACTCATCGACACGCCGCTGCTCGGCGGTCTGCCCCAGGAATCACGCGACCAACTCGCCCAGAGCGTGCTCTTCCCCAAGCGGCTCGGCGTTCCGGACGACTTCGCGTCGCTCGCGGTGGAGATCGTGCGCAACCACTACCTCAACGGTGAAGTGATCCGGATGGACGCCGGCATCAGGATGCCCCCGAAATGAAGCGAGGCCCGAGCGGAGATCGCGTGCCCGACCATCCGACCCGCGACGACATCGACCTCCTCGAAGGCGGCTTCTACGTCGACGACCCGGCCGAGAAATACGCCTGGATGCGCGACAACGCGCCGGTGTACTTCGACGCGAAGGGTGGCGTGTGGGGCTTCGCGTCGTACGCGGCGGTGCTCGGCGCGTCGAAGGACCCGAAGACGTTCTCGAACGCGGGCGGCATCCGCCCCGACAACGGGCCGATCCCGATGATGATCGACATGGACGACCCGGAGCACTGGAAACGGCGGAAGCTCGTCAACCGCGGTTTCACACCGAGGCGCGTACGCGACAGCGAACAGAAGATCCGCGACGTCGCCGACGCCATCATCGACAAGGTCTGCGAGCGCGGTGAATGCGACTTCGTACGCGACATCGCGGCGCCGCTGCCGATGATCCTGATCGGCGACATGCTCGGCGTCGCACCCGAGGACCGTGACGATCTCCTGCGCTGGTCCGACGACATGGTGAGCGCGCAGAGCGGTAGCGCCACCGACGAGCAGTACGTGCAGGCGATGAACGCGATGACGGAGTACACCGGCTTCTGCACGCACGCGATCGCGCAACGGCAGGAGACCCCGACCGACGATCTCATGAGCGTGCTCGTCCACGCCGAGGTCGACGGTGACCGGCTCGGCCCGGACGACGTGCTGCACGAATCGCTGCTCATCCTCGTCGGCGGCGACGAGACGACGCGGCACGTCATCAGTGGCGGCATGGAACAGCTCCTGCTTCATCCCGAGCAGCGCGCGCTGCTCCAGGACGACCCGACGAAGATCCCGGTCGCGGTCGAAGAGATGCTCCGCTGGGTGAGCCCGATCAAGAACATGTGCCGCACGGTCACGCACGACACCGAGTTCATGGGCCAGCCGCTGGTGCAGGGCCAGAAGTGCATGTTGCTGTACGAGTCCGCGAACCGCGACGAGAAGAAGTTCCACGAGCCGCACCGATTCGACGTCGAGCGCACTCCCAACGAGCACGTGGCGTTCGGGTTCGGCGCGCACTTCTGCCTCGGTCAGGCGCTCGCACGGCTCGAGCTGAAGGTGATGTTCGAGCAGTTGCTCACCCGCCTCCCCGATCTCGAGCTGGCCGGCGATCCCTCGACGTTCCCCCGCCGGCGCGCCAACTTCATCAGCGGCCTCGAGTCGATGCGCGTCCAGTTCACTCCGGTCGCGCCGCACGATCGGAGCCTGGTGTGAACAATCGCGATCTCATCGCGCAGTTCTGGACCGACCTCTACGCACGCGATTGGGACAAGGTGGCGACGTACTTCGGGAACGACTCGGAGTACACCGACATGCCGACCCCGCCTGAAGATGTCGCGCGGGGCGCCGCACAGATCGTGGCGCGATTGAAAGTCGGGCTCGAACCGCTCGCGAGCATTGGTGACGTACTGGTCGCGCGCGTCTGCGAGGGCGACATGGTGGTCACCGAACACGTCGAGCACTGGGAGTGGGGCACCGGCGAGCGCGCCGCGTTGCCCTTCGTCTCGATGCAGGAACTGCGCGACGGCGTCATCGTGCGTTGGTGGGACTACTGGGACATGGGAACACTCATGGGCAGCGCGCCGGCGTGGTGGGTCGAGCACATCATGGAAGCGGCCGCGGCAGCAGGATTGGGCGAAGGATGACTTCGGTAATGTAACGCCCACATGGCCGAGCACGCCTCATTCCACGAACAGGTAGAGCTGCTGTCTCAAGCGGTGATGGAACGCCACCGTGCGATCGTCTCCATCATCGAGGAGCTCGAAGCCATCGACTGGTACGACCAGCGCGTCGACGCCACCACCGATCGCGGGCTCGGCGAGATCCTGGCGCACAACCGCGACGAGGAGAAGGAACACGCAGCGATGACGCTCGAGTGGTTGCGCCGCAACGACGCCAAGTGGGACGAAGTCCTCCGCACGTACCTGTTCACCGAAGCGCCGGTCATCGAGGTCGAACACGAGGCCGAGACGGAATTCGGCACCGACAGCGGTTCGCTCTCCATCGGCGACCTGCGAAGGGAACCGCCCCGATGAATCACCTGATGCGCGAGCTCGCACCCGTCCCGTCGACTGCATGGGAGCAGATCGACGAGGAGGCGGGCCGTACCCTGCGCCATTTCCTCACTCGCGCGCCGGCTCGTCGACGTGAACGGACCGCACGGCTGGGCCGAGGCGTCGGTGACGCGCGGTCGCGCCGAGGACGTCGGGGACGCACCGGCTGGTATCCAGGGCCGGGTCCGCAACGTGCAGCCATTGCTCGAGTACCGCGCCGAGTTCTGGCTCGAACGGGCCGAGCTCGACGCGATCGACCGCGGCGCGCTCGACGCCGACCTCGACCCGGTCCGCGACGCCGCCCGCCGGCTCGCGCTCGCCGAGGACGCCGCGGTGTTCCACGGCCACCCGGACGGTGGGATCCAAGGCATCGCGCCTTCGAGCCCGCACGAGAAGATCCAGATCAGCGACGAATACCGCAACTACCCCGGATGGGTCGCGCGCGCCGTCGCGATGCTGCAGACCTCAGGTATCGCAGGGCCCTACGCCGTCGCGCTCGGCCCGCGTTGCTACACCGGCGTCATCGAGACCACGGAGATGGGCGGCTATCCCGTCCTCGAACACCTCCGACTCGTTGCCGGCGGACCCGTGCTCTGGGCGCCGGGAGTCGACGGCGCGGTCGTCCTCTCGACCCGCAGCGGCGACTACGAGCTCACACTCGGGCAGGACGTCTCGATCGGCTACCTCGATCACGACGCGACCTCGGTGCACCTCTACCTCGAGGAATCATTCACCTTCACCGTGATGACCCCCGAAGCCGCCGTGCACCTGGCGTATTCCTGACGATCCTCGTCGATGCGCCTCGGTGGGCGCGGAAACCCGACGACCAACGCTTCGCGCACCTCGTGAGTGATACCGCACACGCGGAAGTACACACGTTCGTCGCGGCGTTGCGGCTCCCGCGGCCGTTGCGGTTCCACGACGATCACTACGACATCCCCGAACAGTGGTGGGGCGTCGCCGTCGACCACGGCGCGCAGGTCGTTACGACGCGCGAACTCGTCCGTCGGCTTCGTGCCGCCGGACTCCGCCGCACCCGCTGATGCGGTGCGCGTGATCGAGCACCGACTCGATCGCGAGGAGGAAGAACGAGCCGAGCAACAGGCCCGCGAACACGTCCGACGTCCAGTGCACGCCCAGGTACATCCGGCTCATCGCGATCGTGGCGATCAAGAAGCCCGACACCGCGACCGACATCCACCACAAGACGCGGCTGCGCGAGAACAGCGCGACCACGAGCGGCAGCAGCCCCCACAACGCAACCGACGCCATGACGTGGCCGCTCGGGAACGACGGGCCGTGCCCGTTGACCATGCGCTCGAGGTCGGGCCGGTCGCGGTCGACCAAGGCCTTCAAGACGAACTCGATGAGGGGCCGACCGAAGGTGGCGACCGCGAGCGCGATCGAAACCGCCCGGCACTTGTTCCAGGTCAGCAGCGAGAGCAACGCTCCCATCGACAACACGACGATCGTCGAGCCGAAGCGCGACATGGTGAGGAAGAACGTGTCGAGCACGTCGGTGCGGTTGGCCTCGACCCAGCGCTGGATCGGCAGGTCCCACTGCATCGGGAGCCACGCGTTGGCGATGGCGGCCGATGTCGCGAGGAACGCGAACAGGGCGCCGATCGCGACGAGCAACGGGAGCCGGCGCCGGTAGAACGACGCGGGGGTGGCGGGCGGGTGGCAGTGGAGGCACGGTCGGAGGGCAGCCGGCTGCCGGTCGCCGTCCGGGATGGGGAGCGCGCGCGCCGGGGCTGCGGGCTCTTCGAGGACTGCGGTCACGACTTCCATTTCACTCGTTCCACCGGCGATCTGGTGCATCCCATGATGCAATTCCTGTGAAGATTGTCACAGCCTCGTTTTTGCCACCTTCTCCTCGTTCTCAACCTTCTCTCAGGCGTCCGCGGACTTCCCGCAGGTCAGCGGGGTTGGAAGCGCACGGCGCCGTCGAGGCGGATGACCTCGCCGTTGAGATAGCCGTTCTCGACGATGTGCTGTGCGAGGGCCGCGAACTCGGCCGGCTCGCCCAACCGCTTCGGGAACGGGACACCGTTCGGCGAACGCCTCCTGCATCGCCGCCGGTGTGGCCTGCATCGGCGGGGTCGCGAACGTGCCCGGCGCGATCGTGCACACCCGCACACCCACCGCGGACAGGTCACGCGCCGCGATGATCGTCATCCCGATCACACCGGCTTTGGCCGAGCCGTACGCGATCTGGCCGATCTGGCCCTCGTAGCCGGCGATCGACGCGGTCTGCACGCACACGCCCCGCTCGCCTCCCTCGTCGGGCTCGTTGGCACCCATTGCCGACGACGTGAGCCGCAACACGTTGAAGGTCCCGATCAGATTGAGCTCGATGACGCGGCGAAAGGCATCGATGTCGTGGGGTGTGCCGTCGCGCGCGACGGTGCGCGCGGCGATGCCGCCACCGGCGCAGTGGACCGAGATCGCGAGCCGGCCGCGTGCTGTTGCGCGCTCGATCACCGCGCCGACGTCGGTCGGCGACGTGACGTCGCACCTCACGTACTCGGACCGACTGCCGAGCTCGGCCGCGACCGCCGCGCCCCGCTCGTCGTTCAGATCGGCGACGACGACTTCGGCGCCGGCTGCGTGGAGCCGGCGCGCGGAGGCCTCCCCGAGGCCCGACGCGGCTCCGGTGACGATCGCGACATTGCCCTCGATGTACATCCCTCGACTCCTGACGCTCGTTCGACAAGTTCCGGTTCGCCGCACAACACGACGTACTCGACGTTGCGCAACCGCGCAACGGTCCCGACCTTCTCACCTCGCGGGTTGTGTATGCCGATCTGGGCGCCGACGTAACGCTTCGAGTCGAACGCGAGCGTCCGCACCGCCCCGCCCCGCACCGCGGCCATCTCCTCCAGGTCCTCGATCGTCACCCAGGCCTCGTCGTTGTACGAGATGACGACGAGGCGCGCGTCCACGTCGGCAATCACGCGTGCCAGCGCATCGGGCATGCGCCGCCGTTCGTTGAACGGGCTCTTCGTCCCGGCGTCGCGCGCGTCCACCCGCTTGCAGGCGACGCCGTAGTGCTCGGGCGCGTCCCAAGCGGTGAGCGTCTCCCAGATGTGGTAGTTCGTGAAGTACCGGTGCTGGTTGTACGGCGGGTCGATGTACGCGAGATCGAACCGGCCGAGGCGACCGGCGAGCTCCGACGCATCGCCGAGCACGGCCTGGCCGCTTCCCGCGACCAGCTCCGGGATCCGCAGCTGGAGCTCGTTGTTCGAGCGCGCCGCCCACTGCTTGACGTAGGCCATCTGCACGCCCGTGGTGGAGTCCACCCGGTCCGCCGCCTCGATCAGGCTCGTCAGCAACACGGGGTACATCCACGAGCCCGAGTAGTCGTGCTCGATCGCGTCACGGATCGCGTCGATCCGGCGTCCGTTGTGCGGCTGGAAGAACCGCGACCGGGTGCAGAAGGTCTCGGTGACGTACCCGTCGATGCCGGGGCGACGAGCGAGGTCGGCAAGTGCGGCCTCGAGCGCACCCCGGTCTGCGCGGCGCTCGTCGAGCGCGACGTAGCAGCGTGCGAACTCGTACGCGTAGCGCGCACTGTCGAGCGCGACCGTCTCGGCGCCACGTCGCTTGAACTCCTGGGCGACTCGGGTCGTGCCCGTGAACAGGTCCAGCGCACGCCCGGCGCCGACTGCAGCGCAGATGTCGCCGAGCACCGGGACGAGCCGCCGTTTCGACCCGAGGTACTTGATCACCGGGCCGAGACTACGAGCCGACGCTCAGCGAGCCGCGCATGTCAGTACGGCCTCGTCGAACACGGCGCCCTGTTGATCGATGGCGCGCATCACCATGCGGTCGGGAAACACCGCCAGCTCGACGAAGTGGCGCGCCCGGTACGCGGCCGCCGTGAACGCGCGCGTCCCGGTGAAGCGGACGTGTGCGGCACCGCCCGTCACGACGTATGTGATCCCGTTGATCGGGCGGCTCCGCTGGTAGTCGTGGTCGTGCGCCGAGAGCACGAGGTCCACCCCGCCGGTCTCGAAGGCCGGCACGAAGGCGTGACGCGTCGGAAAGTCGGAACCCTGGTACCCGGCGGAAAACGGCGGATGATGCAGCGCGACGACACACCAGCGCTCCGTGCGCGTCGCCAGCGCACGCGTGAGGAACTCACGTTGCGCGGCGTCGTCGAGGACGTTCGAGTCGAGCCCGATCAGGAGCAGGTCACCGAAGTTGCGCTGCCACCACCGGGCGTCCATTCCGAGCAGTTGCATCTGCCGATCACCGTGGCCGTCGAGGACGTCGTGGTTCCCGAGCACCGCCAGCAGCGGGGTGCCCTGATCGAGCACCGCGCCGAAGGAGCCGAACACCGTGCTCGACAGGAGTGCGGGATCGCCGCGCGGATACGCATGGTCGCCGAGCAACACGAGCGCGTCGTAGGGACAGCTCTCGCCGAGGCGTGCGATCGCGGCGCCGGTCGCATCGAGCCGGCGGCCGGCGTGCCCGATGTCTCCTGCCACCGCGAGGCGTGCGCTCGGCCGCGACCGGTGAACAACGTAGGAATTCCTGCGGCGCGGACCGGCCTTCCAGTGCACGAGATGGGAGACACTCTGTCGTGGGTACCGTACGAAGATCACGGTGACGGCGAACGACACGGCGACCAGGACGGCGCGCACGACGCGGTTCACTCGCCGAACGGTATCCGGCGATCGGGACCGCAGCGACGACGAGACGACGGAGTGCAGATGCGAGTGCTGGTGACCAACGACGACGGTGTCGAATCGGAAGGGCTGCACGTCCTCACAGCGGCGCTCGTCGAGTCCGGCCTCGACGTGATCGTGATCGCGCCCAACTCGGACCGCAGCGGCACCGGCGCCGCGATCGGTCTCGTGCACGCCGACCAACATCTCGACTCCGAGAAGGTCGTGCTCCCCGGATGCGAGGGCGTCGAGGCGTACGCGATCGACGGTCCGCCCGGGATGTGCGTGATCGCCGGACGCCTCGGTGCCTTCGGCGAGGCGCCCGAAGTCGTCGTCTCCGGCATCAATCCCGGCTTGAACACCGGCCGCGCCATTCTCCACTCGGGCACCGTCGGAGCCGCGCTCACCGCGCAGAACTTCGGCGGCTCGGGCCTCGCGGTGAGCACGGATCTCGGCGAACGGTGGTTCTGGGACACCGCGGCACGCGTCGCGGTGGACGTGTTCCCGCGCCTGCTCGAAGCGCCGGACCGCACAGTCCTCAACCTCAACGTCCCCGCGTTGCCGTACGAGGAAGTAGGCGGGGTGCGATGGGGACGCCTCGCGGCGTTCGGTGCCGTGCGCGCCGCAGTGGCGGACACCCCCGACGGCGTGCAGTTCGAACTGCGATCGGTCGATGTCACGCCCGAGCCCGACTCCGACACCGGCCTCGTCGCGTCCGGCTTCGCGTCGCTCACCGCCATCGTCGGCATCGCCGAGGCCTGGCCGCCCGAGCTGCACGACAAGGCGGACATGAAAGGGGTCGTGCCGGGTGCGACGCTCGAGCCGGTGCACACGATCCCGGACGGCTCACTCCCCCGCTCCCTCCACCGGCCGCTCCCGCCGCAGCCGGGCCTCGTCTGACCCGCCGTGAGTCGGCGCGGCAGCCTCGCACCCAGAAGGGTGGGGCCAGCACCCCGCACGAGTGGCGCGAACGACTCCAACTGGAGCAATCGCGGCACCGAGCAAGCTCGCGCCGAACGCACTCGATGGGTCAACGACGAGCGCGGTCACCACCGCGCAGGCAGCACCGATGACCGGTACGTCCCAGAGACGAGTCCAAACCGAGAAGAGGGCCCGCAAGGATTGCCACGGGGATCACTTCGAACAGTGTCGCCGCGTGTCAGACTCCCGCCAGTTCTTCGAGGGGGTCAATTATGCGTATCGCTCGATGGGTCGGTGCCGTCGGCGCCGTGGTCTATGTCGTCGGCTTCTTCCTGGTCAGCTCGGTCCCGGGCGGCGGAGATGTCAACTCGTCTGATTTCGAGGATTTCTATGTGACTGACGACAACACGAGCCTGCCGGTCATCGGCATGTTCGTGCTGACCATCGGGGCCTTGGCGTTGCTGTGGTTCTTCCACGATCTGCGGACCGCGATTGGAACGTCCGACGCAGGCTTTGGATGGGCGGCAGCGGCGCTGGGACTTGCCGTCGTGGTCGCGGGCGCCAGTCTCTTGGCTGGCCCGTCCGGCGTGCAGGCGTTCAGCGATGAGGAGTTCGTCGGTCAGCCGGTCGCCCATGCGTTCGCATCGGCTGGATTCGCGGCCATGCTCATACCCGCGTCGTTCCTTCTCGGGCTCGGCGTCGGTGTCCTGTCGTTCACCGGCCGGCGGTCGGCGTTCTGCCTCCTTGGGTCGCAGTCGCCGGGTACGTTGCAGCGATTCTGCAACTCGCGGCGTTCATCTGGATCCCGAGCTTTGCTATCCCGCTGTGGGTCCTGCTCGCGAGCGTCGCGGCGTTCGGGTGCCGCGCCAAAGCATTGCCGCCGATGTGAAGACGTAGGCGACCGTCACTGCGCACGAACGGAGGGGTGCAGCTTCCTGTGGAGGCATCTCGCCGAGAGCTTCCCAGTGTTGTAGGTGTCACCACTTGCGCTGCTCGCCGTGCTGCTCGTCGCGCCGCTCGCCATCGTCATCGCGAACGCTGGCGGCCGGGTCTGCGCATGCCGCACGCGAACCGGCCGGTCAAGGTGTTGCCAACCGAGTAGCCGGTTAGCCTCCGCGGCATGGACCAGCGCGAGCGGGTGCTCGTCGTCACCGGCGAAGGAACCGATGCGGCGACACCGGATCGTTGCGTGCTCGTCGTCGCGCTCGAGCTCACGCGCAAGACCGTCCCCGACGTGCTCGGCGAGATCACCAATCTCGCCGAGCCGCGGCGGTGGCGACGCTGCGGATCAGGCGTGACGAGACGAAGATCGCCACCCACTCGGTGTCGTTCCAGACTCCTCCGACCGTCCACCGACACGTCAACGGAGGAAGCGCGCGTACGTTCTCGCGGTGAACGACCAGCCGCTCGAGGCCGCGGCCCGCTCGTCGAGGACTCACGGTGTCGCCGGCGACGCGTTGCGGATCCAGCAGATCTCGCTCACCGTCGGCGACCCGGCGCCCTACCTCGAGGCCGCTCGCCGTCGCGCCGTCGCGGAAGCCCGATCGTGCCACGATCCTGGCCACGCAGCCGGCGTCGCCCTCGGCGACATCCTGGAGATCGCCACGGTGCCGTACCTGCTCCGGGCGATCCTCGTCCGTTCGTCGCGTCGCGCTCCATCCGCGGCGATGCCGATCGAGGCCGGCAGCCAGACGATCACTGCGCGCGTCACACTCACTCACGATCGGTACATGATGCTCGCTTCTCGCGCGGCCCACGGAGGTTCCGATGAAGGCGCTCGTGTTCGGCGTCGAACCGGAGCCGGTCGACGCGGCCGCATCCGACAATCCGCTCGTCCGCATGCTGGCCCAGACGCCCATGCGGTTGATGGAGGTCGACGACCCGAAGTTCCTGCTCCCCGACTGGGTCATCTGCGAACCGAGGCTCACCGGTATCTGCGGTTCGGACTCGAAGCAGGTGTTCATGGATTGGGGCGAAGTCGACGCCGACAACCCGATGATCGACTTCACTTCCTTCCCCCACATCCTCGGGCACGAGGTCGTCGCCGACGTCGTGGCGCTCGGGCCCGAGGCCGAAGGGCTCGAAGTCGGCCAGCGCGTCGTGCTCAACCCGTGGCTGTCGTGCGCACCGCGCGGCGTGCAGCCGTTGTGCCCGGCGTGCGAGATCGGTGACCTGTCCCTGTGCTGGAACTTCCAGGCGCCCCCGATCGCACCGGGCATCCACTCCGGGACGTCGAAGGATGCGAGCGGCGGCTACGCGACCCGGATGCCCGCGCACGACTCGATGTTGTTCCCGGTGCCCGACTCGATCCCCGACGAGATCGCGGTGTTTGCCGATCCGTTCGCGGTGTCGTTGCACGCGGTCACCCGCCACGCACCGCCCGCGGGCGGCCGCGTGCTGGTGTACGGCGCCGGTGCGCTCGGTTCGTCAGCGGTCGCGATCCTGCGCGCGCTGTACCCGGACGTCGAGGTGGGTGTGGTTGCACGTTTCGACGCGCAGGCCGACCTGGCTCGCACGCTCGGTGCGTCCCGAGTGTTCGCGCACGAGCCACTCACCGCGCTCATCGAAGCTGTCGCCGAGTGGTCCGACGGCGTGTTGCACGGCCACCACGAGCTGCCGATGGCCTATCCGGTGGTGTCGATGTCGTGTACGACACGATCTCTCGCAAGGACTCCCTCGAGGTTGCGTGCCGGGTGCTGAAGGCGCGCGGCACGATCGTCAAGGCCGGGGTGCACGGACCGACGAAGTGGGAGTGGACGCCGCTCTACTTCAAGGAGATCGCGTGGGTCGGGTCGAACGCATTCGGCATCGAAACCGTCGACGGCGTCCGCCGGCACGGCATCGCGCACTACCTCGACCTCGTCGAGCAGGGTCGGATCGATCTCACGCCGATGCTCACGCACCAGTTCGCGCTCGACCAATGGCGCGACGCGTTCGGCGTGCTCGCCGATCAGGAATCGTCCGGCGCGATCAAAGTCGCACTGCGACCCTGATCCCGGCTCGGCGTACGCGGCGGTCAGAGGCCGCGGACGTTGAGCAGGCCCTCGGGAGAGGTGTCCGGGTCGCCGGGGATCGGTCCCGGTTCGGCACTCGCGACCAGCGCTTCGCGCACCTCGGCGGGCGTGGCGTCCGGATGGGTCGAGATGTACAGCGCGGCCGCGCCGGCCACGAACGGGGCTGCGAAGCTGGTGCCGTCGGAGAACGCGTACTGACTGCCGATGAACGTGCTCGTGACGCACACGCCGGGAGCGGCGATGTCGACCGGCGCGCCGTAGTTCGAGAAGAAGGCGAAGTGATCGTCGAACGTCTCGGGGAGGCACACGCTCGGGGTCGCAGCGAGCCCTCCCGGCAGTCCGTCGAAGTCGGCCATCGCCGAGACCGCGATCACCTCGGGATAGGCGGCCGGGACGACCATCGAGGCGTCCATGCTCTCGTTCCCGGCCGCCGCGACCGCGGTCACGCCTTTGCGGGTCAACTTGCAGATCGCCTCGTGTATTCGGGACCTCGGCCTCGCGCCACACGGGGAGAGTTCCTTCGCAGGCTGTCCACGCCGACGATTCCGCCCAGGCTCATGTTGGCGACCTCGATCTTGTGGGCGTGCTCGATCACCCAGTCGAGACCGCACAACAACGCCGAATCCGTGATGATGCCGTCAGGTCGGGCCACACGCACCGCCCACAACCTCGCACCGGGTGCGATGCCGACGATGCCGATCTTGTTGTCTTTCGCCGCGGCGAAGCCCGGCAACCATCGTGCCGTGGCCATCACGGTCATCCCAGCTGGTGCCCTTGCCCACGCAGTTGTGGCCGCCGGCGACGTTGAGATCAGGATGGTCGGGTTGGATGCCGCCGTCGAGGATGGCGATGTCGACGTCGATGCGTTCGTTGATGCCATCGATCTTGGCGGTCGGGCTCTCCAGCCCGCCGACGCGGCGTACTGCTGCCTTCACCGCCTGTGCCGGCTGGTCAACCGGTGGCGAGGACTTGTCTCGGATGGACGCGAACACGCCGTCCACCTCCACCGACTCCACCGCGGCATCAGCGCGCAGCCGGTTCACCTGCTGGTTGGTCAGATCCGCGGCGAACCCACCGACTTCGTCCCAGACCTGGGTCGGTGCGACACCATCAGCCGTCGCCACCGTGGCCGGGTCGAGCCCTTCCTTCACGAGCACCACGTACGACTTGGTGCTCGCGCCTGCTTCCGCCGGCGCCACCGCCGCCAACAAGCTGGCGAGCGCGACCGCGCCCACCACGATTCCCCGCTTCATTCCGCCCGCTTTCCTCGCCCGCCGTGCGACGGCCTACGCCATCGAACCCTTGGGCGGCAGCGTACCTGGCTGCGCTTCGCCAACACGACTCGGCCGACACAGCTCGGCGATCGGGGCTCGCTCGCGTCGACTCGCCCTCAACTAGCGCACACCCATCCTCCCTCGGCAATATGCGTGCTCGGGCGGTGACGAGCGGGGGTGCGATTCTTGGATCCATTGCTGTGGTTCGTGTTGTTCATCGCGTGGGTCGCGATCTCGGTCTGGACAGTGGTGCACTTCCGGGTTCACGTTCGCCGCGCCGATCTGGGCAGTCGTGCTGTTGGGCGTTGCGGTGTTCGTGCTCCCGTACATCGCCGTGTTCGTCTACTGGCTCGTGTACGGAGCGACCCGGGTGAGCAAGGCCCGCTCGATGAAGGCAGAACGAGCGCTCCCGACTTCGCAACCGGGAAACCTCACGTAGCTGCGACGCGCAACTTACGCGGGCATCGGCCTACGCGGGCATCGGCCTACGCGGGCATCGGATGGTGGGTGAAGAAGTCCCAGATGATGTCGGAGGCGTGGATGGAGAACGTGGTGAACCCGACCACGGCCTCGATCGAGCGGGAGAATTGGCTCCCCGGCCACGCGTGGCCGCCGCCCTCGACGCGGTACAGGCCGACCTCGGCCCCCCGCGGACAGAGGTAGCGCACGAGGTTGACGTCGGACGCCACCGGGACCTCGCTCGGTGTCGGTGAGCAGTTGTTGCGGGCCGCCCAGGCGGCGGTGATGCCGGGGGTCGGCGCGAACGGGACCCACGTGTCGGCGGTGCCGTGGAACGTCACGGCGGGGACGGCCCGGCTCGGTGCGCATCCGCTGGGGTTGCGCATCCCGGCCACGAGCGCCACCGCCGCGAACCGTCCCGCGTACTGGCAGGCGATCGACGACGACATGAAGGCGCCCATGGAGAGGCCGGCCGCGAAGACACGCCGGCGGTCGAGGCAGAGGTCGTCCTCGACCCGGTCCAGCACGTGGCCGATGTAGGCGAGATCCGCCGACCCGAGCGTCGTGTTCCAACCGACCGGACCCCCGACACCCTGCGGATAGATCACGACGAACCCGTTCGCGTCGGCCCGCGGGGCCCACTCCGACATGCTGGTGTGGATCTGGGCGCCCTCACCCCAGCCGTGGATCGCGAACACCACCGGCGCCGGTTTCGTGGCGTCGTACCCGGCGGGGATCCGCCGCAAATAGGTGCGCGCCACCCCGCCCGACGTGATGTTCATCGTCGCGATGCCAGGGCGCACGCGGCGTGGCAGTTGCACAGCCGCCAGACGGGGCCTTCGCCGGGTCCGCGCTCGGAACGGTCCCACCCGGGAACCACGCGCAACCCGCGAGTGCCACCGTGAGAACCACGACCGCGATGATCATCCGTGACCGCATCAATTCTCCCCCCGGGAACGAACTGCGATTCAGCCTGAACGAGCGCCTATACAAACACAGTCGAGGACGGCCGTACCCAACGTGGTGACCTGTCGCCGTCGTCGAGCTATGACATGCAGCCGCCGCGTCCGGACGGCTTACTGCGAGGGACCGCCGTCGGCGCCAGTGCCGGGCTCGACTTGCCCGCCGATCCATCGCGCGACTGCTCGGGCGAGACGCTGCGTCGGCCACCAGGTGAGCATGAACCGGCGGCCGCGAGCAGACCGACCGTCCACCCACCACCCGAGGTGTCGACCCCTGCGGACGGTTACGTGACGATCGCTCATGACGACCACTCCGTGCCGGCATCCCGGATCCCACGCAGATCCGGACCGGAGGAAGCAGCATGGCACGTTCAACTGAAACCGGATTCATTCGTCTGTCAAGGTGGCGGCGTGGCTGAGCAGCGATCGATGGCGGGATCGCGAACGTGGGCCTGGTCGTCCGCGTCGGTCCGCATGTGCTTCGGCCCTCGACGCCGCACTCGGGTTCGATTCACGCGTTCCTGCGGGCGGTGAGACATGCTGGATTCGAAGGTGCATCGTCACCAATCGACATCGACGAGGACGGACGCGAGCGTCTCGTGTTCATCGAGGGCGACGTCCCCGTGTCGCCCTATCCGGACTGGAGCCAGTGCGACACTGCGCTGGCGTCCGTCGCCAGGCTGCTGCGCGGGCTGCACGACGCCGCCCGCGGGTTCGACCCTCAGGGTCTCACCTGGGACGACGCTCTGGCCGACCCTGTGGGCGGCACGCTTGTGTGCCACAACGACGTGGAGCTTTCGAACGTCGTCTTCCGTGACGGCATCGCCGTTGCGCTGCTCGACTTCGAGTTCGCTGCTCCCGGCCGCCCCGTTTACGACCTCGCCCAACTCGCCCGCCTCTGCGTACCGATCGACGATGACTTCGACCAGGCCCGCCTCGGCTGGCGACCCGCCGACCGGCCGGCACGGCTACGACTCGTCGCCGACGCCTACGGACTGGACCGGAACGGTCGGGCGGAACTGCTCAGCGCCATGAACGATGCCATCGACCGCATCGAATCAGCCGTCCGGCGCAGCGTCGACGCCGGTGACCCGAACGCCATCGCGCTGTGGACCCGGACCGGTGGCAACGAGAAGTACGCCCGCCGGCGCCGCTGGTGGATCGACCACTACGAGCAGTTCAGAGCCGTCCTCCACTGACCGCGCATCCCGAACGATCAGGGTAGGTCGACCCCGATCTCGACGGGAATGTCGATGTGACCGCGGTCGCGACGGCCGCGGCGCTGACGGCGCTCGAGGTAGGTCGCAAGCCCCGAGAGCGCGAAGTTGATGGTGATGTAGATCGCTGCGATCACGATCGCTCGATGAGCCGCGATCACGATCGCGGTCGGGATGATGTTGCCGATGTTCGTGTAGATGCGCCGCCCGCTCCGCAGCAGCTCCGGGTAGGCGACGATGAACCCGAGCGCCGAGTCCTTCAACAACACGACCATCTGGCTCACGATGGCCGGGAGCATGATCCGGACGCCCTGCGGGCACGAGGATCATGCGCATGACGCCGCCTCTGCGCAGACCGATGCTGTACGCCGCCTCGCTCTGACCCGTCGGCACCGCGTTGATGCCGGCGCGGAAGATCTCGGCGAGGACCGACCCGTTGTAGAGCGTGAGGCCGATCACCAGCGCGCCGAAGGCACTGATGTCGATGCCGAGGCGCGGGAAGGCCGAGGAACGCGAAGAAGATCAGCAGCACCAGCGGCATCGCCCGGAAGAACTCGACGACGACACCGCTCGCCAGCCGGAGCCACGAGCGCGTCGACAGCCGGCCGACCGCGAGGACCAGCCCGAGCAGCGAGCGCGAGCACCAGGGCGACGCCGCTCGGCGCGCAGCGTCGCGCCGAGCCCGCGCAGCAGGATCCGCTGCACACCGGAGCGAGTGAACGGCTCCCAGAAGATCTCGCGGAACTGGCCCGTCTCCTCGAGGCGCTGCAGCACGACGACGACGAGCGCGACGAGCACGAGCGCGCTGATGACGCTGCCGATCAGGATGCGGCGCCGGGCCCGCGGACCCGGGCGCGTCGTAGAGCGAGACCGTCACGACTGCGTCACGATCGCGTCGCCGTGCGCCGCTCGAGCCGACTGAACGCCGCAGCTGAGCGGCAAGCGTCAGCACGATGTAGCCCGCTGCCGTGACGATGAGCAGCGGGAAGGTGGCGCGCGCGTCCTGGTTCTGCAGCCGGCGCATGATGCTCGTTGCCTCGGCGACGCTGAACGCCACCGCGATCGACGTGTTCTTCGTGAGCGCGATGAAGATGTTGCTGAGCAGCGGCACCACCGCCCGGAACGCCTGCGGCAGCACCACGAGCCCGAGGACCTGGCGGAACGGCAGGCCGATCGACCGCGCCGCCTCGATCTCGCCGCCGGCGACGGAGTTCATCCCCGACCGCACCGCCTCGCATACGAACGCCGACGTGTACACGGTGAGGGCGATGATCGCGAAGACGAAGAACGAGAACCGGATGTCGAGCCGGGGCAGTCCGAAGACGACGAACACGAACACGAGCGTGAGCGGCGTGTTCCGCACGACGTTCACGTAGGCCGCTCCCGCCCACCGCAGGGGCGGGATCGGGCACACGCGCATGATCGCCAGGACGGTGCCGAAGACGAGCGACAGCGCGCCCGACGACGACCGCGAGCTGCACCGTCCGGCAGAAGCCCTCCAGGATGAGCTCGCGCTGGTCGAAGACGAAGTCCACGGACGCGCCCTATCGCGGCTCGGATCGTACGGCGTCAGCTGCGTTCAGTAGCGGTCGACCGCCGGCGGCTCGGGCGCCTCGGAACCGCTCGCTCCGAGCGTGGCGTCGAACGCTTCCGTCCCACGTGCCGTCCTCGAATGCCTCCTCGAGCGTGTCGTTGAGGAAGTTGCGGAAGTCGTCGTCGCCCTTCTTGAGCCCGATGCCGTACGGCTCCTCGCTGAAGGTCTCGCCCACGACCCGGAACTGACCCTCGTACTTCGGGTCGGAGGCGTAGCCGGCGAGGATGATGTCGTCGGTGCTCACCGCGTCGATCTGATCGGCCTCGAGCTGGTCGACGCACTCGGTGTAGGTGTCGAACTCGACCGGCTTCGGCCTCGCGGGTAGCGGTCACGGATCCGCTGGATCGGTGTCGAGCCGGTGGCCGCGCACACCTTCTTGCCGGCGAGGTCGTCGGGCCCGTTGATCGAGTCGTCGTCCTCGCTTGACCAGCAGGTCCTGGCCGGCGACGTAGTACGGGCCGGCGAAGTCGACCTGGGCCTTGCGCTCGTCGTTGATCGTGTAGGTCGCGATCACGAGGTCGACGCGATCGGTGCTGATGAACGCCTCTCGGTTCGCCGACACGGTCTCGACCCACTCGATGTCGTCTTCGCCGATGCCGAGCTTGCCGGCGATGATCTTGCCGATCTCGACGTCGAAGCCCTCGGGCTCGTCGGTCTCGAGGTTGATGTTGCCGAGGCCCGGCTGGTCGAACTTGGTGCCGATCCGGATGGACCCGGCATCGGCCAGGCGCGGCCATCGTGGTGCCCGCCGCGAACTCCGGCGTCTCCTCCACCGTGGTGTCCGAAGCGCTCGAGTCGTCGTCGTCGCCGCCGCAACCGGCGAGCACGAGCGCACAGCGCTGTGAACACGCAGAAGCAAACGTCGGAGTGAGCGTTTCATCGAGCGTCCTTTCGTCGGATCAGTGGGCAAGGATCTTGGACAGGAAGTCCTTGGCGCGGCGGGCTCTTCGGATGGTCGAAGAAGTCGGCAGGCGTGCCGCGCTCGACGATCTCGCCCTCGTCCATGAAGACGACCCGGTCGGCGGCCTTGCGGGCGAACCCCATCTCGTGGGTCACGACGATCATCGTCATGCCGGTCGTGGCGAGCTCGACCATCACGTCGAGCACCTCGCTGATCATCTCGGGATCGAGCGCGGACGTCGGCTCGTCGAACAGCAGGAGCTTCGGGTCCATGGCCAGCGCGCGGGCGATCGCGACGCGCTGCTGCTGTCCGCCCGAGAGCTCGGCCGGCATCGCGTCGGCCTTGTCGGCGACGCCGACCCGATCGAGCAGCTCGCGGCCGCGGCTGCTCGGCTTCGGCGCGCTTGCGACCGCGCACCTTGATCGGCCCGAGCGTCACGTTGCCGAGCGCGGTCTTGTGCGAGAAGAGGTTGAAGCTCTGGAACACCATGCCGACGTCGGCGCGGAAACGGGCGAGCTCGTTGCCCTCGGCGGGAATCGGCTTGCCCGTCGACGGTGATCGTGCCCGAGTCGATGGGCTCGAGCCGGTTGATCACGCGACACAACGTCGACTTCCCCGATCCCGACGGCCCGATCACGACGACGACCTCACCCCGGTCGACGGTGAGATCGATGTCGTTCAGCACGTGCAGCGACCCGAAGTGCTTGTGCACCTCTCGAGCACCAACAGCTCGTCGCTCATGTATCGCTCATGTCCGGCCTCGCTCGGCGGAGGAACGGCGCTCGAAGCCAGCCGCCGGGCGCCGTGGGTCAGACGGTACTGAACCCGAAGGCTCGGTTCTCGTCATTCGAATCGTCGCGGAGCTGTCGCGACGGCAGTAGAACAGGCCAGTACTTCCACTCGAGGAGGACCACCCGATGATCCACAAGAGCCCGCTCCCGGATGTCGACCATTCCCGAAGTTCCGCTGACGACCTTCGTGTTCGCGAACGCCGCGGAGCGCGCCGACAAGGTCGCGTTCGTCGAGGGGGCATCCGGTCGAACCGTGACCTACGGCGACCTGCTCGACTCGGTGCAGCGATTCGCCGGCGGGTTGACCGCCAGGGGCTTCGGCCCGGGCCAGGTCTTGGCGATCATGGCCCCGAACCTGCCCGAGTACGCGGTCTGGTTCCACGGCGCGGCGATGACGGGCGGGACGGTCACGACCGTGAACCCGACCTACACCGCGCACGAGGTCCACCATCAGCTGCAGGACGCCGGCGCCACCATCATGGTGACGATCCCGATGTTCCTCGACACCGCGAAGGCAGCGGCGAAGGACACGAAGGTCGAGACGATCTACGTCGTCGGCGACGACACCAACGGCGCCGATGCGTCGAGCCGGTGGCGGCGCTGATGGGCGAACCGCTGACCGAACACGCGCCGGTCGACCTCGATGACACGGTCGTTCTGCCCTACTCGTCGGGCACGACCGGGCTCTCGAAAGGCGTGATGCTCACGCACCGGAACCTCGTGTCGAACATCGTGCAGACCAGTCGTGCCCGCTGACCTGCGAGAAGACGAGACGATCATCGCCGTGTTGCCGTTCTTCCACATCTACGGCATGCAGGTGCTCATGAACTGCGGGCTCGCGGCCGGCGCCACCATCGTGACGATGCCCCGGTTCGACCTCGAGCTGTTCCTCCAGCTGCACCAGGATCACGGCATCACCCGCTCGTTCGTCGCGCCGCCGATGGTCGTCGCCCTCGCCAAGCATCCGATCATCGACAACTACGACCTCTCGAAGCTCGAGCAGGTCTTCTCGGGTGCGGCGCCGCTGTCGGCCGAGCTGGCGATCGAAGCCGGCGACCGCATCGACAGCGAAGTGGTGCAGGGCTACGGCATGACCGAGCTCTCGCCGGTCAGCCACCTCACGCCGCGCGGCGGCTTCAAGCCCGGATCGGTGGGCATCACCGCGCCGAACACCGAGTTGCTCATCGTCGATCCCGCAACGGGCGAGCCGCTCGGCATCGACGCTCGACGGCGAGATCTGGGTGCGCGGTCCGCAGGTCATGAAGGGATACCTCAACAACCCGGCCGCGACTGCGAACACCATCGATGACGACGGGTGGCTCCACACCGGCGACATCGGTCACGTCGACGACGACGGGCACCTCTTCGTCGTCGACCGGCTCAAGGAGCTCATCAAGTACAAGGGCTTCCAGGTCCCCCCGGCGGAACTGGAAGCGCTCCTGCTCACGCACCCATCGGTCGCCGACGCCGCGGTCATCGGCATCCCCGACGACGAAGCCGGCGAGATCCCGGTTGGCTTCGTCACCCTGAAGCCCGGACAGGAAGCGACCGAAGCCGACATCACGGCGTTCGTTGCCGAACGGGTCGCCACCTACAAGCAGATCCGCAAGGTCAACTTCGTCGACGCGATCCCCAAGTCCGCCTCCGGGAAGATCCTGCGCCGAGTGCTGCGCGACGACGCCACCGGCCGGCTGAGGCCCGGCGACCGTCCGACGAGCTTCAGCGCGCCTGAGTAAGCCTCCGCCGCTCGGGACGCCCCGAGCGGCGGTCGCGTGCATCAGGAGCGTGCGTCGTCCTTGACCTGTTTCGCCGACGACTCGGCCTGATCCTTCACGTTGGAAGTCGCATCGCTGCCGACTGCCTTCACCTCGTCCACGGCCTCGCGCGAGATCCTTGGCGTCCGCTGCAACCGAACGACCGGCGTACCTTGAGCTGGTCGGCCGCACCCTGCAGCTGTGGCTTGGCCTCATCGACCAGTCGCTGTTCGGTCCGGCGAAGCTCGGGAGCACGGTGGCGAGCAACAGGCCCGCCCCGAAGGCGATGAGACCGGCTGCGACAGGATTTCCCCGCGCCTGATCCGCGATCGCTTGCGGTGCGTGCTGCACCTGGTCGGCCGTGGAATGCACCATGTTCCCGGTCTGCGCACGCAGGCGCTCGGTGGCCGGCTCGACGTACCCGGGCGAACCCATCACCCGGTCCTTGATCGGAGCGGAAGCTCTGACCGACGGCTGCCTTCCGTCTCTCGACGTCCGCTCAAGGACTCAGGCGATCCCCGATGGCATCGAGCGTGTCACCCATTCGTTCCCGTTGCGTCTCGGCTTCGCCTGCCTCAAGCTGACCTTCTGTCGTGCCCACTGGACATCCTCCTTCACTGATTGCACGGTCTCTTCCGGTACGACGCTGAACTCGCGCACTCGCTGACGACCGCGCAGGAACAGCACGCCGGCGACGGCGCTGTACACGAGCGCGATGATGAGGAACGCGACCCCTTCGGGCACGATCTCGCTCAGCCCCCACGTGGCGGCGAACGACAACAACAGCAACGCCATGTACCCGGCGACTGCTGCGCCGCCGAAGGCACCCGCCGCCTTCTTCGCCTTCTCGGTCTGCTCGTGGATCTCGGTCTTCGCGAGCTCCGTCTGCGTGCGTACCAGTTCGCCGAATTCCCGCCAGAGGTCGCCGAAGAGGTCGCCCAACGACTTATCGGGCTCCTTCGGCAGGCTCGGGTTGGGTTCGACGCGTGTCATCGCGCGATGCCTCGGTCACTGATGTCGGGGACACCCACGTTCCCGAGTTCGTTTCGACCGCCGCCGATGCCCGCCGCGTGCCCGAGCCGTTCCCGGAAGGCGTTGCGGATGCGTTGTCGCCGTTCAGGTTCCGCATCAAGCGCCCGGCTACGAAGCCGACCGCCGCGGCGCCGAGGAGGAACGCCCCCGGTTGGCGGCGAGCAAACGAACGGACGTCGGCCATCACCGCGTCGATGCCGCCCTCGTCGAGCCGGCTCGCCAGGCGCTCCGTTGCGCCCGCACCTTTCTGCACCAGCGAGGACGCAAGGCCCGGCCCCCGCCGGCATCGGCCATGGTCCGCAGCTGCCGGCTCGTGTCTCGTGCAGGCTCGAGGCGAACTTCTTGCCTTCCCGTTGGCGGTGCCCTGGCGCACGTCGTCCTGCACCTGATGGAACGCAGTCGTGGCCTGCTGCTGGGCCTGTTGTGCAACGTTGTCCGTCTCTTCTTTCACGGTGTTGGCGACAGCGCCGGCCTCGGCCCGCGTGGTCTCAGCCGTCTGTTCGGTTGCCACATCGCTGTCCCTCCGTCGTGAAAACTCCGCCGGTACAGCGGAGCGTGTCGGTACCCAGTGGTTTCATCCGGTGAACCTGGCCGGGCTCGATCCGGCGGACCCTCAGGCTCGACGAACGGGGTCAGCGGTACTCGGCGAGACGTGTGATCGCCGGGATGTCAACGAGCCGGTCGAGCATCGGGCCATGAGGTCGATCTCCGCCGGCCAGGCTGTTCCGAGATCTCGCGGTGGTACGGCGTTCTTGCCTTCGGGGCCGCAAACGTTCGATCGACGTGCTCGTCGCACGCGACCTCCGACCTACGAACACTTTCGCGTCCGACAGGTGCGCCAGACTGTATCGAAACGAATTCGCCCGCCCGGCACGGCTTGCTATTTTCCTGGCGTTCATACCCGCGAGTCGCTGCGCTCGCGCTCGGAACTACTTCGTCGCCGCAGTCGGGATCGTCACCAGCTATCGGCATCACTGAATGTGCCGTCGGCGTGCGAGGTGGCGGACAGTGTTCCGGATCACCGTCGTTCCTCGCTCCGGTGTGGCTTGACGTGGCGGCGCAACTGCTCGTAAATGGCGCTCTTCGCTCGAGCGCGGCGGTGTCACGACCGAGAACAACGGATCTTCGGACCGCGTTCCTCGTACCGGGAACTTCGCAGGCGTGTCACGGCGCGCTCTTGATCGTGGGCGATGCCTCGCCGAGGCGACGGCGCGGTCAAAGCACCTTGCGCATGTGCACGTCTTCGGGCTCGAGTTCGAACAGCTCGGCCAACGGTTCCGCCATGGGCTGGAAGCCGCGACCGCGGTAGAACCGCACGGTGTTCTCCGATGGCGTCGCCGAGACGACCATGTCGGAGTCGCCGGCGGTGCGGGCGATCTGCTCGAGCTGCTCGGACAGACGGCTGCCGATACCCGTCGCACGCAACGGTGCGCTGACGTGGAGGAATGCCAGCTGCGCGATCTTGGGCCGAAGGTGTGGCACGACGACACCGATGCCAACCAGCCGTCCGCCGGCGAACGCACCGAGCGCGATCCCGCCGGTGTCGACGTAGTGCTCGAGCGCGTGCACCTGGGCCTCGACGGAGTGTTCGCCGTGACCGTCCGGGTCCCAGGCCGACGCGCTCCAGTTGCCGTGCCGCGGACGAGTTGGGTGCCGTGCTGGTCGTAGAGCACGTCGATGCGTTCCCTACGGTCGATCTCGACGACGCGCGACAGCTCGGTCCGGCCCAACCTTCGGAACTCAACTGCGGGTTCCACCGCCTCACGTTGACACACGGACGTTTCATGTCGAGCGGCCGGGGCGTCGCAGAGGGCGCGGCGGGATCGACGCCATCGCTCGCGCCCGACAGTTCCGAACGGCGGCTGGCTAGATGGCCTCAGGCATCGGAACTCGCCGGCCCTGGACGGCCTAGCAGCCGCACGCTTCGTTCGCGAGGAGTTAGACCAACGATCGCTGTGTAGCGCCCTGGCATGGAACGTCAAAGCGACAAGCATTCCCCGCGGCTCGATGACGCGTTGGAACACGAGGTCGAATCGCTGACACGGGCGCGCCCATCGAAGCGCGGGCGACTCGAGCCGCGAGATGGAGGCCCCAGCCGACGGTGAGCCGTCAGCGGAGGCCGTATTGGGGACGGCCGAGGAGCCGCCCGGTGCCGGCATGACTGACCGGGGGCCGACGTACGCCGCCGCAGCGACCTCGCGGTGCACTTACGGCCGTCGATCTTCCCGGCGACGCTTGCCGACATCGTCGAGTGCGCGGGAAGAAAGCGCGCCCGACGATCTCCTGGACGTGCTCGCGTCGCTTGACCCAGTCCGCTCGTTTCACACCACGGAAGAGATCTGGGAAGCGCTCGGCGGCGAACGCGAGGAACGCTACGATCCCGCGGCCACAATCGGCGAGGAAGGACGGCCGTCCGCAGAGTCACCGTCAGCGCGCCTCGAGCCCCGCGTTCCGGTCCGACCGCCTGCACCGGCTGCTCGGGCTACCTTTCGGCGTGACACCGGGGGCGCGCGCTCGTCGAGATCGATCGTGGTCGGGGCACGTCGTTGCCCGCTTCGGGCCCTGGCGACTGGAGACGGCGCTGTCGAACATCGCGTACGCTCGCGTGACCGGCGGCTACTTCCCGCTCAAGACCGTCGGACCTGCGCACCTCTCATTCTCCGATCCAGGTCTGACCTTCGCAACCAACGACGCCCAAGGCGTCTGCATCGCGTTCCACGAACCGGCGCCTGGCATCGATCCGCGGGGGATCGTCCAGCACCCCGCACTCACGGTCACCGTCGACGACCCGCAGCGCCTCGTCACCCTGCTCCGCAACTGACGAAGCGCGTCCTGCTCCGACACGGGTCTGGTCGCGAGCGGCTACGCGTCGTTGACCACGATCGCGGTATCGCCGTGGCGTGGCCCGCAGAGCTCCACGACACGCCTGACGTGCTCGAAGGGGTCGTGCCGGGCGCATCGCTCGAACCGGTGCATGCCGTTCCTGATGGATCACTGCCCTCGCTGGCTGCATCGGCCGCTTCCGCCCGAGCAGGACCTCGCTTGAGCAGCGTCGGAGGGCACGCGCACCCCGATCTCAATCGATGACGAGCTCGCAGACCTGCACCGGTTCGGCGAAGCCGGCCAGCACCTGTTCGCCGCTCGCTCGCATCTCCCAGCGCTCGCGACCCTCGCGCAACCGTCGTGCGACCTCTGCGCTCAGCAACGCGGTCGCCGGGCGCGCCACCGAGACCAGGCGAGCCGCGAGCACGACCGGCAGCCCGTAGAAATCTCCCCGGCGGGCGACCACCGCGCCTGCCGCGATCCCGACCCGTACCGGCGGCACGACCGGGTCACGTTCGAAGGAATGCACGAGCTCGGCCGCGACCTGCGCCGCAACACTGGCCGCCGGAGTCGCGAACATGACCGCGTCGCCGATGCGTTTCACCAACGTCGCGCCGGCATGCGCGATCACATCCGCCGTCCGCTCCTCGAACACCGACAGCGCGTGATCGAGCTCGTCGAGCGCGAGTTCGGAGGCGAGCCGCGTCGAACCAGTGAGATCGGCGAACGCCACGACCGTGTCGAGCACGTTCGCGGCCGACGCTTCGACACCCCATTCCATCTGCCGGCGGACGGTCTGCACGAGGTGGTGGCGATGGAGAATGGCCATCGCCGCGTCGGCGGTACCGATCATCTCACCGATCGTCGCTTCGTAGCTCGCCAGGACCTCGTCTTCGGATGCGCCGGTCGCGCGCATCGGAGCTTCGAGCGCGCTGCGCATCATGGCGACTTCCGATTCCGCGATGCGGCTGACCGCCATTCCCATGACCCGCGCCGTGTGGAAGGACGCATCGGTCCCGAAGAGCGCTTCGATGGCAACGGCGGTGCGAACCATCTCGACGTCGACGAGCGTGAAGCGGCGGTCATCGGGGCTCGGGTCCGAGAAGCCCCAGGCCCGCCACAGCCGCACCGCGTTCTGGAGCGGGGCGCCCGCGCGTTCGGCGACCTCGGCGATCGTCAGATGCCGATCGGGTGCCAACAGGAGCTCGATCGTCAGGGCTTGCAATCCGCCGCGCTCGGCGGCGGCGTCGATCTCATCGACCGTCGCACCGAGGCGGACCAAGCGCTCGATCAGCGCCTGCTGCATCTCGGCGTCGCCCGGCTGCGTCGGTCGTGCGTTCCGCCGTACCTCTTCCCCACTGACCTCTTCGCCACCCACGTCGTCACCGTCCCCGTCCGGTTGTGACCCGCGCAGCGTACGCGGCGCGTCGCTCGGGGCGAACGGTCAGGCGGCGGACGTCCGGTTCCCGTGGCCCGGCCCGCGTCCAGATCCTTCGCGAGCACCCCGACCGCGGCGAGACCGGGCGTACCGATACGACGGCGCTTGGCCGCGAGGTCGAGCATGTACATGGCCCGGGCGAGCTCGGCGTGCGACCAGACGAGCGGAAGGTTGCCCAGGCTCGTGCCGGTGGCCGGGTCGAACTCCTCCGGCAGGAGACGCGGGAGCGTCCGGCAGAGCCCGTCGGCACGTCCTTCGGCCTCCTCCAACCCGCCGAGTTGCGCATGTGCCGAACCGCCCACCAGCTGCACGGCACGAACGTTGCTTCGACGCCGTCGAACCCATCTTCGCAGGATCGGTACCGAAAGACATGCGGACCGTCGCTCAACCGCTCGAGGTGCGCGTCGATCGACGCTGAACGTGCAACTGCCGCGTGGACTTTTCGCGGATTTTGAGCAACCGACCCACAGGGCATCCCAGGAGATCGCTGCGGAAATAGCCTCTGATCAGCAACGTCTCAACTCACGCTCTCGTAGCTCAGGGGATAGAGCATCGGTTTCCTAAGCCGTTGCAGGCGTGCCCGCCGACGTGCAGGTTTCGTAGAACACGCTGTCAAGAAGCCGTTTTCGAGTGTCGGTGATCGACCACGAGTTGCCGCCATTTCTCGCGGGGAGGCCGTGCCCCGTGGAGTGGTGGAGATTGAGAGCGTCGGTGTGATCGTCGACGTGGGTGCTGCTCGTTATCCGGCGAGCAGTTCGTGGTTCGTTCGCTCTCCTCCTTTCCGGTGTCAGTCATCGTTGTCGGTCGCGATGAGCTGCCATCGAGGCTTCGGAGAGGTAGCGGCGGTCGGCGATCTGCCATTCGTCGTGGACCTCGAGCAGGACGGCGCCGGCGAGACGGACGACGGCGGCTTCGTTGGGGAAGATGCCCACGACGTTGGTGCGCCGTTTGATCTCTTTGTTGACCCGCTCGAGCGGGTTCGTGGACCAGATCTTGCGCCAGTGGGCGTGGGGGAAGGCGGCGAAGGCGCAGAGGTCGGTCTCGGCGTCGCGGAGCATGGCGGCGACGTCGGGGAACTGGCGGCCGAGCTTGTCGGCGATCGAGTGCAGCTGTTCGGCGACGGCGGCGGCGTCGGGCTGGGCGAAGATCGTGCGGATCGCGGCGGCGACCATCTCCGGCTGAGCCTTTGGGGACCCGGGCCAGGACGTTGCGCAGGAAGTGGACGCGGCAGCGTTGCCAGGCGGCGCCGAGCATCACCTTGTCGATCGCCGCACGCAGGCCTTGATGGGCGTCGGAGATGACCAGCTGCACCCCGCCCAGGCCGCGGGCGCGCAGGCTGCGCAGGAAGCTGGTCCAGAAGGCGGTGTCCTCGGAGTCGCCGACGGCCAGGCCGAGCACCTCACGGATGCCGTCGGCGGCGACGCCGGTGGCGACGACGATCGCTTTGGACACGACGTGGGCGCCGTCGTGGGCCTTCACGTAGGTGGCGTCCAAGAACAGGTAGGGGAACTCGACGTGATCGAGGCGGCGTTCACGGAACTCGCCGACGGCGACGTCGAGCTCGGCACAGATCCTCGACACGTGACTCTTCGACACCCCGGCATCGATCCCCAACGCGGCGACGAGGTCGTCGACCTTGCGGGTCGACACGCCGTGCACGAACGCTTCCATGATCACCGCCCACAACGCCCGGTCGATCCGCCGACGCGGTTCCAGCAGCGACGGGTAGAAGCTGCCGTGACGCAGCTTGGGGATGGCCAGCTCGACGTCGCCGGCCTTCGTCGACAACAGCCGGGCCCGGGTCCCGTTGCGCTGGGTCGTGCGGGTCTCGCTGCGTTCGTAGCGGGCGGCGCCGATGTGCTGGTTCGGCCTCCAGCTCGATCAACGCCTGCAGCACCAGCTGCATCGCCTCACGCATGAAATCCATGTCGCCGCCGGCGCGCAACGCGTCCAGCAGCTCGGACAGGACAGACTGGTCGAGGGCCATCGTGATGTTCTCCTTCGTGATCCTTGGTCGGAACACGTCGAAGATCACACGGTGGCCCCACCTCAGTGGTGGACCCCCGCGAAACCGGGCCCTCAGATCGCCTCAGAGCCCGAACAACCCCCGGTGGTACCAGAGGTGCGGGCCCTCGACCCTCAATTCCACCACTCGAGGGGGCACCAACCGAGCCGTGGAATTTTCGTGGGATCGCTACCAATCCTGAGACGGCATCCAGCACGCCTTTCGTTGCGCATTTTCGCACGGTGCCTGTCCGTGCGGGACGCGCTGTCGAGACTGGTGAAGCCGAACGGCAGGTCTGGCGCTACGTACGGGTTTGCAGAGGTTGACTCGTCAGCCGCGAGGCGGCGGCGGGGCGACGGTGCCGGTTGGCGGGACACTGCTGGTGGTCTGGATCGCGCGTGGCCGGTCCGGGCGGAACGCCTGAGACCGGCCCGGCCGTGCGATTTCGACGCGGTCCGCCTGGTACTTGAGCGCCGACAGCCGGCGGGTGAACCAGGCGATCAGCGAGTGCAAAGCCAGCGTGACGATCGAGTAGACGATGATGGCGAAGAGGAGCGACGGGTCGAACACCGCGGCGTCGGTGATCGTCGTCGTCGGGAAGATCCCTCGGAACGGTTCCATGATCCGGGAGGCCGCGGTGTAGACCCATTCGGCGAAGTCGGCGCTTGGGTTGGCGCCGAACAGCCGCAGGAAGAACGCCAAGGTCAGGATGACGATGTAGACGACGAGGATGGCGTAGACGATGCCGGTGATGACCTTGCCGACGGTGAGGGGCCAGCTCTTCGGCTCCCGGTCGATGCCACCTCCAACTGTGTTGCCTAGATGCACGCACAGATTGCCCGATGCGAGCACTCGCGGCCAGCGGTTGTGCTGCGCTGGTGCTTGCGGTCACGTTGCCGAGCGCAGCCGTACGGGCACCATGAGGCGTCCCTGCACGTGAGAAGCGCTCGCGATCCCGCGTGTCGGCCGGACCTGCTGCGCGGCCGATGACGTCGTCCGAGCTCATCGTGTGGGCACTACGCGACTGGTGCCGACTCGCCGGCATCGCGACGAACTACATCGAACCCGGCTCGTGTGGGAGAACCCCTTCGTCGAAAGCTTCAACGCCGCGTCCGTGACGAACTACCAACCAGCGCTTCCATGACAACTGGACTACTCAACGTCGCCGCGTCGAAGCGCCTAGGACTCGTTGCGAATGCCAATCGTAAAGTCCCGCCGGCGCTGACGGTCCGCCAATCGGTGGCAGTGCCAACCTGGATCGGAACGCTCTGGTTCATCGTCGTTCCGTCTCCGAGCGCACCGCCGGCGTTGGTGCCCCAGCACCACAGGGACTTGTCAGTCCTGATCGCGGCAAGCTGTGCCCGAAACCCGTTGCTGCGGCGTTCCAGGTTGTAGCGGTTCCGACCTGGGTCGGTATCAACTTGTCGAGCGTGGTCCCGTTACCGAGTTGACCGAAGTCGTTGTCGCCCCAACACCACAACGTCCCGGCGGTACCATCGTGGGGGAGGTGAACCCGCCGCGGTACGCGGTGCTCTTCCAATCGATTCCCGTGCCGATCTGTATCGGGTCGACTTGTTGACGAGTGTGCCGTCGCCCAACTGGCCGAAGTTGTTGTTGCCCCAACACCACAGTGTGCCGGGGTTTCGCATGCCGCAGTTGTGGCCGGCACCCGCCGCCGATCGTCGTCCAGTTGGTCGCGGTGCCGACTTGCGCGGGGGTTAACTGGATAGCCACCGACGGTGCCGTTGCCCATCTGACCAGCGTGGTTCAGGCCCCAGCACCAGACGGTTCCCGTGTTACGCGACGCGGGCAATGTGCGTCCACCTGCGGCCGCGACCGACTTCCAGTCGGTGGCCGTCCCCACCTGAACCGGCGTCGACTTCGCGACTCGTTGTGCCATCACCGACCTGGCCCTCGGAGTTGCGGCCCCAGCACCACAAGGTTCCCGGATTGCGGATAGCACACGTGTGATTGCTGTTCGTGGCTGCCAGCGCCTTCCAGTCGGTCGCGGTTCCCACCTGGGTGGGACCGCCTTGTCGACCGTGGTGCCGTCGCCGACCTGACCGGTGCTCGTTCTCACCCCAACACCACAGCGCACCGGCCCTTGAGCGCGGACGTATGGGACGATCCAGTTGTGATCGCATCGGCTGTACCGACTTCGGTTGGTGCCAGCTTGCCGACGAGCGTTCCGTCGCCGAGCTGGCCAGATAGGTTCGGGCCCCAGCCGTAGAGCGTGCAGCCGGACAGCGCCAGCCCGGCACACGACAAGAGCAGTAGTCGCAACAGTCCCCGCACATCGCCTCCCCGCAAGCTGGCGGCAGTGTGGGGTTCGGGTAGATGCCGGTCATTTCGGCCACGGTGAACAGCGACGAGAAACGCCGGGAGCGTCGCTTGAGCGATCCTGCGATGCTGTTGTGATGACGAAGCACGAGCCCCGAGTGCTTCCCAAGGATGAGCTCACTCCTGACGATCGGTCGGCGCTCGGATGGGCCGTGTCGACCGAGCACCCGGTCGGCGCGGCGATTCGCGAACGTACGCGTAGCGGTTCCTCAGGAGTGCTCGTCGAAGAGCTCGCGGTCATCGTTGAAGACTGGTACCAGGCGGGTCGACCTCCACCTCAGCACCACGTCCACCGCACGCGAGTGACCTTCTCCGATGGCACAGTCGTGATTGGTGTCTCGTTTCTGGGCGACGATCCATACATCAGGGACGGCGAACCAACGTTTGGGCTCTA
>CAWJBW010000002.1:0-509758 GCA_963841215.1 uncultured Actinomycetes bacterium | reverse complement strand
AAGCATGTCGGCACGCTGATGCGCAAGATGGGCATCAGTGCCGTCTACCGTCGCCGAAGACGAGCACGCCGGGCCGCGGTCCGGAGCATCGGATCTATCCGTACTTGCTCAGCAACCTCGTCATCGAGCGCGCCAACCACGTCTGGGCGGCGGACATCACCTACTTGCCGATGGCCAAGGGCTTTCTGTATCTGGTGGCGATCATGGATTGGGCGAGCCGGCGGGTGCTGGCCTGGCGAACCTCCAATACGCTCACCGCTGATTTCTGTGTCGAAGCGCTGCACGAGGCCTTGGCTCGCTACGGCACGCCGGAGATCTTCAACACCGACCAGGGCAGCCAGTTCACCAGTGACGAGTTCACCGACGTCCTCAAGGACGCCGGCGTGCGCATCAGCATGGACGGCAAAGGCCGCTGGGTCGATAACGTCTTCGTCGAGCGGCTGTGGCGCAGCGTGAAGTACGAAGAGGTGTATCTGCACGCCTATGGCTCGATCGCCGAAGCCAACCGGCGGCTGGCGAGTTACTTCGACTTTTACAATCGCATCCGCAGCCATCAGTCCCTGGACGGCATGACGCCCGACGCCGCGTATTTCGCGGCAGCTCCGATGAAAGTCGCGGCGTGAGCAGACAATGCACCAAGGTTGGGCGGCCAGAAAGGCCTACAAGCGCGTGGACGTGGGTCGGAGGTCCTTGGGTACCTCCCACTTCGTGTCGCGTAACCCCGTTCGAGCGTTTCGCGCATAATGATCCGTCGAGTTTCCCACCGCGTCGCGCGCTCGTGTGCGTGGCTTGCGCCACGCGCGCGCCGCCGTGGAAAACTCTTGCAGCGCAGTTCATCACTTATCCAACCCGATTTCTGTCCAATCAGACGGGGCCAGCTCTAACAAACCGTTGGTCGACGCATTGCTCGATCGCTTGCAGCATCACTGCATCACGGTGCGCATCAACGGCCCTTCGCTACGCGATCCCGCCCTCGCGTCCACGCCAGCAGCGAAATCCTCCCCAGCCAGAACGGCAAAGCGCCACGGCAAATAACCCCTTGCCGTTCGTACATTCGAACCAAACGCTCCTCACACGTCTCGACATCAGAACCGTCGAGCGTCTTCTGCACTTCTGGCACCCAGCGGTTCTCAACCGTTTCGACGTCACAACCCTTTCAACGCCAACAATAACTGCGCACTCGCTGGGTCCGTTCCCAATCAGCACCCTTGGGTCAAATCTCGTGAGCGCTGAGGCTATATCCACGGCCCGAGAGGAATGATGCTCTTTAATCGGCGCTGCCACGCTATCCGTAAGTGCCCTCATGGGCCGTGACGGAAACCATGCCGATTGGCGCATGTACCTATAGCTTTCGCGCCTTGGTGAGCGCGCCGACTATCGCATCAACAGCATGGCCATAGGCGAAGCAGTCGACAACCGCTCATGCATCCGCTTCGCCGTGGCAGTGCTTTGCGCGTGTTCTTCCGGCGCGATGGCGGCGTCGGATGGCAGCAGCGGAAAGTGGAATCCGTCGCGCCGGTTGAGTTCCCAGTCGGCGATATCCCCGATCCACGACAGTAGGCCGGGCGCACCACGTAGACCACCTCGTTCGCGGCCTGTATGAGCGTCTGCAGGCGTCGTCGTCCAGATTGGCGAGAGCGGCGGTAACCGGCTGCAGATTGGCTTGCATGGCGCCGCGATGATGGCGACGGCGCTCGAATCGCCGCACCTGACAGTCCCTACAGGGCAAAACGTTGTAACAACATGTGACAAACAGAGTGTTCGAAATTGGTGGCGGTCCACTTATTGCTGATTCGTTGAGAACTCGTCGCTGAATGGAATCATTACTTGGCGGCCCGCGGAGCCCTTATTCGATCAGGCTTCTGTCCTCGATGCGACGACGCTGCAGGCGGACTCCTCGGCCACTGTGCACAAAGGATTGTTGCAAATCGAATCAGACGACACCGCCATCCCGAGGCGACGTCTGAGCTAAACTTGCCAAGGATTCCCTGCCGTCCGAGAATCAAAATGCGCGGCCTCTTGCCCATGCCCAGGACATCGCTCGGATCAGCGAGCCCCAACCGGTTGATCGGGATGATCGCGGTCGCCGGTTTCTGCGCGCTCGGCCCCGCTTCGGCCGCTTGCGAGACGTGGGTCGACATTCCAAACGGCTCGTCGACTGCGCTCGCCGTGGATGCAGATTCGGTGAACCTTGTCGAGGGCTTCCCCAACGCGATCGGTGCCTGGTTTCGATATACGTACAGCCTGTCGATCGACTGTTCGCCTCCACGAGGGTGCCTTGCCCACTCGCAACGCATCTACTATCGTGCCGATTGCCTGCTAGGGCGATCACACAGATCAGCGAATATCCCTGGACCTGAATGGCAACACAACGGGATCGGACTTCAATTTCAATGCTGCACCGTACCGGCCGCCGCTTAGTAGTCTTGAAGACCGCGCATTGCGCAGCCTATGCTTGGACTACGGCTTCCGCTATCTTGGTCCATGGCCGGCGATCAATTTTGGAGAACTGTCAGCGCGCCGGAAGTAAACGTCAACACGAGCGCGAACAGAATCGCTGAAGCCAGCATTGACAGTGCGGCGACGATATGGCGATACAACTGGACGCCGAGGCGCCTCTCAGTCATGGCGGGCGATCGCTTGGCCTCGTTCGAGACTCGGCAAGTCCTTTCCTTCGAAAAAAGAAAAGCCATCGGCGAGCTTCCGCGGGTGTCAGGTTAAGCAGGCCGTGGCTTATGATGTCGCATGAGCCGATCGAAACCCTTGTATTACCGTCGCCGATTCCCTGCCGAGATCATCAGCCACTGCGTATGGCTGTACTTTCGTTTCTGCCTGAGCTACCGAGATGTCGAAGAGATTATGGCCAAGCGCGGGGTTGCCGTGACCTACGAAACCATCCGCGACTGGTCACAGAAGTTTGGCGGGACCTACGCCAAGCGGCTACGGTCGCCGGTCGCCGCGCCCTGGAGATCGCTGGCATCTCGATGAAGTCTACCTCTCGATCAATGGCAAGCTGCAGTATCTGTGGCGCGCCGTCGATCAGGACGGCGAGGTGCTCGATATCCTCGTGCAACCACCCCGCAACCGACGGGCTGCGAAGAAGTTCTTTCGCAAACTGCTGCGACGCCTGCAGTATGTGCCACGGGCCATCGTCACCGACAAGCTTGGCAGTTATGCCGCCGCCAAGGCGGAGGTATTGCCCAATGTGCGGCACATACAAGACAAGCGAGCGAACAATCGCGCCGAGAATTCCCACCAGCCAACGCGAGAGCGAGAACGGCGAATGCGAGGCTTCAAGTCACCCGGGCACGCACAGCGTTTCCTCGCAACCTTTGGAGTTATCGCATCGTTCTTTCGTCCAGGTCGCCATTTGCTGGCAGCCAGGAACTACCGGGAAGTCATGCGTCGGCGCTTCGCACAATGGGGCGAAGTCATCCATCCAGGCTTCGCCGGTCAATAATTTCTTCACGGCCGCTGCAGCTTTGGCAAAATTCGCGGCTCGCCGTTTTCTCACACTTAACCTGACAATACCATTCGGACGAGGTACTGTCATGCAAATCAACTTCGGCGAAGAACAGCGTCCGGATGGTGAGGACGCGATCATCAAGGATCTGGTGGCCCTTCAGCTCGCCATCATGCAGAAGACTGACCCGAAGAGAAGGGGACAGCACCCGAAGGCTCATGGCTGCGTGACGGCGGAATTCGCTGTCCGAGGAGACATACCTGACCCGTACCGGGCGGGGCTGTTCAAGGAACCGAAGGTCTACGAGGCGCGGATTCGCTGGTCGAACGGCGCCGCCCCAGACGACAGCATTCCGGACGTTCACGGCATGGCGGTCAAGGTCCTGCAGGTGACTGGCGCTAAAGCGCTCGCGGCGCCGGCACCCGACGAGCAGGACTTCGTCATGATCGACAACGAGGACTTCTTCGTACCGGACGTCCAGACGATGTTGACGTTCATGAGGGCGCGCGCCGCGTTTGCGGTCAAGCCGGAGATCCTCGACCAGTTCAACAAGGCGAACCCGGAGATCGTGGCTGCGTTGGCCGCCGCAAAGAAGACGATTGCGTCGCCTCTCGCCGTTCGCTACTGGAGCACGGTGCCGTTCAAGCTGGGTGACCAGGCGGTGAAATATACCGCCGTGCCGGCGGCCGGCAACGCGTCACCGGAGGCCGCCTCGAAGGGACCTGACTTTCTGCGCGAGGTCATGACTGCCCGGCTGGCCGATGGCAGCGGCCCGGTGTCGTTCGAGCTGTCGATCATCCCGCAGACCGATCCGGCGACGATGCCGATCGAGAATCCGATGAAACGCTGGGGCTCTGCGCCAGTGGCGGTGGCGACGATTACCGTCGCTCCACAATCGTTCGCCGCAGCGGACCAGATGACGCAGTGCGAAGTGACGTCGTTTGATCCCTGGCACGCCCTGGCCGAGCAGCGGCCGCTTGGCGGCATCAACCGGGCGCGCAGGGCGGTGTACGAAGCCAGCGTCAAGCTCCGTCACGGCGCGACACTGCAACCGCAGGCGTAGCTAATGAGCGGGCTTCTTCAGCTGCAAGGGGCCGCGAAGTAGGCTGCGTCGAAAGACCTCAAGTGCGACACTAGCATCTCGAACGGTCCGTTTCGCCAGGGAGGTAGGTCGTGGCGCGGGATCATTCCAGCAGGGCGTGGAAGGAGATCGTTGAGAATGACGAGCAGGCGCTCTTCGAGGGCTTTGCTCGTGAAATCGAGGCACGGCAGCAGAAGATGTCGCGCAGGAGACCGGCGCCCGCTGCGCCGCGGGTTTCACGCGAAGCTCCACGCCGGACTGATGGCCGAGTTCCAGGTCCTGCCTGACCTGCCCGGGCATGCGCGGTTTCGGAGTCTTCAGTGAGCCGCGGGTCTTTCCGGCGGTGGTCCGGTTCTCCAACGGCGAGCCCACCCCTCAGGCGGATAAGCACCCTGAGCCTCGCGGCATCGCGATCAAGCTCATCGGCGTCCCCGGACGCAAGTTGCTGCCAGGCCAGGAGGATGCCGTGACCCAGGACTTCCTGGCCACGAGCCACTCGGTCACCTCGACGGTTCGCAACGTCCGACAGTTCATGGCCTTTATCCGGGCAGCGCGCAACCGCGCCGACGCTGCCCTTCACGCTGGCTCGCGCGGTGGGCTCCTCGGAGTCGCTGCGCATCCTGAGCGCCTTCGTTAGCACCGTCCTCTTCAGCAAGGTGCGCAGCATGGCCACCGAGCAATTCTCCAGCACGGCGCCGATCAAGCTCGGGCCGTTACGCGGTGAAGTTCACGGTGCGACCCGCGGAGGGGACCGAGCCGCGACGAGCCGTCCCTGACGGACAACTTCTTGCGCGACGAGCTGGCCGATCGGCTGCGAAAGGGGGACTTGGTGTTGGACTTCCTTGTCCAGTTCTACGTGGATGATACCCGCACCCCGATCGAGGACACCTCGATTCCGTGGAAGCCCGACGACGCACCATTCGTGAAAGTTGCGCAAGTGCGCATCCCGCGCTGCGATCTGGATGACCCGACACCCGTGCGCTGAGCGAGGCGGTGGACCGGCTGTCGTTCTCCCCATGGCACACGACGGACGACCATCGCCCGCTGGGCAACGTGATGCGCGCCCGGCGGGTCGCCTACCTCGCGAGCTCGCCTCCGGGGGCACGGTCCGGAACCCACCCGCTTACCTCTCTGAAGAACGATCCGAAGAGGAGCCAATCCCAACAAGGCGAATCGATCCCGCCGAACCAATTACAGTAAGGATACGATTCCGCGCATCCGAGTAGGGGAGGAGGTTGCCCTCCTCGCACCGGTCACAGGAGGCGGTCGCCGCCTCCGGTTCACACAGAATGTAGCATGGGCTGGGAACGTTGGCATGGTCGAGATGCTGTGACACTCGCAGACGAAAGAGCGAGCAACGGGGGAACACAAATTTCGACCTACACCGGCGCGCCATCCTCGACCCTACCCTAGCCTTTGGCTGTATACGTTTGTGGGTCGTAACCCGAAGAGAGTCGACCAGTTTGGTCACGTAGAGTTGATAGAGCTGACGGTCGTGCCGGCGACTCCCCGGTGAGCTGTCATCCACCGCAGACAACTGACTCACCAGCAGGTGTTGGTTGAGATGGTGGATCTGCGGCCCGGACCTTCCCCCTGTTTCCGCAAATGTTGCAGAAAGACGCGAATGGATGAGACAACCATTCGGCCGCGGCTACGTGACGTGGCCGGACAACTGCAGTGTGGCCGGTGCCGCTCAAAGGCAGCTACGGTTGCTTCATTGATCGTTGCAAGCTCTACGCCGTCCAGTTCGATCCAAACTCCGAAATGTGCGACCGAGTGCAAATGAAACCGCACTGCGTGGGGGTTGTAGCCGGCCTCCACCAGCGCCGTTTCGTAGTCACCGACAAGGCCTCGAACTGCGCCGACCGAATTGCCGACAAACCCGGAACCGCTTTGGTGGGTAGGGACGGGCCTTGAGGGTAGCCCTCTCGAACCCGTCACCCCGCGCAGAACCCGCCGTGCGGAATTACCGCAACGGGCTCCCCAGGTTGCACTCATCGGGTGCGCATTTCAAACCGTCGGATGGCGTGTCGAAACCGCATAAGGTAGCTCAAACCAGGATCGACTCTGGAGGTAGCTCCAATACATGCGATGGCGCTGGCTGCGTCGGCGCAGGGTATGGCTCCTGTGCTCCGCAGGATCTCCCGCGCCGAGGTAATCCTGGTGTCCGACCGCTTTCGCCCGGCGCACATAGGGCGGTACCAGCGCCGAACGAAACACCGCCGGCTTCTCGATGCGCGACCGCGCCTTCGGCACCCGCACACCCACCGGCCCCAAACCCGTCAACACCTCGCGCCGCGGCTGACAGCCGTTGCGCACGACCGCCGCACGGCCCTGATCATCGCGCCGCTCGGCGAACTGCGACAGAAACTCGTCGAACTCCGCTTGCAGCGCCTCGGCGATCAGCCGCTGCGCACCTTCGCGCAACATCGTGCTCAACACATCCTGTCCCTCTGGTTGACGCAGTTGAACTACCGTATCCTTGCTCATGGTGGCGTGACTCCCTTGTGGACGCTGAAATCGACTTCGACAATCGAATTCCAGCAGGTCACGCCGCCTTCTTCAACTCATCGTCGTACACCAGATTCGGTTATAGCTCGACAATCGCGTCGTAATGTGCCGATGATCCGTTCGACGAACGGATTTTGCCAAGGACTTCGCGGCGCGCTGAGGACTTGTTCGATGCCCATGGCCTGAACCCGCTTTCGAAACTCCTCACCGTAGATCGCGTCGCGATCGCGCAGAAGATACTTGGGGGCGCTGTCCCATGGAAAGGCTTCCACGATCTGCTGCGCCGTCCACAACGCCGTCGGGTTTGCCGACTGGTCCATTTGTCGCTCCGACACACTTGAGCACTGCGGTCCTGCCGGGCTCGAAAGCCATCACGCGATAGGGCCCAGTGCCGAGGATTGCGCGTCCGTCGGACGTACTGCGGCAAAGATAGAACTCCGAGAAGATATCCAGGATATCTGAGATCGGCTCCGAGTTCTCAACGACCACACTGCTCTCGGATCCGATGGTGATGCGTGCGTGCGCCAGATAACGCGCGTAGGACCATTTCATCCCGAAGGTATCCACGGCATCGAGAATGTCGGCGATAAAGCCAGTCACATCCTCCGGTATGCAAGGCTTGCCGTCGTGGAAGGCAGCGCCCGGGCGAATGAAGAACTCCCATCGCCGGCCGTCGGGGGAATGGATCCAATGCGAGAATAACGCGGGCTTGGTGGAGCCTCCAGGCACCCAGCGCAAGAGCGGCTCGAACACGAGATTCTTGAGCGTCAGGACGCTGGTGTCGTCCGTCACCCGGGTTGCGGGCAGAAAGTCGACCTTTTCGAGCGCAATGGTCAGCATGCTATGCGAGCTCGCTGCGGCGGCGGGGATTGAACCAGTCGGCCAGCGAGTCGCCGATCAGGTTGAAGCAGAGCACGGTGAGGAGGATGGCCATTCCTGGTGAGAGCGCCACCCAGGGGCTGCCGCGCATGTACTGCAGATTGGCCGACACGTCGGCGCCCCACTCAGCCAACGGCGGCTGTGCGCCCAAACCCAAGAAGCCGAGGCTGGCGGTCTGAAGGATGGCGCTGCCGAGACTGAGCGAGGCCTGTACCAGCAGGGGTCCTAAGCCGTTGGCGAATACATACCGCCAGAGGATGCGCCGGGTAGGAAGCCCGAGCGAAATCGCCGCCTCTACGTAAGGCTTCACCGAGACCGCCAGGGCTTGGCTGCGCGCAACCCGCGCAAATTGCGGTGCCAGCGTGATGGCGACTGCCAGCATGGCGTTGTTGAGGCTGGGGCCGAAGGCGGCGGCCAGCGCGATTGCCAGAACCAATGCCGGAAAGGACAGCATCGCGTCCACCACACGCATGATCAGCATGTCGACGACGCCTCCGGCGAACCCGGCCAGTGTGCCGAAGAACACCCCGACCGTGAAGGCGATGGCAACGACACCAATGCCGATGGTCAGCGTGTAGCGTCCTCCGTACAGCACGCGAGTCAGCACGTCGCGGCCGAACGCATCCGTTCCAAGCCAATGTCTCCAGCTCGGCGCGGCCAGTTTGTGCAGCACGTCGATGCGGGTTGGAGAATAGGTGATCACCATCGGGGCGAAAAGGATAGCGAGCAACACGGCGAGAAGGGTCAACCCACCCACCATGGCGAGCGTGTTCTTGCGCAGGAAGATCAACAGCATCGTCATTGCATCTTCCTGCGGACCCGGGGGTCGAGAACGCCGTAGAGGAGGTCGACCAGAAGTGAGGTGGCCACGAAGAGCAGCGCGAAGATGAGCGTCGTTCCTTGGATGACGGGGTAGTCGCGGTTCTTGATTGCCTCGAACATGAAGCGACCGACGCCTGGCCATGCGAAAATGGTTTCGGTCAGGATCGCTCCACCCAGCATCTCAGCAAATTTGAGGCCCGTGATGGTAATGGCCGGCAGGAGCGAATTGCGTAGGCCGTGGTGCAGGATCACGCTGGATCTGCTCAGACCCTTTGCGCGGGCGGTCCGGATGTAATCTTCCGTCATCACATCGAGCATCGTGTTGCGCACAAAACGGCCCAAGGTTGCTGCCAGAAAGGCTGCCAGCACGGTCGTCGGCAACACGAGATGCTGTACGGCGCTCCACATGGCCCCGAAATCGCCGTTGATGACGCCGTCGAGAGCGACAAAGCCCGTGACGGTCGGAGTGACGACGTACGGGCTAATCCGGCCCGAGACAGGAAGCCACCCGAGATAAGTGGCAAAGATCAGTTGCAGGATCAGTGCCAGCAGAAAGGCCGGCATGGACACGCCCACGAGTGACACCACGCGCGTGACGTGATCCAGCACCGGAATTCGGCCAGGTGGCAGATAGAACGCCGATCGGGATCCCGATGAGGATCGCCAGGACGGTCGCGCAGATCGACAGTTCGAGCGTGGCCGGCAGACGGAGCAGGATCTCCTGCAAAACCCCGTTGCCTGTTTTGAGGGAGGTGCCCAGATTGCCCTGGAGAAGACCGCCGACATAGTCGAAGAACTGGAATGCCGCGGGACGGTCGAGCCCGAGTTGCAGGCGCAGGGCTGCAATCTGCTCGTTGGTGGCTCCCGGACCCAAAAGCGTGACAGCCGGGTCGCCCGGAATGATCCGCACTAATGAAAAGGCGATCACCAGCACCAGAGCCAGAACCGGTATCAGAGCGACCAGGCGGCGCAGAAGAAAACTTACCATGTCCGGCTCATCGGCTATTCCGTGCCCTTCGTGCTCCGCGGCGCCAGCGACACCGCGGAGTGGAAGTTCATCGCTGCTCCTTGTAGACGCTTCGGTATTCATTCAGTGGGGGCGCGCTGTTGATCACGAGGCCCTTGACGTTCGAACGCTGGAACACGATCAGCTTGGGGCTGAACAGGTAGGCGGCCGGAACACGCTTCGCGATCTCCTCCTGCACCTGGAAGTAGAGGCGCTTGCGCTCTTCCTGATCAACCGTCTGCTGCGCCTCTAGGATCAGCGCATCGAGCGCGTCGTCCTTAGGCATGCGGAAGGTCATGGCGGTGTCGGCCAGGCTGGAGAGATAGCCAATGGTGATGTGAGCGTCCGGGTCGTTGTACCAAGGCTGACGACCGTCGAGGGCGACATCGAAGCTGCCCCGCGGTCTGCAGTGCGCGGTAGGCCGGGAACTGCGTCTGCTCGATGGTTGCGTTGATGCCGATGTCGGCCAAGTTCGCCTGCACGAAGGTCGCGACCGCGCCCCACAAGGCGCCCTGGAAGCTGTAGAGCTTGAAGTCGAGGCGCGCCGGGTCGACGCCCGCCTCGGCCAGGAGACGCTTCGACAGCTCAGGATCATACTTGGGTGCGTTTTCCTTGACCTTTGGGTTGAAGGCCCAGCTGTTGCTAGTGAGCGGACCATAGACGCGCTCCGCCGTGCCTCCGAAGACGCCCGTCAGCAGGCTCTCGTAGTCGATGGCGTGGACGATGGCTTGGCGCACACGGATATCTGCGACGGGGCTGCTGGGGTTGTTGTTGTTGAACTCAAGCTGGCGGATGATCTGGCTGGGAGCCTCCAGAACGGAGACGTTGGGATTGCCCTTGAGCGCCTGGATGTCCTCCGCCGCAATGGACGAGAGCTGTCCCTGCTGCTGGACGATGTCGACGCCGCCGTTCTCCAATTCCAGCCGCCGCGTCGAAGCATCCGGAATGATCCGGTAGATGATGCGCGAGAGCTTGGGAGCCCCGAGGAAGTAGCTTGGGTTGGACTCCAGAACCACATTCGTGTCGGCTTGATAGCTCTTGAACACAAACGGTCCCGTGCCGACGGGATTGGACGCGAACTGGTCGCCAAACTTCTTGACGGCCGTGGGACTCACAATGGCCGATTGCGGCTGGGCGAGGATCGAGAGGAAAGCCGGGTAGGGCCTCGACAGGGAGATCTTCACTTCCGTGGGCGACACCACGGCAATGTCGCGGATCAGTCCGAACGTCGCCTCGACGTAGGGGTTGCTGGCCTTAGTCCTCTCCAGAGAGAATTTCACCGCATCCGCGTCAAAGGCGGTGCCATCGTGAAACTTGACCCCTTCGCGGAGCTTGAAGCTGAAGGTCGCGCCATCGGGCGAAACCGTCCAGCTCGCAGCAAGGCGGCCTTCCAGCTTGGTGAAATCCGGCGGCGTCCAAGCGACGAGGGTGTCGAAGACATTGAGGATGATCTCGCTGCCGACGGGCTCCGCCTTGTTGGTGCCCGGTTCGAGATTGTCGGGATCAGACGGAACGGCAATCACCAGCGTCTTCAGCGGGTCAGATGCCTGCGCATGGGCTGCGTTCAACATCAAGGGCAGAGCCAACGTGGCGCCTGCGAGAAGTTTGAAGAGTTTCATTCGAGTGGACCCTTCGTGGTCTGGTGACAGGTTGCGGTCAGACAGGCTTCTTGCGGTCCCCGGTACTCGACCTCTCTGGCCGATCAGCAGGCGGAGGATGCAGGATCAGAGACATATCTCTGCTGATATTCCAGGAAATATCCTACATCGCTAAAGGTGTAAAGTTTAGGCAATGTGCGATTCCTAGGCGAGCTGCACAGACTTTGAGCACCTCTCCGGAACTTGGCCTCCTCGGTAGCCGCATCGGCCGCCTGCGTGAACCTAGCCCGGGTGGCCTCCTGTCACAACGGGCCTCTCGGGATCTGTGATCCAGTGTGACCACGAACCGGGGTACATTGCAGCGTCGATGCCGATAGCGGCCAATGCGAGCACCGAGTGAGCTGCTGACATGCCCGCCCCGCAGTAAACACCCATCGACTTACTGCCATCCGCCCCCAGCACGCGATACATTTCACGAAGCGTCTCGCTGTCGGTGAAATTGCCGTAATCCGTTACGTTGTCAGGAGCCGGCGCGCTGATCGCCCCAGGGATATGTCCTCGCGCCGGGGTGCCCGGAGCCGTTGTTCCACCGATATAGTTTGGCCGGATCCGAGCATCGAGCAGAACGCCCTCCCGAGCCATTTGCGCCGCCCCATCGGCATCCAGTTCTGGCATGTGCCCTGCCGAAAGGGTGATGTCGCTGGGTTCTGGCGTCGGCACTTCCCTGGTCAGAGGCAAACCGGCCGCCTGCCAGGCGGGGAGCCCGCCGTCGAGCACGCGAACGTCCGGCAACCCTGCCCAGCGCAGAACCCACCAGGCGCGCGCTGCCGTCATGCTCCGGTCGCTGTCATAGATGACAATCAGCCTGTCCTTGCGCAGACCCCACCGTCGCGCTGCAGCCTGCAGGTCGGCCAGCGCTGGCAATGGACGCTGCCCCCCTGTTGGCGACGACGGCGCCTGGAAATCCGTATAGGCTTCCGCGTCAATCGCTCCCGGAATCCGAACGTCGCGGATGGACGGCTTCCCAGTATACGGATTGATGGAGTGTATGGCCAAGATGGTGATGTCTCGGCCGTCCTGCAGCAGTTTGTGCAACTGCTCGGGTGTCAGCAGCACCTTGCTGCGAAGGTCGTCACTCACTCGTGCCTCCCCTGAAACGGCTTGATATATCACGTAGCATCTTAGCTTGACTTTTTCCAGCCAGGACGATGCAATAGGACATTCCAGCTCCCTCGGAGATCTACGTGGCCGTTCTTTCGATCAAAGGCCTGACGACCCAGCTCCGTCGGGATGGCATTTGGAACACGGTCGTAAACGACGTCAGCTTTCACATCGACGCCGGAGAAACGGTCGCCCTCGTGGGAGAGTCGGGCTCCGGGAAAAGCATCACGGCCTTGTCGATCATGGGGCTGCTGCCTCCGCGATCCAGCCGCGTGACGGGACAGATACTGCTTGAGGAGCGTGATCTTCTTACGCTGGCCGAAACGCAGATGCAGGCCATACGGGGCAACGAGATCGGGATGATCTTCCAGGAGCCCATGACGAGCCTCAATCCGGTGCTCACGATCGGGCGGCAGATCCAGGAAGCTTTGATCACCCACCGCAACCTATCCAAGGCCGAGGCTCGGGCTGAGACGGTCCGGCTGCTCGACCGGGTCCGCATTCCGGCGGCCCGGAGCCGTTTCGGCGAATATCCGCACCAGCTCTCGGGCGGAATGCTCCAGCGCGTCATGATCGCCATGGCGCTCTCTTGCCGTCCTAAGCTGCTCATTGCGGACGAGCCGACCACGGCGCTCGACGTGACCATTCAGGCGCAAATCCTGGACCTGATCAAGGAGCTGCAGCGGGAACAGGAGATGGCGGTCCTCTTCATCACCCATGACATGGGTGTCGTGGCCGAAATCGCCGACCGCACCGTCGTCATGTATCGGTCGCAGGCTCTGGAGACGGGTACGACCGAGGCAATCTTCCAACGTTCTCAGCATCCGTATACGCGCGCCCTGCTGTCAGCCGTCCCACAGCTGGGGGGCATGAAGGACCACGCGCGTCCGACCGCGTTCCCAATTGTCGATGTCAAGACCGGCCAACTCACACCGCCGCGCGAAAGCCGCGATACCGTCGTGCCCGGCAGTCCCGTCCTTGAGGTCAAAAACCTGGTGACCCGGTTTGACATCCGCTCAGGCATCCTCGGCAGGGTCACCGGCCGTGTTCACGCCGTCGAGAACGTCTCGTTCCAGCTGCAGGCCGGCGAAACGCTGTCGCTGGTCGGCGAGTCCGGATGCGGGAAATCCACGACGGGCCGATCTATCCTGCGCCTCGTCGAGCCGACCAGCGGCTCCATCCGCATCGAAGGCGAGGATGTGCTGGCCCTGCCCCGGCGCGCGCTGTCCGAAAAGCGCAAGCGCATGCAGATGATCTTCCAGGATCCCTTCTCAAGCCTCAACCCCCGCATGCGTATCGGTGAGGCCATCGCCGAACCGCTTCTGGCGCATCGGCTCGCCACCCGTGCTGAAGCTGGCATGCAGATTGCAGCGCTGCTTGAGCGCGTCGGCCTGCAGCCCGACATGGCCAAGCGTTTCCCGCATGAATTCTCCGGCGGTCAGCGCCAGCGCGTCGCGATCGCCCGCGCTCTAGCCCTGAACCCCGGCCTCATCGTCGCAGACGAAGCGGTGTCGGCGCTGGACGTTTCCGTCAAGGCACAAGTCGTCAACCTCATGCTAGAGCTGCAGGACACTCTCAAGCTGGGCTATCTGTTCATTTCTCATGACATGGCCGTCGTCGAGCGGGTCAGCCACCGCGTGGCGGTCATGTATCTCGGCGAAATCGTCGAGATCGGACCGCGTGAAGCGATCTTCGGCAATCCGCAGCATCCTTACACCAAGCGCCTGTTGGCTGCCGTTCCGGTCGCTGACCCGGCCCGACGGCATGTGCGCAGGGTCGGCACGAGCGACGAGATCAAGAGCCCCATCCGGCCGCCCGACTATGTTCCGCCGGTCCGCCGCTACACGGAGGCCCAACCCGGCCATTTCGTGCAGGCGTGGGACATTGACTGGATTTGAGGCACAGCGGGGAGCTAGCCCTTTCCCTAGAGGGCCAAGCCGCTGTCCGGTCTGTCGATCAGCGCCCGGAGTAGGCCGCGTCGGGTATTCTCGTTGTGCTCAACCATCACGGCGCGGGCCTTCTCCGGATCCCGGCCACGCAGCACGTCGACGATCCGGTGATGGTCGGTATTCGTTTCCGGGTTCACGTCCCGCGCTTGGGCGCCCATGTAAAAGAAGCGGGCGCATTCCTCGAGATGGCTCATGACGAGTCCGTAGAGCCGCGGATTGCGCGAGGCTCTGGCGATCTCCGAGTGGAATTCCTCATTGGCCCCCACAAAGGACTGAACGCTCACGTTCTCACCAACCACGTAGCTGGCGTCGGCCAAAGCCTCAAGCCGGTTGAGCTCGGCATCTGTGAGATTGACCGCAGCCATTGCGCCTGCCGTCCCTTCCAGCATCGCCCGGACGGCGAAAAGGTCGTTTACATCCTTTATGGTCACGGCTGTGACCCGATATCCCCGGCGCGGGAAGGCCTCGACCAGTCCTTCAAGCCCCAACCGAGCCAGGGCCTCGCGCACCGGCGTCTTGCTCATCGAGAGCTGCTCGGCCAGCTCAAGCTCGGACATTTCCGCCCCTGGCGCCAGCTGCCCAGTGATAATCCGCTGGCGAAGGATCGCGTAAGCCTGATCCATAAGCGACTTGCCGCGTCTGCCCGATACTTCCTGATCCACCAAACTCTCACCCTCACCACGAACTCAGTGTCAGCTTCTCTCGGGCCGCCCCGGAGACGCAACGATAGGGCCAACGACCGGCTCTGGCTACGCTTGCGAAGGTATGCCTTTGACGCGGTTCCAGAGCTAGTATATCACGTGGTATATTCAAATCCAGGTGCGCTATGGCGGATATTCTTGTTATCAACCCGAACAGTTCCTCTTCCATGACGCGCTCCATGGAGGCCTGCCTGGTAGTTCTCAAGGCAAGCACCCGGCATGATATCCACTGCGCCGAGCTGGCGAAGTCGCCTCCCGGGATCGAAACTGACGAGCACGTCGTCGAGGTTATTCCGCACCTTCTGGATGCTGTCGGCCAGTCCAGTGCCGACGCCTTCGTGCTGGGCTGCTTCTCCGACCCCGGAATCGAGGTAATCCGCGAAGCCACCGACAAGCCTGTGACAGGCATTGCGGAATCCGCCTACTTGGCGGCCCTTGGGCTGGGCCATCGCTTTGGCATTGTGTCGCTCGGCCCCTCGTCCATCGCTCGCCATCTGCGCTACTTAGAAAAGCTCAAGCTCGCCGGCCGGCTGGCCGGCGACCGGTCCATCGACATGACCATTCCGCAACTCATGTCCAGCAACGTAGTCGAGACCGTCGTGCGAACCGGCAGATTGCTGCGTGACGAGGACGGCGCCGACGTGATCATTCTCGGATGCGCCGGGCTGGGAGGCTATCGCGCCGCCATGGAAGCGGAGCTGGGCCTGCCGATCGTCGACCCGGTGCAGGCCGGCGTCGCTCTCGCCTGCACCAACCTCGATCTCCAATATCGCAGAAGGGCCCGCTGAACATGGATCAGATCATCGTCGGCATAATCGTCACCCCTGATGGGCCGATCGAGAACGGCTGGGTTGCCGTGAAGGCAGGCCGGATCGCGGCGGTCGGCACCGGCAAGCCCCCGCACGCTGCAGAAACGTTCGATGCCTCCGGGAGCTACGTTCTACCTGGAATTATCGACGGGCAAACTCATGCAGGCAGCTATGGCGGACTTCCCGGCCTGCGCTCCACCACCCGCTCGGCCGTGGCGGGTGGTGTCACGACCATCGTGGACATGCCCTACGACAATCCCGACCCGCTCAACACAGTGGAGCGCCTGGAGGCGAAAGTTGGGGCAATCAGCGAGCATGCTCACGCCAATGTGGCGCTCTATGCCACGATCATGCCTCGACAGTCGGCCAAGGACGTCATTCCCCTGATCGAGCGCGGAGTTGTCGCCTTCAAGATCTCTGGCTTCGAGAGCAGCCCGACCCGCTTTCCGCGCATCGCAGCCGACCAGGCCCTTGATCTGCTGGAAGCTCTTGCTCCAACGAACATTCCTCTGGGGCTGCACAACGAAGACCAGGAAATCGTACGCGCCCGCATCGCTCGCGCGCGGAACGCTGCCGAGAGCGGCATCGAAGCCCATTCCGCCAGCCGCCCCCTTGCCGCCGAGCTGGCCTCGACGGCTCACTTTCTCGAGCTGGGCGCTGCCTCCGGCGCTCACGCCCACATCGTGCACCTGACCTCCTCCCGTGGTTTCCAACTCGTCGATCACTACAAGCAGGACGGGTATCGGGCGACGGGCGAGCTTTGCGTCCATTACCTTTGGTTTGATCCCGATGCGGACGGACTGGCGCTTGGTGCGAGAATGAAGGTCAACCCGCCAATCCGCCCCCATCAAATCGATGTGCTATGGAACGAGGTGACTTCGAACCGCGTCGCCTTCGTCAGCTCCGATCACTCGAGCTGGCCCATCGACAACAAGTTCACCGAGTCGATTTTCGATGCGGGAGCCGGCGTGCCGGGACTTGAAACCCTGCTTCCGGCCTTCTTTACCGGCGCAAAAGCGCGGGGTCTCGATGCTCCACTGCTGACGGCCCGGCAACTGGCGGAAAGGCCGGCTCGGTTCTTCGGCCTGTGGCCGCAAAAGGGAGCTATTCGCCCCGGCGCGGACGCGGACCTGACTATCCTGTCCCCCGAGTCGATGCTTTGGGACGCCCGAAACGCCCATGATGAGCTCAACTGGAGCCCCTTCGACGGGAGGCGCTTCGAGTGCCGCGTGACGCGCACCTATTTGGGCGGCAAACTAGCATGGGACGGCAGCGCCGTGGTCAACGCGCCGGGAGATGGCCGCTATGTCGGCCGAGGCTCCTCGCACTGGTTCGCCTAACAGGAAGCTCTCATGCCGTTGATTGATAACGAGACCAAGGGCGTCTTCGTCATTGCTGTCACGCCATTCACCGAGACGATGCAGGTTGACGACGCCAGCATCGACTCGATGGTCGACTTCTACTTCGAAAAGGGCGCTGATGGCCTGACCATCTTGGGGATGATGGGCGAAGCGCCAAAGCTCACCCAAAGCGAAGCGATCCATGTGACCCGCCGCACCATTGGGCGTGCCGGACCTAAGCCCGTGATAGTCGGCGTTTCCGCTCCCGGCCTGGCGGCAATCAGCGAGTTGACCAAGGCTGCTATGGATCTGGGCGCGGCAGGGGTGATGGTCGCCCCTCCGTCGAGCCTTCGAACGGACGACCAGATCCTGGCCTACTACCAGAACGTGGTCGCGATGATCGGTAGCGAGGTGCCTGTCGTTCTGCAGGACTTTCCTTTGGTCACGAACGTGGTCATCAGTTCGGCGACGCTAGGCCGGATCGTCGAGACTCTACCGAGCGTCGTGATGCTCAAACACGAGGATTGGCCTGGACTGGGTAAGATCTCCGACGTTCGCGCGGCCGAGGCCGAAGGGCGGCGTCGCCTCTCGATTCTTTGCGGAAATGGCGGTCTGTTTCTCCCGGAGGAAATGCAGCGGGGGGCTGACGGTGCGATGACCGGCTTCGCCTTTCCCGAGATGATGGCTGACGTGGTCCGGCATTCCGCCGCCGGTGCTTTCGAGAAGGCGCAGGACATCTTCGACGCGTACCTTCCGCTGGTGCGCTACGAGCAGCAGCCCGGAATAGGCCTTGCCGTCCGCAAATATGTGCTCGCGAAGCGTGGTGCGATCGCCAGCGCCAACCAGCGAAGCCCTGGCGCTGCCCTTACGCATCAAGCCGTGGCCGAAGTTGAGCGACTGCTGGCTCGACAGGAGCGTAGGCTTGCGGATCTCAGCCGATGAAGGCGCGACAGTAAAACCAGCCACCACATTAGATTCCACGAACAATCACGTTGCACATGATGACTTACAACTTTGATTCTCCGATAGAACGGCGCGGTACCGGCAGCTCCAAATGGAGCAAGTATTCAGCCGACGTGTTGCCGATGTGGGTCGCTGACATGGATTTCGCAGCCGCCCCCGAGATCATCGAGGCAATTGTCGAGCGCCTCGAACATCCAGTTCTTGGTTATGGTGTCGCTCGCGACCATCTGCGGGCACAAATTGTTGCCGACTTGGCGCGGAAATACGGATGGATCATCCAACCGGAGGACATTGTATTCTTGCCGGGGGTAGAGCCTGGCTTCAACATGGCCCTCAAGGCGATGCTCGAACCTGGTGACACTCTTGCGATCCAGAGCCCGATCTATCGGCCAATCCTTAAAGCTCCCAATCACTGGAATCTCCGCCGCGTTGACATCAACGCGTCAGATCTGAGCAAGGACGATCTCCAAAAGCTTGCGGCATCGCGCGCGTTTCTGCTTTGTAATCCGCACAATCCGACAGGAAAAGTCTACACCCGCGAGGAGCTACATGACATTGCTGCCGCGACGGACGGAAGAATTATCATCTCCGATGAAATTCACTGCGACCTCCTCTTCGATGATAACGTACACACACCGACCGCATCCCTAAGTTCGGAGGTGGCATGGCGCACCATCACTCTGATGTCGGCGGCCAAAACGTATAATATACCCGGCCTAAAAACCGCTTTCGCCATCATTCAGAATCCGGAAATTCGGGATCGATTTAGTGCATCGCGACTTGGAATGGTCGACAGCGTCAATGTTCTTGGTCTCGAAGCAACGTTGGCTGCGTTCAGCAAGGCGGAGTCTTGGAAGAAAGCGCTTATAGATTATCTGCAAATCAATCGTGATTACCTGGCCGACACGATCTCAAAACGGTTTCCTAACATCAAGATGGAAAAGCCGCAGGCGACGTTCTTGGCGTGGCTCGACTGTTCCGAGCTCGGCCTGGCCGACCCGCAGCAATTTTTCCTTGAAGCTGCAAAGGTCGGACTGAGTGCTGGGCATGAATTCGGTGACGCTTACGGCAAACATGTTCGACTTAATTTCGGCTGCAGCCGAGCAACTTTGAAAGAAGGACTAGATCGGATGGAGGCAGCGATTGCCTCCTCTCGAGTTTGAGCGACACGGTCAGCTGATGAGTGAAGGTGAACACCGCGAGAATGTTCACCAATCAGCCCGAGAGCGGAGCCCAATTTCTTCGGCACCGTCATGTCTGGATGGCGCCCGTTTGGCAATGTGATTATTGATGACGTTTGTGCCTGGCGGGGCGGGTGCAGTCATGTCTCCGGCCTTTGCACGCGGCACTTCATGACCGCAGGCCCTGATGTTTTACGCTGGAGCTGGTCCCTCTCAGGTTATCGCGCTTGGCTGACGCAAGACGATGCCACGGGTTTGTCCAGATCCGGCGGTCCATGTCCGCTGTGGCTTCACATCATCTCATCATCACCGTGCCAACTGGGATGCCCTAAGGGCAGATCGTCTGAATTGGTCGTCTATGCCGCCGACACGGCAGTCCCATGGCTCCCGGGCTCGTACGCCGTGCTCCTGGCCATCACCGCCCAGGCGATCCGGGCCATCTTGTTGGCCAGGGCGACGGCGACCACCTTGAACGGCTTCTTGGCCAGGAGGCCTCGGGCCCAGTCCGCCAGGGCCGTCCGGGTCTTGCCGGACTTCATGCGGTAGAGCGCCGCGTGCGCGCCCACGACCAGCAGCTTGCGCAGGTGCCGGTTGCCCATCTTGGAGATGGAGCCCAGCCGCGCCTTGCCGCCGGTTGAGTGCTGCCGCGGCACGAGGCCGAGATAGGCGGCAAACTCCCGGCTGCCCTGGAACAGGCTGGCGTCCGGGACGCTGGCCGCGAGACAGGAGGCCACAATCGGGCCGATGCCGGGAATGGTGGCCAGTCTGAGGCTCACCGGATCGCTGCGGTGGGCCGCCAGAATGGCTTTGTCGAGCTTGGCAATCTGCGCCTCGATCCCGAGCAGCATCGCGGCCAAAGGCTGGAGCGCAGTTCGAGCTGCCGCGGGAAAGTCTGGATTGGCCTCCTCATGGAGGAAGGCGATCAGTTGGCGCGTGTTGCGAGCCCCTTGTGCTACCACGATGCCCAGCTCTGCAAAGTGACCGCGCAGGGCATTGATCAGGGCCGTCCGCTGCCCAATCAGGAGATCGCGGGCTCCATGCAGCATGAGGGTGCTCTGCTGCTGCGGGCTCTTGACCGGGACGAAGCGCATCGACGGCCGTGTGACGGCCTCGCAGATCGCCGCCGCATCCGCAGCATCATTCTTCTGCCGGCGCAGATAGGGTTTGACGTAGGCGGGCGGGATCAGGCGGACGTCATGCCCGAAGGCCATGAGCGTGCGGGCCCAGTGGTGAGCCGTCGCGCAAGCCTCCAGCCCAATCAGGCAAGGCGCAAGGGTGCTGAAGAAGCCTGGGACCTGGCTGCGGCGCAGCGCCTTGCGCAGGACGATCTTTCCACTTCTGTCGACGCCGTGCAGCTGGAAGACGTTCTTTGCGATATCAACGCCGATCGTGACAATCTCAGGCATGGGTGTGATCCTCTCCGGTTCTTGGACATGCTCATTCTGGCACGTCCGACGCTGGTGGAGGGCGCCATCCACGACATCAGGTTAACCGGCGGGTGACCGGATCGAGGCATATATGAGGGATGAAGAACGACCCGCCATCCTCGCTATGCCCGCCACCGCTTTCCGGCTGAGGTGATCAGCCATGCCGTCTGGCTGTATTTCCGGTTTCCCCTGAGCCTGCGCATGGTCGAGGAGATGCTCGCCGCCCGAGGCATCGTGGTCAGCCATGAGACGGTCCGGCAGTGGGCGCTGAAGTTCGGCCAGAGCTTTGCCAACCAGATCCGCCGCCGTCTTCCGGCACCCGGAGACAAGTGGCACTTGGATGAGGTCGTGATCAGCATCGCGGGCCGGAAGCATTGGCTCTGGCGCGCCGTCGACCAGCACGGGGTCGTGCTCGATATCCTGGTCCAGAGCCGCCGCAATGCAAAAGCCGCCAAGCGCCTGCTGCGCAAGCTGCTCAAGAAGCAGGGCATCGCACCGCGCGTGATGATCACGGACAAACTCGCCAGCTACGGCGCGGCCAAGCGAGAGATCATGCCGGGTGTCGAGCATCGGCAGCATAAAGGCTTGAACAATCGAGCGGAGAACAGCCATCAGCCGACCCGACGACGCGAGCGCATCATGAAGCGCTTCAAATCAGCCGGGCAGGCCCAACGCTTTCTCTCGGTTCATGATCAAGTCGCAAACCTCTTCCGCCGTCCCGCCAACACCAACGCCGCTGATCATCGCAAGGCCCGCGCCCAGGCCTTTACGACTTGGGCCGAGGTCACCGGCCTTGCGGCGGCTTCTGATCGGCGACCCAGGGAGGCGCTTGCCTCAGCTCTTTAAGTTGACGGTGCCGAGACCAGACCGTCGCGATATTTGGCATCTCGACGAAGTCGTGGTCACGATCTCTGGCAGAAGACATGGCTCTGGCAAGCGATGTTGATCAGGACATGGCCGGCGCGGCTCAGCGTGATCGGGCTCGCCGCCGACACGACCCTCGGCCGGCGCCACGTGCCCGACGGGCGCGCCCTGTCCAGCTCGCCGCGCGGCGCCCTGGTGGTGGGCGCGCTGACCGGCCTGATCGGCGACCGACTCGAGCGCGACGAGAGCGACCTGCACGAGCCGCTCAGCGTCCGCGTCGGCGGTCGCCCGGTCGCGCTGGACGAGGCGGGGCTCGCCGCCGCCTTCCCCGTGCCGACCGGCCGCCTGGTGGTGTTCCTACACGGGCTGATGGAGACGGAGTTCTCGTGGCGGCTGCGCTCGGCCACGAGCGCACCCTACGGGCGGCGCCTGCGCGACGACCTCGGGTTCACGCCGCTCGAGTTGCGCTACAACACCGGCCGGCACATCTCCGAGAACGGGCTGGCCCTCGCCGACCTGCTCGAGCGGCTGGTAGCGCAGTCGCCCGTGGAGGTCGAGCGAATCGCCCTGGTCGGCCACTGGATGGGCGGCCTCGTGGCGCGCTCCGCCGCACACCAGGCTGCCGGAGCGGCGACGCCTGGGTCCGGCGGGTCCGGCACGTGGTCTCGCTCGGCTCCCCCCACGTAGGCGCGCCGCTCGCCCAGGGGGTGCACTGGGCCAGCGCGGCGCTGAACGCCGTCCCGGAGACACGCCCGCTCGCGTCGCTGCTGCGCCGCCGCAGCGCCGGCATCCGGGACCTGCGCAGGGCTCGCTGGTGGACGCGGACTGGCGCGATCGCGATGCCGAAGTTTCTGACGCTGCAATTGCGGAAGCATATATGATTCGATCCGTCCTTGACGGCGAAAGCAACCGACGAGGAGATGTTTGGCGATCCCGTGCCATCGAACCTGATGCCGTCAACTATTAAATAAGCACTGTCTACGACGTTAAGATATATTCCAACAGCCCCAGGCTTGATTGCTGCCGAATCTGTTCCGACGATCCAGACTGGCGCGGGGGCAGTGCCATTAGCGCTGAGGGTGGTATTACTATTGCAGTTGGCAACAAACACCACCGCACCCGCTGACAAATCTGCGGGATCGTCAGTCTGGGTTTGTTGGGAAACCATAGGTGTTGCCGGAGTCTGTCGTCGCCGGGTGCGTGGAATCGACATAAAATGTACCTGCGGACTGGCTGGAGGGCCACGCTGCCGGAGGCGTAGGTTTCGGAGTAGAAATTGGATTGAGCATCGGCCATGCGGGAGCGGGTATTCCAACAGGCAAAACAAAGTCTTCCGATGGCAACTGCGCAGCCACCTCCGACCCACGGCTGAGGTGATGTAGAGCAGCGCCACCCGCGTGATCAACAGAAGTAAAATTGAATGTTTCATGGATTTTTTAGGGGGTTAGCAGACACTGCGTGGGTTGTATAACCCATATTTACCACTCTATCAATGATTTTCCCAAGTCTTGAGCCCTTAGAACCCGTGTCCCAGAATTGAGCAAGATTGCACTCTTAAAGTGATGGGTTGCATTTTCTGTGCCACATGTGCCCGACCTCAACCAGACACCGTCAAAAGGTCGAGGAAGTCGCGAGAGGGCCGCATCACGAAGCTGAGAAAGGTAGTGGGAAAGACCTTTGAGTGCAAAATTCGTGCTCGTGCGCAAACATCTTCTCCAAAAATTCCGGTGGGGTAGCTCGACGGAGAAATTCTGCCGGGGAAGGTCCCTCATGCTAAGTGTAACCGTGGCGGGCGTTGAACTCCGATGCGACCTTATCAAAGTCATTCAGGTCCACCTCACTCAAGGCAGTTCGCCATTTCTCATCGACGCTGATTCCCCGACCTGTATTCAGCCGCATGGAGTTGTTGCCCAGAATGTGAAATTCCTGGGCTGAGGTGCGCACGGTCGGCGGAGTCTCATTGAGGCCTGCAAAGCGATGGATCGACGCTGTAGTCTCTGCCGGGCGAGCGCAGAAGTCCTCGTATTTGAGTGACATTTTGCATTGAGGGGGAAGATCCGCCATGACTTTACATGCAGGTTCGGTCTATCTTTATGAGTCCCTGCGCGGCTGTGCGCATGGATAACCCGCGGGTATTTCATGTGCGGATGATCCCCCCTGCCATCGCGGGTCAGGTGGATAACTTTTATGCGACCGCCAGTCAGCTTCCACAGGTGATACACCCTGTCGGATCCTTGGACGCATCCAAAAAAACCGATCCCCGCTGAATTCTGGTGACAGTGTCAATAAGACGCGCGTTTTGAAGAAGTATATCTGAATAACGCCTGCGATAAGCTGCCCCGGAAAAAGAAAGCCGCATTTGAGATGGCTCGGTTTGCCCAACTTGTCGGTCTTAACTTGCATAAGCGCCGGGACATTCCGGGCCGCTTCGGAAATCCATGCCGAAGTTGTTCAGCGAAAACGGCACACCGGATTCCGCCATGGCTGCAGCACCTGCAACCAGAAGGGGCATTCGGCCAAGTACGTTCCACATGAGCAACGGTAGTTCTCGATTGGACCGTTGGAAGACGCCTTGAGTTCACCAATTGTTGTTATCCCTGGATGCGCCGCAACATAAAACGTGAGGGATGTGGACCCGCTGTAACTGGGACTTAGAATATATAAGATGGGCGGCAGGGTCGCGCTTATGGAACGGCACGAGTTGGAAGATCCGCAGTCTTGAGTGATCGAAGGCTCATGATTTTTGAAGAAGTGGATTCGCAGTAGTTATGCATCTTTTGAACACCGTCGAATGACATCCACGTAAAGCTGGCTGGCACTATTGGAGCAAGTGCTCGAACATCTGCTCTAAAAACTGCCTGGAGACGACAGGAATTGAATATTTCGAAAAGAATAAAGTGCGCGCATTCCTTGACATGCTTTCATACAATGATGCTGAAGAAAGCAATTCCCTTATGTCGCGCGCAAGTTGGACCGGGTTTCCGGATACTATGCCAGCCTTGCTATTGGCTACAATATTGTCTGAGTCGAAAGTTGAAACGACGGGAATTCCGTAACTCCACGCCTCAAGAAAAGTTGTCGGAAATCCTTCGCTTATCGAAGTATTGCACAGAATATCCGCCCTTTGATAAAGGGTGTGCATGTCAGTGGAGTTAAGTCTGCCGAGAAGGCGCACGTTGGGCAGTGTTGCCGCTTGATGATACAATCCTTCTGCGTACGGGCTTGGCGAGTTCGGAGTCCCGGCAACTTCGAACGACAATTCCGGGCACAGGCGCGCCACCTCAAGAAGGAGCTCCAGCCGCTTCACAGGGACGATTCGAGCGGCCCACACGATGAGCGGAGGTTGATTTGCCGGGCGCTCGGACTTGGAGCCCACCGGCGTCGCAGCGGGCAGGGGTATGACTATCGAATCCAGACCAGTGCTTTTGCGAAGTCCCTCTTGCTGGCGCATCGTTTGTGAAACTATTAAGTCGGCGCGCCGGAGTCCGTATTTGTACAGTTTTCCGCCCACCCCGAGTATGCCTTCCTTGAGTTTCAGCCCATAGTTGGAATCGTGTGCCAGGCAAAAGACGAAGCGCGGACTGCGATTGCGCAACCGTCCTTTGCCATAGGCCACAAGGCCGGTTTCCACTCCCGCGCCCATTTGCAGGTATATATCTGCATCCGCGCGTTTCATAGCGCGGCGCACAAGCTGTGCCCGGTACAGCCAATGAACAATACGCATGCGGCGCTCAGGCCGATAGCATTTCAAAAGGGTGATGCCGTCAATTTGTTCACCGTCCTTGGCCATGATCGTATGTAATCATTGAAACGTCACAGCCCTCCTCTTTTAGGCCTTTTGCCAAAAGCACGAGGTATGTTTCAATCCCACCTATGTATCGCGGGCTACTGGCTTCCGTCATCTGATCGTAGCACTTAAAGCCGGCTATGCAGATTCGCAGGGAATTGGACATATGTGTGGAGATGGAAAATTTTTAGATGAGACTGATCAAGGCCCCTCGAGAAACCATCTGCCTTGAATCCGCGTGAAGTGACCGGGTTGCAAACTCCGGGGCCGCCAGGGAGAAATTGTCGAATCAGCTTGCTGGAAACGCGAACAGCCGCTGGAACTGCGAGTCCATCGCCCTTGAATCAGATGTTCGAGCGAATGATTGCCAATAAATCTGGCCCTAGAGACAAAGCTTTGTTTACCTTGAATCAGGGTGTGGTGGAATCTGTCTGGGCCGTGGCAGCGGCGACCGGCAGGCCGGTGGATTTCTTTTTTCCGCGCAGACGGGACCAGTTGGCCAGCCGTTTGACCTTTTCCTTCATCTCTTCAGTTAAAGCCCAGCGCCAATAACAAAGGGCAAGAATCAAGAGGCCAGGGATGCCGCCTGCGGCCAAAGCCGCCAGAGGGCCTGAAAGGGAAGGCCATACAGCCGAGCAGAAGACACAAAGCGAACGGAGCCATGCAGTAGAGCGGAAGCCGCCAGACATCCTTTAGGAAAGTGGTAACTGGAATGTCGAGCCGCCGGCAGGCGTAGAGCGGCAGATAAATGCCATGTGCCCAGGTCCACGGCAGGCCAACCGCAAGGGCTACCATGGTGAGACTTAGCCCAAAGGCGAGGGCGCACCATGCGAGAGGATGGCCACACCAGCAGCGATCAGTGAGGCAATGCCCGGCTTCCCATGAAGATTAAGGCCCATAAGCAAATTGTTCAGGGGCATGTAGGCAATTTCTGCGGCAAATGCGAGCGTCATCACCGCGATCAGTCCAGTGTCGGCGTTTACTGGATCCCATCCACAAATGAATCAACGGCGTCCCGGTGATTGCCAGAAATGTGATCAGCGGAAGGGAAAGCCATAGTCCTGCACGCGTAGAATCACGGACATAAGCACGGATCTCGTCCATCCTTCCGGTCCCAGCCAGCGTCGCTATTGAGGGTACCAGCATGAAGGCGTATTTCTGTGGAAAAACCGCTGCCTGGCGCACAGTGATCGCGGACGCGCGAAAGGGCCAGCGCTGCCGGACCCAGATAGCTGGCGATCATGACGCTGGTTGTTTTGGATCATCAAAACCTGGCTTACCCGACCGATAAACATCCGCCCGCCAAAACTTAGCATCGAGCGAAGGGTATTCAGGTTTGCATGACGAAGGCGGATACTTAGCCCGGGGCATCCCTGTAGGCGATGATGGCCCGCGCGATGCGCCCCAGCAATTCCGTGCCCATGTGGACCGCCGCGAGGGCAACGATGCCCAGTCCGCAGCGCAGGACCGTGGTGCCATGCCAACGAACGAAAGAATATTGGTGACGGCATACACTCCGTGGTGAACACCCCAGCGATGGCAACCTGTTAAAATGCCGGTATAGACGGCTCCGGAGAAGGAAACAGCCACGCTGGTCCCCCAGAAGAAGGACCAGCCACTTTGCCTGCCCCAGCAAGCCAGGGGCCGCATTCTCCAACCCAAAGGAAAGCTCCATGCCAGAAGCGCCATCAACGCCAGCGCCACACCCCCCGACGACCCGTTGCAGCATGGCAACGGAACTGACCGAGGCCATTGATCTTCGCCATCTCCTGACCGGCCCGGTACAAGGCCACGTGCCGGTTGATGGAGGAGCCGATTCCAGCCTCAAGCAGCGTAAAGTAACTAACTAAAGACCATCCCAAATCCCAAACGCCCAGAGTATCGCTGCCCAGTGATCCATCAATCAGCCTGGGCACCACAAACCGGAGAGAATTTGAAGAATCTGAGCAATCCAGCTAACCAGCACTCCCGTCATTAACCGGGGGCGATTGAGTTTGCGTTGATCTTCGATGCTCATTATTTCAGCATTTCCACTGACTCTTCACGCGCCTTTTAATCCGGGTTCAATTTCCAGAGCGTCCTCAGAATCAGGCTGTGCTTGCTCGGGTTCCAGAATTCTGCCAGGCTGAGCAAGCGCATCCCGCTCCACGCAAACACGCAGGGCAATGCCAATCGCCGCCCACATGCCGACCACACCTTCGCGCGGATAAAAAGTCTGTGCTCCGACTGAGGCGAGCATTAGTGCGAGTATCAGTGAAAGCGCTACACCGCCCACTGCGGAGGCCACCGGATCATGGGCATCCCTGAAAAGACTCCCACATCGCCAGATTAACTTGAGATAGAGCGGCATCACGAGTAGAAATCCGAGTATCCCGTTGTCGAGGAGCAGTTCCAATAGGCATTATGCGGGTGCCCAAAAATTTCCCGGTCCTGCAAAAGGCGCGCGGCCGTTCCTGTCCGGATCATTGCAATACGCCCGTAACCAATTGCGGGGGATTCTTTGATCTTCTCAATAACCAGCGGCCACGCAATAACCCGCCCGGAAGTAATTGAACTTTCGTCGGCCTCCGTGGATATAGCCCCGCTCTGCTGGCCAAATCCCTGAAACATACGCTCCCGAACCCCCGGTGCAAAGGCAGAACACGAGGGCGATCGCTACGGGGATGAGGGGCAACAACCTCCGCCATCGAAGCATGCACAGCGTGAGGCCGATGACGCACCATGTGACATAACCAGTGCGTCCGCCCGTTAGCGCCTGACCTACCAGTACATACCTGCCGCTCCCCAAAATGCGAGGCGCATCGGAATTGACTTGAGGAGGACTGAAAAGGCCACAAGTCCCCAACTGGCTCCCGCCAGCATCATGGACATGTCCACGCGATGATATCCTACATCCCGGTCAATGACTCTGGCCGCTCTCGTGTTCAGTTCGCTCCCGGAGAAATTGCTCAACCCCATGTAGCGGATTACCGCTGTCGCCATAATGAAGTAAGCCAAAAGGATCGCCCCGAGAGCAATAATCAATTGTTTCCTGTCACGACAACGATCAAATAGGATCAAGCCGGGCAAGAGAAACTTCAGCGGGTTGACGAGGTAGCCGTTGATTATGCTGAAACGGCTTTCCTCGTAATAGTCAGTTGGGTCAATCAGGAAACGGACGAATGACCAAACGATTACGAATAGATAGGCGAGAAAGGCGACCCTGAGCGATGGCGGAAAATCCCAGATTATACCCTCGCGCTTTCGCCATACCAGCCATGCCCAGACACAGTTGATAATGAGAATGTTCCAAAGATTGAAGCCGGGAATCCCAAAATGGAGCGTGGCATATCGCGGCGCTCCAGAAAGGCCATCATAATGAGTGGCGCCGCACACCGCCCGGTTCCTTTGCCGCGCCATGCCGCGACGCTGAGCGGAGCGCAATGAGCAAAAAAAACGTTACACGAAGAGACATCCTGTAGAAGTCCGAGGATTGAAACCGGCCTACTTCTCCATCAGGATCTGTAAAATCCTCTCCGCCGTTTTTCCGTCCCACAGAGGGGGGAACAGAGCCGGTCCTTTCCGGCCCCTTGAGGGTGTGAGGAGATCTTCGCGCAGCTTCCGGTGCAGTGAGGCGATTGCTGCCCATCGTGACCGTCAGGGGCGCTCGGTATTGGGCCGGAGGGTAAGGCACGGGGTGCGGAAGATAGTGCTTTCCTCCTGCAGTCCGCCGGAGTCGGTGAGCAGACAGCGGGCGTGTTCGGTGAGGGCCAGCGAATCGTTATAGCCCACGGGATCGATGAGTTTGAGATCCGGATGGCCGGAAAAAGAGCAGCCGAATTCCTCCATGCGTTTGAGGGTGCGGGGATGGATGGATGGGAAAGACCACCGGCCAATCCTTGCACGATGGCAGAGAGTTCCCGGACGATACTTCCAGGTCTCCCGGTCGTCCACATTGGAGGGCCGGTGAAGAGTCACGATAATGAAGCCGCCCTCTTTGCAGATCCCAATGCGCCGAGAATGGACTCGCCGCCGCCGTTTTCTGCCGTCGGGCCACGAGGGAATCGATCATGATGTTCCCGACGAAGCGGATCTTTTCTGGCCGGAATTCCTTCGCGCGCAGATTTTCGTTCGCGTCCTCCGACGGGCGTGAGCAGCAGGTCGGAGATGGCATCGGTCACGATGCGATTGATCTCCTCGGGCATGGTGCGGTCGAAGCTGCGCAGGCCCGCCTCGACGTGGGCGACCTTGATGCCCAGCTTGGCGCCACCAGCGTGCAGGCCATGGTGGAATTGACATCGCCGACCACCACCACCCAGTCCGGCTTTTCGTCGCAGGCAGACCGGCTCGAACTCGATCATGACGTTCGCGGTCTGCACCGCGTGCGAGCCGGATCCGACCCCCAGATTGACGTCCGGCGCGGGAATGCCGAGTTCCCGGAAGAAAACGTCCGACATCTTCGCATCGTAGTGCTGGCCGGTGTGGACGAGGCGCCACTCGATGCGGGTCCGGTATGCTGTTCGGCTTGTGCGCCTCGATGGCCTTGATCAGCGGCGCGACCTTCATGAAATTCGGCCGCGCGCCTGCGACGAGGAGCAATTTAAGCGGACGGGAAGGCATAACAGAAGACCGATGACAGAAGACCGATGACAGAAGACCGATGACAGAAGACCGATGACAGAAGACCGATGACAGAAGACCGATGACAGAAGACCGATGACAGAGGACGGAGGGCAGGCGGCCAGCGAACTGGCCGATTGTCGCGCGTACCCGCGACCGGCGGTCATTTGTCTGCTGACTTGGAGCAGAATTTTTCCGGATTGGCAACCATCGCACCAAGCATGGCACCTATATGGCCGCATTCGTCGAGGAGATGTTCTCGCTGCCCTGGAGCCAGAGTTATTACAGGAGGCGGCGGTTTCAATCCAGTGCTGTGTCTCCGCCTGCTCGCCATCGGCATCCGACAGTTTGCTGACAAAATGAGCGATGTAGCGGCGCTTGTGCCACGCCTCTGCAATATTGGCTCCAATGGAACGTGACGATCTGCGCACTTGGTCTGTCAACGGTCCTGTTCCTCCTTTGGAAAGGACTTGGAGATTTTGAAAATCTCCTGCTGCAAATGAAAGGATGCCTGATAGACGCGCAATTCCTTAAAACTTGAGATCACTTCGCTCATAACATTTCCGTTTTCGGTGTCGTTTTTGGTTGTCAGTCTTCTGTCATCCGTGTTGCGTTCGGTTATCTCCACTTCATTCCGGTTCCGTCTTCCGTCTTCCGCCTTCGGTCTTCTGACTTCGGTCTTCCAACCCGGCAGGCGGCGGCGATTTCCTCGATGGCGTCAACGATGCTGAGCAGAGTGCGCCGGGAGGAGAGTTCCGCAAGCGGCTGGCGGACGCGTCTAACAAGGGGAATCCGGTCGATGTCCTCGACGGAAGTGGTGAGCCCCAGGCGGCCCTTCCGCATGCAACCGCCGGTCCGCTGCGCCAGGCGTGCCGCGGAAGATGCTGTAGACCGGGACGCCCAACGCGGCTGCTTCACGATTCATCGTGCCGCCGCCGCTCACCACGAGATCGGAATGCCAGAGCAGATTCAGTCCATCCACGGCGCCGCGGGACGATGGTCCGCGCTTCACAAACCAATGGGGCCAGTTCTTCCGAATCACCTCTCCCTGGCGTGCGTTGCGCGGCAGCAACACGATGCGCACTCTTTCCGGCCGCGCACGTGCCGCATGAATTGCACAAAGAGCTCTTCGCTTTCGGGGTTGTGATAGTGCGCTTCCGTCGCGGGCGGCCGCACGGTGATGAGCATGTTCCTCCGGTGTCGAGGCCCAGCTCCGTCAGCAAATGCGGATCGTGGCGCAGCCCGCCCGACGCTAAACGTCCTCCTTGATGCCGGGATATTTGCGAATCCGGTTCGGAGCGCAACAGAGCGCTCGGCCGGAATCACTTCCGGAGCCATTTCCCACGTCGGTTCCGTCATGAGCGGCAGATACTGCGCGAATTCATAATCGGCCATCAGCACGGTCGGGATGCGCAACAGATTGGAAATAATGATTTGCGAGCGCGCGCCGTGCGAAAGGGCGATGTGTGGGTTTCTCGCGCAGCGCGAAGGGGGGCAAGCTGGAAGGCGCGGTAAAACAACCCGAGGAGCTTTGACGAGCTTGTTCTTTCCGTAGTGCCGCCCGACTTTCGAGTAGCGCAGCCCCTTCTGGTCGGCGAGTTCGCACACCTGGAAAGCGTCCCGCGCGCTCACCACGACCTCGAAGCCGCGCTCCTGGTTCAATTTCTCGATGATGGGCTCGAAGAATGGAACGTGCGGCGTGTTGTCGAGATCGATCCAGATCTTTGGTTTCCGTTTTACGCCGTGCGGCGACGGCTTCGCCGGGGAACCCGGGTTTGCATTCCGGCGCTCAATTTCCGGATTGCGGACGAAGTGGGAGACTTGACGAGGGAGCGCCGGCAGGTACTGGCCGGCGTATTTCGCCTTGATATACCTTCGAAATTCCTCATACAGATCTACGGAAACTCCCGGCTTGCACCCGGCCAGCTCCCATCGACATATAGTCTGGGTGGGTGTTGAGCAGCACGATTCCGCCGTGGGACGCGATCCAGTCCACTTTTCGTTTCCAGATTTCGATGGATGTTTCGTGCAGGATCAGGAACAGTGTGGAATCCTGGGGCAGCGTATAGGGAAGCTCCACGTAGCCCCGGGCCCCGGTTCAGACCCGGTTTTTCGATCCAGAAGGGAAAAATGGTATGCCGCCCTTCCGGCTGGGGTTCAAACGGATCGGTATCGAAAGTTGAGGCATCGTACTCGATATTCAACTGGTGGAACCAATCGAGATTCTGAAGCATGAACCCGGAGCGAAAGCCGGCGGCGTTTCCATTCACGGATATATTCATTGATGGCGCCGCGTGACGGGTGAATCCCGTACAGGAAGCATAAAGGCGGCCATCATGTTTGAGGTCATGGATTCCGACCTAGAACCCGTTCGCGAGGAGCTCCGCACGGAGTTCAGGCGACACCCAGTTACTTCCTTCGGAATAAAATTAAATGAACTCCGGAACCCGAGGGCTTGCTCTGTTTGCATTAGCTCCCGGCACTTTTAGAGGCCGTGATTGCCCTCGACATCGTGGGTGAGTCCGAGCAAATTTCTGCTTTTTGGGCCAGCCGGCCCAGCCGGCCGGCGGACGCTCCGAGCCGGGGAAAACCGGCCACAGGGCCCTGACCTGTTTCCGAAGCTTCAACGCAAACCGGCGGCGAAGAAACACCCGCAAGGCGCGGGGCAGGACCGGTTTTAGCCGATAATAGATTTTGTTTCTTAACAAAGGCCGGTAGAGGGTGGCTTTTTTGGGTCTCCCTTCCTTTCGTAAATCGCAGGAGTGACGGTGAAAGCAAACACCAGCAAACGCCTGCGAGACGAGCCAAAATCCCATTACAGCGGGAGCCGTTGATCCAGTGACGACCAGGTGGTGTCTTATAACAGATGCGGACGGCGGGGAGACCCGTAGCAAGGCCGTCCCGGCCTTGGGGGTTTGCCACCGGAGCAGGGGAGTCAGACATCTTTTCCTGGCGCTGCGACAAGGCCGGGACGGCTTCCTGGACTAACTCACGCTGCCTTTGCAGGAGCAGGTGTGAGTTCATAGCCGAGAGCATGGGCTTGTTTGTGGAGTCTCTGGAGGCGGCGGGCGGCGGCCCGCGGGAGGGCTGGAAGGCTTTGGCTTCGCTCCAGGGTTCCTGTTTTTGATCATCGCGTAAATGATGCGCGCCAGTTTATGCGCGGGGCATCGATGCCTTCGGCTTTGCCCAGGCGGCCTTTCATGCGCCGGAAGTAGTCCCCCATTTTGCTTGTGACGTTGCAGCCCGAAGACGCCCAGCCGCAGGGCGTTGGCCAGCCGCGGGGCACTTGCGCGTTTTGCTTTGAGCACTTTGCCGCCGCTGATGCGGTTGTCGGGGCACAGGCCCAGCCAGGAGCCGAAGGCTTCGGCGCTGCGGAAGGCTTCGAGCAGGTGGTCGCGCGGTGCCCAGTTCGCTCATGAGCACGCAGAGCACGCCGCCGCTCGACGCCGGGCACGGCGCTCAAGTCCACGCCGAGAAGCGCCAGGCTTCTTCATAGATGGGCATGCTGCGGGGCTGTTCTTGTGCACGCGGCGTTGGCGGCCGGGGCCGCGGGCAGCGGCGGAGTGTCCACGGTGCAGTGCGACCCGGCGCGCGAGCGCCGCGATCTGCTCGTCGCATTGCGCGATGGCTGCGTGGAGCTGCCGCCAGGCGCTGCTGGCACTGGCGGAGCACGAAGAGGTATTCCTCACGGTAGTCGCCGAGCAGGGCGGCTTTGATTTTGTCCAGCGGGCTGCGGCAGCGGCGGTCGCGCAGCGCGGCGAGCTTGGCAGCGTCGCGTTCCCCGGCGAGGATGGCGGTGATGATGGCCTGGGCGCTGACGCCATCCACGTCGCTGAAGACGTGGTGGATGTGGAGGTTCATTTCGGTGAGCGACTTTCTGCATGAGCTGGACTTGCTGGCCGGCCTGGGCCACCAGGTCGCCGCGGTGGCGCATGAGATAGCGCAGGGGCACGATTTCCTTTCGCGGACGGAAGCTGCCGCGCAACAGACCGGCGGCGTGGAGTTGCTGGAGCCAGGCGGCATCGCACACGTCGGTCTTTTTGCCGGGCACGCCTTTGACGTGGCGGGCGTTGACCAGGCACACTTCGATGCCGGCCTCCTCCAGCATGGCGCAGAGCGCACAGCCAGTAGTTGCCGGTGCTTTCCATGGCGACGGTTTTGATGCCGCACACCAGCAGCCAGTCGCGCAGGGCGTGCAGGCCCTGGTGAAGGTTTCTTCGACGATCCGGTGCACGCCGAACACGATCCGTTCGCAGCCGAGCGCCTCGCCTGGGCGGGTATCGACTAACGGGACCGGAGCAGCTTCCGCACCTGCGCGTTAGTCCCTCTGGGGAGGGCGCGGCGGAGCCTGCAGCCGGCTAGAAGGCCTGCACATCGCACGCGGGACCGGCATCGAGCCGCCTCCTGGCATTCCCACAGCCGACGACGAGAAACGTCATCAGCGGAGCAGTCTCAGCACCGCCAGGCGCCGACCCCCGCGCAATACGACGACCGGAGCTGCCGTCACCCAGCCACCGGAACCGCGCCCCGTGCGCAGTCTCGACGCCGCGCTCTACTGCCTGCTTCTGACACGAGCGTCATACTCAGGCCACGCGAGGCCGCGAAAGTAAGCGAACCGACGAGAAGTGATGAGCACTGGGACCGCGTCGACGCGTGCGCCCGGATCGGCGAGAACGACTCGAATTCGGCGAGAGCGGGTGACGAGGATCGAACTCGCATAGCCAGCTTGGAAGGCTGGAGCTCTGCCATTGAGCTACACCCGCGAGACACACGACGTTAGTGCGACGCTCAACGCAGGTTCTTGCGACAGGAACCGACGCATAGCACCGGGTTCTGTCGCCGAAACCGGGATCTCACACGGTCAGGACGAGTTTGCCGAAGATCTCGCCTGACTCGAGTTGCTCGAACGCCTCGCGCGCGTCGACGAGCGGTCGCACGGTGTCGATGACGGGCCGTACGCCCGACGTTTCGCAGAAGTTCGCCAGGCATTGGAGCTCGTCGAGCGTGCCCATCGTCGAACCGACGATGCGGAGCTGGAGGAAGAAGATCCGGCGCAGGTCCTCGGGCGGATTCGCGCCGGCAGTCGCGCCGGACACGACGAGTGTGCCGCCCGGTCGCAACGACTTCAGCGAGTGCTCCCATGTCGCCGCGCCGACGGTCTCCATCACCGCGTCGACCCGATCGGGCAGGCGCGCGCCCGGCTCGAAGGCGGCGTCGGCGCCGAGCTCGACCGCGCGTGCACGTTTTTCCTCGGTCCGGCTCGTGACCCAGACGCGGTAGCCCGCGGCGCGACCGAGGGAGATGAGCGCGGTCGACACGCCGCCGCCCGCGCCTTGTACGAGCACGGTTGCCCCGGGCTGTGCGCCGGAGTTCGTGAAGAGCATCCGGTATGCGGTGAGCCATGCGACCGGGAGGCACGTGGCTTCTTCGAACGACAGCGATGCCGGCTTGGGCACGAGATTCCGACGCGGGACGACGACGTAGTCGGCCATCGTGCCGTCGTACACCTCGGAGAGCAGCGAACGCTTCGGGTCGAGCGTCTCGTCGCCGCGCCAGTCGTCGCTCGAGATCACGCCGTGCACGATCACGTCGTTGCCGTCGGCGTCGACGCCGGCGGCGTCACTTCCGAGCACGATCGGGAGCCGATCCTCCCTTATTCCGACGCCGCGCAAGGTCCAGAGGTCGTGCGGGTTGATCGACGCGGCCTTCACCGCGACCCGTACCCACCCGTGGCGCGGCTGCGGCTCCGGGTGCTCGCCGATCTCGAGTCCGCCGAGCGGTTTGTCGGGATCGATGTGGGTGGCGGTGGCGGCGAGCATCCGTGCGGTCCCAAGCCTCAGTGCGGGTTGCTCAAAGTAGTCGTCACGGTCGAGTCGATGCGAAGCGCTCGGCGAGCAACGCCGCGACGTCGTCGGATGAAGGCATCGCCGCGATGTCATCGGCGATGCGTCGTGCCTGTGATCCGAAGCTGTCGGTGCCGAGCAACTCCTCGATGGCCCCGCGAATCGACACGCGATCGGCCTCCTGCGGCGCGAGTTGGAGCGCAGCGCCGGCCCGTGCGCCCGCCGCCGCATTCGTGAACTGATCGGCAGCCTGCGGCAAACACAGCTGCGGGATGCCGCGCGCCAGCGCGGCGAGGAACGTGCCGGATCCGGCGTGGGAGACCACGAGGTCGGCGTAGGTCATCGTGACGTGCTGGGGCACGTACCTCGCGACGACGACGTGATCGGGGAGTGGACCGAACGCCTCGACGTCGCCGCGTGGTCCGACGGTCACGAGCGCGCGTACGTCGAGTTCCTTCAGCGTGTCGATCGTCGCGTCGAATGCGCCGGCGGTTGCGTTGAACACAGTGCCGAACGTGACGTACACGATGGGGCGGTCATCGGGTCGCTCGAACCAATCGCCGAGTTCGCCGTCGTAGGGCTCGGCGATCGTTTCCGGTCGCGACAGGTGTTGCGTCGCGATCTCGTAGGTGTATCCGGGATCGAGGCTCGGCGGATAGATGTCGAGATAGAGATGGTCGTACACGCCGCCGAGGGGCCGTGGCTCGAGCCCGGCCGCGTGCCAGTGCGACGCCAGCTTCTCGTCCACCGCGGGAAAGCGTTCGGCCCGCAGGCGCGCGCCGAATCCTTGCGTCACGTGACAGATACCGAGCGTCCCGGCGACGATCGGTGCGGCGAACTCACCGACCTCGTGCACGATCAGGTCCGGGGTCCAGTCGCGGACGATCGGGCCCAGCGAATCGATCATCGGCGGCAGGGTCACGTCGACGAAGAGTCGCGGGAACATGAATGCCGGCACGTCTTGTGGCGCGAGATCCTGTGATTCGGGAAACCGCGCGCGGTATTCGGCATGTCGTTCGGCGCTGGTCAGGCCGGCGACGACGCTCGGCACTCCGGCCCGCTCGATCGTGGGATGGGCGTCGGCGCCGGTCGCCCACCGGAGTTCGTGACCCTGTCGTACGAGCGCCTGCGCGAGCGGCACGATCGGGAGGACGTGCCCGAGGCCAGGAGTGCTCGTGACGAGGATGCGCACGGCCGGTCCCTTTCAGCGCGCCGCGAGCACGTCGAGGTCGCGGTTCGCGAACCAGTTGTGGTGCCACTCTTCGTCGAACAGCGTCAGCAGGCAGAGCAGCACCGTCTGGTCTCCGCACTTCCGATGCAGATCCTCGTTCGTGACGTCGCGTACGAGCGCACGGACAACGTCCATCCGGTCCTCACGGAGCGCGACAACTTCGTCGAACGACGGGTCCGCAGTCACGTCGATGCCCATTGACGCCGGATCGGTGATGAAGCTCGGCGCGACGCCGAACGGGTGGTGCGGACGCTCACGCCCGAGGACCGTGGCGCTGATCCAACCGTCGGTGACCATGACGAGATGCCGCATGCTCTCGAGGAACGACCACTCGTCGTCGACGCGCTCGTGCAGCATCGCCTCCGGCAACGACGCCGCGCGCTGCACGGAAGCCGCCCACAACGCTTCGATCACCGACCATGCGTCGCGCACTCCTGAAGCGTCACTCGGTCGCAGACGCGTTCGCTCGGGGAACCGTCGGTCCATTTCCGAGGTGATCAGGGGCGCGACCTCGATGTCGTTGATCACGAGGCCGTGAATCATTCCCGAGAACCGCGCGTTCACGAGCATCGCCTCCATGACCCTGGCGCCGGTCAGGTCGACGTTGCGGAAGCGAGCTTGCGAGAGATCGACATTCACGAACTCTGCCGCACGGAGCTCGTCGGTGTTCTCGAAGCGCACGCGGCGATGGTATTTCGCGAGTCGGGGAGGGGGGACTTGAACCCCCGACCGCCAGCTCCCAAAGCTGGTGCGCTACCACTGCGCCACTCCCCGGCGATTCCCCGGCGCTGCACTGCTGCGACCGCACTGCGCCGGGGAGTGAGCGTACTTCCGCCGATCAGCTCGCCCGATCAGTTCGCCTGATCAGTTGGCCCGATCAGTTCGCCACGAGCTTGAACTGCGCGCCCGTCGGGTCGGACGCGACCGCGAGCCGGCCGTACGGCGTGTCTTCGGCGTCCTGCACCTTGGCGCCGCCGAGCTCGGCGATGCGCGTCAGCGTGGCGTCCGTGTCGTCGACCAGGAAGTAGATCGACCAATGCGCCGGCACACCGTCGGGAAGGAACCCCGACGCGTCCATGATCCCGGCCTGCTGCTCGTCGCCCTCCTTGAGCGTCGTGTAGCGGAACTCGTCTGTGTCACCCGTCGTGTGCGCGTCCCACTTGAACACGTCGGTGTAGAACGCCACCGACTTGTCGTAGTCACGCGTGTGCAGCTCGAACCATCCCGGCGTGCCGGACTCCTGGATCGTCGCGATGCCGGCGTGGGTGCCGGGCTTCCAGATGCCGATCTGTGCACCACCGGGATCGGTCACGAAGGCCATCGTGCCGAGGTCGCCGACGTCCATGGGCGCGACGGTGACGTCACTGCCCGCGGCCTGGGCCGCGTCGACCGTTGCCTTGGCGTCATCCGACAGCAGATAGATGGACCACACCATCGGGTGCACCGGAGGAGCCGTCGTTGTGCATCGCCCCCGCGATCGGGCCGCCATCCTTCGAGAAGGTGATGTAGTTGCCGAACTCAGGGCCGCCCTCCTCCGACGTCCAGCCGAACAGCTCGCCGTAGAACGCGCGCGCCTTCGTCGGGTCGGACGTCATCAGATCGATCCAGCACGGCGCGCCGGGAATGGTGTTGTCACGTCTGGGCATGGTGCGTCCTCCATCTCGTTTCGAAGATCCTGCCCGTACGACCGACCCGCTGAACCGAAGTCATCGCCGGGGCGAGGAAAAGGTGTCGACGTGGCACGCTGACGCGGTGACCGATTCTTCGCGCCGCGCATCGGACTTGGCCAGGCTGCGACGGGAGCCGCCGCGTTTCCGGCAGGTGGCGGTGCGCCGGCTCGCTCCGCTGAGCCCGCGTCTCGTGCGCGTGACGCTGGCGGGAGACGAGCTGGACGGGTTCACGGTGACGAAGCCGGCCGCGAGCGTGCGCCTGCTGATCCCGGAACGGGACACGACCGAGCTCGTCGTGCCCGCGTGGAACGGCAACGAGTTCCTGCTCGCCGGCGGCCGACGACCGACCATCCGCACGTTCACGCCGCGCCGTACGGATCCGGAGGCACTCGAGCTCGACCTCGACATCGTCGTGCACGGTGGCGGCGCGGCATCGATCTGGGTGGACCAGGTGAGCGAGGGCTCGGCGGCGGCGATCTCGGGTCCCGGACGCGGCTACGACATCGACGCCACCGCGCCCGCGTTCCTGCTCGCCGGCGACGAAACCGCGATCCCGGCGATGAGCCAACTCCTCGAACACCTCCCGCCGAACGCGCCGCGTGCCGGGTCCTGATCGAGGTCGCGCACCCCGACGCGCGTCTCATCGACGACGATCCGTTGCACGCGGTTGCCACATGGGTCGATCTGCGCGAAGGCGCGCAACCCGGCGATGCGCTGTTCGAGGCGATAACTGCTGCCCCGATCGCCGCAGGAGAGAAGATCTGGATCGCAGGCGAAGCCGCCGCGATGCAGCGCATCCGTCGCCACCTGTTCGACGAGCGCGGCGTCACCCGTCGGGACGCAACGGTGCGCGGCTACTGGAAACACGGCCGCGCCGGCGACGACCCGACCGAGTGACCGCGCGAGTCAGATGCCCAGGGTCGCGGCGAGTGTCCGGGCGATGACGCCGATAGCCCTTCGTGTTCGGGTGCACGTCCGGACCGAACGGCGGCGTCGCGCACATCCACGTCAGCGTGCAGATGTTGTAGACGCTGAGCGGCACGAGGCCTTTGCCCGGCAGCCGCACGAGGGTGCTGAAGTCCGTCGACGCGAACGCCGTTTCGACATCCGCGACGGGCGAACCGGCGTCGGCGTAGATCGCCTCGAGGAAGTTGTTGAACACGACGGACCCGGAGGAAGTCGCCACGGCCGCGTCGGGGTCGTCGAACCAGAATGCAAGATCCGGGTTGTAGTAGTTCGTCGCGACGATCGGAACGCCCGGCCCGGCGTGCGCGCGCAACGTCGAAAGGATGTACGGGAGGTTCGCCTGGACCTGACCGAAGCCGCAGCCGAGGTCACCTCCGCAGTCGATGCTGAAGTCGTTGGCGCCGAGCGTGATCGTGACGAAGGCGACGGAACCGCGATTCGCGTCGAGGAACGCCACGGCCTCGTCGAGTTGTGACCCGGCGCGGTAGTGGCAGCGGCTGAACTCGATCATCGAGGCCGTGCTCTCACCGCCACAACCCAGGTTCTTGAGGCGCAACGAACGATCGTCGGCATTCGCGTCCCGGTAGAGCTGATTCGCGTAACCGTGCAGGTTCGGCCCGACCGACTGGAGGCCTTCGGCCAGCGAATCGCCGAGCGCGAGGTAGTAGGTCCTGCGACTCACTGCATCAGCCGCCTGCGCAGGAACCACGATCCCGGCGAGCAACGCGACGGCGACGAACGGCGCGAGGAAACGGGCGAAGCACTTCACGAGCATCATGAGCCCTCCCGGACGCTTCGCGGTCAGCCTCGTCGTGGTGCCGGGCGAACACAACCCTCGTTCCACAAGGGTGAAGACGTTGGAAAAATCTGGTGACGTTCGAGCGAACAGCTGTCAGTCGACGATCGCGGGGTAGACGAGCGACTTCAACTGACCGCGAAAGTTGAACGTCCCCGACGGCATCAGCTGCGTCATGAACACGACGACGAGCTGCTCGGTCGGGTCCACCCAGAACGACGTCGATGCCGCGCCACCCCACATGAATTCGCCGGCGGTGCCGATCGTCTGGTTCGCGACCGGGCCCAGGCTGACTGCCATCGTCAGGCCGAACCCGGAACCGTCGAAGCCGACCTCGCCGTAGCTGCCCGGCAGCGCGAGCTCGCGCAGCTCGCCGCCGTGGGGCAAGTGGTTCGTGGTCATGAGCTCGACCGTCTTGCGGCCGAGGATCCGGACGCCGTCGAGCTCGCCGCCGTTGCAGAGCATCTGCGCGAAGCGCAGGTAGTCGGCGGTGGTCGCGACCAGGCCGCCGCCGCCCGAGAGGAACGTGCGCGTCGTGCGGTATCCGCTCTCGAGTGGGTCTTCGACGAGCCGGAGACGCTTGGAACGCCCGCGTCCGTACAGCGCGGCGAAGCGGTCGATCTCGTCGTCCGGGACCGAGAACGCGGTGTCGGTCATGCCGAGCGGCGAGAAGATGTGTTCGTCGAGGTAGTCGTCGAACCTCTGTCCCGAGATGATCTCGACGAGTCGCGCGCACACGTCCGTCGACACCGTGTAGGACCAGTGCTCGCCGGGATGGAAGCGGAGCGGCACCTCGGCCAAGTGCTCCATCAGCGTCTCGAGCGTCCAGTCCGCGTCGAGCGGGTTGAGGATCGCCGTGGCGAAGGTGTCGAGGCCGGCCTCCGCGCGCATTGCAAACGGCGTGTTGCGTCCGCCCCAGCCGAAGCCGGTCGTGTGCATCATCGCGTCGCGGACGGTCATCGGCCGTCGGGGTTCGACCAGCTGCTTGACGCCATCGGCGTCGATCTCCCGGACCTTCAGATCTGCGAATTGCGGGATGAACCGCGAACCGGATCCGAGAGCTGGAAGAGACCGCGCTCGTACAGCGTCATCAACGCGACGCCCGTGATCGGTTTCGTCATCGAGAAGATGCGCCAGATGGTGTCGTCGCGGACTTGGGTCCCGCGCTCGCGGTCCATGTCGCCGAACGACCGGAAGTAGCCGACCGACCCGTGACGCGCGACCGCGACCTGGCACCCGGCGATGCGGTTCGTGTCGATGTACTGCCGTGTGATGTGGTCCGTGATGCGTTCGAGACGGGTCGGCGTCGAGCCCGCCCGCCTCGGCGTCGACCTTGAAGGGATGGTCGTGCGTCAACGCGAGCCGACCGGTCGCCGCCGGCGCCACGACTGCTCGATGGCGGGTGGAACCCAGCCCGCTTCGGCGCGACTCGTGTTCGTGCCGGGCGGCACGAGCTTGTCGATGCGATCGAGCGTGTCGTCGTCGAGCGCAATGTCGCCGCAACCGATGAGCCCGTCGAACTGCTCCATCGTGCGCGGCCCGATGATCGCCGAGGTGATCGCCGGGTGCGCGAGTGTGAAGGCGATGGCGAGATGCGTCAGCGAGATCCCCGCGTCCGCCGCGACCTTCTCCAACTCGGGGATGAGCGCGAGCTTGCGCTGCACGGCGGGACGTTCAGGATCGAAGCGTTCGGGCATGCGAGCCGAGCGACCGGTCTGCGGTTGCGGTTCGCCCAGGCGGTAGCGGCCGGTGAGGAACCCGCCGTTCAGCGGGCTCCACGGAATCACTCCCATGCCGTACTTCTCGCACGTCGGGAGCACCGATGCCTCGATGCCGCGCACGAAGATCGAGTACGGCGGCTGCTCGACCCGGAAGCGTTCGTGCCCGCGCCGCTCGGCGTTCCACTGCGCCTCGACGATGGCCTCGGCCGGGAACGTCGACGATCCGAGGTAGTTCACCTTTCCCTGGTGCACGAGGTCCGAGAGCGCCGAGAGCGTGTCGTCGATGTCGGTGCCGGGCTCGGGCCGGTGCACCTGATAGAGGTCGATGCGGTCGGTGCCGAGCCGGCGCAGGCTGTTCTCGACCTCGCGCACGATCCACCGTCGCGAGTTTCCCATCTCGTTCGGATCGCTACCCATGGGCGCGTGCAACTTGGTCGCCAGCACGACGTTGTCGCGCCGGCCCTTCAGCGCCTTGCCGACGATGGTCTCCGACTCGCCGGCCGAGTAGACGTCGGCGGTGTCGATGAAGTTGATCCCGGCGTCGAGCGCGCGATGAATGATGCGCACGCAGTCGTCGTGATCGGGATTCCCCATCGTCCCGAACATCATGGCGCCGAGGCACAATGGGCTGACCTTGACGCCGGTCGTTCCGAGCGAGCGATACCGCATGGTCGTCCTCCTGGTAGGGAGCCGTTGTACATTCCTGCGCGGTGAGCGAGCAAGGTCAGAACAGTCTTCAGGTCGAGATCTCGGACCATGTCGCGACCGTCACGCTCGACCGACCGCCGGTGAACGCAGTCGACAACGCCACCTACGCCGAGATCGCAGCGACGTTCGGTTCGTTCCGCGACGACCGCGACGTGCGGGTCGCGATCTTCACCGCTGCGGGCGACCGCGCGTTCGTCGCCGGTATCGACCTCAAGACATTCGGGCAGCCGGCTGCGGAGCCACCGGCTCACTTGGTGATCGATCCCGTCGAAGCCGTCTCGCGACGCGATGTGGGCGATCACCGATTGCGCGGTGCCGGTGATCGGTGCGATCAACGGGCCGGCACTCGGTGCCGGGCTCGCGCTCGCGGCCTGCTGCGACATCCTTGTCGCCTCGGAGAACGCGACGTTCGGGACGACCGAGATCAACGTCGGCCTGCTCGGCGCCAGTGCCCACCTCTCGATGCTCGTCGGCCGGCACAAGGCGCGCGAGATGTTCTTCACGGGGGAGCAGGTGCCGGCGGCCGAGCTCTACCGGATCGGTGCCGTCCGTTCGGTGGTGCCGCGGAGCGAGTTGCTCGCGACCGCTCGTGCGCTCGCCGAAACGCTCGCGACGAAGAGCCCGATCGCGTTGCGGCTCGCCAAGGAGTCGATGAACCGCGTCGAGTTCCTCCCGTTGAAGGAGGCGTACCGCACCGAGCAGGACTACACCGCGAAGTTGCTCCGGTACGACGACGCGTCGAAGCCGCGCCAGGCCTACCTCGAGAAGCGCGACCCCGACTGGAAGTGGAAGTGACAGAGCGGGACGACTCCAAGTCCGCCATCACATGGCGGACTTGGAGTGCCCCGTCCCACCACAACTCCGCCATCAGATGGCGGAGTTTCAGTCGGGAGCGGTGTCGACGGCGACGCCGACTTCCTGGCCGTAGCTGATCTCGAGATTGTGACCGTCGGGGTCGACGACGTAGGCCCAGTAGCCGACGGGCGGTCCATCGTCGAACGGCCCGAGCACGGAACGCTGCTCTGCTCGCGCCAGTTCGCACTTCGCGTCGACATCGGCGCGCGACGTCACTGCGAGCCCGACGTGGCAGAACACCCCTCCGAGGCACGGTGACGCGTCGGCGTTCGCGGTCTCGATCAGGACCAGCACGAACGGCCTGGTCAGGTCGCTGATCCACGCCACCGGGTTCCCGCCCGGCTCCGCCCGACGGTGCACCACGTGCATTCCCGCATAGCGACCGTAGAAGTCGATGCTCGCGTCGAGCGCGCGCACCGGGAAGGCGATATGTGTGACGCCGATGTCTGCGGCCACGCCGGCATCGTAGGACGGCGCATGCGGAACGAGAGGGTGCTCGGCCCGTTATCGGCCCTGGATACACTCCTTTCCCCTTATGCAGAGCACGGTCGAGGAACTCGACGGCAACAAGGTCAAGCTGTGCGTCACGGTGCCGGCCGACGAGTTCGAGCATGCGGTCGACGATGCGTTCAAGAAGTTGGCCCGAGAGGTGCGCGTCCCGGGCTTTCGGCCGGGCAAGGCGCCCCGCCGGTTGCTCGAGGCCCGGTTCGGACCCGACATCGCGCGTGAGCAGGCGTTGCGCGACTCGCTGCCCGAGTACTACGTGCAGGCCGTCGAGGCCAACGACGTCGACGTGATCGCCGCACCCGAGATCGACATCAAGTCGGGTGAAGAGGCGGGTGACATCGAGTTCGAGGCGGTGGTCGAGGTGCGTCCGATCGTGCGGCTCGTCGGCTACGACGAGCTCACGGTCTCGCTGCCGTACGACACGATCGACGACGACGCAGTCGAACAGCAGGTCGATGCGCTGCGCGAACGGTTCGCGGATCTGGCCGACTCCGACTACCCGCTCATCGACGAGGCCTACGCCACGATCGATGTGACCGGCTCGGTCGGCGGGGAGCCGGTCGAAGGGCTCACCGCGTCCGACTTCCTGTATCGCGTCGGCTCCGCGATGGTCGTCCCCGAGCTCGACGATCAGCTGCGCGGCACCCGGCCCGGGCGCGATCCTCGAGTTCAGCGCCGAGCTCCCCGAGCGGTTCGGCGAGCGCGCCGGCGAAACGGTCGACTTCCGCGTGCTGGTGAAGGACGCGAAGCAGAAGGTGCTCCCCGACCTCACCGACGAGTGGGTCGACGAAGCCAGCGAGTTCGACACCGTCGAAGAGCTGCGCGCCGACATCCGCAATCGGCTCGAGTTGATGCAGAAGCTGCAAGCGCAGATGGCGGTACGAGACAAGGTGCTCGAAGCGGCGGCCGAGCTCGTGCCGCTCGAGGCGCCGGCCGCGTTGGTCGAGTCCGAGACGCGCCGGCGCGTCGAGGATCTCGCGCACCGGCTGTCGCACCAGAAGGCGAACCTCGAGCAGTACCTCTCCGCAACCGGCCAGGAACCCGAAGCGTTTCTCGACGAGGTGCGCACGGGCGCGGCACAGGGCGTGCTCGCCGACCTCGCGTTGCGCGCCGTCATCGCGCAGGAAGCAATCGAGGCGAGCGACGAAGAGCTCGACGCCGAGATCCTGCGTCTCTCCGAACGACTCGAGCAGAAGCCCGAGCGCGTGCGGCGCGACCTGGAAAAGCAGCACGCGTTGGAGGCGGTACGCTCTGACGTTGCCCGGGGAAAGGCACTCCAGTTCCTCGTGGACCACGCCACCGTGGTGGACGAGGAAGGCAACGCGATCGATCTGACGGTTCCCGAAGCCGATACGCCGGCCGAACTCGACGAACTCGACGAAGACGAATCACCCGCCGAACTCAATCAAGACGAACTCAATCAAGACGATCTCGACGAAGTTGCACACGACGAAAGGGCAGAAGCGTGATCGACCCGATCCGCAACCAGTACATCCCGAACCCGCGCTTTATCCAGGAGACGCCACGCGGCCGCATGGAGTGGGACGTCTACTCCCGGCTCGCGAACGACCGCATCATCTTCCTCGGCACGCCCGTCGACGACACGGTCGCCAACCTCATCATCGCCCAGCTGCTGATCCTCGAGTCCGACGACCCGGACAAGGACGTCATCATGTACATCAACTCGCCCGGGGGCGAGATCACGGGACTGTTCGCGATCTACGACACGATGCAGTACATCAAGTGTGACGTGCAGACCATCTGCATCGGCCAGGCGGCGTCGGCCGCGGCCGTGCTCCTCGCGTCGGGCGCGCCGGGCAAGCGCTTCATCCTGCCGCACGCCCGGGTGCTGATCCACCAGCCCCACGGCGGTGCTTCGGGGCAGGCCGTCGACATCGAGCTCCAGGCCAAGGAGATCATCCGGATGCGCGAGCTCCTCGACGAGCTGATCGCGCACCACACCGGCCAGCCGCTCGAGCGGGTGGCGAAGGACACGGACCGCGACTTCATCATGAGCGGTCCGGAGGCCAAGGAGTACGGGATCGTCGACGAGGTCATCACCAATCGTGAGCTGGCTGCGGTACCGTCGGCCGCAGGCGTGAACTAGGTCAGCGGGCCGGGGGAAGAGGGGGCCGTAGTGGCGAAGTTCGGGGACGGCGGAGATCTGCTCAAGTGTTCGTTCTGCGGAAAGAGTCAGAAGCAGGTCAAGAAGCTGATCGCCGGGCCCGGCGTCTACATCTGCGACGAGTGCATCGATCTCTGCAACGAGATCATCGAAGAAGAGCTGTCGCAGAACACCGAGGTCCGCTTCGACGATCTCCCGAAACCGCGTGAGATCTACGAGTACCTGAACGACTACATCATCGGTCAGGAACTGGCCAAGAAGATCCTCGCGGTTGCGGTCTACAACCACTACAAGCGCGTGCAGGCCGGCGCCTACGGCGACCCCGACGTCGAGCTGCAGAAGTCGAACATCATGCTCGTCGGCCCCACCGGGTGCGGGAAGACGCTGCTCGCGCAGACGCTGGCACGGATGTTGAAGGTGCCGTTCGCGATCGCGGACGCAACTGCGCTCACCGAGGCCGGTTACGTCGGCGAAGACGTCGAGAACATCCTGCTGAAGCTGATCCAGGCCGCCGACTACGACGTGAAGAAGGCCGAGACCGGCATCATCTACATCGACGAGATCGACAAGATCGCGCGCAAGGCGGAGAACCCGTCGATCACGCGTGACGTCTCGGGTGAAGGTGTGCAGCAGGCGCTGTTGAAGATCCTGGAGGGCACGACCGCGTCGGTGCCTCCGCAGGGAGGCCGCAAGCACCCACACCAGGAGTTCATCCAGATCGACACGACGAACATCCTGTTCATCTGCGGCGGAGCGTTCGCCGGCCTCGACAAGATCATCGAGGGTCGCGTCGGGAACCGCGGCGTCGGGTTCGGTGCCGACGTGCGCCGCTCGGACGAGAAGGACCTCGGCACACTGCTGTCGGGCGTGCTCCCCGAGGACCTCCTGAAGTTCGGCCTGATCCCCGAGTTCGTCGGTCGCCTCCCCGTCACCGGGGTGGTCCACAACCTGGACCAGGAAGCGCTGATCCAGATCCTGATCCAGCCGAAGAACGCGCTGATCAAGCAGTACCAGAAGTTCTTCCACTTCGACGACGTCGAGCTGGTGTTCGAGGAGGACGCGCTCGACTCGATCGCCGAAGAGGCATTGAAGCGCGGCACCGGCGCGCGCGGCCTGCGCGCGATCCTCGAAGAGGTGCTGCTCGAAGTGATGTACGAGCTGCCGTCGCGTACCGATGTGTCGAAGTGCGTCGTCGACCGAGACGTCGTGCTGCACAAGGTCCCGCCGACCCTCATCAGCGAAGACGAAAACCGCCGCACCGCCTGAACGCTCCTGTCGCTGACTTGTCGTATGACGACCACGAGCTTCCTGGACATCATTCCGGTGGTGCCGTACGAGGACATCCGCGCCGGCCACGACTTCCTGGTCGACGTGCTCGAATTCAGTTCGGCCGGACTCGTCGAAGACGGCGACGGGCAAGTGGTGCACGCCGAGGTGCTCGCCGGCGATCGCCGGATCTGGCTCCACGCGCGGCGGGCGGGCTCTCCACGCCGCGTGGCGGGTGCTGCGACCGCGGGCATCGTTGTGCACGTCGCCGATGTCGATTCGCACTTCGCGCACGCCAAGGCGAAGGGCGCGACAATTCTCCGCGAGCCGACCGATGAGGACTACGGCCAGCGCGAATACGGCGTGCAGGATCCCGAGGGTCACAACTGGTACATCGCGACACCGACGCGCTGAGCGCCTCACGCCCAGGTGGGCAGGCGGTCGGCAGCATCGGGCCAGCGCTTCGCCAGGGCGTCGTGCAAGGGGAGCAGACCCGGTTCGTGTTCGCCGCCGCGACGGAGGGCGGTGAGCAGCGAGGCGCGAGCGGACCAGCCCGGCGCGAACTCGCGATCGGTCTCGAGCAGCTCCGTGCGGTTCATGCCGACAACCTGTACCGCCCGCCACACGATCAACGCATCGAGGTCGTCGACCTCTCGGCCGTAGCCTTCGTGCAACGCGTCGAGCAGGATCGGCGCGAGGGGACAGAGCACGTGCCAGCCCGCGAGGTCGTAGCCGCGATGACGTGCACCTGCGTACTCGAAGTCGATCAACACGACCTCGCCGTCGGCGCGCAGCAGCGTGTTGGAAGGCGCGGGATCGCCGTGTGAGAACGAGAGCATGCTGCCGGGTTCGTCGAAGGCGGCGATCGGTCGTGACAGATTCGGCGCGGCGACATGCACCGCTTCGCACCACGCTTCGAGGTGCTCCACCTCCAGCCGATGCGCGGTGACCGGACCCGCCGGCGGCACTTCGTGCAGCGCGGCATAGGCGCGGCCGAGGGCTCGGGTCGCCGCCACCGCACCACTACCACCGCCGCCACCGCGTAGCGCCGCTTCGTAGTCGCCGATGTTCTCGACGTATTCGAGAACGATGCGATCAGTTGCTTCCTCGACCAAGCGAGGAACCGGTGCGTCGAACCGCGCAAGGTGTCGGTACGCGGCACGTTCGACGTCGTTGCGGGAGTCGGGCCTTCGATACACCTTGTCCACCAACGCATCGCGACGCGTGACGGTGCTCCGGCCACGCGCCGCGATGATGTCGCTCGGCTCATCCGAGCCGCGCCGAGTAGCGGCCGTCGTCGTGTTCGACCTTCAGGGCCAAGCCGAACGCGTCGCTCAGGATGTCGGATGTCAACGTCTCGGGCAGCGGTCCGTTCGCGAGCACGCCCGCATCCTTCATCACGAGCGCGTGCGTGAAGCCGGGCGGTACCTCCTCGAGGTGGTGCGTCACGAGCACGAGCGGTGGGCGCGAAGGGTCGGTTGCCCACGTCGCCAGATCCCGCACGAGCTCTTCTCGACCGCCCACGTCGAGGCCTGCGGTCGGCTCGTCGAGCAGCACGATGCCGGGCTCGTTCATCAACGTCCGGGCCAGCAACACGCGTTGGCGCTCGCCCGCCGAGAGCGTCGGGAACCGATGGTCGGCGAGCTTCTCGGCATGGAAGTGCGCGAGCAGCGCGACCGCGCGGTCACGGTCGGCGTCGGTGTAGGTGTGCCACCACGGCGCGAGCGCGGCGAACTTGGCGGTCATCACGACCTCGGCCGCCGACATGCGCGGTTCGAGTGCAGCTGCCAGCGCGGGTGACGAGAACGCGATCCGCTCGCGCAATGTGCGGACGTCACACCGACCGAGCCGGTTACCGAGTATGTCGACCGTGCCACGCGACGGGTGCTGGTAGAGCGCCGAGACTCGCAGCAGCGTCGTCTTCCCCGCGCCGTTCGGTCCGAGCACGACCCACCGCTCGCCGGTCGCGACGGTCCACGTGACGTCGGACAGCACGGTCGTACCGTCCAGCTCGAGCGAGATGCCCTCGAGGTGCAGTGCCGCCGTCACGACGGTGTCGTGATGGCAGAGAGGTGCGCAGCGTCGTTGTACCGATGCAGCGTCCAGGGAGAACCGTCGGCATCTCTCGAGAACTCCGTGATCGAGGTGTTGGCCGGATCGAGTTGGAAGGGTCGGATGGCGAAGTCGGCCAGACCCGGAGCGCCGAGCAGGAAACAGCAGGCGGCCGTGACGAAACCGCCGTGCGTGAACATGACCACCGAACGGCCCCGATGCGCGTCCAGGAGCGCTGCCGTCGCGCGGCGGACGCGGGCGTCGAAGGTGCGCAGACTCTCGCCGCCCGGAGACATCGGCTGGTCGGGATCGTCCACCACGCGGCCGTACTGCTCACGAAACCGGTCCCACGTGAGACCGTCGCATTCGCCCGGGTGGATCTCGCAGTAGTCGCAGTCGGAGACGGGCTCGATGCCGCTCGCGAATGCCGTCGCCCACGATCTCGGCGGTCTCGATCGCACGCGGCAGCACGCTGGTGAGCACCACATCGGGCTCGAGCTCATGCGTCGCCCGTAAGCCGGTCGCGAAGTGCCTCGGCTTGCGCACGACCGAGGTCGTTCAATCCTCGGCATCCCTTCGAGCCGCCGACGACGCCGTCGTCGTGCGCGCGGGATGCGCCGTGCCGGATCAGCACCAGTCTCGTGCGCGGAGCTTCGTCGCCCATGCGATCAGCGTAACGGTCGCAAATTGCCGATCTCTAGACTGCGCCACGATGGATCCACGCGAGTGGCTCGAAGGTCACATCAACCTCGAGACCGGTGTCGGGATGCCCGCGAGCCGACGTGCGACCGCGCCGAGTCGCGAGCGTATCGACGCGCTGCTCAAGTACCTCGGATCTCCCGAGCTCGAGTTCCCGGCCGTGCACATCACGGGAACCAACGGCAAGACGAGCACCGCGCGCATCACCACGCAGCTCTTGCTCCATGTCGGGCTGGCGGTCGGGTCGTTCACGAGCCCGCACCTCGAGCGCGTCAACGAGCGGATCATGTACCAGGGCGAATCGATCCCCGACGAGGAGCTCGACGGGCTGCTGCGCACCGTCGCGATCGTCGAAGGCGAGCTCGCGATCGACCCGTCGTGGTTCGACATCCTCACCGCGTGCGCGTACCGCTGGTTCGCCGATCTCGCCGTCGACGTCGCGGTCGTCGAGGTCGGTCTGGGCGGTACCTGGGACACGACGAACTGCCTGTCGACACGCGTTGCGGTGGTGACGAACGTCGCGATCGACCATGTCGAGCTGCTCGGGCCCACACGCGAACGGATCGCAGCCGAGAAGGCAGGCATCGTGCAACCGGGGTCCACGCTCGTGCTGGGCGAGACCGATCCTGAGCTCGAGCACTTCTTCACCGACCGCGGTCCGGCCGAGGTCCTGCGGCGCGACGTCGACTTCGGCGTGCGCGCCAACGACCTCGCGGTGGGCGGGCGGCTCGTGGATCTCTTCACGCCGCTCGCCGCCTACGACGAGCTACTGCTGCCGTTGCACGGCGCGCACCAGGCGGACAACGCCGCAACTGCGCTCGCGACCGTGGAGGCGTTCCTCGGCGCACCGCTCGCACGCGACATCGTCGAGGACGCCCTTGCCCACGTGAGCTCACCCGGCCGGCTCGAGATCGTGCGACGGCAACCACTCGTGATCCTCGACGGCGCCCACAACGTCGCGGGAGCAGAGGCGCTGCGCGACGCGTTGACGGAAGAGTTTGCAACCGGGCCGCGTACGCTCGTGGTCGGGCTCCTGCGGCAGAAGAATCCGCACGAGATGCTTGCCGCGCTCGGCATCGACGAGGTTGCGCACCTGGTGTGCTGTCCTCCCCCCAGCGGCCGCGCGCTCGACCCGGACGAACTCGCGGCCGCGGCGCGCGACCTCGGCGTCGACGAGGATCACATAGAAGTGGCGGAGTCCGTGCGGGAGGCGGTGACACTGGCGCTGCTCGCCACGCCGGAAGGCGGTGAGGTCGTGATCACCGGTTCGCTCTACGTCGTCGGGGAAGCCCGATCGATCCTGCTGCACAAGTGACGCGAGACTGCTGCGATGAGTGATCCTCTCCGGGTCGGTGTCATCGGTGTCAACGGCATCGGCAATTGGCATCTGTACTCCCTGAAGCAGTCGGAACGATCGGCCGCCGGCGCGGTGTGCGACATCGACTTCGGACGCGCCGAACGCGCGGGAGCCGCGCACGGCCTGCCTGCCTTCGGCGACGCGAGCGAGATGTACGCGAGCGGTGAGATCGATGCAGTCGTTGTCGCGACGCCCGCCGGCACCCACGGACCGATCGTGCGCGACGCGCTCGATGCGGGGATGCACGTCTACTGCGAGAAGCCGATCGCTCCGACCTCGGACGAGGGCTACGCCCTCGCGCGCCACGCGCAAGAAGCGCGCCGAACATTGCAGGTCGGGTTCCAGTTCCGGTTCCACACGGGCTATGCCGCCGCGCGTCAGCACGTCGCGCAGCTCGGCGAGCTCGCGCGCATCAACCTGACGGCCACGAACTGGTTTCGCCCCCAGGCATACTTCGACAAGAGCCCGTGGCGCGCAACGTGGAGCATGGCCGGGGGTGGCGTGCTCATGAACCAGGCGATCCACCAGATCGACGCGCTGATCGCGACCGCCGGGATGCCGTCGAGCGTGCAAGCTCGCGTGCGTCGTACCCGGCACCGGGCCGATGTCGAAGACGATGCGGTCGCGATGCTCGAGTGGGCGAACGGTGCGACGGGTGTGCTCGTCGCGTCGCTCACGGATCCCGCAGGACGCGAGCGCCTCGAGTTCTTCGGTGCGCGCGGTGCGCTCGTACTCGAAGACGGATATCGCGTTCGCGCGACGGAACACGACGACGCGCAGAGGATCTCCGACGAGTGCCCCGATGAATTCCCCGAGATCACCACAACGTGGGAACCGATCGAGGTCGCGCGCGTCGACGACGGAGTGGATCGACTGCTTGACGGAAGCGCACCGCAACTTCGCGGCGGCCGTACTGGACGGTGCGGCGCCCGCCGTCGATGCCGAGTCGGGCACGCGCAGCGTCGAGCTCGCGAACGCGATCTACCTGTCGTCGGTCGAGGATCGCACGGTCGAGCTGCCGCTCGAACGCGGCGCATACCTCCCCGTGTACGAGGCGCTCGTGGACGGCGGCGTCACCATCTGACGGCCCCGAGGCCGTTCCCGAACCGGATTTTCGGTCCGGTAGCCTGGCGCCTCCATGCCTGCCACCAGTGAACGCACGCTCGTGCTCTGCAAGCCCGACGCGGTCGAACGGCACCTCGTCGGCGAGATCGTCGGGCGTCTCGAACGCAAGGGTCTGCGCATCCTTGCGATGGAGCTCCGCCTCCTCGACGCCGGCACCGCGAAGCAGCACTACGCCGAACACGAGGGCAAGCCGTTCTTCGACGATCTCGTCGCCTTCATCACGCGCTCGCCGCTCGTCGCGCTCGTCGCTCGAGGGGCCGAACGCCTGGAAGGTCGTGCGCACGTTGATGGGCGCGACCAATCCGCAGGAGGCCGCGCCGGGCACGGTGCGCGGCGACCTCGCGATCGAGCTGACCGAAAACCTCGTCCACGGCAGCGACGGTCCCGAGTCGGCTGCGCGCGAAATCGCGTTGTTCTTCCCGGGGATCGACTGACCACTCACGTTGAGCGCCGGGGTGTCTTGGATTCCAGGTCGGGGTGGCGGAGCAACGACGAGGCCCGTAGGGTTTCTCGACCGCGCCAACCCCGCAGGGGGCCTTCGGTGACCGAGCCCTGGTACTCCGGTGTCGTCGGCCGCGACATCGCGGTCGACTTGGGAACTGCCAACACGCTCGTCTACGTGCGCGGGCGCGGTGTGGTGCTCGACGAACCGTCGGTGGTCGCCGTCAACTCCCGCGACGGCCGGCCGCTCGCGGTCGGCATCGAGGCCAAGCGCATGATCGGCCGCACGCCCGGGCACATCCAGGCGATCCGGCCGCTCAAGGACGGCGTGATCGCCGACTTCGACATCTGCGAGAAGATGCTGCGGTTCTTCATCCAACGTGTGCATCCGCGACGTTGGTCGCGACCGCGCATGGTGATCTGCGTTCCGTCGGGGATCACCGGCGTCGAGCAGCGTGCGGTGCAGGAGGCGGCGGAGTCGGCCGGCGCGCGCAAGCCCGCGCACATCATCGAGGAGCCCATGGCTGCCGCGATCGGCGCCGGGCTTCCGGTGCACGAACCCGCCGGCAACATGATCGTCGACATCGGCGGTGGCACCACCGAGGTCGCGGTCATCTCGCTCGGCGGCATCGTCGCCAGCGAGTCGATCCGTATCGCCGGTGACGAGCTCGACGAGGCCATCGTCAACTTCGTGAAGAAGGAGTACTCGCTCGCGTTGGGAGAGCGAACCGCAGAGGAGGTCAAGATCGCGCTCGGCAGCGCGTGTCCTCTGCGTGAAGAGATGTATGCAGAGGTGCGGGGCCGCGACCTCGTCACCGGCCTCCCGAAGACCATCGTCGTGTCGACGCGCGAGATCCGCGAGGCGATCGAGGAACCCGTCACCGCGGTCGTCGACGCGGTGAAGGTGACGCTCGACAAGACGCCGCCCGAGCTCGCGGCCGACATCATGACGAAGGGCATCGTGATCACCGGCGGCGGCGCGCTGCTGCTCGGTCTGCGTGAACGCCTGAGCGATGAGACCGGAATGCCCATCGTGATCGCCGACAACCCGCTGTACTCGGTGGTCCACGGGTCCGGCCTGTACCTCGAGAACTTCAAGGTCCTCAAGGGCATGGGCGCCACGCAGGAGCTGTGATCCGCGTCCCGTAACCCTCATGATCGGTTATCGACGCGCGAATCGGCGCTACATCCTTCTCGTGCTCGTTCTCACTGCGATCACGCTCATCACGCTCGACAGCCGACGCGACGACAGCGGCGCGCTCGGCGCCGTCGGGCGGGCGGCTCACGCCATCGTCTCGCCGATCGACCGCGCGGTGAACGCAGTCACGACGCCGATCGGCGACTGGTTCGACGGCATCACCGACGGCAAGTCGCTGAAGGAGGAGAACCGCGATCTGCGCGCCCAGTTGGGTGCGCTCGAGGACGATCAACGTCGCGCCGAAGCCGCGCTCACACAGAACGAGACGTTCCGCCGCCTGCTCGAGCTCCCCGTGCTCGCCGACATCCCCCGTGTGAACGCGCGCATCGTCAACCGGTCGATCGGCAACTTCGACTGGACGATCACCCTCGACAAGGGGCAGGAGGCCGGCATCTCGAGGAACATGGTCGTACTCGGCCCCGACGGACTCGTCGGTCGCATCATCGAAGCGTGGGACGGCGGTTCCAAGGTGCGCCTGCTCATCGACCCGAACTCGGGTGTCGGCGTGCGCGTCCTGCCCGCACTCGTGAGCAGTGTCGCGCAAGGTGTCGCCGGGTCCGACGAGCTGCGCGTCGAGCTCGACGAGAACGCGCCGCCCGTGAACGTCGGTGACAACGTCGTGACGTCGGGTATCGAACAGAGCGACTTTCCGGAGGGGCTCTCGGTCGGGCAGGTCACCGAAGTCGAACCACGCGAGGACCGGCTCGGCACGGTCGTGCGGGTGAAACCGTGGACGGGATTCGGCGGCCTCGAGTACGTGACGGTGCTCAAGTGGGTGCCGGGTCAGGGTCCGGTCACGACCACCACGACGACCACGACGACCACGACGGTGCCGGTTCCGGAGACCACGACCGCGCCGGCGACCGCGGACGAATCCGAGGGTGACAACTGATGCGCGCCTGGCGCTTGGCGCTGCTCGTCGTGCTGATCGTCATCGTGCAGGTGACCGTGATGCCGCACCTGCGCGTCGCCGGCGTGGTGCCCGATCTCGGGCTCGTGCTCGCGGTTGCCGTCGCCTACCGGCTCGGGCCCGAAGCCGGAGCCCTGACCGGGTTCGCGGTCGGCTTCGGCTACGACCTCTTCCTCGAGACGCCGCTCGCGCTGTCGGCGCTCACCTATGCCCTCACTGCGTACGCGATCGGCGTGTTGCGGACCGGGATGATGCGGGCGCCGTGGTGGATCCCGCCGTTCCTGGGCGGTCTCGGCGGCATCATCGGGGGCCTCGCGTTCGTCGGCATGGGCGGGCTCGTGGGCGAACCCGGGCTGTGGACGGTGCATGCCCTCACCACCGTCGGTCTCGAGCGCGATCTACGACGCCGCGGTTGCGCCACTCGTGTTCCTGCTGGTCAACGCCGTCTCGCGTTCGCAGCGGGACACGACCGGCGCCTGGTCCGTGCGCGGCCGTACCTGAATGGCTCCTTCGTTGGGGTGCGCCTGACCCCGGAGTCGCACCACCCGCCCGCTACCGTTGGTCGCAGCGCCCGCACCTCTCGGGTGCGCCCCTTTCCTCACCCATGAGCGACAACAGCCGCGTCAGGGTCGCCATCGTCGGCGTCATCGTCATCGCCCTCTTCGGGGCTCTCGTCGCGCGCCTGTGGTTCCTGCAGATGGGCGGCGAAGAAGACTTGCGGTTCCAGGCCGTCGCCCGCGCGACACGTCAAGTGCAGACCGAATCGCCGCGCGGGCGCATCCTCGATCGCAACGGCGTCGTGCTCGTCGAGAACGCGGCCGAGTGGGTGGTGACCATCGACCGCGAGCTCGAAAAGTCGACCCGGTCACAGGTGATCGGTCAGCTTGCCGAAGTGCTCGCGCCGCAGTACACGGCCGAACAGCTCGAGGAGAACTTCGACGACCTCCGCCAGACCCCGCTGAAACCCGCGATCGTCGCGGCCGGCATCCCCGAGAGCGCACGCGTCGCGATCCTGGAGCACATCGAGGACTATCCCGGCACCCAGGTGAAGAAGCTGACGGTGCGGCACTACCCCCAAGGGCAGCTCGCCGCGCACCTGCTCGGCTACACGGGCGAGATCTCCGACGAGCAGCTCGCCACCCGTCGCGAAGCCGGTTACCAAGAAGGGGAGAGCATCGGCAAGGACGGCGCCGAGCGCGCGTTCGAGGCCGACCTGCGCGGGACGCCGCGCAGTGAGCGTCTCGAAGTCGATCCCCGCAACATCCCAGTCGGCGCACCGCTCTCGGTCGAGCCGGGCACGATCGGGAACGATGTCGTGCTCACCATCGATGCGAACTGGCAGTCCGCGGCGGAGACCGCGCTCGCGCAGGGCATCGCCTCCGCGCGCGAGCGCCAGAACGAGAACATCAGGAGCAAGCGCTTCGAGACGCTCAAGGCGCCGGGAGGCGCGGTCGTCGCGATGGATGTCACCGACGGTTCGGTCGTCGCGATGGCGTCGTTCCCGACCTACGACGTCAGCCAGTTCGTGGACGGCATCAGCCAGACCGAATGGGCGGCACTGAACGAGCACCCCGACAAGCCCCTCGTCAATCGGGCGACCCAGGGCGCGTACGCCCCCGGATCAACGTTCAAGCTCGTGAGCGCGCTGGCGATGAACACGTTCGGGATCCGCAACCCGAACGTGTGGATCAACGACAACGGCTCGGTGCGGCTCGGCCGTGACCAGCGCCTGTTCCGCAACGCCGGCAGCCAGGCGCTCGGCCGGCTCCAGCTCCAGGGCGCGATCACGCGTTCGAGCGACGTCTACTTCTACACGGCCGGAAACGACTTCTGGCAGGTGTGGAACTCGGGCGACACCGAGCGCGGGCTCGGGCTGCAGACAACGGCGCGCGAGCTCGGCTTCGGCGCCAAGACCGGCGTCGAGATCGACGAGGCGCCGGGGACGATCCCGGACCCCGACTGGAAGCAGGCGACCGCCAACGAGATCTGGCCGACCGACGAGCTGCGGCGCGAGAACGGCCGGTGGTACCCGGCCGACGACATCTTCCTCGCGGTCGGGCAGGGCGGCACGGCCGTGACACCGCTGCAGCTCGCGAACGCGTACGCCGCGTTCGCCAACGGCGGGACATTGTGGCGGCCACACATCGGCCTCGACGTTCGCGACAACGCGGGCGCGGTGCTGAAGACGTTCGCTCCGCAGGTCGGGCGACAGATCACCTTCGACGCCAACGTACGCGCCAAGATGCTCGCCGGTTTCGCCGGGGTGACGGCCGACGAAGCCGGCACTGCGTTCGCATCGTTCTCCGGCTTCCCCCTCGACCAGGTGCCCGTCGCCGGCAAGACCGGGACCGCACAGGTCGGCGCGCAGGAAGAGGGCCGGGGTGACACGTCGCTCTTCGCCGCGTACTTCCCGGCCAACGCGCCGCGCTACGTCGTCGTCGCGATCGTCGAAGAAGCCGGCAATGGCGCGCAGACCGCGGCACCGATCGTGCGGCGCGTCATCGAGTCGATGAACGGGATCACCGCCGCCGAACCTGTCGCGACGCTCGACGGCGGACGCGACTGATGGCGACACTCACCGCCGGACCGCTCGGTGTCTCGCGCCGCCGCAGCGCCGTGGAGGCCAGCCCGCTCCGCCACATCGACGTGGTTCTGCTGGTCGTACCGTTCTTGCTCAGCGGGCTCGGCCTGTTGATGATCTATTCCTCGACCCGCGCCCGCCTCGACCGGGCCGGTATCGACTCGATGTACTTCGTCGAGCGCCAAGCGCTGGCGATCGGCATCGGTTTGATCGCGATGGTGGTGATGATCTCCGTCGACTACCGCCGCCTCCGCGATCTCTGGGCGCTCGTATATCTCGCGATGCTGCCGCTGCTCGCAGCTGTGCTGGTGGTGGGGGCATCCCGCAAGGGTGCGCAAGCGTGGTTCGACATCGGCCCCATGCAGTTCCAGCCGAGCGAGATCGCCAAAGTCGCGGTGATCATCGCGGTCGCCGGCTACTGCCACCAGCACCGGGGCGACCTCGACGCGTGGCGGTTGACCGTCGCCGTCCTGATCGCGGCGCTGCCGATCGGGCTCGTCCTCATGCAGAACGACATCGGTTCGGCCGCGGTGATCGGCGTGTGCTCGTGCGCCGTCCTCCTCGTCGCCGGGATCCAGGCCCGCCACGTCGTCGTGCTTGCGCTCCTCGCAGTGACGGCGGTCGGCGCGGTCATCGTCTCCGGCACGCTCGATACCTACAAGATCGACCGCTTCGCGAGCTTCCTCGACCAGTCAACCGACGAGCCGGCGTCCGAGCAGACCCAGGCCGAGTACAACTTGGAGCAGGCGAAATCGGCGATCGTCACCGGCGGGTTCGGTGGTTCGGGTCTCTTCAACGGCAAGCTCACCAAGAACGCCTACGTGCCCGAGCAGCACACCGACTTCATCTTCACCGTGGTGGGAGAGGAGTTCGGCTTCGTCGGTGGTGCGGCCGTGATCCTGCTGTACGGCGTCCTCATCTGGCGTTTGTGGCGCATTGCGTTGATGTCGTCGGACTTCTTCGGCACGCTCGTGGCGGTCGGCATCCTCGCCATGTTCGCGTTCCAGGTGTTCGAGAACATCGGCATGACGCTCGGCATGATGCCCATCACCGGTCTGCCCCTCCCGTTCATGTCGTACGGGGGATCGGCCGCGATCGCGAGCTTCATGGCGGTCGGCCTCGCCCTCAACGTCCACATGCGCCGTTTCAGCTGAGCTAAAACTCGAATCGTGCAGTTACGGAACCCCGCGCTCGACGGGCTGCGCGGCATCGCGGTGCTCGCGGTCGTGGTGTTCCACGCGGGCGGTACCTGGTTGCCGGGCGGTTGGTTGGGCGTCGACGTGTTCTTCGTCCTCTCCGGCTTCCTCATCACGACGCTGATCGTTCGCGAATGGACGCGCGAACGGCGCTGTGACCTGGCGCGGTTCTGGAGCCGGCGGGTGCGCAGGCTCCTGCCCGCAACGCTGGTCGTGCTGGCCGGGCTCGCGATCCTCGCCGCGATCGACGACCGCGCGCTCAGATACCGGACGCTGCGCAGCGATGCGCTCGCATCGCTCGCGTCGGTGGTGAACTGGCGGTTCGCGGCCGAAGGCGAGGCGTACTTCGATCGCTTCGCAGCGCCGTCGCTGCTGCGCCACCTGTGGAGCCTTGCGGTCGAGGCGCAGTTCTACGTGCTGTGGCCGCTGCTGCTCGTGCTGTTGCTCCTGCTCCCCGGCCGCTTCACCGCGCTCACCGTCACGGCGATGCTCGCCGGGCTGTCCGCCGTGGCCATGGCGCTGCTCGCCTCCGACACCGCGCGCGTACTTCGGGACCGACACGCACGCCCACGGGCTGCTGCTCGGTGCCGCCGCCGCGCTGCTGTGCGCGCGCGTGCCACCCCGGGGGCGCGCGGTTGCCGTGGCGGGCGGCCTCGGTGTCGTGGTCGTCGTGCTCGGGTTCCTGGTTCTCGACGGAGCCGACCGCATCGCGCTGCGAGGCGGGATCTTCGCCGTCGGGCTCGCGACGGTCGCCGTCGTCGTCGCGGTGTCGGCGGCGGATGCGAACGGTCTGCTCGCTCGTGCGCTCTCGAGCCCGCCGTTGCGCGTCGCCGGGGTGCTTTCCTTCGGCATCTATCTCTGGCACTGGCCGCTCCTGCACGTGCTCGACACGCAACCCGTCGTGGTTCCCTTGGTGCTGACCGCAGTCGCTGCCGTCGTGTCCTTCGTCTTCGTCGAACGACCGGTGTTGCAGGGCCGGCCTCGTCCGAACGCGGCGCGCATCCTGGGCGCGGGTGCGATCACGCTGACGGTCGTGCTGCTCGTCGCGCTCGCGGTTCCGGTCGAGCGGCCCCAGGCGCGGGCCGAAGCCGTCTCCGCCGAGCGTTCCGTCGAGCACGCGCCCGCCACACCGGTGTTGCCGGCGATCAGGCGGGTCGTCGTCGTCGGTGACTCGGTGGCGTTCTCGGCGCTGCCCGGGCTCGTCGCCCACGAACGGCCGGCGCAGTTGGAGTTCCTGAGTGCCGCCCAACAGGGGTGTCCGCTCGAGTACCGCGCGACGGAGCACCGAGGTGGCGACCAGGACGGTCCGCTGGAGTTGCCGGCCGAATGCGACTGGCGCCTGCACTGGCCCGGCGTCATCGACCGCACGCGTCCCGATGCGATCTTCGCGTGGTGGGGACTCTGGGACGCGCTCGATCGCCGGGTCGACGGTACGTGGTACCGGGCGGGGAGCGCGGAGTGGGTTGCCGCCACTGACGGGTTGCTCGAGGACGCGCTCCAGATCCTCACCGCGCACGGCGCGCGTGTCGTGATCGGAACGATGCCGTACATCTGGTGGCTCGAGGGCTCGCACATGGATGCGTTCAACGAGGTCGTGCGGACAGTTGCGGCGCGCCATCCGGGCGTCGTCACGGTCGTGGAGATGGAAACCGAGATCCAACAGCCCGGAGTCGTCCGATGGGACGGCGTCCACCTCACGGCCCCCGGCGCCGAGGTTCTCGGTCGGCGCGTGGTGCCGATGGTCGCCGGCGCGACACCGGCGAAGACGTCGCCGGCGGGGTCGGCTCGGGGGCCCGTTCCCGGCGGCCGATAGACTCACTGCCAGATGTCGAACCTGTGGCCGCGGATCGAACCGCTCCTGGCCCGGGTTGAGAAGCCCGCTCGCTACATCGGTATGGAGCGAGGCGCCGTCCGGCCCGCATGGTCGCCCGGACAGGTCGCCTTCCTCCTCGTCTACCCAGACACCTACGAGATCGGGCTCCCCAACCAGGGGTTGCAGATCCTTTACGAAATCCTGAACGAACGGCCGGACGCTCTGGCCGAGCGCGCCTACGCACCGTGGACCGACATGGACCGCGCCCTGCGGGGCCACGGCCTCCCGTTGTTCAGCGTCGACACCCACCGCGCCGCGTCCGACTTCGATGTCCTGGCGTTCAACCTCTCGGCGGAGCTCGTCTACACGAACCTCCTCGAGTGCGTCGACCTGGCCGGCGTTCCGGTGCGAAACGACAACCGCCGGCCCGAGGACCCGATCGTCGTCGCCGGTGGCCACTGCGCGTACAACCCCGAGCCCCTCGCCGAGTACGTCGACGCCTTCGTGATGGGCGACGGCGAAGAGGTCATCGGCGAGGTCGCAGAGGTCGTGGGCGCGTGGAAGCGCGCCGGTGGCCGCGACGCGCGCACCGCGACGCAAGCGTCTCGGCATGCGCTGTTGCGCGAGCTCGCGACCATCGAAGGCGTGTACGTGCCCGACATGTACGAGGTCGACTACGACGGCGCGGCGATCCGCGAGATCCGTCCGCGCTTCTCCGACGTACCCGCACGCGTCGACAAGCGCACCGTCGCGGATCTCGCCGAATGGCCGTACCCGAAGCAACAGCTCGTCCCGCTGGTGGAAGTGGTGCACGACCGGCTGAACGTCGAGATCTTCCGCGGGTGCACCCGTGGCTGTCGCTTCTGCCAGGCGGGCATGATCACCCGGCCGGTGCGGGAACGGCCCGAGGAGCAGGTCCGCACGATGGTGCGCGAGGGCCTGCGCCGGACGGGCTACGACGAGGTCGCGCTCACGTCGCTGTCGAGCGCCGACTTCTCCGGGATCGATGCCGTCGTCGCCGATCTCGTCGGCGACCAGGAGGGAACCGGTGGCGTCAGCGTCTCGCTGCCCAGCCTCCGGGTCGACGCGTTCAGCGTCTCCATCGCGAGCGAGATCCAGAAGGTGCGGCGCACCGGCCTGACCTTCGCGCCCGAAGCCGGTTCGTGGCGGCTGCGCCAAGTGATCAACAAGCTGATTCTCGAGGACGACCTCTACTCGGCGGTCGACGCCGCCTACTCGCAGGGCTGGCGTCGGGTGAAGCTCTACTTCCTCACCGGCCTGCCCGACCGAGATGGACGAGGACACGCTCGGGATCGCCGAGCTCGCGAAGAACGTCATCGCGATCGGCCGCAAGTACACCAAGCAGGCGAGTTGCACGGTGTCACTCGGCGGGTTCGTCCCGAAGCCGCACACGCCGTTCCAGTGGTTCGGCCAGAACGGGATCGACGAGCTGCGGCGCAAGATCACGTTGGTGCGCGACGCCACCAAGGGAACGCGCGCGCAGGTGAAGTGGCACGACCCCGCGGCAACGTTCGCCGAGGGCATCGCGAGTCGCGGTGACCGGCGGATCGGGCGCGTCATCGAACGGGTGTGGCGCGCCGGGGGCACGTTCCAGGAATGGAGCGAGCACTTCGCGCTCGACCGTTGGCTCGACGCGATGGCAGCCGAAGGTCTCGACCCCGACTGGTACGTCACCCGGCACCGCACCCTCGACGAAGTGCTGCCGTGGGACCACGTGACCGCCGGTCTGCACAAGGACTTCCTCTGGCAGGACTGGCAGGCGTCGCTCGCCGCGCACGGGCTCCCCGATTGCCGCTGGACACCGTGTTACGACTGTGGGGTGTGCACCGACTACGCGCATCGAGCACGTCGTGGCGTCGCCCGTCCCCCCGGCCGGCGGGAGTCAGGGCACGGGCCAGGAGCTGGTCGGGGCAACGCAGGGATCCGACGCTCCGGTGCGGTTCCTCGGCACGAAACCCACGGTTCCCGCGGCGGGAGCCGGCTGATGCGGGGCACCTCCGGGTTCCCGGTCCGCTTGATGTACACCAAGCGGGGCAAGGTCCGTTGGATCTCGCATCGTGACGTCGCACGCGCGATGGAGCGGGCGTTTCGCATCGCGGAGCTCCCGCTCGCGTTCACCGAGGGGTTCTCGCCGCGGCCCAAGGTGAGCTTCGGGCTCGCGTTGTCGACCGGGCACGAGAGCGACGGCGAGTACCTCGACCTCGAGTTCGTCCACGAGGTCGACACCGACACCCTGCCCGGGACGCTGACCGACGCACTTCCCGACGGCATCGAAGTCATCGCGGCCACACCGCTCGTGGATCGCGCGCCGGCGTTGCAAGAAGCCGTCACCGCGGTGGAGTGGAACGTGGGCGTCGTGAGCGGGTCCGGCGCGGCAGTCGCGCCCGCCGACGCGGCCGCGTCGGTGGACCGCGCACTCGCGGCATCGGAGCTCCCCACCGAACGGCAGCGCAAGGGACGCACCCTCACCGAGGACGTCCGCCCCGTCATCCGTCGCATCGAGGTCCGACCTCACGACGGCGGTACGGAAATTGTCATGGAACTGTCCACGCAGCCACGGAGCGCGAAGCCGGGAGACATCCTCGCGGCGATCGAACGACACACCGGTTCGCCCGGCGTGCTCGCCGAGGCCAATGCGCGGCGTACGCACCAATGGATCGAGCGCGACGGCACGCGGTGGGAACCGCAGGATGCCGACACGCGCCCGCGCGGCGCAGGAAGCGCGCGCGTCATGAGAGAAGGCATCGATGTCCGAGTTGGCCCGCCCCGACGAGTCGGGGACGACGACCGAGACCACCGGCGAATCATCAGAAGCAATGCCGATGGACCAGGGAGGCTCCGAGGGCGGCGCATCCGCAGCTGACGCGGCGTTCCCGGAGGACCCGGCTGCGCCGAAGAAGCGGCGGCGGCGAGGTTCTCGCGGCGGACGCGGCCGAAAGCGGCCGGGTGCCGGCGCGAGCGAACGCACCGACGACGCGTGGCCCGACGGACGACGACGACACCGCCACCGGCGAGGACTGGACCGACGCGGCGGCGGATCGCGGCCTCACGAGCGAGGACCTGGGCGACGACGCGCGCGAGGACGCCGGCATCCCCGTCCGCCGCAACGGCGGTGCTCCGCAGGTCGGCGATCGCCGCCCTGCTCCCGAGGTCGCGGGCAGGCCCCGCATCGGCGACTCCCGGCCCGCACCGCCGAGCCCTTCGCCCGACCCGGCTCCGGACGCCGACGCCGCTGGCGGCGGCGCGCCGAAGAAGCGCCGCCGTCGCGGCGGCCGAGGGCGCGGACGGGGTGGAAGCGGCGGCAACGGAACTGCGACGGCCGCCCCGGCTTCCGGCACTGCGACCCGTGAACCGACACGCCGCGCGAGAGGCACCGCTTTCGTCGACGCCGGTGTCGACGTCTCCAACATCGACGTGGACGGCACCGCCATTCTCGAGTCGCTCGATCAGGAGACGCTCGACCGCCGGCGGGGGACCCGCCGCAAAGGCCGTCCCGCCGGCCGCTACCTCATGGTCGTGCACGAACGTGACGACGGCATGGCGCACATCGGCGTGCTCGAGGGCCGCAGCCTCGTGGAGCACTACGTCGCCCTGCCCACCGACGACACGACGTCGATCGACGGCAACATCTATCTCGGTCGCGTGCAGAACGTTCTGCCGGGGATGGAAGCCGCTTTCATCGACATCGGGACGCCCAAGAACGGCGTGTTGTACCGAGGTGACGTCGTGTACGACAAGGCCGACGTCGACAGCAGCAAAGAGCCGCCGCGCATCGAACGCATGCTGCGGAACGGCCAGTCGATCATCGTGCAGGTCACGAAGAACCCCATTGGCCACAAGGGCGCACGCCTCACGCAAGAGGTGAGCCTGGCCGGCCGGTTCGTCGTGATGGTCCCGAACCAGCCGCAGACGTACGGCATCTCGAAGCGTCTCCCCGACGACGAACGCAAGCGACTGCGCCGGGTCCTGGATCGGCTCCGGCCGAGCGACGCCGGGCTCATCGTTCGCACCGCGGCCGAAGGTGCCACCGACGAAGAGCTCGAGCGCGACATGCGCGGCCTGAACGCGCAGTGGAAGCAGATCTCCGACATCGCGAAGAACGGGAAGCCGGGCAGCCTCCTCTACAAGGAGCCGCCGCTCGCGATCCGTTTGATCCGTGAGGAGTTCACCAAGGAGTACCGAGGCGTCGTGATCGACGCACCGCAGTTGTACGGCGAAGTGAGCGCGTACGTCGAGGCCATCGCACCCGAGCTCGCTGATCGCATCGAGTCCTACGACCCGGAAGCCGAGAACCTCCCGCTGTTCGAGAAGTTCCACGTGCACGAGCAGCTGCACAAGGCGCTCGATCGCAAGGTGTGGCTGCCGTCGGGTGGCTCACTGGTAGTCGAACGCACCGAGGCGCTCACGGTCATCGACGTGAACACCGGCAAGAACGTCGGGACTTCCAACCTCGAAGAGACCGTGTTCCGCAACAACCTCGAAGCTGCCGACGCGATTGCGCGTGAGCTCCGCCTGCGCGACATCGGCGGGATCATCGTCATCGACTTCATCGACATGGAGATCAAGGGGAACCGCGAGCAGGTCGAGGAGCACTTCCGTCAGGCCCTCGCCCGCGACAAGACGCGCACCCAGGTGTTCCCCATCTCCGAGCTGGGCCTGCTCGAGATGACGCGCAAGCGCGTCTCGGAGGGCCTCGTCGAAGCGTTCTCCTCGACGTGCCCGCACTGCAACGGGCGCGGCTTCGTCGTCGACGAATCGATGCTCGAATAGGCGGGACGAGGATCGTCGGCGGATGGGGCCATCCGCTACGCTCTTCTCCTTCCAGAGGATCTTCACGGGAATTCACGGGGACACGGGAAGTAGCGCGCGCATGTATGCGGTGATCGCCACCGGTGGCAAGCAGTACCGAGTCGAGCAAGGCGACCGGATCGACGTCGAGCGCCTGCCGCGGCGACGACGTCTCGATCCGCCCGGTGCTCGTGGTCGACGGCGACACCGTCCTCTCGACCGCCTCGCAGCTCGAGGGCGCGGCCGTGGAGGCCCGCGTGGTCGGCGATGCGAAGGGCCCGAAGATCAACGGGTTCACGTACAAGAACAAGAGCAACCAGCGGAAGCGGTGGGGTCACCGCCAGAAGTACTCCACCATCGAGATCACCGCGATCACGAGCGGCACCTGAGGAGCGGTCATGTCGAAGAAGAAGGGCGCAGCGTCGTCCCGCAACGGCCGTGACTCCAACTCCCAGCGCCTGGGCGTGAAGCGCTTCAGCGGCGAGTCGGTGAGCTCCGGCACGATCATCATCCGCCAGCGCGGCACCAAGTGGCACCCCGGCTTCAACGTCGGGAAGGGAAGCGACGACACGCTGTTCGCGAAGAGTGACGGCGTGGTCAAGTTCGGCTCGCGCCGCGGCCGCAAGCTGATCGACATCGTTCCCGTCGCGAACACCGCCGACTGACGCGGCCAGCACGGGTTCAGCTCGCGGGCTCAGCTCGCGGCGTCCACCGGCTCGGATGCGAGCCCTTCGGGCAACGAGCCCGAGTGCACGACGACGAGCGACTTCGTCGTACGGGTGATCGTGACGTAGAGCAGGCGGAGGCCGGCCTGATCCGCGGTGACGAGCCGGCTCGGTTCGACCACCACGACGTGATCGAACTCCAGCCCTTTGGCCTGCGTGGCGTCGAGGATCGCGATCGGCGCGTCGAGCGCTTCGGCGGCGCCTGCGACTGCGCCGAGATCGCGCAGCGCGGCTTCGAGAGACGCGTGCATTGCAGCCGGCGCGATCACGGCGACCGTGCCCGTGCGTTCTCGCACCGAGCGAACGACGTCGGCCGTCTCCCGCGTCAGCGCGTCGGGAGTCGTCGCGACGAATCGCGGGTACTCGCCCGTGCCGCGCACTGACTGCGACGGCTCGACCGTCGGCGCCGCGACGGCGAGGAGGCGGGACGCGAGCTCCATCACCTCGGCCGGCGTCCGGTAGTTGACCGACAACGTGACGAACTGCGGCGTGGTGTAGGTCGGCACGTGCCGGAGTACGTCGTCCCACGATGCGAGCGCCCCCGGCCGGCTGGCCTGGCCGGGGTCACCGACGAGCGTCATCGACCCCGACGGGCACCGGCGGGCGAGCATGCGCCACTGCATCGCGCTGAGGTCCTGGGCTTCGTCCACGAGCACGTGCCCGAAGGTGCGAGGCTCGCCGATGGGCGCCGACCCGTCGCTCGGACCGTCGCCGTACCGGCTCGCGAGCGTGGCCGCGTCGGTGAAGCCTTCCAGGCCCAAGTTCTCGATGACTCGCGTCGCCGTGTTCAGGGCGTCGTCGCCGGTCCGGCGGCTCCTCCGCCGCACTCGTGCGGCTTCGACCGGGCCGAGGCGAGCATCGGCTTCGTCGATGAGCGCGACGTCGGCCTCACTCCATCGGGCCGCGCCGACATCGCGGTCTCGGCGGCGTTGCAACATCGCGATCTCCTCCTTGCGCAGGAGATCGCGTCCGGCCGAAGCGATGAGCGCGGTGAAGCCGAACAGATCGTTGATGAGCTCTGCACCGGAGATGACGGGCCAGCAACGCTCGAGCGCCTCCTTCACCTCGGGCCGGCTGCGGATGCGGGCGCGGAGCTCGGCGTTCCACCCTTCGGGTGGAGCGTCGCCGCGCGAGAGCGCCGCGGCGGCGGTCGGGTCCGGAGTGAGGTCTCGATCGAAGATGCTCGCGACGTTGCCGAGCTCGCCCTCTGGCCCAGCATCGCGACGGGGCGCGTCGATCTGGTGCGAACGGAAGTTGCGGATCAGCCCTTCCTTGTAGCGCGCCGCCAGCATGTCGACGAGCCGCTGCGCGACGAGCGGTCGCTTCTCGTTGTGCGTGCCGCGCCGGCGACGCGCGCCCTCCACGATGCGAGCGGTGTCGCCGCGGGTGATGCGCAGCCGGATGCCGTCCATGACGACCGCGAGCGGCTTGGCGAGCGGTCGTTCACGGTCGCTGACCGCGTTCTCGATGACGCGCGCCATGCGGCCGTCGCCCTTGAGCGTCGCGACGTCGTAGGAGTCGTTCTCGGCTGCTCGTAGCCGAGGTCTCAGCCCGGTGAGCGTCGAGAGCTGCACGTCCTGTTCGCCGAGGGACGGCAGCACCTGTTCGATGTACCGGAGGAACACCGCGCTCGGACCGACGAGCAACACGCCCGTCGAAGCCAGCTTCCGCCGGTAGGTGTAGAGCAGGTAGGCAGCCCGGTGCAGCGCAACCGCGGTCTTGCCCGTACCGGGGCCGCCCGCGACGACGAGGACGCCGGGCAGGTCGGCCCGGATCGCCTGGTCCTGTTCGGCCTGGATGGTCGCGACGATGTCGCCCATGCGCCCGGTGCGGTCGCGTTCGAGCGCCGCGAGGAGGGCGCCTTCGCCCGCGACCTCGAGGCCGGCCTCCGCGATGGCGCGCTGGTCGAAGACCTCGTCGTCGAGGCCGGTCACCTCGCGGCCCTTCTTCGTGATGAGGTGGCGCCGGCGGGCGACGTTCATCGGCGCCACCGCCGTCGCCCGGTAGAACGGTTCGGCGATCGGTGCGCGCCAGTCGACGACGAGCGGGGTGTGGTGCTCGTCCTCCACCGCGAGGCGCCCGATGTACCAGCGGACCGCTTCGCCGTCGGGACTGTCGAGGTCGCCGTCCCCCTGGGGATACGGCGCCATGTCGAGACGGCCGAACACGAGGGGAGCGTCGCCGATGTCGAGGTCGGCCAGACGCCGTTGCGTGACATCCCACGCGATGTCCCGTTCGAGCCGGGCCTGGTGTGTGCCACCCGCGCGGACGTCGGAGTACGCCTGCCGCACTCGCTCGGCGGCGTCCCGCATCGACGCCAGCCGGGCGTAGGCGGCAGACACGTAGGCCTGCTCGGCCGCGAGGTCCGAGTCCGGCGGTCCAGGATCCGCTCGAGGGTGCTCCGCCACCATGCGCCTGCTCGGCTCCCTTGGTCGGGAAGTGCTCGGAAGGAAGTGCTCGGAAAAGGGTGCTGACCGCTCTCGGGAACCGGCCAGCCTAGTCGCCGCTCCCTCCGATCCCGTACGTGATCCGGGTCGTCCGTTCGTGATCCGGATCAGGCGAAGCCTGTTCGTGATCCGGATCGACGGGGTGAACCGGTAGCGTCCGCAGCGTGGTCGATGCCCTGCCGTTCACGCCCGACGAGGACGCGAACCGCCTGCTCGCAGCGGAGCCGCTGGCGGTGATGATCGGGATGCTGCTCGACCAGCAGGTGCCCATGGAATGGGCGTTCCGGGCCCCGGCGTTCCTGAAGGAGCGGCTGGGCGGACAGCTCGACGCGGGTGCGATCGCAGCGATGCCGGTCGAGGATCTCGAGGTCGTGTTCCGGGAGAAGCCGGCGCTCCATCGTTACCCCGGCTCGATGGCGAAGCGCACCCACGCGCTGGCGCAGTCACTCGTCGAGCACTATGACGGCCGGGCCGATCAGTTGTGGAGCGGGGCGGAGAGCGGCGCCGAGCTGTTGCAACGGGTCCGCGCCCTCCCGGGCTTCGGGGACGCCAAGGCCCGCATCTTCGTCGGGCTGCTCGGCAAGCGCCTCGGCGTGCAGCCGCCGGGCTGGGAGGAGTCCGCGGCCGACTGGCCCTCGATCGCCGACGTCGACCGCTTCGACCGCGTGATCGAGATCCGCGAGGCGAAGCGGGCCGTCAAGGCGACCGAAGAAGGGCCGGTGGGAAGAAGGCAGACGGGAAGAAGGCGCCGGCGACGACGCAGTCGATGCGGATGCCGGCCGAGATGAAGGTGCCGAAGCCCAAGGACTGATCACCGCGGTCACCGCGTCACGGCGGTCATTGCGGTCAGGATTCCTCGGAGATCGCCTTCGACTCCGTGACGGTGCGATCGTTCGCGCCGAAGGCCGTCAGCAGGTACGTGTGCGAGCTGCCGTCGCACGGGAACGGCAGGTCCTGCGTCGCGCTCTCGCCGAAGCTCCCCGGCTGCGCGGCCCCGTCGATCGAGATCGTCGTCCGCGTCGCGTTCTCCGTGCTCCAGCTGAGCTGCACCGTGGTGGGCTCGGTACACCGCACGCTGTCGGGCCCGGTGAACGACGCGATCGTCGGGCGCGGCGGGTGCCTCGGTGGTCGTCGTCGCCGGGCGCGTGGTGTCGGGAGGTTGGGTCGTCGTCGTGGTGGCGGCCGAGGTCGACGTCGTGGACGCGGCGCTCGAACTGGTCGTGGTCGAGCTGTCGTCGTCGTCGCCATCGCCGCTCAGCAGCACGATCACGAGGATGATGATCCCGATCACCACCACCGCGGCGACCGCGATCCACCACCACTTCGCGTTGCCCGCTCCCTCGTCGTCGCCGTCGTCCCCGCCCGGCCCGGTCGGCGGGGGCGGAGTCGGTCCGCCGCGGCTCGCCCACCTGCGGCATGCGCACGGTCGCGTCGCCGGGATCCGCCGGCGCGCCCGGTGTACCCGGCGCGCCCGATGTTCCCGGCGCCGGCGCACCCGGCGGCGGTGTGCCTGGAGTCGGGGCGGTTGCGGGGCCGGGCGGTTGCGGGGCGTTGGGATCGAAGGGCTGATTCACGCCGATGATCGTACGGCGCTCCCCGTACGCTTTCGGTGATGTCCGACTTCGTCGACGTGGCGCAACTGAACGTGCAGGCCGGCAACGGCGGCGCCGGTTCGGTTGCGTTCCGGCGGGAAGCGCACGTACCGCGCGGCGGACCCGACGGCGGCGACGGCGGCAAGGGTGGCGACGTCTGGCTGCGGTCGAGCCGCAACGTCGCCTCGCTCCTCGCGTTTCGCGATCACCCGCACCGAAAGGCAACGTCGGGGACGCACGGATCCGGGAAGAAGAAGCACGGCTCGGCCGGCTCGGACCTCGTGATCGAAGTACCGGAGGGCACGACCGTCCGCAGTCAGGACGGTGAGCTGGTCGCCGATCTCGTCTCCGACGGTGATCGCTGGCTCGCCGCGCGCGGCGGTACCGGCGGTCGCGGCAACGCCCGGTTCCTGTCGAACGCCCGGCGGGCGCCGTCGTTCGCCGAGCAGGGGGAGTACGGCGAGGCGCGCTGGCTCCAGCTGGAGCTGCGGCTGCTCGCCGACGTCGCGCTCGTCGGATTTCCGAACGCAGGGAAGTCGACCCTGATCTCGGTGATCAGCGCCGCGAGACCCAAGATCGCCGACTACCCGTTCACCACGCTCGTTCCCAACCTCGGTGTGGTGCGGTTCCACGAGCACGAGTTCGTCGTCGCCGACATCCCCGGGCTCATCGAAGGCGCGGCGGGCGGCAAAGGCCTCGGACACCAGTTCCTGCGTCACGTCGAACGGGCGCGCGTGCTCGTGCTCCTTCTCGACCTCGCGTCCGTCGAGGGACGCACGCCCGGCCGAACAGGAGCGGGTGCTCCTCGACGAGCTCGGCCGATATCAGCCCGCGCTCCTCGAACGGCCGCGCGTCGTGGTCGGGACGAAAGCCGACGTCGCCACGCCGACGAACCGTTGCCAGGCGAACCGTTCACCGGGCTCACCATCTCCGCAGTCACCCGTGCCGGCCTCGACGAGTTGCTGGGCGAGATCGCGACGTGCGTCGACGAGGCGCGCGCGAGCGAAGGCGCACCCGAGCCGTACGTCGTGCTGCGGCCCGAGGAGCAGGGCTTCTCGGTCGTGCGCGAGAGCAACAACGCGTGGCGCGTCAGCGGTCGGCCCGCGGAGCGCGCCGTTGCGCTCGCCGATCTCACCAACCCCGAAGCGATGGCCTACGTGCAGGGCCGGCTCCGGCGCATGGGCGTCGAGCGCGCGCTCGTGCGCGCGGGCGTGACCGACGGCGACCTCGTGCGCATCGGCGCTTCGAGCTGACGTACGAAGAGGGAATGTGAACGCGGGCATGTGACGATGCTCGCGGTCGTGAAGATCGGCACGTCGTCGATCACCGACGAGCGGGGCGACCTCGACGACGCCGCGATCCTCAAGCTGTGCGGCGACCTCGCGACCGCGCACGGGGCCGGACACCGGCTCGTGCTGGTGCTCTCCGGCGCGATCGCGGCCGGCATGCCCGCGCTCGGTTTCACCTCCCGCCCGACCGACATCGGGACGTTGCAGGCGCTCGCGGCCGTCGGTCAACCGCGCCTCGTCGAACGCCTCAACGCGATCTTCTCGACGCACGACATCGTCGGCGGCCAGGTATTGCTGACGCCGTACGACTTCGTGCACCGCAGCCAGTACCTGCACGCGCGCGAGACGCTCCAGAAGCTGCTCGGGCTGGGCGTGCTGCCGATCGTCAACGAGAACGACACCGTTGCCGACGACGAGATCCGTTACGGCGACAACGACCGGCTCGCCGCGCTCGTGTCGCACCTGCTGCACGCCGACGCGCTCGTCATGCTCACCGATACCGCCGGTATCTTCACCGCCGATCCGAAGCAGGTTGACGACGCGTCGTTGATCGAGGAGATCGTCGAGGTCGACGCCGCGCTCGAACAGCTCGCGGGCGGCACCGGCTCGGCGCGCGGCAGCGGCGGGATGGCGAGCAAGTTGCAGGCGGCCAAGATCGCCGCGTGGTCGGGTGTGCGCACGGTGATCGCGGCCGCGACCGCCGACAACGTCGTCGCCGACGCGCTCGACGGGAAGTCGGTCGGCACCGCGTTCGCACCGCGCCCGCAGCGCCTCTCGAGCCGCAAGTTGTGGATCGCGTTCGCGCAAGGCGCGCGAGGTCGCATCGTCGTCGACGACGGTGCGCGCAACGCGCTCGTCAGCGCGGGCCGCTCACTGCTCGCCGCCGGGGTACGCGCGGCCGAAGGCAACTTCGACGCCGAGGACGCGGTCGAGATCGTCGACGAGCGCGGTGCCGCGTTCGCGAAGGGACTCAGTCGATACTCCGTGTCCCAACTGCGTGCCGTTGCCGGGCGTCGGACCGCCGACCTCCCCGACGGGTTGCCCCACGAGGTCGTCCACCGCGACGACCTCGTCGTGCTGCCGTAGTCGGGCGTCAGCCCGGCTCCTCGAGCACCTCGCCCTGCGCCTGGGCCTGCGCGTCGGAATCGTCGGCCGCCGGGCTCGCCCGCGAGGTACTTGATGAGATCGTGCGAGTGCGTGATCGGGATCCGGTTGCCCTCGAGCTCCACCGTCGTGCCCGTCTCGCTTTCGATGAGCTCGAGCACGCGTACGTTGACCCGGCCGTGCACCTTCACGTCCAGCCCCTTGCGCGGCACCCGGAACACCATGTCGTGCGGCTCCTTGCGGCGGCCGCCTCCGCTCATCTTGAAGCCGTAGACCGTCGATTCCGAGGCACCGACGAGCATCTGCATCGGGAGCCCTCGCGACGTCGCGTTCGCACCCCTGCCGGCGAGCATGCCGGCGCCCAGTCCGATGGCATCGCCGACGTCGCCGAACTCACCGCCGATCTCGCTGCCGATCATGGCGCCCGCGGCGGTCGATCCCGACGTGCCGCGTGGCGAGAACTGCCCGACCTGTTCGATCGTGTCGTCGATACCGCGGTCGTCGATCGCCGCTTGCACGGCCTTGATCATGTCCTTCTCGGCCATGTCGCCAGGCTACGCAGCCGGTCGCCGATGCCGGACAGGGCCCGCGTTCTCCCTGACTTGACCGACCGGTCAAGGAGTAGCCTGACCGGATGACGAGCGTCGAGGAACTGGGGCAGCGGGCCCGCGCCGCGTCTCGCATCCTCGCCTCGGCACCGACTGCCGCGAAGAACGCGGCGCTGCTCACCGCCGCGGAACTGCTGGCCGACCGCGCGGCCGAGATCCAGGCCGCGAACGACGCCGACCTCGACGCGGCGCAGGCCGGCGGGCTCGCAGCCGGTCCGCTCGACCGCCTGCGGCTCACCGACGCGCGGCTGGAGAGCATGGCGGGCGGGCTGCGCACGGTCGCCGATCTGGTCGACCCCGTCGGCGAGGTGCTCGACGGGTGGACGCCGCCGAACGGCCTGCGGATCACCCGAGTCCGGGTGCCGCTCGGAGTCGTGGCGATCATCTACGAGAACCGGCCCAACGTCACCAGCGACGCCGCCGGGCTCTGCCTGAAGTCCGGGAACGCGGCCCTTCTGCGCGGGTCGTCCGAGCGCGCTGCGCTCCAACGTCACGGTCGTCGGGGTGCTGCGCGAGGCGCTCGCGAAGCAAGGTCTCCCCGAAGACGCGGTGCTCCTCGTCGAAGACACCTCGTACCAGACCGCGACGCAGGTGATGCAGCTCACCGAGTATGTCGACTGCCTCATCCCGCGCGGCGGCCCGTCGCTGATCCGGAGCATCCGCGAGAACGCGAGTGTTCCCGTCATCATCGACGGCGACGGCAACTGCCACGTGTACGTCGACGCCGCAGCCGACATCGACGAAGCGCTGAAGATCGTCGTGAACGCGAAGACGCAACGCACGAGCGTGTGCAACAGCTCCGAGTCGCTCGTCGTGCACGAAGCGATCGCCGACGGGTTCCTCGGACGCGCGCTCGACGCGCTGCACGACGAAGGTGTCGAGCTCGTCGGCGACGCCGGCGCGCAGGCATGTCGCCCGTACGTCGCCGAAGCGACCGAGGCCGACTTCGGCACCGAGTTCCTCGACCTGAAGATGAGCGTCGCCGTCGTTCCCGAGATCGGTGCCGCGATCGATCACGTCAACCGCTTCGGCACCGGGCACACCGAAGCGATCTGCACACGCGACCTCGCAGCCGCGCAGCGCTTCACCACCGAGGTCGACGCCGCGGCCGTGATCGTGAACGCCTCGACCCGGTTCACCGACGGTGAGGAGTTCGGGTTCGGCGCGGAGATCGGCATCTCGACCCAGAAGCTGCACGCTCGTGGTCCGATGGGGCTGCGCGAGCTCACCACGTACAAGTACGTCATCTGGGGCAACGGCCAGACTCGCGGCTGACCCCACTCACACAGGAGCCCTTCTCCCACTCATGGCCGAGCGCTTTGCTTCCGTCGACGACGTCATGGACCGCCTCCGCGGCGTCGAGTACCTCTCCGACTCCGGGATCGCCGGGGTCGTGTTCCTCGCGGACCGGCTCGAGAAGCCCGTGCTCGTCGAGGGACCCGCGGGCGTGGGCAAGACCGAGCTGGCCAAGGCCGTCGCTGCCACCACCGGCAGCCGGTTGATCCGTCTCCAGTGCTACGAGGGGCTCGACGAGGCCAAGGCGATCTACGAGTGGAACTACAAGAAGCAACTCCTGCGCATCCAGGCCGACCGTGAGCACGAGCGCGACTGGGAGACGGTCGAGTCCGACATCTTCTCCGAGCCGTTCCTCCTCACTCGCCCCCTGCTGGAGGCGATCCGCGCCGAGGAGCCGATCGTGCTGCTCATCGACGAGGTCGACCGCGTCGAGATCGAGACCGAAGCGTTGCTGCTCGAGGTGCTCTCCGACTTCCAGGTGTCCGTACCCGAGCTCGGGACGATCGAGGGCAAGCAGCGGCCGCTCGTGTTCCTCACCTCGAACAACACGCGTGAGCTCTCCGAGGCGTTGAAGCGCCGCTGCCTCTACTTGCACATCGACTACCCGGAGCTGGAGCGCGAGAAGGACATCGTGCGGGTCCGCGTGCCCGAGGTCGACGAGGCGCTGGCCGAGCAGATCGCACGTGTCGTCGGCTCGATCCGCAACATCGACCTGAAGAAGGCGCCGTCGATCTCGGAGACGATCGACTGGGCCCGCACGCTGCTGTACCTCGGTCGCAACGAGATCACCCCCGAGGTGCTGGGCGAGTCGTTGCACGTGCTGTTGAAGTACCAGTCGGACATCACCAAAGCGCGCAAAGAGCTCGGCGTCGACGCGCCGGCGACCAGCCGCAAGTGACGGACCCGTCCTGCAATGGTCGACGAGAAGCTGCGCCATCGCTTCGAAGCGTTGGTCGACTTCGCACGAGAGCGTGGGAGTGGACGGGGTGGTGACGTGACTGCGCTCGCATCCGATCCGAAGATGCTCGACGTCCTCCAGGGCTTCGTACACGAGCTGCGCGTTGCCGGCCTGCCGGTGTCGATGACCGAGAACCTCGATGCGATGCGCGCGGTCGAGCACGTCCCGCTCGAGAACCGCGACACGTTCCGCTCCGCGCTCCAAGCAACGCTGGTGAAGCACCACGGCCACGCCAAGGTGTTCGAGACCGTGTTCGAGGTCTACTTCTCGATGTTCAGCCCCGGGGTCGAGGGCGCGGAGTCCGAGGAAGGCGCCGAGGGCGCCGACTTCGAGCAGCTGCGCCAGGCCATGGAAGCCGGCGGCGCGATGAGCCAGGTGTCGAACGAGGAGCTCGCGCAGATGCTCCTCGACGCGCTGATGAACATGGACCGCGAGCAGATGCGGATGCTGGCGGGGGCTGCGGTCGCGCGCTTCGCGGGGATGGAGCCGGGCCGACCGGTGGGCGGTGCGTACTACCTGTACCGGACGCTGCGGCAGCTCGATGCCGAAGGTCTGGTCGAGAAGATGATGGAGCGCGCGCAACAGGACCAGCAGGTCGGCGAAGGCGCGTTCGACGAGCGCCTCGCCCGCGAGGACTACGACGGCCGCCTGAAGGTGCTCAAGGAACTGATCGAAGCCGAGATCCGGAGGCGGCTCGTCGCCGACCGTGGTGTCGAGGCGATGGCGCGCACGCTGCGCAAGCCGTTGCCCGAGGACGTCGACTTCATGCACGCGTCCCGTGAAGAGATGCACCAGCTCCAGCGGGCGATCTACCCGCTGACGCGCGCGCTGGCAGCCCGGCTGGCCCAGCGCCGACGTCACCGGCACCGCGGAACGCTCGATTTCCGTCAGACGATCCGCCACTCGATGGCGTACGGCGGCATCCCGATCGAGCCCAAGTTCAAGCGGCCGCGCCCGTCGAAACCCGAGATCATGGTCGTGGCCGACATCAGCGGCTCGGTCGCATCGTTCGCGCGCTTCACGCTGCAGTTCGTGTACGCGATGCAGAGCGAGTTCTCCAAGGTGCGGTCGTGGGTCTTCATCGACGGCGTCGACGAGGTCACGCACTTCTTCGACGAAGCCGACGACATCGGCGAGGCGATCCACCGCGTCAACACCGAAGCCGACGTGGTGTGGGTCGACGGCCACTCCGACTACGGCCATGCGTTCGAGACCTGGCACGAGCGCCACATACGTGAGGTGACGAAGAAGTCGTCGGTGATCCTGCTCGGCGACGCGCGGAACAACTACCACGCCGCGCAGGCATGGACGCTCGGCGAGATGCGCAAGCGCGCCCGCCGGCTCTTCTGGCTCGACCCCGAACCGCGCGGCTACTGGGACACCGGCGACTCGATCATCTCCGACTACGCGCCGTACTGCGACGGCGTCTACGAGTGCCGCAACCTCCGCCAGCTCCAGAAGTTCGTCGCCGACGTCGTCGAGGCGTAACTCTTGGTCGCTCGCTTCGCTCGCTCACGGCCCTGTAGGCACGTCGTTCCAGTTGCGGGGGAGCTGAGGCGTCGGCCAGGTCGGGTCAGGGTGCCAGTCGACGAGGTCGTCCGAGAAGATGCCTTCGCTGCGCCTCGATGGCGCGGACAACGGTGGACATCGCGCGTCTGCACCTCGGCAGCGTCCGCGGCGGTGATCAGGCCGAGGTCGACGCGCTGTTTGAACGCGTCGCGGTCTTTCCACTCGCAGTGTCGGTCGGGGTCGACGATCAGGTCGACGGCGAGGTCGGTGCTGTCGAAGCCGAGTTGCGTTCGCGTCCATGGCCGCTCGAAGTTGACGTACCAACCGAGGAACTCGTCGCTTCCGGCCCACCAGAGGAGCCAAGCCGAGTACCGATCGCCCGCACGCGCTGACCACGAGCGCGTCGGTCGCCTCCCAGTCGCGTCGACGTAGTCCCATGCGCCGGCGAGCAGCTCGCGCTGCGCTTCTGCTTCGTAGGCCGCCGGATCAGCGCGCAACGCAAAACAGCGAGCCGCCTTGATCGCCGTGCCGGCGCGACGGAACAGTCTGGTCTCGTCAGTTGTGTCGGCGACGACGATCGACGGTACGACAAAGCGGACGCGTCCGAGCTCGATGTTGCGCTGTAGGACGGGCGTACCCGTTGCGAACTTCAACGAGCGTGGACACTACGCCGTGCGTACCGTTGTCCTATGCGATGGACGGTGCACGGCGAACGCACGATCTACGAATCGGAATGGGTAGCGCTCACGCTGGTCGACGTCGAGGTCCCGAACCAAACTCGATTCGAGCACCACGTCGTGCGCATGCCGAACCAGGCCGCCGGCACCGTCGTGCACGACGAGGTGGGCGGTCTGCTGCTCGTGTGGCGCCACCGCTTCATCACGGACACGTGGGGATGGGAGATCCCTGCGGGCGGGATCGACCCCGGCGAGACAGCAGCGGAGGCGGCGCGACGCGAGACCATCGAGGAAACCGGCTGGGAGCCAGGACCGCTCCGGCAGCTCGTGACGTACCACCCGACGAACGGGCTGAGCGACCAAGCCTTCCATTGCTTCGTCGCCGCGGGCGCGTCCCACGTCGGCGAACCAACGGACCCAGGCGAAGCCGAGCGGGTCGAGTGGGTGCCCGTCGACCGCGTGCGACAGATCGTCAGGGACAACGAGATGCTCGACGGCCTCTCGCTCACGGCAGTGCTGTACGCCCTCGCGTTCGGGCATCTCGACTGACGCACGTGGTGCCCGTTGCGAACATCAGCGGGCGCGGCTGGCTCGCCACTGGTCGATGGCTTCGTGGTGGTCGACGAGGGGAGCGGGGTAGCCGAGTCGATCGCGTTCTTCCGGTGAGGGGTCGTGGATGTCGCCCTCGATGTTTGCGAGCTCGTCGACGTAGCGGCGGATGTAGACGCCATCGGGGTCGAATTTCCGGCTCTGCACGGTCGGGTTGTACACGCGGTGCGGGTTGGTGTCGGTGCCGGTTCCCGCGACCCACTGCCAGTTGAGCTGGTTCTGCGCGACGTCGCCGTCGACGAGGTGCGCCATGAAGTGGGCCGCGCCGATCCGCCAGTCGATCATCAGGTCCTTGGTGAGGAACGAGGCGACCACCATGCGGGTGCGGTTGTGCATCCACCCCTCTCGGAGCAACTGCCGCATGCCGGCGTCGACGACCGGGTACCCGGTGCGACCCTCGCGCCACGCGTCCACCACCTTCTCCGCGCGCGACCACTTCGGTTTCGCGTCGCGCACGTCGCGGTGGGCGGTGTCCGGCCGGGCCGCCAGAAGCTGCGCGTAGAAGTCGCGCCAGCACAACTGCCGCACGAACGCTTCACCACCCGGGCGGTCGCGTAGGCGGGTGGCGACCTCCAGTGCCGACAGGCAACCGAAGTGCAGGTAGGGAGAGATGCGCGACGTGCGGTCGCCAGGGAGATCGTCGTGGCCCTCCTTGTAGGTTTCGAGGCCTGCGCTCGTCCACGCGCGTAACCGCTTGATGCCCTCGGACTCCCCGCCGCGCACGACGTCGGGCGCGCGTTGGCCGGGCGTGAGCGCGTCGAGCTTCGGGATCTCCCCGCTGCAGATGCCCCGAGGGACCGTCAACGACCGCGGGATCGCATGCATCGAGCGCCACGGCTGCGTGAGCCAGCGCTTGTAGTACGGCGTGAACACGAGGAACGGGCCCCCGCTCGACGACTCGAGCTCTCCGGGTGGTACGACCGTCACGGATTCGTGCGCGATGACCTCCACGTCGCGCGTAGCGCCCGCGTCCTCGAGGTCGGTGAGCCGCCGCTTCGCGAAGCCACTGACGTCCCGGGCGACGTGAACATCGGTGGCACCACACTCCTTTGCGACTTCGAGCACCGACTCGACCCAGTCACCGCGCCGAACGACGAGATGGCCGCCGCGTTCGCGCAGCTCGCGGTCGAGATCGTGCAGCGACTCGAGGAGGAACCCGAGCCGGTTGGGTGTCGCGTAGGCGGTGCCGAGGATCGCGTCGTCGAGCACGAACAGCGGCACGACCTGGCCGGCATCTCGGATCGCGCCCGCGAGCACGGGGTTGTCCCGGATCCGGAGGTCGCGCGTCAGGACCGCGACTGCGACCGTCATGGTGGCAGGCTAGAGAGCGCATGACCGCACGACCGACGCTCGAGGGCCTGGGCTGGAACGATCGTCTGGCCGCGCTCGCTGAAATCGAGGATCGGCCCGCATCGGAACCCGGTCGCGTGTCACGCATCGACCGCGGCTTGGTCACGGTCCTCACCGAAGCGGGCACCGTGCGCGCGGTCCCGGCGGCGGGTGCCGTCGCCACCGGCGATTGGGTGCTCGTCGACACGGCGGCCGAAGAACCGGAGGTCGTAGCGACGCTGCCGCGCGCCTCGACGTTCGTCCGCGGTGACCCGATGGAAGGCAAAGCGCTCGACGAGCAGGTGATCGCCGCGAACATCGACACCGTCTTCGTCGTGCATTCGCTGACGAACGGGCCGAACCTGCGCCGGCTCGAGCGCGAGCTCGTCCTCGTCTACGAGAGCGGCGCGATGCCGGTCGTGGTCCTCACCAAGCGCGACCTCGCCCCGGAGGTGGACGACGCGGAAGACGCCGTGCGCAGCGTCGCGCCGGCAGTCGATGTGATCGTCACCAGCGGGGTAACGGGCCTCGGGCTCGACGCGTTGGAGCAGTACACGTCGGGTGGGAGGACCGTCGCGCTCATCGGGGCGTCGGGGGTGGGCAAGTCCACGCTCGTCAACCGGTTGATGGGCGCCGAGGTGCAGGACACCGGACCCGTGCGCCGCGGCGACCAGCGCGGCCGGCACACGACGACGGCGCGTGAGCTCATCCCGCTCTCGGGCGGCGGTGTTCTCATCGATACGCCGGGCCTGCGCGCGGTGTCCTTGTGGGATTCGGACGCCGGCCTCAGTCAGGTGTTCGGTGACATCGAAGCCCTCGCCGCGCAATGCCGATTCTCCGACTGCGCCCACCGGACCGAGCCCGGCTGCGCGGTCCTCGCCGCGGTCGAACGGGGTGAGCTCGACGCGGATCGGTTCGAGCACTACGTGCGACTGGACCAAGAGCTCGACGCGACCGCGCGCCGGCGCGTCGGACGCACGATGAGCAAGGCCATCCGGCAGTTCTACAAGAAGCGTTGAAATGTTGGACAGTCAGACGAGCAGGACGGCCAACCGGTCGGCGATCCTTGCCGAGCGCGAGCAGCTGTTGCCGCTCACGGCGGCGGAACGGATGACCGCTCCGGCCGACGAGAAGCAGCGCGTTCAGCTTCTCGAGTGGCGCGATCGCGAGGTCGTCGGGACCGGCCTCACCGGCGGCAACCGCTGGTGAGGCGGTCGTGCCGGTCGCGAGTGCGTCGAGGACGGTCGGCGCGGGAATGCCTTCGCCGATCGCGGCGAGCAGTTCGGTGCCGCGCAGCAACGCGCTCCAATCCGCCACGAACTCGGCTCGCACACCGTTCGTGAGCCGCACGCCGAGGTCACCCACCTCGGTGGCCTGCGCGATCTGCTCGACGGTCTCGAGCGCGTCGAGTCGGGGATCGGGGAATCGTTCGACGAGCTGCCACTCCTCGACCGAGGCACCGTCGACCTCGCCGATCTCGCGCACGAGCAGCGGGACCAGATCCTCTTTCGGAAGCACGACCGCGAACTCGTCGACTGCGACGTGCTCGCTGCGCTCGAGTACGTCCACGCCGACGATGTCGGCGCCGAGCGCGCCGATGCGCGACGCCACGCTGCCGAGCGCGCCGGGACGGTCGGGCAACCAGATCCGTACGACCAAACGGGCGCGGTCGGGCAAACGGGCGCGGTCAGGCGCGACGGAGGCGTTCGCGTCTTGCATGCCGCCAGCGTACGACGACTTCCCCCGTCGTCACGCGGCGTTCACAGAACCGTCAAAGACGCGTGGTTCGGCTCGCGACGATCCGTAGGATTGCTCGGTGGACGCGGTGCGCGAACGGCTCGGGATCTTCGGCGGCACCTTCGATCCCGTTCATGTCGGTCACCTGATCGCGGCACTCGCCGCGCACGAAGGACTCCACCTCGATCGCACCCTGCTCGTGGTCGCCGGTGACCCGTGGCAAAAGCACGGGCTGGTCGTGGCGTCGGCCGCCGATCGTTTCGACATGGTGCAGGCGGCGGTGGAACCCGTCGCCGGCCTCGAGGCGTCCCGCATCGAGATGGAACGTGAAGGCCCGACCTACACGATGGAAACGATCGAGAAACTTCGTTCGCCGGCGCGCGAGCTCTTCGTGATCGTCGGTGCGGATGTCGCGCGGCGGCTCGACGAGTGGCACAGGGCCGACGAGTTGCGCGGTGCGGCCACCATCGCCGTGGTCGGGCGCCAGGACGAGGTTCCGACCGTGCCCGCGACGGGCTGGAAGCACGTCGAGGTGACGATGCCACGGGTCGACATCTCGTCGACGAACCTTCGCGACCGCATCGCCGCGAACCATGCCGTGGACTTCTTCGTGCCACCGGGCGCGGTCCGCGTGATCCGAGACCGACGTCTCTACACTCCCGCCTAACATTGTCGGCCAGGAGAACTTCGCTCGAAGTCGACGACAGAGGAGCAACGACGGACACAGTCACGGACACCACTGAGAAAGCACGCATCGCTGCGAATTCCGCCCACGACAAGAAGGGCGACGACATCCTCGTCCTCGAAGTCGGACCCATCATGGGGATCGTCGAGTACTTCGTCGTCACGAGCGCATCGAACACCCGACAGGTGCGCACGATCGTCGACGAGATCGAGAAGCAGATGCGCGAGCGAGCCGACGTGAAACCCCGGTCCACGGAGGGCCTGACCGACGCGTCCTGGGTGCTCGTGGACTACGGCGACTTCGTCGTCCACGTCTTCCTCTCCGAGACCCGCGAGTTCTACGGCCTCGAACGTCTCTGGTCCGATGCCCCGCGCGTCGACTGGCAAGGCGCACGCGCTTCGTAGCCGGTCCCTTCGGTCCGGCCGTTAGCCTGCGAACGCATAACCGTCTCGACGAAGCCTGAGCCGACCCTGCGTGAGATCCTCACGCGTCGCCAGCGCGTCGATCTCGACGCGATCGAGATCAATGTCGAGCGCCCGAAGCGCGTCCGCTCGCCCAGCGACGTGCTGCGCCTGCTCGTGGGTCTCGCCCTGGTCGTGCTCGGCGTGGTCCTCGCAACCGTCGCGGACGACACGGTCGGCGGCGCGCAAGCCGACCTGATCGACGCGATCAGCCGCGTCCCGTCGCGCATCGAACAGGCGGTGATCGGGGTCGCTCAGATCATCGCAGGCAGCCTCGTGACCGTCATCGCAATCGTGCTGCTCATCCGGCGGCAATTCCGACGGCTCCTGGTCCTGCTGATCGGTGCGAGCGTCGCAGCCGGCACCATGCTGGCCCTCGGTCATCTGCTCGACCTTCCCCAGACGAAGGCCGCGATCGCCGACAGTGGCGAGACCATCGGCTTCATCACGACACCCGGGTTCCCGAGCGCGGCCTACGTGGCGGCGAGTGCTGCCGTCGTCACGCTCGCCGGTGTGTGGCTGAGCCGCCAGTGGAAGCGGGCGCTCTGGGCTGCGGTCGGCGTGTTGATGATCCTCCGGGTGCTGTCATCGGCGACGAGCGCGCTCGACGTCGTGCTCGCAGTCGCGGTGGGAGTGGTCGTCGGCTCGCTCGCGCTCGTCGTGTTCGGTGCACCGAACCGGGCACCCGAGACGGCCGAGCTCGTGCGGCAGTTGCAACAACTGGTACCTGACCTCGCAGTCCTGCAACAACGCAGTTCTTCCGGTGGCGCGCTCACGTACCGAATTGCCGACCGATCGGAGCGCGCCTCTTTCGTCAAGCTCCGTACCCCGGACGATCGCAGCGCCGACTACCTCGCACGGCTCTACCGGTCGGTGCGTCTGCGGGGCGAAGACGTCGAACGGCCGTACGGAACCGTGCAACGGCGGGTGGAGCACGAGGCGCTCGTGGCGTTGCGAGCCACGAACGGTGGCGCGAACACGCCCGAGCTGTTGGGCATCCTGGCGACGAACGACGGGTCCGCGATGCTCGTCACCAGCTTCGTCCCCGGAGAACGCATAAGTGAGATCGATCGCGTCCGCGTCGATCGCCGCGCTCCTCGACCGGCTCTGGCGTCAGCTGGCGATGCTGGACCGGGCGCGCATTGCGCACCGCAACCTCGCGCTCGAGAACGTCATCGTCGACACCGGACGGCGCGGTGCACCTCGTCGATTTCGACGACGCCGAGCTCGCGGCCGGCACGCGACAACGCAGCCGGGACGTCGCCCAGCTGCTCGTCGAGACCGCGACCCTCGTCGGCGTCGATGAAGCGGTGGAGGCGGCGATCGACGGTATCGGCCTCGAGCGAGTGGCCGCGGCGATCCCACTCCTACAGCCGCTGGCGCTCCCGGCGCCGATGCGGCGGCGCATGAAGACCGGGGAGCTGTCGCTCGATGAACTGCGAACTCGAGCGCTGGCGCGCACCGGCGCCGACGACGTGCCGCTGGAGCGACTCGAGCGGGTGCGACCGCGCACGCTCCTCACGATCGTCGCGCTCACCGCCGCGTTCTACTTCCTGCTCCCGCAACTCGCGAACATCGGGGACACGGTCGACGCGTTCGGCGACGCCGAATGGCAATGGATGATCGTCGCGATCATCGGCAGTGCGCTCACCTACGTGTTCGCTGCGGTGTCGTTCGTCGGGTCCGTCGCCGAACGCGTGCCGTTCGCGCCGGCACTTCGGTCACGCGTCGCGTCATCGTTCGCTTCGAGCATCACACCGGCCGGTGCAGGTGGAATGGCCATCGGCGTGCGCGTCCTGCAACGGACGGGAATCGATCCCGCGGCGGCGACCGCGTCGGTCGGTATCAACCTGGTCGCAGGGGTCCTCGTCCATGTCGGCCTCCTGTTCGCGTTCATCGCTTGGACCGGTCGCAGTGGTCTCGGCGGGTTCTCGCTGCCGAGCAGCACCGTTCTCCTCCTCGGCCTCGCCGTTGTCCTCGGTGTCGCGGGGCTCGCGCTCGCGATCAAGAAGATCCGAGACTTCGTCCTGCAGCCGGTCATGAAGGCGGCACGCGCGGCCGCAGGCGAGATCGCGGGCGTCCTGCGCAGCCCGGTTCGAGTCGTCTCACTGCTCGGCGGTGCCATGGGTACCACCCTCTCGTACGTGCTGGCGCTGGCGGCCTGCATCGAAGCGTTCGGCGGCGGACTCGGCGTTCCGCAGATCGGCGCCGCGTATCTCGGTGCATCACTCATCGGCAACGCCGCACCGACACCGGGCGGTCTTGGCGCGATCGAAGCCGCCTTGGTCGCCGCGCTCACTGGTTTCGGCCTCGACGCTGGCGTGGCGGTGTCGGTGGTGCTGACATTTCGACTCGCGACGTACTGGCTGCCGACACTGCCGGGCTGGTTCACGTTCCATTGGATGCAGAACCATGACGAGCTCTGAACGAGTGATGCGATGACCCGCAACGGTGTCCTGCTCGTGGTGATCGTGATCGCCGCGGCGCTCGGGCTCACGACGTGCAGCGACGGCTCGGACGAGAGCATCGACGCAGGCCAGCACGCGGGCCCCGGAGGCGGCCGCGGCCACGACGACGACCGCGCCCGCCCCTCCGACCAGCACGACCACGACGGCCACCACCGCACCACCGCCACCACCGTCCGAGACGACGCGCCTCACGCGGGTGAACCGGATCACGGGCGACATCAGCCCGAAGTCGGTCGTCGCGTCGGACCAGGGCATCGTGTTCGCACAGAACATGATGTACACGCACACCGTCACGGCGTACCGGCCCGATGGCAGCCTCGCGGCGACGATCCCGGACGCGGTCGACCTCAACGCGTTCGGCATCACCGGCCACGACGGGATGTCGCAGGGCGCGCCGGTCGAGACCGCGTTCACGAGCGATGGTCGCTACGCCTACGTGTCGAACTACTCCATGTACGGAAACGGGTTCGGTCCGGAAGGCTCGGACAAGTGCAGCCCGTCGTCCGGCTACGACAACAGCTTCGTGTACCGGATCGACACGCAGACGTTCCAGATCGACCAGGTGATCGCGGTCGGCGCAGTGCCGAAGTACGTCGCGGTCACCCCCGACGACTCCAAGGTGCTCGTCACCAACTGGTGCACCTACGACCTCTCGATCATCGACACCGCTTCGGCTCGCGAGGTCGCGCGGCTGCCGATCGGTCGATACCCACGCGGCATCGCCGTGGCTCCGGATGGCGCGACGGCGTACGTCGCGGTCATGGGCGGCAACGTCGTGATGCGCGTCGACCTGACCACGAACACCGTCAGCCAACTGGCGGCGACGGGTTCCGGGCCACGTCACCTCGAGATCGCGCCCGACGGTTCCGCGCTCTACGTCACGAACAACGGATCGGGCACGGTGTCGCGCGTCGATCTCTCGACCGGCCAGGTCGCCGCGAACGAGTCCACGGGTTCGCAACCCCGCAGCCTGGCCATCTCGGCCGACGGCACCGCGCTGTACGTCGTGAACTACGAGTCGTCGACCGTCACCAAGCTGCGGGCCTCGGACCTCGCCGAGCTCGACACGCAACCGACCGATCATCACCCGATCGGGATCACGTTCGAGCCGACGACCCGGTCGGTCTGGGTGGCCTGTTACGGCGGTGCCATCATCGTCTTCGACGACAATGCGCCCGCCATCTGACGCCACTCCGATCGGAAAACGCGCCATGATGACCGCCGTGAACGAGGAGATCGCGCGGTGACGGCGATCGAGGATCTACCCGATACTTCGCCGGTACCCGATATCGACATCACCGAGCCGAACTGGCCCGCAACCGAGCGTTCGCCGGTTGCGTTGCTCTCGCTCGTCACCGCCGTGTTCTTCTTCCTCGTCGCGCTGCTCATCGCGTACATCGACACCGGTGCCCTCCAGGGATTCGAACAAGACTTGCTCCGCTTCTTCGAGCAGTTGCCCACCGCGTTCGAGCGCTTCCTGCTCGGCGTGTCGCAGTTCATCGCCGTGCTCTATCCGGTCGTGCTCGTCGTCGCGTTCGTCGGCACCAAGCGTCCGCGGGTCGTACTCGTCGCCGCGGCGGCCGCGGCAGCGGCCGCCGCGCTCGTGTGGGTGGTCGACACGCTGGTCGACCGGCCCCGTCCGCCCGCGTTGGACGCGGCGCGCATCGAGGACACGTGGATCATCGGTGCCGGGTTCCCCGACGTCATCTACACCGCCGTCGCCGCGGCGCTCGCAGTGGTCGTCGGCGCGTACGCGGGTCGCCGCTGGCGCGTCGTTGCGTGGTCGATCGTCGGCCTCGTCGTCTTCTTCCGCATCCTCTCCGGCACGGAGGTCCCGGTCGACCTCGCGCTCGCGCTCACGGTCGGATGGGCGGCCGGCGCGGGCGCGCTGCTCGTGTTCGGGATTCCTTCCCATCGGTCGACCGGGCAGCAGGTCGCGGCGGCGATGGCACAGACCGGCGCACCGCTGCGCGAACTGCATCCGGCGGCCGTCGACGCGCGCGGGTCGACGCCGTGGTTCGGCACGACGCAATCGGGCGACGGCGTGTTCATCAAGGTGCTCGGCCAGGACGAGCGAGACGCGGACCTCCTGTTCCGGATCTACCGTCGATTCCGGTTGCGCAACGTCGGCGACGAACGCCCCTTCTCGACGCTCCGCCGCTCGATCGAGCACGAAGCGCTGATCGCGCTCAAGGCGCGCGACGTCGGGATCCGCACGCCGCACCTCCTCACGGTCGCGACCGTCGAACCGAACGCGTTCCTCCTCGCGTACGCCACCGTCGACGGCGCCTCCCTGGACCGGGTCGAACAGCCGTGGAGTGACGACCTGCTGCGCGGGATCTGGGAGCAGGTCGCCCTCCTGCGGCGCGAGCGCATCGCGCACCGCGACCTCCGGCGCGCCAATCTGTTCGTCGACGCCGATGGCGTGCCGTGGGTCATCGACTTCGGTTTCAGCGAGCTCGCGGCCAGCGACTTGATGCTGGCCCAGGACCTGGCGCAGCTCATCGTTGCGCTGGCGATCGGCGTCGGCGCGGACCGCGCCGTCGATTCGGCCATCCACGGCATCGGCCCCGAAACGGTCGGAACTGCGTTGCCCTACCTGCAGCTGCCGGCGTTCGCAGGCGCGACCCAGCAGGCGCTGAAAGAGAAGAAGGGATTGCTCGAGCAGGTGCGCAACGCGGTCGTGGAACGCACCGGAACTCCCGAAGTGCAATACGAGCCGCTGACGCGCTTCTCGATCCGGACCGTGTTGATGCTGGTGTGCAGCCTGATCGCGCTGTACGTGTTGATCCCGCAGTTCGCCGACGTCACCGGGATGTTCCGCCAGCTGAAGGACGCGAACTGGGGGCTCGTCGGCGGCGCGCTCGTGTTCTCGGCGCTCACCTATGTCGGCGCCGCGATCAGTCTCATTGCGGCGTGCCCCGTTCCTGTGCGCCCGTTCAACGCGGTCGAGGTCGCCTTCGCCGGGTCGTTCGTCAACCGGATCACCCCGGCCGGGATCGGAGGCATCGGCCTCAACCTCCGCTTCATGCAGAAGGCCGGCGCCAACACCGTCGAAGCAGCTTCCCGATGGGGCGTGAACGCGCTGGCCGGCGGCGTCGTCCACATCAGTCTCGCCGCGATGTTCATCCTGTGGGCGGGAAAGGACGGCGCGTTCGACTTCTCGCTGCCGGAGATGCCCCTCCTCGTCGCGTTCGCCGTCATCTCGGTCGCTTCCGGCGTCATCTTCCTCACGCCGTTCGGTCGCGACAAGTTGCTCGGCCCGGCGCGTCGGGTCGCACGCCACGCGTGGGAAGGAGTTCGCGGCATCGCGCACCAACCGGTGCGTCTCGCGATGATGTTCGTCGGCGGTACGGCCGTCGTGCTCGGCAATCTGTTCGCGCTCTACGCATCGGTCAGGGCGTTCGGCGGCACCACGTCGTTCGCCGCAGTGGGTGCCGTGTACCTGGCCGGATCCGCGATCGGCCAGGCCGCGCCGACTCCGGGAGGTCTCGGTGCGGTGGAGGCGATCCTCATCGCCGGGCTGGTCGGTGCCGGCCTCGACAAGGAGATCGCGGTCCCCGCGGTGCTGCTGTTCCGTTTGTGCACGTTCTGGATCCCGATCCTGCCGGGCTGGGCGTCGTTCGCCGCGCCTGTCGCGCCAGAAAGTGATCTGAGCATGACCAGCGGTCGCGTCGGTCTTCGCTTCCGCGATGGTGGTCGGCATTCGCGCTGCTTTCGACCGCGTGCACATCTGATTCGAGCGATTCCTTCATCCCTGTCGCCTCGAATGACGGAACGATTACCGTCGGTTCGTTCGACTTCGCCGAGAGCGCGTTGCTCGCCGAGATCTACAGCCAGGCACTCGAAGCAGACGGCTTCCGCGTCGACCGAGCGTTCAATCTGGGCCCCCGGGAGTTCGTCGCGCCTGCGCTCGCAGCCGGCTTGATCGAATTCCTGCCCGAGTACGCCGGTACGGCACTTCAGTTCGTGAGTCTCGATGCGAACTCGGCCGCGTTCGATGTCACGGAGACGCACGATGCGCTGGCGCGCGAACTGATGGCGCGCGACGTCACTACCCTGGCCGCGGCACCCGCGCAAGACGCGAACGCGTTCGTCGTCCGCCGCGAAACGGCGGAGCGCTTCGGATTGCAGCGTCTGAGCGATGTTGCCAGGGTTGCGTCGCAGCTCACGTTCGGGGGGGCGCCAGAGTGTCCGTCGCGACCCCTGTGCCTGGTCGGATTGGAGGAGGTCTACGGTTTGAAGTTCGAGGAGTTCGTTGCGCTCGACGTCGGAGGTCCGTTGACACGCGATGCGCTCCGTGACGGCGTCGTCGACATCGCGCTGCTGTTCACGACGGACCCCGCGATCGCGAGTTCCGATCTCGTCCAACTGGAAGATGATCGCGGCTTGCAACCGGCAGAGAACGTCACGCCGCTCGTCCGCACTCCCGTGTTGACCGACTCGGGACCACAACTGGCACGCGCGGTCGACGCGGTTTCAGAACGCCTGACCACGGGCGCGCTTCGTCTTCTGAACCTGCAAGCCACCATCGACAACGATGCCATCGCCTTGGTCGCGTCGCGCTGGCTCGAGGGCGAGGGCCTCGCGTGACTGCGGAAGTCGGATCGACGGCCACTCCGGCCGCGGAATCGGCGGTGCTTCCCCCGACCATCCGGCGCACGCGCCGGCAGCGCCGGCCGTCCGGCGCGGCGCCACCGCTGCCGCGCAGCATCGGGGTCAGCGGGAAGGGTTGGCTCATCACCGCCGGCGTTCTGTTCGTGTGGATCTTCTTGATGCAGCGTTCCGAGTGGATACTGCGAGTGACGGAACGAGCCGACACCGCCTTGTTGCGGCAGATCGCGCGTCTGCGCAACGACGTGCTCACGAGCTGGTTCGACTGGATCAACCGCTTGGCGTCGGGTTGGGCCGTGACTGTCCTCGCGGTGGGCCTCCTCGTCGCGCTCGTGGCGTTCCGCCGTTGGCGGCATCTCTTCACGTTCGTCGGCAGCGTCATCGTGCTCGAGCTCGTCGGCCTCTTGGTCTACGTCCTGATCTCTCGGCCGCGCCCGTTCGGCGTGACAACCATCGGTCGCTGGCGCGGGTTTGCGTTTCCATCCGCGCCGGTCGCGGTCGTCACGATCATCGCGGTCGGCGTGGTCTACTCGATGGTCGTTCCGGGTCGGCCACGACAGATCGCGAAGCTTGTTGCCGTTGTCATCGTCGCGGTGCTGGCCGCGGCGCGTCTCTATCTCGCGGTCGATCATCCCTTCGACATCCTTGTGAGCATCGCGGTCGGGGTCGCGCTGCCGGTGAACGCCTTCCGGTTCTTCGTCCCCAACGAGGTGTTCCCGGTCTCGTACCGGCAAGGCAAGACCGCTCACCTCGACGTCGGTGGGCGCCGCGGTGACGCGATCCGCGAGGCCGTCGAGCACCAGCTGGGGTTCACGGTGCTCGATCTGCAACCGGTCGGGCTGGCCGGCTCCGGCGGTTCCACGCCGCTGCGGCTCCACGTTGCGGGCGACCCGGACACGTACCTCTTCGGGAAGCTCTACGCGATGAACCATGTGCGCGCTGACCGCTGGTACAAGACCGGACGCACGATTCTGTACGGACGCCTGGAGGACGAAGCACCGTTCCAATCGGTGCGGCGGCTGGTCCAGTACGAGGACTACACCCTTCGGCTCATGCGCGACTCCGGCATCCCGACCGCGGCGCCGGCGGGCATCGTCGAGCTGACGCCCGAGCGTGAGTACCTCCTCGTCACCGAGTTCCTCGACGAGGCACAGGAGATCGGCGATGCGGTCGTCGACGACGCCGTGATCGACGAAGGGCTGGCGCTGATCCGCAAGTTGTGGGACAGCGGCCTTGCCCATCGGGACATCAAGCCCGCGAACTTGATGGTCAAGGACGGCCACATCTTTCTCATCGACACCGCGTTCGCGCAGGTGCGGCCCTCGCCGTGGCGACAGGCGGTCGACCTCGCCAACTTGATGCTCGTGCTCGCGGTACGTTCGGACGCCGAGCGCGTGTACGCGCATGCGCTCCGGTACTTCACCGCCGACGAGATCGCCGAGGCGTTTGCTGCGGCCCGCGGAATTGCCAGCCCGACGCAACTCCGTTCCGTCATGAAGCAGGACGGTCGGGACCTGGTGGCTCAGTTCCGAGCGCTCGCACCGGAGCGCCGGCCTGTCTCGCTGCAAAGATGGGGTGTTCGACGAGTCGTCTACGCGCTCGGACTGATCCTGGCCGCATTCTTCGGCGGTCAGGCCCTCATCGGGTTGTTCACGCCGGCGGAGTTGCCGGTCACCGGGAAGCCGACGTGCGGGACCGGGAACCTGATGATCCTCATGGCCCAATCGGTGCCGTCCGCGACCGCGGTTCCCTGCGTGGCCGCGCTCCCGGCCGGCTGGGAGACGGGTTCGGTGAACGTGCGCCAAGACCGCACCCAGTTCTGGCTCGACTCCGATCAAGGCGGCAAGCACGCGGTCGAAGTCGAGCTGTTGCCGCCGGACGATTGCGCGGTCGCGTGACGCGACCGAAGTACCGAGCGATCAGGTCGGGATGCGGCGTTTCGAACGGGCCGAGCAACTCCCGCCCGAGATGAAGAGCACACGGTCGTACGTGTTCGACGGAGGCTGCGTCACGTATCGCCTCGACTTCGAGGGCGAGGCGACCGCGGCGCTCATCTTCGACGTCGACACGGCACTGGACTTCCAACCGCGTGATGAGCTCGTCGACGAAGTCAGCGACGAGACCGGTCTCCGCTTGTGCGGCGCCGGCGCACCTCCCTGTCCAGGAGGATCGTGAGCGTCGTCGCAACGTCGATTCCGGAGACGCTGTTGCGGATCATCGTCGCTGCGGTGGTTGCGATCCTCGCGACGGCGGTGTCGCTGCGGTTGCTCGGCATCCGACGCGGGTGGGGGAGGGCGCTCCTCTCCGGGATCGTCGGGTGGGGCCTCGCTGCGTTCCTCGCGCTCAACCTCGCGGACTGGGAGTGGGGGGAGGAGGATCTCGTCGTCCACGCCCTCGCCATCGGGATCCCCGCCACCATGGCGGTTGCGGTGACGCTCGACCTGCTCGCGCGTCCCGGTTCGCTCGCGCTCGGCGAACACGCAGGCCTGGTCGTCCCGCCCCGTCCGATGCGCGCCTTGCAGAGGCGGATCTCGGTGCTGCGCCGCTACCGCGAGTTGCTGCACCTCGCCCGGCGCGAGGGTTTCGGACCGTTCCTCTCGAGCGGGCGCCGCGCCGGCCAATCGCTCGACGGTGCGGGCGTGCGCGTCCGTCGTGTGCTCGAGGAAGCCGGCGGTGTGTACATCAAGCTCGGTCAGATCGCGGCGACTCGTGTCGACTTCTTGCCTCCCGAGATCTGTACCGAGCTCGCGACGCTGCAGAATCGCGTCGCACCCGCGCCAGTCGACGACGTGCGATTCGTGCTCGAGACCGAGCTCGGTACCGACGTCGAGAAGGTCTTCCTCGAATTCGACTGGGAGCCGCTGGCGGCCGCGTCCATCGGTCAGACGTATCGGGCGCGTCTGCGCACGGGTGAGCCGGTCGTCGTCAAGGTGCAACGTCCCGGTATCGACGAAGTCCTCGACCGCGACCTCGCCGCACTCGCGCTCCTCGCGAACTTCGCCCAGCGGCGCACCGCGCTCGGTCAAGGCCTGCGGTCGGGAGAGCTCCTCGGCCAGTTCGCCGAGAGTCTGCGCGAGGAGGTCGACTTCCGGCACGAGGCGGACGCGATGGAGGAGATGACGCTGCTGCTCGGTTCGAGCGCAACCGTTCGCATCCCGAAGGTGTACCGCGACCTGTGCACCGGCCGGCTGCTGGTCCAGGAACGGTTCGAGGGTTTCACGCTGGCCGAAACCGATCGTCTCGTCGCGTCCGGGATCGATCGCAATGCCCTCGCCGAGCGGCTCCTGCACACGACCCTCGAGCAGGTTCTCGGAGTCGGGTACTTCCACGCCGATCCTCATCCGGGAAACATCTTCGCGTTCGACGATGGGACGCTCGGCCTCATCGACTTCGGTGCCGTCGGCCGGCTCGACCCGATTCAGCAGGCCGCGGTCGTCGACATGCTCGCCGCGCTCGTACGGCGCGACGTGGGACTCTTGCGCGACGGCATCGAGCGCGTCGCCGACGTGTCCGAAACCGCGTCGCCCGAACGTCTCGAACGAGCCCTCGCGAGACTCATGGCCGATCACGTCCGCCCGACGGGGGCGATCGATCCGTCGGTGTTGCAAGACCTCGTCGCGACGCTCTCGACCTTCGGTGTTCGGTTACCCGGCGAACTGGTCATCCTGTCGAGAGCGTTGGTAACGCTCGACGGCACCCTCCGCGTGCTCTCGCCCGGTCTCTCCATGGTCAGCGCGGCGACGGAGATGATGACGTCGTCGACGGCGCCCGCCGGCTTCGATCCGCAAACCATCGTGCGCGACGAACTGATGTCCGCGCTCCCGCAGCTCCGGCGTCTCCCCGATCGCATCGATCGGATCTTGACCCTTACCGGGCGCGGCGACCTCCGCATTCGTCACATCATGGACGAAGACGGGCGGCGAACGGTACGCACGCTCGTCAATCGCGCGCTCCTCGGCGCAGTGGGTGCGGCATTTCTCGTCGTGGCGACGATGCTGCTCGTTGCTTCCGAAGCCGGGCCCCAGGTCGCGCAGGGCACCGGCCTCTACGAGATCTTCGGCTACGGCGGTCTGCTCATCGGCACCGTGTTGCTGCTGCGCGTGGTTGCCGCCGTCGCGCGGGACGGGACGACGTGAGCACGATCCCTTCCTCCCCTTCCTCCGGAACGCCGGTCGCAACCGTGCCGCCGGAACCCCTCGACGTCGACGTCTCGCCGCCCGGCGAGCGGTACTTCCGACACCCGGGCGACGTGCTCCGATTGGTGCTGTGGGGTGCGGTCGCCGTCCTCCTGGCGTTGTTCGTCTCGGTCACCACGGCGTCGAGTGAAGGCCTCACCAGTGATCTCGGCCGCGCTGCCGCCCGCCTACCCGTCGCGGCCCGCGAGCTGATCCTGGCGCTGACCCAGGTCGCGGCGGTGGCGTTCCCGCTCATCGTGTGCGTCCTGCTGGTCGTTCGACGACGCTGGCGACGCCTCGGAGTGCTGCTGCTCGCCGGCGCCGCAGGCGCGGCGGTCTTCGCGCTTGTCGACATCGCGCTCGACCTGCATCCGCGCGTCGCGGGCGCGGTGACGAGCGGTACATGGGTGGCATCGACCCGGTTCCCGTCGCTGGCGTACGTTGCCGGCACCGCCGCCGCGGCGCTGGTCGGCAAACCGTGGCTCTCCAGACCGTGGAAGCGGGCCGCCGATCTCGCGCTCCTCGCGCTGATCGGTGCGATGGCCGTTGCCGGGAGCGCCGGCGTGTCCGAACTGGTCCTCGCGGGTGCCGCGGGCGCTTCCGTCGGTGCACTCGTGCTCGTCGTGGTCGGTTCGCCCAATCGCCGTCCGGCGCCCTCGGACATCGTCGGCGCACTTGCAGGGGCGGGGCTCGAAATCCGCGACCTGAGGCTCGAGCGGGCCGAAGGGGGGCGAGCACAGCTCTATCGAGCGGACACTGCGAACGGCGACGCGTTCGTCAAGGTCTACGCACAAGACAGTCGGGACGCAGACCTGTTGTACCGCGGCTACCGCACACTGCTCCTGCGGGGTCCCAACGACGACTGGCCGTCCCTTTCGCTCGAGCACGATGTCGAGCACGAAGCCTTGATGTTGATGATGGCTCGCAGCGCGGGAGTGAACTGTCCCGAGGTCGAAGCGCTCACCGCCTTGCCCGACGGCTCGATGATGCTCGCCATGCAGAACGTCGCGGGCACGCGGCTCGACGAGAACGCTCCGGACGACATCGACGCGAGGCTGCTCGACGCGATCTGGCGCGAGGCCGTGCGCTTGCACCGCGGGCGCATCGCGCACCGTGCCCTGCACCCCTCGAACATCCTCGTCGCGTCCGGCGAGCCGGTGATCATCGACATGGAGGACGCGAAGGAGTCGGCTTCACCGAGGCTGCAAGCCATCGACCGCGCCGAGCTGCTCGCTTCGCTGGCCGGGATCGTCGGTGCGGACCCGGCCCTGGCGTCGGCCGCACGAGTGCTCAGCGCGTCGGAGCTCGCGAGCGTCGCGCCGTTCCTCCAGCCGTTGGCGCTGTCGGCCCGCACGCGCAAGCAAGTCTCGAAGTCGCTGCTCCAGGAACTGCGTGCCGGGATCGCCACGGTCACGGGCGAGGAGCCTCCCGCCCTCGAGCGCCTCGTTCGCGTACGACCCCGAACGCTGATGATGATCGCAGTCAGTGTCGGCGCGTTCTATCTCCTGCTCCCGCAACTTGCCGACGTCGGCGACAGCTTCACGGCCCTTCGATCGGCGAACTTCGGCTGGCTGGCGGTGTGCGTGGTCATGTCGCTCCTGACGTACGTAGCATCCGCGATCGGCCTGCAGGGTGGAGTTCCCGGACCGCTCCCGTTCGTCGCGAACGTCGGCTCCGCGGCCGCTTCGTCGTTCGTCAATCGCGTGACGCCGGCGAACGTCGGCGGCATGGCCCTCAACGTGCGCTTCATGCAGAAGGCGGGCATCGAACCCGCACAGGCCGTAACCGGTATGGGTCTCAACGTGCTCGCGGGCGGGATCGTGCACGCCGTCCTGCTGTTCGTCTTCGTCGCATGGGCCGGGCAATCGAGCACCGGCTTCAAGATCCCTGCGAGCAGCAAGCTTCTCGTGATCATCGCCGTCGTGCTCGCGATTGTCGGCATCGTGGTCGCGACGCGATGGGGACGCCGGTTGATCCGGACGCACGTGCTGCGCTTCTTGAAGCAATCGTGGTCGAGCCTGGTGGTGCTGTCCCGTTCGCCACTGAAGTTGGTGATGTTGTTCGGCGGTTCCTCCGGCGTGACGCTCGCGTACATCGCCGCGCTTGCCGCCGCAGTGGCTGCATACGGCGGTGGTCTGACATTTGCGCAGGTCGGTGCCGTGTACCTGGGCGCCTCGGTCGTGGCCGCCGCTGCGCCGACACCCGGTGGTTTGGGTGCGATGGAGGCTGCGCTCGTCGCCGGGCTGACGGGTGTCGGCATGGATTCCGGTGAGGCGGTCGCGGCCGTGCTCAGCTACCGACTCGCGACGTACTGGCTCCCGATCCTCCCGGGTTGGATCAGCTTCCACGTCCTCGAACGTCGCAACTTCATCTAGGTGGCGAGGCCCCACGTCTCCGTTCGTGCGCGCCAGCACCTGATCGCGCTCGCGATCGCCGCGGCGGCCTTCTTCGTCGCATTCCTGATCGTCGACGACAACACTGCCGCGATACCGCAGTGGGAAGCGGACCTCACCGAGCGGATCAACGATGCGCCCGCATGGTTCGCCGCGGTGCTGTGGCCGCTCATGCAGATGGGCAATCTCTTCGGACCGATCGTGATCGGGATCGGCGCGGCGTACGTGTACGGGTGGCGCCGGGGGCTCGCCGTCGTCGTGAGCGGAGTCGGCGCGTGGTTCCTCGCGAAATTCGTCAAGGACCTCGTGTCGCGTGGTCGGCCGTTGGAGTTCATCCCGTCGATCGACGTTCGCGAGGGCAAGGGCACCGGCCTCGGATTCGTCTCGGGTCACACTGCCGTTGCGTTCGCGATCGCGACGGCGCTGTTGCCGGTGCTACCGCGGCGCGGACGGATCATCGCGTACGCGGCGGCGACGATGGTCGGCGTCTCGCGCATCGTCTACGGCGTGCACTTCCCGCTCGACGTCGTCGGCGGTGCTGCGCTCGGCATCATGTGCGGCTGCGTCGTCGACCTTGCGATGCTCGCGATCCCGTCGCGAGATGCGTCGCCTGCGCCTCGGTCCGCGCTCGACGGGACCACCGGCTCCCGCGACTGACCGTCGGGCTTACGGCTCGATGCGCGGTCGTGTCCGCCGGTGTGAGCGGGTCAGCAGCAGACCGGCACCCGAACCCAGCGCGACGATGCCGATCCAGACGAGCGCGGGAGTGCTCGATCCGGTGCGGGGCAGCTCGTTCGCGCTGCCGGTCTGCCCCGGTGTGGCGCCCCCGGCGCCGACGCTTGCGGTCGTCGTCGTTGTCGGGCTCGGTCGTCGTCGGCGGCGGCGGCGGATGATCTCGAAGGCGCTGCGTCGCGAGTGTCGTCCGGTTCGCTGAACTGCGTGTAGGTCGCGGTGAGGGTCACCGTCGACGGCGTCGCGGTCGCGCTCACCGCCAGCGTCCACCGTCGAGCGACAGACGGGCCGCCGGCCACGAAGATGCCGGGTGGCTATGCAGGTCACGACGTTGGACGTCGAGCATCGCACGGTTCCAGTTCCGCATCGGCCGACGCGATCGAGAGCGACCACGTCGGCTGAAGACGACGATGACCGTCAGCGTCGGATCGAACGTGCCGTCGGTGTCGTTGGTCGGCGTCAGCACGACCGTGATCGACGTGGACCCGCCCGGCGGCGTCGGCGGGGTCGGCGGCTGATGGCGATCGTCGCCTCGGCGGCGGCCGGCCCGGCGGCCAGTCCGATCACGAGCGCGACGACGATGGCTCCGAGAAACGTCTTGGCTGCGGTCACGGCGAGAGACTGTAGATCGATCGCGGCGACGAGGCGGAGAAGCCTCGGTGAAGGAACGGTCGTGGAGGCGATGGGGATCGAACCCACTACCTCTTGCATGCCATGCAAGCGCTCTACCAACTGAGCTACGCCCCCGAGTGGGGCTGCGAGCGTACCAGGCCGGCGAATTCGCCCGACCCGTCGAGCGACCCGCTTCGTACACTTGCACCGATGGTGACGAACGACGACACCCACAGCGACGACACCCACGACGACGACACCCCGAAGTTCCGGTACAACGCGACGCTGGCCAACGAGATCGAGCGGCGCTGGCAGGACCGCTGGGAAGCGAACCACACCTTCTGGAGCCCGAACCCGACCGGCCTCCTCGCCGAAGACCCGCGTGGACTCGCCGACCGACCGGGGCTGTTCGTGCTCGACATGTTCCCGTACCCGAGCGGCAAGGGGCTCCACGTCGGCCACCCGCTCGGCTTCATCGGCACCGACGTGTACGCGCGCTTCCAACGGATGAACGGCTACAACGTCCTGCACTCGATGGGCTTCGACGCCTTCGGATTGCCCGCCGAGCAGTACGCGGTGCAGACCGGGCAGCACCCGCGCGTCACGACGAAGCGCAACATCGACACGTATCGACGACAGCTGCGTGCGCTCGGGCTCGCGCACGATCCTCGCCGCGGTCCGGCGACCAGCGACCCGTCCTACTACCACTGGACCCAGTGGATCTTCCTGCAGATCTACAACTCCTGGTACGACGAAACGGCAAACCGGGCCCGGCCGATCGACGAGCTGGTCGACGAGCTCCGCAGTGGCAACCGCGCGACGCCGGAAAACATCGCATTCGACGATCTCGGCGACCGTGAGCAACGCGAGCTCATCGATGCGCACCGGCTCGCGTACGTCGCCGAAGCTCCGGTGAACTGGTGCCCGGGCCTGGGCACGGTCCTCGCCAACGAAGAGGTGACCGCCGACGGCCGCAGCGACCGGGGCAACTTCCCCGTGTACCGCCGCTCGCTGCGACAGTGGATGCTGCGCATCACCGCCTACGCGGACCGCCTCATCGACGACCTCGACGCGCTCGACTGGCCGGCCTCCATGAAGCTGATACAACGCAACTGGATCGGCCGGAGCACGGGCGCCAACGTCAGCTTCCCGGTGCAAGACCGCGAGGACGTGTCCGTCGAGGTGTTCACGACGCGTCCCGACACCATCTTCGGCGCGACGTTCATGGTGCTCGCGCCCGAGCATCCGCTCGTCGAAGAGATCACCGCGTTCGAGTGGCCCGGCGACAACGTGTTCGTCGACTGGGAGAGCAACCCGATCGACACGTGGAAGGGCGTGTTCGGGATGACCGGCACGCCCGCCGACGCAGTCTCCCGCTACCGCGAGTTCGCGACCTCGAAGAGCGACCTCGAACGCCAGGCCGACACGAAGGACAAGACCGGGGTGTTCACCGGCGGCTTCGTGATGAATCCGGCGACGGATCAACCGATCCCCGTGTTCATCGCCGACTACGTGCTGATGGGCTACGGCACCGGCGCGGTCATGGGTGTTCCCGGACAGGACGAGCGCGACTGGGAGTTCGCCGAGACGTACAACCTGCCGATCGTCCGCACCGTGCAACCTCCCGACGAGTTCGAAGGCACCGCGTACCTCGGCGACGGGCCGGCCATCAACAGTGACTTCCTCGATGGCATGAACGTCGCCGACGCAAAGGCCGCAACCATCGCGTGGCTGGAGGAGAGCGGTTGGGGCAACGGCAGCGTCACCTACAAGCTCCGCGACTGGTTGTTCAGCCGCCAGCGCTACTGGGGCGAGCCGTTCCCGATCGTGTACGACGACGTCGGCCCGGTGGCGCTCCCCGCCGATCTCCTGCCGGTCGAGCTGCCCGAAATCACGGACTTCGAGCCCGCGACCTCCGACGATCCCGACGCGCTGCCGGAACCACCGCTTGCACGCGCTCCCGACTGGGTCGAGGTCGAGCTCGATCTCGACGGACCGGTGTGGGCCGGCCACGGTCGCGGCCGGCAGGTCTACCTCCGCGAGACGAACACGATGCCGCAATGGGCCGGGTCGTGTTGGTACTACCTGCGCTACCTCGACCCCACCAACGAGGACGCGATGGTGGATCCGGTCGTCGAGCAGGCCTGGGCGGCCGGAAAGCGTGCCGACGGCAGCCCGAAGACCGGACTCGTCGACATCTATGTCGGCGGCGTCGAGCACGGCGTGCTGCACCTGATGTACGCGCGTTTCTGGCACAAGGTGCTGTACGACCTCGGCTACGTCAGCACGCCCGAACCGTTCCAGCGGCTGCTGAACCAGGGATACGTGCTCGCAGCGGCGTACACCGACGAGCGCGGCATGCACGTCGAGGCGACCGACGTGGTCGAGCGCGACGGTGCGTTCTTCGTGGGTGACGCGCCGGTATCGCGCGAGCTCGGGAAGATGGGGAAGAGCCTGAAGAACGCGGTCGCCCCCGACGACATCTTTCACGACTACGGCGCCGACACGTTGCGGCTGTACGAGATGTTCATGGGCCCGATCGAAACGTCGCGGCCGTGGAACACCGCCGACATCATCGGTGTGTATCGCTTTCTGCAGCGCCTCTGGCGCAACGTGATCGACGAAGACACCGGCGCAACGCGTGTCGACGACGAACCCGCCGACGACGCCACGCGTCGAAAGCTGCACGAGACGATCGAGGCGGTCCGCAACGACATGTCGACGTTGGCGTTCAACACCGCCATCGCGCGGCTCTTCGAGCTCAACAACCACCTCACGCAGGTCGTGCAGGAGCAGGGGCGTGCACCGCGTGAAGTCGTCACGCCGCTGGTGCTGATGGTCGCCCCGCTCGCGCCGCACGTCGCCGAGGAGCTGTGGGAGCGACTCGGGCACACGGACACGCTGGCCTACGAGCCCTTCCCGACCGCCGACCCCGCGCTGCTGGTGTCCGATCAGGTCGAGGTGCCGGTGCAGATCGGCGGCAAGGTGCGCAGCCGCATCATGGTGCCCGCGGGGGCCGACGACGCGACGCACGAAGCCCTGGCCCGAGCCGACACACGCATCGGCGAGTTGCTCGACGGTACGAGCGTGCGCAAGGTGATCGTCGTACCCGGCCGGCTCGTCAACTTCGTGGTCTGAGCCGCCGCGGTTAGTCTGCGGCGACTTCTCCCGGCACTTCCCCTCCGAGGTCCACCGCGTTCCCGGTTCCCGGAGGTTGCCATGCAGGATCCCGACGTTCCCGCGCGTCCGCCCGCGCCCGAACCCGTGTCGTTGCTCGAGCGCGTGCAGCAGTTGCGCTCCGACCCGCGTGTCGCGGTCGCGCTCGTCGCGCTCGCAGTGATCGCCGGCGTCGTCGTCTGGGTACGCACGAGCAGTGGCGCGGCGGTGCCACCACCGGCCGCCGACGCAGCCGCGAACGGGACGACCGTCGCCTCCGCCTCGGACCCGACGTCGACTTCGACCGCATCGGGCACTCTCGCGTCCGGACTCGTGGTGCACGTCGTCGGTGCAGTGCAGTCGAGCGGTGTCGTCGAGCTTCTCGCGGGGGCACGGGTCCGTGATGCAGTCGTCGCCGCGGGTGGCGCGGCCGACGACGCCGATCTCCAGCGCCTGAACCTCGCCGCGCCGGTCACGGACGGCCAACGCATCGCGGTGCCTCGCATCGGCGAACCCGATCCTGCACCTGTCGCCGGCGAGAACCCGGGCGCCACGGCCGGCGCGGCACCGAAGTGCCCGCCGGGCCGCTGAACCTCAACACCGCGACCGCGACCGAGCTCGAAACCTTGCCCGGCATCGGCCCGACGCTCGCGGAGGCGATCATCCGCGAGCGCGAGAAGCGCGGTGGCTTCGATGCAGTCGACGACCTGAAGGAGGTGCGCGGCATCGGGGAGGGACGCTTCGCCGACATCCGCGACCTGGTCACCGTGTGATGCGCCATCCCGCGGCCGGGCCGGTCCTCGGCGTCGGCGCGCTGGTTGCCGGCATCGTGCTCGGGCGAGCACGCGGGCGCAGCTCCAGCGGGCCTCACGCTCACCATCGGGCTCGTGATCGCCGCGGGCGCGTGGCTCCTCGACGGCGTTGCCCGCCGTGTGGTCATCGCGATCGCGCTGATGCTGCTCGGCGGCGCGGTCATGCAGCGCGCCCTGCACGGCCTGACCGAACCGAGCCTCGATCGCGCGATCGCACGGTCCGGCTCACAGGCCGACGCCGTGCACCTGCGCGGCGTCCTCGTCACCGATCCCGACGGCCCGCGCTTCGGCGCGAGTGCGCTCGTGCGCGCCGACACGTTCGATCGGATCGTGCTGGTCAAGGCGACCGGCGACGACGCAGGCCGCCTGCGTGCGCTCGAGGCCGGCGATCACGCCGACTTCGAGGGACGGCTCGATCCGATCCCCGACGACGGCTTCGACGCGCGTGCGCGCTGGAGCCATGCCGCGGCGATGCTCGTCGAATCCCGGATCGTCGCGTTCACACCGGCGCAGTCGCCGCTCGCCCGGGTCGCGAACTGGATGCGCGACCGTGTGCTCCATGGCACCCGCCCGCTCGACGTCGACGCACGCGCGCTCGTCGCCGGCTTCCTTCTCGGCGACACGCGCGGCATCCCGGCGGACGTGATCGACGACTACCGCGACTCCGGCCTCTCGCATCTGCTCGCCGTGTCGGGCGCGAACGTGGCGTTCGTGCTCGTCGTCTTCGCACCGATGTTGCGCCGGCTGTCGCTCGCCGGTCGAACGGCTGCCGCGCTCGAGCATCATCGTGTGCTTCGCGGCCGCGACCCGCTTCGAACCCTCGGTGCTGCGCGCCACCGCACTCGCGACCGTCACGATCTTCGCGACGTTCGTCGGGCGCCCGGTCGCGCCATTGCGCGCGCTCGCGCTCGCGGTGATCGCCCTGCTGCTTGATCGATCCTTTCCTCGTGCATTCGGTCGGGTTCCAGCTCTCGTGCGCCGCGAGCGCAGGTATCGCGTGCTTCGCCGCGCCGCTCGCACGCACGCTCCCCGGGCCGCGGCTCTTGCGCGAACCGCTCGGAGTTTCGATCGGCGCGCAGATCGGCGTCACGCCTGTCCTCCTCGCGACCTTCGGTTCCGTGCCGGTCGTGTCGCCACTCGCCAACCTCCTCGCGGCACCCGCGGCCGAGGCGCTCGGCGTGTTCGGCCTGCTCGCGTGCGTCGTCGGTGGCGTGCTGCCGCCACTCGGTGCGGTGCTCGCGCCGTTCGTCGAGCTGCTCGTCGCCTGGGTGAGCGCGGTTGCCCACTCGACCGCCGGCCTCGGCGGCGAGCTGAGTCCGCGGCCCGCACTGCTGCTCCTGGTGGCGGGAACGGTCGCTACTGTCGCCCGTCGTGCCCGCCGCGCCCGTGCCCATCGTTCCCTGGCCGGCACTCCGGCTCGGTGAGCGGACGATCGACGTTCGGCACCACACGATCGTCATGGGCATCCTCAACCGGACGCCCGACTCGTTCTACGACCGGGGCGCGACGTGGGAGTTCGACGCATTCCTCGCGCGCGCCGACGAACTGGTCGCCGACGGCGCAGACCTGCTCGACGTCGGTGGCGTGAAGGCGGGTCCGGGGCCGGAGGTGGACGAGAACGAGGAGCTCGATCGGGTCGTGCCCGCGATCGAAGCGCTCCGCGCCCGTTTCGACGTTCCGATCTCGGTCGACACGTGGCGGGCGTCGGTACTCGATGCCGCCTGCGCAGCGGGTGCGGTGGTCGGCAACGACATCTCCGGGTTCGGCGATCCGCAGTACCTGCCGGTCGCCGCGAAGCACGGGGCGACCGTGGTGGCCACGCACATCCGCCTGCAACCGCGCGTTGCCGACCCCGAACCCCGTTACGACGACCTCGTCGGCGACGTCACCGCGTTCCTCCTCGAACGCGCCGGGCGCGCGGAAGCAGTCGGGCTGCGGGCCGAGCAGATCGTCGTCGACGCCGGCCTCGACCTCGGCAAGTCGCCGGCGCAGAGCGCGGTGCTCTTGCGCGAGAGCGCAGTGCATGCCGCGCTCGGCCACCCGTTGTTGCTCTCGGCGTCGAACAAGCGGTTCGTCGGTGAGCTCCTCGACCGGCCGGTCGACGACCGGCGCGCCGAGTCGCTCGCCGCGGTGGCGTACGGCGTGCTCCACGGGTGCCGGATCGTGCGCGTGCACGACGTGCTCGGATCCGCGAGGGTGTGCCGGATGCTCGAAGTCATGCTCGCGGCAACCGATCCGATGCAGACCGCGCAGGATCCGACGCCTGAGGGCAACCCGTGAGCACGCACTTCGTGCAAGGTGCGGACCCGGCGTTGCGCGACCGCGAAGTGCAGCACCTGGTCGACGAGCTCGTCGGCGCCGAAGATCGCACGCTTGCGTTGGAAGATCACTCGATCCCGTCGAAGCGCCGCACCGCCGGCGCCGACGACGCCGGCGCGGAGCGCGAGGCGGACGAGCGAGAAGGAAGGCGACGGCACGTCGCTCGAGCTCCCGGTGTTCACGGCGGTCACCAACGCATTGCAGAGCCCGCCGTTCATGACCGCCTACCGCGTCGTCGTCGTCCGCGACGTCGGGAACCTCACCACCGATCAGGCGAAGTGGGTGGCGGCCTGGATGGAAACGGGCTCGGACGACACCCGGCTCGTGCTCGTCGGCGGCGGCGGGCGCACGCCACCGTCGCTCGACAAGGCGATCAAGGCGCACGCCACCGTCGTCGGTCCGAAGACCGAGCAGACCGCCGGCGTGTTGGCCGCGGAGCTGAAGGATGCGGGAATCAAGCTCGACAGTGACGCGTCGTCGAAACTCGTCGAACACCTCGGTGAGGACGCGGGACGCGTCCCCGAGCTGGTGGAGGTGCTCCACTCGACGTACGGCGGAGGCGCGACCCTCGACTTCGACGACGTCGAGGGATACCTGGGCGACGTCGGCACCGCCGGTCGCTTCGATCTCATGAATGCGATCGATCGCGGCGATGTCGCGGCCGCGCTCGACGTGCTGCACCGTCTCCTCACTGCGACGAGCACACGGGAACCGAAGCCGTTGCACCCGTTGCAGGTCATGTCGACGCTCTCGTACCACTACCTACGGTTGTTGCGGCTCGACGATCCCGCGATCGTCACCAAGGAGCAAGCGGCGGAGGCTCTCGGGATGCGGACACCCGGTGGCGCGCGGTTCCCGCTGGAGGCGGCGAAGCGGCTGGGGACGAGCGGGCTGCGCGAAGCGATGCAGCTCCTCTCGCGCGCCGAGCTCGACCTACGAGGCTTCGGGGGGATCGACGAGCGGACCGTGATGGACGTGCTGGTGGCGCGGCTCGCGGCCTTGACCCGCCGGCACCAGACGTCGACCAGAGGGGGTTCGACGCGAAGTCGTGCGAGCCGCCGATGACGCTCAGGAAGCGGTGAGGCTCAGGAAGCGCGAGACGCGCGCCGCATCAGTCGCGACTGACGACGGGCCGCGGCATTCTTGTGGATGACGCCCTTCGACGCGGCCTTGCCGAGTCGCTTCTGCGCCACCCGCACCAGGTCGGCGGCGTCTTCGGCACCACTGGCGATGCCGGCGTCGGCGACCTTCACGCGCGACTTCAGCTCGGACCGCACGCCCTTGTTGCGGACGCGCCGGGTCTCGTTCTGGATGTTGCGCTTCTTCTGACTCTTGATGTTCGCCATTTGACCTTTGCGATCTGACCTTTGCCGGGTGACCTTTTGCCTGTGACCTTTGCCTGGTGAGCCGTTCGAGGGTAGCAGGGGCCCGGCATTCGCGAGAATGGGTCGCTTGACCACTTCCCTCGCCTCGACCACTCGCCTCGACCGCATCCGCAACCTCTCGATCATCGCTCACATCGACCACGGCAAGTCCACCCTCGCCGATCGGTTGCTCGAGCTCACGGGTGCGGTCGACGCACGCGACATGCGCGCGCAGTACCTCGACTCGATGGATATCGAGCGGGAGCGTGGCATCACGATCAAGGCGCAGAACGTCCGACTCGAGTGGAACGGATCGATCGTCAACCTGATCGACACGCCCGGCCACGTCGACTTCGGCTACGAGGTGAGCCGCAGCCTCGCCGCGTGCGAAGGCGTGATCCTCGTGGTCGACGCGTCGCAGGGCATCGAGGCGCAGACGCTGGCCAACTGCTACCAGGCGATGGAGCACGACCTCGCGATCGTGGCCGCGCTCAACAAGATCGATCTCCCGGCGGCCGAACCCGACAAGCGCGCCGAGGAGATCGAGCGCGTGCTCGGAATCGCCGCCGCCGACATCCTGCGCATCTCGGCGAAGACCGGCGAGGGCGTCACCGATCTGCTCGACGCGGCCATCGATCGCATCCCGCCACCAACCGGTGACGCGCATGCACCGTTGCAGGCGCTCATCTTCGACTCGTACTACGACGCCTACCGCGGTGTGATCTCTTCGGTGCGCGTCTTCAACGGCATGGTGCACAGCGGCGAGAAGCTGCGCTATCTGAACGCGCAGGGCGACCACGACGCCGAGGAGATCGGAGTCCGCCTCCCCGTTCCCACCGCGGTCGCGACCCTCGGTCCCGGTGAGGTCGGGTACCTCATCGCGGGCATCAAGGACGTCGGCGAGGCCAAGGTGGGCGAGACCATCACCGATCGGGCGCGGCGCGCCGAGCCGCTCGAGGGCTACCGCGAACCGAAGCCCATGGTGTTCTGCGGCCTGTACCCGGTCGACGGCGACGAGTACACCGACCTCCGCGAGGCCCTCGAACGGCTACGCCTCAACGACTCCTCGTTCACCTACGACCCGGAGACGTCGGGGGCGCTCGGCTTCGGGTTCCGTTGCGGCTTCCTGGGCCTGCTGCACATGGAGATCATCCGGGAGCGGCTCGAACGCGAGTACGACCTCGCGCTCGTCGCGACTGCACCCAACGTCGAGTACGTCGCGCACCTGGTCGACGGCGGCTCGGAAGTCGTCGACAACCCCTCCGCGATGCCGACGCCGAACGAGATCGAGACCATCGAAGAGCCGTTCGTGACCGTGACGATTCTCACTCCGACGGAGTACGTCGGCACGCTGATGGAGCTCTCGCAGCAACGTCGCGGCGAGATGCAGAAGATGGAGTACCTCTCGCAGGAGCGGGTCGAGTTGATCTACCTGCTGCCGCTCGGGGAGATCGTGCTCGACTTCTTCGACCAGATGAAGTCGCGGACGCGCGGGTACGCGAGTCTCGACTACGAGCCCGCCGGCTACCGCGCGTCGAATCTCGCCAAGGTCGACGTGCTGTTGAACTCGGTGCCGGTCGACGCGTTCTCGGCGATCGTGCATCGCGACAAGGCGTACGACTACGGCCGCAAGATGACCAACAAGCTTCGCGAGCTCATCCCGCGGCAGCTCTTCGACGTACCGATCCAGGCGGCCGTGTCGGGCCGCATCGTGGCGCGGGAGACGGTCAAGGCGAAGCGCAAGGACGTGCTCGCCAAGTGCTACGGCGGCGACATCTCCCGGAAGCGCAAGCTGCTCGAGCGTCAGAAGGAAGGCAAGAAGCGCATGAAGCAGATCGGCCGGGTGGAGGTTCCGCAGGAGGCGTTCGTCGCCGCCTTACGCCTGGACGAATGACCCAATTGTTGGAATTCGTTCGCCTCGCGGACGCGGCGCAGGTGAGAATGCCGGCGTGACGACGTTCCTCTTCGTGCGCCACTCCATCACCACCGGTGGTGCAGGCGACCCCGGCTTGTCGATCCCGGGACGCGAGCTCGCGCGCGCGGTGGGCTCCGACCTTCGGGACCGCCGCGCGACGTACGTGTTCAGCAGTCCGCTCCGGCGCGCGTGTCAGACCGCACGCGAGATCGCGCTCGTCCTCGGGCTCGAAGTGCTCGTCGACGAGCGGCTCCGGGAGAGCACGAACTGGGGTGACGTCCCCGACGAGTCGTTCGAGCGCTTTCTCGAGCGTTGGGACGCGCGGGATGCGCGTGCGACACGAACGCGCATGAGCGAATTCGTGGACGACGCATCGCGCTGGTATCCGCGCGCCACCCTCATCGTCGTTGCGCACGGCGGCATCGTCGGCGACTACCTCGGCGGCCACGAGGAGTGGCCCCACTGCGGTGTGAGCGAGTTCGCCGCCTGACCGCATTCGGTTTTGGCGTCAGATCTCGCGCCATAGCGACAGGTTCTGTCGCCGAAACCGGGTTTGGTCAATGGGCGAAGGCGTCGGCGAGGAGGTCGCGCAGGACGTCGGTACCGCGGCGGAAGGCGATGTCGGGGGGCGACGGATCGACCGACCGCCAGCCGTCGAGGCCCGCGACGGTCTCGACTGCGAGGATCGCCGGCGCGGTGCTCGTCCGGACGAGAACGCGACCGTCGTGCACCGCGGCGAAGGGCCGGCCACGGTCGTCGTGGAACACGACGGCGCCGCCGACCGCGGCGCGTCGGGCCCGCAACGGCCGCACCATGGTCGCCACGCGCTCCGCAATCGCATCGTCTTCGCGCACCGACGTTGCCGAACCATCGAGGCCGGCGTGCTCGGTCGAGAGCCAGTCACGCAGCTCCGCGGAAACCGTCACCCCGGTTCCCTCGGGAGGCCGAGCACCTTCTCGCCGAGGATGTTGCGCTGCACCTCGCTCGTGCCGCCGCCGATCGTGAGGGCGCGTGCGTACAGGTAGCCGTAGTGCCAGCCCTCTGTGTCGGGCTCGCCGTACGGGCCGATGTCGGTGAGGAGGCCGTAGGTGCCGGCGAGCTCCTTGGCCGTCTCCATCACGTGCTGGCCGTGCTCGTCGGAGAGCGCCTTGCGCACCGACGCTTCCGGCCCGGGCTCGAGCCCCCGCAGCCGGGCCGACAACGTGCGCAGGCGGATGAGGCGCAGGACCTCGGCCTCGCAGTAGAGCGCGGCCATGCGTTGCCGGAGCACTGGGTCGGTCGAGCCGCCGTGGGCACGAACGAGCTCGATCACCTGTTGTGCGGTCGGGCCGCGACCCCAGAGCGCCCCTTCGCCCGAGAGCGACACGCGTTCGTTGCCGAGCGTGACCTTGGCGAGCCGCCAACCGTCGTCGACCGTCCCGACCACATTCTCGGCGGGCACGCGCACGTCGGTGAGGAAGACCTCGTTGAATTCGTGGGTACCGGTCATCTGGACGAGCGGTCGCACGTCGATGCCCGGCGACTGCATGTCGAGGACGAAGTACGTGATGCCGTCGTGCGCTTCCGCGTCGGGCTTGGTGCGGGCGAGCAGGATGCCGTAACGCGCGACGTGCGCGAGCGTCGTCCACACCTTCTGTCCGTTCACGACGAACTCGTCGCCGTCCCGGGTCGCGCCGGTTTGCAACGACGCGAGGTCGCTCCCCGCGCCCGGTTCGCTGAACAACTGACACCACAGCTCGGATCCGTCGAGGATGCCCGGCAGGAAGCGTTGCTGCTGCGCCTCGGTACCGGCGACGAGCAAGGTCGGGCCGGCCCAGCCGATGCCGATCGGGTTCATGGGACGCGGCACCCGCCGCTCCCGCAGCACTTCGTCGATCTCGAGTTGTTCGGTCGGCGTCGCGTCGAGACCCCAGGGTCGCGGCCAGTGGGGCGCGACGTAACCGCCGGCCGCCATACGACGGTTCCAGTCGTCGGGATAGCGGCCGTCGGGCGCGCTCTCGTCGAGGAACCGATGAACCGCGTTCTTGGCGTCCACATGCGCGAAGGTAGGCGGGTGACGGACGACGCCGCGGGGGAGCGGTCCAGTGCGAATCCTGCGCACGCCGACATCCGTCCACCGAGGCGGCGCCGAAGAGGTCGCGTGAGCACCCGATCGGGCCTCTCCGACCGCGACCTGAAAGACGCCGACGACGCCGTCCTCGGCGCTTCGATCATCGAGCGCGATCAACGGGCGCTGGCCGAGTTGTACCAACGTCACGCGGCGACGACCCTCGCGCTGGCTCGACGCGTCCTCGGCGACCGTGTGCTCGCCGAAGAAGTCGTACAAGAAGTGTTCGTCCGCATGTGGAAGCAGCCCGAGCGCTACGACGCCGAACGCGGTTCCATGCGGTCGTTCCTCTTCGCGCAGGTGCACGGGCGCGCCGTCGACCTGCTCCGCGCCGAGAACGCGCGGCGAGCGCGCGAGCAGCGCGATGCACTGCGGTCGCCGCACTTCGACGACGACCTCGAACGCGAGGTCCTCGATCTCGCCCAAGCCGAAGCAGTTCGGGACGCGCTCATGACGTTGTCCGAACCCGAGCGCGCCGCCATCGAACTCGCGTACTTCGGCGGCAAGACCTACAAAGAGGTCGCGGTCTTGCTCGAACAACCCGAGGGCACCGTCAAGAGCCGTATCCGATCCGGGCTGCTGCGACTGCGTGCCGCGCTCATCGACGTGGGAGTGCACCAATGACGACGGTCGAACCCCGCCCCGAGATGGACGAACTCCTCGGCGTGTACGTGCTCGACGCCCTCGAGGCCGACGAGCGCGAGCTGGTCGAGCGATACATGGAAGGCAACGAGCAGGCCCGCACCGAGGTCGACGAGCTGCGCGAGACCGTCGCCGTCCTCGCCGGCGCACCCCCGGTGGACGAGCCCGCGTCGCCCGAGCTGTGGGCCCGCATCGAAGCCGACATCGTCGACGACGAGAGCGAGCAGGGGCGCGACGAGCTCGCAGCGCGGCGCGCACGAGGTGGCCGGCGGCGGACGGTGTGGATCTCCTCGGCCGTTGCCGCGGTTGCTGCGGCCGCCGCCATCGTGCTCGCACTCCAGGTCGTGTCGCTCAACGACGATCTCGACCAGGCGAACCAGCCGACGAGTGAGAACATCGCGAAGCAGTTCGAAGAGGCCACCGAGGTCGAGGGCGCGCGCACGGTCGCGCTCGACTCCGACCGCGGCGCAGCCGAGGTCGTCCTCCTCCCCGACGGCACCGGCTACCTCCGCAACGACACCCTTCCGGCACTGCCCGACGAGCAGACGTACCAGTTGTGGGTGTCCACCGGCGAGGGCGCCGATGCCCGCTTCGTGTCCGCCGCGGTCCTCGGTCCGGACCCAACCGCGGCCGGCTTCCAGGTCGCGGGCCCGGTGCAGGCGTTTGCGATGACGATCGAGCAGGAGGGCGGCGCGGGGCAGCCGACCCAAGACCCGTTCACCCTCGGGCCCGTTGCCTGAACGCACACGCCCTCCCGGTGCCCACCTCCTCGACCGGGCACTCGTAGCCTGACGGGGTGACGTTCGGCGTCTACGTGCACATCCCGTTCTGCGCGAGTCGCTGCGACTACTGCGACTTCGCGACGTGGACCGACCGCGCCCATCTGGTCGACGCATACGTCGCAGCGATGCTCGACGACCTCGAGCAGCGGCGAGCAGCCGGGTTTCCGCCCGCCACGAGCGTCTTCTTCGGCGGCGGCACACCGTCGCTGCTGCCGGCCTCCGACCTGGCCCGTGTCCTCGACGCCATCGATCGAACGCCGGGTGCCGAGATCACAGTCGAATGCAACCCCGACAGCGCAGACGCGACCAAGCTCCAGACGTACCGAACCGCCGGTGTGAACCGCCTGTCGTTCGGGGTCCAGTCGTTCTCGCCGCACGTGTTGCGCGCGCTCAACCGCACCCACGATCCTCGCAGCGTCGTCCGGGCGATCGAGGACGCGCGAGCGGCCGGGTTCACACGCCTGAGCGTGGACCTCATCTACGGCACACCCGGTGAGACGATCGACGACTGGCGCCGAACGCTCGAACGCGCGCTCGCGCTCGGCCTCGACCACATCAGCGCGTACGCGCTCACCGTCGAACCCGGTACGCCGCTCGGCCGGGACGTTGCCTCCGGCACCGCACCGGCTCCTGACGACGACGACCAGGCGGAGAAGTACCTGATCGCCGACCGCGTGCTCTCCGATGCGGGCTTGCAGTGGTACGAGATCTCGAACTGGGCCCGTCCGGGTGAGGAATGCCGGCACAACGAGTGCTACTGGACCGAAGGTTCCTACCTTGCGATCGGTTGCGCGGCGCACGGTCACACCGACGGCATCCGTTGGTGGAACGTGCGCACGCCCGAGCGCTACATCGAACGGATCGCGGCGCACGCGTCCCCCGAAGCTGGTCGCGAAGTGCTCGATCCCGAGACCCGGCGCGACGAAGCGTTCGCGCTCGCGCTCCGCACGCGTCACGGTGCCGTACCGCCGGCCGCGGCGACCGCCGAAGTCGAGCAGCTGGTGATGGAGGGATACCTCTGCCCGACCGCGGATCGAGTGGTGCTGACAGACCGGGGCCGGTTGCTCGCCAACGACATCACGGCCCGGGTGCTCGCCGCATCGGCGACGCACCCCGCTCGCACTCGGTAGCTCTCTGGCACTCGATACGATTGAGTGCCAGATCGCCAGACCCACCAGACCCAGATCTCACGAGACCCAGATCATCAGACGTCGCGGAGAATGATGCCGGCCAAGCGCCCCAAGCTCGGGGACGACACACTCGGGGACGAAGGCGTTGCGGCCGAAACCGAACCGCACGCGAGCCTCGACGACCGCAAGGCTGCAGTCCTGCGGGCCATCATCGAGCAGTACGTCGCGAGCGCAGTGCCGGTCGGATCCGCGACCGTGACCCGCACCGCGCAGCTCGGTGTCTCGGCCGCCACCGTTCGCAACGAGATGTCGTTGCTCGAACGCGAGGGCTACATCGCCCAGCCACACACGTCCGCCGGACGGGTGCCCACCGACCGCGGCTACCGCTACTACGTGGACCACCTCGCGGGCGCGACGACGCTCCCGAGCTCGGAACGGCGCAAGATCGCCGAGTTCTTCACCACCGCGACGATGGCCATGGACGAGCTGCTGCTCCAGACGAGCCAGTTGCTCACACGTGTCACCGCACACGCGGCGGTCGTGGTCGGCCCGCAGTCGGAGACCGTGGTCGTCCGCGGCGCGCAGATCGTGTCGCTCCAACCGCGCGTGCTCCTCGCGCTCGTCGTGCTCTCGAACGGCGCCGTCGAGAAGCAGGTCGTCTACACCGACGACGATGTCACCGAGGCTGACGTCGCGGCGGCGAGCGCGCGACTCGGGCAGTTGCTCGACGGCCATCGACTCGGTGAACTTCCCGTCACTCCCGACGACGCCGAAGGTGGCCCGGGCGACCGTCTCGCGCGTGTCGCTTGTGACGCGCTGCGCACCCACCTCGACCAGCACCACGCCGATCCGTTGTACGTGGGCGGCGCGAGCCGGCTCGCGGCGGAACCCGAAGCGTTCACCGGCACGACGCTGTCGCGGGTCATCGAGCTGCTCGAGCAGCACGTCGTGATGGCCGCACTGATGCGCGAGATGCTCGGGCCGGGCCTCACGGTACGCATCGGATCCGAGCACGCACGCTCCGACCTGCAGGAGGTTTCGGTCGTGCTCGCGCCCTACCTGGTCGAGGGGGAGCTGCTCGGTACGATCGGCGTCCTCGGTCCGACCCGCATGGACTACCGGAAGGCGCAGGCCGCGGTGGCCACCGTGTCGCAACGGCTCGGCCGTCAACTTTCCCCGTGACCGAGCAAGTTTCCCCGTGACCGAGCAGGCCGGAACCGAGCAGATGAAGGCGACGCAACCCGATGGCTGATCGCGACCTCTACGACGTGCTCGGGCTCTCGCGCGGCGTCAGTGACGAGGAGATCAAGAAGGCGTACCGCACGCTCGCGCGGCGTTACCACCCTGACGCGAACCCCAATGATCCCGCGGCCGCGGAACAGTTCAAGGAAGTGCAGCACGCGTACGAGACATTGCGCGATCCAGAACGTCGCCGGCGGTACGACGTGTTCGGTGACGACGGCTCCCGTGCCGGTGCCGGGGCGGGCGCCGGCGGCTTCTCGGGCGCAACCGACTTCGGCGGGCTCAACGACCTCTTCGACGCGTTCTTCGGCGGTGACGCCTTCGGCGGCGCCGGCCGCTCCGGCGGCAACTCGGGGCCGGCGCGCGGCGCCGACGCGGAGATGACGATCGATCTGACCCTCCGAGACATCGTGTTCGGCGTGCGCAAGACCGTCGAGCCCCGCATGCCGGTCGAGTGTGACACCTGCGCGGGGAGCGGGGCCGCGCCGGGTACTCACCCCGAACGCTGCTCGACGTGCGAAGGTCGCGGCGAGGTGCGCCAGGTACGGCGCAGCCTGCTCGGTCAGCTCGTCACGGCCGTGCCGTGCGCGGCGTGCGCCGGAACCGGTCAGATACTGCCGAACCCGTGCGAGACCTGCCGCGGCGATGGGCGTGTGCACGGGACGCGCAGCCTCGACGTGGATGTGCCTGCGGGCATCGACGACGGTCAGCGGCTCCGCCTCGCGCAGCGCGGCCCGGCCGCGCCCCGCGGTGGTGCGCCGGGTGACCTCTACGTGAACGTGCGCATCGCGTCCGATCCCGCGTTCGTGCGCGCCGGCGACGACCTCGTACACCGCACGCCGGTGTCGATCGTGCAGGCCGCGCTCGGCACGGAGTTGACGCTCGAGACGCTCGACGGAGATCAAGTGCTGGAGATCCAGCCCGGTACGCAGCACGGGGCGCAGCTCCGACTGCGGGGCCTCGGCGTGCCGTCGCTGCGCAACGGTCGGCGGGGTGACCTCGTGTGCGAAGTCGCGGTCGAGGTGCCGCGCAATCTCACGCCCGAGGAAGCCGAGCTCCTCGTGCAGTTCGCGGGTCTGCGCGGCGAGGACGTCGGGTCCGGACGCGAAGGCTTGTTCTCGCGCATCCGGTCCGCGTTCCAGTAAACGGGAACAGCACCTCAGTGGACGCGCGTTGGTGCGCGACGGAGGATGCGGTCGCACACGTCTTCGTAGGTGCGCTCGACGACGACGTCACCATCACCGGTGCCGACGGTCACCACCTGCAACGCGCCCGGCGCGTCCGTGTGGGTGAAGCGATCACCGCCGCCGACGGCGTCGGAAATTGGCGCCGCTACGACGTGCGATCCATCCGGTCCGGCGTGCTCGAGCTCGCAGCGGGCGGCCCGGTGTACTCGGAGCCTGAACCCGATCCACCGATCGGCCTCGCGCTGGCCCTCACCAAGGCCGGGATCGAGAAGGTCTCGGCTCGCTGCACCGAGTTGGGCGTCGACCGCATCGAGCCGGTGCGCACGCGGCGCAGCGTGATCACGTGGGACGACGCTCGGGCCGCGGCCGCGGTCACGCGGTTGCGCACGATCGTGCGCGAAGCTGCCGCGCAGAGTCGCCGGGCCCGAATTCCCGACGTCGCTCCGGTCGGCGACCTCGCCGCGCTGGTAACCCGTCCCGGGCTCGTGATCGCCGATCGGGCCGGGATCGCAGCGCACGAGTTGCGGACCCCGAGTCCGGACGGTTGGACGGTCCTCGTCGGACCCGAGGGCGGGTTCGATGCCGAGGAGCTCGCGGCGTTCCTGCCGGAGACGCCCCGCCTCGCGGTGGGGCCGCACGTGCTGCGCGCAGAAACGGCGCCCGTCGCAGTCATCGCGGCGTTGCGCAGCAAATCTTCGTGAACCGACGTTCCTGCGCAGGTTGCAACAAAACCCGCGAAAGTCCTTGCTTACTGCGCGAACCGATGGTGAAGTCTCTCGGAGTCCAGCGGCTGTCACGGAGCGCGGCAAGTAGGGTGCGCAACGCGAAAGCCCGCCGAGCTTCTGGTGTGCTGGGCGTGGATGTTCGGGGCTGAGGAGCGAGGTTGGGAACCACGGGAGTCATGGTGGGGGAGCGTCTTCGCGCCATTCGCCGTCAGAAGGGTCTGTCACTGCACGACGTCGAAGCGCGCTCGGACCTCGAGTTCAAGGCGTCGGTACTCGGCGCGTACGAGCGGGGCGAGCGCGCGATCTCGGTGCCGCGTCTGCTGCGCCTCGCCGAGATCTACGAAGTCCCTCCCGACCAGTTGCTCCCGCGGGAGCTCGAGCAGGAGATCAGCCTCGTCGACCCCGACAACGGGACGAGCGAGACACGCTTCACCATCGACCTCGTCCGGCTCCACGATCTCGATGATCCGGACGCACAGATCTTCGCCCGGTTCGCGACCGCCATCCAGCTCGAGCGGCAGGATTTCAACGGTCGGATGCTGACGATCCGCCGTTCCGACCTGCGCGTGCTCGCATCGGTCATGGGCCGCCGGATCGACGAGCTCGCAGCCCGGCTCGAACAGCTCGGCCTGCGCGCCAGTACGGTCTGAAATCCGGGCCTGAACTCGAGCATCGGCGGAGCCTCCGCGCGCTACCCTGCACACGCCTTGGTTCCGTCGAACACCAGCACGTCGCTCAAGATCCTCGTCCCGGGGAACCACCTCATGGTCGGGCTGCTCGGCCAGCGCGACGAGCTGCTCCGACTCGTCGAGGCGGCCTTCCCGGTGCAGATCCTCGTGCGCGGCAACGAGATCACGATCACCGGCGACAGCGCCGACAACGAACGCGTCGGTCGTCTGTTCGAAGAGATGGTCGTGCTGCTCGAGCAGGGCCACGAGCTCGACCGCGACGGTCTGGGCCGCTCGATCGCGATGCTGAAGGCAGATCAGCGACCCACCGAGGTGCTCACCACCGAGGTGGTGCGCGGCCGTAAGACCGTACGGCCGAAGACCGCCGGTCAGAAGCGCTACGTCGACGCGGTGCGCGACAACACCGTCACGTTCGTGGTCGGACCGGCCGGCACCGGCAAGAGCTACCTCGCAGTCGCGCTCGCGGTGCAGGCACTCCAGGCGAAGGAAGTGAACCGCATCATCCTCACCCGACCCGCCGTCGAGGCCGGCGAGCGTTTGGGATTTCTGCCCGGCGACATGATGGCGAAGGTCGACCCGTATCTGCGTCCGCTCTACGACGCGCTCTACGACATGCTCGAACCGGAGAGCGTCGCGCGGTTGATGGACCGCGGCACGATCGAGGTCGCGCCGCTCGCCTACATGCGCGGCCGCACGCTCAACGACTCCTTCATCATCCTCGACGAAGCGCAGAACACCACGCCCGAACAGATGAAGATGTTCCTGACCCGCCTCGGTTTCGGTTCGAGGGCAGTCGTCACCGGCGACGTCACCCAGATCGACCTCCCGGAAGGCAAGGGCCGGTCCGGGTTGTTGCTGGTCCGCGACGTCCTCGAAGGCATCGAAGGGCTGATGTTCGTGTTTCTCGGCTCCCCGGACGTCGTGCGCCACCGGATCGTCCAGGACATCGTGGACGCGTACGAGCGCGCCGAGAAATAGGGACGCAGGGAAGTAGGAGTGATGGCCGGAGCCACGCTCTCGGTGTTCGGCGCCGACGAGCAGCAAGACGTCACCATCGACGTCGCCCGTTGGGTCGGGCTCGCCGAGCTCGTGCTCGCGAGCGAAAGGGTGGATCGGCGTTTCGGTCCTGTCGCCGAGATGTCGCTCCTGTTCGTGGACGCCTCGACGATCGGCGATCTGAACCAACGCTTCCTGGGCGCGAGCGGCCCCACGGACGTGCTCGCGTTCCCGATGGACGACGATCTTCCGCCGGGTGGCCGTCAACCCGACCAGGGCGGGCGTGGTCCCGGTGCACCGCCCGATGCGGAGGACCCGCCTGCGCTGCTCGGCGATGTGGTGGTGTGCCCGCTGATCGCGCAGGGGCAGGCGATCGAGCGCGGCGCGCACATCGAGGACGAGATCGCGCTCCTCGTCGTGCACGGTGTGCTGCACTTGTTGGACTACGACCACGCTGAGGCTGAAGAGGCGACCCTGATGCGCCGGCGCGAACAGGAGCTGCTCGAGCAGTTCCGCGCGCTCGAAGAGCGAAGGTGACGGCGTGACCGCCGATGCCTACGCCGTCATCGCGATCGTCGTCCTTTTCCTCTGCTCGATCGTGCTCGCCGTCGCGGAGACCGCCTTCCTGCGCATGAGCCGCGTGAAGGCGCTCGCGCTCGAGGAGCAGGGCGAGAAGCGCGCCGGCCGGCTCGCGCACATGCTCGAACGCCCCGAACGCACCGTGAACTCGGTCACGCTGCTCGCGCTGGCGGCGCAACTCATCACGTCGTATCTGTTGGGCATCCTCTTCGGCGGCGCCGGGCTCTGGATCGTGGCGCTCAGCCTCGTGCTCAACGTCATCGTGTTCTTCGTGTTCGCCGAAGCGGCGCCGAAGACGTGGGCGGTCCAGCACACCGAGCGCGCCGCGTTGCGCACTTCCGGCTTCCTCCTGTTCGTCACCAACTTCCCGCCGATCCGGTGGTTCGTGCGCGGCCTCCTCGGTTTCGTGAACACGATTCTTCCCGGCAAGGGCTTGAAGAAGGGCCCGTTCGTCACCGAGGAGGAGATCCGTCAGATGGCGGACGCCGCGGCCGAGGAGGAAGCGATCGAGACGAGCGAGCGCGAGCTCATCCACTCGATCTTCGAGTTCGGCGACACGGTCGTGCGCGAAGTGATGTTGCCCCGCCCCGACATGGTCGCCGTCGAAGCCGACGCAACGGTTGACGAGGGGATCGCGCTGGCGATCAGCGCGGGGAAGTCGCGTCTTCCGGCGTTCGACGACAGCACCGACAACATCGTCGGGCTCGTGTTCCTCAAGGACCTCGTGTCGCGCAGTGCCGCGGGTGAGGGAAGCGAGGCCGTGCGCGGGAGCCTGCGGCAGCCGCACTACGTGCCCGAGTCCAAGAGGGTGGCCGAGCTCCTCCGGGAGATGCAGACCAAGAAGTTCCACATGGCGATCGTTCTCGACGAGTACAGCGGCACCGCCGGGCTCGTCACGATGGAGGACCTGCTCGAGGAGATCGTGGGAGAGATCGCCGACGAGTACGACGTCGAAGAGCCGCAGGTCGAGCGCCTCGCCGATGGCCGGTTGCGCGTGCCCGGACGCACTCCCATCGACGACGTCAACGACCTGCTCGAGGTGCACCTCCCCTCCGAGGAGTGGGACACGGTCGGCGGACTCGTGTTCAACACGCTCGGGCACGTGCCCGACGAAGGTGAGTGCGTGCGCTCGACCGGGGCCGAGTTCTGCGCCGAACGGGTGCAGGGCCTCCGCATCGTGTCGGTCCTCATCCGCCTGCTCGACCCCCTCGAGATCCCGGCCGAGGACGAGACGGGCGCTGCTTGACTCCGTTCAAGTCGGGGTTCGTGTCGGTGATCGGGCGGCCGAACGTCGGGAAGTCGACGCTCGTCAACCTGCTCGTCGGCCGCAAGGTCTCGATCGTCTCCGACCGGCCGCAGACCACGCGTACGCAGATACGCGGCGTACGGACGACGGAAGAACACCAGATCGTGTTCCTCGACACCCCCGGCGTCCACCGGCCGCGGACCCTGCTCGGGGAACGCACCAACGCGCGTGCCGTGTCGACCCTCGCCGAAGTGGATGTCATCTGCTTCCTCGTCGAAGCGACCGCCTCCATCGGACCGGGCGACCGGTTCGTCGCCGAGCTCGTGACGCAGGTCTCGACGCCGACGATCCTCGTGGTGAACAAGACCGACGAGGCCCGACCCGAACAGATCGCCGAGCGCCTCGTCACCGCAGCCGAGCTCGCCGACTTCGCCGCCTTCGTACCGTGCTCGGCCATCACCGGCGCGGGGAGCGACGCGCTGGTCGAGGAGCTCGGCGACCGCATCCCCGAGGGCCCCCACTACTACCCGGACGGGGTCGTGTCGGATCAGCCCGAGTCGTTCCTCGTCGCCGAGCTGGTGCGGGAGAAGCTGCTGGCGGTCGCCCGGGACGAGTTGCCGCACTCGATCGCGGTCATGACCGAGGAGATCGAGGAGCGGGAGACGGCCGACGGTCCGCTCCTCGCGCTGCGCGTGATCGTGCGGGTGGAACGCGAGTCACAGAAGGGCATCGTCATCGGCCGCGGCGGCTCGGTGCTCAAGCGCGCGGGTACCGAGGCGCGCCGACGAGATCGAGGCCCTGCTCGGCGTGCGCGTCCACCTGGAGACGCGCGTGAAGGTCGAGCCGGACTGGCAGCGGCGGGCCCACTCGCTCGATCGTCTCGGTTTGTAAAGGCGCCTCGGACTCTGATCGGCCGGAATTCCGCGGCCGCGAGCAGCGAATCACAGAGTTGCGATGCGAAGAAGCGGCCGCTGTAGAGTCCCCGGCGAGGTCCCCTGAACACGTTCCGATCTGTCTCGCAGGAGCTTCGGACCCACGGATTCGGCTGCCCCGGGGCGCACACTCCCGGGGTCGAGGAAGGTAGATGTTCGACCGAGAACACCGGTTCCGCCGCGGGGCCGTCGGCGCGGGCACGGCGACGATCGTCGCGGCGCTGCTGGCCGGGTGCGGTGGCGGCGGCGACGGCAACGGGCAGAACTCGCTCGAGCCGGCCGGTCCCCAGGCGGACACGATCTTCGATCTCTTCACGCCGTTCTTCTGGCTCTCGGTCGTCATCGGCGTCGGCGTGGTGGGCGGCACGGTGTTCGTGGCGCTGCGGTTCCGGGAGCGACCGGGCCGGCCCCGCAATCCGAAGCAGATCCACGGCAACAGCGTGCTCGAGATCTCGTGGACGATCGTCCCCGCGCTGATCCTCGCGGTGATGGCGGTGTTCACGATCCCGGTCATCTTCGACCTCCAAGACCGTCCCCCCGCCGACGACTCGATCAACATCAACGTCATCGGCCGCCAATGGTTCTGGGAGTTCGAGTACACCGGCGAACAAGTGTTCACCGCGACCGAGATGCACATCCCGGTCGGTACACCCGATCGTGATGAACGTCACCGCACCGGCCGAAGGCGTCATCCACTCCTTCTGGATCCCGGAGCTCAACGGCAAGAAGGACGCGGTGCCCGGTCGGGACGCCTTCCTCCAGTTCGAGGCGGACGAGCCCGGCACCTACCTCGGTCAGTGCGCGGAGTACTGCGGCCTGTCGCACGCCGACATGCGCATGCGGGTGATCGCGATGACCGAGGACGACTACGACGACTGGGTCGGCCGGCAGAAGGAACCGCTCGACGCCGAGCAGCAGGCGTTCGTCGACGAGAACCTCAGCGCGGCCGAGAGCGGCGACTGGAACTGCACGAACTGTCACTCGTTCCAGCCGGTTTCGGAGATCCAGACCGGGCCCAACCTCACGCACATCGGCGACCGCTCGACCTTCGCCGGCGGTATCTACGACACCAACGCCGAGAACCTCTGGAAGTGGGTACACAACGCGCCGAGTCGCAAACCGATGGGTGATCTCGACGAAGCGCAGAAGATGCCCAACTTCTCCGACGCGGGGATGACCGAGGAACAGGCGCAGGAGATCGCCGAGTTCCTGTGCAGCACGGCAACCGACCCGGCCAACGAGGAGCGGTGCCTGAGCGGCACCAGCGAGTTCTCGACGGGCCTGAAGGAATGACGAGGCGGACTGAAGGAATGACTGGGGCGCCCTCATGACGACGACGGAACTGCCGGTCCCCGCGCCGACCCGGGCCGCGAAGCTGCTCGCCCGCCCGCGCTCGACCACGGGCGCGTGGAGCTGGTTCACGACGCCGGACCACAAGAAGATCGCCATCATGTACGGCACGACGGCGATCATGTTCTTCGTCGCCGGCGGTGTCGAAGCGCTGCTCATCCGCATCCAGCTCGCGCGTCCCGACGGCACGTTCCTGTCGGCGGGCGCGTACAACCAGCTGTTCACGATGCACGGCACGACGATGGTGTTCCTGCTCGGCATGCCCATCGCGGCGGCCTTCGGCAACTACCTGATCCCGCTGATGATCGGCGCGCGCGACGTCGCCTTCCCGCGTCTCAACATCTTCGGATACTGGGTGTTCCTCTTCGGCGGGCTGTTCCTGTACTCGTCGTTCATTCCCGGCATGGGCGGCGCGCCCAACGGCGGTTGGGTGAACTACGCGCCGCTCAACAGTGCGCCGATGTCGCTCGGCTTCCTGCCCGGTCGCGGCCCCGACTACTGGGCCGTCGGCATCATCATGCTCGGCATCGGTTCGGTCGCGACCGCCGTCAACTTCATCGTCACCACGCTCAACATCCGCGCGCCGGGCATGACGCTCATGCGCATGCCGGTGTTCGTGTGGATGATGCTCACCGTCGCGTTCCTGACGTTGTTCGCGATGCCGCCGGTCACTGCGGCACTGATCCAGGTGTTCATCGACCGCAACTTCGACGGGAACTTCTTCAACTCGGTGGCGGGTGGTGATCCGATCCTGTATCAGCACCTGTTCTGGATCTTCGGCCATCCCGAGGTGTACATCCTGATCCTGCCGGGCATGGGCATCGTCTCGGAGATCCTGCCGGTGTTCTCGCGCAAGCCGTTGTTCGGCTACGCGATCGTCGTGTTCTCCGGGATCGCGATCGGCTTCCTCGGCTGGGGCGTGTGGGCGCACCACATGTTCACGTCGGGCATCGGGCCGGTCGCGACTTCCGCTTTCGGCCTCGCGACGATGCTCATCGCCGTGCCCACCGGCGTGAAGATCTTCAACTGGCTGGGCACAGTGTGGGGAGGTTCGGTGCGGCTCGCGAGCCCGATGCTGTTCGCGCTCGGGTTCATCGCGCAGTTCACGATCGGTGGCCTCTCGGGCGTCCTGCACGCGATCGTCCCCGCCGACACGCAGCAACACGACACCTACTTCGTCGTCGCCCACTTCCACTACGTGCTGTTCGGCGGTCTGCTGTTCGCGATCTTCGGCGGCATGCACTACTGGTGGCCGAAATTCTTCGGGCGCATGCTCGACGAGAAGCTCGGGAAGACGACGTTCTGGCTGATGGCGATCGGGTTCAACCTGACGTTCTTCCCGATGCACTTCCTCGGGCTCGAGGGTCAGCCCCGCCGCACCTACACCTACGCCTCCGGCCTGGGCTGGGACACGCTGAACCTGATGTCGACGATCGGCGCCTTCGTCATCGCCCTCTCGGTGCTCACGTTCCTCGTGAACGTGGTCGTGACCAAACGGCGCGGCGAGGACGCCGGCCCCGACCCGTGGGACGCGCGCACGCTCGAGTGGTCGATCCCGTCGCCGCCGCCCGAGTACAACTTCGCCGAGATCCCGATCGTCACGCACCGCGACGAGTTCTGGCACCGCAAGTACACCGAGGACGACGAAGGCCGGCTGCTGCGACTCCCGGCCGGGGCCGCCGTCGACGCGGAGGACATCGCTCCCCCGGAGCCGCACAACATCCACATGCCGTCACCGTCGTACTGGCCGCTCGTGTTCGCGCTGGGCCTGCCGATCATCGGCTACGGCTTCGTCTTCAAGACCTGGTTCATCGCGGGTATCGGCGCCGCGATCCTGTTCTTCGGATTGGTGGCGTGGGCGGTCGAACCTGCGACCGAAGACGACGGCGAACACGGTGGCGAACACGGCCGGCGAACACGACTGGCGAACATCTGGGCTCGACCGAGGGGACGCACTGATGGCCCAGGCTGTCGCCCGCACCGACGAGCCCGGCGGCATCGTTCCCCACACGCCGAGCGCCGCCGGTCACCTCGCCGAGACCAACACCGGTGTGAGCAACCCGAAGCTCGGGATCTGGCTGTTCCTCTCGTCGGAGGCGTTGTTCTTCGGTGCGTTCATCGCGACGTACTTCCTCTACCGCGGCCGCGACCCCGAGTACCTCGGCGGCCCGCAACCGCGCGACATGCTGAACATCCCGTTCACGTCGGTCACCTCGTTCGTCCTGTTGATGAGCTCGCTCACGATGGTGCTGGCGTTGGCGGCGATCCAGCGCGGCGACCACCGCCGGCTCCGGATCTGGCTGCTCGCGACGGCGCTGTTCGGGGCGTTGTTCGTCGGTGGGCAGGTCTTCGAGTTCACCGAGTTCTACCGGGAGGGCCTGTCGCTGTCGTCGAACCTGTTCGGGACGACGTTCTTCACGCTCACCGGGCTGCACGGTGCCCACGTCACGATGGGCATCATCTGGCTGCTGATGCTCTACGGCCGCTCGATGCAGGGCCGGCTGAAGCAGGAGCACAGCGAGGCGATCGAGATCGCAGGCCTGTACTGGCACTTCGTCGACATCGTGTGGATCATCATCTTCACCGCCATCTACCTGATCCCCGTCAATTGATCGCGCACCGAGGAACCTCGCGGCATGACTGACCCAGGCACCGACGTCGCCGAGCCCACGAGCTCGGACGAGACGGGATCAGAGCTCGTCCCGTCCGAGGGCGCGGCGGTCGCCACGCAGGCCGCGATCACGCCCGCGGTCGTCGAGGATCACGCCCATCCGGGTCCGCGGCAGTACGTGCTCATCGCGGTGGTGCTGTGCGTCCTCACCGCGATGGAGGTCGGCCTCTACTACCTCGAGGGCGACGTCAACAACAACCTGCTGATCGCGATGCTCTGGGTGCTCGCGTTCGTGAAGTTCTTCCTCGTGTGCTCCTGGTACATGCACATGCGGATGGATGCACCGTTCTTCCGGCGCACGTTCGTCGTCGGCATCCTGCTGGCCGGTTTCGTGTACGGCGTGGTGCTGCTCACCTTTGCCAGCACCCTCCTGTCGTCGTAGCGACCCGTGCCTACCCAGCCGTTCCCTGCATTCGAGCCCCACCCCGAAGTGTGGCTGCTCGTCGGGTTGCTCGGTGCCGCGTACGCGATCGCGGTGGTTCGGGTCGGTCCGAGGCTCGCGCCACCCCGCACCCAGGTGGTCACGCGGCTGCAGATCGTGTCCTTCTCGGCCGGGCTCCTCGCGATCCTCGTCGCCTCGGACTGGCCGATGCACGATCTCGGCGAGAGCTACCTGTTCAGCGCGCACATGGTGCAGCACCTCACCTACTCGATCATCGCGGCGCCGCTGTTGTTGCTCGGAACGCCCACCTGGATGGCGCGCAAACTGCTGTCACCGCCGTGGCTGCTCCGCACCGTACGGTTCCTCGCCCGATTCGTCCCCGCGACGATCTTGTTCAACGTCGTCGTGGTCGTCACCCACGTTCCTGATGTCGTCGACGCCGCGCTGCACAACGGGCTCATCCACTTCGGTGTGCACGCGTTGATCTTCGTCTCGGCACTGATCGTCTGGATGCCGCTCGCGAGCCCGCTCCCCGAAGTCCCGAGACTCCAGCCGCTGCTCCGGATGTTGTTCCTCTTCCTCCAAGCGGTCGTGCCGACCATCCCCGCGTCGTTCCTCACCTTCGGTGCCCGGCCGCTCTACCGGTTCTACGAGGACGTCCCCCGCCTCTACTCGGGGATGGGGGCGCTCGACGACATGCGGATCGCCGGCCTCATCATGAAGATCGGTGCCGGGGTGGCGCTCTGGGTCGTCATCGCCATCGTGTTCTTCCGCTGGTACGCGGCCGAGGAGGCGGGCACGAAAACGCATCGCGTCTCTCGTAAATTCGACCGTGAGCTGATGGAGCTGCGCCAACAATGACCAAACGCGACCAAAACCGAGACGCCCCCGCTCGACGAGCAGGAGACGGCCGGCCCGGCCGACGCGGACGCGACCGCGGGCGCCGACGCTGCGCCAGACGCGACGTCGACGTCGACGCCGGCGACGGGTCGGGAACCGAACCCCCCGCGGTCGAAGCGCCGAAGACCCCGTTCTGGCAGCGGCCCACGGTCGAGCGTTATCTCGTGCCGTTCGTGCTGCCGCTCGTGGTCATCGTGGGGCTGGTGATGTTGATCCTCAACATCTCGCGCATCTTCCTCTCGCTGCACGGCAACGTCGACGTCCTGATCGGCACCGCGATCCTGCTCACCATCCTCGTCGGTGCGGCGATCCTCTCGGCGTCGCCGCGCCTGCGGTCTTCGTCCCTCGCGCTGTGCGCGGGCGGTTTCATCTTGACGCTTGATGATGTTCGGCTGGCTCTCGCTCGGCAGCGCGGAACCGGAAGGCGAGGGAGGCACGACCCTCGAGGCGGAGGGGCCTGCGGCGCAAGCGCTCGCATACACGTCGGGGTCCTTCTTCTTCGATCCGGATTCGGCACCCGCGCAAACCGGCATCGCGGCGATCTCGCTCACGAACGAAGGCGGGGAGCACACGTTCGCATTCGAAGACGGCGAGACGCTCTTCGAGACGCTCGAGGTCAACGCGGCCGGCGATCAGACCGCGGGCCGCGCGTTCTTCGGCGAGGAAGGCGAGTACGTCTTCTACTGCACGATCCAAGGCCACCGCGAGGCCGGCATGCAGGGCGCGATCAACGTCACGGGCGAAACCGTCACGCTCGAAGCAGGCGGAAGCGGCCGCCGAGGAGCAACCCGCCGCCGGTGCCGAAGGCGCCGAGGGTGGCGAAGGCGGGGCACCCGGAGGGGAACCGGTCGAGCCCGATCCCGCCGAAGAAACCGAGCCCCAGCCCGAGCCCTGAGCCCGAGCCCTGAGCGGGTTCAGCGAACGCGCGGGATCCGTACGGTCAGGGCGTTCCGCACGGCGTCCATCGTCGCCGGGAGCGGTCCGACCCGCTCGCCGTCGGCGTACACGTCCATCGCTTGTGTCGGGTCGAGCGCTTCCACCTCGATGTGCTCGCCGCGAAACGTGCTGGTCGCCGGGTGCGTCACGTGTGAGCCCTTGAACACGCGCGGGAACGACCAGATGAGCTGCGGCTTCGAGAGCGCGCCGATCACCGTCACGTCGAGCAGCCCGTCGTGCATCGACGCGTTCGGCGTGATGTGCATACCGCCCGCGTACGCGGGCCCGTTGCCGACCGCCACGAGCCACGCCTCCATCTCGTTCGGGACGCCGTCGACCGTCACGCGGAACGGCAGCGGCTCGTAGACGACGAGCGTGCGCACCACGGCGGCGACGTACAAGGCGGTGCCCGAGATGTGGCGCACGCGGTTCGCCCACCGGTTGGCTTCGGCATCGAAGCCGGTACAGGTGACGCACGTGTACCAGCGCCCGTTCACCCGACCGAGGTCGACGGTACGGTCCTCGCCGTCGGTCAGCGCCGCGAATGCGGTGAGGGGACGCTTCGTGTCGTATCCGAGCGCGCGCGCGAAGTCGTTGCCCACCCCACTCGGCACGATGGCGACCCGCACGCCGGTGTCGGCCGCGACCGCCGCGACCTCCGATACCAGGCCGTCTCCACCGCACGCGATCAGGTCGCGTCCGGCCGCAGCGGCCTCCTTCGCCAATCGGGCCGGTGCCTCGGGTTCCGGCGACACCTCGATCGCGACTCCCGCGGCAGAAGCGGCACGCGTGATGTCTTCGAGCAGCCTCCGGGTCCGCCCGCGCCCCGCGGCCGGGTTCACGATCATCGTCCACGGCACGGCGGGGGAGCGTAGTGAAGGCCCAGGTCGTCGCGACGGGCGCTCGTTTGAACGTTCCCGGCCCCTACAGGGCTCGTTCGTACCCAAACCCAGCATGTCGTCTACGGGGCCGTCCTACCGGGGTCTGATGACCCGGCGTGGTGACGTCGGTACGGTCGAGGGGTGCCGGCACACGACTTCGTGATCGAGCGGTGGCGGCGGGTGCCGCCCTTGGCGGCGGACCCGCTGCTCGCGGGCGTCGTCGCGATCGTCACCTGCGTCTCGGTCGTGGTGGCCGACCAGCAGGATCCCAGCGAATCGATGAGCGCATGGGCTTGGTTCTTGATCGCCGCGCAACTCGTGCCCTTGATCTGGCGTCGCCGGTTCCCGCTGACGGTCCTGCTGACGTGCTGGCTCGCAGCGATGCTCTACGGCATGGCCAGCTTCCCCGACCCGCCGCTGATGTTCGGCCCGCTGCTCGCCACCTACACCTTGGCCGCGTACCGTCCGCGCAGCATGTCGCTCCCGATCCTGGCGTTGCTCATCGGCGGCTCGGCGCTCGCGATCCTCGGTGGCGACGAGTCCGACGCGGCCGACGTGGTCGTCGGCTACTTCTCGGGAATCACGGCATGGATCGTGGGCGACACCATGCGTACGCAACGTGAACGCGCGGCTTGGATGGCGGCCCGGCGCGTCGAAGAAGTGAAGCAGGTGGCGACCGAGGAGCGGCTCGCGATCGCGCGTGATCTGCACGACATCGTTGCGCACAATGTGAGCGTCATCGCGGTGCAGGCGGAAGGCGCGCGGTCGATCGTCGCGTCCGACCCGGAACGGGCCGGGCATGCGATGGACGACGTCGCCGAGACGGCGCGCACCGCGCTGGCCGAACTTCGCCAGTTGTTGGGTGTCCTGCGTTCGGAGGACGTGCGCGCGCCGCAGCCCGGCCTCGACGGTATCGACGAGCTCGTGGAAAGCGTGAGCGGCGCCGGGATGGACGTCGAGCTCTCACGTGCCGGCGTCGGTCCGGTCGACGCCATCGCCGGGCTCACGGCGTATCGGGTCGTCCAGGAAGCGCTCACCAACGTGTTGAAGCACGCGGGCCCGTGCGCGACCAAGGTGCATCTGGATATCGGCGCCGATGCACTCGTCGTGGCCGTGGTCGACAACGGGTGCGGATCGCGCAACGGCTCGACCGGACACGGGCTGGTCGGCATGCGAGAACGCGTCTCGGCGCTCGGTGGCACGCTCGACACGGGAACGACACCCGGTGGTGGTTTCACGGTGCGGGCGCGCTTGCCGTTGTCGGCATGACGATCAGGGTCGTCGTCGTCGACGATCAGGAGCTCGTCCGCAGTGGCCTGGCGATGATCCTCGACGCCCAGGATGGGATCGCCGTGGTGGGCGAAGCCGACGACGGAGACACCGCGGTCGAGGTCGTGCAGCGCCTGCGGCCCGACGTCGTGTTGATGGACATCCGCATGCCGCGTCTCGACGGCATCGAGGCGACCCGGCGGCTCGCGGGCCCGGGTGTCCCCGATCCGGTGAAGGTCGTCATCCTCACGACGTTCGATCTCGACGAGTACGTGTTCGCGGCACTGCAGGCGGGCGCGAGCGGCTTCCTGCTGAAGGACCTTCGTCGCGAGGATCTCGTGCACGCGATCGAGGTCGTCGCCGCGGGAGACGCGCTCCTCGCGCCCTCCATCACCAAGCGGCTCATCGAGGACTTCGCGGCCCGCGGTGCGCCGGCCGCAACGGTCGACGTCTCGGTACTCACACCGCGCGAGCAGGAGGTCCTCGCGCTCATCGGGAACGGCGCCAACAACACGGAGATCGGAGAAACGCTGTTCGTGTCCGAGGCAACGGTGAAGACGCACGTCGGCCGGATCCTCATGAAGCTCGCCTTGCGCGATCGCGTCCACGCGGTGATCTACGCGTACGAAGCGGGCATCGTCGGTCGTACCACGGGTGGACACGCGTGATCATCCACCCGTCCGACGACGAGCTCACCTGAGCGGCGCAGGCTCGACCCATGCTCCAACGCCTTGCTTCCGTCTCGCTGCGCCGGCCCCGGCTCGTCATCGGGTCGTGGGTGCTCGTGATGATCGCCGGCTTCGCCGCGACAGGGATGTTGTTCTCATCGCTGGACGGCGATCTCGACAGCCCCAGCTCGTACGAATCCGAGCAGGTCTGGCAGCGCCTCGACGAGCTCGCCCCTTCGGGTGCGTCGATGGCCGCGATCGTGGAGGGCGGCCAGGTCTCCGACGCCAAGGTCCGCGAGCTCGAAGGAATCGACGGCGTCGAATCGGTACAGGCGGGCCCGAGCGCAGACGGCGAGGTGGTCGGCGTCGGCATCGAGCTCGCCGGGAACCTGAGTGACGGCGAGGAGGAAGAGACTGCCGTCTGTGGTCGAAGCGGCGCTGCGCGACATCGACGCCGAGACAGTGTTGGTCGGGGGCGAGCTGCTGATCGATGAGGAGTTCTCCGAACGGGCCGAGAAGGACGCGCAACGCGCCGAGCTCATCTCGTTGCCGATCGCGCTGGTCGTGATGGCGATCGTGTTCGGCGGAATCGTCGCGGCCGGGATGCCGCTTGCGCTCGCGTTCGCCGGCGTGTTCGTCACGATGACCACGCTCGCGATCGTCGCGTCCGTCACCGACGTGTCGATCTACGCGCTGAACGTCGTGTTCATGCTCGGCATCGGTCTCGGCATCGACTACGGACTGCTCATGGTGAGCCGGTTCCGCGAAGAGCGCGGCGCCGGATTCGACATCCCCGACGCGGTACGCCGAACCGTCGCGAGCAGCGGCCGCACGGTCATGTTCTCGGCTGCCACCGTCGCCGCTGCGCTTGCGAGCCTGTTCGTGTTCGAGGACGCCACGATGCGGTCGCTCGGCATCGCCGGGATCTCGGTCGTCCTCGCGTGCATGATCGCCGCACTGACGCTGATGCCCGCCCTGCTCGGCCGGTTCGGGCACCGTCTGGGTGTCGCGAAACCCGCTGCCGATCACGGCTGGTTCGCCTCGGATCGCCCACCTGATCCACCGGCGCGCCGGCCTCGTCGCCGTCGTCGTCAGCGGCGCATTGCTCCTGCTCGCAGCACCGTTCCTGAACGCACGGTTCGACAACCTCGATGTGAACTCGTTGCCGAAGTCGTCGGAGACCCGGCAGGTCGCGGAAGCGATCGATGCGAACTTCCCCGGCGTCACGCAGGAGCCGGTATGGGTACTCGCCGACGCAAACGCAGAGGACCCGGTCGTGGCGACGTTCGTCGACGAGGTCCGGGGGCTCGACGGAGTGAAGACCGTCGCGATCAGCGACATCTCACGCGGCGATGTCACTGCGATCGAGGTCGCGCCGGCCGGCGAGACCAACGGGCCGATCGCCGAGCGACTGGTGCGCGAGGTGCGGGATCTCGACGCACCGTTCCGCGTGCAGGTCGGTGGTGACCCGGCCGAGACCGTCGACGACCGCAACGGCATGAAGGCGCGGATCCCGTGGGCGATTGCGATCATCATCGCCACCACGTTCGTGCTGCTGTTCCTCATGACCGGTTCGGTCGTGATCCCGCTGAAGGCGATCCTCATGAACGTGCTGTCGCTCGGCGCGACGTTCGGCGCGCTCGTCTGGATCTTCCAGGACGGCAACCTCTCGGGCGTGCTCGGGTTCGACCCACCCGGTGCGCTCGACCTCATCATGCCGATCATCGTGTTCGTCTTCGCCTTCGGCCTGTCCATGGACTACGAGGTGTTCATGCTCGCCCGCATCAAGGAGGCGTACGACGCCACCGGCGACAACGATCATGCGGTCGCCGTGGGGCTGCAACGCTCGGGCCGGATCATCACCTCCGCGGCGTTGCTGATCGTCATTGTCTTCGCCGGGTTCGCGACCGGCGAGATCGTGGCGATGAAGCAACTCGGCCTCGGCCTCGCGCTCGCGGTCGTGATCGACGCCACCGTCGTCCGCACGCTGCTCGTCCCCGCGACGATGAAGCTCATGGGTCGTTGGAACTGGTGGGCACCCGAACCGCTCGCCCGCCTCCACCGCCGCATCGGCCTGCGCGAAGGGACGGATGAAGGTTCCGTGGAGATGCAGCAGGGAAGCGGTGCGGGTCTGAAGGGTCGGAGTACGGTCCGGCTCCGTGGTGCACCTCGACCCGGACCGGATACCGGCGCACGTCGCGCTCGTCATGGACGGCAACGGGCGGTGGGCGCAACAGCGCGGCCTCAAGCGCACCGACGGGCACGCGGCGGGCGAGGAGGCGCTCTTCGACACCGTCGAGGGCGCGCTCGACATCGGCCTGTCGTGGATCACGGTGTTCGCGTTCTCCACCGAGAACTGGCGCCGGCCGCTCGACGAAGTGCGCTTCCTCATGAACTTCAACGAGCGGCTCCTGATGGCGCGACGCGAGGAGCTGCACGAGAAGGGCGTGCGCGTGCGCTTCATCGGCCGGCGCACGCGGGCGGGTCCCGGCCCGGGTGCGCAAGCGCATCGAGGAGACCGAGGAGCTCACGCGCCGCAACAGGAGGATGACCCTCGCGTTCGCTTTCAACTACGGATCGCGCGCCGAGCTCGTCGACGCGGCCAAGTCCATCGCGCGGGAGGTGAAGGCCGGTCGGCTCGATCCGGACAAGATCGACGAGCGGACGATGATCCGCCACCTCTACGCGCCCGACATGCCCGACCCCGATCTGCTCGTGCGCACGTCCGGGGAGTTCCGGATCTCGAATTACCTGTTGTGGCAGCTCGCCTACGCGGAGCTGTGCTTCACCGAGGTGCTCTGGCCCGACTTCCGCCGCGAGCACCTGTTCGACGCGATCGCGGAGTTCCAAAAACGCGAGCGCCGCTTCGGCGCAGTCTGACGCACGGCTCTCCGCATCTCAGCGGGCGGCGCGCAGCATGGTCCAAGCGGGCGGGCACCGACCGATGTCGACCTGCTCGACCACCTCGAAGCCGAAGCGTGCGTACCACGACACGTTCTCGGGCTTCTGCGTCTCCAGATACGCAGGCAGTCGTTGCTCGTCGCAGCGCGCCAGCACGGGTTCCAAGAGCGCGGCGCCCGCGCCGGTGCGTTGGTACGACGGATCGATCCCGAGGAGCGCGAGATACCAGTGCGGCTCGTGGGGATGCACAGCGTCGGTCCGGTTCAACAGCCGAAAGAGGTCGACGACGCGCCGGCCGGCCGCCGGGAGACCCGGAAGGACGCGGAGCAACATCGTGAGGTCCCGACGTGCACCGCGTGGATACGCGCCGGGCGGCATCCAGACGGCAGCTCCCGCTATCTGCGTGACTCGTCCGTCCGCCGGCTCGTGTTGATCACGGGCGACGAAGGTCTCGTCGAACGGTTTGCCGTCCTTGACGGTCGCGCGCATGAGATGAACGGTCGTGCGCGCTCGGCGCAATGGGTCGGGCACGGCCCATGCGAACATCACGTCGTCGTAGAACGCTCGCGCCAAGGCCGCGATGGCCTCGCGCTCGTCGATCTTGCGCATCGGCTCGACGACGTATCGGCTCCCGCTCACGTTCGCACCTGTGGCTCGGTCGCCGTACTGCTGTACTCCCATCCCTCCTGCCACTCGAAGTGCTCGTCGACGAGATCCTCGAGGGCTCGGCCGTTCAAGAAGTGGTCGAGGCCCCAGCGGGTCGCGACATGGCCGATGACGAGCACCCGCTTGCCGTCCCAGCGCGTCGGCAGGTCGGTGAGGAAGCGGCCGACGCGCGCGACCGCCTCCCGCCAGCTCTCACCGCCCGGATAGGGCGCGTCGAGGTACCTCGCCCGCTCTCGGTGCATCTCGGCCGCGGGTTGGCGCGTCAGCCGGCCGTAGTCGCACTCGCGCAGGCGCCAGTCGAGGAGGATCGGGATCGTCGTACCCTCGAACGCCAGTACCGCGGTCTCGAGCGCGCGGTGCAGGTCGGAGGCGAACACGGTGTCGATGCCGTCGTCGCGGCGGCGGTCACCCAGGGCGCGGGCGAGCTCCCGGCCCTGCGCCGACAGCGGCCCGTGCGTCCACCCGCTCGCGAGCCCCGCCTCGTTGTCCTCGCTGATGGAATGCGTCTCGAACACGATCTTGATCGTCATGGCGCTGGTCAGCTTCCCATTCCGGCGCCGTGAGCGAGCGCAGCGAGCAACCGGCCGGAGTCTGCGAGGGTCAGCGGCCGGGTATCCCGGCCCGCCCGAGCAGCGACAAGGAAGAATCGAATTACACTCGTGTCATATGCAGGGTTTGTACCGGGACGAGGGGGTCGTGCTGCGCACGATCAAGCTCGGGGAGGCCGATCGGATCGTCACCCTGCTCTCGCTCGGCCACGGCAAGGTGCGGGCGGTCGCCAAGGGGATCCGCAAGACCACCTCGAAGTTCGGTGCCCGTCTCGAGCCGACGAGCCGGGTGGCGTTCCAGTGCTACCGGGGCCGCGAGCTCGACGTCGTCACCCAAGTCGAGACGCTCGAAGCCAATCGCGACCTGCGTGAGGAATATGCGCTGCTGACGCACGCGATCCCGATGCTCGAAGCCGTCGACCAGGTGGCGCAGGAGCGGGAGCCGAACCCGGCGCTCTACCGCATGCTCACCGGCGCTCTGCGCACGCTCGCCGAGCGCCGCAGCCCGCTCGTGACGCCGGCCTTCTTCTGGAAGCTGCTGTCGCTCGAAGGTGTGCAACCGATGCTCGACGGCTGCGCGCGCTGCGGTTGCGACGACGACGGCACCGAGCTGACCGCGTTCGACTTCCAAGAGGGCGGAGCGCTGTGCCGGCCGTGTGCTCGCGGCGCGGGTCTGGCGTTCAGCGCCGACGCGCTCGACCTGCTGCGCCGGATCCTCGGCGGTGGCCTGAACGGCGCGCTCGCTGCACCCACCGGTCACGCGTCGCACGAGGTCGAGCACCTCGGGATCCGGGCGCTCGAGCTCCACGTCGAGCGGCGCCTGCGCTCCACCGCACTGCTCTGAGTCGGCAACGATTGCCCCGGTAGCCTGGAAACTCTATGGCCGCCGCCCCGGGACCCCGATCCGAACCCAAGTCGGATCCCAAACTGATGGATCGCGTCGTCAACCTCGCGAAGCGGCGCGGCCTCGTGTTCCCGTCCTCGGACATCTACGGCGGGTTCCGCTCCACGTGGGACTACGGGCCGCTCGGCGTCCTGCTGAAGCGCAATGTGAAGGAAGCCTGGTGGCGTTCCATGGTCCAGCTCCGGGACGACATCGTCGGCCTCGACGCTGCCATCCTGATGGCGCCCCAGGTGTGGGAGGCGAGCGGGCACGTCGCCACGTTCACCGACCCGCTCGTCGACTGCCGGAATTGCAACGAGCGCTTCCGCGCCGACCACCTCCCGGAGTCCGGCGCGTGCCCGAACTGCGGCGCCAAGAACAGCTTCACCGAGGCGCGGCAGTTCAACCTGATGTTCAAGACGCACGTGGGGCCGGTCGAGGACTCGTCGTCGGTTGCCTTCCTGCGGCCGGAGACCGCGCAGGGCATCTTCGTCAACTACAAGAACGTCCAGACGACGGCGCGCAAGAAGCCGCCGTTCGGGATCGCGCAGATCGGGAAGTCGTTCCGCAACGAGATCACCCCCGGGAACTTCATCTTCCGCACGCGTGAGTTCGAGCAGATGGAGATGGAGTTCTTCGTCCCGCCCGAAGAGAGCGGGAAGTGGTTCGAATACTGGGTGCAGGCGCGCCACGACTGGTACGTCGAGCACGGGATCCCCGATGGCTGCTTGCGGGTCCGTCCGCACGACGCCGAGGAGCTGTCGCACTACTCGGCGGCCACCTCCGACATCGAGTTCCTCTACCCGTGGGGTTGGGGTGAGCTCGAGGGGATCGCGAACCGCGCCGACTACGACCTCACGCAGCACTCGAAGTTCTCGGGCGAGGATCTCACCTACTACGACCAGGAACGCGAGCTCCACTACCTCCCGCACGTGGTCGAGCCGGCGGCGGGCGCCGACCGCGCGACGCTTGCGTTCCTCCTCGCGGCCTACGACGAGGAAGAGGTGCGGGGCGAGAAGCGCACGGTGCTGCGTCTTCACCACCGGCTCGCGCCGGTGAAGGTCGCAGTGCTGCCGCTGTCGCGCAACGAGAAGTTGACGCCGCGGGCGCGCGAGGTCGCCGACGTGCTCCGCGGCCACACTGCAGGTCGACTTCGACGACGCGGGTGCGATCGGCCGGCGTTACCGCCGCCAGGACGAGGTCGGAACCCCGCTGTGCGTCACCGTCGACTTCGACACCCTCGACGACGATGCCGTCACGGTGCGCGAACGCGACACGATGGAACAGGAAAGAGTGCCGATCGCCGGTGTGCTCGAGGCACTCCAGGCGCGCCTCGACGTGTGACGAATCCAGAAGGGCTTTCTCGACAACGATGAACGACGACTACTACGAACTGCTCGGTGTCGATGCCGCGGCCGACACGACCGAGATCCGCTCGGCCTACCGCGACAAGAAGGCGGCGATCACCGACCAGGGTGCCAAGGCCGACAAGGGTGAGACCGCGCGCTTGAACAAGGCGTGGAACGTCCTCTCCGACCCGTACCAGCGCGGCCGCTACGACGCGCAACGCGAGGGCGGCGACAGCGATGCCGCCGATGGCGTCGGCGGCGAGGTCGAGGTCGTCGGTGCCGCCGCCACGGGAGCGGCCGGCGAGCCCGCGCCGCGGCGCCGGCTCTTCGAACCTCGGCCGCGCCAGCCGCGCGCGCCGCTGCCACCGCCGTCCATCGAGCTACCGGCGGGCAAGGAGTGGGCGCCACAGAAGAATCGGCTCATCGCCATGGCGATCGACGTCGCGGTGATGGTGGTCATCCTGTTCGGCGTTCAGAACCTCGTCGGTGACCGTCTCGTCGAACGCTGGTACCCGCAGGAGCACGCGCAGCTCACTGCGATCACCGATGACCCCGCCGGCGACGACAAGAGCCAGATCGAAGAGGCGAAGGACAAGGCGGACGCGAGCGACGAAGCCGCCGACGAAGCCGAGGAGAGCGACAGCGAGGACGCGGCCGAGTTGCGCGACCAGGCGGACGCCGACAAGGACGCTTACGACGAGCTCAACGACGAGGTCACCGACCTGTCGGGCAACGTCGCGCCGGCCGGCATCGTCGTGCTCGAGGGCATCCTGCTCGCGTGCTTCCTCTACCTCTTCGTCCCGAGCGCGATCAGCGGGCAGACGCTGGGTAAGCGCATGCAGAAGATCCGGGTCCTTCGCCAGAACGGCGAACCGCTGGGCTGGGGTGGCTCGCTGTATCGCTACGGCTTGATCATCCTGGCAACGAACGCGGTGATGTTGATCCCGCTCTTCGGGCTGCTCGGTATCCCGATCATCTTCTTCTTCGTGTTGGGTTGGATGCGCAACTCGAACCACCAGGGTCTGCACGACCGCGTCTCGAAGACGATCGTCGTCACGCCTTAGAGAGCCGGAGGACCGTGATGGCCGCAACCAAGTACGTGTACGCGTTCGAAGAGGGCTCGAAGGAGCAGAAGTACCTGCTCGGCGGCAAGGGCGCCAACCTCGCCGAGATGACGAACCTCGGGCTGCCGGTCCCGCCCGGGTTCACGATCTCCACCGACGCGTGCAAGGCGTACATGGCGGCGGGCGACACGCTCCCGGCCGGGCTCATGGACGAGGTCGCGGCCGCGCGCGACCAGCTCGAGCAGAAGATGGACAAGCGGCTCGGCGACGCGGTCGACCCGCTGCTCGTATCGGTACGTTCGGGTGCACCGTTCTCGATGCCCGGGATGATGGACACCGTCCTCAACCTCGGGCTGAACGACGACTCGGTGAAGGGCCTCGCCAAGCAGACGAACAACGAGCGGTTCGCGTTCGACTCGTACCGACGGTTCGTGCAGATGTTCGGCAAGATCGTGCTCGACGTGCCCGGCGACCTGTTCGAAGAGGCGCTGCACGACCTGGTCGAGGAGAAGGGCTTCTCGGTCGAGACCGAGCTTGAGCGCGAGCGATCTCGCGGGGCTGGTCGAGACGTTCAAGGGCATCGTGCGCAAGGAAGCCGGCGTCGATTTCCCGACCGATCCGCAGGAACAGCTCGGCTACGCGATCGAGGCCGTCTTCAAGTCGTGGAACGGACGCCGGGCGCGCGACTACCGGCGCATGGAGAAGATCCCGGACGATCTCGGCACCGCGGTGAACGTGCAGACGATGGTGTTCGGCAACAAGGGCGACGACTCCGGCACCGGCGTCGCGTTCACGCGCAACCCGTCGTCGGGCGAGAACGCGCCGTACGGCGACTTCCTCACCAACGCGCAGGGCGAAGACGTCGTCGCCGGCATCCGCATCACCGAACCGCTCGCCGCGATGGGCAACGACTTCCCCGAGTGCCACGAGCAGCTGCTCGCGGTGATGAGCCGGCTCGAGAACCACTACCGCGACATGTGCGACATCGAGTTCACGATCGAGCAGGGCCGCCTGTTCATCCTCCAGACCCGCGTCGGCAAGCGCACCGCGGCGGCCGCGTTGCGCATGGCGGTCGAGATGGAGTCGGACGGCGCTGATCGACCGCCAGCGAGGCGGTGAAGCGCGTGCAACCGGCGCAGCTCGACCAGCTCCTCCACCCGCAGTTCGACCCGAAGGCGGCGTACGCGGTGCTCGCCAAGGGACTGAACGCGTCGCCGGGCGCCGCGGTCGGCAAGGTCTACTTCACCGCCGACGACGCCGAAGCGCGTGCACGAGGCGGGGGAGCAGGTCATCCTCGTGCGCCCCGAGACGTCGCCCGACGACCTGCACGGCATGATCGCGGCCGAGGGCATCCTCACGTCACGCGGCGGTCTCGTGAGCCACGCCGCGGTGGTCGCGCGCGGCATGGGCAAGCCCGCGATCTGCGGCGCCGACGCGCTGAAGATCGACCTGCGGGCCAAGCAGTTCGCGGTCGGCGACACCGTCGTGCACGAAGGCGACGTGATCTCGATCTCGGGCACGACCGGCGAGATCGTGCGTCGGCGAGGTGCCGGTGGTCACGCCCGAACCGACGGGTCACTTCGCGATCATCCTCGGTTGGGCCGACGAGCTGCGCACGCTCAAGGTGCGCACCAACGCCGACCTTCCCGAGGACGCGGCCAAGGCGCGCGAGTTCGGTGCCGAAGGCATCGGCCTGTGCCGCACCGAGCACATGTTCCTCGGCGACCGCCTGCCGATCGTGCAGCGCATGATCCTCGCCGAGACCCCGGAGGACGAGCGCGGCGACGCTCGAAGAGCTGCGCGCGCAGCAGGAGTCGGACTTCGTGGGCATCCTCGAGGCGATGGACGGCCTGCCGGTCACCGTGCGCCTGCTCGACCCGCCGCTGCACGAGTTCCTCCCCGATCACGAAGAGCTGATCGTGAAGGAAGCGCTCGGCACGATCACCGACCAGGAGCGCAAGCTGCTCGCGGCCGCGGCGGTGTGGCGCGAGTCGAACCCGATGCTCGGCACGCGGGGCTGCCGGCTCGGCATCATCAAGCCCGGCCTGTACCGCATGCAGACGCAAGCGCTGATGCAGGCCGCGGTCACGCGCAAGCAGGCGGGCGGCAATCCGATCGTCGAGATCATGATCCCGCTGATCGTCACCGAGCCCGAGCTCGCGCTGATCGAACAGTGGGTGCGCGAGGAAGCGGACGCAGTCGTGCGCGACGCCGGCGTCGACGTCGACTACCTCGTCGGCACGATGATCGAGACGCCACGCGCCGCGCTCGTCGCCGACGACATCGCCGAAGTCGCCGAGTTCTTCTCGTTCGGCACCAACGACCTCACCCAGATGACGTTCGGGTTCAGCCGCGACGACATCGAGGGCCGCTTCATGTCCGAGTACCTCGAGTACAAGCTGCTGCCGCACAACCCGTTCGAGACGATCGACTTCGAGGGCGTCGGCCAGCTCGTGCGCATCGGCGTCGAGCGCGGCCGCGCGACGCGCGCGACGCTCAAGCTCGGCATCTGCGGCGAGCACGGCGGCGATCCCGCTTCGGTCGCGTTCTGCCACGAGGTCGGCCTCGACTACGTGTCGTGCTCGCCGTACCGCGTGCCGATCGCCCGCCTCGCGGCCGCGCACGCGGCGATGGGCCTCGGCGGCCCGGGCAGCAGCGCTTGAACCAGTAACGGTTCACGTATGCGATACCTGCGAACCGATTCGATCCACCGGTGGACCGAGGGCGACTACACCGTTACGACCGATCCCGAGGTCGTGGACATCGACATGGTGTACCGCTTCCTCGTCGATGAGGCGTACTGGTGGCAAGGCCGGTCTCGTGACGTGATCGAGCACGGCATCGCGAACTCGCGGCCGTACTCGCTGTGGCACGACCCCTCGCGGCACGCAGGTCGGGTTCGCACGCGTGCTCACCGACGGCGTCTGGTTCGCGTGGCTGGGTGACGTGATGGTGGTGCGCGAGCACCGCGGTGGGCGCGGCAAGTTCCTGCTGCGTTGCGTGATGGAGGACCTGGCCGGCGTGCGACGCGTCCGTGCTCGGCACGCTCGACGCGCACGCGCTCTACGAGCAGGTCGGCTTCGGGCCGCTCGAGCGCCCCGAGCTGATGATGGAGCGTCTCTCCGACGAACCGGCGTCGCTGACCGCCTACATGGGCTCGTCGACTGGCGGGAGGTCTGTCCCACCCGACCGTTACCCTCGGTTCGTGAGCGAAACCGTGCCCCAGACCGTGATCGCAGACCGTCGGCGAGCCGATCGCTCGAGCGTCGTCGTGCGGCACGCGCACGCCGGTGCGTACGTCGGCGGCAACCTGCAGCGGCGCGAGTGGCGCGAGGCCGAGCTCGACGTGTTGCTCGCGCCCGGCGCGACCCGTCCCGTCGGTGCCGGCGACCGGCGCCGGCCCGAGGAGCCCGATCCGTTCCGGCTCTGCTTCGAACGCGACCTCGATCGGGTCAAGCACTCGCGGCCGTGGCGCCGGCTCGCGGGGAAGTGCCAGGTGTTCATCGCCCCCGAAGACGATCACCTCCGCACCCGCCTCACGCATGCGGTCGAGGTCGCGCAGGTCGCGACCGGCATCGCGCGCGCAACCGGGCTCTGCGTCCCGCTCACCGAAGCGATCGCGCTCGCGCACGACTGCGGCCACGGCCCGGCCGGGCACGCGTCGGAGGACGGCGTTCTCGCCGTACGTTCCCGGCGGCTACGACCACGCGGTCTACGGCGCCGACGTCACGCTGGCGGACGCTGAACCTGTGCCGCGAGACGCTCGACGGTGTGCGCAACCACTCGTGGCGGCGGCCCGCACCGGCCACGCCCGAGGGCGAGGTCGTCGCGTGGGCCGATCGCATCGCGTACGTCTGCCACGACTTCGAGGACGCGGTGCGCGCCGGGATCCTCGCGCCCGACGATCTGCCCGAGGCCGTCGCCGAGGTCGTCGGCCGCGAGCCGATCGGCGCAGATCGGCGCGTTCATGGACGCCGTGCTCGACGCGGTCGAGCGCACCGGCCGGGTCGGGATGACCGAGCCGGCGGCGTCCGCGCTCGCGGCGTTCCGCGCGTTCAACTTCGAGCGCATCTACCTGCGGCCGGCGGCGCGGCGACAGGCCGAGAAGGTCGTCGGGCTGCTGCGCGGCCTCGTCGACTTCTTCGTCGACGCGCCGGCCCGCGGCCGGCGGTGCGCCGACATCGTCGCGCGGGAGCGCCGGACGCGGCGGCGCACGCGGTCCGCTACGTGAGCGGCATGACCGACCGCTACGCGCTCGGCGCTCGGCGTCGAGCTCCTCGGTTGGCGGCCCGAGGACCTCCCCGCGGCGTCGTGACAGTCGCCGCGCCGAGCGGTACGCCGCGTGCCGTAGCCTGCCGCGCGATGGGCATCCTCGACGAGGACGTGGCTCGGGTCCGCGAAGTCACCGATCTCGTCGCGCTCGCCGGCGAGCACATCGGCTCAAGCGCGTCGGCCGCCGCTTCGTCGGGCTGTGCCCGTTCCACAGCGAGAAGACGCCGTCGTTCTCGATCAACCCCGAGCTCGGCGTCTTGCATTGCTTCGGTTGCCAGAAGAGCGGCGACGCGATCACGTTCGTCCGCGAGGTCGAGCACCTCGACTTCGCCGGAAGCGGTCGAGCGGCTCGCGGCGCGCGCCGGCATCACGCTCCGGTACGACGACGCGTCGTTCTCGCAAGGAACGCAAGCGCAAGCAGCGGCTGCACGACGCGGTCGCGGAGGCGATCGCGTTCTACCACGAGCGTGCTGCTCGAGGCGCCCGACGCGGGCAACGCGCGCGGCTACCTGCGCAGCCGCGGCTACGACGGCGACGTCGTGCGTCGGTTCTCGCTCGGATACTCGCCCGACGGCTACGACACGCTGAGCACGCACCTCCAGAACAAGAAGTTCTCGCGCCAGGACATCGTCGATGCCGGCCTCGCGTTCGTGAACCGCGCGCAGAAGCTCCAGGACCAGTTCCGCGGCCGGCTGATGTTCCCGATCTGGGACTCGCGCGGCGAAGCCGGTCGGCTTCGGCGGCCGCACCCTCGACGGCAACGGACCGAAGTACAAGAACTCGCCCGAGACGCCGATCTACCAGAAGTCGCGGCTGCTCTACGGCCTGCACTGGGCGAAGGGCGAGATCGTCGCGCGCGGCGAGGTCGTCATCTGCGAGGGCTACACCGACGTGATGGCGTTCGCGCTCGCGGGTGTCCCGATCGCGGTCGCGACGTGCGGCACCGCGCTCGCCGACGACCACTTCCTCACGCTCAAGAACCTCGCGCGCAAGGTCACGCTCGCGTACGACGCCGACGCCGCCGGACAGGCCGCGGCCGAGCGTTGCTACCAGTGGGAGCAGCGGTTCGAGGTGCAGTTCCAGGTCGCCGACCTGCCGGCCGGACGCGATCCGGCCGACGTCGGGCGCGACGACCCGGATGCGCTCGTCGCCGCGGTGACGGGCGCGACGCCGTTCCTCGAGTTCCGCATCGACCGGCTGCTCGCGGAGGCCGATCTGACGTCGCTCGAAGGTCGCGCGCGGGCGGCCGAGCAGGCGGCGGTGCTCGTCGCCGAGCACCCGAACGATCTCGTGCGCGATCAGTACGTGATGAAGCTCGCCGGTCGGCTCGAGATCGATCCCGATCGGCTGCGAGACACGGTGGCGCGCGCCCACGCACGTCCGCATCGTCGCGTCGAGCCGGCCGCAACCGGCGCCGCCGCCGACTGCGCGCGCCGGTCGACCGGCGGGAGCTCGACGCGTTGCGTTGGGCGGTGCTCGCACCCGAGCTGATGAGCGGCCGCCTCGACGTCGAGCTGTTCGCCGATCCGGTCGCGCGCACCGCGTTCGACGCGCTGACGAAGTGGCCCTGGCACGAGTGCCTCGAGCAGGCGCCGCCCGAGGTCCGCCGAGCTGCTGCAACGACTCGCGGTCGAAGATCCGGGAACGCGACGCGGAGGTATCCGACGTAGTGACACGCGTCGTGGTGAACGTCGTCGAAGCAGCAGGTCAGCGGTTGCTCGCGTCGATGCTGCGACGCAACGACGAACGATCGTCGGAGGTCAAGGCGTTGCTCGACGTGCTCGTGCGCGAGCGCGCCGACGAGCAATGGCAATCAGCCGAGACGCGGCCGAGCAGTTGGTAGGGTGGATCACCGATGGCGGAGACGAACCAACCGAGCCCGTCTGACCCGGACGCTGACGGACGCCTGACCGATCGTCGACCCGACGCCGTCGACGCCCGCGGACGCCGAGCCGGCGTCGTGCCCGACACCGACGCGACTGACCGATGCGACCGCGATGGAACCGCGGATGGAACCGCGGCGGGCATGGTCGGTGTGCTCGACCACGTGCGCGAGCGCGGCTTCATCACGACCGGCGAGATCTTCGCCGCGTTCCCCGACCTCGAGCCCGACACCGACGAGCTGCGCGACCTCTACGACATGTTCGAGACGCGCGGCGTCAAGGTGCTCGACGAGATCGCCGAAGAGCTGGAGCGCGAAGACCAGCGACGCGCCGGGTCGGGCGCGTCGCCGGCGGAGGCGCCGCCGCGCCGCCGAGTCGAGGCGCGCGAGCACCGACCGTCGACGCCGAGCCGTCCCGGCGGCGTCGCCGTCGTCACGCATCGAGACCGAAGCCGCCGCCGACGACGACGCCGCGCCGGTCGCGCGCGTTCCGCGCGTCACCCACACCGAGGGCGGCAGCTTCGATCCCGTCCGCATGTACTTGAAGGAGATCGGCAAGGTTCCGCTGCTCACCGCCGAGCAAGAAGTCACGCTGGCCAAGCGCATCGAAGCGGGTCTCCTCGCGGTGTGGAAGCTCGAAGTCGACGGCGACACCATCCCCGAGAACCAGGTCACGAGCCTGCAGGCCGTGCAGCGCGACGGCGAGCTCGCCCGCCGGCAGCTGACCGAGGCGAACCTCCGTCTCGTCGTGTCGATCGCCAAGCGCTACGTCGGCCGCGGCATGGCGCTGCTCGACCTGATCCAAGAAGGCAACCTCGGTCTGATCCGCGCGGTCGAGAAGTTCGACTACACGAAGGGCTTCAAGTTCTCCACCTACGCAACATGGTGGATTCGTCAGGCGATCACGCGTGCGATCGCGGACCAGGCGCGCACCATCCGCATTCCGGTGCACATGGTCGAGACGATGAACAAGGTGTTGCGAATCCAACGGCAGATGCTGCAGGAACTCGGTCGCGAGCCGACCGTCGAAGAGGTCGCGATCAAGGTCGACCTGACACCCGACAAGGTGCGAGAGATCCAGCGCATCGCGCAGGAACCGGTGTCACTCGAGACGCCGGTCGGCGAAGAGGACGACAGCCTGCTCGGTGACTTCGTCGAAGATCCGAACGTGATCGCTCCCGCGACCGCGGCCGCGCGTGCGCTCCTCACCGAGGCAATCGAGGAAGCGCTCCAAGAGCTCAACGACCGCGAGCGCGCGGTCGTGCGGTTGCGCTTCGGCCTCGACGACGGTCAGATCCGGACGCTCGAAGAGGTCGGCAAGGAGTTCGGCGTCACGCGCGAGCGGATCCGGCAGATCGAATCGAAGACACTGGCGAAGCTGCGCCACCCGACGCGTTCGCAGCGCCTGCGCGACTACCTCGAGGAGAGCTGACGCGCTCGACGCCGAGCTTCGCGACTGCCTTTCCCTTGCTCGCCACCTTGCGGGCGGGGACTTTGTCGATGGCCCGGCGAAGTTGTACGTAGCGTTCCCGTCCGGCCTTGGCACCGAAGTAGTACCCGAGGGCGAACGCGACCAGGACTGCGAGTTTGGTTCGAATGCGCATGGGCTCGTTGTAGCGGATCGAGCCTTCGGGATGCGAGAAGACGGCTTGGTAATCTCCCTCGCTGCGCCGGGCGCGGCGCGCCTTCCGGGGTAGCTCAATTGGCAGAGCAAGCGGCTGTTAACCGCTAGGTTGAGAGTTCGAGCCTCTCCCCCGGAGCCGAGCACGTTTCTTCCGAATCGGGAGGTCGCCATCTCCGTCTGGTCATGCCCGGCCCGGCCCGGTTCGGTTCGTTGACCCGGAGCCTGGCCTGGCAGGCCCTGGTAGCCGACGGGGAGTTCGTCCCGTTTCTGCACGACCCGGCCCGATCGGTGCCCGAGTTTTGTCGGGTATTTGTCGCATCCGTGCGGTGTGGTGACCCCGAAGAATAGGGAACGGGACAGCGCACGGTCACGGGAGGAGAACTGTGCAGGCCCTGCTTGTCGTGTTGATCGTCGCCGCCGTTTCGGCGGCAGTCGCGGCGTGGCTGCTCCGCAGCCTCGTCCTCGCGGTCGCGGTCGCGATCGTGCTGGCGGTCGTGCCGGTGCAGTGGGGCGCCTCCGACGAGCAGGCCCAGACGATCGTGAGCGTGGGCCGGGCCGCGCGCAACGAGGCAGTGCGATCGATCGACGCGCGAGACGCGGACACCGAGTACGTGACCGAGCTCGCCACCAATACCGTCAACGGGGAATCGTCCCGAGTCGAACTGGTCGCGGAAGCGAGCAACGAAGACGAAGCACTGTCGTCGGTACGCGCCGCTGCTGATCGCATCGAATCGGCGGTTGCGGCCTTCCTGCCGACGAGTGAGGAAGCCGCCGCGCGCGTCACCGAGGCCGAGACCGAGCTCGCGTCGGCCACTGCGCAGCGCGATGCGGCTGTCGTCGCGCTCGAAGAGTGGCGCGTCGCCAAAGGCTCCGCGGATCCGACGACCTTGCTCGCTGCCGCGCAGGACGAGCTCGAGACCCTCGAGCGCGCGCGGAGCTCCGGCAATGACGCCGAAGCGGCCGCCGCGACAGCTGCGATTCCCGAAGTGCAGCAGCGAATCCTCGACCTCTCGTCGGCAGAGCTCCGGCTGGGTGAGCTCACGAGCGCGCGACTCGGCGCTCGCCGCCTTCGGGAGCGCGACCGGAGCGCTGGTAAACGCGCGCAGCGCTGCGCTGCTGGCCGTATCGGACCGGCCACTCGTCGACGTCGGACCGATCCGGGCCGGCGGCGGCAGCGACGGGCCGAAGCCGTTGTACGTCGGCCTGATGGTTGCACTGCTGCTGGCAGCCATCGCCTACGCGGTCGTGACGTACCGACGGAGCCGCGAAGTCGTGCCGCAGCTGCAGCTCGCCGGCGCGGACCGACGCGGTGGGGCGATCTCCGCACCGCGGGCACGTACGAAACCGCGCCCCGCCGAACCCGAGATGCCGTTCGAACCCGAGATGCCGTTCGAACCCGAGATGCCGTTCGAACCGAGATGCCGTTCGAACCCTCGATGGCGGAGCCGCTGCCGCACAGATCGGTGCTCCCGCTCGAACTGGCTCTGGCGGGAGAGATCGAGGCGGAGCCGGCAGCGCACCGCGGCGCGGCAGCCGATGACGACCTCGAGCCCGACGATCTCGAACCAGATGATCTCGAACCAATCGTGTTCACACCTGCGCCCGTGAGCTTGGCGCCCCAACCGGTTGCGGATGTCGTGCCGGTCGCGGCAGTCGAGCCCAGCGTGCCCGTCGAACCCGTCGTGCCGCGTCGAGCCCGTCGTACCAGTCGTCGAACCCGAACCGGCACCAACGCCCGAACCTGAGCCGGAGCCGGAGCCGATCACGGTGGTGATGTACCGCACACCGAGCGCGAAGCCCGGTGCTGTGTCGAAGACCTTCGAGGTGCGCGCGCTCCAGCGCGTACCTCGCGCACCGGCGGTCGTATCGTCGGGAAACTCCGAGATCGATCTCTCCTTCGACGAGAGTTCGGAGGTCGACGTCACCCTCGATGACGACGACACACCAATTCGTCTCGGCGCGAGGATTCGCAGCAACACCATCGAAAATGAAACTGAAGGGGATTCGCATGAAGCGATTGTTGATCGGAATGGTGATCGCACTCGGTGCGCTCGCACCATTCGCCTCGGCTTCGGCGCAGGAAGCGCCGGCGCAGATTCGTGTCGCGCACTTCTCACCGGACGCACCAGGCGTCGACGTCTACCTCGACGGGCAACAGGCCGTGGGGAACATGGGCTTCGAGACCGTGACCGACTACCTGGCGGTGCCGCCGGGCGATCACCTGATCGAGCTCCGTCCGTCCGGCGCGGCGCCGACGTCGACACCCGTGTGGTCGGGTGAACGCGACGTTGGAAAGTGGGCAGTACTACACCGCGGCCGGTCTCGGCCCGCTCTCCCAACTGACCGCGGAGTTGTTCACCGACGACATCGCGATGCCGCCGGCAGGTTCGGCGAACGTCCGGTTCATCCATGCCGCGGTCGGTGCCGGGGACGTGAACGTGGCGTTCGGCGGGAGTCCGTTGGAGTTCACCGATGCCGCATTCGCCACGCCGACTGCGTACTCGACGGTGGACCCGGGCCGATACGACGTCTCGTTGAAGGACGACTCGGGTACGGCGCTCGTCGGATCGCAGATCGTCGAGTTCAGCCCCGGTGTCAACTACACAGTCGTTGCGATCGGCGGTCAAGGCTCGCCGCTCCGTCTCCTCGCCGTCGTCGACACCCGTGCCGCGGCGGACGCACCGGCCGGCGCGCCCGCCACCGGCGGCGGTGGCCTCGCAACCAGGTCTCACTCGGACAACGGCCTCCTCCTTGCTCTTCCGGTCGTGGTCCTGGTGGGTGCGATCGCCACGGGCCTGTGGAAGCGTGGACGTCGCGCGGCCGCGTGACGTGACCCGCGTTCGCCCGCTCGCGGTGATCGCGGCCGGGCTCCTCGCCGTCGCGCTGTTCTCCGGCTGCGGCGAGGAGTCTCAGGCTCGCATCGAGGACTCCGCGCCCGCACGCGCCGTCGTCGAGCCGGCCGCGCCGGCCGATCCGTGGGCCGTCACACCGACGCAGCCGCTCTACCAGCCGACTCCCGTGACGCTCGCGGTCGCCGATCCGATCCGCGTCGACATCGGCGCGATCGGTGTTTCGAGCGATCTCCTCACACTCGGGTTCCAGGATGATGGTTCGATGGAGGTCCCCAAGGACTACGACCGAGCGGGGTGGTTCGCGGGCGGACCGCGACCCGGCGAGAACGGACCTTCGGTGATCGTCGGGCACGTCGACAGCGAGTCGGGACCCGCGGTCTTCGAACGGCTCGGCGATCTGAAGGCCGGCGACGTCGTCGACGTGACTCGCTCCGACGGCTCGATCGCGCAGTTCGCGGTCACACACACTGCGACCTACGAGAAGGCGGCGTTCCCGACCGAGGCGGTGTTCGGGCCGACGCCGGAGTCGGAGCTGCGGCTCGTCACGTGCGGTGGCGAGTTCGACTTCGATCGCCGCAGCTACAAGTCGAACGTTGTCGTCTACACCAAGGCCGTCATCGCCTGACTCCGAGCTCGCCGTCCGAGCCCGCCTGAGCGAACTCGGCGCCGGGCAGACTGGTGCCGCGGGCCTGTAGCTCAATGGCAGAGCAGCGGACTCATAATCCGTCGGTCGGAGGTTCGATCCCTCCCGGGCCCACTCCCGAATTGTGTTGTCCCGGCTGATCCTTGTCGGACTGGTCTCGGTTGATGGTCTACGCGTGCACGGGCTGCCGGTGCATGTCGCGTCACGGGACCGCGATGCAGTCGTGGCAATGAGCGAAGGTGGTCGCAAGGGCGCCGGGACCCGTTCCCGGGTTCCAGATCGACAGCCTGCGCAGGCCGGAGGGGGCCGCAGCTGAGACGCTCACCTCCACCGCGAGCTCCGTCTCGGAGATGACCGTAACCGAGTCGACCGCAACTCCCGGGAGCGTGGCCAACGACGCGGTCGCTCCCGCTCCGGGCAGGAACCCGGCTCCGGTCACCGTGAGCACGGCCGAGCTTCCGCTCGCGACGGTGGTCGGACTGACGGAGCTCACCGTCGGCATCGGCATCGATCGCACGTACACGTCGAAGGCACCCGAATCGCCGTTCACCAGGTTGCTTGCCGTGGTGTGAAACACGACGTAACGACCGTCGGCGCTCAACGAAGCGTTGCCGCTGATGCCGTTCGCCGGACGACCGAATCGCGAGCTCGCCATCGCCGTGGTCTCGTTTTGGAGGTCGTGCACCCAGATTTGCGTCGTCTGGAACGCAACGAATCGACCGTCGTCGCTGATCGACGCCCCTGCGCCGCCACTGGTGGCTCCGCTCACGAGCGTCGTCGTCGCGTGCTGCAGGTCACGAACGAACACGTCGCTTCCGGCACCGTTGCCATCGCCAAGAACGAGGTCACTGGCGAAGGATGAGAAGGCCACGAGCGCGCCGTCGCCGGTGATTCCCGGCCTGCCGTTACCTGCGTCGCTGGGACCATTGGCGTCGCCGCCGACGAGGCTCACACTGACTCTCGTGGTGGTGCGGGTAGTCAGATCGCGCACGAAGATGTCGGAGAAGCCGTTCCCGTCCATCGGGACGAGATCGCTCGCGTCCGAGAAGAAGACCACGCGTGGCCATCGGCGTCGATCGCCGGCGGCGAGAAGAGGCCTGATGACCCGCTGTTCCCGTTCGGATCCGGTTGATCGTGTCGACACTTGCTCTGGTGGTGGTATCTGCATCCAGGTCGCGGACGAACACGTCGTGCAGGTTGTTGCCATCGCCAGTGACGAGATCACTCGCCGGGGATGAAAAGACGACATGCCTACCGTCTGCGCTGATGCGGGCGTGTCGAGTGTTGTTGTCGGGATCGCCGCCGGCGGTGTCGACGGTTGCTCGTTCGGTGGTTCCCGACTTGAGATCGCGTACGAAGATGTCTTCGAGCGCGGAACCGTCGTCGTCCGCCAGATCAGTTGCACTCGAAGCGAACGCGACGTAGCGACCATCGGCACTGATCGTTGGATAGAAGCTCTCGCCGTTCGCGTTGCCGCCGCCGTGTCGACACTCGCCTGGTCGTGTGTTCGCAGGTCGTGGCGGACGTCGTTGACGCCGTTGTTGTCGCCGGGGACGAGATCGTTGGCGCCCGACCAGAAGACGACATAGCGGCCGTCGGCACTATGGAGGGATCGAGGCTGTCGCCATTCGGGGAGCCGACGCCGGCCGTGGTCTACGCTCGCCCGTACCACGTAGTCGCCAGCCCGCGGCCCGACCGCGGAGAATCACGATTCGCCCGAACGAAACGCCTCCCGCCGGAGCAGTGTCACTCGTCGCGGCAGTTGCAGATCGTCTCTGTGACCAGCGCACGCGGACGCGCGGTCGTGACCGACGCACCTGCTCGGGCGGTTGCATCGTTGACAGCCCGAGGGGCGATGCTCGTTTCGACGTGCCGATGACTCGAGCCTAGGCGCCGCCGGTGCTGACTGTGTCGCTGCGTGGAGCGTCGGTTCGACGGCCGTTGGCAGCGCCGAGGGCGCGATCGTGGGCGCCGATCGAACGGCGGATGTTGCGATGCGGCACGACTCGGACGCTCGCCTTGGTGTTGGTTCTACGCGCTGAGCCGCCGTTGGTGGTCTTGCACGCTGTACGGCTGGGGATCTGAACGCCAGAGGCGACCTGCGGCGAGCGGTACGGCTTGCGACACGCGGGCCGAACCGACTCGCCCGATGCGGTGAATGTTCCGGCTGGGTCACGCGTCGGACGCTCGGCTTGGTGTTTGTCGTGCGGAATCGACGCGAGGCTGCACGCTGTACGGCTGGGGCACGAACGCCGACGGCGACCTCGGCGACAGTACGGCTGTTACCCTGACGGTTCCGACACGACGCCATGCCATGCGTGATCCCGGCTGGGTCAGGTCGACGCGGCAGGCTGTGCGATTCGAGCCGGCGGCACGTTGTACTGCTGGGGCTTCAACTTCGACGGCAGCCTCGGTATCGGCGCGCTCACCGAGCCGCAGCCTCCGGTACAGGTAGGAACCGCGACGGACTGGGTCGGTGTCAGCGCCGGCGCATTTCACACGTGCGGCATCCGCAGCGGCGGTGCCCTGTATTGCTGGGGTGACAACGCAGCCGGACAGCTCGGCGACGGTACGACAATGCAGAGGACGAGCCCGAGGCGCGAGGTGACTGCGTCCACGTGGCGCCAAGTGTCTGCATCCGGGGGTGCCGGCGGTTCGCACACCTGTGCAATCCGCAACGACCGCGCACTGTTCTGCTGGGGCGACAACGCTGACGGCCAACTCGGCGACGGTACGAACATGCAGCGGCGCTCACCGACGCAGGAGGTGACGCACGCGACGTGGAGGCAGGTCAGCGCAGGCTCGGGGCACACCTGCGCCATTCGCACCGACGGCAGCCTCTACTGCTGGGGCTGGAACTCCAAGGGACGACTCGGCGACGGCACCACAACCAGCCGTTCCCAGCCGACGCAGGAAGTGACCCACGCGCAGTGGAATCAAGTCAGCGCCGGCGGTGGTCACACGTGCGGCATTCAGCCCCCCGGCCACGCGTACTGCTGGGGTGACAACGCAGCCGGTTCACTCGGCCTCGGGTCGTCCGACGATGGCGTGCACTCCACCCCGACGGTCATCGGCTATCGGGGCGAGGAAGGCCTCATCACTCCGCTCCCCGGATGGGTCTCCGTCAGCGTCGGCACCCACTCGCAGGGCCTGCGTATCCCCTGACCCCGAACTTCTCGGCGGGGTTGGATGGCAGGCGTATTCTCGTCACCGTGACCGAGTGGTTCTCGATCGAGGTCTTCGATGCACGCGCGTCGGCGCGGTCATGGCAGGACAGCTACGGAGACGCGATCGTCATCGCCGCGCAGAGCGAAGGCATCACGGACTGGAACTGGCGGCAGTTGGACTGGGGTGTGGTCATCGAGCTCGAGTTGCCCGATGAGTTCGCTTGGGAGCGACTGCGCGACCATCCCGCCGTCAGAGGCGCCCTCGATGCCGTGCCCGATCCGGTGCACGGCCTCTCGCTGCACCGCGGGCGTGGTGGGAGCTCAGGGAGTCGACGCGGACTTCGACCCCGACCGGTTACCGGATCGGGTGCCGTGGCGCTTCCGATCCCGAGCGAAGAACGTCTCGAGCGGGTGGCGGACGGTTCGAGCCTCGCGTCCATCTGACGGCCGTCCGACGAGCCGCATCGTGACGTCGAATCCAGCAGAGAGTGTGACGTGGCGTACCGATCCCGTCGCCCTGCTCGACCGGGTGATCGAAGGGATCGGTGGCGAGCGTCGCCAAGGTCAGCGCGATCTGACGGCCGCAGTGGCGGATGCGATCTCGCAGGGACACCATCTGCTTGCGGAAGCGCCGACGGGCTCGGGGAAGAGTCTTGCCTATCTCGTCGCGGCGGTGGCGTCCGGATTGCGGGTCGTTGTCGCGACCTCGACGATCGCGCTCCAGAGCCAGCTCATCGGCAAGGACATCCCTGCGCTGCACGCTCATGGAGGCATTCGGTTCGACGACGCGCTGTTGAAGGGTCGAGCGAACTATCTGTGCCGCGCCAAGTTGCGAGCGGCCGCCGCACCCGACGCGTTGTTCGAGCAGCCCGTCGGGGCGAACTTCGGTCAGCAGCAGGAGTATCTCCGCAAGTTCGCCGAGCGCTCGGAGTCCGGCGATCGCTCGGACGTCGATCAGGAGATCAACAACGCCGCGTGGGCTGCTGTCAGCTGTACGAGTACCGAGTGTCCGGGAAGAAGCGAGTGCGCGGACGGCCCGGAATGCTTCGCCGAGCGGGCACGCGAGGGAGCGCGGGATGTCTCCGTCCTCGTCGTGAACCATGCGCTGTACTGCTCGCACCTCGCGTCGGAAGGAAAGGTGCTTCCCGATCACGACCTCGTGATCCTCGACGAAGTGCATTCCTTCCCCGACAACGCGACGAATGCCTTCGCCGGCGACATCGGTTCCGACGCTGTGACGCGCTTGTGCGGGATGTTGGCTCGGGCCGGAGCGGGCCGGAAGGCGGTCGACGCGCTGAACGAAGCCGGTCAGCGGCTCTCGGCGATCATCGAGACGCGGGACGGCACGGTGCAGGTCGGCCTCGATCCCGAGTTCGGCGATGTGCTCACGGTCGCGGCCGAACGGCTGGCGACCGCGAACACGAAGCTCGACACCGCCGGGAACGACGTTGCGAAGCGCACCTCCCGCCTGGCGGTGGGTCGCCTGGAGGTATTGCGACGCCTGGCGGCGCCGGGCGCTGACGACGTCGTCTGGGTCGAACGCGGGACCGGACGCAACAAGCGCGTGCGAATCGCGCCGGTTGCCACCGGCGACACGATCGGAAGGTTTCTTCTCACCGCAGCGTCCGGTCATCGCGGTGTCTGCGACCCTCGGTGGGGCGCCGCCGTTCACCGCGCTGGCCACGCAGTTGGGTCTGCAGACGAGTGCGCGACCTGGCGCCTGGGGCGTCCCCGACGACGACGGAAGGCGGACGTCGAATGCGGGCCTCGGCTACGTCGCGGTGCAGACGCCTTCGTCGTTCGACTGGCGTAGCCAGGGGATGCTGTACGTCGCCAAAGATCTACCCGACCCGGGTCGGGCGCGAGACGCGTGGCTCGAACAAGCAGGCGACCGCGTCTGTGACCTGGTCAACGCGGCAGGTGGCCGAGCGCTCGTCCTGTGCACGTCGAACGCGAACGTCAAACACTTCGCGGAGCTCTTGCGCGAGCGGACCGACCACCACATCCTCGAGCAAGGGACGCGCGAAAGTGGCGGGCTCGCGCAGGCGTTCATCGAGGACGAAGCCTCCGTTCTCGTCGGAACGCGAACGTTCTGGGCCGGGATCGATGCGGTCGGAGCAGCGTGCGTGCTCGTTGCCATCGACCGGATCCCGTTCCCGCCTCCCGACGAGCCGATGCACGCAGCCCGACGCACACGCGCCGAACAACGCGGCCTCAGCGCCTTCGCCGCGGTCGACCTCCCCGCGGCGGCGCTGATCCTCGCGCAAGGCGCGGGCCGTCTCCTGCGCACAGCATCCGATCATGGTGTCGTTGCGGTGCTCGACCCGCGACTCGCGGTGCGCAACGTATCGAGAGCAGCTCCTCGCGGCCATGCCGCCCCTGCGGCGCAGCATCGACCTCGGCGACGCATGCGCGTTCCTCGAACATGCTGCCGCCAACACCTCCGTCGTGCGTGCACAGCCGTCCACCGCCACGGTCGCACCGACGTCGACGTCAGCAGACCCTCGAACGTTGCGAACCGACCTCTCGACGACCGAGAATCGGGCGATTCGCAACGCCGTCGCGTGCGGCGTGTGTGACGCCGAGATCAGCGAACGATGCCGCGACGAGAACGGCACTTCGGCGTTCGTCCACGAAGGCCGTGTGCGCTCGGCGAACCCGTGAACCCGCCCAGCTCCTACGCGGCGCGTTCGAGGATGTGGACGCCGCAGGCCGAGCCGAGACCGATCACGTGCGCGAGGCCGACGCGGGCGCCTTCGATCTGGCGGTCGCCGGCTTCGTCGCGCAGATGGTGGCAGACCTCCCAGATGTTCGCGATGCCGGTCGCCGCGATCGGGTGGCCCTTCGATTCGAGCCCGCCCGACACGTTCACCGGCATCGTGCCGTCGCGCCACGTCGCGCCCGACTCGAAGAGGTCGACCGCGCCACCTTGCTCGCACAACATCAGGTTGTCGTAGTGGACGAGCTCCGCGGTCGCGAAGCAGTCGTGCAGCTCGACGAGGTCGAGATCCGACGGCCCGATACCGGCCGCCTCGTACGCCTGTTCGGCCGCGCGACGCGTCAGCGTGTTCACGTCCGGGAGCACCTGGCACGCTTCCTGCCACGGGTCCGTGGTGAGTACCGATGCGGACACCTTCACCGCGCGGCGCTGTTGCTCGAGGCTCAACGTCTTCAGCTTGGAATCGGAGACGACGACCGCCGCCGCGGCACCGTCGCAGTTCGCCGAGCACATCGGGCGGGTGTTCGGGTACGCGATCATCACGTCGTTCTTGATCTCGTCGAGGGTCATCTTCTTCGAGTACGCCGCGAGCGGGTTGAGCGTCGAGTGTGAGTGGTTCTTCTCGGAGATGCGGGCGAACAGGTCGAAGCTCGTGCCGCCGTACTTGTGGCCGTACTCCATGCCGACCTGCGCGAACACACCGGGCATGGTGTCCGTGCCGATGCGGCCGTCGACGGAGGCGACTGCGCCGTAGCGCCCGCGCGGCGTCCAGTCGGTGTCTGCGGCGCGCGCGCCGCCCGAGAGCAGCCCGGCGCCCGCCAACTTCTCGACGCCGACCGCGAGGCCGGTGTCGCACTCTCCGGCCTTGATCGCCATGATCGCGGTGCGCAGCGCAGTGGCCCCGGTCGCACACGCGTTCGAGACGTTGTAGACGGGAATGCCGGTCTGGCCGATCTGCTTCTGGAGCGCCTGGCCGATGCCGAGCCCACCGCCCATGAGGTTGCCGGCCGCGAGCACGCCGACGTCCTTCATCGATCACACCGGCGTCGGCGAGCGCGGCCTGCGCGGCCTCGGACGCGAGGTCGACCGTGTCCTTGTCGGGATGCTTCCCGAACTTCGTCATGTAGATGCCGAGGATCCAGACGTCATCACTCATGCGGCTTCAGCCTCCGTCGCTCGATCACCGTGCGTCTTTCGCACACCCACCGCTCCTCCGGCTTGCGCCTGGCTACTCATGCGGCTCCAGTCTCCGTCGCTCGATCGCGTCGAGTCAGGCCGAGATCGGCTCGAAGCCGAACCCGATCGCTTCGACACCCTTGTCGTCTTCGCCCAGCGAGTACGTGCCCAACCGGACCTTCATCCCGAGCTCCACATGTTCGGGGTCGGGCTCGATGTTCATCAGGTTCCCGCGCACGCTCGTGCCCTCGCAGTCGACCACGACCGCGACGAACGGCGTCGGGATGCCCGGCGCCGCGTGCGCGACGATCGTGAAGGCCCGCACCTCACCCTCTCGCGGAACGTCGACGTCGCGGAACTCGGTGCCGAAGCAGGAAGCACACGCGTTGCGGCGGTCGAAGTAGCGGGCGCCGCAGCCCGTGCACTCGTGGGCGCGCAGATGTGGTGTTCCGTCCGAGTACGAGATAGTCGACCAGCGGGATCTGTTCACTCATGTGGCATTTGTAGGGCGGGAACCGCTCCGAGCACAAGCCGACGCGCTTCGGCGCCCGGCCGGCGTGGGTTCAGCGATCGTGGCTGCGGACTTCCTCGAGGAAATCCACGACGGCGTCGTTGAACAGGTCGTTCCGGTCGCCGGCGACCATGTGCCCGGCGCCGGCGACGTCGACCATCTGCGCGTGCGGCACCAGCTCCAGCAGCTCGCGTGCGCCTTCTTCGCTCAGCAGGTCGCTCACGCGACCGCGGACGAGCAGGGTGGGGACCTTTATCGCGCGAGCAGCCGTCTGCAGCCGCGCGGGATCGACGAGCGAGGCGCGGGTCTCGTCACCGCCGCCGAGGCGACCGCCGATGAACGCGGGATCCCAGTGCCAGTACCAACGTCCGTCGTCACCCTGGCGCAGGTTCTTCTTGAGACCCTCGAGGTTCGTCGGTCGTGGCCGGTGCGGGTTGTAGCCCTGGATCGCGTCGGCGACCTCGTCGAGCGACGCGAAACCGGTGTCCATGTTCTCGGCCATGAACGCGCCGATGCGATTGCGACCCTGTACCTCGATGCGCGGCGCGACGTCGACGAGCACGAGCGCGCGTGCGATGGGTTCGTCCGCACGTTCGCCGATCGCGGCGAGCGACGCCACGCCTCCGAGCGAAGCGCCCACGAGCGCGGGAGGTGAGCCGATGGCTCGGCTGATCGAGACGACGTCGCCGGCAAACGCGTCGAGTGTGTAGTCGCCGTCGGCGGCCCACTCGCTGTCGCCGTGACCGCGCAGGTCGACGGAGTAGCCCCGCCAGCCCTTCTCGCCCAAGACCTGCAGCGTGGTGCCCCAAGAGTGGCGTGTCTGACCCCCGCCGTGGAGCAGCACCACCGGCGGATCCGAAGCATCGCCGGCGACGTCGGCCGCGATGCGATTGCCGTCGCGACCGGAGAACGTCGTCGTCTCGGTCATGCCGACCGCACCGCGTTCACGAGTCGAACGGATCCACGTAGCCGGAGCTCACACGATCCGGGAACTGCGGTGCTCGCTTCTCGAGGAACGACGCAACGCCTTCACGGGCGTCGCCGCCGCGTGCACGCGCCGCGAGACCACGCGACTCTGCGAGGTGTGCGTCCATCGGGTCGCTTGCACCCAACAGGCGCAACAACAGTTGTCTCGTCATGGCCGCCGAAACCGGCGCGGCATTGACGCTGATCTCGCGCGCGATTTCGTACGCCGCGGGCAGGAGTTCGTCGGGCGGGTGCACGGATCGCACGAGTCCGAGTGCCAGGGCTTCGTCGGCGTCGACGAGACGGCCGGTGAGCATCAATTCACTGGCCGCCCCGATGCCGACGACACGGGGCAGGAACCAGCTGCTGCAGCCCTCCGGAATGATCCCGCGCCGAGTGAACGGGAAGCCGAACCGCGCCGTGGTCGACGCCATGCGCACGTCCATCGGCAGGGTCATGGTCGCGCCCATCCCGACCGAAGCGCCGTTGACGGCGGCGATGATCGGCTTCTTCAGCCGCGTGGATCCTGAGCGCGAGGATCCCACCGCCGTCACGAGGTGGTGCACCGCCGGAACTGTCCGGCGTGGGCTCGAAGGCGCGGGCGCCGCCGGAGATGTCGGCACCCGCGCAGAACGCGCGCCCTTGCCCGGTGACCACGACGGCACGAATGTCGTCGTCGGCGTCGACCCGGTCCAGCAAGGCGATGAACTCCCGAAGTGTCGCCGCACGGAACGCGTTGAGCTGCTCCGGTCGGGCGAAGGTGATCGTCGCGACATGTTCGGCGGCCGCGTAGAGGATGTCGTGAGGCTCTTGGCTGCTCATCTGAGCGGAGACCTTCTCATGGGGCTGCGGCCCGCGTCGAAGCGTGCCAGGCTGGCGCCATGAGCTACGCGATCGATCCCGAGTTGGCGCCCCTGCTCGAGTTCCTTCCGGAAGGTTCCTTCAGCGACGTGGAGGAGTCCCGCGCCTTCCTCGCGGCGCTGGTCGAACCGATGAACGCGAATGTCGACACCTCCGGGCTCGAAATCGTCGACCGCGAGATCTCGGGCCCGGACGGTGCCGTACCGGTTCGCGTGTACGCGCGCGAAGGCGACGCGCCGGCGGGCGGACGTCCGGCCCTGCTCGACATCCACGGCGGCGGGTTCGTGACGGGCAACATCGAAATGGAGCACGCGTTCGCCGTGCAGGTCGCGCGTGGAACTCGACGCCGCCGTGGTCGTGGTCGACTACCGCTTGGCGCCCGAGCATCCGTTCCCTGCCGGGGTCGAGGACTGCTACTCGTCGCTGAAGTGGCTGCACGAGGAAGCCGCCGCGCTCGGCATCGACCCGGAACGCATCGCGGTCGGCGGTCAGAGCGCGGGAGGTGGGCTCGCCGCGGCGACGGTGTTGATGGCGCGCGATCGTGGCGGACCGCCCGTGTGCTTCCAGTTCCTCGGCATCCCCGAGCTGGATCATCGTCTCGAGACCGCGAGCATGCGCGCCTTCGTCGACACGCCGGTCTGGCACCGACCGGCAGCCGAGCTGAGCTGGGAGCGCTACCTCGGACCGGACCCGGGAACCGTGTCTCCCTACGCCTCGCCCGCGATCGCCACGGACCTCGCGCGGCCTGCCGCCGGCCTACGTCACGGCGATGGAGTTCGATCCGTTGCGAGACGAGGGAATCGTCTACGCGTTGCGCATGATGGAAGCGGGCGTGTCGGTGGAGCTGCACACGTTTCCGGGGACGTTTCACGGTTCGGCGATGGTGACGACCGCCGCCGTTTCGCGACGTGCCGCCGCGGAGGTCCTGGTCGCACTCCGACGAGGCCTACGCGTCGATGAACCGCCCGGTGCATAGTCGAGACTCGAGAGAGAGGAGAGCAGTCGCTTGGACATCATTCGCAATGACGATGGCACGCTCGTCGTTCCGGTAGAGCCGGAACGGCGACACGAAGGCGACGACGATGCGCCATCCGAGCCTGCCGGCGCTGAGGGTGCATCGACGCGAGTGCTCCATCCGGGCGAGGGCGGGTACGACGAAGCGCTCGCCCAGTGGGACCTGCAGCAGAATCCCGATCGGGAGCCCGTCGTCTCGACGGCGAGCGGCCGCAAGGAAGCGATGAAGCTCATCCACGCCATCGCGATCTCGGACGATCGTGATGTCGCGCCTGCGCTGAAAGCGCTCGACGATCCCGAAGCGAGTGGCGAGGCATTGCGCCACGTGCTCGTCGGCGGTGCCCCGTCGGTCGAGGCCTTTGCTGCTGAGGTCGCGGAAGCCGAAGGTGGCGACCCCCTCCCCGCGCACGAAGCGACGAAGATCATCAGCGAAGTGCTCGCCAAGCTCGACGGCTGATCGACGCCGAGATCGCCGGTGGACGACACCACGCTCGTCGTGCTCGTCGCGCTGGCGATGGCGATCGGCGTGGCCGGCACGGTTGTTCCGTTCGTGCCGGGGCTCGGGCTGGTCTGGGTCGCCGCCCTCGTGTACGGCATCGCGGCCGGTTTCGGCGTCGTCGGTTGGACGGCGTTCGTTGTCATCACCGCACTCGGGGGAGTGGGTGTCGCGGCGGGCGTCGTTCTGCCGCACCGCGCGGCGCGCGGCGGTGGCGCGACACCGTCGTCCATCGTGTTGGGCGCGGTGCTCGGCGTGATCGGGTTCTTCGTCGTTCCCGTCGTCGGTCTGCCGCTCGGCGGGGTGCTCGGAATCTTCCTCGGCGAGACGCTCCGCACCCGCGACGCGGCGGCGGCCTGGCGCGCAACGCTCGCCACGCTCAAGGGCTTCGGCCTCGCGACCCTCGCCCAACTCGCGGCCGGGCTCGCCATGGCGATCGTCTGGTCGGTCTGGGTCGTCGCGGGCTGAGTGGTCCACGGCCGCCGCAATGGAGTGCAGTCGACGCGGGCCGGCAGACTACGGCTTATTCGGCTCGCCAGTCGAGGGTGCTGCCGTGTGGGTGCACGTAACCGAGGAGCTCGGGCTCCGCGTCGCCGTCGCGGAAGGTGACGAGGCCGAGCACGCTCGCCTCGACGCCGTTCATGGTCGGTGGCGGGCCCTCGTTCGGGATGAGCTCGACGACGTCGCGGCCCTCCGCGCTGATCCACACCACGGGCCGGGTCATCGACGCCGCCGCGAGCGCGTCGCGGAAAGCCGCGTCGCTGCGCCGGAGAGAAATAGGCGGCCACCCATGTCGTCGTCACGACGGCCGTCGCGTCGCTCGGGAGGCTCGCGATCAGGTTGCCGACGTCCTCCACCGCGTCGCCGCGAACCAGTGTGGCGGGAGTGCGACGTGCCTCCTCGAGCGCGAGCCGGGTCCGCGGCAGCCGCCCGGTGTCGGGCCAAACGCACGCGAGCTGCCAACGGATCTGGTGTGGATCGTGCACGTCCACCGGCTGTCGGTCGAGACCGACGCGCTCGGCGATCGCGGGCAGCAGCGGTGAGATGGGTGGTCGGCCACCGGCGACGGTGCACTCGATCTGCACTGGCGCGCTGATGGGGCCGGTCGCGCCCGCGAGCCCGTAGTCGAGGCGATACCGATCGCACAGCAGGTTGAGCCCCGCGCTGCAGCCGACGTCGAGGTGCGCGAGCGGAGCACCCAGCCGCGACGCGACGACAGTGAGGGCGGGTCCGATCACGGCGGAACGGCCGACTTCGTTGGTGTTCACCTGCTCGGTGGCGAGCAGATCGAGCACGGTCGCTCGGTGCGCGAGACACAGGTCCGCGAACAGCGGTCCCGGATCGGCGTCGGACGTTCCTGCGTAGACGGCCGCGAGCGGGTGGTCGAGGCCTCCGAGCACGAGGTAGTGGACAGCGGCGAGGAGCAGGAGGGGGTTGTGCCCGCGGGGAGGTGCCTCGGAGACGAGGTCGAGCACATCGTCGCTCGCGGCGACCGTACGGCAGATGCGGTCATACGTCGGTGAGTAGCCGCGGCACGCAGTATCTGCGACGTGCAACCAGATCGAGGCGAGGTCGCGCACGTCCCATCATCGCGTAGCGATCGTTCACAGTCACGGTGACGGCGGCTCGAACGAGCGGAGAGCGCGGCGATGGTCCGCAGCTGCTTGCGCATCATGACGAGGTCGCCGGTGGGTAGCACCTTGGACCATACGAAGCCGAGCGGGTCACGCCGGTGTCGCACGAGAAGCTTCACCGCGAGCCGCGTTCCGCAGTCAGCGGCACGGACGCGATAGGTCACAGCGACGTCGCCGAACAATCGATGGGTCGAGCGGATCGTGATGTGATCGTCTCGTTCGAACGCGACGAGCTCGAACATCGTCATGACTCGCTGGCCGACGGAGAGGTCGTCGAGCCCAGGAGTCAGCGTGCGAGGGCTGCGCCGTCCGAGGTTGTCGATCCAGTCGTAGCTGTACGGCGCAACCCGGAACTGGCAGAGCCACCGGAAGACGACCGATACCGGTGCGCTCACGTCGATGGCGCGGAACAACGCGATGTCGGCCTCCGGGAGAACGCGATCGCACGGCCACACCGACGTTCGTTCTTCCTTCGTCGAGTGGAATTCGGTCACCAGGCGGTGGAGCCACTGCACGTGCCCATGTCAGCACGCCCTGAGTCGGAAACAGGTATGGGCGTCGAGAGGGAATGGCCGATGCGACGGCGGCGTTTGCGAACGTGGAACGAGAGGGGCCGTCAGTGGATGAAGATTTGGCGCAGATGTCGCGAGAGCGAGCCGTATCGCGGTGAGTGACGACGAACGAACGCCGACGTTGTACGAGTGGGCCGGCGGCGACGCGGCGTTCGCGCAGCTGATCGATTGCTTCTACAACCGTGTCGAGCACGACGACCTCATCTCGCCACTCTTTCCCGGTGGTGTCTCCCAGGAACATCGCGAGCACGTCGCCGCGTGGTGGTCGGAGGTGTTCGGCGGTCCCGCTCGCTACAGCGCTGAGCTCGGTGGCTATTCGCACATGGTGAACAAGCACCGTGACCTCGGCATCTCGTCCGCGCAGAGGCGTCGCTTCGTCGAGCTGATGTCGGTGGCCGCCGATGACGCGGAGCTGCCCGACGATCCCGAGTTCCGTTCGGCATTGCTCGCCTACTTGGAGTGGGGAACTCGCCTTGCGCTCACGAACTCCCAGCCCGACAGCGACGTGGTGGCCGTCGCCCCGGTTCCGCGCTGGGGATGGGGCGAAGCTCCTCCGTTCGAAGGCTGACGCAAAGGGAGACCGGCCCGGCGCTCGAGCGCGGAGCCGGATCGCAGCTTCAATCGCCTTCGATCGTCGCCCTTCGCTCGCCGTAGTCACCGAACGGCCGGTCCCGCTCTCGGACCGCTTCGCGCCAACCCACCTCCTGTGCACGCGCGACGAAGTCGAGGCCTTCCTGCGTGTGGCGCGCGACGCCGTCGAAGATGAACCCGAGGAGGCGGCTCGTATCCGGTTGGTACTGGTGACGGGCGATGTCGTTGAGCATCCACTTCATCATCTGCAGCTGATTCAACGGCAGGAGCGCGATCCTCTGCGCGAGGGCACGCGCGCGTGCTTGCAGTTCGTCGTCGGGTACGCACTCGAGGATCATCCCGGCCGCCGCGGCTTCATCCGCAGTGATCTCGTCGCCGGTGAACAGGAACCGCTTGGCCCGCTCCAACCCGAGGCGTGCCACCCACACCCACGGCGCCTCGGGAACGCCCCACACCCGGGCCGGTGGGTAGCCGAAACGCGCGGACTCGCCGGCGACGATCAGATCTGCGTTCAGGATCATGTCGGTGCCACCCGCGATGCACCAACCCTGCACCGCGGCGACCGTCGGTTTGGAGATCGAGTGGAGCTTGGCGAACGTGTTACCGAAACGGCCGATCATCTGGACGTCGGCAACCGTGTCCCAGACCCTCGCGTCGGACTCTTCGCCGGCGGGCTGGGAGACCGTGGACCAGTCGAGGCCATAGCCCGCGCAGAAGGCGCGACCCTCGGCGCGCACGAGCACGACCTTGACGCCAGGATCACGGTCGGCCGCGTCGAGGGAGGCGTCCAACTCGTCGCGCAGCGCAGGCGTGATGGTGTTGAACTCGTCGGCTCGGCACAACACGAGGTGGCGCACCGCGCCATCGTCTTCGAACCGGATGGCGTCACCCATGATCAGACTCCTCCGAACCTCACGGCAGGTCGAGTGCTCACACTTGGCCAGGAGATCATGGCCGAAGCGCTCGCCGCTCGAACGTGTGGCGCGCATCGGGGACGATGATGAGAACGCGCGGGCTACGTTCTCGTCTGCGCAATCGAAGGAGTCCGATGGTCGAGCCGAACTCAGATGCGCCGTCCATCGGGCGTCGCATCAGCGCACTGGCCGAAGAACACCCCGACCAGACCGCAATCGTGTTCGCACCCGTCGAGGGACCGGAACGGCACATCACCTGGCGAGAGCTCGACGCCCAAGCGTGCCGCGTCGGCCGGCTGCTCGAGCAGCACGGAGTCGACCAGACGTCGATCGTCGTCGTCGGCCTGCGCAACTCGCCCGAGCACTTCTTCGTGAGCATCGCTGCGTGGAAGCTCGGAGCGTGTGTGCTCCCACTCCGCTACGACCTCCCCCCGTGGGAGCGCGATCGCCTCCTCGAGGTCGCCGATCCGAATGTGATCGTGGCCGACTGGGACGGCGTCGAGCGGCCGCTGCTCTCTTCGCGAGATCTGGTGGCGGCGAGCGGGCTGTCGCCGGCGCCCTTGCCCGACCGGGTGCCGAACCCGGCCCACGCCATCGCGACGTCCGGAGCCACGGGCCGGCCGAAGGTGATCGTCACGCCGGGCCCGGGCGCGTACGACGGGCAACACCGGAGCGCCGAGCTGGCCGAGTACATGCACATCCATGCCGGTCAGGTCCAGCTGATCCCGGCACCGCTGTACCACACCAACGGGTTCCGCATCAGCCACGCTGCGCTCCTCGACGATCAGATGATCGTGGTGGTCGAACGGTTCGTCGCCGCCCAGGCTGTCGACCTCATCGAGCGCCATCGCGTCAACGTCGTGACGATGGTGCCAACGATGCTCATGCGCATCGCCCGCCTCCCCGACATCGGTCGGCGCGACCTCGCGTCGCTCGACTCAGTGCTCCAGGGCGGAGCGTGCTGTCCGCAGTGGGTGGTGCGAGCATGGTTCGATCTCGTCGGTCGCGACCATTTCTTCGTCGCCTACGGCTCCTCGGAGGGCGTCGGCATCACGCTCGTGCGCGGTGACGAGTGGCTGAAGCATCCCGGAACCGTCGGACGAGGTTTGACCGCGCGAGATACGCGTACTCGACGAGGACGGAAGCGACCTCCCTCGCAACGAGATCGGTGAGATCTACATGCAGTCGATCGCGCGCGAGGGCCCCACGTACGAGTACCGCGGCGCGCCCCGGCCAAGACGACCGCCGACGGGTTCGTCTCGGTCGGCGATCTCGGCTGGCTCGACGACGACGACTACTTGTACATCGCAGACCGCCGCGCCGACATGATCGTGTCCGGAGGAGCCAACGTGTACCCCGCGGAGGTGGAGGCCGCCCTCAGCGAGCACCCAGCCGTCGCCGACATGGCGGTGATCGGCCTCCCCGACGAGGAATGGGGACGTCGGGTCCACGCCGTCATCGAGTCGGCTGATCGTCGTGCGCCGGCGTCGGTCGACGAGTTGCGGCGCCACTGCCGGGAGCGGCTCACGGCGTACAAGGTGCCGAAATCGTACGAGTTCGTGGACAGGCTGCCTCGGACCGAGGCCGGAAAGATCAACCGGTCGGCGCTGACCGAGGCGCGCAAGACTGCTGCTCCGACCGGTGGCCCCGGCAGCCGCACGTCGTAGCGCCGACGGAGGTACGCGACGTGGACGATGCACTCACGACCGCGCACCGAGCGTGGGACGAGCGCTGGGCGAACCCGCCGCGGGAGCAGCGCTGGCAGATCCCGGAGCCCTTGGTCGTCGGATTGCTGGCGAGGCTGCGCGCTCGAGGCGCGACCCGAGCCGTCGACGTCGGCTGCGGGCTCGGACGCCACGCGCGCTTCCTTGCGGCGCAGGGCTTGTGGGTGCACGGACTCGACGCGGCACCTCGCGGCCTGCGCTTTGCGTCCGATGGCGCACGCGATGCGGATCTGGCCGCAGCCACTTGGTCGCAGGCGATGTTCACGCAGTTGCCGCTTCGCGATGCGTCGTTCGACGTCGCGGTCGCATGGAACGTCGTCTACCACGGCGACGCCGAGGTCGTGCGAACTGCCATCGCGGAGCTTGCGCGGGTGCTACGCCCGGACGCGATCGTCGTCGCGACCATGCTGTCGACGCGTCATCGCCATCACGGCCTCGGAGTCGAGGTGAGGCCGAGCACCTTTGCGGACCCGAATGCCGAAGGCGATCGTGCCCACCCGCACTACTTCTGCGACGAGCGCGCCTTGCGCGGGTTGTGGGAGCCCGACTTCGAGCTCGAACAGCTCGACGAGCGTGAGCATGGCAAACCGCGGTCATGGCACTGGGAGCTGGTAGCGCACCGGACGCCGTGAAGCACGCGGTGACTGGGAGTCGCAGGAGCCGGTGACTCGCCGACGAGCTCTCTGCACAGACCTACCCACTGGCGTCTCTCACGGACTGGGTACTTCGCCCGATGCGGCAACGTGCACGCGACGCGCACGATCCGTTCATGACCTACGCCCCGGCAGCCGCTGACCTGCTCACAAAGTGCCGACCGTGACACGCGGCCTCGGACCTCGACGCGTGTGGGGAAAGGTGTTGCTCACCGCGCTCATCGGCAGCTCGTTGGTGCCGATCGCCTCACCTCGGCCCGCCGCCGCGTTCTGCAACGACCCTGGCCCGAGCGGCGAGGACCCGGATCGTGACACCGAAGAGCTGTGCCACCAGCAGATGGTTCGCGCCGGACTGCCCTTCCTCCGGGACACAGTGCTCACGGGTCTCGCGGAGTGGGTCGACGACCCGGACGACGACGGTTTACTGGGTGGGCCACTCGCCACGTCGGACAACCACTTCGACAGCTGCAACTTCGACGGTGCCACCGAGCGTCTCAATGGCCGCTATCTGGTCCCGGGGTTGGACGCGTCGTGGGGTGCCGTGCCGAGGATGACCGGCCGACGGCGCGTTCGCCGCGATCGAGTCGTTCGGCTGGATCCTGCATGCGGTCGAGGACTTCTACTCGCACTCGAACTGGGTCGAGATCGCGGTCAGTGATGGTGATGGCGACGAGACGATCGAGCTGGACGACTTCCCGGCCGACCCGAGCTGGGTCACCACCGAGATCGCCGACGCGGGTGAGGACCCGATCACGCTCGACACGCTCGTCGACGACGGCCTCGGGCTGTGGGGCGAAATGGGCTCGGATTGGGATCGTGTTCCCGGCCGGACCGACATGGTCACCTCGCAGGAGGACGACCTCCCCGACGGGTGGAGCTACGTCGATACGTCCGGCCGGTTGCGGCGGGTGCGCACCGACGAGGGCGACGAGCGGTGGGTGCTCGTCAGTGGCAACACCGAGCACGAACACCCCTTCCAGGACTGCCCCGATCCGGAGATGACGCACAACACGCTCCACAAGGACAACAGCTCTCGGAAGTACTACGAGGAGGCGCTCTACAACGCGCTGCGCCAGACCAGGCACGAGTGGTGCCGCCTGCTCCACCTGTGGCGAGACTTCGAGGGTCCCGAGGCAGCCGGCAAGGCACTCGGTTTGGTCGTGGAACCGGGCGCGTCGCCCCACCCACGCGGGACCGCGTGCGCGGCCGCGCTGCCGGGCACCGAGCAGGTCAACATCTCGGTGACCGATGTCCGCATCCTCGACGACCAGGAGGGCGACAGTCCGGGCGAGATCAACCTCACGTTCACGGTCTTCAACGACGACTTCACGCGATCCGCGCTGGTCGATCTCCCGGTCATCGACGTCGACGACGGAACGGACCGTGATCACATCCCCTCCGTGGCGCTGCCGATGGAGATTCCGGTGTGCGCCAATGTGTCCGAGGACCTCTTCGCCTCCGTTCAGGCGTGGGACGACGACGACGACGGCGGGGCACGAGGCGACTTCGACAATGACGCCGACGACGAGCTGATCGGCGTCGTGCACGACGTCGGCCGGGTGCTGACGCTCGTCGGCGCGGGCGACGGCGTCGGCACGTGGGGTGTCAAGTCCGAGGACATGGAGGCGCGCCTCGAAGTGGACACGACCGAGACCGACGAGGACAGCGACGGCCTTGACCCGGTGTGACGAGTTGCTGATCTGGGAGACCGACCCTCACGCAGCCGATACCGACGGCGACGGAACGGACGACGGCGACGAGGTCGACGCGGGTACCGACCCAACCAGTGCCGGCGGCCCCGGCCCTGCGCTGCGATCAGGACCTGCGCACAGTGCGGGCGTGTAGTCCCATCTGCTGCGCGAAGTCGCGTAGGCCGGCGACGGCTTCTTTCGAGCGGCGCCACGGCGCGACGATCAGGCGGGTCACGCCGACCTCAGCCCAACGGTCGACATCGGCCGGCGACTCCACCGGGCCGCCCAACACGATCTCGAATCCGTCGAGCGTGCGGCCGCGTTCGGCGAGGAGGCCGCGCAAGGTCGCGACGTGCGCAGCCGCGGACTCGACCGTGTGCGAGATTCCCACCCAGCCGTCGTGGCTTGCCGCGCGCCGCAGCGCGGCCGGCGACTCTCCACCCACGAGGATCGGCGGCCAAGGACGCTGTATCGGCTTCGGCTCGAACACGACTTGCTCGAACGAGAAGCACTCGCCGTGGTGCGTCACCTCGGGCTCGCTCCAGAGTCGCTTGCACACCGCGATGCACTCGTCGACCCGCCGACCACGCGTCGCGAAGTCGAGCTGGGTCGCGACCCACTCTTCCTCGAGCCAGGATGCGCCGATCCCGAAGATCGCCCGACCTCCGCTGACGAGGTCGAGCGTCTGCACGGCGCGCGCCGCGACGAACGGGTGGCGCAGGCCGATGTTGTACACGTGCGTCGCGAGCCGAATCCGCTCCGTCGCGCCGGCGAGGAAGCCGAGATAGGTGAACGCGTCGAACACCGGGGTCTCGGGCGGCACCGGCGGGTGGCTCTGACCCGGATGGGGCGAGCGCGACATCTGGCGCGGCAACACGAGGTGTTCGGGCAGCCACACCGACTCGAAGCCGAGGCGGTCGGCCTCGCGCGCCACCTCCAGGTAGAACGCGGGGTTGCATCTCCCGAGTGCGATCCCGAATTCCACGACGGCACACTAGGTCGCAACCTGGCTGTGCCGGCCGGGCGCGCAGGCTCGACCTGATCGCACTGTGGGCGTGATCGCACGGTGGGATTCGAGTAGCGTTTTCCGGTGATCTTCACGCAGCACTATTTGGCCTGCCTCTCGCATGCGTCCTATCTGGTCGGTGACGCAGGCACGGGCCGCGCGGTCGTCGTCGATCCGCAACGAGACGTCGACGTCTACCTCGCGCAAGCAGCCGCCGAAGGCCTGGTCATCGAGCGCGTCATCGAGACGCACATCCATGCCGACTTCCTGAGTGGGCACCTGGAGCTCGCGGCTCGTACGGGTTCCACGATCTCCTACGGTGCCGGCGCAGACGTCGAGTTCCCCATCGAGGAGCTGCACGACGAACAGCGCCTGGTGCTCGGCGACGTGACCCTCAGGGTCCTCGCCACGCCCGGGACACACGCCCGAGTCGATCTGCATCGTCGTGTACGAGCACGGCGATGACGAGGTGCCGTACGGCGTCCTGACCGGCGACACGCTGTTCGTCGGCGACGTCGGACGTCCGGATCTGCTGGCCACCGGCGACACGGAACTGTCGTCCGACACCCTCGCGCGACGGCTCTACCACTCATTGCACGACACGCTGCTCACCCTTCCGGATGCGACTCGCGTGTTCCCCGCGCACGGTGCCGGGTCGTCGTGCGGCAAGCAGCTTTCGCAGGAGACGAGCTCGACGCTCGGCGAGCAACGCAAGACGAACTATGCCCTCCAGTTGGCGGAAGACGCGTTCGTCGCGGCGATCACCGAAGGCCAGCCGGTGCGGCCCCACTACTTCGCGTACGACGCCCAGCGCAACCGTGAGCTACGTCCGCTGCTCGACGACGACGCTCCGCCAACTCTTCCGATCGACGATGTACTCGAGCGTCGTCGACTCGGTGCGGTCCTGCTCGACACCCGAGATCCCGCGGAGTTCGCGGCCGGGCACGTGCGCGGTGCGATCAACGTCGGCCTCCAAGGGCGGTTCGCGGAGTGGGCGGGCGACGTGCTCGAACCTGATCGCGACATCGTGCTCGTCGGCGACCCGTCGGCGGCCGTGGAATCGAAAGTGCGCTTGGCACGAGTCGGCTATGACCGCGTCGTCGGACAACTCGAGGACCCGTCCGTGGTGGTGTCGTCCCGGCCGGACGTGATCGAAACCAGCTCGCGGCTCACGATCGAGCAGCTCGCCGAGCTGCGCGGCTTGGAGCCGAGTCTGCAGCTGGTCGACGTGCGGAGCCCGTCCGAGACCGAGGACGGTACGTTGCCGGGCGCACGCGAGGTCCCGTTGCCCGTACTGATCGACTCGTTCCTCGGGCTCGATCCGACGGCCCCGGTCGTCGTCTACTGCGCCGGCGGTTCCCGCTCGCAGGTCGCGGCGAGTGTCCTCGTCGCCCACGGTTTTGCCGATGTGTCCGACCTCCTCGGCGGCTACACGTCATGGAACGGTGCTGGCCTCTCGACGCCGGTCGCAACGGATGCCGATCCGCGCGCGACTCCATCAGTCGGCGCACGCGCCGCGAAGGTTCTCGTCGACGGCGGCGCGTTGTTGTTGGACGTTCGTGAGCTCGAGGAATGGCAGGTCGAACGGGCCCCCGACGCGCTCCTCATGCCAATGGGGCAAGTGAAAGCACGCGTATCCGAGCTGTCGCCCGATCGCCGCGTCGTGGTCGTGTGCCGCTCCGGAGGTCGTTCTGCCGCAGTGACCGACGCGCTGCGCGCGTGGGGTTACGACGCGACCAACCTGGCTGGAGGGATGTGCGCGTGGACGGCGGCCGGGCTACCGGTTGTGGGCGGTCAACCACCCGCTTCGACGACGCTCGACGCCGGCCTCGTTCAGCACCGCGCCGAGCCGTTGAACTGCGAGACGTCGATCCCTGCGCTCATCGGCGGTGTGGTGATGCCGAACGCTCGCTTCTACGTGCGCAATCACTTCGCGGCACCGACGCTCGATCCCGCGACGTGGCGGCTGGCGGTTGGTGGCCTCGTGGAACGACCGATGACGCTTTCTCTGCCGGAACTTCAGCGCATGCCGTCGCAGACACTTGTCGCGACGCTCGAATGTGCCGGCAACGGTCGCTCGACGTTCGATCCGCCTGTTGAAGGCGAGCAGTGGCAATTGGGCGCGGTGAGTACGGCGGAGTGGACCGGTGTGCTGCTCAGCGAGGTCCTCGACCGCACTGGTCCGACCTCCGCCGCGTGTGAGGTGTTGTTGCGCGGCGCCGATCAGGGCACGGTCGAGGGAGCGGCTCGACCGATCCACTTCGAGCGCAGCCTCGCGCTCGACGATGCGCTCGACAGCGGCGCGCTGCTCGCGTACGCGATGAATGGTGAGCCGCTGCCACTCCAGCACGGCTACCCGCTGCGTCTGATCGTTCCCGGCTGGTATGCCGTCACGTCCGTCAAGTGGCTCAGCGACATCGAGCTCATCGGTACGCCGTTCAGCGGCTTCTTCCAAACCGACCGCTACGTCTACGAGTGGGAGCGCGACGGCGACGTCGTGCGCGAACCGGTGCGCCTCCAGCAAGTGCGTTCGGTCATCACCGAGCCGACCGCCGACACCGAGTTGCCCTCGGGCGATCTCCTCGTTCGTGGCGTCGCCTGGTCCGGCGCGGCACCCATCTCGCACGTCGACGTCCGAGTCGACCGCGAGCCCTGGCAACGCGCGCGTTTGGTCGGGGAGCGTCGATTCGGGAGTTGGCAGTGGTGGGAGCAACTCCTGCACGTCGGCGCACCCGGCCCGATCGAGCTCAGCGCGCGCGCCACAGATCTCGCAGGTCGAACCCAACCCGACACTTCGGCATGGAACCGTCTCGGCTACGGCGGCAACGCGATCCAGGTCGTGACGGTGGCCCTGCTCTGAGGACTCGGAGCGGCTCGATCCGTTGCCAACGCTCCTTGACGGGCTGACGAAACCAGCCGAGGCTCGAACCAGATCGTTCCACGGCGCGTGGAACGAGTGTGACGGAACCCAAGGCTGAAGGCGTGTCGGGCGAACCTTCTCGAGTCCCGCGTCCCGCGGTCGTCGGCGACGATCCGACCTCAACGCTCCTCGTACGGGCGCAGGCGACATTGGCCGGCGGAAGGCTGACGGCGGCTCGCGCAGCAATTCCTCGCCGCGGCCGACGCCGCGAAGCAGGCCGGCGACTCGATCGCTCTCGCCGAGGCGTCGATCGGAGCCGGAGGGCTGTGGCTGTACGAGCTCCGGATCGCCGACGAGCGTGCCGCGTACCTCGCGCTGGTGCGCGACGCCTTGGAGCACCTCGGACGGGAGCGAACCGATCTGGGTTTGCGGCTCCGCGCGCGGCTCGCCGCCGAGTCGACCTATGACCGAAGCGGCACGCTCGATGAACTGCGAGCGATCGTCGACGAGGCTCGCACCGTCGGAGATCCGATCGCGCTCGGCGAGTGCCTCTCGTTGCTGCACCACGCATTGCTCGCGCCCCGTTACGCGCGCGAGCGACTTCTCATCGCCGACGAGCTGATGGCCGTGGCCGCACCGGCCGGCGACCGCACGCTCTCGATCATGGGCTTGTTGTGGCGCACGGTCGATCTGTTCCTCCTCGGGCACATCGAAGCCGAGCGTTCGCTCGCAGATCTCCGATTGCGTGCCGAGCAGACCGACATGCTCGTGGCTCGTGCCGTCGTCGCGGCCATCGACACGATGCTGCTCATGCGCGTGGGTCGTCTCGATGAAGCTGAAGTGGCCGCGACCAAGTGTCACGAGTTGGGCACCGAAGCGGGCGACGCGGATGCCGACCCGTGGTACCTCGCGCAGCTCTTCGCCATTCGGTGGCTACAGGGGCGCGGCGGTGAGCTCCTCCCCGTACTGCAGCAGTTGGTGCGCGGAACAACGCTCGTGCACGCCAACGCGGGATATCTCTGGACCGTCGAGGCCGCGCTGGCCGCCGAGGCGGGTGTACACGATGTCGCGCGCACCGCCCTCGACCGCGTGCTCGCGAACGAGCTCGAGTCTCTGCCGGAAACGAGCGCGTGGCTGCCGGCACTCTTCGGCGTCGCGGAGGCCGCCGCGATTCTCGGCGACACGACGGCCGCACACGAAGCTGCGCAGCATCTCGAACCGTACGCTTCGCTTCCGGTCATGGGATCCCTCGCCATCCTGTGCTTCGGGTCGGCGGCGCGCGCACTCGGGCTTGCCCGCCGCACGCTCGGTGATCTCGACGGAGCCGTCACCGCGCTCGAGGGTGCAGTCGTGCACAACCGCCGGCTCGCGCACCTCCCGATGCTGGCGATCACCCGCGCGGATCTCGCGGCGACGCTGTATCAACGAGATGGCGACGACGATCGCGCTCGCGCCGATGAGCTGCTCAGCCATGCGATCAGCGACGGCGAAGCGCTCGGGCTCGACGCCCGTGTCGCGCAATGGCGAACCGGTCACGATGACTCGCGACGAACCTCGCCGGATCGGTGGCCGGGCCTCTCCGATCGTGAAGTCGAGGTGCTGGCGCTGGTTGCGACGGGCATGACCAACCGAGAGATCGGCTCCCAGCTCGTCATCAGCGAGAAGACGGTTGCCCGCCACATGAGCAACATCTTCACCAAGATCGGCGTGTCGAGCCGAGCGGCCGCCACCGCCTACGCATACGAGCACGGCGTCGTGTAGCGCCTACGCACAATTGCCCACTCGTTGCCGTGCACGGGTTGGGTACTTCGGTCGATGCGCCGCGGTGTCCACGACGCGCACGATGCGGTCATGATCACCAAGCGACCGACTTCGACCAACGAGATCGTGCACGCAGTTCGGGAACTGGCGCCACACATCGCGTCCCGTGCCGACGAGATCGAACAGGGCCGGCGGCTGCCGCCCGATCTGGTGGCTGCGCTGGCCGACGCCGGGTGCTTCCGGATGTTGGTGCCTCGCAGCCATGGCGGCGCGGCGCTCGACTTGACCGAGCAGATGCACGTCATCGCCGAGTTGGCGCAGGCCGATGGTTCGGTCGGGTGGACGACGATGATCGGAGGCGCGGCGCCGGTGATCCTCGGCCTGCTCCCACGCGGCGACGTTCGACGCGGTGTACGCCAACGGACCCGACGTGATCTTCGGGGGCGCTTTCAACCCGACGGGCGTGGCCACACCCGTTGATGGCGGGTTTCGTGTGACGGGACAATGGGCCTTCGCCAGCGGCTGCGAGCACTGCGACTGGTTCGTCGCCCACTGTTTCGTCGACGACGGCCGCATGCCACCGGTCCGCATGATGGTGTTGCCGCCGAGCGACGTCGAGATCAAGGACACGTGGTCCGTTGCCGGGTTGTGCGGGACCGGCAGTCACGACTTCGTGGTGAACGACGTCTTCGTACCCGACGAATGGAGCTTCTCCGTCCTTCGAGGACGAGTCGTGTCTCGACAGCCCGCTGGCACAGTTGCCCGAGCTGTCGTTCTCAGCACTCGAGATGGCGAACGTGGCTGTCGCGATCGCTCGCGGAGCTCTCGATGAGATCGTCGCGCTCGCGGCGGACAAGACGCCGATGCTCGCCGAAGGAACGTTGGCGACGAACCCGCTGTTCCAACACGATCTCGCGGAGGCGGACGCACGGCTGCGTGCTGCCTGCACGCTCGTGTACGCCGACGCCGAAGATGCGTGGTCAACTGCGTACATCAGCGTCCCGTTCACGGTGCAGCAGCGGGCGCGGATCCGGGCGACGACCACATGGGCGGTCGGCATGGCCACGTCAGTGGTCGACTTCGCGTACGCCGCCGGCGGGGGTACCTCGATCTACTCGAGCAGCCCGCTGCAGCGCCGCCTCCGCGACATCCGCGCCCTACAACAGCACTTCCTCGTCAAGCCGGACACGTTCACGAAGGTCGGTGCCGTGCTCGCCGGCCAAGAAGTCGACGTCACGATGCTGTGACAACCGTGTCACACCGAGACTTTGGACGACGGAAGGGCTTCTGACGCCCGTCGGTCGCGACTCGGCGCGACGCGAGGGCTTCTGATGGCGCAACGTCGCGGGGAGCTCAGTGTGTGAGTTCGCAGCATTCGGGGTATCGGGCTCTCGTGGAAACCGCCGTCGAGCGCAACGAAGAACAGTCACGCTATGAGCTCCGGGTGGACGACCGGGTGGTCGGGACCGCCGACTTCCAGATCATCGACGATCGAGTCCTGATGCCGCACACCGAGATCGAGTGGAAGAGTCGCGGTCAGGGTCTCGGCGCCACCTTGGTACGTGGTGCCCTCGACGATGTCCGCGCACGCGGTGGCCACGTCGTGCCGCGGTGCTGGTACGTCGCCGAGTTCATCGCGATGCACGCGGAGTACCAAGACCTGCGCGCCGAAGCCTCTTCGTAGGCGCCCTTTCGTACGTGTAGTGCTCGTCGAATCCCTAGGGTGACGCGTACGACGCTCGGGGTGAGCCGGAGCACGACGTCGTTGCCGCCACCGTTGTCGGTGCTGATGTACAGGTTGCCGTCGGGCCCCTGCACGATCGATCGCAGTCGGCCGCGGTCGGTGAGCACTGTGTTCGACAAGACGATCGCGCCGGATTCCGCGGTGTAGAAAACGCGCAACTGCTGCGCCTTCAGCACCGCGACGGCCAACGCGCCGTTCCACGCCCCCCACTTCGAACCCGAGATGAACGTCGCGCCCGACGGTGCGATCGTCGGCGCGCCCGAGGACCACTTGGCGACCTGCCGCGTCGGGGAACTTCGTGAGATCCGTCATCGGCCTGAGCTCGTTGTACCCGGGAACGGGATCCCAGCCGTAGTTCCCGCCTGCCACCAGCACGTTGATCTCGTCGTCGCGGAACGTGCCGTGCTCGACGCTGAACGGCATGCCGTCCGAAGGGCGGAACGCGAGCCCCTGAAGGTTGCGGTGCCCGCGGGTGTACCACGCAAGCCCGAACGGGTTGCCGGCCGCCGAGGTGCCGTCACGATTGAGCCGGAGAACCTTGCCGCCACCGCTGAGCGGGTTCTGCGGCACGGTGCCCGTCGCCGAATCGCCGGTGCCGACCCAGAGCACGTTGTCGGGGCCGAAGCGCGGACGGCAGCCGGAGTGCCGGCCCGAGGTGAGGGGAAGCCCCGTGAACACGTCCTGGCGGGCGAGCACGGTCGCACCGTTCTGACTCAGCGTGAACCGCACGACACGCACGTCGTCGACCGCGCCGGCAGTCGACGCCATGCACACGAACACGTAGCCGTTCGATGCGAACTGCGGATCGACCGCGAGCCCGAGCATCCCGCCCTCATCTCCAGCACTTACGTCAGCGCGTACGTCGGCGGGCGCGACGATCAGCTGCGCCTGACCGCCGACGATCCGGCTGAAGCGCCCGTCTCGTTCGGTGACGACCATCGTCCCGTTCGGCAGGAAGCCGATGTCCCACGGATGGTCGAGATTGGACGCCACGACCGCGGTGTCGAACGCGGGCGGTGTGCAGGCAACGGCGAAGCCGGCGAGCAGCGCGACGGTGGTGAGAGCGAGAGCAATACGGCGCATGAGCCGGACGGTAGCCGGTTGCGTTGCGACGCAAGCCGCGGACCGACGCATCGTGTTGTCGAAGTTCCGAGCCATGCGTCCGCGCGATACGGGCCTAGCGTCCACATCGTGACCACGAAAACCGCTTCGGGCGCGACCTTGAGCGAGGAGATACACCTCGCGACAACGGGCGAAGCCGCGTTCGCTTACCTCTCGGACGCCGCAAACCTGGCGACGGCCATGCCGGCGTGGTTGCGCCTCGAAGTACGCACACCGCTGCCGATCACGATGGATGTGGGAACAGTCATCGAGTATCGCCTGCGCATCTACGGCGTACCGGTGCCGTGGCGGAGTGAGTTCACGGTTTGGGAACCTCCGCACCGGTTCGCGTACGAACAACGGCGCGGCCCCTTTCGCCGCTGGACGCACGAGCACGTGTTCCAGCCGGACGATGAAGGCGGCGTCTGCGTTCGTGACGACGTCGACTACGCGGTGCCGGGCGGGCGCATCGTCGACCGATTGATCGTCTCACCGTTGCTCGCGCGCCTGTTCCGTCATCGGGCCGAGATCCTCACGCGCCGCGATCAGTTCCGCTTGAGCCGGCCGCGGAGCGCACCGAAGCAGAGGCCCATGCTCACGACACCCAGCCCGGCGACCCATGCGATGGCGGTGAGCAGGTCGCTCCACACCCAGCCTTCGGTGATGAGCGACCGCAAGCCCTCGAGGAGATAGGTCACGGGGTTCCAGGCCGCGACAGTGTCCATCCACGGGGACAGTGCTTCTCGGGGCACGAACGAGGTCGTGAGGAACGCGAACGGGAAAGAACAGGATGAAGCTGGTGTTGACCGCGGCGGGGTTTCCCGTCTTCAGCGCGATCGCGTACGGGAAACCGGTGAACACGAGGCCCCAGAACGACGACAGCGCGATGAAGGCGAGCATGCCGAGGATCCCGGTCTCGAAGCGCACGCCGGTGATGAGACCGAGGCACGATGACGGGCACCGTCAGCGTCGCAACGAGCACGATGTCGGCGACCATCATCCCGAGCAACAGGGCGAGGCGCCGGATCGGTGTCAGGAGGAGCCGGTCGAAGTAGCCGTCCTGGATGTCGGTGACCACGACGCCGGCGCGCGAGATCCCGGTGACACCGAAGATCACCGCCGCCGGCAACTGGAACGCCTTGTAGTCGAATCCCGGAGCCGCGGCGTCGGTGAGGTTCGAGAGCGATCCGACGTTGACGAAGTAGAAGAAGACCGGGATGACCAGCGCCGGGATCACGAACTCGAAGTCGCGCGTCACGCTGCGCAGCGCTCGACCTGCGATCGACGCCGTGTCGGCGACGAAACCGGCACGTTGGGCGCGTATCTGGCTCGGTTGCAGAACGGGGACGTCGATCGCGGTCATCGCGCGGCTGCCTCCTCGGCTGGACGTTCGAACTCGATGCGGTTCCCGGTGAGCTCGAGGAACACGTCGTCGAGCGTCGGCGTCCGCAGCGTGAGCTGGCGCACGCGTACGCCGCAGCCGCTGAGCGCGACCGCGACCGGGCTGATCGCGGCCGACCCGTTCGCCGTCGCGATCGTCAGCTCGTCGCCGTGGATCTCGACCGGGCCGACGTCGTCGACCGCATCGGCCGCGGACTTCGCCACATCCATGTCGCCGTCGATGCGAGCGACGATCACGTCGTCGCCGATCGACCGCTTCAACTCCTCCGGCGTCCCTTCGGCGACGAGTTTCCCGTCGTTGATGATGCCGACGCGGTTCGCGAGCTCGTCGGCTTCCTCGAGGTACTGCGTCGTGAGGAAGATCGTCATGCCCAGGTCGGTGTTCAACCTCCGCACTTCTTCCCACACGCGCGCTCGGCGTGACCGGATCGAGCCCGGTCGTCGGTTCGTCGAGGAAGACGATTTCCGGGTTGTGCACGAGCGCGGCCGCGAGGTCGAGCCGACGGCGCATGCCACCCGAGTACGTTCCGATCTGACGAGCGAGCGCGTCGCCGATGTCGATCAGGCTCGTGAGCTCTTCGACCCGCTGGTCGGCCTCGGCACGCGACAAGCCGTACAACCGCGCCTGCAAACGCAGCAACTCCGATCCGGTCTGTTTCGGGTCGAGCGCCGCATCTTGCAACGCGACGCCGATCCGAAGGCGGACCTTTTCCGGCTCCCTCGCCACGTCGAACCCCGCAACCGTTGCGTGCCCGCCCGACGGTGCGAGCAGCGTGCACAGCAGGCGCATCGTCGTGCTCTTGCCGGCGCCGTTCGGCCCGAGGAACCCGTAGATCTCTCCGGTTGGGATCTCGAGGTCGATCCGGTCGACGGCATTGACGCCGTCGAACGAGCGCTCCAATTGTTGTGCCGAGATCGCGGTTGCCATGAAATGGGAAGCTAGCGAACGCGCACGGCATCCAAGTCCTCGACGGAGTGTCAACAAATGACACGAGGTGTCACCGATGGAAGCACCGACGGCGAGCTGCTCGAGCGCGAGATGTCGACACTGTTCGCGTTCACGCCCGACGGTCGGATGCTGCATCAGCGCGATCCTCACCGCTCGCCTGCGCCCCGCTTCGCCTTCGCCGGTTGTGCGGATGGAAACGTTGCCTGCGTGCGCAACGACGTCGGCGAGGACGTCGCGCGGGCGCTGCTCGCACTGGCTGCGGAAGAGGCGCCGCTCACCGGTTTCGCGGCCTCGCCCATGCATCGTGCGGCGTATGTGGAGCTCCTCGCGTCGGAGCGGCCGGTGGCTCGGCAGACGCTTGGTGTGTCGTACGTCGCGCCCGACCACTTCGCGTCCGACGAGGTCGCGCCCGAACAGATGGTGCCCGACCGCGACAGGACGATCATCCGTTCCGGAACCGAGGAGGGTGAGCGTCTGGTCGCCCGCTTGGACGCCGAAGGGATGCCATCCGAGCTCGTCGACCTGGGCTATTCGGCCCTCTGGGCGCCGTGGTGCGTCGCGTGCTCCGGCGACGAGATCGTCGCCGTGACCGAGACCGTGCGTCGAGGAGCAAGCGGTGTCGAGGCCGGCGTGATGACACTTCCCGACCAGCGTCGCCGTGGGTACGCATCGGCTGCAACCGCGAGCTGGATCACGCATCCGGAGCTCGATCAGTTCACCTGCTTCTACAGCACCGAGATCACGAACCGGGCGTCACAGAGCGTGGCGCGTCGACTCGGTCTGCGGTTCATCGGCTCCACCCTGCAACTCGACTGACACCGGCGTCGATGACCGCCAGATGTCGAGGTTCGCGGAGCGTTGCCCGGCGCGCCATGGGTAGGTCAGGGGTGTTGGTTCGTCAATCCGAGGTGAAAACAGTGAGCACGATCGAACAATCAGTAGACGTCGAAGTGCCGGTGCGTACCGCGTACAACCAGTGGACGCAGTTCGAAGAGTTCCCGCGCTTCATGGAAGGCGTAGAGAAGGTCGAGCAGCTGAGCGACACGAAGCTCCACTGGGTTGCCAAGATCGCAGGCGCCACGCGCGAGTGGGACGCCGAGATCACCGAGCAGCTTCCTGACGATCGAATCGCATGGAAGGCGACTTCGGGCTCGCAGAACGACGGCGTCGTCACGTTCCACCGCCTGGGCGACGGTCAGACGAGGATCATGCTGCAACTCGACTTCGATCCCGACGGCTTCGTCGAGAAAGCCGGCGACGCGCTCGGAATCTTGAAGAGACGCACGCACGGCGACCTGAACCGCTTCAAGGAGTTCATCGAAACGGAAGGCCGCGAGACCGGTGCGTGGCGGGGCGAGGTCGACCAGGACCCGACTCGCTGACCGGATCCGCGCTTCACCGGCCTCCGTTCGGGGTATCCGATCCCCGAACGGAGGTTGAGCATGGGGAAACCAATCGTGAAACGACTTGGCCGGCGAACACGGCTGCTCTTCGGAGTTGGGGCCGGTGCGACGGCGATGTACTTCCTCGATCCCGATCGGGGTACTGCACGCCGAGCTCGAGCCCGCGACCAGCTGTTGGCGCGCCGTCGTCGTCTGCAACGAGCGAGTGAACGCGCCAACCGTTACGCCAGTGGCGTCGCGAAGGGGATGGCGCACGATCGGCCTGCCCAGCGCCCGGTCGACGACCAAGCCCTGGTGGATCGGGTGAAGAGCGTCCTCGGTCCGCGGTTGCCGCACGATCGAGTGTCGGTCGACGTGGTCGACGGCATGATCGAGCTGCGGGGCGAGCTGGAGGATCAAAACGAGATCAACGATCTCGTCGCCGAGGTCGCCGGGGTGGCGGACGTGACGGCTGTCGTTTCCCTGTTGCACCTGCCCGGGCAGCCTGCACCGAACAAGGCAGCTGCACTGGCGGCGTCGCGCCGCGCCGAGACCTCGGCGATTCCTGAGCACTGTCGCTGAGCACTGGTGGCCTGAGCACTGATGGAGATGATGCAGGGTCGGTCGAAGCCATCGGACACCGACCATGAACGGCCGGCCGGCGTCACCGATGAGATGGTCGACGCGATCGGGAAGGTGAGCGAAGCGCTCGAGTGGGTGGAGCGGGCGCGAGGCCGCCTCTACGACTTCCACCAGATGATGGGCCGTGCCGATCTGTTGTTCGGCGACGCAGCCGACGCACTCGCAGCGGCCGGAGCCATCGAGGCTTCATCTGCATTGGACCGCGAGGTGGTCGGGCGGAACGTCCTCCGGGGCCGCTGGACGTTCCAGCTCGTCGAGGAGTTCGACGACGACTACTACGAACCTGTGCGCGCCATCGAGCGGAAGTTGCGCAACGAGCTGATGGACGGGAAACGGCACATCTGGGAAGCCGAGTACAAGGAACGGCGTCGTACCGCCGGGCATCCGGCTCACACCAGGCGCCCGGACACCGCTCGAGCGCGCGCCCTCCGGCGCGCGCTCGAGCGTCAGTGCCTCGTCAGCAGGCCGCCCAGTGGCCGCAGCCGGAACCTCCGGCCCAAAGCTCCGCCGCGAGCTGGTCTTGGCTGCCGGGGTCGACTTCGTTCGCACGCGCACCGACGAGATCGTCGCGACCGCTGCGGCGCGCCGCGGCGTCCCAGGTCCTCTGGTCGAACTGCCAGGCGCCGTAGCACCCGCCGCCGCCGCAGCCGTTCTGGTTGACGGCCCCGTAGTTGCCGCCCGATTCACGGTTCTTCACCGAGCACGGCGGCAACGAACCGCCACACCCACCCGAACCGTCGGACTGCGCCGCTGACGCGCGGCGCGTTGCCCGCGCTTCGTTGTTCGCCCTCACGTTGTTCTGCATCGCGTCGCGCGAGCTCTTCTGCTTCGCGCTGCGCCTGAGCTTCGGCTTCGGCACGCGCAACACCGTCGAGCCAAGCACCGAGCGCAACACCCTCGACGTACGTGCGTATTGCGGCGGCACGGTTGTGTTGTTCGATCAACCGTGGGGTCTCGTCGGAGACCGTCACTTGATGAGACGCGAGCTTGGGCTCGGTGCGCGCCTCTGCGCGCCCGGTATGTCGGGTCGCGGCGATGGTGAGGAGCGCGATGCAGGCGCAGGCGATGATCGTGATCATCGGTCGGGAGATTCTTCGATTCACGTTCTCTTCCTCCGTGTGTCTGGTTCCGAGTGTCCTGGTCATGTCGCGCGTCGACCCAGAGCTGGTGTCGACGTAAGACGGCGCAGTCCCGAACACCGCACCGTGGGGGCGCTCGAAGGTCTGCGACATGAGGCACCGCACCCACCCGGTGCAGCGCTGCACGATGAAAGCACGTCGTCGATGTCCCTCACGCACCCGGGGCAACGAAAAACCGCAGAAAACCAGGGAATTCGGCGTGAATTGGGCACTTCGGGGGTAGATGGGCCGCGTGTGATCGACGGTGCCACCGGGCCCGGCACCGAGCGCAATGGAGGGTGGACACATGGCTTCCGGAACGACAAGGCGTGCGCCGCGCACTGCACTCGGCGCGATGAGCGCGCGCCTGCCCGGCGTGGTCCGGCGCATCGAGCGCGCGAGCGTGTTGGACGCGCCTGCGAACGCGATCACGCGCATCGTCCGGCGTGCGACGCGCGCCGACGCAGTGAAGAACGCGTTGTCAGGTGTGACGGTCGGTCACCGGCTGCATCCGGTCCTCACCGATGTTCCGATCGGCGCGTGGTTGAGCGCATCGTTGTTGGATGTGGTCGGTGGTCGGCACGCGCGTGTGCCTGCACAACGACTGGTGGGCGTTGGCGTGCTGGCAACGTTGCCGACGGCGGCGACCGGGCTTTCCGATTGGGCCGACACGCATGGACGCGCGCGACGCGTTGGTCTCGTGCATCTCGTCGTCAACTCGATGGGCACCGCGCTACAACTCGCGTCGTGGCGCGCGCGGCGTCGCGGAAAACACTTGCGCGGTGCCGTGCTGAGCGGAGCTGCGCTCGGCGCGGTGGGTGCGGGCGGCTATCTGGGCGGTCACCTGGTGTACGCGCAGCGCACGGGCGTCGACGCGGAGGTGCCCGTGATCGAGAGCGAAGGCTGGCACATCGCCGTGCGTGACTCCGAGCTCCTCGACGGACAACCGCTCGGTGTCGACATCGAGGATGGGCGGGTGGTGCTCGTGCGGGTCGATGGCGCCGTCTACGCGCTGGCGTCGGTGTGCTCGCACGCCGGCGGCCCGCTCGAGAAGGGAACCGTGGCGCACGCGTCGATCGAATGCCCCTGGCACGGCAGCCGCTTCCGTCTCGGAGACGGCTCGGTCGAGCGAGGTCCGGCAACGACTCCGGCGTTCGCCTACGCCGCGCGCGTCCGCAACGGCACGATCGAGATCCGCCGCACGCGCCCTCGCTGCTTCCGCCCCGCCTCCTGACGGCTGTCCCGAACCGACGCTCCGGCGGTTCGCGAGAATGACGGGATGACGACCGCGGAAGACTTCGATCCGTTCAGCGGCGGCGGCGGCAAGTTCGCGTTGTTGCGTCGGTTGCGGGAAGCAGGCCCGCTTGCGAGGGTCGCCGGCGGTATGGCGTACGTCACCCGACACGCCGAGTGCCGGGCCGTGCTGCGCGACACGTCGTCGTTCTCGAACGCGTCGGGCATGAAGGCGCCGGGAGTTGCGATCCCGCGGGAAGACCGCATCCTCGGTGAGCTCGATCCGCCGGACCACACGCGTGTGCGCCGGGTGATGGTGACGGCATTGACACCCAAGACCGTGCACGATGCCGAGTCGTTCATCAGATCGGCAGCCGGAACGCTGCTCGACGCCGCGCGCGACGCAATCGAGCGCAACGGTGTCGTCGACCTCGTCACCGCCTTCACTGTCCCGCTGCCGAACCGCGTCACGGTGCACCTGCTCGGCTTCCCGTCCGAGGATGCCGACCTGTTGGCACGCCTCGCCAAGGAGCTCATGGAGAGCGAATTCCCATTGCGGAATCGGACCGAACGCGGCGAGGGCTTCGCCAACGCCTTCCCTGAATTCGCGGGTTACATCGACGAACAGATCGAAGCACGCGAGAAAGCACTGCGACGAGGCGAAGCGCGCACGGATGTCGTGTCCCGTCTCGTCCAGCTCGAGGTCGATGGTGTGCGGCTGACGAAAACGCAGACTCGCGCGCTCACGCGCAACCTGATCACCGGCGGACTCACGACGACGAGCCAGCTGATCGGGAACGTGCTGCACGCGCTGCTCACGAAGCCGGATGTGGACGCCGCCGTGCGGTCGGGCAGCTCAGGGCTCGACACCGTGATCGAGGAAAGCCTGCGCCTCGACCCACCCATCCTGTTCGTCGCACGGGGATGTGTGCACGACACGAGCGTCGCCGACGTCGCGCTCGGCACCGGCGAGCGGGTCATCGTCGGCACTGGCAGCGCGAACCGAGACGAGCAGGTGTTCGCTGACGCCGAGACGTTCGCCGCCGATCGCGACAACGCCGATCAACACCTCAGTTTCGGTTACGGCGCCCACGTGTGTCCGGGAGCGACGCTCGCACGCGTCGTCGCGCGCATCGGGCTCGAGTCGTTCGTCGATCGGTTCCCACCGGGCGCGCTCGCGCTCGAACCAGGCTTCGAGTTCGAGAACGTCACGACCTTCTTCGAGATCGGTCCCCGCCGGCTCCCGGTCGTTGCGCTCTGAGCCTGGGCCCGCCGATCCAGAGCCTGCTGATCCATGATGGCGCTCGGGTCGAGCGGCGCGTGGTTCGTCGCCGCGCACGCGGCGGCCCGCACGTAGATCCACGGCAGCATCGGCCAGTGGAGCCCGGGACGCATGATCGGTCTGGTCGCGCAGGTCACGGTCGAGTCCGCGGAGCGAGCAGTGCACGCGGTGAACCACGACGAGCCGGCCGTGGCGCGAGCCCGGGCGAGCCGGCGTTGTCCGGCGGCGGCCAGTGCGGTCTGCCGGCGCTCGCGAACGAGCGCGTCATGGACGAATGGATGCGGCGCGGCGTGCATCGGATCCCCCTCGGGCCCGCTCCGCGGGAACAGCCCGACCGGGCGTTTTGCGGGGCGGTGGCAAGCGTGTGGTTACACCGTTGTTGTTCCATGAACCTACGCTCATTCGTGGACACCCTTTGTCAGGGAATCGAGATATCTTCCGAGGTATGCGAGCGAGTCGTCTGGTCGCCCTGTTGCTGCTCCTCCAGCACCGGGGACGCGTCACTGCGAGCGAGCTCGCCGAGGTGCTCGAAGTCTCGGTGCGCACCATCTACCGGGACCTCGAGGCCCTCAGCGCCGCCGGTGTCCCGGTGTACGCCGAGCCCGGTCGCAACGGTGGCTGCCAGCTCATCGACGGATACCGCACCCGGCTCACGGGACTGACCGCCAAGGAGGCCGAAGCCCTGTTCATGGCCGGGGTACCGGGCCCGGTCGGTGAGCTCGGTCTCGGGACCGTCCTCGGCGCCGCCCAGCTCAAGCTGCTCGCCGCGCTCCCCAAGGAGCTCGCCGACCGGGCGTCGGTGACGCGCCACCGGTTCCACCTCGACGCGCCGACGTGGTTCAGGAGCGGCCGCAACGAACCGCACCTCGCCGCGATCGCGGCTGCCGTCTGGGACGACAAGCGGATCCAGATCCGGTACCGGCGACCCGGCGCGGCCGAGCTCGACACTCGCCAGATCGATCCCTTCGGTCTCGTGCTGAAGGCAGGCACGTGGTACCTCGTCGCGCGCCGCGACGGCGAGATGCGCACGTACCGGGTTTCCCGCGTCGACGAGGTGACGGCGCTCGACGAGCCGTTCGTACGACCCGCCGACTTCGACCTCGCTCGTCACTGGGGTGACTCCGTCGCGGTTTTCGAAGCGAACGCGCCGGCAGTCGAAGTCGTCCTGCTCGCGTCGGCCGCAGGATTCGACCGTTTGCAGCGGATGTCGCGCGCGGGCAGTCGCACGCTGCGCGAGCACGAGACTCGACCGGATGGACGGACGCGATGCGTCTTTGCGTTCGAGAGCAACGAGGACGCGTATTTCGACGTGCTCTCCCTCGGGCCCGATGTCGAGGTCATCGAACCGGAATCGCTGCGCGACCGTCTCGTCGACCTCGCGGGCGCGCTGCAGACGCTGTACGCCTGACGGTCCGGCGTACCCCTCGGTCGATCGGTCAGCCGGTCGCGAAGTGGTTCGCGACGTTGGCCACGCTCTTCTCGACGTTGTCGCGGTGGCGTTCCGGATACCCGATGAGCCGCAAGGCGGGCGGGAACTTGGCCGTCGTCTGGTCGTAGGTGAGCGTGACGCGCGCGCCCGATCCGGCCGGCTCGACTTCCCAACGCCAGCGGTGGCCGCCGATGTGAGCCCACGCGATGCGTTCGTCGGGTTCGAACTCGACGACGGTCGACGAGATCCGGTACGGCACGCCGACCTTCATCTGCATCCCGAACTTGTCGCCGAGTGCGAGCGCATCGGGGCCCTTGTACGCGTCGCGAACGGAGTGGTCGCCGCTGATCTCCGCGTGGTTCGCGGGACGGCGCACGAACTCGAACACCTCGTGCGGTGTCGCAGTGACGTCGGCGGATGCAGAAACGGTGTCGGCCATGGGGCGATTCTCCTCGAGCTGGCGCGTTTGCGCACAGCGTACGATCACGCGTCGTGAAGCAGCTCGTGCACCCGGAGTGGGTCCGTCGCCTCAATCTCTTCGGCGATGTCGCCGGGGACCCGCGGTCGATCGTCGAGCTCGATGCCGAAGAGTTGCTCGCGGTCGCGCGCGCCGGCACCGGAACTTCCGACACGGGCGAGCGCAACTGGGCGGGGTGGGACGAGACGTACCGCCGGCTGCTGCGCTCCATCGACACCGAATCCCGTCTCCACCTGCTCGGACGCGTGATCACGCGCGGCGAGGTGCTGCGCATCCTTCGTACCTGGCTCCGCCTGCAGGACGCGTGGGACAGAACGCCGCAGATCCTCGCCGAGCCGGTCGAAGCGCCGATCTTCGTGGTCGGCCCGCCCCGGTCGGGGACGACGATTCTCTTCGAACTGCTCGCGCTCGACCCGCAGTTCCGTTCGCCGTACGCATGGGAGGCGCTCGCCCCGCTGCCGCTCGTCAACGATGACCCGGTCGCCGACCGGGCCCGGCGCTTGGAGCTCGCGCAGTGCGAGCAGGAGTTCTGGGCCGACATCCATCCCGAGTTCATGACCATGCACGAGCTCGCCAGCGACTTGCCGTGCGAGTGCGTCAACTTCCTCGCGTACGACTTCGCGGGGCCGTACTGGTCGATGCTCTACGACACGCCGAGCTTCACCGGCTGGCAGCTCGAGCACCTCGAGGTGTTGCGCGCGCGTCTACCGGCTCCATCGCCGCATGTTGCAGACGTTCCAGTACGGCAATGCCGCCGCGGGCGACAGCCACCGGTGGTTGTTGAAGTCGCCGGGCCACCTGCAGACGCTGCCCCAGCTCTTCGCCGAGTACCCGGACGCACGAGTCGTCCACACGCATCGGGATCCGAACAAGTTCATCGCGTCGCTCGTGAGTCTGCTCGCGGTGCTGCGATTCACGCGCAGCGACCACGTCGACGTTGCTGCACTCGGCCCGATGATGGAGCTGACGTACCAGATGTTCCTCGAGCAGGTGGTCGCCGAGCGCAGCGACGGCACCATCCCGAACGAGCGCGTCGTCGACAGTCACTTCCTCGATCTGATGGCCGATCCGGTCGCGGCGTTGCACAAGATCTACGACGGGCTCGAGGTTGCGTGGCCCGCGGGCCACGACGATGTCGTCTCCCGATACCTGGCCGAGAAGCCGAAGGGAAAGCACGGCACGCACGCGTACACGTACGCCGATGTCGGCCTCGACGAGGATCACGTGCGCGCAACGTTCGAGGGCTACGTCGCGGCGTACGGCATTACGCTGGAGTAGCAGCCATCGTCGCGCGATCGCGGCGGAGTCCGTCGGAGGAGCCATGCCCGAGGCAGCCGTCCCACTCGACGCTTCTCCATCCGGCGCCTTCCCGTTCGACGAACGACAGGCGGCGCTCTGCCGGGAGAGCCGGTGGGATTTCTCCGATCTGCGGGCGATCTACCTCAACTGCACGTTGAAGCGCTCGCCGGAGGTGTCGAACACGCAGGGACTGGCCGACCGATCGATAGCGGTGCTGCGCGCGAACGGTGTCGACGTCGAGACGGTCCGCATCGTCGACCACGACGTCGCGACCGGTGTGTACCCGGACATGACGGAGCACGGCTGGCCGCGCGACGAGTGGCCCCGCATCTCCGAACAGGTGATGGCGGCCGACATCCTCGTGCTGTGCACACCCATTTGGCTCGGTGAGAAATCGTCGGTGTGCACCCAGGTGATCGAGCGCTTGTACGGGAACTCACACCTCCTCAACGACGAAGGGCAGTACGCCTACTACGGACGCGTCGGTGGGTGCCTCGTCACGGGGAACGAGGACGGCGTCAAGCACTGCGCGATGAACGTGCTCTATTCCTTGCAACATCTCGGGTACACGATCCCGCCGCAGGCCGACGCCGGCTGGATCGGTGAGGCCGGCCCGGGACCGTCGTATCTCGACCCGGGTTCGGGCGGGCCGGAGAACGACTTCACCAACCGCAACACCGCGTTCATGACGTGGAACCTGCTCCATCTCGCACGGATGTTGAAGGACGCCGGCGGCGTGCCCGCGCACGGCAACCAACGCACCGAGTGGGACGCAGGCTGTCGCACCGACTACCCGAACCCGGACTACCGGTAGAACGCGCGTGCCGTCGCTGCTGTTCGTCGCGCAGGTCTCGCCGTATCGGGACGGACCGGCCGGGGTGCACGGCGTGCTCGACCAGGCTGCCGCCGGCGTTGCCCAGATCGCCGAGCTCCACGGGCTGACGCCACAACGCGTCGACGACGTCCGCACGCTCGATCAGCGCGATCTTGCGAACGCGCGTGCGCTCGCACTGTTCACGATCGGCGAGACACCGTGGAGCGCGGCGCAGCGCTCGTCGATCCTCGAACGTGTCCGGCGCGGTGAGCTCGCGGTGTGCGCCATCCACTCCGCCACCGATTCGTGCTACGGCTGGAACGACTACGGACGTCTCGTCGGCGCGCGCTTCGACGGCCATCCGTGGACCCAGACGTTCACCATCGACGTCTGTGACCCGACCCATCCCAGCTGCGCGCACCTCGGGTCGACCTGGGAATGGCGCGACGAGGTGTACCAGTTCCGCGACCTTCGCGACGACGCGCAGGTGCTCTTGCGCGTCGCGCGAGGGCGAGCTCGATCTCGATGCCGCCGGTGCGCGACCGCCCCGCTTCGGTTACCCACTCGCGTGGTGCTTCGCCGAAGGCGAGGGACGCGTGTTCTCGACCGCACTCGGCCACTTCCCCGGCGCATGGGAGTCGCCGGCGTACCTGCGTCACCTCCAGGGCGGACTCGGGTGGGCACTCGCGGACAGCGTCGTGACACGAGCGCGCAACTTCTCGGATTGGGCCTACTGGCGTCTGCATCTCGACACCGTCACCGTCGACGATCCGTGTCCGGTGCGCGCCGGCTCGTTCGACGAGCACGAATTCGTCGAGTGGCGCGAGCGCACGAGGACGAAGCTGCGGACGCTGCTCGGCCCGGAACCGGAACCCGTACCGCTCGACCCCGAGACGACGGACTCGGTCGACTGCGGCTCGTACCGTCGTGAGCGCGTCGTGTTCGACGCCGAGCAGACGATGTCGGTGCCGGCCTACCTGCTCGTGCCGCACGAGCAGACCGGACCGGGTCCGGCCGTGCTCGCGATCCACGGCCACGGCGCGGGCAAGGACCTCGTGTGCGGGATCGCGCCGGGCGGTGAAGGCGATGGCTATGCGGATCAGCTCGCCCGCGCCGGATACGTGGTGCTCGCGCCGGATCTGCGCGGGTTCGGCGAGCGCGGCGGACGTCGATCCGCCCGACAAGTACCACTGTGACTGGAACCTGGTGTGCGCCACGATGGCGGGCGTCGTTCCCCTCGAGCGCAACCTGTGGGATCTCGCGCGTGCCCTGGACGTGCTGACCGAGCACCCGCTGGTGGACCCGACGCGCGTCGCAGCCGTGGGGTTCTCCTACGGCGGCACGTGCGCGCTGTTCCTCGCTGCGCTCGACGATCGCCTCGCCGCGGCGGTGGTGTCGGGCTACCTCTCGTCCTGGGCGTCCGCGCACACGGTCCCGTGGAACATGTGCGGATCGCAGGTGCTGCCCGCGATGCTCGGCACGCTCGAACACGTCGATGTCGCCATGCTCGTCGCGCCCCGCCCCCTGCTCGTGGAGAGCGGTACGGGTGACGTGATCTTCCCCTTGGATGCCGCGCGCGACGCGATGGCGACGCTCCGCGTCGCGTACGAAGGGCTCGGCGCGCCGGCGTCGGCCCTCGTCCATGACGTCCACACGTTCGACCACCGCTGGCACGGCACCGAGGTCGAACCGTTTCTCGCACGCGCGTTCGCCCGCTCCACACCCACGCAGTAACGAGCCGTCGAGGTTACGATCCTCGGCGTGGCAACCCGCATCGTCGTGATCGGAGGCGCGAGCTTCCAGTGGGTACCGAAGCTCTTCTGCGACCTGGTGAACACCGCGTCGCTCGCCGGCGCGCGACGTCGTCCTCGAAGACATCGCTCCCGAGCCGCTCGCCGACATGGAGGACTTTGCCCGCACCGTGGTCGAGCGGGCCGGCAACGGGATGACCGTGAGCTCCAGCACGGATCAGCGGGCCGCGCTGGAGGGCGCCGACTATGTCGTCGTGTGCATCTCGACCGGCGGCTTCGAGAGCATGACGCACGATCTCGCGGTTCCCGAGCGGCACGGCATCAAGCAGTCCGTGGGCGACACGGTCGGGCCGGGCGGGATCAGCCGCGCGCTGCGCAACATCCCGGTGTTGGTCGGGATCGCGCGCGACATGGAAGCTGTGTGTCCCGACGTGTGGCTGCTGAACATCACCAACCCGATGACCACCCTGTGCCGCGCGGTGACGCGCGAGACCGAGATCGCCACGGTCGGCCTCTGCCACGAGGTGACGATGGCGCAGTTCCATCTGTCGCAGCTGCTCGACGCCGACTTCCGCGACCTCGACCTCACCGTCACGGGGGTGAACCACCTTCCGATCGTCACGGGCATGACGATCGGCGGCGACGACGGCTTCGAACGCCTGCGCGCGTTGCTCGACGACGCCGACGCGCGGGGCGACGAGCCCGTCCACCTGCCCGAGGGTCTCGGCCACGAGCAGCACAGCTTCGGCGGCCAGTGGCACAAGCGCGACCTCCTCGCGTCGAACCGGGTGAAGTTCTCGTTGTTCGAACGGTTCGGCGTGTTGCCGGCCGCCGGTGACCGCCACCTCGTCGAGTTCTTCCCCGGCTTCCTCACCGAGGAGTCCGACTGGGGGAGCCGTTGGGGTGTCGGCCTCACATCGATCGCCGATCGCGAAGCCTGGCAGGACTACTACGAGGCCGAGTTCGCCGACCTGCGCGCCGCGGCCGAGGTCCCGAAGCTGCCGTCGGGCGAGATCGTCGCACCGCTCATCGACTCCTTCTTGCGCGACAAGACGCGTCACTTCCCGCTGAACCTGCCGAACGAGGGCCAGTGCGCGGACGTGCCCGACGGGCCGGTGGTCGAAGCGATGGTGACAGCCGACGCGGCCGGCCTGCGGGGCCGTGACGTCGTGACCGCGCCGCCGGCGGTCGGCGAGTGGCTGCGCCGCATCTCGGCCAGTCAGGAAGCAACGGTCGAAGCCGCCGTGACCGGTAACCGGGAAAAGGTTGTCGAAGCGATGTTGCTCGACCCCCTCGCCGGCCGCATCGACTTCGACCACCTCGTGCAGATGACCGACGAGCTCATCGACGCCACCAAGCAGTGGCTCCCGCAGTTCGCGTGAGGCAACTGCGCGGGGGCTGCTCCCGGCACACGACCGACACCGCGATGAACACGCTCGATCTCGTCATCGCCCTGACCGTCGTGGCCGCCGGCATCGGCGGGTGGCGGTTCGGCTTGGTGGCCCGGCTGCTCGCTTGGTGCGGCGTCGTCGCCGGTTTCGCGATCGGCATCGCGTTCGTATCGCGCGTCGTCACCGGGTTCGGCGGCACGAGCGCCGACGATCGTGTCGCCGTCGCGGCCCTGTTCCTCCTTGCTTCGGCAATGCTCGGACAGGCCGCCGGCTTGGGCGCGAGTGTGCTCGTCCATCGTTCCACCCGTCCGCTTCCGAAGTGGGATCGGTCGCTGGGCGCGGTCTTCGGCGGTGTCGGTGTCGTCGTGTTCGTTTGGATGCTGATCCCCTCGCTCGAGCTGGCGGCCGGTTGGCCCGCTCGTCTCGCCCATCGTTCACCGGTCGTGCAGCTGATCGATCGGGTCACGCCCGAGCAACCTTCCGTGTTCGAGGTCGCCGGGCGCGAGATCGCGCAAGCGCCCTATCCCTCGGTCGACCCGGGCGGAGGCGCAGCGGTCGACGTGGGCAAGCCGCCCGTTTCGATTGCGCGTCCCGTCGAAGACCCTGTTCGTCGTTCGGTCGTCGAGGTGAGCGGCGATGTGTGCTCGAACGTCCAGCGAGGGTCCGGCTGGGTCGCGGAAACCGGCATCGTCGTCACCAACGCGCACGTGATCGCCGGTGCATCGCAGACCCGCGTCGAGGATGTGTCCGGGCGACCGCACACCGCCGAGGTCGTCGTCTACGACCCGCTCCGCGACCTCGCGCTGCTCAGCGTCGATGGCTTGGACGTAGATCCGCTGCCGCTCGGAGAGGTCACCGAATTCGGCGTCGTCTTCGGCTATCCCGACGGCGGCGAGCTCGAGCGCGGCACCGGCTCGTGTCGTCGAGCAGGGCCCGTACCGGGTCAGATCCGTTCACGGCGAATGGAGCGAGCGGGACGTGCTCCTGCTCGCGGTGCAACTGGCGCATGGCTACTCCGGCGGGCCGTTCGTGAACGATCACGGTGAAGTCGCCGGCGTGGCGTTCGCGCTGAGTCCCGAGAACCCGAACCTCGGATTCGCGATGTCGGTTCTCGAGCTCGACGCCGTCCTCGAGGCGGACGACTCACGTCCCGTCGACACCGGTGAATGCGTCGTCCGAAAATGAAGATCAGAGCGCGGCGCGGATCGCCATTCGCGTGAGGCAACTGCGCGCGGGGGAGCTCGACGTCCGCATCTACGACGACCTCGCCGAGCTCGCGCGAGCAGCCGCAACCGACGCCGTCGCCGCGCTCGGGACGGCGATCGACGCGCGCGGCGAAGCGAACGTGTTGCTCGCGACCGGCAACAGCCAGCTCGCGTTCCTCGCCGAGCTCGTCACCCGTCGAGACGTCGACTGGACCGCCGTCACTGCGTTCCACATGGACGAGTACGCGGGCCTTCCGCCAGGGCACGCGGCCAGCTTTCAGCGCTACATGCGCGAACGCGTCGCAGCCCACCTCCCGCTGCGCGCATTCCACTACCTCGACGGGACGAACGATCCCGAGGCCGAAGCGCAGCGGTACGCCGACCTGCTCGCCGCGCACCCACTCGATCTCTGTTGCGCGGGTATCGGCGAGAACGGCCATCTCGCGTTCAACGACCCACCGGTCGCCGACTTCGACGATCCCGAAACCGTCAAGGTGATCGACCTCGAGGACGCGTCCCGGCGTCAACAGGTAGGGGAGGGCCACTTCGCCACGATCGACGACGTCCCGACCCGTGCGATCACGGTCACGATCCCGGCGCTGCTCGCCGCCCGGCGCGTGCTCGTGATCGTCCCCGAGTCACGAAAGGCGAAGCCGGTACGGGACACGCTCGAGGCGCCGATCTCGACCGCGTGCCCGGCCACGTACCTCCGGACCCAGTCGCACGCCTCGCTCTACCTGGATCGCGAAGCCGCCGCGCTCATCGACGCCCCCTCGTGAGGCGTCAGAGGGCGGCGCGGAGGATGGTGGACCAGCCCGCGCCGGTGATGTCGAGCGCGTCGAGCTGACGGTTCGCTTCGGCGCGGGTCTCGGCCGCGTCGGGGGCGGCGACGGCTTCGAGCACGTGCGCGCGGATGTGCGTCGCGATCGCGTGTTCGAGCGGCGCGTCGGTCGCGGTCGCGATGGCGTGGGCGGCGTCGACCGCGGCGCGCGGATCGCCACCGGTCTGGTAGTGGGCTGCCGCCTCGGCCCAGAGCGCGAGCAGGCGATCGTGGTAGGTGCCGCCGGCGCGCTGCTGCAGCTCGTTGACGACGCGCATGGCCTCGTCGGGACGGCGGGCGGCGGCATAGGCGAGTGCGAGGCGGCTCCCCATGTTCATCGCGACGCCGTCGAACTCCGCCGCCGCGTACTCGGGCTCGAACACCGCGATCGCGTCGGCCGTGTTGCCCAACTGGAGGAGCATCAAGCCGTAGGCGCCGTTGATGTCCGTGCTGCCGAGCTCCATCAGCTCCCGATCGGTGAGGCCGAGCACCGCTTCGGCTTCCTCGACGTGGCCGTACTGCAAGAGGATGCTCGTACGGAGCAGGTTCGGGATCTCGCGCATCCCTGCCGAAGGGAGGAACTCGACGACTTCGCGCAACCGCTCGAGGCACCGATCCGAGTCCTCGCGCCGGCCGAGCTCGGCGAGCGCACGGATCACGGGTGCGCTCGCCTGCGTCTCGCCCCAACGATCACCGATGTCCTGGAACAACTCGATCGCGGCGCGGCCGTGCGTGACCGCGTCGCTGCTGCGGCCGCGCCACAACGAGACGTCGGCGAGGAGGACGTCCATCATGCCGACGGCCCACCGGTTGCCCGTCTCGAGCCCTTCCACGGCGATCTGCTCCGCGAGCTCCGCCGCTTCGTCGAGCCGGCCCTGCATGTAGCGGACGAACGCGAGCAGGCCGAAGGCCCAGCCGAGGCCGCCCCAGTCGCCGAGCTCTCCGAACAGTTCCGCGCTCTCCTGGAGGCGGCGTTCCGCGGTGGCGGCGTCGCCGCGGGAGAACGAGATCCAGGCGACGTTCTGGAGCGCCCATGCCTCTCCGCGGCGGTTGCCTTCGCTGCGGTACACGGCGAGCGCTTCGGAGATCAGCGCGTCGGCTTCGCTGTGCTCGCCGCGGAACAGATGCGACATCCCGAGCTCGCGCAGCGCGTCGGCGACACCGGAGCCGTCGCCGGCCGCACGCCAGCGCGTCACGGCTTCGGAGAGCGCCTGCTCGGCTTCGTCGTAGTCACCGTTCGCAGCGTGGAGCTCGCCGAGCAGCGTGAGCGCAGCCGCGTCGAAGCGGATGTCGTCCGCTTCGCGTGCCTCCTCCAGAACGATCGTCGCGTCGTCTCGACCGTTGTCGAGCGCGCGTAGCGCGAGCGAGGAGCGACCTCGTCCGAGGAGCGCGGTCCACCGCGGCTCGCCCGGATCCGCCGGCAGCAGCCCGAGTGTGCGGTCGTGGTACGAGCCGGAGACGAGCCACGACTCGACCTCCTCGGCCTTGCGGGCGGCACGGATGAGCGCGTCGACCGCGCGTTCGAGGATGTCGTCGTCGACGCCGGGTACGGGGCCCGAGTTCGCCGACGAGCTCGGCCGCGGTCGCGAGATGGTTCGCGACCTGGCCCGTCGCGGCTTCACCGCGCGCTTCGAGCAACGGTGCGAGATCGGCGTGGCGGCGGGCCCGCTCGGCCTTGGTCAGCGTGCCGTAGGAGATCTCGCGGATGAGCTCCGACTTGAAGTGGAACTCGTCCCCGTCGACCACGAGCAGGTCCCGTTCGGTCGAGCCGCTCGAACAGGCGCGGCGCGTCCTCCCGGTTCGCGAGTGCAAACGCCGCTGCGAGCGGGCCGCTGCCACCGACGACCGCGCAGTCCTCGAGCAGCGAACGCTCCGCAGGTTCGAGCGCGTCGAGTCGGGCCGCGACGAGACCGTGCAGTGTCGCCGGGAGATCACGCAGGCCAACGCCTGGGCGCGGCTCCCGAACGCTGCGCGTCCTGCACGTACGCGACGAGCTCCTCGACGAAGAACGGGTTGCCGCCGCTGCGTTCGAGGAGCGTGGCGACGGTCTCGTCGTCGGCGCAACCCTCGAACAACGCGTGCACGAGCTGGGTCGTGGCGGCGCGATCGAGGGGATCGAGGTGCAGCACGAACGCGTTGTGGCGAGCCGACTCGGGTGACCACCGCTGGTCGAAGCCCGGACGCGCGGTCGCGAGCAGGACCAGGGGTGCGTTGCGCAACCGGGAGAGGAGGCGGTCGGCGAGCTCGAGCACGGGCTCCTCCGCCCAGTGCAGGTCGGCGAGCCCGAGCACGAGCGGCGCCACGGGCGCTCATCGCTTCGAAGAACGCGAGCGCGGCGCGGATGCCTTCGTCTCGCGCGCGGGTCGGGTCGACACCCGGGCGGGTCGTTCCCTCCATCACGTACATGAGGCCTTCGACGAGCCGTTCGCTCTCATTCGTCGCGCCGTCGATGTCGTCGGGCAGCGACGGATGGCACGCGCGTTGTCGAACCCGAGTGTCGCGTTGACGGTCTGCTACGACCAGTGAGCGTGCGTCGGTCGGTGCCGCCCATCCCTTCGATGCCGCACGCGTCGCGCAGCGCTTCGGCGACCGGCCCGAACACGTTGGTGTCGCCGTACGGCACGCAATGGCCGATCAGCACGCGCGCGCCGAGCTCCTCCCGCGCGAGATGCGAGATCTCGTTCGCGAGCCGGCTCTTGCCGACGCCGGCGTCGCCGTAGAGCAGCACGAGCTGCGCCGCGATTGCGTGCCGCTCGCCATCTCGAGCACGTGGCGCAGCGCGTCGATCTCGTCGTCGCGGCCGACGAGCGGCGCGCGTCCGCCGGCCCGGCGGCGGCCCGGTGGGGCGAGCACACGTCGCCGCGCGGTACGCCTCGACCGGCTCGTCGCGGCCCCGGACGCTCAGCAGCCCGAGCGCTTCGTACTCGACGCACTCACGCGTCGCGGCGTACGTCGCCGAGCCGACGATCACCTCGCCGGGATCCGCGACGGTCTGGAGGCGTTGTGCGGTGTTGACGACGTCGCCCATCACCGTCGATTCGCCGCCCGCACGCATCGCGCCGACGAGCACCTCGCCGGTGTTGACCCCGACCCGCATCTGCACGGGAACGCCGATCTCCTCGGCGACGAGGGCCAGCGTCTCGTGCATCCGCAAGGCGGCCCGCACCGCCCGCTCGGCGTCGTCCTCGTGCGCGACGGGCGTCCCGAACAGCGCGACGATCTCGTCGCCGACGATCTTGTCGAGCCGTCCGCCGAAGGTCGAGAAGTCCTTGACGAGCCGTTCGAAGCACTGGTCGACGAGCCGCTTCACCTGCTCGGGATCGGCGGCCTCGGAGTAGTTGGTGAAGCCGACGAGGTCGGCCATCACGACGGTGACGAGGCGACGTTCCTCGGGGGCGACGACGAGTCGCTGCCCGCACTCGGGGCAGAACCGCGCACCATCGGGTACCCGTGCCCCACATGACGGGCAGGTCATTGCCGAGAGGTTACCGGCCCCGCGCGCACGCCTTGTCGTTCGGATCGGGACGCACATCCCCGGTCGACGGGCCGCGAAGCGGGAGAATGACCGGTATGCAGGAAGGGCGTCAATCGATCGGCGGGACGCTCGACGAAGCGATCCTGCGGACGACGATGCGCGACGCCGTGGATCGCGGCGAGTTCCGCGTCTACTACCAGCCGATCGTGGGCTTCGAACGCGCCGAGGTCGCCGGGTTCGAAGCACTGCTGCGGTGGGAGCACCGGGAGTACGGCGTGCTCACCGCGGCGCAGTTTCTCGCGATCGCCGAGGACAACGGCCTCATCGTTCCGATCGGAGCCGCAGTCCTCGAGGCCGCGTGCCGGCAGGCCGCGCAGTGGGTGCGCGAGACCGGCGACGGCCCGGCCCTGCCCATCGCGGTGAACCTCTCGGCCCGGCAGTTGGTCGCCCACGACCTGTACGCCGCCGTCACCCATGCGCTCACGGTTTCGGGCCTCGCTCCGCACCTGCTCGTGCTCGAAGCCACCGAGAGCGTGCTCCTCGAGGTCGGTGCGCGTTGCGCGCCGGTGCTGCGCGAGCTGTGCGGTCTCGGCATCCAACTCGCGGTCGACGACTTCGGCGCGTACCACAGCTCGTTGCACATGCTGCGCGACCTCCCCGTGTCGTCGCTGAAGATCGACCGGTCGTTCGTTGCGGAGCTCGGTCGAGACCCCGACGACGCCACGGTGGTCGGCGCCGTCGTCGCGTTCGCCCACGCGCTCGGTCTCGCGTGACCGCGCAGGGCATCGACACCGCCCGCCAGCTCACCGAGGTGCACGGGCTCGGCTGCGACCGCGGGCAGGGCTGTTACTTCGCGTACCCGCAACCCGGTGCGATCGTGCAGGCGCTCGTGCACCACCGGTTCCGCTGGCGGGAGCAACACTCCGCCGCGTAGCCACGTCGGCTGCCGTCCCGCGTCTGGAGCGTGGGGGTCAACCGAGCGACACGCCGCCTCCAGACGCGCCGGGTCGGGCTGCGCTCGATCCGCGTCTGGAGCGCGGGGGTCATCCTCGTGACGCGGAGGCTCCAGACGCGCGGGTGACGGCTATCGGTCCGGGTCCCTCGACCAGTTGCGGAGGAGGCTCCAGGCGAAGATGCCGGTCGTGTGGCCGTCGTTCCAACGGAGGGTGATGCCCCAGGCGCCCACGAGCTCGGCGCCCGTCGCCTCGAGCGGCATCGGTGCGCCGGGGCGGGGCCAGGCCGGCTGGCCCTGCTCCCTCCGGCCCCGGCACTCGGCGCACGGGCAGTTGACCCGCAGCTCCTCGAGCCCGAACTCGGTGGTCGTGCCGTCGCCGAAGCGGACCGTGAGCCCGCGCCGGCGGTCGAGCTCGACCGATTCGGGTGATGGCTCCTCGGGCAGGTCCATCGGCACCCACCGAGTCTGACCCATCGACACCCGCACACTTCGGTCGCGCGGTCGAGTCGCGGGGTTGATTCGCGGGGTTGAATGGAGACATGGCTCCTGCTGCGAAGCTCAGCGACACCGACGTCGCCGCCGCGCTCGGCGATCTGCCGGGCTGGTCACGCGAGGGCGACGAGATCACCCGTACCTTCGAATGCGCGTCGTTTGCCGACGCGATCGCCTTCGTGACGCGCATCGGCTTCCTCGCGGAAGCGGCGAACCACCATCCCGATCTCGACATCCGCTGGCGCAAGGTGCGGGTCGCGCTCGTGACCCACGACGCCGGCGGGCTCACCCAGGCCGACGTGGACCTGGCCGCGGAGATCACCGGCGTGTTCCCGCCGGGCGACGCGAGCTGATCGTGCCGTTCGCGATCGCGGTCGCGGTCATCCTCGTGCTGCTCGTCACCATGTGGGTCGTGTTCGCGAAGGAGCCGGGCCCGGGCCCGGCCGACGTCGCGATCGCGTACGAAGGCGCGTGGGATCACCTCGACTTCGACCTCCTCTACGACCTGTCCGGTGAAGAACTGCGCGACGGACTGCGCCGCGACCGGTTCATCGCCGCCAAGAAGGCGGCGTACTCCGGGGCCGGCCACGCGCGGCTCGGCGCCGAGATCGCGGTCGACGACGTGGTTGCGACGGGTCAGACCGCCATCGTCGCGACACGTGTCACCACGGACGAAGGCAGCGTTCACAACCGGGTGACACTCGAGCGCCGCGCGACGGGATGGATGGTCGTCGGGTACTCGATCCGCGCCGGGTGACGTGACGCGAATCGCCGGCGCGGTGCCGGGCGTCCTCCTGACCGGCGGGATGAGCAGCCGGATGGGAACCGGCATCGACAAGGCGTCGATCGTGTGGCGGGGTGAGACGCTGGCGGCGCGGGCCGCGCGCGTGCTCTCCGAGGTCGCAGATCCGGTGATCGAGGTCGGCCCGGGGCTGACCTCGCTGCCGCGTCGACACGCGAGTCGCCGGCCGGCCGGGGCCCGCTCGTCGCGCTGCTCGCCGGCATCGACGCGCTCGGCACCGCGGGTCCGGTCGCCGTCCTTGCGTGCGACATGCCGTTCGTCGAGGCACCGATCCTCGCGTTGCTCGCGCAGTGGCCGGGCACCGGCACCGTGATCCCGCGGCGCGAGACCCGACCGCAGTACCTGTGTGCGCGCTACGGGGCGGACTGGCTCGACGCCGCCGCGCGCGCCGGTTCGACGTCGTTCAAGGCGGTGCAGCATCCGTGCACGTTCGTCGACGAGCTCGACTGGCTCGCGGTCGGGCCTGCGAACACCTTCGACGACATCGACACACCCGAGGATCGGGCGCGTCGGCTCGAGTCGTGAGCACGTAGCATCGGTTCGTGAACTCGGCTGTAGGCGCTCTCGCGTGAGGTTGAGCGACGCGCCCGTGCGCCGGCCGGTGACCGCGGTGAACGTGCTCGCGGTCGATCCCGAAACGACCCGGCGCCGCCCGGACCGGCTCGTCACCGAAGAACCGCTCGAGCTGCGCGTGCACGGTCCCGGCGAGACGCCGGCGCCGCTCGCGGTCACGATGCGCACGCCCGGCAACGACTTCGAGCTCGCGGCCGGCTTCCTGCGCACCGAAGGACTTGTCGAAGGCACCGACGACATCGACACGATCGCGTACTGCCTCGGCGACACCGGAGAGCAGGAGTACAACGTCGTGACCGTGCGGCTGCGGCAGCCGATCACCGGCGACATCGCGACCCGCCGGTTCCTCGCCACCTCCGCGTGCGGTGTCTGCGGCAAGGCGGCGCTCGACGACCTCGAAGTCCGCTGCGCGCCGGTGAGCGACGGTCCGTTCGTCGCCGCGTCGGTCCTGCGTTCGCTGCCCGACCGCTTGGCCGAGCGCCAGCGTCTGTTCGACCAGACCGGCGGGCTGCACGCGGCGGCACGGTTCGCGATCACGGGCGAACTCGTCGAAGTGCGCGAAGACGTCGGCCGGCACAACGCCCTCGACAAACTGGTCGGTGCGGCGGTGCTCGAACGTTCGCTTCCACTCTCGAACGAGGTGCTGCTCGTGTCCGGCCGGCTGTCGTTCGAGCTGGTCCAGAAGGCTGCCGTTGCGGGTATCCCGGTGTTGTGCGCGGTGTCGGCGCCCTCGAGCCTCGCCGTCGCCGCGGCCGAGCGCTTCGGCCAGACCGTGATCGGGTTCCTCCGCGACGAACACTTCAACGTGTACACGCGTTCCGAACGCATCGACACCGAGGCCTGAAGCAACTCATGAGCCGGCGGAGGAAGCGCCAGAAAGAGGATCTCGTCCACAGTCCGAAACGTCTGCGGCGCGACCTGTGGGTGGGGTGGAAGCCGAACGGCGCGGGGGAGCAGAAGCCGCACCACTACCGCGACATCTCCAGGGTGGTGTGGGAGAACCGGCGCAACCTCCCGTGGGCGTGGCGCATCCTGTCGAAGGGCGTGTGCGACGGGTGCGCGCTCGGCGTCGCAGGTTTCCACGACTGGACCATCAGTGGCGTGCACCTCTGCACGACGCGCCTCGAGCTGCTGAAGGTGAACACCGCGCGCGCGATCCCCGAGGAGGCGTTCGCCGACGCCGAAGCCCTGGCTGCGATGAAGGGCAGGGAACTGCGCGAGCTCGGCCGGCTCGCGCACCCGATGGTGCGGCGCCGCGGCGACCGCGGATTCCGGCGGGTCAGCTGGGACGACGCGCTCGATCTCGTCGCCGGCCGCATCCGCCGGGCCGGGCCCGAGCGCCTCGGCATCTACCTCACCGCGCGCGGGATCACCAACGAGGTGTACTACGCGGCGCAGAAGGCAGCTCGCTTCATCGGCACGAACAGCGTCGACAACGCGGCTCGCGTGTGCCACGCGCCGTCGACGAACGCGCTCAAGGAGACCGTCGGCGTCGCCGCGACCACGTGCAACTACCGCGATGTGATCGAGAGCGATCTCATCGTCCTCTTCGGTGCGGACGTCGCCAACGCGCAGCCCGTGTTCATGAAGTACCTGTACCTGGCGAAGAAGCGGGGCGCCAAGGTCGCGGTCGTGAACCCGCTGCGCGAGCCGGGCCTGGAGCGCTACTGGGTGCCGTCGAACGTCGAGAGCGCGGTGTTCGGCACCAAGGTCGCCGACGACTTCTTCGGCGTGCACACCGGCGGCGACGTCGCGTTCCTGAACGGTGTGATGAAGGTGCTCCTCGCCACCGGAGGAATCGACAAGCGCTTCGTCACCGAGCACACGGTCGGGTTCGACAGCCTGCTCGACCAGCTCGAGGAGGAGTCCTTCGACCGGCTCGAGATCTTGTCGGGGACGACACGCGACGACATGACGCGGTTCGCCCGCATGTACACCGAGGCCAAGGCGTCGGTGCTCGTGTGGTCGATGGGCATCACGCAACACACGGCCGGCGTCGACAACGTGCGTGCGATCGTGAACTTGGCGCTCGCGCGGGGCAACGTCGGGCGTGTGGGCGCAGGCCTGATGCCGATCCGCGGCCACTCCGGCGTGCAGGGCGGCGCGGAGATGGGCTGCTACGCGACGGCGTTTCCCGGTGGGCTGCCGATCAACGCGGAGAACGCAGCCGCGTTGAGCGCGCAGTGGGGATTCGAGGTGCCGTCGAAGCGTGGGCTCGACGCGTCGGAGATGGTCGAGGCGCGCGCGGCGCGGCGACATCGAGGTGCTGTGGTCGAGTGGCGGCAACTTCCTCGACGTGCTCCCCGCGCCCGACGTGACCCGCACCGCGCTGGCGCGCACGCCGCTGCGCGTGCACCAGGACATCGTGCTCAGCCACCAGATGCTGGTCGAAGCGGGCGACACCGTCGTGTTGTTGCCGGCCGCGACCCGTTACGAACAAGAGGGCGGCGGCACGTCGACCACGACGGAGCGGCGGGTTGCCTTCGGTCCCGAGCTCGAGGGGCCTCGGGTCGGTGAGGCGCGCAGCGAGTACCGGATCTTCCTCGACGTCGCCCGGCGCGTCGATCCCGTGCGGGCGGTGCAGCTCGGCTGTGCATCGGCGCAGGAGATCCGCGACGAGATCGCGCGCGTCGTGCCGGGCTACGCCGGGATCGAAGACCTCCACGCCCTCGGCGACACGATCCAAGTCGGCGGTGCGCGCTTGTGCGAAGGGGGTGTGTTCCCGACCGGTGACGGCCGGGCCCGGTTCAGTGTCGTCGTACCAGCCGACGCCGAGGTGCCGCCCGGGCACTTCCTGCTCTCGACCCGGCGCGGGAAGCAGTTCAACTCGATGGTGTGGGCGGACGTCGATCCCCTCACCGGCGCCGGCCGCGACGCGCTGCTGCTCTCCGAAGCCGATGCCGGTGCACTCGGCGTCGCCACCGGCGACGCGCTGCTGGTGCGGTCGCCCTACGGCGCGATGAAAGCGCGTGCGCACGTCGCCCCGATGCGCGCCGGCAACGTGCAGGCGTTCTACCCCGAGGCGAACGTCCTGCTCCCGCCGAATCGCCGCGACCCGATCTCGGGTGTTCCCGATTACAACGCGATCGTCGAGGTGGTCAAGCACGCGTGACCGTCGACAAGCTGCTGAGCCTGTTCGACGCCGCGTGCCTCGCCGTGCGCGACGCCGTCGCGCAGATCGACCGCGACGTGCTGCGTGAGCGGACCACGCGCGCGGGCCAGTACGCGCTCGACCTCGTGGCCGACGAAGCTGCCTGCGGCGTGCTGGCCGAAGCGCGCGTGCGGATCGTGAGCGAAGAGTCCGGCATCCATGGTGATGCCGGTGCGCCCGTCACCGTCGTCCTCGATCCCGTCGACGGATCGACGAACTGCTCGCGCGGGATCGCGTACTGGGCCACGTCGATCGCAGCGATCGACGCCGACGGTCTGCTCTGCGCGACGGTCGTGAACCAGGCGACCGGCGCCCGCACCACGGCCGTGCGAGGACAAGGCGCCTACCGCGACGGCGTGCGACTCCGGGTCTCCCCGACGACACGCGTCGAAGACGCGGTGATCAGCGTGGCAGCGACACCGACCACGCCGCTCCCGTGGAAGCAGTACCGCGCCCTCGCGTGCGGTGCGCTCGCGCTCTGCGAGGTCGCGGCCGGCGGGCTCGACGCGCACGTCGACACCAACTTCTCGATGTGCCCCTGGGACTACCTCGGAGGGATGCTCGCGTGTGTGGAAGCCGGCGGTGTCGTGCTCGACGCGCACGGACAGGAGCTCGTGACGGACGATCCCGCCGCGCGCCGCCGCATCGTCGCGGCCGGCACGAGCGAGCTCGCGTCCGTTCTGCAACGGGCGATCGCATGACCGAGCTCGATCTCGAAGCCCTCGACCTCGATGCGCTCCTGGCCGCGGCACGGGACGCCGCCGACGCCGGTGGCGCAGTGGTGATGTCGCACTTCGGCGCGCTGCGCGAGGTCCGGGAGAAGGCACCGGGCGACTGGGTCAGCGAAGCCGACCTCGCGAGCGAAGCCGCGGTTCGGCAACTGCTCACCGACCGCACCGGCATCCCCGTGCACGGCGAAGAAGCGGGCGGGGAGCGCGCCGGCACCGAATGGCTCGTCGACCCCCTCGACGGCACCGCCAACTTCGTGCACGGATTCGACGCCGTCGGCGTGTCGATCGGGCTGGTGCACGAGGGCCGCCCGGTGGTGGGTGTCGTGCACGCGCCGCTGCTCGCGAATCGGGCCGGTCATCCCGGTCGCACGTACTGGGCGACCGCCGGTGGCGGCGCGTTCCGCGACGGCCACGAGATCCACGTCGCCGGCCGAGCGCCGGAACAGGCGATCGTCGCGACCGGGTTCCCGTTCCGGCGCAAGCACCGGCTGCCCGAGTTCCTCGCCGTGTTCGAGCCGGCGTTGCAGCAGTTCGAGGACATTCGGCGGGTCGGGGCCGCCAGCCTCGATCTGTGCTGGGTCGGCGAAGGGGTGTTCGACGGATTCTTCGAGCTCCAGCTGGGGCCGTGGGATGTCGCGGCCGCGGCGCTCGTCGTGCGCGAGGCGGGAGGGATCGTCACCGACTGGGACGCCGACCCCGACGCGTGGCTGGCGAGCGGTTCGATCGTCGCCGCACCGCCCGCCGTCCACACTGCGTTGTTGGAGCTCACGGCCGCCCGCGAGCTCCCCTGACGCCCCAATCGCAATGACGCCCCCCACTACCAGCGGCAGAATGCCGGGTACACGTTCATCGCCTCGGCGGAATACTCGACCTTGCGAATCGAGAGCGTGAAGCCCTGCTCGGTCCACCACTTCACCTTTTGCATCCCGAGCACCTTTTCGTTCACCGTGGTCGTCGCCCGGGTCACCACCGCAGTGCGCAGTTGCGGCTCCATGATTCGCCGTGGCGACGAGCTTGATGAAGTCGCCGTCCGGCGGTGGCGTCCCGAAGAACGTGAGCGCCAGGGTTCCCGGGTTCGGCGCGGCGGCCGTCAGCACACGCGTGTCCGTGACGCCGTTGACCGGGTTCAGGGTCAGCGGGACCTTGTAGTCGAAGAAGAACACGTAGGTCGTGTCCTCTTGCTGCGCGCTGATGATCCCTTGCAGACGAACCTGCAGGCCGGCCGCGTTCGGTGCGAGGTTCGCCGAGAAGACGTGCACCTGTCGTGCCGGCCGGGGTTCCGGTCTGTTCGGCCCGCTGAAGCCCGCCACCATTGCGTTCAGCTCGGTGGCGCTCGGTCGGAATCGCATCGGGCGCGAGCAGGTGCAGGAGGCTCTGGTTCGACGCCGGAACCGGCTTCTTCGCCGTCGTGCGGCACAACGATCCGGGCGAGCCCTCCTCCTTGACCCGCAGCACCACCGAGGCACCCTGGGGCGGTTCGATCACCGGGAAACGCAGCTCGTCGTAGGCGAGCGGCGCCGAACCGGCCGGGACCGGGTCCCAGACGGTCGGCGGCACCACGACCTGCGGCGCCGGCGGGCGCGGCCTTGGCCGCGACGGTGGCGTCCTGCGTGAGGATCGGGACGGTCAACCAGAAGCGGTCGGCGCTGATCGCACCGACGTTCTCGTCCTGCAGCAGGTCTTCCACCCGCACCCGCCAGTCGCTGTCCGGGGGCGGAGGCGGGGGGAGCGTGGGCGGTGTGGTCGGGTTCGTCGGGGGAGCCGTCGGGGGTACCGCGGGTCGCGCGGCGACCGCATCGGCGCTGGATTGCAGACCGGGGACGCCGAGCGTCGCGAGGCCGAGCGTTGCCGCGAGGGTCGCGATCGAAGCGGCCCACACGCGCCGGCGGCGGGTTCCGTTGCGAGACATGTCGCTGAGAGACACGGTTCCTGACTCCTGTTCGTGATCGAAGCGTGTGATGCCGGTCGAGTGCTTCATCAGTCGACCTTGCACAACGAGGGGCGGAAGACGAGATCGGCGTCCGACGTGGTGACCGAACGCATCGAGACCGAGTATCCGAGCGTCTTGAACCACATCACTTCGGCCTGCGAGTTGATCTCGCTGTTGATCTTGGTTGCGATCTCTTCGACGACCTTGCCCCGGAAGGCGGGTTCGACGTCGTCGGCGAGCCACAACAGGATGTCGGCGGCGAGGTTCGTGTCAGGGAACTCGAGCTCGCCCGGACTGGCCCAGACCGTGACCACTTCGTTGAGGTCGGTCACGTTGGTCGAAGGGTTGAGGAACAGCGCGGTCGAATAGGTGAACGACGCGTCGACGGCCGGCGCCCACCACGGGTTGGCGTAGATCCGCCCCGCAACCTCGAACCGCAGCACGCCCGCGTCGGGGATCGAGGCTGGCGCTCGAGATCGTGAGCTCCACGTCCTCGGCGGGCGAGGTGGTCCCGACCGAACCGGCCGCCATCAGTTCGAGATCGGCCTTCGTCTTCGTCACCGGCGGCGCAACGAGCACGCGAGCGGTGCGACCCGTCTGAGGTATCGCGCCGAGCGGGTTGCCGCGGCACATCCGACCGTTCGATCCGAGCTCCTGGAGCCGGAACCCGAGGAGCGATCCGGCCGGCCACGACGTCTCGGCCAGGTCGACGGTCCCCTCCGAGCTTCGCCGGATCCGTCCACTGGACCCGTGCGCTCGGCGTGGGCGAAGGGATCGAGCGAGCCCAGCTCCCGAACACGTCGCGTACGAACGACTGGTTCTCCGGGCTCTGGTCGAGCACCGTCACCCGGGCGTGCCAGTTCGGGGTCGGTGGGTTGGTGGGCGGCGGCGGAGGGGTGGTCGGACCGGGCGGGTCTTCGCCGTTGCACGGCGGCGGCGAGCCGTCTTCGCACATCGGTTGCGCCGCGTCGGCGGTCGCCGAGAGTGCGGTGAGCCCGCCCCCGGCGACTGTGGTGGCGAGGAGTAGGAGGAGTGCGCGTCGCCCCCGCCGGCGACGTGCTCGAGGGCTGCCCGGAACTTGGCTCACGACGATCTCCTTGTCGATGACAGGCCCCGGCGACCGTACGGATCGGCGCCATCCCCGGGTACTGCGTGAATCACCAGGTTTTGGGGTGCCGTGAGCCCAGGTGCCGCGTACGCTCGACCCCGTGCTCGTAGGCCGCCGGTCGGAGTGCGACCGCATCGATTGCGTGCTCGCCGATGCCCGGGCCGGAGCGAGCGGAACGCTCGTCCTCCGGGGCGAGGCCGGGATCGGCAAGTCGGCCCTGCTCGGATACGGGCGCGACCGCGCCACCGGCTTCACCCAGCTCGCGGTGCACGGCGTCGAGAGCGAAGCCGCGCTCGCCTACGCCGGGCTCACCGAGCTGCTGAGACCGGTCCAGGACGAGCTCGACGCGCTTCCGCCGGCCCAGAACGAGGCGCTGCTGAGCGCGCTGGCGCAGCACACCGAGCCCGCGAACCTGCTCGCAGTGAGGGTCGCGGTGCTCACCTTGCTCGCTCACCTCGCCGAGTCCGCACCGGTGCTCGTCACGATCGACGACGCGCAGTGGGTCGACGAGTCGTCGATCGAGGCGCTCGCGTTCGCGGCCCGCCGCCTCGCGGCCGAGCGGGTCGCCGTGCTCGCGGCCGCACGCGGCGAGGAGCCGATCGTGCTCGGCTCCGGATCCGGCGTCGAGCACGTGGTCACCGGGCTCGACGACATCGACGCGCGCGCATTGCTCTCGCATCGCAGCGGGCTGCCGAGCCGCGCCGCCGACGACCTGGTGCGCGCCTGCGCGGGCAACCCTCTCGCCCTGCTCGAGCTCCCGGAGGTCGCGGGTTCCGTGCCCCACGCCGGCGAGGTGCAGCCGCTGCCGGTCGGTCCGCGCGTGCGGCACGCGTTCGAGGCCCGACTCGCGCAGCTCCCGGAGCCGACCCGGCTGGCGGTCGGTGTCGTCGCCGCCGGCGATGCGGGCCTGCGGGAGACGCTCGCCGCGTTCGCGACGCTCGGCCTCGAGGCCGATGCGCTCGCGCCGGCCGAACACACCGGGCTCGTGACCGTCGACGGCGACCGGGTCGCACTGCGCCACCCGCTGTTGCGCTCGGTTGCGTATCACTCGCTCTCGGCACCGGCGCGTCGCGACGTCCATGCCGCGCTCGCCGCCGCGCTCGGCGCGGCCCGGCGACATCGAGCGCCGGACGTGGCACCGGGCGGCGGCGTCACTCGGCCCGGACGAGTCGGTCGCGCTCGCGCTCGAGGACGTCGCCCGCAGTGCCGAGCGTCGCGGCGCGTTGCCCACGACCGCCCACGGCTTCGTGCGCGCGGCCGGGCTCAGCGCCGATGACGACGCCCGAGCGCGCCGGCTGATCGCGGGCGCCGACGCGTGGTTGGTCGCCGGTCACTGGCTGCCGGCACTCGAGGAGTTCGAGCACGCGCGCGACGTCGCACTCGATCCGGGTCTCGGCGCCGACGCAGCCGCGTCCATCGGCCAGCTCGAGGCGTACCGGGCCGGGCCGGAGAAGGGCCTGCAGATCCTCGTCGAGGCCGCCGACGCGATCGAAGCCGACGATCCCGCGCGCGCGACGCGGCTGCTCACGTACGCGGTGAACGTCGCGGTGTTCGCGCTCGACATCGAGACCGCGAGCGCGCTCGCCGCGCGCGCGGCCGAGTGCGGCGAGCGAGCCGGCGGTGTGAACGTCGTCGAAGGTGCGATGGCCCGCGTGGAGGCCGGACTCTTCGCGGCCGACCCGTCGGTGCCCGACACGTTGGAGCAGCTGGCCCAGCTCGCGGTGGCACTCGTCGACACCGACCTGCCCGATGCCGAGCACGTGTTCAGCCTGGTGGTGCTGGCCGACTTCACGCTCGAGAACTGGGAGCGAGCCGCACAGCTCCTCGACGTGCTGGTGCAACGCGGACGCGACACCGGCCGGTTCTTCCTCCTTGCGATCGCGTTCGCGATCCGCGCCGAGCTCGACTGGCGACGCGGTCGGTGGAGCGAGGCGTTCGTCGCCGCGACGACCGAGGTGTGGGAGAACCCGCTCGGCCTGCCCGGGGTCGGCGCGTGGCTGCACGCCGTGCAGGCGCGCATCGAGGCCGGTCTCGGGCTCGACGACGACGCCGAGCGGCACGGCCGCGCTGCGCTCGCGGCCGCCACGGCAACCGGCACCGAGGCGGTCGTCGTGTGGGCGAGCGCGGCGCTCGGTTTCCTCGAGCTCGGTCGTGATCGTCCGCGCGCCGCGATCGATCATCTGGAACGGGTGGCGACGAGCGTGGCGCGTGGCGGCGTGCGGGAGCCCGGCCTGATGTGGTGGGCACCGGACCTCATCGAGGCGTACTGGCGGGTCGGAGACATCGGCGCGGCGCGCCGCCAGCTCGAGGTGTTCGCTGCCGACGCGGCCGCGACCGACCGAAGTTGGGCGCGCGCCACGGCGGCCCGTGGCGCGGGTCTGCTCGCGGCCGACGCGGAAGACGCCGAGACCGCGTTCGCGAACGCGCTCGCAGAGCACCGCCGGCTCGACGCACCGTTCGAGCGCGCCCGCACCCTGCTCGTGCTCGGCGAGCGGCGTCGCGAGTTCGGTCGCGCTCGACGCCGACGAACCGCTCGGCGAGGCCCTGGCCGCGTTCGAACGGATCGGCGCGGTTCCCTGGGCGGCGCAGGCCCGGCGCCTGCTCGGTGCCGGTGAGGGTGCTGGTGCTGGTGCCGGATCACCGGCCGCGTTGACCCGCCAGGAGCGTCAGGTCGCTTCGATCGTCGGGCGGGGCGCGACCAACCGCGAGGCCGCCGAGCAGCTCTTCCTCAGCCCCCGCACGATCGACTTCCACCTCCGCAACATCTACAAGAAGCTGCGCGTGCGATCGCGCACGGAACTGGCCGTCCGGATCGCCGCGCACGAGCCCGTCGGGTAGCGCCGAATTAAATCGCTTGACCTCGTTCCGGCCTCATGGTCGGATAACCCTTCGGAAAAGACACACGCCTACCGAAAGGTCGCGGCCCGAGCCCGGGCCCGAGCCAGCAAAGGATGACCACCTCGATGCACGCCAACTGCGCACCCGAAGCCATGGGCATGGCTCTCGCGGCGCTGCCGCGCGTGCGCGCCAATGGCTCGTACACCACGGCCGCGTTCTGGTCGCCGATCGCACTCGGCACGACCGACCAGAAGCACCGCTCGCCCCGCCGGATCCAGGCGTCTCCGTAGCCACCAGCTACATAGGGACTCTCCAGGCCGCCGGGGCAACACCCCCGAGCGGCCTTTTTGTTTGCCCTCACGAGGAGGGCAACCGAACGAAGGACCACTCGCAACACCAGAGACACATCGACATCCAGCCATGCAGGGAGAGATCGGCGATGTTCGCCATCCAGGAAATCCACGCACTACCCATCGAAGAGCAGGACTGGCAGGCGGAGGCACTCTGCGCTGACGGCACCGGCGCGCTCGTCGAGCTGTTCTTCTCCGAGCAGCTCGATGACATCGCCGCGGCCAAGGCGTTCTGCCAGGGCTGCTCGGTGAAGGACCAGTGCCTCGCGAGTGCGCTCGAACGGCGCGAGCCGTGGGGCGTGTGGGGCGGCGAGCTGTTCGTGAACGGCAAAGTCGTCGCCCAGAAGCGCAAGCGGGGTCGTCCACCGAAGATCCGTCCCGAAGCGGAACAACCTGCCGCACAGAGCGCCTGATACCCCCCGATCAGGCGGTTCTGAAATGCGGGCCGGGGCAACGGCTCCTGTACGCGAGCCCCGGCCCGCAGTGCGCGTTTCTCATGGGCGCGTTTCTCATGGGCGCGTTTCTCATGGGAACGTCCCCTGCGGGGAGTAGGCCCGGCCGGGCTCGAACCGGCGACACCCGCCTTGTAAGGGCGGTGCTCTGACCAACTGAGCTACGGGCCTGCATGTGTGCGGAATGGCCGACCAGTGTCGCGCGAGTGGCCGACCCGTCGTGCCGCACACAAATCCGACAGATGGCAGGAATTTGCGACGCTCCGCTGCCGCGCACCGGGTTCATGCTCGCGAAGATGTCCGGAGTCATCGAGAGCTCCGTCATCGGTATCGCGGCCTGGTCCATGCTGGCGATGTCGACCGGGGTCGCGATCGCGATCATCAAGTCGGAGCGGCGGAGCCGTGCGCAGGCGCGCGGGCACGGTTGGGCGGACTACGCAGGCCGGCGGGCGTCCAGTACGTCGCAGACGTGCTCGACGATCGGGGCGAGGGGCACTACCCGGACCGCCGGGCCGGCGGCCGAAAGGCGCCTGACGAACTCGATGACCGCGCGCTCGGCGCCGTCGGCATCGAGCACGACGGCGTACTCGGGGCCGCCCGCGGTCACGAGGTAGACGGGGCAGAGCCCGCGTTCGTGGGCGTCTCCCGCGTGTACCGCACCGGTAGCCCATCGCTCGGGGTTCACGTCGTGCACGTCGAGCGGCGCGCATCACGGCCATTGCGACCACTTCACCGGGAGACCACGAGCGACGGGCGCCGAGGTCGTCGCGCGCAGGTCCACCGAGGTCCGACTGCCCACCAAGGTCCGACTGCAACGTGCGCGTGAGGCGCGGCAGCATCGCCCGCGCGTTGCTGGGGTCGATTCCGACGACCCGTGCTGCTTGCAGGGTGGACAGCCGCCGCATATCTCCACGGTACCGCTCGCACCGCTCCGGACTCTTGCGCCCTCACCGGGCGCGGTTCGAGTCGCGCGCGATGCCGAGCGCGCGACGCCAGCGCCGCACATAGCTCCCATCGCGCGCGCGCAGGTACTCGCGATCGGGGAGGAGCAGAGCGACGACGTACTCGACGCGGGGACGGATGCCGTCGAGGGCCCAGACGCCAGTCGCCATCTGTGCCGCATAGCTCCTGCGGTCGGACACGTACGGGCGCATCGCCGCGCGCTCGAAGCGATCCGGTTCGTAAGCGCCGGCCCAGTCGAGGAACGGGCCGGGCAGCTCGACCGGTAGCCGCGCCGCCGTCGTTTGGAGGGCCCGCTGAACGACGGCGCGCCCTCGCCAGCGCCTGGCGATCGCCAGCACGCGGTCGAAGTCGAGGTCCGTCGCGCACACGATCTGCGCGACGTCGCGCGCCGCAGTGATGCGTGGGTTCGTGAGCGCAACGTGGTAGCAGGCGTGCAGGAACCGCACCGGCGCGCTCGGCACGGGGACGGCCGTGTCGCCGATCGTGATGGTCTCGGCTCCCTCGAACAGGTCGTCGGTGTCGATCGCGAGGCCGTACGGGCCGGCGACGAACACTCGGTGGAGGTCGAGCTCGAGTCCTCGGTCCGTCTCGACGCAGACCCCCTTCCCGAATCGGGCCGTGAAGCCGCGTCGCGGTTGGCCGTAGCGCGCACGCCCACCACGACGTTCGAGCGCATCGACCGCGTCGTCGAAGTGTTCGGCTGCGATCAGGAGGTCGACGTCACCGAAGGAGCGGAGCGCCGGATCGGGATACGCCGTGCGGGCGACGGCGGCACCCTTGAGCGCCCGATGGCGGATGCCGGCCGCATCGAGCAGTGCGCTGGTTTCGGCGAGCAGCCGTTCGAGCGCCAGATCGATCGCCAGCATCTGTTCATGACGCGCGAGCGCGGCCTCGCGTTGTGCATGGCCGGCGACGATCCATCCGGCCGCGAGCGCACGGTCGAGGTGGCCGGTGATGCGCTCGCTCGAAACGACGTCGAGCAGTGTCGTGAACTGTGCATCGTCGAGCTCGATCTCGACGACGGGGCGTGAACGCGGCAGACCCTGGGTCGCGATCGAGGCGACCAGCGCGTCGAACGTGCCGGTCACGGTCCGCGGCACACCAGGCATGGGCAACAGAATCTCATGCGTCGGTTCGTCCGGGTCTGCTCCGCGGCTCCTGCTAGACAGCACTAGCCGCGATGCCCGTCGTGTCCGCCAACGGCATCGATATCTACTACGAGCGGGCCGGCACCGGTCCGAGGCTCCTGTTCTTCAACGGTTCGATGTCGACGCTGGCGACGAGCGGTGCGCTGATCGAGCTGCTTCACCCCGCAGTTCGATGTGCTCGCCCACGACCAGCGCGGCCTGGGTCGCACGTCGATCCCGCCCGGGCCCTACTCCATGCACGACTACGCGGCCGACGCCGCCGCGCTGCTCGACACGGTCGGCTGGGACCGCTGCCGGGTCGTGGGGGTGAGCTTCGGCGGGATGGTCGCGCAGGAGTTCGCCGCGACGTGGCCGGGACGGGTCGAACGCCTCGCGCTCGCCTGTACGTCGCCGGGCGGCGAAGGCGGCGCGTCGTTTCCGCTGCACGAACTGGGTTCGCTCCCGGAGGCGGAGCAGGCCGCGCGGGCGATCCGATTGCTGGACACGCGGTTCAACGCCGAGTGGCTCGCCGCTCACGACGACGATCGCGCGCTCGTCGAGATGATGGCCGGTCGAAGGGCCGGCGCGAAGTCGGACGATGCCGAACGCGGCGAGCAGGAACAGCTCGACGCCCGCCGGCGGCACGACGTCACGGATCGGCTGGCGAACATCACCTGCCCCACGCTCGTCGCGTGCGGCCGGTACGACGGCATCGCGCCGGCGCCGAACTCGGAAGCGATCGCAGCACGCGTTCCGAACGCCGAGCTGCGCATGTACGAGGGTGGTCACGCGTTCTTCGCACAGGATCCCGCTGCGTTGCCGGACATCACCGGTTTCCTCGGCGCGGCGTCGCCCTCGTGACACGGCACGCGAGAATCCTCCCGTGACGATCAACGCGGATGCGCTTCCGCGACCGCGTGGTGACGGCGTGACGGTCGTGGAGCCGCCCGGCGCGGAGCCCGGATTCTGGGCGGGTGGGCCGAGCGCAGTGGCGGCCGACGACGCGATCTTCCTCGCGTACCGGCTGAGGCGACCGGTCGACGCGGGACGCGGCTATGCGATCGTGGTGGCCCGGTCCGACGACGGTGTCGAGTTCACGCCGCTGGTCACGCTCGACAAGGAGGCCTTCGAGACGGCCTCGTTCGAGCGGCCCGCGCTCGTTCGTCGCCCGGACGGCGGCTGGCGCCTGTTCCTGAGCTGCTCGACCGAGTCCAGCTTCCACTGGTGGGTGGATGCAATCGACGCCCCGACCCCGGCGGACTTTGCGCCCGACGCGCGCGTCACCGTCTGGCCGGGCGACGAGCACACTGCCGTGAAGGATCCGGTCGTGGAGTGTCGCGACGGGCGGTGGGACGCATGGGTGTGTTGCCATCCGCTCGATGATCCCGCGCAGACCGACCGCATGAACACGCGCCACGCGACGAGCGCCGATGGGATCGTCTGGGAGTGGGGCCGCGTGGTGCTCGAGCCCGGGGCCGCCGGGAGGTGGGACTCGCGCGGCACTCGTCTCGCCGCCGTGCTCGATGTCGGGTCACAGCGCATCGGGTACTACGACGGGCGCGCGAGTGCCGAGGAGAACTGGAACGAGCGGACGGGCATCGCGATCGCCGGACCCGACGGCACCTTTGCCCCGCTGGGCAGCCGGCCCGCGGCGGTGTCGCCCGACGGTGCCGGAACCTTGCGCTACGTGAGCGTCGTATCGACGCGCGAGGGACTCCGCCTCTACTACGAGGCGAGCCGCGCCGACGGCGCGCACGAGCTGCGGACCGAGCTCGTGCGGGATGCGACCACCTGATCGGGCGCGTTCACGCCGATCGCGCGTTCGACAATCTTGCCAGCGAGCGGGAGGCGAACTCGCCGCGACCTTCGTCGTCGAGCCAGCCGTCGAATTCGCGACCCGTCAGTTCCTCGAGCCGCCGCACGTCGTCGGCGAAGACCGCGACGAGGCGACGCCGCTCGCCGACCGACAGCTCGGGGCGACGGGTGCCGTTGCGCTGCAACGCCCAAACCATGGGCTTGCTCGCGGCGCGCCACACCTCCGGACGCACGTGCGCGCCTGCGGCCGCGCCGGCTCGGATCGTGCGAGCGATGGCGGCAGATCGTAGGGATGAACGCACGAACGGCCGGCTGTTCTCGGCCGGGACCAGCGCGAGAAGGTTCTGCTCGACGCCGAGGAATGCACAGATGGCGTTCAGTGACGACTGCGGTGCGTCGACCAAGTCCCTGTACCGGACCACATGCACCTGTTCGCGAGGGAACACGGAGAAGAGGTGCTCGAGTTGTTCGCCGTAGCGGCCGAGCCGCGTGTAGTGCCAGAACGGCGCCCAGCCCTCGGCGATGCGTTCGGGCTCTGCTGCGCAAGCGTCCGCGAAGCAGTCGATGGGCTCGAGCCCGTCCGACCACGCGTGCATCCAGTTGGAGTAAGCACGATCCACGGGATCGCGCAGCACCACGATGAGCCGTGCCGAGGGAATCGTGAGGGCCATGCGGATGTGCGCGGCGCGATCCGAGAGGTAGAAGGGAGTGCTCTCACCGCAACGTGTTCCCGGCGGCGCGGCGTCGAACAGTGCTTCGTACTTGTCGCGGCGCCAGATCCACTCTTGCGCGCTGTGGGCGTCGCCCGGTCCGCGCTGACCCCGGGGTGGGCGTTCATCGCAGAGGAAGAATTTCGGCTCCTTCACGGGCGAGAGATAGAGCTCGGGGTGAGGGAGCAGCGCGCGGTGCAACGCAGTCGTTCCGGCTTTGGGCGCGCCGATGATCACGAAGTCCGGAAGCACGCAGCGTCTCCAGTCGCAATGATTGCGTCATCAATGTTGACTATGTCAATAGATTTACTGGAGTAAGGCTGCGTGTCAACGTCGGATCAGCTTGTCGACCAGGTTCGAACAGAAGGAGTGCTACGGCCGGCAAGCATGAAACGCCGGGATTCAGGCCGGAATCGCGTCGATGAACTCGAGCGCGGCGTCGATGCACGTGAAGTCTCGGGTGGACTGGAAGTGGTCGATGCCACGCAACGTGACGAGACGGGCGTCGGGCAGCGCGTCGACGAGCGGCTCGGCCGGCCCCGCGAAGTCCTTGTCGCCGAGGATCACGAGCACGGGGCACTGCACCTTCGCCAGTTCGGACGCCGTGAGCGGAGTGACCGGTCGTCGCAGACAGGCTGCGATCGCGAGCGGATCGTTGCCGGCCTCCGCGGCCAGGCTCGTGAACACGCGGGCACCGACATCGTCACTGCTCACGCCGTTCTCGAACGCGGCCGCGAGCGCGGTTGCGCCGTCGGTGTGAAACACGTTCTCACCGGCGCCGATGACGACGAGCCGGCGGAAACGGCTCGGATCCGCGGCGGCGATCCGCAGGAGCAGTTGTGCGCCGAGCGAGAAGCCGATCGCGTCGACCGGCGTGTCGGGTAGCACACCCGCGACGCTCGACTCGAGGTTGGCATAGGCCTCCGGGTCGTGCGGGCGCGCGGCCGCGCCGTGGCCGAGGATGTCGACGGGGATCACCGTGCGGCCGGTGTCGGCAACGAGGTCGATCCAGCCGGCGGGCCGCCAACCGTGCTCGAAGGACGAGCCGAGCCCGTGGACGAAGACGACGGGAACCTCGACGATTTCAGGAACGGGGATTTCAGGAACGGGGATTCCGGGAACGGGGCTCGTCACGCCGTTGATCGTAAACGCCCCGAAAAAAGAAGAACCGACGGGAGAGCTGCCCCGAAAGCGTGCTCTCCCGTCGGTTTTCTCTTTTGCTGGAAGCTCGCAAGGTGCTTCCTGGCGGGGCTTGTGGGGGATCTCCGCTGGAAGGCAAGTTCCGCGGCGTTTCCACGCCTTGTTCAGCGTGCGCCGAGCGACCCGGCGCGTCATCACCCCGGCGGGGGTGAACGGTGTACGAAGCGCCCGACGCCTCGTGTCTTGACGGCCACGGACGCCTGCGTTCACGATGCGCTCGCGTCGAAGGGGAACCACCATGCGCGTACCGCTGACAGTGACGGACTTCCTCGAGCGAGCCGAGCTCGTCTACGGCGAGCGCATCGGTGTTGTCGACGAGCCAGAACAGCCTGCGCCGTCGTGGGGTGCGATGTCGTGGCGCGAGATCGCGCAGAGCGCGCGCGCCCAAGCCGCTGGACTCGACGCGCTCGGCGTTCGCGCGCGGTGAGCGCGTGGCGGTGGTGTCGCAGAACTCGGCGCGCCTGTTCACCTCGTTCTTCGGCGTCAGCGGGTGGGGCCGGATCCTCGTACCCATCAACTTCCGCCTCAACGCGGAGGAGATCTCGTACATCGTCGAGCACAGCGGCGCCATGATGCTGCTCGTCGACCCCGAGCTGGATGACGCCCTGCGTGACGTCGACGCGAAGCTGCGGTTCGTGATCGGCGCCGACGCGGACCGTGAGCTGTACCGCCACGGTGCGGAGCCGGAACCGTGGACGGATCCCGACGAGAACGACACCGCCACGATCAACTACACGAGCGGAACGACGGCGCGTCCGAAAGGTGTGCAGCTCACCCATCGCAACATCTGGCTGAACGCGACCGTGTTCGGGTGGCACACCAGTGTCGACGACCGCGACGTGCTCCTCCACACCCTTCCGATGTTCCATTGCAACGGTTGGGGGATGCCGTACGCGGTCACGGGCATGGGTGGGCGCCACATCGTTCTGCGCAAGGTCGACGGTGGCGAGATCCTGCGGCGGGTGCGTGACCACGGCGTGACCTTGCTCTGCGGCGCACCGGCCGTGGTCGCAGCCATCCTCGATGCCGCCCAGTCCTGGGACGGCGAGATCCCCGGCCGCGGCCGGACCCGCATCGTGGTCGCGGGTGCACCGCCGCCCACGCGCACGATCGAACGGGTCGAGAGCGAGCTCGGATGGGAGTTCATCCAGATCTACGGCCTCACGGAGACGACACCGCTGCTCACCATCAACCGCGGGAGGGCGGAGCTCGACGCGCTGGACGCAGGAACGCGAGCCGCCCGGCTCGGGCGGGCGGGTGTGCCCGCGCTCGGCGTCACGCTCGGCGTCGACCCGGAGGGTGAGGTGCTCGCGCGCGGCAACCACGTGATGGAGGGCTACTGGCAACAGCCCGACGCAACGGCCGCCGCCATCGAGGACGGGTGGTTCCACACCGGCGACGGCGGCTCCCTCGACGACGAGAACGCGCTGACGATCTCCGACCGCAAGAAGGACGTCATCATCTCGGGCGGGGAGAACGTGTCGTCGATCGAGGTCGAGGACTGCATCTTCTCCCACCCTGCAGTGGCCGAGGTGTGCGTCATCGGCGTCCCGGACGACAAGTGGGGCGAGGCGGTGAAGGCGCTCGTCGTGCTCGGCTCCGGCGGCGACGTGTCCGAGGAGGACATCATCGACCACTGCCGGAGCCGGCTCGCGCACTACAAGTGCCCGAAGAGCGTGGAGTTCCGCGAAGAGCTCGCGCGCACCGCGACCGGAAAGCTCCAGAAGTTCAAGCTCCGGGCGCCGTATTGGGAAGGCCAGCAGCGCCTCGTGAACTGACCCGGACCGCAACCGGGCCGCAACGCCGGCGGAACCCTCCCGGCTGTCTCACCCGGCTCGTACGATCGCCGGATGCCGCGCGCGTCCGGGGCGCCTGCCCTCGTTTTCACTCCCTACGGGCGGCCCGCGGTCGCGGCGTTGCACGCGGAGATCGTCGCGGCGAAGCAGGGCGAGCCGCTCGCACCGGTCACGGTCGTCGTGCCGACGAACTCGGTCGGCGTCGCGACGCGGCGCCTGCTCGCGTCGGGTGAGCTCGGCCCGATCACCGGGCGTGGCGTCGGGGTGGTCGGCGTCAACTTCCTCACGGTCTTCCGCCTGGCGGAGCTGCTCGCCGCACCGACACTTGCCGCCGCCGGTCGGCGGCCCGTCTCGACGCCCGTCGTCGCCGCGGCGGTGCGAGCGGCCCTCGCAGAAAAGCCAGGGCTCTTCGCGCCGGTGGCCGAGCACCCGGCGACGGAGGAAGCGCTGGCCGTCGTGCACCGCGAGCTGAGCGACCTCGCCGAGCCCGAGCTCGATCTCCTGGCCCGGCAGGGCGCGCGGGCGCGCGAGGTGGTGCGGATCCATCGTTCGGTGCGCGCACAGCTCGAAGGTTCCTGGTACGCCGAGCACGACCTCATGAGCGCGGCCACCGCGATCGTCGAGCAGGGAGCGGCGCGTCTCGGCGAGTTCGGCGTCGTGATCGTGTATCTGCCGCAGCGGCTCACGCCGCCTGCGTCGCGTCTGTTACGCGCCGCCGGAGCGGCGATGCCGGTGGCGGTGATCGCCGGGTGTACCGGTGATCCGGGCGCCGACGCCGAGGTGCTCGCGAGCGTCTCCCGTGTCGTCGGTGAGGCCACCTCCTCGCCATCGGACGAAGGCGTCGACGTCGACGTCGCCGTCGGCACGCACGTGATCACGACGTCCGATCCCGACGACGAAGTCCGTGCGGTCGTGCGCGGCGTCGTCGATGCGATGCGGGCCGGCACACCGCTCGAACGGATGGCGATCCTGTACGCGAGTCCTGATCCGTACGCGCGGTTGCTGCACGAACACCTCGACCGGGCCGGCATCGCGCACAACGGCGCGACCGTGCGCGCGCTCGACGAGTCCGTGCTCGGGGGCGCGCTCCTCCGGCTGCTCGCCTTGCCGGACGAGGGTTTCCGTCGCGACGCGCTCTTCACGCTCCTCGCGTCGGTTCCGTTCCTCGACGGCGCCGGGCATCACGCGCCCGGATCGGTCTGGGAACGTGTGTCGCGGGCGGCCCGCATCGTGGGTGGGCTCGACCAGTGGCACATGCTCCTCGACGCGTACGCCGCACCACTGTCGGACGACGGAACCGACGGCGGGTGGGAAGCGCGCGAACGCCAACGCATCGCCCGCCTACGCGCCTTCGTGGACGACCTCGCCGCCGACCTCGACGAGTCGCGCGTGCCGGTGTCCTGGTCGGGCAAGGCAACGTGGGCCCACGGCCTGGTCGGGCGCTTCCTCGGCGCCGAGTCCCGACGCGGGCAGTGGCCGGTGTTCGAGCAGGAGGCGGCGCGGCGGGTCGAGTCTGCGTTGGACCGGCTCGGCGGGCTCGACGAGGTCGAGGCGGCGCCGACCCTGGAGGTCTTCCGTCGGACGCTCGAGCTCGAGCTCACCGGCGCGCGCGAACGCGTCGGACGGCTGGGCGAAGGGATCCTCGTCGGGCCGGTCGGCTTCGCGCTCGGCGCCGATCTCGACCACCTGTTCGTATGCGGTCTCGCCGAAGGCGTGTTCCCGGCTCGGCCCGGCGACGATCCGCTCCTGAGCGACGACGAGCGCGCCGTCCTGGGTGGCGCGCTGCCGTTGCGTTCGGACCGAATCGAATCGGACCACCGTGCGTTGCTCGCGGCCCTCGCGTCGACCACAGGGGAGCGGGTGCTGTGCTTCCCGCGTGGCGACTTGCGGCGGAGCACCGAGCACGTGCCGTCGCGATTCCTTCTCGATACCGCGCACACGCTCGGCGGGCTTCGCGCGCTCGACACGCGAGCGGCGTGGTGCACGCCGATCGCGTCCTACATCGACGGCGTGGCACGCGTCGAGTTCCCGTCCACGGCCCACGAGTACGACGTGCGTTCGGTCCTCGCGACCGGCGCGCTCGACGCCACCGCGTACCGGCGTGGGCGCGCGCTGCTCGACGCGCGACGAAGCGACGGGTTCACGCGGTTCGACGGGAACCTTGCGGATCTCGGTGCTCGCGTCGCCGCCCGCGGACCGACCGCGCCCGGAGTCGTCGTCTCACCGACCCGACTCGAGAAGTGGGTCGGCTGCCCTCATGCCTACTTCATGCAGTACGTGCTGCACATCGATCCGGTCGAACAGCCCGAGGGAATCGTCGAAGTGCGGCCCATCGACCGCGGCTCGATCGTGCACGAGATCCTCGATCAGTTCGTCGGCGAAGGCGGACGGCTCGCAGATCGCGAGCGTCTGCACGACATCGCCGATGCTGTTTGCGCGCGCCTCGATGCCAGCGGTCTCTCGGGTCGCCGGCTGCTCTGGGAGCGCGAGCAGCGGATCATCCATGACGCACTCGACGCCTGGCTCGTTGCCGACGACGAGTACCGGCGCGAGTTCGGTCTCGAGACGTTGGGCACCGAGCATCGTTTCGGTCCGATCGAGCTGACGCTCGGTGATGGTCGCATCATTCGGTTCCGAGGCTCGGTCGACCGCGTCGACCGCGCGGCCGACGGCCGGCTGTTCGTCTTCGATTACAAGACCGGCTCCCCGGACGACCACATCAGCGAAGACGATCCGCTCGCCGGTGGTACCCGGCTCCAACTGCCGGTGTACGGCATCGCCGCTCGGGCGCTCGCCGGTGCATCGCCCGAAACCGTCGTGGCCGCGAACTACTGGTTCGTGGGCAAGGGCGCTGACGAATGGGTCGGCTACGACGTCGATGCCGATCTGGCCGGCGTGTTCGACGTGACGCTCCAACAGATCGTGACCGGCATCGAGGCCGGCTGCTTCCCCCTCCGGCCGCCCGAGCCCGGTCCACACTTCTGGACCCCGTGCTACTACTGCGACCCCGACGAGCTGGGCACTGCGGATCGCTATCGCGATTGGATGCGCAAGGCGGCGGCCGCCGAGCTCGCCGAGTACGTCGCGCTGGTGGGCGTCGAGTGACCGGCACCGAATGACCGGCACCGTATGACCGGCGAGAGGGAGCTCCCTTCAGTCGTGCAGGGCGCGCAGCTGTCGCTGTTCACGGGCCCGGCCGAGGATGCCGACGCGGCGGCGCGCGCCGAGGTCCGCGACCAACCTGACCGACACGCTGTTCGTCGAGGCGGGCGCGGGCACGGGCAAGACGTCGGCGCTCGTCGACCGCATCGTCGCCCTGGTCCGCTCGGGTGTCCCGATGCGGTCGATCGCGGCGATCACGTTCACCGAGAAGGCTGCGGCCGAGCTCCGTTACCGGGTGCGGGAAGAGCTCGAACGGCACGCGGCCGTCGATGCCGCGTGCGCAACTGCTCTGGACGAGCTCGACGCCGCCGCGGTCTGCACGCTGCATGCCTTCGCGCAGCGGCTCCTGACCGCGTTTCCCATCGAGGCCGGACTTCCGCCTCGCATCGAGATCCAGGACGAGATCGCCTCCGCGGTCGCGTTCGACGCGCGCTGGGAGCGGTTCGTCGATCAGATGGTGGACGACCGCCGGTATCCAGCGGGTGGTCGTGCTCGGGCTCGCGATCGGCGTCAAGTTCGCGCACCTGCGCGCGGTGGCCGAGGCGTTCGCCGACAACTGGGACCTCCTCGACCGGGTCCCGCCACCGCCCGAGATCCCCGAGGTGAACGTCGACGATTGGATCGCGGATCTGGAGGCGCTGGCCGAAGGTCGCGACGAGTGCATCGATGCCGACGACAAGTTGGTGCAACGGCTCGACGAGTTCGATGCGTACGCCGCCAAGACTGCGCGGCGCGCGCGATGCCGCCGATCGCATCGAGCTGCTCCGAGCTGCGAGAAGCCGTCGTTCAAGGTCGGCAACGTGGGCCAAGAAGCCGACATGGCGCTGCGACATCGAACGACGTCCGCGGACCGATCCGCGCAGCTGCACGAGCAACGTCCGGACGATGCTGCTCGGGATGTCCAGAACGCGATCATCCGCCACTACGCGGTGGCGATCGCCGGTTCACCCACGACGACGTCGCCGAACGCCGCGCCGCGGGCGCGCTGGAGTTCCACGACCTGCTCGTGCTCGCGCGGCTCCTGTTGCGTGATCCGCAGCACGGCCCGACCGCGCGGCGGCGGCTCGGGCAGCGATATCAGCGACTGTTGATCGACGAGTTCCAGGACACGGATCCGATACAGGTCGACCTGGCGGTCATGCTCGCGTCGGTGGTCGCCGACGACGGCGACAAGGACTGGAATGAAGCGACGGTCGATCCCGGGCGGTTGTTCTTCGTCGGTGACCCGAAGCAGTCGATCTATCGCTTCCGCCGGGCCGACATCGCGACGTTCCTGCAGGCTCGGGACACCTTTGTCGACAGACCGCTGCTGTTGACGCGCAACTTCCGCACCACCGGTCCTGTGGTCGACTGGGTCAACCACGTCTTCGCGGAGCTGATCCAGCCGTTCCCGGGTTCGCAACCCGAGTACCACGCCCTGGAGCCGACCCGAACCGCCGCACCGGCGGGGCCGGCCGTGACGATGCTCGGCGTCGTCGCCCACGCCGATGAGCCCAACGCCGCGACGATGCGAGCCCGCGAGGCCGACGATGTCGTCGCGGCTGTGCGCGTCGCGCTCGCCGAGCAATGGCAGATCCAGGACCGCGACGACACCGGTGGGAGCGACGGAGCAGCGTGGCGACCGGCCCGGCTCGGCGACATCTGCATCCTGCTCCCGGCGCGCACCTCGCTCGGATACCTCGAGAACGCGCTCGACGAAGCCGGCATTCCGTACCGCGCCGAGACCAGCTCGCTCGTGTACGGCAGTCGCGAGGTGCGCGACCTGCTCGCGCTCCTGCGCGCGATCGACGACCCGACCGACGCACTCGCGCTCGCGAGCGCGCTGCGATCCTCGTTGTTCGGCTGTGGTGACGACGATCTGTTCACGTACCACGTCGAACACGGCGGCGCGTGGGACATCACCCGACCGTTGCCCGACTCGATGCCCGTCGATCATCCCGTCGCCGAAGCCATCACGTATCTCGCGGAACTGCACCGGCAACGGACGTGGCTCGCGCCGAGTGAGTTGCTCGAACGAGTCGTCCAGGACCGGCACGTGCTCGAGCTCGGCGCTTCGGCAGGCCGTTTCCGCGACATCGCCCGCCGGATCCGTTTCGTCGTGGATCAGGCTCGCTCGTTCAGCGAGGCGACGTCCGGGACCTTGCGCGAGTACATCGCGTGGGCGCTCCGCCAGGGCGCCGAAGGGGCGCGGGTCGTCGAGACGGTGCTCCCCGAAACCGACGACGACGCGGTGCGCATCATGACGGTGCACGGCGCCAAAGGCCTCGAGTTCCCGATCGTGATCGTGTCGGGGATGACGACGGCCGCGAGCGGACGGCGGTCCGGCGTCCAAGTGCTGTTCCCTCCGGGCGGCGGGTGCGAGATCCGCCTTGCGTCGGAGTTGCACACCGACCAGTTCGAGCTGCACAAACCGGTCGACGAACAGATGAGCTTCCACGAGAAGATGCGCCTGCTGTACGTCGCCTGCACCGCGCGCGCGACCACCTCGTGGTGTCGGCGCACCGCAAGGTACGCAACCTCAGCGAGGACCAATCGCTCTGGACCCACGCGGAGTTGCTGTGGAGCGCCGCGCAGGGCGCTTCGTTCGCGGAAGGGGTCGCATCAGCTCGCGCTCGGCGCGCCGGTGCGTCGCGCTCCGGTCGAGTTGCCGCCCCCTCGCGCGGAGTGGGAAGCGGAGCGCGAAGCCGCCTTCGGCCGAGGGCGCATCCGCCGGTTCGTCGCGGCGACGACGCTCGCGCGTCGCGCCGACGACCAACGCGCGCAGGCGGGTTCCGCGGACGGCGATCCGGGTTTGCAGAAGGAGGGCCGCGACCTCGAGTTGCCGCCGTGGAACAAGGGCCGCTACGGCACTGCGATCGGTCGAGCCGTCCACGCGGTGCTGCAGACCGTCGACCTCGCGACCGGGGCCGGCATCGACGAGACCGCGGCCGCGCAGGCCGCCGCCGAAGGCGTCCTCGGCAAGGAAGCGACCATCGCCGCGCTCGCCCGTGCCGCGATCGCGAGCGACACCGTCCGCGCCGCGAGTGCCCGGCCGTTCTGGAGGGAGACGTACGTCGCGGTGCCGGTCGGAGGTCTGACCCTCGAGGGTTACGTCGATCTCGTGTACCGCGCCGAGCACGGGCTGGTCGTCGTCGACTACAAGACCGACGCGATCGGCGACGACGCGACGCTCGGCGCGTCGCCTCGACCACTACCGGATCCAGGGCGCGGCCTACGCCCTCGCCGTCGGCGAGGCGGTCGGCGAGCCGGTTGCCGCGTGCGTGTTCGTGTTCCTCGATCCGGACGGCGCACGCGAGGTCACGGTCGAGGGCGCGGCCTTGGCCGGCGCGGTCGACACGGTGCGGGCGCTGGTGGCGAGCGAACGCGAGGATCCGTCGCCGCCGGCGCCGCTGGTGCTTGCCGAACCCTGACATCCAGAACTCCAGTTGGCCGAACCCCGAAAACGGGGCGCGCCGTGCCAAAATGGTGCTTCCCGTGAAAGTCGTCCGGTTCTTCGTCATCCTCCTCGTGGTCATCGGTCTCGGCGGCGCCGCCATCGCCGGGTGCTTCGCGTTGCTCATTCCCGCGGGCGCAGAGTTCGCGGACACGACCGAGTACGGCGCGCTGCTGCCCGAGATGAACAAGCAGGCGCTGCGGTCGTACGTCTACGACGCCGACGGGCGGCGTCATGACCACCCTCTTCGAAGAGGACCGCGAGGCGGTCGACGCTGGCCGACGTTCCGCAGTACCTCATCGACGCGATCCTCGCCATCGAGGACCGTCGGTTCTACGAGCACGACGGCGTCGACTACGACGGCACCGCGCGCGCCTTGTTCGAGAACCTGGACGCCGGTGAGATCCAGCAGGGTGGATCGACGATCACGCAGCAGCTCGTCAAGAACACGATGGGCGACCCCACCAAGCGCGACCTGAAGACCAAGCTCCGCGAAGCGGTGCTGGCTCGCCGGCTCGAGAACGAGATGACGAAGGACGAGATCCTCGAGCGGTATCTCAACATCATCTATCTCGGCAACGGCGCGTACGGCGTGCAGGCCGCGACCGAGCGCTACTTCGGCAAGCGCAGCCCGATGGAGCTGACGCTCGGTGAGGCGGCGCTCCTCGCCGGATTGATCCAGGCGCCGGAGAGCCTCAACCCGATCACCCACCCGGACCGTGCCGCCCGGCGTCGGACCGCGGTGCTCGACGCGATGATCGACACCGGGAAGCTCACACCGCAGGAAGCGCGCGTCGCGCGGGAAGAGCTGCTCCCGCTGACCGCGGTGAGCCCCGACCGGAACCGCGATCGCTTCACGCAGCACGTCGTCGACCTGCTGACGCCGGACGACGCGAACCCGCTCGATCCCGAGCGGTCCCGCCGGCCGCGCTCGGACGCGAACGAAGCCGATCGCTACAACGCGCTGTTCAAGGGCGGGCTGAAGATCTACACGAGCTACGACCCGGCGTTGCAGTTCCTTGCCGGAGCGGCCGTGGATGCCGAAGCTGCCGAAGTCGCATTCGTCGCGGCGATGGTGGTGATCGACAACGCCACCGGCGGCGTGCGCGCCATGTACGCGGCAAGGCCGTTCGCCGAGACGCGAGTTCAACCCGGTGACCCAGGACGGCCGCCAGACCGGCTCGACGTTCAAGGCGATCGTGCTCGCGACCGCGCTCGAAGCGGGCTACTCGCCCAACGACAGCGTCAGCGGCGGCTCGCTCAGCTGGCGGCTGCCGCCTGGTTCGGACCCGGCCACGTGGAGTCCGTCGAACTGCCGCGGCGGGCACGATCAGCCTCACGAACGCGATCGCGGACTCCAACAACTGCGCGTTCGCCCGCACGTTGCTCTCGCTCGGGCCGGGCAACTACGGCGAGCGACGGCGCCGAGCGGCTCCGTCGACATGGCCGGCCGGCTCGGCATCGACACGCTCGAAGATCGGCGCGTACCCGTCGCTGGCGCTCGGCGCCGGCGAACACCAACGTGCTCGACATGGCCGAGGCGTTCTCGGTCGTTCGCCAACGACGGCGTCCGCCGTGACCCGACGTTCGTCACCAAGATCGAAGGCCCCGACGGCGAGGTCCTCTACCAGGCCGACACCACGGGAACCGCGGTCCTCCCCGAGCAGATCGCGCGCACCGAGACGCTCATGTTCGCGCGACGTGATCACCGACGGCACCGGCGACCGCGCGCCGACATCGGCCGGCCCGCCGCAGGCAAGACGGGCACATCGAACGAGAACGACGGACGCCTGGTTCGTCGGCTACACGCCGCAGTACACGGTCGCGGTGTGGATGGGGAACTGGGAGGCGCAGGTCCCGATGCGCATCGACGGCGGCGTCGCGTCACGGGCGGCGGCTTACCCGGCCGCGATCTGGGCCGCGTTCATGAAGGCGCGCACACGAGAGCATCCCGGCCACCGACTTCACCGCGCCGGACGAGGCCCAGTTCGCGGGCTCGGCTCGCATCGACGAGTTCGGTCGGGGTGAGGAGAGCCGAGCACCGACCCGCCCCCGCTCGCGCAGCACGGGTACCACCGCGCCGGGCACCCCCGAGGACACGACGCCCGGCGCCGCTCGAGGAGACGCCGGCATCCCCGGACACCGGCACCTCCCGCGATCACCCCACCCGACACCACCCCGCCGCCGGCGCCGTGAGTGCGCTGTGAATGCCGACGAGCTCGAGCGTCTGCTCGTCGTCCAGGAACACGATCTCGCCCTCGACCGGCTGCGGCACCGCCGCGAGTCGTTGCCCGAACGCGCGCAACTCCAGGCGAACCAACGGTCGATCGGTTCGCTCGACGGGCAGCTGCGCGCGACTCGGCGCACAGCGCGACACCGTGCTCGCCGACGAGAAGCGCCTCGACGACGAAGCGCAGTCGCTCGGCGCGCACGTGACCGAGGTCGACCAGAAGCTCTACTCGGGAACGATCAGCTCGCCACGCGAGCTCCAGGCGATGCAGGCCGATATCGACATGCTCAAGCGCCACCAGCGCGATCTCGAGGATCGCGAGCTCGACGTGATGGAGCAGCGGGAGACCCTCGACACCGAGATCGCCAAGGCCGAGGGTGAGCGCGAGCAGCTCGGCGCGGAAGTGGCGCGGCTCCAGTCGACGGTCGCCGGCGTGGAGGCCGAGATCGACGCCGAGGTCGCCGACGAAACCGCGGCGCGGGCGGAGCTCGTCGCGGGCGTGGCGCCGTCGCTGATCCAGGACTACGAGCGGCGCCGGGCCAAGAACCGCGGCGCGGGCGCGGCGCGACTCGTCGGCACGACCTGCCAGGCCTGCCACCTCACGATTCCGTCGACCGAAGCGGAACGGATCCGGCGTGCGGCCGGCGAGGAAGTCGCGTACTGCGACAACTGCAGCGCCATCCTGGTGCCGTGACCCAGCTCTCACTCGACGGCTCGGGCGACGCCGGCAGCGATCGCCCCGCCGAGGTCCTCATCTACTGCGACGGGGGATCGCGCGGCAATCCGGGTCCTGCCGCGATCGGCGCGGTCGTGTTCGACCCGACCACGGAACCACCGACGCGAATCGCGACGGTGAGCGAGACGATCGGCGTGGCGACGAGCAACGTCGCCGAGTACAAGGCGTTGATCGCCGGTCTCGAAGCCGCCATCCCCGTGAACGCGCGCGTCGCCCGGATCCGCGCCGACTCGCTGTTGATGATCCGACAGGTCGCCGGCGAGTATCGAGTGCGCCAGGCCCACCTCGCGCCGCTCCACGCGCGCGTCAAGGAGTTGCTGCGGACCTACGACGAGGTCGACCTCCAGCACGTGCGGCGCGAGCTCAACGTCGATGCCGACGCGCTCGTCAACGCCGCGCTGGACGCCGCGGCGCCGTGATCCTCTGGCTCGCCGGCGGTTCGATCTTCGGCGTCTGGAACGTCTTCCAGAGCTCCGGCCTCGACTTCCGGCTGGTCGCGATCGGTGCCCTCGCTGCCGCTCGTGATCGACGCACCCTTCGGCGCGCAGTCGTACGCGCACACGCTGTGCTCGGCGTGTCGTGCTCCTCGTCGTTGCCATGGTCGCGACGATGGGACGCGGCCGCCGGTTGCTGCGTCGCCGCGCGCTGAGCTTCGTCATCGGCTGGTTCGCGGGCCTGGTGCTTGAGCGGCGCGTGGACCGCACAAGGAAGTGTTCTGGTGGCCGGCGTTCGGCGCCGAGCGACCCGATGCGCCGCTGCTCCCGCCGCTGCCGTTGCTGCTGGCGCTCGAAGCAATCGGGCTCGCCGCTGCGCGTGTGGATCTGGACGCGCTTCGGTCTCGCGGCGCGCGGCCGGCGCGTCGTCGTTCATGCGCCGAGGCCGGTTGTCGGTTGTCGGTGAATCGACGGGGAACCGAAGGATGATCGCGCTGGTTCGGCACGGCCAGACCGCGGTGAACCAGGCCCAGCGGTTGCAGGGTCGCGTCGACGCCGAGCTCGACGACGCCGGTGCGCAGCAGGCGGCGCGGCTCGCCGAAGTGCTCGCGACGCGAACCCGTCGCGCGAGTGGTCGCGAGCCCGTTGCGGCGCGCGGTCGAGACTGCGATGCCGATCGCCGCCGCGCACGGACTCGCGGTCGACACCGACGATCGCCTGGTCGAGCTCGACTACGGCGAATGGGACGAGCGCGGCCTGCGCGACATCAGACCCGAGGAGTGGGCGCGCTGGCGCGCCGACCCCACGTTCGCACCCCCGGGTGGAGAGTCGCTGGTCGTCGTTGCGGCTCGTGTCGTCGACTTCTGTCGTCGAGCACCTCGGCGGACGATCTCGTCGTCGCGGTGAGCCACGTCTCGCCGATCAAGGCGGCGATCTGTTGGGCGCTCGACGTCGACGAGCGCGCGACGTGGCGCATGTTCCTCGACCTTGCGTCGATCTCGCGCATCGGGTGCCGCGACGGCGAAGACGCCCTCGCTCGCGAGTTACAACGAGACGCCCGCACGCGTCGGCGCGGTAACGCTCAGTCGGCAGCCGAGACCGGTATCGATCTCCGGGCCGGGAGCGACGTGCGCGCCGCGCGCGTCGACGATGAAGCGCCCTTCGCCGGGCCCTTCGGCTACCGGCATCCCGAGCGCCTCGAGCAGCGCGTGGTCGTCTTCGGGTGCGCGACCGGTCGTGGTCAGGTAGTTGCCGACGATCAACGCATTGGCGCCCGCGAGCAGGCCCATCGCCTGCAGCTCGCCGAGCACGCGCTCGCGCCCGCCGGCCAGGCGCAACCACGCCGCGGGCAGGATGAGCCGGAACAGCGCGATCGCCTGGAGCGCTTCGCGTGGCGACAGCATCTCGTGCTCGTCGAGCGGAGTACCCGGACGCGGGTCGAGGAGGTTGATCGGCACTTCGCACGGCTCGAGCTCGGCGAGCTCGAACGCGAAGTCGACCCGCTGTTCGAGCGTCTCGCCCATGCCGAGGATCCCGCCGCAGCACAGCTCCATGCCCGCGGTGCGTGCGCGCTGCGCGGTCTCGACCCGGTCGTCGTAGCTGTGCGTCGTGCAGATCGTCGGGAACAGCTCGCGGCACGCCTCGAGGTTGTGGTTGTAGCGGCGCACGCCGGCGGCCGCGAGCCGCTGCGCCTGCTCGTCGGTGAGCAATCCGAGCGAGCACGCGACCTCGAGTCCGGTCTCGCGCTGCACCGCGCCGACCGCGTCGATCACGCGCCGGAGCAGCCGCTCCTCCGGGCCGCGCACGGCGACGACGATGCAGAACTGGGTGGCGCCTGCGTCCCGGGTCGCGTGCGCAGCGGCGAGGATCTCGTCGAGATCGAGGAACGGGATAGACGTCCACGCCGCGACTGATGGCGCACCGATTGCGAGCAGAACGCGCAGTCCTCGGGGCACGCACCGGACTTGGCGTTGATGAGGCTCTCGAGCTCGACTTCGGGCCCGCACCAGGCGAGCCGCACCTTGTGCGCGAGCGCGATGAGCGACGGCAGCTCGTCGAGGGGCAGGTTCGCGACCGCGAGCGCTTCGTCGCGGTGAGCTGCCGGCGTTCGTCGAGGAGCGCCCGTTCAGCGGTCGGCAGCGGCATGGGGCGGCAGCATATTGCTTCGATTCGTCTTCGTCAGGAACGCGCCGCGAGCACCGGCCCCATCATCTCGGCGTAGTTCGTCGGTGTAGAAGCGGTCCTTGGCTTCGGCGCTCGACGCCTTCGAGGCTCGCCTCGAACCGCCCGAGCGGATCGCGGCCCGCCTTCGGGATGCGGATAGTCGGACGAGAAGCAGAACAGCTCGGGTCCGGCCTGTTCGATCAGCCAGCCCACCGGTTCGGTCGGGAACGGCGTGAACTTCACCTGCCGTCGCAGGTACTCGCTCGCCTTGAGTGGCAGCCGCAACGCGGGCTCGGTCTTCTGGAACGTCGACTGCGCGATGTCGAGCCGTTGCATCAGTGTCGACCACCCACATCGCGCCCTGCTCGATGCAGCCGCCGCGCAGCCCTGGGAACTGTTCGAAGATGCCGTCGAGCACCATGCACGCGAGGAAGATCTCGGGTGGGTGGTACAGCGCCATGTAGTCCTTGGAGCGGATGTTCTCGCCCCCGCCGAGGAAGTCGGTCACCGGCGGCTTGCCGTTCTCGTGGAAGGCGCGACGCAGCGGACGGCCGCCGCCGCCGATGTGCAGCATGAACGGGACGCCGGCGTCTTCGAGCAGCGGCCCAGACCGGCCAGTAGTCCGGATGCGTCGGCGACTTCGACGGCGGCGGTACCGACGGCACCAGCACCGCGCCGCATCCCATGGCGATCGCTTCCTCGGTCGCCTGCCGCGCCAGCTCGGGATCGTGCAGCGGCGACGAAACCCACCGGGAACGAGCCGCGGGTCGTCCCGGCAGAACTCGACCATCGCCCGGTTGTGCGCGCGCGTGCCGCCGTACAGGAGATCGAGGTCGTCGGACATGGAACTGCGTACCGGCGAAGGTGCTGAACACGAGTTGGGAGTCGAAGCCGAGGAGATCGAGGGCCCGGCTCCGCTCGGCCGGGTCGAACGCGCCGAGCGCGCTCCAGCCCTTGGCCTCCATGACGTCGGCCTCGAGCTCCGCGGCGGAGTCGAGATCGTTGCGGCGCACCTCGGCGGCGCGCACGGCCTCCTCGGCGAGTCGACCCGCGCCGCCGAGCGCGAGCGGGCGGATGTGATCGCGCACGTCGGGGTCGGCGTACTGCACGAGCCAGTCGCCGAGCTCCATCAGGTGGCTGTCGGCGTCGTAGTAGGTCCGGCCTTCGGCGTACGGCATGGCGACCCCCTCGCCCTCGATGTGGCGCGACGAGTATCGCCGCTGCGGCGCGGCAGCGTCGCCAGAGCGTCAGCGAGAATCGGCCGAAGAAATCAGGCCGAGTTCGGCGGTCGCGCCGCGCGACCGCCGGTACAGCACGATCGGCCAGCCGATGAGCGGGATCAGCGCGAACGCGAACCACTGGAACGCGTACTGGAGGTGGTTGACCGTCGTCGGAGGGCGGAGGCGTCGGGAGCGCGGGGACGCCGTCGATCGGCGCCGGATCCTGGTACTGCGCGGTGATGAAGACGTCGCGCAGCTCGACGTGACGTCTCGGTTCGGATGCGGTCGAGATCGACGCGGGGAAGCGTCGTGCGACCCGCTGCTTCGTCGGTCGTGTCGTCCGCGTTGAGCGGCCGCGACGCGCCGATCGGCCCTCGCACGGTTACCCGCCCGGTCGGAGCGGTGAGCGATTCGGCGTCGCGGTCGACGTCGTTCCGCGGTACCCAGCCTCGGTCGACGACGATCGCGGTGCCGTCGTCGAGGACGAGGGGCGTGAGCAGCTCGTAGCCGCCCTCGCCGTCGCGGACGCGGTTGCGGAGCAGCACTTCGCCGTGTCGGCGTCGTAGGTGCCGGTAGCCTCGACCCGCTCCCCGGCAGCCGGTTCCGTGCCGGGCGCACCGATGGCGGGCGCCGGCGGCGGCGAACTCGGCCTTGGCGGCGTCGGTCCCTCGCGTGCTTCTCGTCGTTGCGGTCCAGCTGCCAGAAGCCGAGGAGCAGGAAGGCGATCGTTGCCACGACGACGATCACGTGACCGGCGACCCACTTGGGCTCGGCGAGGAACTTCCAGGAGCCCTTCGGCGGGCGACGGCCGCCGCGCTCGGGCTGCTCCGCGTTCGCTGTGGATGCCGGTTCCAACGTCTCACGCACGGTTGGGCGAGGGTACCGGAGCACTCGTCACGACCGGCGAACGTCACCGACTTCGAGGTTCGTTGACACATTCCCGGCATCTCGCCAACACTGCCGACGCTCATGACCCATACGTTCGTCGTCGCGATTGCGAAGCGTGGTCGGACGCTTCCTCCCGACGTCGTCCGGCGACTCGGAGGCGGCCGGCCGGACTCCCTCTTGTTCGATCCCGCGGCCGATGTCACCTGGCAGAACCCTCGGGGAACCGTGCTCGTCCGAGCGTGGGAGATTCCCGATCCCGCGTACGGGATCACCACCCATTGGAGCGAACGCGACGACGGATTCACCGCCTTCACGGGCTATGTGTGGTCCCGGCGAACATCCTGGGCGGCCGGCACGTGGGCCGAGCGGCTCTCCGAGTTGGCCCGCGCCGCCAGCGTGCCGGACGCGATCACGCAACTCACCGGCGTGTTCTCGCTCGTCACGCTGGATCGCGACGGGCAGGGTTGGCTCGGGTGCGACGCGCTCGGATTCTCACTCCTCTATGAGGCCGACGCGCCCGACTACTCGGTGTGGGCGTCGCGTGCCGACGCGGCAGCCTGGGCGATCACGCCGGCGGGACACGACATGGCGCGAGATCCGATGGGCGTGGCCTGGCTCGCCTACTCGGGTTATCTCGTCGGCGACCGCACCGGCTTCACCCAGGTGCGAACCGTCCCGCAAGGTGTCTACATCGATGTATCGAGCGAGCTCGGCGCGCAGCGACGCACATGGTCGGCCGCGCCATGGACGACCGACACGGAAGTCGACGCACCGGCAGAGGATGCCGCACTCGACGCCGTGCGCGCAGAAGTCGGCGAGCAACTCCGAGCCATCGCCCGTCTGCCGGCAACGCCGCGAACCGGCGGGTCTCACCGGGGGCAAGGATTCGCGGTCCTGATCCTTGCGGTCCTGATCGACGAGGGTCTCACCGACGCCTTCGATTTCCGAACGATGGGCGAGGAAACACTCCCGGACGTCGTGTTCGCCCGCCAGCTCGCCGAGCACTTCTCGCTACGACATCAGTTGGGATCGGCCGAATCGGTCCGAAGCCCGATGTCGCACGCTGACGAACTTCGGAGCATGGTCCGGGACTCGTCGGGCATGCTCAACCTCTGGCACGAGGTTGGCGTCAAGTCGGCCGACGGCAGCCTCGACGTCAATGGGTTGTTCGGCGAGGTCATGCGCACCAACTACCCGCGCACCGGGAACTTGACCTCGCGCCGGCATCTCGCGCGGCGCTATCGGACGGGTTGGCGTTTCGGCTCCTTGGGGTTGCTGCAACGGGACGTCGTCGCCCAACTCGAGTCCGTTGCGCTCGCGTCGATGTTCGACGACCCGACCGGTCGCATGACGGCAGTCGACCTCATCGACGTGTGGTACATCCGTAACCGGATGCGAAGGCTGTTCGGGACCGCGCAGGAGATGCTGCCCGGCCGCATCTATCCGCTCTATTCGCTGACCACGACGCGCATCGCGTTCGCGATCGGCCCGAAGCGTCGACGCGTGGAATCCTTGCATCGGGGCATCATCAAAGCCGCGTGTCCGGAGCTCTACAGCTGGGATTTCGCCGGTTCCGGCTGGTCCGACGCGGTCGCAACCGACTCCGTTTGGAGGCAGCGGATGCGCGGGGCTCTCCCTCGCTCCTTCCGTGACGCGGTTCGTGGCCGGCGCGCATCGCAGCCTCCGTCCGGCGAGGCTGTCCGTACGGCCGCCGCGACCGCGAACCAGCAGTACCAGAATCAATCGCGCCGGCAGAAGATGCAGCTGTTCGAAGAGGTGCTCCTCGACGATCCGGCGAATCCGATCTTCGACATCGTCGATCGGGTGCGCGTTCGCAACGCGCTCGAGCACGTCGAAGAGCTCGATCTCCGGTCGCTCATCGAGCTCTGGGGTGTTGCGACCGGTGCGATCTGGCTCGGCCGCCACGAGCTCGCCCCCTCCCGGGCCGGCGCTTGACATCTCACGCCGCGTGCCGAAGTCCGAACTGCGTTCGTTAGCGCACCGCTAGCGGGGTCGTTGGAGACTCGCGCCAGCTGCCGACGAATCGGGCGGCGGCACGAACAGAAGGAACGACCATGCGAACAACGAACTTCCGCCGGAAACTCGTCCTCGGCGTCGGAACGCTCCTCACCGGCGCGCTCCTGACGCTGCCGGCGACCGGAACGGCATTCGCCAACGACAACCATCCGAACCCGTGCGACGGCTGTCATGAAGGCGATCCGCCGGAATCATGGACTGGCTCTACGAGTACGAGGGAGACCTCGAGGACACGTACGGCGAGAGCGACGGCTCCTCGTACCCCGAGAGCGACAACGGGGTGAAGGCCGGCCCGGACGGTCAGGGTGACTGGCGCGGGCCCACCTGGCCGCGCTGATCGCCAAGCGTTGCTGGCATTGACGCTCGCGAGGTCCCGCCGGTTTGGTGGGACCTCGCGAGGCACCGGCGTGGAAGTCCGCCTGTTCAGCGCCTGTGGTGGTGGTGAGTCAGCCGGTACGCCGGATTCTGTGACCGCGGCTTGCGCCGCGGCCGGCGGCCATCCATCTCGGCCGGCGGTTACCCGCCGGCTCCAGCGGCCTACCCGGGTTCAGAAGGCGGGCCACCCTCCCCCTGCTTGGCCTTGCTCCGGGTGGGGTTTGCCGAGCCGCCCGGGTCACCCCGGGCGCTGGTGCGCTCTTACCGCACCGTTTCACCCTTACCTGTGCCGCCGCTCCCCGAGGGGACCGGCCGGCCATCGGCGGTCTGTTCTCTGTGGCACTTTCCTGCGGGTCACCCCGACTGGGCGTTACCCAGCACCCTGCCCTGTGGAGTCCGGACGTTCCTCGGCCGGGTCACCGCCGCGTCGCCGCGGTGGGCCCGGACGCGGCCGCCTGGCCGACTCACCACCGCCACCATGATCGCGCGCGAGCACCTTGCGACGCATCGGCTTCTGTTGACGCAACGTCGCGCCAGCGCGGTTATCGGGCTTCTGTTGGCAAGACGTCGCGCACGTCGAGTGTCATGACGTCGCCGGCACGGGGTCGGGCACCTCCTCTGCGAGCCCGGCGTGTGGCGTGACGAACCCGTCCCGCAGCAGCGGCTTCACCGCGTTGCGGTTCCGGTAGATCATCATGGCCGCGAGCACGCATGTAGACGACACCGACACCGATGCGCGCCGGCTGCTGCGCGCCGCCCATCAGCCCCTCGAACTTCGTGACGAGCTGCGCAGCCCAGAGCCCGAACAGCGCCAGCGCCTCCTTCGACGCTGATGCGCCGGTTCGCGAGCACCGCGACCGCGAACGCCGACTGCGCGGCCGTCACCCACAGCTCGTCGCGCTGCACCTCGTCGATCGGGAGGCCGTGCAGCGAGCCGCGACGAGATCGCGAACACGATCGGCAGCGAGCCGACGAGCAGCGTCCACTGGTTGACCTTCGACGACACGAGCGCGCCGAAGCCGGCGTTCGTGTTGAGCCGCCACGCGAACAAGCCGGCGACGAGCAGCTCGGGCGCCTCCGACGCGAGCGGCGCGACGAGCTGGACGAGCAGGAACTGGTCGATGTTGAAGCGCTCGCCGACTTCGATGAGCGACTCGGCGAACGGCTCGGCCGCCAGCACGATCGCGACGACCGAGCCGAGCGAACAGCAGCCCGACCACGAACGCGGCGCTTGGCCTCCGGCAGCTGCCGATGAGCTGCGCGGGCCCGACGAGGTGCGGTTCCTCGGCGGGAGCCTGCGCGATGCGGAAGATGTACACGACGAAGATCGTGACCAGCACCGCGCGTCGACGAGCGTCAGCGTCGACTTCAGCGGCAGCGTGAGCCCGTACAGCGTCGCGAGCACGAGGAACGCGATCTCGACCGAGTGCGACCGTTCGAGGCACGACGTCGGTGGTCGCTGAGGTCGACGTCGGCCGGAGCGGTCGCGGCCCCTTGCCGCGCCGCGCCGCGCGCACGCGGTACGCCGCGATGAGCACGACCATCGACCAGCCGACGCCGATCAGCAGCTGGTTGCCGCCGGTCATGTTCGCGAGCGCGTCCGGCGCGTAGCTCGGGTCCGTTGCCGGCCTTCCACGTGAACACGAAGTCGACCGCGTACTCGGGCAGCACGGCGATCAGCGCGAGCAACGCGAGCGCGAGCCCGGCCGAGATGTCGAGCTGGATGACCTCGGCGCCCCACGCCAGCATGAACGCGGCGCCGACGACGGCCAGGCCGAAGCACGCCGCCGCGACGAGGGGCGACGGGTGCAAGCCGCCGAGCCGCAACGTCATGCCGGGCACGACCGCGAGCACGGCCAGGACGATGGCGAGACGCTGGCGGCTCGGGTGTTGCGAGCGCGGGAGTACTTCGGATGCCGAGTGCGTCCACGGCCGGATCCTACGAAAGGCCGATCGTGGCACCGACGTCGCGTAGGCTCTGCGTGCCATGCAGTTCGACCTCTCGCCCGAGCTCGCCGAGCTGCAGGCCACCGTCCGCAAGATCGCGCAGGAGAAGGTTGCGCCGCGCGCGCGCGAGATCGACACGACCGCCGCGTACCCCCACGACCTGTTCGAGCTGTTCCGCGACACCGGCCTGCTCGGCCTCGTCGTGCCCGAGGAGTACGGCGGGTCGGGCGCCGGGATCATGGGCCTCACGCTCGCGATCGAAGAGGTCGCGAAGTACTCGAACACCGCCGCGTTGATGCTGCTGCTCACGCGCCTGCCGACGGGACCGGTGCTGATCGCCGGGAGCGAAGAGCTCAAGCAGCAGTACGTGCGCGGCGTCGCCACCGGCGAGATGCGCGCCGGCTTCGGCCTCTCCGAGCCGCAAGCCGGCAGTGACGTCGTCGGCATGCGCACCAAGGCGGTGCGCGACGGCGACGACTGGGTGCTCACCGGCACGAAGTGCTGGATGTCGGGCGTCGTGCAGGCCGACTGGTACTGCGTGTTCGCCAAGACCGGCCCGGCCGACTCGCGCCAGCACGACGACATCTCGTGCTTCGTCGTCGAGCGATCGTCGCCCGGCGTCGAGTGTCGGCCGCACCGACGACAAGATGGGTGTGCGCGGCGTCGACACCGGCGAGCTCGTGCTCGACGGTGTGCGCGTTCCGGCCTCCAACGTCGTCGGCGAGGTCGGCGGCTTCCGCCTCGCGATGCTCGGACTCAACTCGATGCGGCCGATCGTCGCGGCGCGCGGCATCGGGCTCGCCGAAGGCGCGCTCATGTACGCGGTCGAGTACGTGAAGGAACGCGCCGCGTTCGGCAAGACGATCGCCGACATGCAGGGCATCCAGTGGAAGATCGCCGAGCTCGCCACCGAGATCGAAGCGGCGCGGCTGCTCACCTACCGGTCGGCGGTGATGGCCGACGAAGGCAAGTACACGCGTGAGTACGTGCCGTACCTCTCGATGGCGAAGTACTACGCGACGCGAAGTCGCGGTGAAGGTGTCGGGCGAGGCGCTGCAGATGCTCGGCGCCGCCGGCTACATGAAGGATCACATGACCGAGCTGTACTACCGCGACGCGCGCCAGCTCACGATCGTCGAGGGCACGTCGCAGATCCAGCTCGGGCTGATCGCGCGCGGTGTGCTCGACCACGATCTCTGGTGGGACTGAGGCGTGCCGTGAACGACGTCCTCACGCCGATCCTCGCCCGGCTGCTCGCGGCGCGACGACGTTGCGCCCGACGAAGTCGCGGCCGGCACTCGGCGAGATCCTCGAAGGCCGGGTCACCGACGTGCAGGCGGCGGGCTTCATCGTCGCGCTGCGGGCGAAGGGCGAGACCGCGGGCGAGCTCGCCGCGCTCGTGCGCACGATGCGTGCCCACGGCACCGAGGTGCGACGTCGCCGACGGCGCGATCGACACGTGCGGCACCGGCGGCGACCGCTCCGGCACGGTGAACGTCTCGACGATGGCCGCGCTGATCGCGGCCGGCGCGGGCGCGCGGGTGGTGAAGCACGGCAACCGCGCCGCGTCGTCCCGCTGCGGCTCGGCCGACGTGCTCGAGGCGCTCGGCGTCGCGATCGAGCTCGGCCCGATCGGTGTCGCGCGCGTGCGTCGAGTCGGCCGGCGTCGGCTTCTGCTTCGCGCCCCGCTACCACCCGGCGATGCGGTTCCTCGGCCCGGCGCGCCGCGAGCTCGGGTGTCGCCACGACGTTCAACTTCCTCGGTCCGCTCGCCAACCCGGCGCGCGTGCGCCGCCAGGCGATCGGCGTCTCGGATCCGGCGATGGCGCCGACGATGCTCGGCGCGCTCCGCGAGCTCGGCGCCGAGCACGTGCTGGTGTTCCACGGCGACGACGGCCTCGACGAGCTCACCACCACCACGACGAGCACGGTGCACGAGCTCGTCGACGGCGAGATCCGGCACTACACCCTCGATCCCGCCGACCTTCGGCCTCGCCCGCGCGACGGGCGAGCGACCTCTGCGGCGGCGACGCGGCGACGAACGCGGCGTGCGTCGATCGGTGCTCGCCGGCGAGAACGGGCCCGCTACGCGACATCGCGGTGCTGAACGCCGTCGGCCGCGCTCGTGGTCGCCGGCATCGCCGCCGACCTCGGGCGCCGGGGTCGAGGCCGCGCCGAGCAGCGATCGACTCGGGCCGGGCCCGCATGCGCTCGACGCGCTGGTGCGCGTCAGTCGCAAGGCGCGCGCCGAAGAGAGCGAAGCACCCTGATGGCGCCCGTCCTGCAATGCCCCGACTGCGGCACCAAGCATCCGATCGACGTCGCGTCGTCCGCGGCCGCGTTCCGGTGCAGTGGCTGCGGCCGCACGCTCAAGGTGCCCGAGCAGTTCCGCGCCGCGCCGGTGGAAGCGGCACCGTTACCGTCAGCCGCGGTCCCGATCACCGCTGGGGCAGGCGTCGCCGCGGCGGCTGAACGCACGACCGCGATGCCCGTCGTCCGGCCGCGGATCCGAGCCGTCGTCGAACGGCGGTCGCAGCTTGTCGCGCCGCAAGGTCCGCGCGCAGGCGGGCGTCGTGCCGTTCTGGATGCGTCTGCTCGTCTGGATCGTCGCGGTGCCGCTCGGCTTCGTCATCGTGTTCGGCGTGGCCCGAGGACTCGGCTTCCTGACCCAGACGCAACTCGAGGACGTCTTCCTCGAGACCGGGTGGGACCGCTTCTGGCCGGTGGCGCGCCTGCTGCCCGTTCGTCGCGCTCGTCACCGCGGCGATCGTGCACTTCGCGATCCTGTTCGGTCTCGCGATGGCGCGTCCGCCATTCGCATCGGCGCCGTTGCAACCGCACGCGACCGCGGCCCGGCCGTGCCGCGCTTCCGCAAGTCTCAGACGCGCGGAAGCTCGGACGCCCAGACGCCCTCCGCGTAGACGAGCTCGACCCGGCGCGCGTTGCGCGCGAGCCAGCGACCCAGCAGCAGCGACTCCGCAACCGCCGCCTCGACGTCGGGCACAGGCTGCTCGTCGCCCTCGAACACGATTTGGCCGCGGCGAATCTCGATGCGTCCTTCGGGCCTTCGAACACGAGCACGCGGCGCGCCGGCGCAGGCAAGCACCGTGCGCCGCGTACGCGCCGTGTCGGCGAGCAGGCCGAGCTCCGCGAGACTCCTGCCGGCCGCCGCCGCGGCATCGACATCTGCGGCGCGGGCGAGCGCATCGAGGAGCCGGGTGTCGGCCGGGACGGGCTCGAGGAGCCGCCGCACGCTGCGCGCGATCGCCGCGCTGCCGGAACGGGCCGAGCACGTTCGCGTCGCCGGCGTCGGGCGCGCGCGTGAGCGCCAGGTGGGTGCGACGTCCGCGCGCCCGCCGGAGGTACACGGTGCGGTCGGCCGCGCGACGATCGGTCGAGGCGCGGGCGGAGACGCCGTATCGCCCGCCCGGCCCGGACCGCCGTCTCGAGCGGGCCCGCGCACACGCGGTGCTCGATGCGCACCGTCTCGCGCAGCAACTGCGGCACCGATGCCTGCTCGTCGCCGGCGAAGTAGCGGCGCACCTCGGCCCGCAGGTTCGTCGCCTGCCCGACGGTGAGCGCTCGGCCCGACGGTCACGGAACACGAAGACGCCGGGCACGCGCGGGATGCGAGCCGTCGAGCGCGAGCTTGGCGGTGGACGGGTGGACGCGCACCTTCGGCAGCGCGACGAGGTCGTCGAGACCGAGCACGCCGAACGTCGCCGCGTGTTCGAGCAGCGCGTGGAGTACCTCGTCGGTGGCGGCGGCGTCGGCGTAGGCACGGTGCACGGGTTCGGTGTCGGTGCGGAAGTGCGTGGCGAGCGTGTGCAGGCGCAGGTTCGGGACGTCGTCACGCACGAGGCGGCGAGCCAGGCCGATCGTGTCGACGCGGCGGTTCGCGAGGCGCGGGTAGCCGTTGCGCTGCAACGCGGCGTCGAGGAACGCGCAGTCGAAGCGGATGTTGTGGCCGACGATCACGGCGCCGCGCAGGAACTCGAGCAGGCTCGGGAGGATCGCCTCGATGGGCGGCGCCGGCGCCACCATCGCTTCGGTGATCCCGGTGAGCGTGGTGATGAACGGCGGGACGGGCACGCCCGGGTTCACGAACGTCTCGAACTGCCCGAGCACTTCGCCGCCGCGCACCTTCAGCGCGCCGATCTCGGTGATCCGGTCGGTGCGCGGCGAGCCGCCGGTCGTCTCGAGGTCGAGGACGACGAACGTCACGTCGTACAGCGGCGTCGCGAGGGCGACCGGTCCGATCAATTCGGTGAGCGTCGCTTCGGACGATGCGAGCGGCTCGACTGCCACACGCGCAGTGTAACGAACGTACGTTCGCCACGCGTGGAAGCGCGTACCATCCGAGTCGCTATGGCGGACCGGTATCGCTGCGCCGCGTGCGGCAACCTCACCCGCTTCGACGTCGTGCGGACACGCCGGACGCGCGCCTTCCATCACTACTCGATCGGCGGCGAGCTCGAGGTCGAAGAAGAGGAGATCCTCGACGACCGCGATCGAGCGCATCGTCGTGCCGCTGGTGCAACGCCGCGGGCGACGCGATCGAGACGGTCGGTTCAGACGCCGAGCAGCTGGACGACCAGGCGTCGTGAACGCGGCCGGTCGTCGAAGTCGATGCAGACGATCTTCTGCCACGTGCCGACGCAGAGCTCGCCGTTGGTGAACGGCACGGTCACCGACGGCCCGATCATCGCGGCCCGCACGTGGCTGTGCCCGTTGGTGTCGGCGTTCCGCTCGTTGTGCTCCCACCGGTCGGCTTCGGGCGCGACCCCTTCGAGCACCCGGTTGAGGTCCGCGTTGCAGCCCGGCTCGTACTCGATCGTGGTGACGCCGCACGTCGAGTGCGCGACGAACACGGTGCAGAGCCCGTCTCGCAGCCCGGAGTTGTCGACGGCCTTCTGCGCATGCAGCGTGACGTCGAGCACGTCGCCGTCGCCTTGGGTGTCCACGGTGAAGTCCTCGTGGCGCGCGTGCATGCGGATCCCCTCGGGCGACGTTCGGTGGGCTCGGTCATTGTACGGGCCGGCGCCTGCGCGGCAGCATGTTCGACCGTTGCTCGGCCACCATGCCGGCTGAGCGGATCGGCACACCGCGCCCGGCGGTTCCGGATGCGCTGCTCACCCCACTCCTCGAGAGCGCCGCGGACACGCTGCGCGGCCTCGAGGCGAACGACGTCCCTGCCTCGCTCCGGCACCTGCACGGATTCGACAGCCGCGGCCTCGATGCACGGCCCCGGGCCGCGTCAGCTTCGCCGAGCGTTCGACGAAGATGCTGCCTTTCGCGAGCCGTGTCGTGGCGCGGTTCGACGGCAGCTCGGACCAGTCGCCGCGCTGCTCGACGCAGTGGGTGGCGAACGCGTCGTGGGAGCTCGTCGAGGCGTCGGCCGCACGCGGCGACCTGCCGTTGCTCGCGTCGGTGTTGTGGGCGTGTCGGCCGGTCGGCGCCGACTTCGGTCTCGGGCTTGTCGTCGCGTTCGACGCCCGGGACCGACGCGACCATGACCAATCGCACGCGGCGCGGGCGCAGGGTCGCGAGGTCACCGAGCTGGAGGAGGCCAAGCGGCGCGCCGACACGGCGCGTGCCGAGGCGCAGACCGAAGCCGCGCGTCGAGCGAGGAGTTGCGCAAGGAGCGTCACAGCCGCCGTAGCGCGCGAGGAGCAGGCCGACGCCGACGCGCGCGCCGCACACCGAAGAGCAGAAGGCCTGGAAGCGCAACTGCGAGCAAGCGAGCGCCGAGGTCGAGCAGGCGCGTGCCGCGGCTTGCACGCGAAGGCCAGCGTGCCCGCGCGCGTCGAGGAGGACCTGCGCCGCTCGCGTGCCGAGATCGCCGAGCTCACCGCGCAGGCTCGAACGAACACCGTCGCGCCTCGACGCCGAGCGACGCGCGCAGCCTCGCCGACGCGATCGCGTCGACTCCAACGACTCGCCGGCGAGCTCGCGGCGCTGCGCGCGCGCATCAACGTACGGGCGGTCCCAGAACCGGCAGCTCGCGCCGGAGCCGCCGAGGCGTCGCGATCCGTGTGGCACCGCTCGCCGGCCGCGTCGCGCCGACGCTGCCTGCGGGAGTCGTCGCGTCGTCGATCGCCGGCATCGAGGCGATGCTGCAGTCTTCCGAGGTGCTGCTCGTGGTCGACGGCTACAACGTCACCAAGCGAGGCTGGCCCGACGCGAGCGCCGCCGACCAGCGCGAGCGGCTTGGGGATCGCGGTCACGCAGCTCCACCGCCGGCTCGGGTGCCGGGTGCTCTGCGTGTTCGACGGCGACGGCAGCGGCCCTCGGCTGCAACCGCGCGGCCGGGTGGCGTCCGGGTCGTGTTCTCCGAAGCAGACGAGGAGGCAGACGAGGTCGTGGTGCGCGAAGTCGAGGCTCAGCCGAAGCGGATCCCGGTCGTGGTCGCGTCGTCCGACGCGTGGGTCCGCGAGCACGCCGAGGCCGCCGGCGCCGTCGTCGTCCCCGCCGACGCCCTGCTCACCGCTCCGCCGGCTGACCTGTTTGCGACACATGCGACCGTGACGGCGCACGATTACGTCAAACCGTCGGTGTCGCACCCGGGTGTCAGGATGTCGGCATGACACACATCCCGACCCGGACGATCGACTGCGGTGAGTGCGTGATGGCGGGCACGACGGCGTGCGACGACTGCGTCGTCAGCTTCATCGTGAACCGCGAGCCCGGCGACGCGGTGGTGGTCGACGCCGCGGAGGAACGGGCGCTGCGCGCGCTCGGCGAAGAAGGCCTGGTGCCGCGCCTGCGCCACCACTCCCGGCGAACCGGCTGAGTCGGCTAGCTCGCGCTGCGTCCGGCCGCCGATCTTGAGGAGGTCCATCGCGCCGGTACCCGTGGCCTTGATGCCCCGGGCCACGATGCTGACGTCCCACCCTTCGGCCTGCGCGCGCAGCGCGCCGACGGTGCAGTTGCTCGCGTCCGCCGAGCGTCGCGAACGGGTCGTAGGAGAACAGCCGCATCGCGTTCGCGTGCGAGATCTTCTCGATGTCCTCGTCGGACGCGTGCGCGGCCTGCATCTGCTTCGAGAACTGCTCCGGCGACTGCGGCCACGTCGAGTCCGAGTGCGGGTAGTCGCACTCCCACGTGACCATGTCGACGTTCATCTTGTGCCGCATCTCGACACCGACCGGGTCGTCGATCCAGCAGCACACGACCTGCTCGTCGAACACCTGGCTCGGCAGCCGGTCACCCATGTCCTGGCCGGTCCAGAAGCGGTGGCGGTCGTACGTGTAGTCGATGCGTTCCCGGAAGTACGGGATCCAACCGATGCCGCCTTCGCTCAGCGCGTACTTGAGGCGCGGGAACTTCTGCGGCACCGTCGACCACACGAAGTCGGCCGCGGCCTGCACGATGTTGATCGGCGACAGCGTGATGAGCACGTCCATCGGCGCGTCCGGCGCGGTGATCACCATCTTCGACGACGAGCCGATGTGCACGCACACGACGGTGTCGCACTCTTCGGCGGCGGCGAAGAACGGATCCCAGTAGCCCGAGTGGATCGACGGGTGCCCGAGGTGCACCGGGTTCTCGGAGAACGTGACCGCGTGGCAGCCCTTCTCCGCGACCCGCCGGACCTCGGCCGCCATCTTCTCGGGGTTCCACATCATCGGGATCGACAGCGGGATGAAACGGCCGGGGTACGCGCCGCACCACGACTCGATGTGCCAGTCGTTGTAGGCGCGCACGAGCGCTTCCGCGAACGCCTCGTCGTGCGCGGCGGTGCGGGTGAAGAGCTGGCCGCAGAACTGCGGGAACGACGGGAAGCACATCGAACCGAGCAAGCCGTTCGCGTTCATGTCCTTGACGCGGTCGTGGATGTCGTAGCAACCGGACCGCATGTCGTCGAACGACTGTCGGATCCATCGCGTACTCCTCGGGCGGACGGCCCGCGACCGCGTTCAGCCCGATGTTCGGCAGCTCCGCGCCTTCGAACGACCACACGTCGATCCCGCTGTCCTTGCGGATCAACTTGGGTGCGCGTTCGGCGTAGTCAGCGCTGAGCCGGCCTTCGAAGAGGTCCGGCGGCTCGACCACGTGGTCGTCGACGCTGACGAGAACCAAGTCTTCGAGCCGCATGGCAGTTCCCCCTTCGGAACCTGACGTCGGTGTCAGCGTACTCATGGTCCCCAGATCACCGGAAGCGCCGGCGGGGCGCGGAACACCATCCCGCTGATCTGCGGCACTTCGGCGTCGGGGTCGAGGCGCAGGTTCGGCAGCCGGTCGAAGAGCTGCGTGAGGAGCACCTTGGTCTCCATGCGCGCGAGGTGCAGCCCGAGGCACATGTGCGGGCCCCACGCGAACGCGAGGTGCTGCTTCTGCGGCCGGAAGATGTCGAACGCGTCGGCGTTCTCCCAGTGGCGCTCGTCGTGGTTGGCGGAGCCGATGCTCACCGAGATGCTGGAGCCGGCAGGGATCGGAACCCCTTCGACCTCGGTGTCGCGCGTCGCGGTGCGCATGATGCCGAGGAGCGGCGGCTCCCACCGCAGGCCTTCCTCGATCGCCTGCGGCATCAACGCGCGGTCGTCCCGCAGCGCGTCGAGCTGGTCGGGGTTCGTGAGCAGCCCGACGAGCAGGTTGCTCGACGAGCGGTACGTCGTCTCGGCTCCGGCCGGCAGCAGCAGCCGGAGGAACGCGCAGATCTCGTCGTCGGTGAGCTGCGTGCCGTCGAGCTCGGCCTGGGCGAGCACCGAGATCACGTCGTCGGAGGGGTTGATGCGCCGGTCGGCGATGATCGAGCAGAAGTACGAGTAGAGCGCCTGCGAGGCGCGGGTCGCGCGCTCGAGGTCGAAGCCGGCGCTGATGAGCTCCACCGCCTGACGGTGGAACATCGGCAGGTCTTCGCCCGGCAAGCCGAGCAGACGCGCGATCACGGCGACCGGGAACGGGAACGTGAGCTCGCCGACGAGGTCGGCCCGGCCGCGGTCGATGAAGTCGTCGATGTGCTCGTCCACCACGTTGCGGACGACTTCGCGCTCCCAGGTCTCCATCGCCTTGCGGCTGAACGCTTGCTGCACCAGTCCGCGGTAGGTGTGGTGCTCGGGCTCGTCCATCTCGAGGATGGTGTGGCCCATGACGGCGCCCATGATCTCCTCGTAGCCCTTGGACGAGAACGTCTCACCGTCCTTGAGCACCTGCTGCACGGCGTCGAAGCTGAACGCGGTGTAGACGTTGATGCCGAGGTCGACGAGGCCTTTGTCGACGCCCTCGGGCGCCATGTCTTCGGGGAACATCGTCGCGTCGAGCTCTTCGCGCTTGATCGGGTGCTCGGGGCGCACCAACGCGAAGATCGGATACGGGTTCTCGACGACTCCGATGCCCGCGCTGCGATTGAAGTCCTCGAACGGGTCGTAGTCGGTGTCAGTTGTTTCCACGCGCGTTCCTCCGTCATCCCTGACGCTCGTGTCAGGTCCCGACACTACGACATCGCCGGTCTACATTGCGCGGCCATGGACATGTCTCCCGATCAGATCAATCTCGGACTGCTGATCCTGCGCGTTGCGGTCGGCGGAACGATGGTCGCCCACGGCGTCAACCACGTGTGGCGGGGCGGCAAGATCGCGGGCACCGGCCGTTGGTTCGCGAGCCTCGGGATGAAGCCGGGGGTGTTGCACGCCTGGCTCGCGAGCGGCACCGAATTGGTCGCCGGCGGCGCGCTGATCATCGGCTTGTTCACGCCCTACGCGGCCGGCGTGTGCGCGGGCGTCATGCTCGTCGCGCTGATCGTGAACCATCGCAAGAACGGGTTCTTCATCTTCCGTCCGGGCGAAGGCTGGGAGTACGTCGGCAATCTCGCCGTCGCCTGTTTCGCGATCGCGTGCCTCGGCGCGGGGGAGTGGTCGGTCGACAACGCGGTCGACTTCGACCTCGACGGTTGGTGGGGACTGGTTTCGGCGCTCGTGATCGGCGTCGGCGGCACGGTGGCGTTGCTCGCGACGTTCTGGCGGCCACCGAAGAAGGAACCCGCCGCGGCCTGACCTCTACACCACCGCGGCGGGACGTCAGCACGACGCGAGTTCCGTGACGTGGAATCAGCGTCACGGCCCGGCGCCGTTGTGTGTCCTCGCGTGCGCGGGCGGCCGAGAGCTCGCAGTGCTCGAGAATGGTCCGGAGAACGATCTCCATCTCGAGCATCGCAAACCCGGCGCCGAGGCAGCGGCGGACTCCACCCCCGAACGGGATCCAGGTGAGCGGCTCGGGCGCTTCCGGACCGAGGAACCGCTCGGGGCGAAACTCCATGGGATCGGGATAGACGTCGGCACGGTGGTGGGCGAGCAGGATGCTCGGCGATATCACCGTCCGGGCCGGATACAACGTGTCGCCGATGGGCGTCGGCTGAACCAGGGTACGGCCGGTGTCGATGACGACCGGTCTCAGCCGCATGGACTCTCGGATGACTGCCCCGATGTAGTCGCGGCTGCCGTTCGGCGAGGTCGGCGCGCAGTCGATCCATCGCAGCCGGGTGATGCAGCAGGAGGTCGAACGTCCACGCGAGCGCGGTCGCGGTTGTGTCGTGGCCGGCGAGAACCATCGTGAGCAGGTTGTGGAGTACCTCGTCGTCGTCGAGGTGATCGCCGTCGCTCTCGGCTCGGAGCAGGAGCGACAGGACATCGGTGCGCACATCGAGGTCGGCGGCGTTCCGACGTTGGCCGACCTCCTCGGCGAGAACCGCGAGCACGTCCGAGCGGAGCCGCTGGAAGCGCGCCCAAGGGCTGTGGCCTCGCAGCTCTCGACGGAAGCCGGGGTTGAGGACGAGCAGAGAGCCTCGCTTGACGGAGGAACGGCCGCAGGCAGTTGCGCAGATCGTCGAGCCGGTCGGTCGCGTCGATGCCGAACGCCACCCGCAGGATGATCTCGAGGGTGATCGCCTGAAGTCGCGGGTGCAGCGCGAACTGCTCGACCGACTGGCCACGACGCCAGATCGCGCCGAGTGATGGCCTCCATCGCGTCGGCGTAGTTCTCGAGGGCCTCCGGTCGAAAGGCGCGAGCGAGCAACCTCCGCTCACGGGCGTGAACCTCGCCGTCCTGGCAGAGCACGGACTCCGAACCGAGGAACGGCTCGAGCATCGTGCTGTCCGTCACGAACTCGTGCGGCTTCAAGCCGAAGACGTCCCGTATCGAGGCCGCGTCGGTGACGACGACCCTGGTTCCGATCGCCGCCAGGCGAAGCGTGAACCGGTCCCCATACTTCCGGGCGCACCAGTGCAGGTAGCGCTGGGGCCAGAGTCCGTAGCAGAGCGTCTGCAACGCGGCCGGCAACCGAGGGCCGGGCATGTCTCGTGCAGCGGCTGCGAGCAGCGGCGGGTCGGCAGGCTGGCGTACACCAGCGCGACTCAACATGCGTTTAAACTAACTCAACGCTCGTTTAGCTGCAAGGGGAGCTTCCGTGAATCGTCGCCAACAGCTGCTCGAAACCGCACTCGCGCTGTTCAGCGAGCAGGGCGTCGATCGTGCCTCGATGCGCGAACTGGCCCGAAGAGCCGGATGTCAACGTGGCTGCCGCCTATCACCATTTCGATTCGAAGCGCGCGCTTCTCCGAGCCGTTTTCGAAGAGCTCGGTTCGCTCGACGAGATCCGTGCCCGGCTCGAACCCGATGTCCTGTCCCTGCTGCGGTCGGCCCCCCGCGACGAAGCCATCGCCCTGATCGTGCAGGTGTCCTGGGGGCGGATGGAGGCCAACGCCGCGTACTACGGGCTGCTCCACGCCGAAGTCCTGCGGGGCGATCCCGACGCGCGCGCGGTTTCCCTCGAGATGTGGGACGGCTGGGGAGCACAACTCGAAGACGTCGTGTCGGGTGCCGCACTCGCCCACGGAGACGACGCGATCCGCGCGCTCGCGCAGCTGCTGCGATCGCTCATCTGGGGTCTGTTCAACGAATGGCGAGTCACCGGTGACACCGACGAGACCCGGCGCAACGAACGGGTGCGACAACTCGCCCGCCTCCTGGACTCCGGTCTGCACTGAGGAGGGCGTCAGCGGCGTGCGTGCAGCGCGGTCAGCCGCGTGCGTGCAGTGCGGTCACCAGTGCGGGCACGGCATCGTGCCAGTCGGCGACGATGCCGACGTCGGCGTGATCCCAGATCGGTGCGGTCTCGTCGGGGTTGATCGCGAGCACGGTGCCGGCGGCGCGCACGCCGACGGCGTGGTTGAACTTGCCGCTCGCACCGATGCTGACGAACAGCCGGGGCGCGATCGACCGGCCGGTGATGCCGATCTGACGGGCGCGCGGCATCCAGCCCTTGTCGGTGACCTTGCGGGTTGCGCCCAGCTCGGCGCCGAGCACCGAACGGAGCTCGTCGAGCGCGCCGTATTCGTCGGGGGTGATGCCGGTGCCGACGCCGATCACCGCTCGCGCTTCGGCGAGCACGTCGATGTCGTCGTCGCGCGTCCGGGCACTGACGTGAACGCGGCCGCGGCCGGCGAGCGCGATCGTCTCGTGCGCGATCGCATGCGCAGCGCGCGGCGCACGCGTCGGGAGCACGCCGGGGCGCACCGTTGCCATCTGCACGCTCGAGGTGCATCCGATCGCGGCGATGAGCTGGCCGCCGAACGCGGGCTTCCACGCGACGAGCCGGTCGCCTTCGACGTCGAGGTCGACCGCGTCGCCGACGAGCCCGGCATCGAGCCGTACCGCCGCGCGCGACGCGACCTCGCGACCCCACGCGGTGGAAGACGTGAGGATCGCCCACGGCCGTTCCCGGTCCGCGAGCTGAGACAGCGCGCGCGGCGACGTCTTCTTCGATGTTGTCGCCGCGGAGGTAGGCGACGGCATCTGCGCCCCACGCGACGAGACGTTCGGTGTCGCCTGGCTCGACCGTGATGGCGAGGACGTTGCCGGTGAGCCCGGCGGCCGCGCCGAGCAACTCGCGGTTGGTGTGGTCACGCACCGGATCGAGCACGACCATGGTGCACGGGCCATCCGGTCGCGGTGCCGGCACGGTCCCGACCGATGCTGCGGCGGCCGCATCGCGATCGAGCGCACCGCGAGCGTGCAGCATCTCGATCGCATCATCGACCTGTTCGAGCAGCGTTGCTCCCGCAGCACGCCGGCGGACCCGATCGACGGCCATCACCTTCACCGGCCCGACCCAGGTCGGTGAGCCGTCCTCGCCCCAGGGCCCGTCGCCGAGATCCGCCGCACCGACCCGGGTGATCAGCCGGGCGGGGACGGCCGCGCGCCCGGGCGGGTCGACCTTGGTCGGGTCCGTCAGCCGTTCGGCGCACGAGAGCATCGCAGGAAGCCGAACCTCGGCCTCCACCCAGCCGTCGTCCAGCTCGCAACGTGCGAAGACGCGGCCGCCGTCGATCGTCAACACCCGCACGCCGGTGAGGAACGGGACGTCCAGGAGCTCGGCGATCTCGGGGCCGACCTGCCCCGTGTCGGCGTCCACGGAGTTGCGTCCGGTGAGCACCAGATCGAACGCGCCTGCGTGCGCGAGCGCGGCCGCGAGCGCCTTCGCGGTTGCGAGCGTGTCGGAACCCGCGAAAGCAGGGTCGGTGACGTGTACGCCGGTGATGTCGACGTCACGCTCGAGTCCCCACGCAATCGCTTCGCGCAACGTGTCGTCGGCGGGTGGTGGCCCGAGGGTGAACACCACAACCGACGAACCCGGACGTTCTCCCGCGAGCTCGCACGCCTTCGCGACGGCGCGACGGCAGTACGGATTCATCTCGAGCTCGACACCGTCGCGCCGGAGGCGTCCGTCCTCGGTGAGCTCCATCTCGTCGAACTTCGGGATCTGTTTGACGAGGACGGCGATGCGCACAGCGGTGCTCCGGTTGGCGAAAGCTGACTACCGTGTCAGGTTATGGCACGCGACACGGTGAGGGCCACGCGGAGGCGGTGATCGTCGACTGCGCTCGCAGTGCGTTCGGCAAACGCAAGGGCGCGCTCGCCGGGTGGCATCCCACCGATCTGCTCGGTCACGTGCTGTCGAATCTCGTCGCGCGCCACGACATCGACCCGTCCCGCATCGACGATGTCGTCGGCGGCTGTGTCACGCAGTCAGGTGAGCAGGGTTGCAACGTCACCCGCAACGCGTGGGTCGCGGCCGGCCTGCCCTGGTCGGTGCCGGCCACCAGCGTCGACCGGCAGTGCGGTTCGTCACAGCAGGCCGCGCACTTCGTCGCCCAGGGCGTGATCGCGGGCGCGTACGACATCGCGATCGCGTGCGGCGTCGAGTCGATGACGCGCGCGCCGATGTCGTCGAACGCGCGTGGCGGGGTCGGCCCCTTCTCGGGCGAGTTCCTCGCCAACACCGACAACACGCTCGGCATCCAGTTCTGGGTCGCGCAGGTGCTGGCCGACAAGTGGGGAGTGACCCGCGAGGAGCTGGACGCGTACGCGCTCCAGTCGCACCGACGCGCGGCCGAGAACACGGACAACGGATTCTTCGCGGGCGAGATCGTGCCGGTGCCGATCAAGGATCCCGAGACCGGTGAACCGACCGGAGAGACACTCGCGACCGACGAAGGGATCCGTCGCAACGCGTCGCTCGACGCGCTCGCGGGACTCCCACCGGCCTGGGACTCGGCCGACCAGCCCGCCCCCGACATCACTGCGGGCAACTCGTCGCAGATGACCGACGGCGCGGCCGCGATGTTGATCGCCGACGCCGATTTCGCAGAACAACACGGCCTTCCCGTGCGGGCTCGGTTCAAGCACTTCGCGGTAGCCGCCGAAGATCCGGTGCTCGTGCTCTCGGCGCCGGTGCCCGTCACGTACAAGCTGATGGAGCGGACCGGCATGAAGGTCGACGAGTTCGACGCCGTGGAGTGCAACGAGGCGTTCGCGGCCATCGCGCTGATGTGGCAGAAGGAATTCGAGTACCCGATGGAGCGCTTCAACCCGCGCGGCGGTGCGATCGCGCTCGGTCATCCGCTCGGCGCGTCGGGTGTTTCGCTGATGACCCGATTGCTGCGGCACCTCGAAGCGACCGGAGGCCGAGTCGGCTTCCAGACGATGTGCGAAGGCGGCGGCCAAGCCAACGCGACCGTCATCGAACGCCTGTAGCCGCCCGACCCGCACGTCGGTTTGAACGATCGTGGCCCCTGCGGGGCCCGATCGACCACAAACGAGGTTGGTGTCGCAGCCGGCTCGTAGCGTGCCGCTCACGCTTCCCCGTGTCATCGGAGGAAGCGTGCGTACCAGTGGTGAAGTCGAAGCCGCGTTGCGGAAGCTCTTCGTCGACCAGCACGGTGTGGTCAGCGCGTGCCAGGTGCGCGATGCCGGCATGAGCAGGAAGGCCGTGCGGCATCGGCTCGAGAGCGGCCGTTGGGTGGCATTGCACACCGGTGTCTACGCCGACGCGGTGGTGCCGAGCTCGTGGAATCAGCGTGTCATGGCGGGCTTGTTCGCCGCCGGCCCGGCCTCGCTCGTGTCGCACCGAACCGCGCTGCAGCTCTGGGGCGTCGAAGGGATCGACGAGCGAGCGCCGATCGAGATCACGACGGTCCTCGAGCGTGATCCAAGGATCGCCGGCCTGTGGGTACACCGCAGCGGGCTCCTCGACTCACGCGACGAGCGCGTCCATTGCGGCATCCCGGTGACGACCGTCGAGCGCGCCATCAACGAGCTCTCAGGTCGTCTCACGGTCGCCGCCCTCGGCCGGCTCACCGACGACGCCGTCCGCCTCCGTCTGACGACCTTCGGACGCATCGTGGCCTGCTTCGAGCGGCTGCGCCAAGCACCCGGACGCAGCCCGAACACCATGTCGGACATGCTCGCGACGCGGCTCGAAGAGTTCGGCCTCCGCGAGTCCTGGCTCGAGGAGTTCGTGTTCGAGTCGCTGCAACGCCACAACATCCCGCTGCCCGAGACTCAAGTCTGGATCGAGCTCCCGAGCGGTCCACGTCGCCTCGACAAGTGCTACACGGCGGCGAAGCTTGTCCTCGAGAGCGACGGCTTCGATCCGCACTCGTCTCGCCGCGCGTTCGACGACGACCGCGCCCGCAACAACGAGCTCCTGCTCGCCGGGTACCGGGTTCTGCACTTCACCAGCGAGTTCACCGACTACGACGTCGCTCGCACCGTCGCCGCTGCCCTCGGGCTGTTTGAACCTCAGCGTGCCCCGGAGGGGCCGCTGAGGTTCAAACAATGGTACGAAGCGCGGCGAGCTGTTCTTTGTAGTGCGCGGGGGAGTGGTGCACGACGCGGACGTTGATCGCGGTCGCTCCCGCGTCGAGCATCTTCTGTAGCTGTTCCCCGACGCGTGCCGGTTCTGCCGAGAGGGTCGAGCGGTCGTTCGTTCTGGAGGACGATCTCGATCGGTGTCCTGCGGGCCGTCCACGCTTCGGTGTCGCGGGCGCGGGCGAGCATCGCTGCGATCTCGCCGGTGCGGAGACCGAACGGCGCCCAACCGTCGCCCAACTCGACCGCGCGGCGCAGTGAACGGGCGGTGCGTCCCCCGACCCACATCGGGACGTGCGCCTGCACCGCGCACGGGTCCACGAGCATCCCCGAGAAGTCGAAGACCTCGCCGTGATACTCGGGTTCGCGCTCCGACAATGCGGCGCGCAGCGCGCGCATGGCGTCGTCGGCCCGGGCGCCGCGGTCGGCGAACGGCACGCCGAGCAGGTCGAACTCCTCTTCCAGCGACCCGACACCGACCCCGAGGATCAGGCGTCCGTCGCTCACCACGTCGAGCGTGCCGTAGCGCTTGGCGATCTCGAGCGGGTGGTGATAGCCGAGGACGAGCACGTGCGTCGCGAGTCGGATCGTCGAGGTCAGAGCGGCGAGGTAACCGAACGTCGCGAGCGGATCCCAGTAGCGGCCGCCGCGCACTTCGGCGACGGCGGTCGGGATGGCCACGTGCTCGCTGCACGTGACGTGGTGGTAGCCCAGTCGCTCCGCCTCCTGCACCACGTCCACGACGTCGGCGAGGGAAGCCGTCTCCTCCCAGCGCGCGTGCGCGCGCGGCAGCATCGTCAGCGCGGGCGTCACGATCCCGAGCTTCACACCGGTTTCGGGTTCCCCGGCCACCGCGGCGCAGGGTAACCGCCGGTCGACTCGCCGGGTTCGGCCGAGTCGGTAGCGTCGGATGGTGCCCGACAAGCAGACGACGCTCGCCGATGCGATCGCGCAGCATGTACAGGCCGGCGACGTGCTCCATCCCGTCGTCGGCCACACGCGCTGGAGCGCGGCGACGCGTGAGGTCGTCCGGCAGTACTGGGGCAGCGTCCCGAACTTCACCTTGGTGATGCTCTCGTTGTCGAGTCTCGGAGCGCTGTTCTTCCGAGGCGGCCTCGTGTCCAAAGTGATCACCGGTTACTCGGGCGACACGTTCCCGAACTTCACACCGAACCCGTGGTTCGCTCGCGCGTACGAACGCGGCGAGGTCGAGGTCGAGCACTGGTCGTTCCTCGCGTTCACCCAACGGCTCGAAGCCGCCGCACGCGGCCTGCCGGCGGTCACGACCCGTTCGATCGCCGGCTCGTCGATGGCCGAGAACGCCGCTTTCACGCAGGTCGACACCGAGTTCGGCGAGATCGGTCTGCTCGCGCCGCTCGTGCCCGACGTCGCGCTGCTGCACGCACCGATCGCCGACCGGGCCGGAAACGTCGCGCTGCACGCGCCGCTGCTCGAAGGGGTGTGGGGCGCGCTCGCGGCCCGCCGCGGCGCCATTGTCACCGTCGAGCGGATCGTCGACGATCTGCGTCCGTGGTCACACCTGGTTCGCATCCCCGCGCACCGGGTGCTCGCGGTGGTCGAGGCGCCGATGGGGGCGCACCCCGGTGGCCTCTACACCGGTGACCTCCCGGTCGACGGCTACGGCGAGGACTACGAGTTCTGGGTCGACGCGCGCGCCGCGACGCGATCGGACGACTACGACAGCTGGATCCAGCGCTGGGTGCTCGACGTCGAATCGCAGGAGCAGTGGCTCGAACTGCTCGGCGGCGAACGGGTCGCCGAGCTCAGAGCGAAGGCCGCGCCCGACTCGTGGCAGTCAGACGCGCGCGAACACGTCCCCGACCTCCACGCGCCGGTCGAACGCGTGGGAGCGCGCCGCGGTGTGGGGCGCGCGCTACCTGACCGAGCGGATCGCCGAAACCCGAGCCGACGCGGTGCTCGCCGGGGCCGGCGTGGCGAACCTCGCCGCCTGGCTCGCGGTCCGGGCCGCGCGTGAACAGGGGAGCGACGTGCAGCTCACCGCCGAGATCGGGTTGTGGGGCTACGAGGCGACCCCCGCCGACCCGTTCGTGCTTGAACCACCGGAACTTCCCGACCGCCACGATGCTCTCCGACGCGCAGTCCGTGCTCGGCGCGCTCGTCGGTGGTCCGGGCACGACGACGATCGGCTGCCTCGGCGGCGCCCAGATCGACCGCAACGGGAACGTGAACTCCACGTGGATTCCGCCCAAACCGTTTCTCGTGGGATCCGGTGGCGGAAACGACGTCGCCAGCACCGCCGCGGAATGCGTCGTGGTCGCGACGCTCACACCGGCACGAACTCCGGAGCGGTGCGGGTACGTCACCTCGCCCGGTCGCACGGTGCGCGCGCTCGTCACCGACCTCGGGCTCCTCGAAAAGCACGGCGACGAGCTGGTCCTCACGGCCGTGCCGGAAGGACCCGACCGACTGGAGGATCGGGTCGCAGCGGCACGCGCGGCCTGCGGTTGGGATCTCGACAGTCGCCGAGAACGTGGGTGAGCTGCCGGCACCGCACGCCGACGAAGTCGCGACGCTCCGGCGATGGGACCCCCGCGGCTGGTTCCTGCGCGCGTAGTCTTCGGCCCGCATGGCTCGCGTCGTCCTCGACCGCGTGACGAAACGCTTCGGCGACGTGACCGCAGTCGACGATCTCTCCCTCGACATCGCCGACCGCGAATTCCTCGTGCTGCTCGGTCCGTCGGGCTGCGGCAAGTCCACCGCCTTGCGCATGATCGCCGGCCTCGAGGATCCGAGCGACGGCATCATCCGCATCGGCGATCGCATCGTCAACGACGTCGAGCCCAAGGACCGCGACATCGCCATGGTGTTCCAGAGCTACGCGCTCTACCCGCACATGACGGTGCGCCGGAACATCGAGTTCCCGCTGCAAGACCCGCAAGCTGAGTGCCGAGGAGCGGCGCACGCTCGTGGACGAATCGGCGCGGATCCTCGGCCTCGACGAGCTGCTCGACCGCAAACCCGGACAGCTGTCCGGCGGGCAGCGACAACGGGTCGCGCTCGCCCGGGCGATCGTGCGCCGTCCGGACGCGTTCCTGATGGACGAGCCGCTCTCCAACCTCGACGCCAAGCTGCGCGTCGCGACGAGAGCGGAGCTGGTCGAGCTGCACCGCCGGCTGGAGACAACGATCGTCTACGTCACGCACGACCAGGTCGAGGCGATGACGATGGCCACCCGCATCGTGATCCTCGATCGCGGCCGGCTCCAGCAGATCGGGCCGCCACGGGACGTGTACGACCGGCCCGCGAACCTCTTCGTCGCGGCGTTCATCGGCAGCCCGCCGATGAACACCGTCACCGGACACCTCGCGACCGACACCGAGCGCACCGAGGCTGCGAGTGCCCGGTGCCGAGCTCAAGGTCCCCGAGAACGCGGCGCGCGCGATCGGCGCGATGTCGTCCTCGGACGTCGTGCTCGGCGTCCGGCCCGAGCACTTGCGGATCGGTACGGCACGGAATCCCGGCCGAGGTCACCGTCATCGAGTCACTCGGCCACGAACAACACGTCGTTTGCCGGCTGGTCGGACGGGCAGATGCTGATCGCGCGCCTCCCCGCCGACGCGCCCACACCGGTCGAGGGCGAAAACGTGCACCTCAACGCGGACGAGGGCGCGCTGCACCTCTTCGACTCCGTGACCGGGACGCGCGTCGAATGGTGACGAGCGCGCCGCGAGCAGACGCCGGCGGACGGGCGCGCCGGTGATGCCCGAAGACGTTCGGCGGGCGATGCGCAGCGCGCGCCGCCGGCGACGTGCACGCGAGACGGGTGTCGCCGCGATCATGCTCGCGCCGTCGCTCATCATCTTCGGCGTCTTCGTCTACTACCCGTTCATCAAGAACTTCCAGCTCGCCTTCTACCGGCAGTCGGTCTCGTTCGGGAACTCGACGCGCGAGTACGTCGGGTTCGACCAGATCAAGGACGTCCTCGGTGACGCGGAGTTCCGCGACAGTCTCTGGGTGACCGTGCGCTTCGTGCTCCTCACGGTCCCGGCCGGCATCGTGCTCGGCGTCCTGCTCGCCGCGCTCGCGCACCAGCGCCTGCGCGGCATCGGCCTGTACCGCACGATCTTCTCCTCGACCGTCGCATCGTCGGTCGCAGTCGCGTCCGTCATCTTCCTGACGCTGCTGAACCCGCAGATCGGCCTGATCAACTACTACCTCGACCGGCAGGGCGGCGAGAGCTTGTTGCAGGATCCGACGTTGGGCGTTGCCGATGGTCGCGCTCGTGACGATCTGGCAGAGCCTCGGGATCACGTTCATCCTCATGAGCTCCGCGCTGCAGTCGATCCCCGACGAGCTCTTCGAGGCGTCGCGCATCGACGGCTCGAGCGGCTGGCGGACGTTCCGGTCAGGTCACGCTGCCCATGCTCTCGCCGACGATCTTCTTCGCGGTCGTCATCGGCACCATCTCCGCGTGGCAGGCGTTCGGCCAGGTCGACCTGCTCACGCAAGGCGGACCGGTGGGCAAGACGAACGTCCTGACGTACTCGATCTTCACGACGTTCTTCGAGGAACGGAACGAGGGTCGGGCGGCGGTGCAGTCGATCGCGCTGTTCGTGATCGTCTTCGTCCTCACGTTGATCCAGCTGCGGTTCCTCGAACGGCGGGTGCACTATGCCCGCTGACGTCCGGGCCCGCTGCGTCGAGCGTGTTGCTTCCCGACGCGCGCGTCGATTCGCCCTCGCAAGCCGACATGGACCGGCTCGCAGCGCGGAGCCGGCGACGCCGGCGGCTCGCCACCGTCGCGCGCTACGTCCTGCTCTCGGTCCTCGGGCTCATCGTGCTGCTGCCGGTCTACATCACGGTCGTGAACTCGCTGCTCACCGCGACGCGCACTCGTCGCGCGCCCGCCGACCCTGTTCCCGACCGATCCGCAGTGGAGCAACTACACCGACGCGTGGAACCAGGGCAACATGTCGCTGTACCTGCGGAACAGCTTCATCGTCACGTTCTTCATCACGATCGGGCAGGTGGCGACCGCGTTGCTCGCCGCCTACGCGTTCGCCTTCCTCGACTTCCCGCTGAAGCGCACGATCTTCGTGCTCTTCCTCGCGACGCTGATGGTGCCGTTCGAGGTGACGATCATCACGAACTACTCGACCGTCGCCGATCTCGACTGGGTGAACACCTACCAGGGTCTCGTCGTCCCGTTCCTCGCCACCGGGTTCGGGGCGTTCCTGCTGCGCCAGTCGTTCCTGACGCTGCCCAAGGACCTCGAGGAAGCCGCTCGGCTCGACGGCTACGGCCACTGGCGGTTCCTGCTGGCGCGTCGTCGTCCCGCTGTCGCGTCCCGCGATCGGCGCGCTGGCGGTGTTCAGCTTCCTCGCCGCGTGGAACCAGTATCTGTGGCCGCTCCTCGTCGCCGAGGAAGACAGCGTTCGCACCGTGCAGGTCGGCCTGCGGCAACTCACGCGCAGCGAGCTCGACCGCTTCCCGATCACGTTCGCGGGCACGATCCTCGCCGCGCTGCCGATCGTGATCCTGCTGATCATCTTCCAGAAGCAGCTCGTGCGCGGCCTCACCGCCGGCGCGGTGAAGGGGTGACCACTGACCGGGGCTACCCGAAACCGGCGTGCGCGTTGGCTACCGTGCCCATCGGTTCCTGAAACGACGAGGAGTCGGTTCGCATGACCACGCTTCGGCGATGCCCGTGTCTCGTGCTCGTTGCGCTCGCTGCTGGTCGCGGCTGCGTGCGGCGGCGGCGATGACGACGACAGTGGCGGCGGTGGCGGCGGTGGTGGCGGTGACTCCGACCTCGCGTCGCAGTGCCCGATCGGCGCGATCGACGATCTCGACGCGTCGGAGAAGCCGGTCGAGATCACCTACTGGCACTCGTTCCCCGAGGAGAACGAGCGACTGATCACCGAGCTCACCGACGCGTTCAATGCGTCGCAGGAAGACGTGCGGGTGAGGCTCGTGAACCAGACGAGCTACAGCGACACGCTCACTGCGTTCCGGGCGGCGTACGGCAAGGGCGACTCTCCCGACTTCGTGCATGCTCGAGGACAAAGAGACGCAGCAGATGATCGACAGCGACGCAGTCGTTCCCGCCCAGGCCTGCGTCGACGCCGACGACTACGACATGTCCGATTTCCTCACGCGCGTCACCGACTACTTCACGGTCGAGGACGCGCTGTGGCCGATGCCGTTCAACGTGTCGAACCCGGTCCTCTACTACAACAAGGCGCTCGTTCACCGCGGCCGGTCTCGACCCCGAGCAGCCGCCGACCACGCTCGACGAGATCACGGAGGCGTCCCAGACGATCGTCGATGCCGGAGTCGCGCCGCACGGTTGGGCGCTGAAGCTCGACCCGTGGCTGCTCGAACAGTGGACCGCGATGGCCGGGCAAGGAGTTCGTCGACAACGGCAACGGGCGCGATGCGCGTGCCACCGAGGTCACGTTCGAGAACGAGGAGGGCCTGGCGGTGTTCGAGTGGATGAGCGAGATGAACGAGTCGGGTCTGGCCGAGAACACCGGCCGGCCCGAGGGCAACATCAACCACTACCTCGCGGTCGGGAACAAGACCTCCGCGATGACGGCTGACACGTCGGCCGCGCTGGGCACGGTGTTCGCGGTGCTCGGTTCGGGTCAGTTCCCGGGTGTCGAGCTCGGCGTCGCGCCGTTGCCCGGGCTCCCGGGCGACGGCGCCACCTTCGTCGGTGGCGGCGCCAACTACATCGTGAAGGGCGACGATCCCGCCAAGATCGAAGCCGCGTGGCGGTTCGCCAAGTTCCTCGTCGAGCCCAGCTCGCAAGCGACGTGGGCGGAGTCCGGTTACATCCCGATCCGCCAATCGGCGATCGACTCGCCCGAGGTACAACAACTCTGGGCGAGCCAGCCGTTCTACAAGGTCGCCTTCGACCAGCTCGCCGCCGACAACTCCACCGTGGCCGCGCGGGGACCCGTGATCGGAGACTTCAGCCGGCGTGCGCAAGGCCGAGACCGACGCGATGGAGCAGATGGTGACGAACGGCGTGTCGCCGGCCGACGCGCTCGCCGAGGCCGCGAAGCAGTCGAACGAAGCGATCGCCGACTACAACGAGCGGGCCGGTGGCGGGTAACCGGAACGGGAAGGACACCTCGGCGCAGTACGAGGAGTACCACTTCGACGCCGGCATCATCTCCGTGGACGGCACGGAGTTCGTACGCGGCTTCGGTCGCGACTCGACGGCCGAGCGTTTCTTCGTCCAGAAGCCTTCAGCGTTGCTGGAGCAGTACGTCGATCTGTGCCGCGACCTGAAACCGGCAACGATCGTGGAGCTCGGCATCTTCGCGGGCTGGCAGCACTGCGTTGATCGCCTTGCTCGCGGAACCGAGCAGATTCGTCGCGCTCGAGCTCGACGAGAAGCCAGTCGTTGGGCTGCAGCAATTCATCGCACAGCGTGGGCTCACCGATGTCGTGCGTCCGTACTACGGCGTCGACCAGTCGGATCAGGCGCGACTGCGCGAGGTCGTCGATGCCGAGTTCGGCGACAGTGCTCTCGACCTCGTCATCGACGACGCTTCCCATCTGCTCGAACCGACACGCGCGTCGTTCGACGTGCTCTTCCCGCGACTGCGTCCGGGCGGCTTGTTCATCGTCGAGGACTGGAACTCGCATCATCTCTACGCAGCCGGCTTGCGCGCCGCTGCTCGAGGTCGCACCCGATCGGGTCGAGCTCGAGGCACGATGGAGGAAGGAAGCCGAGATCTCGCCGGATCCGCCGCTTTCCTGGTTCATCGTCGAACTGATCGTCGCCCGCGCGAGCGCGACCGCCGGCATCAAGGAGGTGTGCGTCGGCCCGTATTGGATCACGATCCGCCGTGACGATTCCGAGCTCGATCGCGATTCGTTCGCGCTCGCCGACTGCACCGTGGATCATCTCGGCTTGCTCCGTCGTTGAGCGCGCCCGCGTGGGTCAGGACGTGAGGATCACGCAGCACGCGTTGGCGCCACGCCCGACGGTGTGCGCCAGACCGACACGCGCGCCGTCGACCTGCCGCGACCCGGCTTCGCCGCGCAGCTGGCGCACGAGCTCCACGACCTGACCGAGCGCGGAGGCGCCGAGCGGCTCGCCCTTCGACAGCAGTCCTCCGCTCGGGTTCACGGGACGGGCGCCGCCGAGCCGCGACCGTGCCGTCGGCGAGGAGGCGGGCCTGTTCGCCCGGCGCGCACAGGCCGAGCTCGTGATACGCGAGGAGCTCGCGTGCCGCGTCGGTGTCCTGGCACTCGACCACGTCGATGTCGTCGGGTCCGATACCGGCTTCGTCGTACGCGTCCCGCGCCGCGAGCGTCGACGGCGGGATGATGTCGGTGTCGTCGATGCCCGAGAGCGGCGTCGCCTCGCCGAGCACGCTTCCGGGGAGGTGCGATCGCAGTCGCGCCGACGCGAGCGTCACGCCGGGGCGGTCGCCGCCGGCCCTGCGCAACACGACCGCGGCCGCACCTTCGTTGGGTGAGCACAACATCCACAGGTGGAGCGGCTCGCACACGAGGCGCGACGCGAGCACCTCGTCGGCGGTGACCTCCTTGCGGAACATCGCGTCGGGGTTGTCGACGCCGTGCCGCCGGTTCTTCACCACGACCGCGGCGAGGTCGGCCTTGGTGAGGCCCTGCTCGCGGAGCAGCCGCTGGGCCCGCAACGCGAAGTACGCCGGCGTCGCGGCGAGCCCGGATTCCTCGCGCCACGGTTCGAAGAACGAGGAGCGGATCATGCCCTTCGGCATCTTCTCGACGCCGAACACGAGCGCGCAGTCGTACTGCCCGGCCCGGATCGCGCCGGCCGCGAGCTGGAGCGCGGCGCCTCCGCTCGCGCAGCCCGCCTCCACGTCGACGATCGGCATCCCGGTGCGGGCGAGCGCGCCGAGCACCTTGTGGCCCGACGCGACGCCGCCGTACGCGGTACCGCAGAACGCCGCCTGGAACGTCGGGCTCGCCGGCTTCGGCCAGCGCGGCGCGCACTGCGTGCACGCCCATGTCGGTGTTCGTGAGGTTGTCGAAGCGCCCGAACGGATGGATGCCGACGCCGGCTACTTCGACGCGAACGCCCACGTCACCACTCCGTCGTGCAGCTCGTCGGCGACGAGCGTCATCGGTTGTCCGAAGGCGAGCGCCGCCGGGTCCGCCTCGGTGAGGCGGGTGACGATGCGGAGGCGTTCCTCGGTGAGCTCCACCACGCCGAACCCGTAGGGCACCGTCCCTTCGTAGCCCGGGGGCGCCGCGGTGACCGCGGTCCAACCCCAGAGCGTGCCGTCACGCGACAGCGCGACGCGTTGCACGTCGGCCGCGCCCGAGTAGGGGCATACGTCGAGGAGCGGGAAGTGGTACTTGCCGCTCGACGGCGAGTACCCGCCGATGAGATCGATGCTGCCGTCGTCGTGCACCTCGAACAGACCGTCGTACACGGCGCGACTGCCGGCGGATGTCATACGACGCCTCGGGTGGCGAGGTCGTCGAGGTCGGCGTCGGAGAGCCCGAGCGCGCCGAACACCTCGCGAGTGTGCGCGCCGAGCCGCGGCGCGCCGGCAGGCGGCGTGGGTGCCTCGCCCGCGACGCGAGGGAAGGGCGCTTGCTGTCGAACCGCGCCGATCACCGGATCGTCGACCGTGACGAGATCGCGCCGGTGCGCGAAGTGCGGATCCGCAAAGATGTCGGCGGCGGTGTAGGCGGTCGCGACCGGTACGTCGCTGCGCGACGCAGCGCGCTTCGATCTCGGTCGCGTCGAGCGTGGCGGTCCACTCGGCGACGATGCCGTTGATCTCGTCGTTGTGTTCCGCGCGCGTCGGCGAGCTTCGCGAATTTCGGGTCGTCGACGAGGTCGGGCCGCTCCATGGCCTCGCACAGGCGGGCGAAGTTCGTGTCGGAGCCCGCGACGATGCACACGTACTTGCCGTCGCGCGTCGGATAGTTGTCGAGCGGCGCCGAGTTCGCGAGGCGGTTGCCCTCGCGCATTCGCACCACGCCGAGGCGGTCGTAGGCGGCGAGGGTCCACTCGAGGATCCGCAGCGCGGCGCCGTAGAGCGCGGCGTCGATCACGACGCCGCTGCCGCCGCGTGCGTCGCGTGCGTACAGCGCGCACGCGGCGGCCTGGGCCGCGAAGATGCCGGTGAGGTAGTCGGAGATCGTCACACCGACCCGCACGGGCGGGCGATCGGGATAGCCGGTGAGGTGCAGCAGCCCGCCGTAGCCGATGCCGACCCGGTCGAGCCCCGGGCGCCCGGCGTTCGGTCCGTCCTGGCCGAACATCGAGATCCGCACGGTCACGAGGCGGGGGTCGCACGCGGTCGGGGCCGATGTTCCACTGCTCGAGCGTCCCGGGCCGGAAGTTCTCGACCACGACGTCGGCCGACGCCGCGAGCTGTGCGGTACAGCTCCTGACCGTCGGGTGTCCGCAGGTCGAGGGTCACGCTCTTGCGGCCGCGTCCTTCGACCGCCCAGAACAGCGAGTACGGACCGTCGTCGGAGTCGACGAACGGACCGATCTCGCGCATGAAGTCGCCGCCGCGCGGTTGCTCGACCTTGATGACCTCTGCGCCCTGCTCGCCGAGCAGCCCCGCGCAGAACGGCGCGGCGATCCGTGTCCCGAGATCGATGACGCGCACACCGGCGAGCGGAGCAGTCATGGCGTCGGCGGCGGATCGTCATGGCGTCGATCGGGTATCGCACGCTGGCGCGGGGTATCACCCCGTTCGCACGCCGTCCGCAATAACGTTTACCGGCGACACCATGAGCACGACCCACGACGCCCAACCCCACGACCCGTTGGCCCAGGACCCGTTGCACCCGTTCGACGATGTTGCGCCGGCGCTCGCGATCGGGGCGTTGATGGCGCCGGTGGTCGCCTGTCTGCGCGGTACCGACGACGACGTCCGCATCCTGTTCGAAGGCGCCTGCGAGGACAACACCCTCGAGGCCGCCCTGCGTGCGGCACCGGGCGTCGCCCGGGTCTACCTCCGGCTCGCGCCGCCGCCCGATGGCGCCGACCGCATCCTGTCGGGCTACATCGGCGGGGCGCTCGATCGCTTCGGTGACCGCGAGGTGGTCGCGATCGGTGCCGAGTGCCTCGAGGTCGCTCGCGTCGAGCCTGCGATCGCGCCGGTCGCCGAGTCGGTGTTCGTCGGACTCTGCGCTCGAACGGGGCCGGTGGCACGCGATGGTGGGAGCGGTCGCGTGCTGCTGGTGGTGCGCAGAGCGCGGCGCCGCGGCTGCGGGGGACCGATCCGATCAGCGAGACCGCGGCGATCTGCCGCTACCTGTCGGCCGTCGCCTGAGCGCCAGTCGTCGCTCGCGCGCTCCGTCCTCACGACTGCGGCGCTTCTCGTCAGCCGACTTCGAGCGTCCCCGTCATGTCGCGGTGGATGTTGCAGTGGAACTCGTAGGTGCCCGGGTCGAGGGCGTCGACGGTCACCGTCTCGCCCTCGGGCACCTCGACGTCGAACGCACCGTCATCCGCGGTGAAGGTGTGGTCGGTCGAGTCGTCGTTCTGCACCTCGAACGCGGTGCCGCCCGCCACCTCGCTCACGTCGAACGTGAAGTCCTGAATCGTCACGACGACACCGCGCTCTGCCGCCGCCGGAGTCGGTGGTCTCGGAACCCGACGTCGTCGTCGTTTCGGAACCGCTCGCGCTGCCACCACCGTCGTCGTCATCCCCGCCGCAGGCCGAGAGGCCGAGGATCAGCGCAACGGTGCAGGTGAGAGCAACGATCAGTGGCCGGGAAGCACGAAGTTCACGCATGCCTGGACAATACGGAAGGAATCGGGGATTGGTTCAGAGCAAACCGCAATCTGCGTGAGCCGGCCGCGCCCCGGTTGCGGCGTCGTGTCGTGGCGACGAGCGCGGTCATGCGCGCGGCTCGCGTGGGAGGCCGAGGGTGCGTTCGGCGACGACGTTGCGCTGGATCTCGTTGGTGCCGGCCCAGATCGACGACGCCTGGTAGTAGAGCCACGACCGCTGCCACGCGCCGTCGCCGGGGTTGTCGCGCGCGCCGCGCCACAGCGGTGCGCTCGGGCCGACGACCGCCATCGCGGTGTCGTGCACGCGCTTGCTCATCTCGCTCCACCACAGCTTGTTGATGCTGCCGACCGGTCCTGGTTCTTCGCCCTTGGCGGTCCGAGAGATCGCGCGCCAGTTGTGCAACTGGAAGAGGCGCACCTCCACGAAGGCCTGCGCGAGGCGGGGTGCGAGGCGCGGGTCGTCGAGGGCGTCGCGCTCGACCGCGAGCCGCCACAGCTCGTCGACGAGCTGCGAGTGCACCACGAGCTGGCGGGGATTGACACCGCGTTCGTGGGTGAGCGTCGAGTTCGCGATGCGCCACCCTTCGTCGCGCGGGCCGACGAGGAGGTCGTCGGGAACGAACACGTCGGAGAAGAACACCTCGTTGAACTCGGTCTCGTCGGTGAGCTGCCGCAACGGTCGCACCTCGACACCGGGTGCGTGCATGTCGACGACGAGCGCGGAGATGCCCTTCGACTTCGGTGCGTCGGGATTCGTGCGCGCGAGGCACCAACCCCAGTCGGCGAACTGCGCGTAACTCGTCCACACCTTCTGCCCGTTCAGCAGGTAGCCGCCGTCGACCGGCTGGGCGCGCGTCTGCAACGACGTGAGGTCGCTGCCGGCGCCGGGCTCGCTGAAGAGCTGGCACCAGATCTCGGTCGCATCGAGGATCTTCGGGAGCCAACGCTCCTTCTGGTCGTCGGTACCGTGCGCGAGCAGCGTCGGGCCGACCAGGTTGACGCCGATGCGGCCCACGAGCTCGGGGGCGCGGCCGCGCGCGAGCTCCTCGGTGACGATGTAGTGCTCGACCGGCCCGGCGCCGCGCCCGCCGTACTCCTGCGGCCAGCCGACGCCGACCCAGCGCCCGCTCGCGAGCTTCGCCTGCCACTCGCGTCCGAACGCGACTTCTTCGGCGAGGTCGTCGAAGCGCGGCGGCAGCCCTTTCCCGTACTCCCACGGCAGGTTGGCGCGCAACCACGTGCGGATCTCGTCGCGGAGTGCAATCTCTCCCGGCGTCGACCCCAGATCCATAGCGGCGAGGAACCTACTGCGTCTCCATTGCGACTTCGGCTGCGCCGGCGGCATCGATGTGCGGCGGGCCCTCGACCTCGACGGTGACGCGCCGCAACACGCCCGTCCAGGGGAACGGGCCGGTGTAGTCGTCGCACACCGCGAGATGGCCGCCCCGGCCGCACCACAGACCCGCGCCGGTGAGCGAGAAGCGGATCGGTGTGACCCGCTTCAACTGCGCAGTTGCTACCACGGCACCGTCGACGAGCAACTCACCATCACCGCCGGTGGCAGTCGACTTCGTGAACCGGAACGTGAGCGAGTGCGCCCCGGGGCCGAGCGTCACGTCGGCAACGACGCGGTACTCGCGCCAGTGCGCGTAGTTGTGGACGTACGCGAGCGTCGATCCCTGTTTGAAGAACGTCCACCCGCCGAGCAGCGAGCCCTGGGAGATCAGCACGCCCTCGCCGTCACCCTCGACCGAGGCCGTGATCACGTGGTCGCGGCTGCGGGTGTTCACCGCGGCTTCCTCCGACACCATGCCGGTGCCGGGCCAGTACGTGTAGGTGGCGCGCTCCGGCACCGCCGATGGGCGGTCGAAAACGAAGTCGGCGAACGGCCGGTTGTCGAGCGGCAACACGTGGTTGCGCTCGGCTTCCCGCCACCAACGGTCGACCATCGCCTGCAGTCGCTCGGGCTCCGCGGCGGCGAGGTCTCGCGTCTCCGACGGATCGGCGCGCACGTCGTAGAGCTCCCACGCCGCAACATCGAGCCCGGGCCGGTCGCTCTGGATGTCGTGGAACACGACCGCCTTCCAGCCGTCCTGGTACAACGCGCGGCAGCCGAACATCTCGTAGTACTGCACCGTGTGCGCATCGGGCGCGTTTGCGCTCGCGAACGTCGGGCAGAAACTCACGCCGTCGACCGGCGCCGGCGATTCGAGACCGATCGCCTCCAGCACCGTCGGGAAGATGTCGATCGCGTGCACGTACTGCGCACGGATCCCGCCTCCGGTTCCCGGCTCGGCGGCGATGCGACGCGGCCACGACACGATCAGAGGATCGGCGACGCCCCCCTCGTGCACCTCGCGCTTCCACCGCCGGAAGGGCGTGTTCCCCGCGACGGTCCATCCCCACGGATAGTTGTTGTGCCAGCGCGGCCCGCCGATCTCGTCGACGAATGATCGTGCTTCCTCGACCGTGCGGGGCGCGCCGTTCCACACCCGCACGTCGTTGGGTGAGCCGGCGACACCGCCCTCGCTGCTCGCACCGTTGTCGGAGACGACGATGACGAGCGTGTTGTCGAGGTCACCGGTGTCGGCGAGCGCGTCGAGGAAGCGGCCGACGTGATGATCCGCATGCGACAGGTAACCCGCGAACGCTTCCATGTAGCGCGCGTACACGACGCGTTCGTCGTCGGTGAGGTCAGCCCACGCGGGCACCCACTCTGGGCGCTCCGACAGGACAGTGTGGGCGGGCAACAGCCCGGCATCGATCTGGCGCGCCAACGTCTGCTCGCGCCACGCGTCCCACCCCGTGTCGAACCGACCGCGGTAGCGCTCGATCCACTCGGGCGGCGCGTGGTGCGGTGAATGGCACGCACCGGGGCACAGGTAGAGGAAGAACGGCTTGTCCGGGTCGACTTGGCGCAGATCGTGCACGAACTCGATCGCGTGGTCGACGAGATCCTCGGTGAGGTGATAGCCGTCCTCGACCGATCGCGGCGCGTCGACGAAGTGGTTGTCGTACGCGAGCGCGGGCGCGTTCTGGTGCGTCTCGCCACCGAAGTAGCCGTAGAAGCGTTCGAAGCCACGACCGAGCGGCCACCGATCGCGACGCGCGGCGAGGTTCACTTCGTCGTCGGGAGTGAGGTGCCACTTGCCCACCGCCCACGCCGCGTATCCGTGCGGGACGAGGACCTCGGAGAGGAACGGGTTGGTCGTCGGGATGCAGCCGTCGTAACCGGGGAAGCCGGTGGCGAGATCAGTGATCCGCCCCATCCCGTTCGCGTGATGGTTCCGACCGGTGAGCAGGCACGAGCGCGTCGGCGAACACAAAGCCGTCGTGTGGAAGTTGCGGTATCGCCGTCCGCCGGCGGCGAGACCGTCGAACACGGGCGTGTCGAGATCCGAGCCGAAGCAACCGAGCTGGGCGAAGCCGACGTCGTCGAGCACGACGAGCACGACGTTCGGCGCACCCTCGGGTGCACGACGCGGCGCCGGCCACCAGGGTGTCGACTCCCAGTGGTACCGCCCGATCGTCCCTCGCGAACTCACCCGGCTCCATGCGGGCCGACGTCAGACCGGAAAGGTCAGTGGCAGATGGTCGGCCTGACGGATGCCGGCAGAGAAGGTGATGTCGGTGCCGTCGACGATGCCGTACTCGGGGATGCGCCGGTGGAACTCTTCCAGCGCGACCCGGAGCTCGAGGCGCGCCAGGTGGGAACCGAGACAGCGGTGCGGACCGCCGCCGAACGCGAGATGGCGGTTGCGGTCGCGGTCGAACCGGACGTCGGTCGCATCCTCGAACTCGGCCGCGTCGATGTCGGCCGCGCCGATGAGCAGCGTCACCGCTTCGCCCGCCTTGCACGCAACGCCGTTGATCTCGACGTCCTGGATCAGCTTGCGCGGCACCATCATCACGGGCGTCTCGTGGCGGAGCAGTTCCTCGACCGCGACCGGGATGAGCTCGGGGTCGTCGATGATCGCCTGCCGGCGATCGGGGTGACGGGCCAGGTAGGTGACCATGCAGTCGAGCGTCGCGGTCACGGTGTCGAGGCCGCCGAGCATCAGGAGGTGACAGGTTCCGAGCAGCTCGGCGCTGGGTGAGTGGACGGCCTTCGATCTCCGCGTGCACGAGCAGGCTCAGCAGCCGTCCGTCGTCGGGCCTGTCGCGCCGCTCGGCGATCGCGGCTTCGAGGTAGGAGGTGATCTCGTGCCCGATCGCCTCGCGGATCTCCTGCGCTTCTTCCATGGTCTTCGCGTCGGGCCGGATCGTGTCGTCGCGCCACTTGAGGAAGCGGGGAAGGTCGCTCTGCGGCAGCCCCATCAACGCGATGAAGAACGTCGACGGGAGCGGCGTCGCGAAGTCCTCGTGGAAGTCGCACGCGCCGGTGTCGATGAAGCCGTCGATGATCTCGTTGACGAGCTTGCGCATCTCGGGCTCGATCTCGCTCATCTTCTTCGGCGAGAAGAGCGGGTCGAGCAGCCGGCGGTACTTGGCGTGGTCGGGCGGGTCGACGGAGAGCGGGATGAGCGGCACCTCGTTGCCGACCTTGACGACATCTTCCGACGAGAAGATCTCGGGATGCTTGAACGCCCACATGACGTCCTCGTAGCGCGACAGCCAGACGCCGTCGCCGAAGACGCCGGGCGTGCGGGCCACGGGACACTCCGACTGGAGATATTGGTACGTCGCGATCGGATCCTTCGCGGCGTCGGTCGCGAACAGCATCTCCACCGGGTTGACGTCAACCGTCTGATCGGCGCGATCGCTTCCGTCACCCGTCGGAACATCGTTTGAGATGACTCATGGGATCTGTAGCTCCTCGGGTACGGGATGGCGGAACAGTTGCGACGCGTTCTCCCACGTCAACTTGCGGATCTCGTCGGCCGGCAGCTCCGAGATCGAAGCCCGAGCCAGCTCCTGGGTGTCGGGCCACGTCGAGTCCGCGTGCGGGTAGTCGCTCTCGATGCAGATGTGGTCGATGCCGATGTGCTGGCGCAGCGCGATGGTCGAGCCGAGGTCGATCGCGCAGAACCAGAAGTTGCGACGCAGCGCGTCGATCGGGGAGACGTGCGGATCGTCCCAACCTTCGCCACCGACGGCCGAATGATCGAGCACGTACGAGACACGATCGATGAGCATCGGCACCCAGCTGATGCCGCCTTCGGAGAACGCGATGCGGACCTCGGGGAACCGGGTCGGGATGCGCGCCCACAGCCAGTCGGCGGCAGTGACGAGCGCGTTCACCGGGAACAGACTCGTGTACAGCGCGAGTGGCGCACCGGGCGAACGCGCCGCCGTCCACGAGGACGAGCCGTTGTGCAGGCACAGCACGGTGCCGGTCTCCTCGCAGGCGCGCAGCACCGGATCCCAGTGGTCGGTGTGGATGGAGGGCAGGCCGAGGTCGACCGGGTTCTCGGGGAAGCTCACGGCCTTGAACCCGCGCGCGGCGTTGGCGCGGATGTCGCCGGCCGCGGTCTCGGGGTCGCCGAGCCACGCGAGCTGCAACGGGATCACGCGATCCGGGTACGGACCGGCCCACTCCTCGATGTGCCAGTCGTTCCACGCCCGCAACGACGCCAGACCGAGCTCCTGGTCCTTGCTCGCCGAGAACACGGTGCCCGCGAAGCCCGCGATGAGCGACGGGAAGCACAGCGTCGCGTAGATCCCGTCGAGGTCCATGTCGGCGACACGTGCCTCGATGTCGTAGCAGCCGCGCCGCATCTCGTCGAAGCGCGCGGGCTCCATGTTCCACTCGTCCTTGGGCCGCCCGGCAACCGCGTTCAGCCCGACCTGCGGGTAGAAGCGATCCTCGTACACCCAGGTCTCGCGGCCGTTGTCGAGCGTGACCACACGTGGCGCGCGCTCGGTGAGGTTCCGGGGCATGCGCGTTTCGAAGAGGTCAGCCGGTTCGATGAGATGGTCGTCGACGGAGATGATCGTGAAGTGACGTTGCCGCGGCGACGGATCGGGGAGCAGCGTGGCCGTCATCGCGCGCCCGCCAGCCCGAACGCGCAGAACCGGTAGAGGTATTCGGCGTGGGCGTGCACGTCGTCGACACGTCCGAGCACGACGTCGTGGAAACCGTCGATCAGCACGCCGAACACCGTCTGCGCGTCGCGTGGCGGATCGTCGGAGTGGATGCGCCGCGCGATCACGTCGGTGATCGGCGCGAGCGCGGCGTGTATCTCGTCGGGCTGGTGCTCGACGAGGCGGCGGTACTCCCGCACGAGCACACCCGCGTAGCCGGCGTACGGCCGCAGCGTCGCGAGCGCGAACAGTTGCTCGGCGAACACGCGCAGCGGGTCGGGCCGATCGGCGACGAGCTGCTCGAACATCGCCGCACCGACCACGCTCTCCTCCGCGAGCAGTGCAATGAGCAGGTCGTCCTTGCCGGGGAAGCACCGGTAGAACGACTTCAACGAGAGGTTCGCCCGCGCCGCGACCTGGGCCACCGTGAACGCCGAGCTCCCGGTCTCGTTGGCGAGATCTCGCGCCGCTCCCACGAGGCGTTCGGGCCGTTCGTCGAGGTGCGGCAGCGCAGGCGCGGCGGTGGAGAATGGCATTCTCCGCAGTGTACGACAACGCGCGGCGACGAGCAACCAACGCGTCTGGAGATTCCGGGTGCGCCGCGGCACCCTTAGCCTCCAGACGCGACGAGAAAGGAGCAGCATGGAGCGGTACGTCGAGCCGGGCTGGTTCACGAAACGGGTGTTCAACCCGCGGTCAACGGCCTGACGAAGCTGGGCATCAGCGTCTGGGGATCGCGCGAGCTGCGGGTGCGCGGCCGCACCAGCGGAGAGATGCGGTCGACGCCGGTGAACCTGCTCACGGTCGACGGCACGCAGTACCTCGTGGCACCGCGCGGCATCACGCAGTGGGTGAAGAACCTGCGCGTCGCGCACGAAGGTGAGCTGCGAGTCGGCAAGAAGGTCGAGCACTTCCGGGCCGAGGAGCTCGCCGACGCCGACAAGCCGCCGATCCTCCGCGCCTACCTGAAACGGTGGAAGGCCGAAGTCGGCGTCTTCTTCGACGGCGTCGGCCCCGATGCGACCGACGCCGAGTTGCTCGCCATCGGCCCGAAGCATCCCGTGTTCGAGATCGAACCGACCTCGTAGCGCCGCCGGCCGGCTACGCCTGGAGCGCAGCGGGTTCGATCGCGGTCGGCGGGAGCCCGGTCTCGATGCCTTCGGCGATGGTGCGGACGAGCGCCCGGCTGCGACGCCAACCGCGGAGCTCCCATGCGTGATGACGCCCGTCGGCGCTGATCGCGAGGACCCGCCACGGCCGGCGGCGGAGCGTCCGCCACACGATCACGGCGACGCACGCAACGACGATGATCGTCAGTTCGATCGCACCCACGAGCAGGGCGAGGAGCCCCGGTCCGAGGAAGACGATTGCGATCACGGCCGCGATGATCGCCACGACGATGACGACTCCGCCGAGGTCGTCGGGTACGAGTTCGAGCCCGTGAGGTCCAATCACCACCCGAGCCTCCGCCGCCGGCCTTCGCCGTCGCGCTTCGCCAGCCGCGCTTCGGCCCGGCGCCAGCGCCGTTCGTGCCAGCGCCGCAGCAGCGGTCCGTCGTCGAGACGACGACCGACCCACTCGACGTGGACGTCCCACTCGAAGCCCTCGGTGTCGGTCACCCTCGCCGACATAGATGCCTGCGTTCGCGTTTCCGGCTAGCGCTCTTCGATCGGGACGTACTTCCGCTCGGTGGGGCCGGTGTAGATCTGCCGCGGCCGGCCGATCTTGGTCTTGGCGTTCTCGTGCCCCTCTTTCCAGTGCGCGATCCAGCCGGGGAGCCGGCCCAGTGCGAAGAGCACGGGGAACATGTTGGTCGGAAAGCCCATGGCGCGGTAGATGAGGCCCGAGTAGAAGTCGACATTCGGATAGAGCTTCTTCTCGATGAAGAACTCGTCGGTCAGGGCGACCTGCTCGAGCTCCAGCGCGAGGTCGAACAGCGAGTCCTTGGATCCGAGCTCCTTCAGGACGCGTTCCGCGGTCGACTTGAGGATGCGAGCGCGGGGGTCGTAGTTCTTGTACACGCGGTGCCCGAACCCGGAGAGCCGGAACTCGTCGTTCGGATCCTTGGCCCGGGCGATGAAGCGCGGGATGTCGCCGCCTGAGTCTCGGATCGCTTCCAGCACTTCGATCGCGGCCTGGTTCGCGCCGCCGTGCAGCGGCCCCCACAGCGCGTTGATGCCCGCCGCGATCGACGCGTAGAGGTTTGCGTCCGAGGAGCCGACGAGACGCACGGTCGACGTCGAGCAATTCTGTTCGTGGTCTGCGTGCAGGATCAGCAATTGCTTCAGCGCGTGGACGACCGTCGGGCTCACCTCGTACGACTCGGTCGGTACCGCGAACATCATCCGCATGAAGTTCTCGATGAGATCGAGCGAGTTGTCGGGGTAGAGGAACGGCTGGCCGATGGACGTCTTGTACGAATACGCGGCGATCGTCGGCAGCTTCGCGATCAAGCGGACGATCGTGAGCTCCGTGTGTACCGGATCGTGCGGGTCCTCGGTGTCCTGGTAGAAGGTCGACATCGCGCTGACGACGGCGGAGAGCGTCGCCATCGGGTGCGCGTCCTTCGGGAACCCGTCGTAGAAGCGCTTCACGTCCTCGCGCAGCATCGTGTGCTGCCGGATCTGGTGGCTCAGCCACTCGCGCTCATCCTCCGTGGGCAGCTCGCCGTAGATGAGCAGCCATGCCGTCTCGAGGAACGACGGGTCTTCACGATCGGCCAAGGCTTCGATGTCGTAGCCCCGGTAGCGAAGGATGCCGGCGTCACCGTCGATGTAGGTGACCGCGGACTCGGTGGCGCCGGTGTTGACGAACCCGTAGTCGAGCGTGATCAGGCCGGTTCGCGATCGCAACGACGAGATGTCGACGCCGGTCTCGTCCTCGGTGCCCCGGACCACCGGGAGCTTGATCTCCTCGTCCTGCCAGTGCAGGACGACAGCCTCGTCACTCATGGGTGCTCCCTCGGTTCGGGCGTTTCGTCGTGTGGCAAATCTACCGAGAGCGACCGGGGCGCCGGATCCCGGCACCCGACCTCGCCGAAGCGTCTGCCCGCGACGAGCGGCGCGGGCAGAATCGTCGGCATGCCCCTGCGAGAGATCGTCATCCCGACTCGGTTCCGCGGACCACCCGATCGCGGGAACGGTGGCGTCACCGCCGGGCTGCTCGCGGCCCGGATCGACGGACCCGCGGAAGTCACGTTGCGGCGGCCGGCGCCGCTCGAGACACCGATGACCGTCGACTCGACCGACGATGGCATCGCGCTGACCGTCGGCGGCGAGCGTCATCGCCGAGGGCCGCGCGACCGTGGTCGACGTCGACGTTCCGCCCGCGCTGTCGCTGGCGGCCGCCGAGCACGCGGCCGCAGAGCTCGCCCGTGCATCGTGCATCCCGAATGGCACCCGTTCCCGGGCTGCTTCGTCTGCGGGCCCGAACGGACGAAGGGTGACGGGATCCGCGTGCATCCGGGCCGCGTCGGGACGCGCGAGCTCTTCGCCGCGCCGGTGCGCTACCCCGCCGACCTCGCCGATGCCGGCGGCGCGGTCCCGGCCGAGCTGTTGTGGGCGGCGCTCGACTGCCCGAGCAGCTTCGTGATGTACATGGACGGCGAGCGCCCGGCGAACCCCTACGTGCTCGGCCGCATCGCCGCTCGCGTGATCGGCCGCCCGGCGATCGACGCGCCACTCGTCGCGCTGTCGTGGCCGCTCGGGCTCGACGGCCGCAAGTTGTTCGCGGCCAGTGCGCTCTACGACGGCGAAGACGTCGGTCGCCGTCGCTCGCGCGACGTGGATCAGCATCTGAACGACGTGCCAGTATCAGCGACCCACTGCTTATGGACTTCGACCTCAGCGACGACCAACTTGCACTCCGTGACGGCGCGCGAGAGCTGCTCGACGATCTTGCGTCCCCCGCGCGGGTGCGCGCGCACACCGCGTCGGGTGACGCGTACGACGCCCGCCTGTGGGACGCGATGGTCGAGCAGGGCTGGCTCGGCATCGAGCTGCCCGAAGCCGACGGCGGCATCGGGCTCGGCGCGGTCGAGGTCGCGATTCTCGCCGAGCAGCTCGGGGCCCGTGCCGCGCCGGCGCCGTTCCTGCCGACGGTGCTCGCGCTCGATGCCTTCCGGACGGCCGGCGATTCGGCATGGATCGAACGCCTGCTGACCGGCGAAGCGCGCGCGTGCATCGCGTGGGATCTTGCGCACCCCGTGGTGTACGCGCCTTCCGCTGACGTCGCGATCGTGTGCGACGACGGCGGCGTGTTCGCGGTCGAGCTCGACGAACGACCGGCGCGCGAGCCGGCAATGGATCTCACCCGCGAGCTGGGCTGGCTGTCGGTGGCCGGTCGGCCCCGCACACAACTCGGTGGCGACGACGCGCGCGAGCGGCTCCTCGATCGGGGCGCGACGTTCGCGTCCGCCGACATGCTCGGCGGCGCTGCACACGTGCTCGATCTCGCCGTCGAGTACGCCAAGGACCGCGTGCAGTTCGGCCGCCCGATCGGATCGTTCCAGGCGGTCAAGCACCGCTGCGCCGACATGCTCGTGGACGTCGAAGGCATGCGCTCCACCGTCTATTGGGCCGCGTGGTGCATCGGCGCGGGCGACGCCGAGGCGTCCGTCGCGGCTTCCACCGCGAAGATCTGGTGCTCCGACGCATCGAAGCGCGTCATGGCCTCCGCGTTGCAGGTCCACGGCGGCATCGGATTCACGTGGGAACACGACCTCCACTTCTTCATGAAGCGCGCGCAACTCGACCAGGTCGGTTTCGGCGACGCCGCATACCACCGCGCCCGCCTCACCGCCCACCTCCGGCCGCGCGTCGAGGCGGGCGAGAGCATCGTCTGAAGCCGGCAACCCGTGCGTGACCGCATCGTCGACGCCGTCGAAGCCGGCGACCTCGACGAGCTCGTCCGTCTGATCGACGCGCTGTGCGACACGCGCGAATGGGATCTGCTCGTCGAGCTGCGCGACCGGTCGCGGCGAGCGCTCGAGCGGGGCCGGCAACTGTGGCCCGCGGCGAGTCGGGCCGAGTATCGCCTCGCGCTCGAGGCGCCGGCGTCGTACGCGGCTGCGATGCTGGTCGAGGACGCCGCGCGTTTCGCGATCGGCCCGGTGGCCGAGGTGGGGGCTTCCACACACACGTGGGCCGACCTGGCCGCCCACGCGCCGGCAGGCCCGGTCGCGTCGATCGCTGCCCACGAGCGGGTCGTGCGCGGCGAAACGGTTGCACCGGAGACGGTCACTCATGCCGCGGTGCTCTCGGTCCCGCTCCGGTTGGAGCCATGGGAGCCCGAGTATGCGATCGCGACGTATTACGCGGATCGTGTCGAAGCGCCCGCGCCGGAACCTCCGCGCGGGCGTCCGTTGGCGCTTCCGGCGGCGGGCGCACTCGTCGACGATCCCGAGGTCGTCGACGCGGCACGCGCGCTCGTCCGCACGTGGACCGCCGGCTCCGAAGGCCGGGCGCGGGTACTCACCGTCGAGGGAGATGCCGCGAGTGCGATCGCTGCGCTCGGAGTGGGCGACGTCCGGGCCGCGTGGCTCGACACCGGTGAGGCGTTGGCCTTGCTCGCGTGGGCGGGCGCGAGCGGCGGCCGGCACGGCCGGCGGCGGGGCAGCGCAGCCGGTCGCGACCTCACGTGGGCCTTGCTCCGCGCGCTGCTCGATCTCGAAGACGATGCGGTGCCGACCACCACCGATATCGATCGGCTGCGTTGGCTCGCATGGAACGCACCCGACGTGTCCGGCGGGTGGGTGTTGCGAATCGCGGTCGAGGACGTCGACGCGGGGCTGAGCTGGGCCATCGACGCCCTCGACCCGAGCTCGGCCTAGTAGCCGCCGGTCGAATCCGCAGTCGCTTCGGTCGACGACGAGGAGGAGCCGGCACTCGCCGCGTCGATCTTGCGACCGTCGGCACCGACCGCCCACCAGATCCCGCCGACGCCCTGCCCGTTCGTCTCCCCGGCGGCAGTGTCGCCACTGAACGTGTACAGCGGAAGGCCGTACGCCGTCACCTGCATCGCGCCGCCTTCTCGAGCGAAGGTTGCGAAATCTTCCTCGTCGAGTCCGCCGCCCACGACGACGTCGCCGGTAACGGTGAGCGGCGGCCACACTGCTTCGCACTGCCCGGTGCACGCGCTCGTGTCGGCGGCGTCGTTGTCGAAGACGTACAGCGTCTTGCCGGTCGCATCGACCAGCGTGTCGCCGAGTGCGGTCTCCGCGACCGTCAGCGTGGCGTCCTCGTCAGAATTTGCCGACGGTGGTGGTCGAATCGCTGCCGGTGGACGTGGACGTGGCCGACGTGTTGGCGTCGTCGTCGTCATCCCCACCGCAGGCCGCGGCGATCAGCACGAACACGCCACATGCGGCGAGCAACCGCAGCCAGGGTCGAGTTGTCTTCGCGTGCATGGGGCCTCCCGTGGTCGGACGACCATGGATACGGGCGGAAGCTCGTTCCGGTTCATGAACCCGAAGCGACGAACGGCTCGTATCCTCACCGTGATGGCTGAGGGACGCGCCGCGCTCGCCACGGAGGACGGCGTGCGCGCGGTCTATGCCGCGCACGGCGCCGAGCTCTACCGGTTCGCGTTCCGTTCCCTGAACGATCGTGGCCTCGCCGAGGAAGCCGTACAGGAGACCTTCGTGCGAGCCTGGCGGGCAGCCGACCGGTTCGACGACAGCCTCGGGTCGTTGCGCACGTTCTTGTTCGCCATCGTCCGCAACGTGGTCATCGATCTCGCCCGGGCGCGGGCCGTGCGGCCGAGGCTCGCACGGCCTGGCGGGGATGACGACGACGTGATCGACCTCACCGATGACGCGGTCGATCGAGTCCTGCGCGTGTGGCAGGTCGAGGAGGCGCTGCGCATGGTGAGCGACGAGCACCGCCGGGCGCTCGTCGAGGTGCACTACCGCGGGCGTTCGTACGGCGAGGTTGCGACCGAGCTCCGCGTGCCGGTCGGTACCGTGAAGAGCCGCGTGTTCTACGCGCTGAAGGCGATGCGCCTCGCGCTCGAAGAGCTCGGTTGGAACGATGACGGCTGACGCGTGTCGCGAGTGGCGCGGCGACCTCGCCGCCTCGGCCCTCGGGCATCTCGGTGCCGCCGACGCGCTGGTGCTGCAGGCCCACCTCGACGGGTGCCCCGCGTGCCGCAGCGAGTTGCGCGAGCTCGCCGCAGTGGTGCGCGCGTTGCCGCTCGCCGATCCCGAGCTCGTCGTCGGCGACCCGCAGGCACCGCCGGCGGAGCTCGCGTTGCTCGTGCGAGAGCGCGTCGCCCGGGAGCAATCGCATGTGACGCGACGGCGACGCGGGCGAATGGTCGTGCTCGCGGCCGCTGCGGTGCTCGTCGTCGCGCGTCGGTGTGGGTGCATTGGCGGTGTCGCGCGACGACGATGCTCCGTCCGGGACGAGCGTCACGTTCCCGGCCACGGCGGAAGCGACGGGCTCGGCCCGGCTCACGGCACGCGACACCGGCACCGAGATCGCGCTCGAGGCCGACGGGCTCGACGCCGGCGACTGGTACTGGCTCTGGCTCACCGGCGCCGACGGTGACCGCGTCGGCGCCGGCACGTTCCAGGGCACGGGCGGCAACATCGACGTCACGCTCACCGCCGCGCTCGGCCTCGAGGACGCGCTGGCGCATCTGGGTCACCGACGGAGACGACAAGGTCGTCCTCGACGCCCGGCTCTAGGAATCGGGCTCGCGTCCTAGCGTGCGTACGTGGGTGCGGTCGATGTGAACGCGATCTCGTACCGGCTCCCGGGTGGGGCCGAGCTGTTCCACGACGTGACGTTCCGCGCCGGGACCGGCGACCACGTCGCGTTGGTCGGTGCGAACGGTTCGGGGAAGTCGACGCTGTTCGCTGCGATCGTCGGCGACGTACCGGTTGCTTCGGGAAGCATCCGCGTGGACGGCGAGCTGCGGATCATGCGCCAGCTCGTCGGCTGGCGTGACGAGGCCCGCTCGGTTCGCGACATGCTCGTGTCGCTGTCGGACGCGCCGCTGCGTCGTGCCGCGGCCGCACTCGCGGACGCCGAGCGGGCGAACGAACGCGATCCCGAGCGACCGCAGCGGCATCGCGCTGGCGCGCGCCCATGCGGAGTGGGGCGATGCCGGCGGCTGGGACGCCGAAGTGCTCTGGGACACGTGCACGATCCTCGCGATGCGTGAGCCGTACGTCGCGGCGGGGGAGCGCCGGCTCTCGACGCTCTCGGGTGGCGAACAGAAGCGACTCGCGCTCGAGGTCGTGCTGCGCTCTCCTTCCGAAGTGCTGCTCCTCGACGAGCCCGACAACTACCTCGACGTCGCGGGCAAGGAATGGCTCGAAGACGCGATCCGGTCGAGCCCGAAGACGATTCTGCTGATCAGCCACGACCGGGCGTTGCTGGCTCGGGCCGCCGACAAGGTCGTGACGCTCGAGGGCCGGACCGCGTGGGTGCACGGTGCGTCGTTCGCGACCTGGCACGAAGCTCGCGACAACCGGCTCGCACGCATCGACGAGGAGCATCGCCGCTGGCAGGAGGAACGGCAGCGTCTGCAACGCTCGCTCCAGGAGTTCCGCCGCCGCGCCGCGATGGGCAGCGACAAGTTCGCCTCCCGGGTGCGCGCGACCAAGTCGAAGATCGAACGGTTCGAGTCCACGGTGCCGACCGCGCGCGTCGAGGAACAGAACGTCGCGATGCGCCTGGGTGGTGAACGGACCGGCAAGCGCGTCGTGATCTGCGAGCAGCTCGAGCTCCACGGGCTCACGGATCCGTTCGACGCCGAGGTGTGGTTCGGCGAGCGCGTCGCGGTGCTCGGGCCGAACGGCACCGGCAAGAGCCACTTCCTCCGTCTCCTGGCGGGCGAGCCGGTCGAGCACGGCGGTACCTGGCGGCTGGGCGCGCGCGTCGAGGTCGGGTACTTCTCCCAGACCCACGACCGGCCCGATCTGCGCGATGAAGCTGTGCTCGACATCGTCATGAAAACCGGCGTCGACCGCGGCAAGGCGATGGCGGCCTTGCGCCGGTACGGGCTCCACGAAGCCGCAACCCAGACCTTCGCCACGCTCTCGGGCGGGCAGCAAGCACGCCTGCAGGTGCTGATGCTCGAGCTGAGTGGCGCCAACCTGTTGCTGCTCGACGAGCCGACCGACAACCTCGACCTCGCGTCGGCCGAGGCGCTGGAAGAGGCGCTCGAGTCGTTCGTCGGTACCGTGATCGCAGTGACGCACGACCGCTGGTTCCTGCGGACGTTCGACCGGTTCTTCGTGTTCGCACGCGACTGTCGCGTGACCGAGCACCTCGAACCCGTCTTTGCGTGACCACCTAATCTCCCGCCATGCCTCAGAATGTTGCACCGTTCGACTTCACCGAGGACGCGTTGCGCATCCGCGCGTTCGTGTTCGACTTCTGGTGCGCGCAGGGCCGTGGCCCGACGCTGCGAGAGGTGCACGAAGACACCGGCCTCGACCGGCGCTCGATCATGGCGGCCTACAAGGAGCTCCAGCTCGGCATCGTGGTGGTCGTCCAGGAGGACACGCAGAACTGCAACCTCCTCAAAGCGCCGCCGTTCTCGTCCTTCCCGACTCAGGTGCGCGCCTACATCGACGACGAGTTCCACTCCTTCGTCGGTTGCGCCAGCGAAGCGGTGGCGTTCTCGCACATGCCGCCGTTCAAGGGCAAGACCGTCCGGCTCGAGTCACACTGCGCGTGCTGCCTCGAGCCGGTGACGCTGGTGTCGAAGGACTTCGAGTTCCAGTCGGTCGAGCCGGCCGGTGTGATGTTGCACATCTCGCTCCATCCGTTCGACTGGAACAACGTCGACATGCTGCGGATGTGCGACTCGATGAACTACGTCATCGACGAGCACCACGCAGCGCGGTACGAACGCCAGACGGGCACGCGTGGCGTCCTCGTGAATCTCGATCAGGCCAAGATGTTCGTGCAGGGCGTCGCCAACGAACGCATGTGGAACTACCACTGGAAGCCCGGCGCGCTGAACCCGAAGGCCGTGATCAAGGGGTTCAAGATGATGGGCGTCGACACCTCACCCTGGGACGACCGCACGGCGTAGCGCAGCCCGGTCGGGCTTGCCCGTGGCGAGCAACGGCAGCTCGGGTACCACGAGAATGCGTTCGGGCGTCTTGAACTTCGCGATTCCGCGTTCGGCGAACCAGGCGCGGGCGTCGTCGAGGTCGAAGTTCGTGTCGGTGACGACGAACGCCGCGAGCCGCTCGCCCATCAGCTCGTCCGGGTAGCCGACGGCGACCGCGTGCCTGACCACCGGGTGGGCTTCCAGCACGTCCTCGACCTCCGCCGTGCTGATGTTCTCTCCACCGCGGATCACCACATCCTTGGTTCGGCCGACGATCTCGATCTGCCCGTGGTCGAACGTCGCGAGGTCGCCGGTGCGGAACCACCCGTCGTCGGTGAACACGTCATCGTTGTCGCGCGGATCGAGATAGCCGACGCACACCTCCGGCCCCCGTACCAACAGCTCGCCGTCGACGGCGCGAGCTCGAGCTCGGCCGCGGCGATGGGAACGCCTTCGGTCACGACTGTCGGTGCTTCGGTCGACCCGTACGTGCGCTTGACCCGCGCGCCGAGCCGCGCCTCGGCTTCTTCCACGAACGCTGCGCTCACGCCGGCGCCGCCGCTCGAGATCAAGCGCAGCGAGGTGACCCGCGTGGGCGTGAAGCCCGGCGCGTCCATGAGACCGCGGAAGAACGTCGGCGGACCGACCATGAACGTGACGCCCTGCGACTCGATGATGTCGAGCGCGCGGTCAGGATCCCAGCGCGGCATCAGGATGGCGCGGAACGGCACTGCGCCCGGCAGCGTGATGCCGTTCAGCAAGCCACTGATGTGCGCGGTCGGTGCGGGCATCAGGATGCAGTCGTCCGCGCCCAGGCCGTGTGCCGCCCCCATCACCGTCGCCTTGTACGCGAGCGTGGCCTGCGTGTGCAGCACACCCTTGGGCGCGCCGCTCGAACCCGAGGTCCACAGCACCGCCGCCAGCTGTTCGGGTTCCGTCCAGGTTTCGTCGACGGGATCGCCGATCGGCAGCGCGTCGAGGTCGAGCACCACCTGCGGCCGGACCGCGTCGATCGCGCGTCTTACCTCGTCGGCGCCGGCCTGATGATGCAGCGGCGCCGCGATCGCGCCGAGGCGCCAGCACGCGCGGTACGCGAGCACGATCTCGGGCCGGTTGGGCGACTGCCACGCGACCACTTCCCCCGGCTCGACGCCCGCGGCGCGTAGTCCGCCTGCGACACCGGCAACGGCGGCGCGCAGCGCGCCGGGCGCCGCGTTCGTGAGCACCTCGTCGAGGGTGGGTCGGTCCCACTCGCCACCCGGCCGCCGGTAATGCGACGCGCGGACCGGCTCGAACGTCGGTGTCAGCACGGTTCAGGCGCGGTGCTTCCAGCCGTCGCTGGCGGGGGTCGCACCCCGGAGCACACTCGTGCCCACGAAGTTGCGTTGGATCTCGACCGTGCCTGCGCCGATGCACAGCCCGCGGATGTCGCGGTAGACGCGCTCGACGGGGTACTCGCGGCTGAAGCCGTAGCCGCCCAGCAACTGGATCGCTTCGTCGCACACGAACTTGGCCGCGAGGTTGGCGGCGGTCTTCGCCATCGCGGTTTCGAGCGCCGGTGGGGTTCCGCCCTCGCCCGCCATGTGCACCGCGCGCTGCAGCAGGAGCCGCGCGCCCTCGAGTTGCGTCGCCATGTCGGCGACCTTCCACTGCAGCCCTTGGAACCCGGCCAGCGTGGAGCTGCCGACCTTGCGCTCGTTCATGTACTCCACCGCGTACTCGAGCGCTCCCTGCGCCGCGCCCACACACATCGCGGCGTTGCCACAACGCTCGTGGTTGATGTGCGCGATGAGCGTCTTGAACGAACTGCTGTCGGCCGGATCGCCCCACACGAGGACGTCTTCGGGCTCGATGCGGACGTCGTCGAACGCGAGCTCGGCTTCGCTCGTCGCCCGCAGCCCCATCTTCACGTGCGTGCCGGTCACCTCGACGCCGGGCGACTCGAGGTCGACGACCACCGCGCCGATGCCCTTCACCCCCTCGCTCTCCGGGAAGCGGCACCACACGAGACACGCGACCGCCTTGTGGCCGCCGGTCACGTAGTTCTTGTACGCGTTGAGACGGAAGCCGTCACCGTCGGGGGTGAGGCGGGCGCGCATGTGGCCGACCGAGCTGCCCGCCTCGGTCTCGCTGATCCCGATGCAGAACAGACCTTCGCCGCTCGCCGCGATCGGCAGCCACCGGTCGCGCAGCACGTCGGTGCCGAGGTGCTCGATGGCGCGGGGCGGCCCGTTGAAGATCAGCTGGGCGAGGATCGCGCTCGAGACGTCGGCGCGCGCGAGCTCCTCGAGCACGATCGCGGCTTCGACGTCACCCAGGCCGGCGCCGCCCCACTTCTCGCCGATCGTGATCCCGAACAGCTCGGCCTTGCGCATACCGTCCCACGCCCACTGCGGGAATTCCTCGGTCTCGTCACCGTGGCGTGCCATCGGCGCGAGCTCGCGCTCGGCGACATCGCGCGCGAGCTGGCGCAGCGCGGCCTGGTCCTCGGTGTCGGTGAACGGGCTCGCGCCGCGGTGCTCGACCATCGAGCGGAGCGTAGCCCGATGTCGCGCGAAGCCTGACACGCGTGTCAGGTCGTGGCTACGGTGGAACTGCTCGAGGCGAAGCCCGCTGTTCACCGCGAAGGAGCCATGAACATGCCGGTCGACTTCTTCCAGGCGCAGCCGTACGACGAGTGGGCCGAGGCGCGGCGTTCGGAATGCCCGGTGATCGCGAACGAGGGAGCGAACCTCGACGCGGCGCACCACTGTACCAGATCACGCGCTACCGCGACGCGGAAGCGGTGCTGCGCGACGGCGATTCGTACTCCTCCGTCGATCAACGCCGAGCACATCGGGCAGTTCATGGGCGACCTCATCCTCGCGATGGACGGCGCCGAGCACCGGCAGTACCGCAACCTCGTCGCCAAGGCGTTCCGCGCGTCGCAGCTCGAACGGTGGGACGAGACGCTCGTCCGCCCGATGATCAGTGCCTTGCTGGACGAGATCGCGCCGCTCGGCCGTGCCGATCTCGTCGCGAGCGTCACGTCGAAGTATCCGGTGCAGGTGATCTGCGGCATTGTGGGCGTGCCGCTCGAAGATGCGGCGCAGTTCCACGCGTGGGCCGAGGAGATCAACACCGGTCCGATCGAATCCTCCCGCCGGGCACGCGGCTTCCGACGCGATGGTCGAGTACCTGCGGCCGTTGGTGGAAGCTCGCCGCGCCGAACCCACCGGCGACTTCCTCTCCGACCTCGTGCACGCCGAGTCGACGGCGAGCAGCTGTCCGACAGCAAGCTCTACGGCTTCCTGCGCTTGCTGTTGCCGGCCGGCGCGGAGACCACGTTCCGCGTGATGGGCAACTGCCTCTTACGCGCTGCTGACCCACCCCGACGACCTGGCTCGCGTCGTCGCCGACCGTTCACTGCTCCCCGAGGTCATCGAGGAGACGCTGCGGTGGGAGACCTCGGTGACGATGACGAGTCGCGTCGCCGAGCCGGGACACGGAAGTCGCGGGGTGCCCGATCCCGGCCGGTCGCCGGTCGGCGTGCTCGTCGGGTTCGGCCAACCGCGACGAGGAACGGTGGGATGACGCGAGCGAGTGGCGAGCTCGGACGGCCCCCGCAACACCACCTCGCGTTCGGCACCGGACAACACCAGTGCCTCGGCATGCACCTCGCGCGCCTCGAGCTGCGCGTCGGGCTCGACACGATCCTCGACCGTTTGCCGAACCTGCGCCTCGACCCCGACGCTGACCTCGACAATGTCGTGATCGAGGGCTACGCGTTCCGTGGCCCGCGCTCGCTCCCGGTGTTGTTCGACGCGTCGGTCGACGCACGCGAGAGCGGAATCAGCGCAGGTCGATCGCGACCGGTAGCGCTTCGTCGCGCCATGTCTCGAGGTCGTCGGCCCGCCGGTACTTCTCGTAGACGAGACGGCGCGCGATCGCATCCTCATCGGTGTGTTCGATGACTCGGCCGTAGCCGGCAAACGTGTCCGCGCCGATCTCGACCGTGCAGCTCGGGCTGGCGACGAGATTGCGCACCCAATCGCTGCGCTCGCGCCCGCCCGACAGCAGATAGATCGTGTCGCGTTCGGGCGCGGCCGCGAACCAGATCTCGATGCGATGCGGACGACCACTCTTGCGCCCGGTCGTCGTCACGTAGCAGAACGACAGCTCGGCCAGCGCGTCATGGAGCACGCTCAGGGGCCGCACACGAACCCCGTCGTGGAGGCGCACTTCGCCACGATCGCCGAGAGTCCAGGCACCGTCGCGTCGCGTTCCAATCGCCGGTAGGCGAGCCGCCGGCCTTCGAGCGTGGCGTCCCAGAAGTCGACGGTCACCTGTTCCGCGATCTCGTCGTACGGCGTCACCGGGTCCTCCCACTGGGACGCATGCGACGCGCCGTACAACGTGTGGAGCCACACCGGCGGCGGCGCGGCGGCGTACGTGGCCCGTGCGTTCGCGTAAGGAATGACCGGATCGGTGTCCGAGTGCGCGATCAACAGGGGCACGTGCCCGTCGACGGCGACACCGGGTTGGAAGCCGTCGAGCACCGCGACCGAATCGATCCGCTCGTCGCGGCAGCACGCGCCGTAGGCGAGGTTGTACACGGTCAGGCCGCCGAGCGAGAGGCCGCCGGCACCGATCGTGTCTTCGTCGATCGCGCCGAACAGCCTGCTGTTCCGGTCGGCGTCGAGCGCGAGCACTTGGTCGAGGACGAACGAGAGATCGGCCGGTTGTTGTGCGACGTCGCCGAGGTTCGACGGCGGATTCGGGACGCGATTGTTGGTGAGCGGGAAGGCAGGCGCCGCGATGGCGTACCCGGCGTCGGCCCACGCCGCGAAGAGCTTCGTGAACTTGTCCGGGTGGCCGGAGAGACCGTGTGCGAAGACGATCAACGGGAACGGACCGCGTCCGGCCGGGCGGTAGATCTGGGAAACAAGTGTGCGCGAGCTCGAGACCGGTCCCGAAGACGGAACGGTCGGTCGTGAGGGATCGACGAAGGTTTCGGTCCACGTCGTGTGGGAGCGCAACGATCGCGACGCCGTCGGGATCCCGCGGAACCCCGAACCCGCCGGCGCACGCGCCGCAGAGCAGCGTCACGATCGTCAGAGCCGCGAGCGTCGCGACGCGTACCCGAATGGTTCCCACGGTTCTCTCCTCGCTCCTCAATGAAGCCACTGACGCGTGTCGATGGCGAGCGTCTCGTCGACGCGGTCGGCGACCACTCGGGCGAGCTCGGCCGGCCAGGTGAGCTCGTACCGGGGATAGAGCGGGCGCGCGCGGGTGATGACCAGCTCCGCCACTCCCAGCCCGAACGCGACGATCGCGTCACGCGTCGCGGCGGCGGGCGGCAGCGCCGCGACCGCGTCGCGCTGCTCTTCGGTGTAGGTGCGGTTCCAGTGCTTGGCGGGCGGGAGCGCGCCCGTCTCGGCGAGGAACACGGTGGTGAGCAGACCGAGCAGGTGCGGGACACCGGCGAGATGCCGCATGTGCTCGTCCCGTTCCACCAGGCTGATGAACGGGCCCGCCATGCCTCGCAGCTGTTCGGCGACGGCGTAGTCCAGTGCGGCGCCGACGTCGGTGAACGACTGCTGCGACAGCATTCCGACGGTGTAGCGGGGTTCGGCCGGCGTTTTCCCGGGAGGGTTCCAGTTGGGCTTCTCACCGGCAAAGATCGCGATGTCGAGGGTGAGTCCCTCGTCGGTCACGGCATTCACGATGAACGGCGCGATCGGAGTCCGGGCGAACACCGTTGCGGTGATCGCATCGAGCCACACCGGCCAGTCCGCGACGAGCGCCGCGTGATCGTCGGCGTGTGCGATCACTTCGAGATCGAGATCGCTCCACTGGTCGGCGGTGCCGCTCGCGATCGACCCGCCGACCTCGACCGACGCCACCCGTGCATCATCGCCGAGCACTTCAACCGACCGCTCGTAGATCGTGCGGTAGCGGGGATCAACGACTTCGAACCCGCTCACGTCAGAACCCGTCGTGGCCGAACATCATCATCCACTGGTCGCGGGTGCGAGGCCGGAACACGTAGTTGCGGGCGCGTACCTCACCGAGGGGGAGTGACGGTTCGGGCGAGTAGAGGTGCCCGGGGTAGAGCACCGTGTCGTCGGGCACGGTTGCGAGCTTCTGCGTGAGGCTCTCGTAGAGCGCTTCCGGATCGCCGCCGGGCAGATCGGTGCGACCGCAGCCGTCGAGGAACAGCGTGTCGCCCGACACGAGCATCCCGTCCACGAAGAAGCACTGGGAGCCGGGCGTGTGGCCCGGAGTGTGTACGAGCGTGATGCGCAGCCCGCCGACCTCGAGCACATCACCCGAGTCGTGCAGCGCGAGATCGGAGTCCGAGCATCCGGTGACACGCTTCACGCCGAACGCCTCCGGCCGTTGCACGTGCACCTTGGCCGCGACGTCGTCGCGCGCCAGGAGCGCGGCGATGCCCTCGATCTCGTAGCCCATCATCTGACCGCCGACGTGGTCCTGGTGGTAGTGCGTCGCGAGCACCGCGGAAAGTCGCATCCCGTCGGCGTCGAGGACCGCGACGAGCTCGTCGATCCCGTATGCGGGATCGATCGCCACTGCTTCGCCGGTCTCGCGGTCACCGAGCAGGTACACGAAGTTGACCATCTGCCGGGCGACGGGATCGCCGCGCGCGAAGTCGCGCCCCGCGAGCAGTTGGCGGAAGTAGAGGCGAGCGTCGTTGGTTGCCATTCCTTCACACGTTATTGCGGGTCCGTCGTAGGCTTCGCCCATGACGACGATCGCGTACCGGACGTGTCATCTCTGCGAAGCGACGTGCGGCCTCGAGTTGCACCTGGAGGACGACGCCATCTCGCTCGTGCGCGGCGACCGGGACGACGTGTTCAGTCACGGCTACCTGTGCCCGAAGGGCACCGCGATCAAGCACCTCGAAACCGACCCGGACCGCGTGCGCACGCCGATGATCCGGCGCGGTGACGAGTGGCACGAGGTCACGTGGACCGAAGCATTTGCGGAAATCGACCACCGCCTCGGCGCGATACGCGAGGCGCACGGCAACGACGCGATCGCGGTCTATCTCGGGAACCCGAACGCGCACAACCTCGGCCCCGCCCTGTACAACCGCGTGTTCCTCCAGGCGTTGAACACGTCGAACATGTACAGCGCCAGCACCGTCGACCAGATGCCGAAACAGGTGTCGGCCGGGCTCATGTTCGGCACCGCGCTGTCGGTACCGGTTCCCGACGTCGATCGCACCGACTACCTCTTGATGCTCGGTGCGAATCCGTTCGCGTCGAACGGCAGCCTGTGGACCGCGCCCGACCTTCCCGCGCGCCTCCGCGGGTTGCGCGAGCGCGGCGGCAGGTTGGTGGTCGTGGACCCCCGGCGGAGCAAGACCGCGGAGGAGGCCGACGAGCACGTCGCCATCCGGCCCGCGACCGACGCACTGTTCCTCTTCGCGCTGGTCAACGTGTGCTTCGCGGAGAACCTCGTCGATCTCGGCTCGCTCGCGCCCCACACCGACGGCGTCGACGCCGTCCGCGACGCGGCCGCGCCGTTCACACCCGAAGCCGTCGCCGATGCCACCGGCATCGACGCGGGCACGATCCGGCGTATCGCGCGCGAGCTCGCAACGGCGCCGGCGGCCGCGGTGTACGCGCGCATCGGGACGTGCACGCAGGAGTTCGGGACGCTCAGCTCCTGGCTGGTCGACGTGCTGAACGTCATCACCGGCAACCTGGACCGGCCCGGCGGCGCGATGTTCGCGAAGCCGGCGACGGGAAGCGGCAACACCGGCGGAACCCCGGGCAAGGGCCGCGGCGTGCGCTTCGGACGGCGCGAGTCACGCGTACGGGGACTTCCGGAGATGTTCGGCGAGCTCCCGGTCGTGTGCCTGGCGGAGGAGATCGAGACGCCGGGCGACGGTCAGGTCCGCGCGCTCGTGACGTTTGCCGGCAACCCGGTGCTCTCCACGCCCGATTCCGAACGGCTCGATCGCGCGCTCGACCAGCTCGAGTTCATGGTGAGCATCGACATCTACTTGAACGAGACGACGCGCCACGCGGACGTGTTCCTCCCGGCGGAGCCCGAGCTCGCGCGCGGCCACTACGACGTCGCGCTCTACAACCTCGCGATCCGCAACGTCGCCAACTACTCACCGCCGCTCGTCGAGCTCGACCCCGGCGCGATGGCGGAGTGGCAGATCCTCCTGCGTCTCGCCGCGATCCTGAGCGGTCAGGGCCCGGACTCGGATCTCGATGCGCTCGACGACTTCGTGATCACCGGCCTGGTGCAGAAGGCCGTGACCCGCAGCGGGTCGAACGTCGAAGGTCGCGACGCCGACGAGTTGCTGAAGGAGCTCGCGTCACGACGCGGTCCGGAACGCATCCTCGACTTCATGCTGCGGACCGGCCCGTACGGCGACGGGTTCGGCGCCGATCCCGACGGCCTCACGCTGGCCCGGCTCGAGGAACAACCGCACGGCATCGACTTCGGGCCGCTCCAGCCTCGCGTCCCCGAGGTCCTGCGCACACCGACCGGCAAGATCGAGCTCGCGCCGGCGATGATCCTCGCCGATGTCGACCGGATCCGTGCCGTGCTCGATGCGCCGCCACCGGACCTCGTACTGGTGGGCCGGCGCGACCTGCGGTCCAACAATTCGTGGATGCACAACCTGCCGGTGCTCGTGAAGGGCAAGGCGCGCTGCACCCTGCACGTTCATCCCGACGACGCGTCCCGAATGGGTGTGCACGACGGCGCGTCGGCCCGCGTGCGCTCGTCCACCGGCAGCGTCGTCGTCCCGGTCGAGATCACCGACGCGATCCGTCCTGGTGTCGTCAGCCTCCCGCACGGCTGGGGCCACGATCACCCCGGCACCCGCATGTCGGTCGCGGCGGCGAACGCGGGCACGAACGTCAACGTGCTCGCGTCCGGCGATCGCATCGATCCGCTCTCCGGCAACGCCGCCCTCAACGGCATCCCGGTGGAGCTCGAACCGGCTTAGACGGTCACCGCCTTGACGGCCGGGTGAACCGGAGCAGGACCTTGTCGCGCGCGTAGTAGTCGAGCCAGTCCATCAGGCCGCTTCGATGCTCGTGTCCGCCGCGTCCTCCCGAGACGGGAACGAATTGCAGCTGAAGCCGGGCGACGGACACCGTCGAAGCCGGCACCGTCGAAGACCTCGACCACCTCGTCGAGGTCGTAGAGCCTGGGCAGCGCGAGGTCGCTCGCGACGGAGCCGTGCCACGCCGACATCATGGGACTCCCCGCATGCACGCCCATCACCGCGAAGTACGGCGCCCCCGGCGCGAGCGCGGCGAACGTTGCCGCGGCGTGGGACGCCAGGTCGTGCAACAGGTACAGCACCTCGTGGCTGAAGAGGGCGTCGAACTCGGCCCATCCCGCGGGCACCGTGACAGCTGTCTCGAAGGTGAGCGGACGTTCGCCGGCAAGGCGGCGGGCGTCCTCGATCGCCCCCGACGCCGGGTCGTAGCCGTACCCCTCTGCGATCCCCGCCTCGTCGACGAGCAGTCGCAGGAACCCGCCCCGGTTGCACCCGACGTCGAGCACCCGGCGGCCCGGCAAGGTCGATGTCGATCGTGTCGAGCAACGCGCGCCAGATGAAGCCGTGCTCCTCCTGCATCGCCTCGTCCTCGGCGGCGCTCCGCCAGTACGGCTCACCCATGGCACACCGCGACGGGTCGTACTTCGGTATCGGACACGACCGAGATCATCGCGATCCTTGCACCACGATGTCGATCAGACGGGAGTTGCGGTCCGTAGCCCGCAGATGATCGGCGGCCTCGAGCATCTTGTCGTCGTAGGTCACGATGTGACCAGGTCTGCGCCGAGCTGCTGCGCGGTGGCGAGATGAATGGCATCGAGTGACCGCAGATACGCCGGCTAACAGTGCGCCCGCGGCGCTGAGACGCGGTCGTTCAGCGGCATGAGTTCAACTCGCGCGAGCACGGCCCGGCCTCGGGCGAGTCCTTCGTCGCCCTCGAGGAGGAGGGCGCGCAGGACCTCGGGCGGGCCAGACCATCGAAACGAGGGTTGTTCGCCGTCGCAGGTCTCACGCAGGCACTGCGTGCTCCGACGGTGACGTGTACAGGTTCACGCTCCCGCGGGGCGTGGGCCACGAGCAGCACGGGGATCGATACGGCGTGGTCGTCCAGGCCGACGAGCGCTTCCCCGCTCTGTCGGTCTGGTCGCTCCGACGTCTCGCAGTGCTCGAGCAGCGTCGTTGCGCGGTACAGCGAGATCGACCAGTCGCCGGCGATCGGTGATCTCGCGTGCTCGTCGAGCAGCTCCGCTCGGCTGCGGACCGGAACCTGCTCGGGCAGCGGCCTCGGTGATGACCTGGCCATGCCAGCCGTGAGTCCGGTCGAGTCGACCGGCTCTGGGGGTCATCGACGCACACGCGGCTGCTGACCGTGTCTGCGGACTGTCAGCCATAGCCGAGCGGCGCGGGTCACGCTCGAATCCCGCTGGACGACGACAGCGACGATCCGACTCCGCCCTGCGCGAGCCCGGTTCGTCGCCGCCGGAGTTCGGTTCCTCGGTTAAGACACGAGACCGCGCAGTCGCCATCCGATCAACCGTTGGCGGCGGCTTCCAGCGCGGCGAGGTCGAGCTTCTTCATTCCGAGCATCGCCTTCATGGCGCGTTCGGCGTGTGCGGGGTCGGGATCGTTCAGCATCTTCTCCATGCCCGACCGGCACCACCTGCCACGACAGCCCGTACTTGTCCTTCAGCCATCCGCACTGGCTCTCTTCGCCGCCCTCGAGCAGCTTCGACCAGTAGTAGTCGACCTCTTTCTGGTCGGCGCAGTTGATGAGCAGAGAGATCGCCTCGTCGAAGGTGAACTCCGGGCCGCCGTTGATCGCGGTGTATTGCTGGCCGTCGAGCTCGAAGTCGACCGTCAGCACGGTCCCGGGCTCACCCGGGCCGGCCTCGTTGTAGTACGTGACGTTGTTGATCTTGGAGTTCGGGAAGATCGAGCAGTAGAACTCGGCAGCTTCCTTGCCCTCCTTGTCGAACCAGAGGTTGGGCGTGATGCTCGGCATGCAAGTGCTCCTTTGCCGTGGGATCTGTGCGTCACGTTCTCGACCGCCTCGCGGTCGAGAACTCATCGCGAGTCACGCCGCTACCCGGCCTCTTCGCGTGGGCCTGTTCGCGCAGGGATCGGGAGAAGTCCGCCATGCCGCGGAGGAAGTCGTCGCAGGCGGCGTGCTTGCCGACCGCGAGCTGCTTGGCATCGATGCCGCCGGGGAACTCGGGTGGCACGTAGTACTCGAAGCCGTCGTCCTCGAGCGCGTCGGCGATCCCGGCCGCGCACTCCGCCGGCGGGACCTTGTCGACGTCGATCAGCGCCGGCTCGTTGCCGGGCTGGTCCCAGATCTCGGTCGCGATCGGGCCCGGGAGCACGAGCTTGACGTCGACCCCGCTCCCGCCGAGGTCGAGGTACATCGCTTCGGCCCATCCGCACATCGCGTACTTCGCGGCGTTGTACGCAGCCTCGTTCGCGATCGGGATGCGGCCACCCATGCTCGACACGAAGACGAGCGTTCCCGACTTGCGTTCGAGCATCTTCGGCAACAACGCGAGGCTCATGCGGGCGGGGGAGTGGAAGTCGACGTCCATGACGTACTCGACATCGCCCGGGGTCAAGTCGGAAACGTGCGTGCGCTTGGGGATCGCGGCGTTGTTCACGAGGCAGTCCAAGCCGCCGAAGGCATCCCACGCCTCCAACGCGACCTGCTCGGCGTGTTGGAGATCGCCGAGGTCGGCAGTCCACATCTGGGAGTCGGGCGCGTGCGCGCGACACTGCGTCAGCACGTCGCGCAGCCGCTCCTCGCGCCGGGCGACGATGCCGACGGTGGCGCCCCGCTCGGCGAGCAGCGGCGCGAGCGCGGCGCCGATGCCGGACGACGCACCGGTGACGAGGATCTTGGAACCCTCGATCTTCATCGGCTCTTCTCCTGCGACTCGTGCTCGGCCCACGAGAAGATGCCCTTCGACATCGTCGACGCCTCCTCACGGGCGCGCCGTCCGAACACTTCGGCGCGCGCCGCGTGCACTCCTGCATCATCCGGTGCGGCCTGGGCTGCGAGCTCGGCCAGATGACCGGCGAGGCGGAGGTCGCCGGCACTCGCGAGCTCGAGCGCGCGGTCCGCGAGCTTCGCGGGGCCGCCGGCGAGCTCGGCGAGCTCGGCTGCGATCGCGCGCGCCGGCGCCGGCTTGAGGTGCGACGGATCGCCGTCGTACCAGCCGCCGTAGAAGCGCCAGATGTTGCGCACGACGAACTCGGGCTCGTCGTAGATCGGCCGGAGGTACGGACGCGCGAGCAGGTGCTCCGGTGGTCGAACCGCGTGCACGATGTCGTCGAGCCGCGCGCCCTCGTTCATCAGGGCCAGCGTCTGTTCGAGGATCGTCTCGAGCAGCTCCGCCCCTTCGGTGAGCGCGAGTCGCACGCGCGTACGCGCCGACGATCGGCAGCCCGTGACCGGGCAGCAGCACCTCGGCGTCGAGATCGGCCATCGTGCGGAACGCGACCGCCCACTCGCGCGCGTAGCGCTGCACCTTCTGCGGGTTGCCGCAGTTCGGCGACGCCCAGATGAACAGGTCGCCCGTGCACAGCACTCGGCGCGCCGGCACCCACACCCACGTGCCGTCGTCGGTCTCGCCGCGCGCGTGGTGCAGCTCGAGTCGTTCACCGCCGATGTCGAGCTCGAGCGTGCGGCGGTACGTTTCGTCGGGATAGCGGTACTCCACGGGCCAGCGGAGACCGGGCGCCTTGAACTGCCGCTGGTTGATGACTGCGTTGTAACCCGCGGTGAGTACGTACCGATCGAACCGTTCGGGCACGAGCTCGTGCGCGACCACACGGGGCGGCGCCCATCCGTTCTCGCTCGCCTCGGCTTCGTACAGATCGACACCGAACACGTGGTCGATGTGACCGTGGGTGAAGATCGCGGTGTCGAGTCGCTGCCCGGACCACCGCCGCACCGTTGCGTGCACCTGCTTGGCGTGGAAGACCCCGCTCGTGTCGACCACCACCAGGCCGTCTTCGGTCGCGAACACCGCCGAGTTGGCGAAGGCGTCGACGAACGCGACGCCGCGGCCGACTTCAGCCAGCTCGCCGCTGGTGGTGAACGGGTGGTGCTCCTCGATGGGGAGCGCACCGGTGAACAGCCGGTCGGCGGTGTCGAGCAGGTCCATGGGCGGAGCCTGCCGTTCGCGGTCGTTGCGACGGAAATCGGAACGTGTTCTACTTTTGCGACCATGACCACGGCGGAGCTCCCCGGCGCACTCGCGCGCAGCCAGGCCGCACGGCGACGGCGCGTCCTCGACGCGACCCTCGCCCTCGCGGCCGACGGCGGATTCGACGCGGTGCAGATGCGCGACGTCGCCACCGCGGCCGACGTCGCCCTCGGCACCGTCTACCGGTACTTCTCCTCGAAGGAGCGACTGCTGCTCGAAGCGATGGCCGAGCAGCAGGCCGACCTGCGTGCGTACCTGCACACCCACGTGCCGACAGAAGCAACTCCGGCCGAGCGCGTGCTCGCGGTGCTGGCCCGCTCGAACCGTTCGCTGCGCAAGTACCCGGACGTGACCGCGGCGATGGTGCGGGCGTTCGGTTCGGCCGCGGTCGAGAACGCCGACATCGTGCACCGGGTCACCGAGATCATGACCGACATCATCACCACCGCGATGCAGGGAACCGAGCGCCACCCGCCGACGGAGCGCGAGCTGCGCATCGCGCGGATCTTCATGCAGGTCTGGTTGTCGTCACTGAACGGCTGGGTCTGCGCCGTCGACCCACCCGAACGCGTCGACGAAGACCTCGCCGCAGCCGCACAACTTCTCCTGCCCTGAGAAATAGGTTCCATGAAGCGTCACTTCAACTTCGCCGACCTGTTCGAGCTCGCGGCCGACAAGGTGCCCGACCGCGTCGCCGTGGTCGACCGCTGCCGGCGCGTCACCTACCGAGAGCTCGAGGAACGCGCCAACCGGCTCGCCCACGCGTTGCAGGACGCCGGCGTGCAGCCGGGCCAGCACGTCGGGATCTTCGCGACGAACTGCGTCGAGTGGGTCGAGGCAATGTTCGCCGTCTACAAGATCCGCGGCAGCGTGGTGAACGTGAACTTCCGTTACGTCGAAGACGAGCTGCGCTACCTCTTCGACAACTCCGACATGGTCGCGATCGTGTACCAGCGGGAGTTCGGGCCACTGATCGCCGCCGCCCGTGACTCGCAACCCCGGCTCCAGACGTTCATCCGCATCGAATGGGAAGGCTCCGACGCCGACGATCAGGCGCTCGACCCGATCGAGTACGAGGCGGCGCTCGCCGCGGGCTCGCCGGAGCGCGACTTCGGCGAACGATCCGACGACGACATCTACCTGCTGTACACCGGCGGCACCACCGGTATGCCGAAGGGCGTGATGTGGCGCCACGAGGACGTCTACTTCGCGCTGGCCGGCGGCATCGACGTCTTCACGCTCGAGCGCGCCGCCGAACCGGAGACCGCAAGCGAGAAGATCGACGCGTCGCAGCCGTCGGGACTGATCATGATGCCGATCCCGCCGCTCATGCACGGCGCGGGACAGATGGGAACACTGCGCTCGCTCTTCGAAGGCGGTACCGCGGTGATCACCGATCGCTTCGATGCCGAAGAGGTGTGGCGCACCGTCGCAACCGAGCGTGTGAACTCGATCTCGGTCACCGGCGACGCGATGGCACGACCACTCGCCGACACGCTCGAGACGCTCGACACCGAGGTCGACCTGTCGTGCGTCGTCTCGTTCAGCAGCACCGCCGCGATCTTCTCGCAGACCGTGAAGGAGCAGTTGCAGCGACTCCTGCCCGACTACGTCGTCATGACCGATGCGATCGGCTCCACCGAGAGCGGAATGAACGGCATCCGGGTCGTGCAGAAGGGCGACGCGCCCAAGGAAGGCATCACATCGGTGCAGGCCTCGGCCGACAGCGTGGTGCTCGACGACGACTTCGAACCGATCGCGCCGGGCTCGGGCAAGGTCGGGCGTGTCGCGCGTGGTGGGAACATCCCGCTCGGCTACTACAACGACCCCGTGAAGACGGCGGAGGTGTTCGTCACCGACGCGCACGGGAAGCGGTGGTCGATCCCCGGCGACTACGCGACGGTGGAAGCCGACGGTCGCATCACATTGCTCGGCCGCGGATCCGTGTCGATCAACTCCGGTGGCGAGAAGGTCTTCCCGGAAGAGGTCGAAGGCGCGTTGAAGTCGCACCCCGACGTCTTCGACGTTCTCGTCGTGGGTGTCTCCGACGAACGCTGGGGCGAGCGGGTCGCCGCGCTGCTCCAGCCCCGCCCCGGCCGGGCACCGACCCTCGACGCGCTCCAGGCGCACTGCCGGCGCTCGCTCGCGGCGTACAAGATCCCTCGCGCGCTGTACCTCGTCGACACAGTGCCGCGGCTGCCGAACGGCAAGCCCGACTACCGCACGGCGCGCACCACTGCCAACACGCTCGCGGACCCAGCCCAGGGTCGACACGACTAGCCTCGAGACGAAATCCACACCCATGGGGAGCTCGGAGGAACCGGGCTGAGAGGGTGGACCTGCGCGCGTCGCTGCGTGGCCGGCATCGTGGCCAGCACCATTGGCGGCGCCGCCCTTCCACCGACCCCTCGAACCTGCTCCGGGTAATGCCGGCGGAGGGAGGGACATGTACGGCTGCGTCCTCGTGCTGGCCGGTGGTGATCCGGTTCCCGCGAGCGTGCGCGACGAGCTGCCCCCCGCCGACTTCGTCATCGCGGCGGATTCCGGCCTCCATCTCGCGCCGGCGCTCGGGCTGCGCGTCGACCGGATCGTCGGTGACCTCGACTCGGCCGATCGCGCTGCGGTCGACGCGGCCGTCGCGGAGGGCACCGAGGTGGAACGACACCCGACCGCCAAGGATGCGACCGACCTCGAGCTGGCCGTCGACGCGGCGGCCCGCTCCGGGGCATCCCGCATCGTGGTGGTCGGCGGTGGGGGTGGACGCCTCGATCACCTCCTCGCCAACTTCCTGCTCCTCGCGTCGCCCGCGTGGGCCGGTATCGAGATCGAGGCCCGCCTCGGCGCGCGCGTGACCGTCGTCCACGGTGGCCGCGGCGACCGCCGCATCGAAGGGGAGCCGGGCAGCCTCGTCACGCTTGCTCCCGGTCGGCGGCACGGCGCGCGGCATCGTGACCGACGGTCTCGAGTACCCGCTCGCGCACGACGAGCTCGAACCGGGCACGTCGCGCGGCGTCAGCAACGTGCTGCTCGGCACCAGCGCCACGGTCGCGCTCGAACACGGTGTGCTCCTCGTGATCCAACCCCAGGAAGAGGTCGTGCAGTGATCGTCGACATCGAAGTCATCCCGCAGCCGCTCGGCACCGAGACGGACAGGTACGGACACGTCGAGGCCGCCATCGCGATCGCCCAGGGCGCGGGGCTCAACTACGAGGTCAACGCGCTCGGCACCACGATCGAAGGCGCGCCCGACGATGTGTGGCCGCTCCTGCGACGCATGCACGACGCGTGCCTGGAATCGGGTGCCGAGCACGTCATCACGGTGTGCAAGATCGCACAGCACCGTGACGACGGCGCCGGCCCGTCGATGGACGACCTCACCGGCAAGTTCCGAACATGAGGTACCTCGCACTTCGCGCGCGTGCCGTCGCGCCGCCGGTGGCGTTCTTCGTGCTGGTGCTCGTGGCGTGGGAGGTGTACGTGCGCGCCCGAGGTGTCGCCGATTACGTGCTGCCGCCGCCGAGCGAGGTCTGGACGCGCGCTCGTCGACATGGCGCCCGATCTCGGCACGGATGTGCGGGTCACGGTCACCGAGGCCGTCATCGGGCTGGTCGTCGCCGCGATGGCGGGCGTCGCGTTCGCGGTGCTCATCGCCATGTGGCCGTTCGCCCGGCGCGCGGTGTACCCGCTCCTCGTCGTCTCCCAGACGATCCCCGCCCTCGTGCTGGCGCCGATCTTCATCGTGTGGCTCGGGTTCGGACTGCTGCCGAAGGTCGTGATCGTCGCGCTCGTCGGGTTCTTCCCGATCGTCGTGAGCAGCGTCGACGGTCTCGTCAATGCCGACCCCGAGCGCATCGACCTCGTCCGCAGCTTCGGTGGGAGCCGTACGCAGTGCCTCCGGCTCGTGCAGGTGCCCTCGGCGCTGCCGTCGTTCTTCGCGGGTTGCAAGATCGCGGCAACGTACGCGGTCGTCGGTGCCGTGATCGGCGAGTGGATGGGTGCCTCGGAGGGGCTCGGTCTCGTGATGACCAACGCATCACGGTCGTTCCGCCTCGATCGTGTCCTCGCCGCGGTGGTGGTCGTCGCACTCGTCTCGCTGCTCCTCTTCGCCGCGGTCGGTCTGCTCGCTCGTCTCGCGACACCGTGGACTGCCGCCACCCGTTCGCCGGCGGGCACGGTCAGGAAAGCTTCCGCATGAGGGCGCGGATCCGTACCGTCATCGCTCTCGTTGCGGTCGCGGCGTCCGTATCTACGCTCGCGGCCGCGTGTGGCGGCGACGACTCGTCGCAGGCCGGCGACGGCGACGCTCAGGGGGAGGCGACGAACGCCACGCTGGTGCTCAATTGGACGCCGAACGCGCACCATCTCGGTGTGTACGTCGCGCAACAGATGGGCTGGTACCGCGAAGCGGGCATCGACCTCGAGATCATCGAGCCGACCGAAGCGGGGGCCGAGCAAGCGGTCGGGCAAGGGCGCGCCGAGTTCGGGATCAGCATGGCCGAGGGGGTGCTGCCGGCCCGCGAGCAGGGCATCCCGATCGTCTCGATCGGCACGATCCTCCCGGTCAACGATTCGGCGTTGATGTCGTTGTCGAGCGACGGCATCACGGAACCGGCGGACCTGGGCGGCAAGCTGTACGGCGGCTACAACGGTCCGCTCGAGACCGAGCTGATCGACCGATTGGCCGCGTGCGGCGGGATCGATCCCTCGACCGTCGAGCATGTCGAAGTCGGCAACGTCGACTACCTCGCCGGCCTCGAGGCGGACCGCTTCGACGTCGTGTGGATCTTCAGTGGCTGGGATGCACTGCGCGCCCGCGAGGTCGAGCACGCCGGCATCGACCTCATCGAGTTCGAGGACCACTTCGACTGCATCCCGAACTGGTACACGCCGCTCTTCATCACCAGCGAGAAGATGATCGAGGATCGGCCCGGCCTCGTGCGGACCTTCATGGACACAACCGCGCGCGGCTATCGGCTCGCGATCGACGATCCCGACCGCGCCGCCGAGCTGATGTTGGAAGCCGTGCCCCAGATGGACGAGCAGCTCATCCGGGCCTCCGCCGCGTACTACGCGCCCAAGTTCACAACGAACGGTGAGCAGTTCGGCCTGCAGGAGCAGACGACCTGGAGCGATTTCGAGACGTTCCTCGTCGAGGCCGGGGCGCTCGAAGGGCCAGTCGGCGTCGAGACGGCGTACACGAACGAGTTCGTCGCGAAGTGATCGGCGGTGCGTCGCTCTCGATCGACGCTCTCGCGCACACCTACCGGCGGAGAGACCACGGTCGACGCGATCGCGCGCTTGGACCTGGAGATCGCGGCGGGGGAGTTCGTGGCGATCGTCGGGCCCAGCGGATGTGGCAAATCGACGTTGCTGCGCATCCTCGCCGGCCTCGTCATCCCGACGCAGGGGTCCGCGACGATCGGTGGCCGGCGGGCCAACGGCACGACCGGGCTCGTTGCGTATCAACCGCAGCACGATCTCCTGATGCCGTGGCGGCGGGTGCTCGCGAACGCAACGCTCGGCGCCGAGGTCGCGGGCGTGGATCGAGAGCAAGCGCGTGCGGACGCCGCACAACGGTTCGAGCGGTTCGGCCTCTCCGGGTTCGAACGCGCGTGGCCGGCGACGCTCTCGGGCGGCATGCGCCAACGAGTGGCGCTGCTGCGCACGTTCCTCGTGCCCCGACCCGTGCTGCTGCTCGACGAGCCGCTGGGTGCGCTCGACGCGATCACCCGCCGCTCGATGCACGCGTGGTTGCAGGAGGTCTGGACCGACGACGGCCGGACGGTCCTGCTCGTGACCCACGATGTCGAGGAGGCGCTCGTCCTCGCCGACCGCGTCATCGTGATGTCGCCTCGCCCGGGTCGCATCGTTGTCGACGAGGCGGTCGCGTTCCCACGCACACGTGAGACTCGATTGATCACGGATCCGGCGTTCGTCGCCGCGAAAGCGAAGCTCCTGGACGCGCTCGGCGCGTAGTCTCCGCCGGCGTGGCCCGCATCCCGAACGCCGTGATCGCGGGAGCCGATGCGCTGGCGCGACGCGACAAGGTCCTGAAGCGGGCGCTCAGAGATCACGGCGTCCCCGACCTGAGGTGGGGCCGTCGCCGGCAGCCGCACTTCGCCGAGTTGGCCCGCATGATCTGCTACCAGCAGCTCGCGGGCCGGGCGGCCGCGGCGATACACGGCCGGTTCGTCGCCCTCTTCCCGGACGCGCACGCCAACGGTCACCGGCGTGTTGCAGACGCCGATGGAGGATCTTCGGCGCGCAGGGCTGTCGACCGCCAAGGCGCGATCGATCGTCGACCTCGCACAGAAGGTCGATGAAGGACTCGTCGAGCTCGATCGCGTCGCGCGCCTGCCCGACGACGAGGTCGTGCGCGAGCTCACGCTCGTGCGCGGCATCGGCGAGTGGACCGCGCACATGTTCCTCATGTTCCAGATGCGCCGGCTCGACGTGTGGCCCACCGGCGACCTCGGGGTGCGCGCGGGCTTCGGGCGGATGTACGGCATCGACCCACCGCCGACACCCAAGGTGCTCGCGGGGCTCGGCGAGCCGTTCCGCCCCTACCGATCGCTCGTGGCGTGCTGGTGCTGGCACGCCGTCGATACGCCGCTCCCGGGTCAAGGCGTACCCAAGTGATCCGGGTCACGCTCGTGCTGGTCGCCCTCGGCCTGGCTGCGTGCGGTGGAAGTAACGCGCGATCCGGTGCGGGCTCGACCACTGCGCCGCCCGCGACAACAGCAATGAGAACGACGACAACGGTGCCGGCCCATACGACGTTTGGCGACGAGCGGTTCGGCGACCACGGTCCCGACGCCGCCACCACCGCCGATCCTCGTCTTCGGCGACTCGCTCACCTTCAGCGCGGCTTCGTACCTGGAGGAAGACGCGAATGCTGCCGGCCGGGCGATCGAGATCTTTGCCCGGCCCGGCGCGGCACTCTGCGACTGGATGCCCGACGTCGAGGAGCGCTTGCCGGCCGGGCCCGCTTCGGCGGTGGTCCTGGTGTTCGCGGGCAACGACAACACCGGTTGCGTGAACGGTCTCGCAGGGCCCGAGCTCATCGCCCGCTACGAGCGCGACGCGCGCCGCGTCGCGGAGCTCGCCCTTCCGCAAGGAACTCCGGTCGTGCTCGCCGGTCCACCGGCGATGAACGCACCACGGTGGCGTGAGGACGCCGAGCTCATGAACGAACGTTTCCACGCGATCGCGTCCGATACCGAGGGCGTGACGTACGCGGCGACCTCGACCGCGCTCGCACCGAACGGCTATACGTCCACGCTTCCGTGCGACGCGCAGGAGACCGAAGCACGCGGCTGCGATGACGGTGTGATCGTCGTGCGCGACATCGACGGTGTGCACTGGGACGAGCCGGGTGACGACGGCTACTCCGCCGGCGCCGCACGCTTCGCCCGAGCGTTGCTCGACGCGGCCGGGGTCGCGCGCTGAACTTCTCGCCGGCCTTCTCCGCACTTCTGCTCGCGCGGACACTGTCGTGGGTCGGCGACGGGCTCGCCAACGTCGCGCTCATCGTGCTGGTCCAAGACCGCGAAGGGACCGGGAGCGCAGTCGGACTGCTCGTGTTCGTGACGATGCTGCCTTCGTGCTTGGCGCCGCTCACCGGTGCAGTCGTGGATCGCATCGAGCGGCGCGGTGTGCTCGTCGCGTGCGAAGTGGTCCAGGGCGCGCTCGGCGTTGCGCTCGTGCTCTGGCTGCCCGCGCTGGCACCGCTGCTCGTGCTCCTGTTCTTCAAGTCGATCGCCGGCACCATCGGCGACATCGCGGGCCGCAGTTCGATTGCGCTGATCGTCGAGGACGACCGATTGCCCACGGCCAACGCATGGTTCGGTGGTGCACGCCAGGCGGCCGACGTCGTCGGGCCCGTCCTCGGTGGCATCATCGTCGCCGTCTCGTCGGTCCGCGCCGCGCTCACCGTCGACGTGATCACGTTCGCGCTCGGAGTACCACTGCTCCTACGCCTGCCGGTGCTGCGTGCCGCGAGAGGGCCCGAATCGACGGGCTGGATCGAGGACGCACGCGCCGGTCTGCGTTACCTCGCCGGCAACCGAATGGCGCGCGCCCTGGCCACCGGTTTCCTCATCCTCGGGTTCACCGGTGGCGACGACGTCGCGCTGCCGTTCCTCGCGCGTGAGCTGGGCGCGGGTGAGGTCGGCATCGGTGTGCTGTACGGCGCGGTCGCGGCCGGCCTCGTGCTCGGGTTCGCGATCCTGGCGTCCGGACGGTTCCCCGTCGCTCCGATCGCCGGCTTCGTCGGGGGATGCGTCGTGGTCGGGCTCGGCGAGGCTCTGACGGGTCTCGCCGGTGCAATCGCGCTCGCGGTGACGTTCCAGATGGTTCGTGGTGTCGGGACTGCGTACATCGACGCCAACCTGCAAACGATGCTCCAGCGCGAAGTCGCGCCCGAGTATCTCGGTCGCGTCTTCGCGAACGTCTACGGTGCGGTCGGCATCACCGCTGCGCTCTCGGTCGTCGCGGCGGGGCCCCTGCTCGACGCCACGTCTCCCACGACGGTGCTCCTCATCACCGGACTGATCGGCTTCGCCGCCGCCGCTGCTACAGGTCTCATGCTGCGGCGCTGAGATCTTCTGCAACCATCTCGGCCGAGTCGAGTCGAACAGCGCAGCGGCAGGAATCCGAGAGGATGCAAATGGGCGACGAGATCGACGACCGCTGCCCGGCGTGCGGAACGGGCGCCGGCGGCGAACGGTATTGCACTCGATGTGGTTTCGAGCTCGGCGGCCCGGCGGCCGCCGAGCTTCGCGTCCTGCTCGAACGGGTGCGAACGACTGATCGCGAGCTCGCCGCGATCTCGGCCCGGCGGCAGGTTGCGGCGTCCGACTACGAGCAGCGCCGCGCCACGTTGCGTTCGGCGGTCGCACCCTCCGGAACTGTGGAAGCGCCGGTCGCGGAAGCAGCATGGTCCGGCACCCGTCGGGAAGTGAGCCCTGACCGAGTGCGCAACACACTGTTGTGGCTCGGCACCGCACTGCTCGCGCTCTCTGCCCTCACGTTCACCGCGGTGGCGTGGACGCGCCTCGACGACGGCGGTCGCGCGCTGCTGCTCGCGGCCGTCACGATCGGCGCCACCTTCCTCGCGGTCGCAGCCGCGCACCGGCTGCCGGCAACGGGTGAGGCGCTCTCGGGTCTGGCGATCGCGCTGGCGATCATCGACTGCTATGCGCTCCGTCGTGCGGGTGTGGGCGCAGGCCTGTCCGCGGTCGCCTGGTGGTCCATCGGAACCGCAGGCGTTGCCGGGTTCGCAGGCGCGCTCGGCTCGCGAACCGGTCCGCGCACAACGCGCTTTGCCGTCGCAACGTTGCTGCCCGTCTCCGCGGTGCTGATCGTGGCGACGGCGTGCAGTGCCGCATGGAGCGTCGCGATCGGACTGGCGTTCGTCGCGGTCGTGCTCGTGCTCGTCGACGAGAGGTTCTTGTCTCGCGTGCACGACGCGATGCTTTGCGGGCTGGTGCGGGTCGAAGCTCTGCTCGTATGGGTGGCGGCCACGATTGCCGCCGCAGTCGGGATCTTCGATGGCGCCGGCACCTCGCCGTCGGCCGCGCTGGGCGAGCGGATCCTTCCCGCGCTGGCGGTGCTCGCGCTCGGCGCCGCACCCGCATGCAGGGTCGTGATGGCGCGTCAGGCGTCGTCCCCGCGTTTGATCGCCGCGATGCTCGGCGCCGCGAGCGTCGTCGGCGCGGCCCTCGTCCTGCTGGCTGCCATCTTCGACGCGAGCGGTATGGCGATCGCCGCCGCAGTGCTCGGCGCGGTCACCATCGTCATGGCCGGAAGGATGCCCGAACCCTGGCGTGGTGGCGCCGCCGCGACCGGCGCGGCGGTGTCCGTCCCCGGTCTCCTCGTGGCCATCGGCTACCTGCAGATCGCGATGTTCGCTCCGCTCGGCTGGTTCCAGGACCCGTGGAACGGAAGCGCATCGGCGACGGCGCGCGATGTGTTCGCAGGTCCGGAGACGCGCTCGTCGCTCGAGGTGACCATGACTTCGGTCGTCGTCCTCCTCCTTGCCGCGGGCGCGGCAGTCGCAGCCGGCACCACCGGCGGTGGACGCCGTCGGATCGTCGCCCGCGGACCCGCGCTCGTTGGCGCCGCGTTCGCAGGAATGGCGGCCGTCGTCCTTCTGCCCCTCGCGGCCGGCGCGTCGGTCACGGTCGCGTCCGTGCTCACTGCCACTTCGTGCAGCATCACGATCGTCGGGTTCGCCGTCGCGAGCGCGCCCGACCGCGATCGAACGCTGTTCGCCGTCGCGCTCGGTGCGCTGCCCACGATCGCCGCGATCGGGTGGGCAGCCGTGACTCCGAGCCTGACGTTGACCGCGCTCGCCGTATTCCTCGTTGCGGCAACGACTGCGTCGGCGATCGGTCGCTCCGAACCGTTGCGGACGGTGCACGCCGCGCTCGCGGGTGCCGCTGCGATCGGGCTTGCCGGTCTCGCGGTCGCCGCTGCGAACGCCGGTACTGCACCGGCGGGTTTCGCAGCCGCGACCGTGTCGGTCGTGATCGCGGTGGCGGCAGCGGTGCGCGGCAACGGCACACCGCGCGGGCGTTCCCTCGAGTGGGTCGCCGCGGTCGGATTCTTCGTCGGAGCGCTCTTCGCCGCGACGTCGCCGGCTTGGCTCGCGGGGGCGTTCACGATCGCAGTGCCCGCGTTCGCGTTCGCGGCGATCGAACCGGTCCGGCGGATTCGATACGGCACCGCCGCGGCTGCCGCCGCGCTCGGCGCGACGTGGGCGTGGCTCGCCGCCGCCGACGTCGGCGTCATCGAGGCCTACACGCTTCCGGCGGCGCTCGCGGCTGCCATCGTCGGCGAGTTCGCCTCGACCCGGAAGCCCGGCCGGTCGTTCCTCACGCTGGGCCCCGCGATCGCGCTCGCGTTCGGCCCCACGTTGACGCTCGCCGTTCAGCAGGACGATGTGCTGCGCGCGGTCCTCGTCGGCGTTTCCGCCTTCGCACTCGTGCTCGTCGGCGCGCAACGACGGCTCCAGGCGCCACTCGTGCTCGGAGCAATCGTGCTGCTGGTGCTCGGCATCGACACCCTGGGCCCGGCGGCCGCGCGTCTCCCGCGCTGGATCGCCCTCGCGGTACCCGGCGCGATCCTGCTTTGGATCGGCGCCACCTTCGAGCGCCGCCGCGAAGCGGCACGCGCCGCGATGGAACGCTTCACCAAGTTCGGCTGAGCCCCATCTCACCGAACTGGCGTGAGCCGCGGGGAATAATCCCCGCCACTCACGCCAGTTGCGCCTGCGGTGCCGGTTCGGCCGTCAGGCGAGGGTGCCGGCTTCCTTCAGTGCCGCGACCTCGTGCGCGGCGAACCCCCAGTCGACGAGGGCGGTGTCGGTGTCGGTGCCGGCCGCGACCGGGGCGCGTTGCACGCCACTCGGGGTGCGGTCGAAGCGAGGTGCGGGCGCGGGTTGTGGGGCTCCGTCGACTTCGACGAACGTGCCGCGTGCGACGTTGTGCGGGTGTGCGCGCGCTTCGCCCATGCGCAGGACCGGAGCGAAGCACACCTCGGTCCCCGCGAAGAACTCCACCCACTCCGCGCGTGTGCGCGCACGGAAGACGACTGCGAAGCGCTCCTTCAGGCCAGGCCACTGCGTGCGGTCCATCTGCTGCGACGGATCGAGATCTTCGAGCCCGAGGACGCGCAGCAGGTTCGCGTAGAACTTCGGTTCGTACGACGCGATCGACACGTACTCCCCGTCGGCGGTCTCGTACACGTTGTAGAAATGCGCTCCGCCGTCGAGGAGGTTGGTGCCACGGTCGCTCCAGCCGCCCATGGCGTCGATGCCGACGAAGATGCTCATGAGCTGCGCGCTGCCGTCCACCATCGCGGCGTCGACCGTCTGGCCCCGTCCCGACGTCGCCCGCTCGACGAGCGCGGCGAGGATGCCCATCACGACCAGCTCGCCGCCACCGCCGAAGTCGGCGAGCAGGTTGATCGGCGGCACCGGTGCGTGATCCTCGGGTCCGAGGTGCCACAGCACGCCGGCGAGCGACAGGTAGTTGATGTCGTGGCCGACGTCGCCGGCGAGGGGACCGTCCTGGCCCCACCCGGTCATGCGCGCGTACACGAGGCGATCGTTGCGGGCGCGGCACGCATCGGGGCCGACTCCGAGTCGCTCGGCGACGCCGGGTCGAAACCCTTCGAGCAGCACGTCGGCCTGTTCGCACAGCCGCAAGACCACCTCGGCCGCGTCGGGGTGCTTGAGGTCGATGCCGGCGCTGCGGCGGCCGCGGTCGATCACCGAGTACGGCGACACGAAACCGGCGACGTTCGATCCGGTTGCGACATCGGAGGCGCGGTCGAGGCGCAGCACTTCGGCGCCCATGTCGGCGAGCAGCATGCCGGCGAACTGGACCGGGCCGATGTTGGGCAGCTCCACGACACGGATGCCTGCGAGTGGGCCGGGCACGCCAAGTCCTCGGCTTCTCGGGTTCAGACGCCGAGCTTCAGCACCCGCGCGGCGTTCTCGCGCAGGAATTTCGGCCAGACGTGGTCACGGAACGGGACCGCCGGGAGCTCGGAGAAGATGCGATCGAGGGAGAGCCCCATCGGGAAGTATCCCGCGTAGATGATCTTGTCGGCGCCGCGTGTGTTCGCGAAGTCGATGATCTTTTCGTTGTAGTGCTTCGGCGCGAACGCGCTCGTCGAGTAGTAGAGGTTCGGCCACTTCAGCAGGAGCTTCACCATCAGCTCGGTCCACGGTTCGCCACCATGGCGCGTGATGATCTTCAGGTCCGGGAAGAACCAACAGATCTCGTCGAGCAAGCCGACGTACTGCGGCGCGAAGCGGATGCGCGGCCCGGGCACGCCCGCGTACACGAAGATCGGCACGTCGAGCTCCACGCACTTCGCGTAGATCGGGTACATGCGCTTGTCGTCGAGCGGGACCTGCGGGATGAGCCCGGTGCCCCAGCACTGCGCGGCCTTGGCGCCGCGCTCGCGCACGTCCCGGTCGAGACGGCGGACCGCGTCCATGCCTTGGTTCGGATCGACCATTGCGCATCCGTAGAAGCGGTCGGCATGGTCGGCTCGAGCGCGCGCCGAGAGGTCGTCGTCGCCGGTGCCGGTCGGCGCCTTGACGATCCCGAAGCGGTCCATCTCCGACACGAGCAACGCGAGCGGGTCGTCGACGTGTTCGTAGTGCGGTACGCCCTTGAACATGTACTGCGCCGGGAATTCCATCTCCTGCGTTTCGGCGTCCATCGCCTGCTTGCGGATGAAGTCGTACGTCTTCGCCTGATCCTCGCGCGAGGTCGGCGCGCCGATCATCGTCTCGACCACGCCCGCTCCCCGCGCCTCGTCGAAGGCGTCATTCCCGGACGGCGCGAACGTTGTCGAGATCACGTTGCATCCAGGCCGAACAGGCGCTCTGCGTTCTCGCGCAGGAACTTCGGCCACACGTGGTCGCGGAAGGGCACGTCCGGAAGTTCCTTGAAGATGCGCTCGAGCGAGAGCCCCATCGGGTAGTAGCCGGCGTAGAGGATCTTGTCGGCGCCGCGGGTGTTCGCGAACTGCACGATGTCTGCGGGGTAGTACTTCGGTGCGAAGGCGCTCGTGGAGTAGTAGAGGTTCGGCCACTTCAACAACAACTTCACTGCGAGCTCGGTCCACGGTTCGCAGCCGTGACGCGTCACGAACTTGAGCTCGGGGAAGAACCAGCACACCTCGTCGATCAACGCGACGTCCTGACACGCCATCGGCACGCGCGGGCCGGGCACACCCGCGTTCACGAAGACCGGCAGATCGAGCTCGATGCACTTCGCGTACAGCGGGTAGAGCTTCTTGTCGTTGATCGGCACCTGCGGCGTGAGCCCGGCGGGGAAGACTTGTGCGGAGCGCACGCCCAACTGCTCCACGGCCTGCTCCAGCTCGCGTATCGCCTCCATGCCTCGGTTCGGATCGATGTCCCAGCTCGGGATGAAACGATCCGGGTGCTCGTGCAACGCGCGACGCGCGTCCAGGTTCGTGGCGACGTTCAACATCCCGCGGCGGATGCCGTACGCGTCCATCTCGGCGATGAGCGCTTCGACGGGATCTTCCAGATCCTGGAAGTCCGGCACGTCCTTGAACATGTACTGCGCGGGGAACGTGAAGTCCTCTTTGCTCTCCCGGTCGCGCAACGACGAGAGGTAGCGCTGGTATTTCTCCGCTTGCTCGGCGGCCGGCGCCGGGACCCCGATCAGCAGGTCGACCACGCCGCCCGCAGCGGCCTCGGCGTACGCGCTCACTGCGCTCCTCCGTACGAAAAGTTTCGGTGGGCGGCGGCACGGTACCGCGAATCGCCCGACACGTCGTCCGGAGGCGTCATCCGAGCGGGCAGGCCGCTGCGTAATACATGAAAACTGCTGGGGAGCACGATGAATCTGAAGACCGCCGCGCGTCGCCTCGGCGTGCACTATCAGACCGCCTACCGCTGGGTCCGCAGCGGCGAGCTCGTCGCCGTCAAGATCGGAGCCGGTTACGAGATCTCCGAGGCCGCGCTCGAGCGCTTCGAGGCACGACGGGTCGCGATGGAGCGGATACCGGCTCCTCCGGACCGCCCCGGCGCCGGCGTCGGCGTGGTCGGTCGACGACGTGCCTGCCGCGACGCTCGCCGATCTGCGCGAGATGGTGCGCTGCACCACGATCGACGCGAGTGCGGTCTGTCAGCGGGCAGCACAGGTGCTCGCAACCGCGATCGGCGACGCGGTGACCATCAGCTTGCGCGACGAGGACGGTTCGTTGCGGCTGGCTGCTTTCGACCATCCCGACGCGGAACGCGCGGTCGCCATGGGCGCGATGCTCCGATTCGGAACGTCGCTCGAGCCGATGTACGTCCGTCAGGCCGCGGACACGGGAGAAACCGTGCTCGTGCCGCAGGTGCCACAACGCGACGTGCGTACACGGATCCGGCCCGAATTCCACGAGAGCCTCATGGCAGCCGGTTTCTACAGCGCGATCAGCGCGCCGATCGTCGGAGACGACAGCGTTCGCGGGGCCGTCCTGGTGTCGCGCGACACGCCTGGGCGTCCGCACACGATCGAAGATCGAGACTTCGTGCTGCTCGTCGCCGGGCACATCGGAGCCGCGATCGCGCAGGCCGAACGCGGACGCGCGGCGTGGGCGGCGCGAGCGAAGATGGTCGACGCGCTCGGTGACTGGCTCGTCGACCGCGACTTCGACCGGGCCGGTGAATGGCTCGCCCGCCACGTGGCCGACAGCGAGGCGGTCGCGGTCGTGGACCTCGACATCGTGGTGGACGGCGCGACCTCGGCCTTCGCCGAACTGTTCGGCGCTACCGCGGCCGACCTGAAGAGTCAGTCCCTCACCGACGTCGCCCGACCGACCGCGGTGGTACGGCAGACGTTCGACCGCCTGCGGCGCGGAGAGTTCGATTACTGCACCACCGTGGTCGAGCCGGTGAACCCGTCTCGGCCGGCGGTGGTGTTGCACGGCGCGACCATTCGGCTGGCCGACGCGACACCGCGCTACGTGTTGTACGTCGCGCACGAAGCACCGATGGTCGTAGCGCCGCAACCGCAACCGCAACCGCAATCACAACGGCAGGTACAAGAGCTGCAGCGCTCGCAGCCGCATGCCGTGCCGCGCCCGCCGGGATCGTTGCAAAGGGTCTGACCGGCAGCCGAGCCGAGGACGTTCAACGAGTACGTTCTCGGTCGGTGACGGACTGGGGCCACGCATCCGAGCTCCGCGATCTCCATGACGAGGTCGCGATCGTGGGCATCGGCGAGACGGCGTACACCAAAGCGTCGGGTCGAACGGCGCGTGCGATCGGCGCCGAAGCCGTCGAACGCGCCATCGCAGACGCCGGGCTCACGCCCGACGTCGTCGACGGCATCACCTGGTCGGGCGCGTTCGCTGATTTCGACGTCGCCGCGTACCACGAGCACTTCGGCACGTCGCACGACATGTGGACGTCGCCGTGGGGTGGCGGAATGGCCTGGGCCGCGACGGCACCCGCCCTCGCCGCCGACGCGATCCGGAAGGGCGAGGCGTCGGCGGTCGTCAACGTGTTCCCGGTCGCGTGGGCGACACAGCGCGACTCGATGACGGGTGGGCCCGGTGAGGTGCACGCGTCGCAGTCGTTGAAGCAGAACCTGGAGGTGCCGTTCGGCTTCTTCCCGCAGCCGGTGTACTTCGCGACGATCATGCGAAGACACATGATCGAGTTCGGGACGACTCCCGACCAGTTCGCCAACATCGCACTCGCGTGCCGCCGCCATGCGAACCTCAACGCCGACGCGGTGATGCACGAACGGCCGATGGATCTCGACGACTACCTCGGATCCCCGATCCTCGCCGATCCCTTGCGGCTCTTCGACTCCTGTCTCATCTCCGACGGTGGCGCCGCCTTCGTCACCACGTCGCTGGAACGGGCGCGCGATCTCGCGCGTCCACCGGTGAGGGTCGCCGGCGTGGGGGAGGGATACTCCGGTGCGGGGACGCATTGGTCGCAGCAGCGCGCCTTCACGAGCACTCCGCAGGTGTTCTCGGCGCCCGGCGCGTTCGCAATGGCCGGCATCACGCCGTCCGACGTCGACGTGCTCACCGTGTACGACCCCTTCACGGTCGTCGGCCTCATGCAGATCGAGGACATGGGGTTCTGCCCGAAGGGCGAGGCGGGACGGTTCACCGAGGGCGCGACCTTGCACCACGACGGCGGAGTGCTTCCGTTCAACACCCACGGTGGCCTGCTTTCGCACGCCTACGTGCTCGGCATCGCGCACGTCGTCGAGTGCGTGAAGCAGGTGCGGGGCACCGCCGCCGCGCAAGTCGCCGGGTGCGAGGTCGCGGTGTACGGCGGCTACACCGGTCACATGGCGAGCACACTCGTGCTGACGAAGGATCGCTGAGATGGCCATCCGTCGCGCCGACTTCCCGTTGCCCGACATCGCCGACCCGTTGACCGCGCCGTACTTCGAGGCCGCCGCACGCGGCGAGCTTGCCGTGACGCACTGCGACGACTGCAACCGCTACGTCTGGTACCCGCCCGACCGGTGCCCGGCCTGCGGAGGCGACGCGGTCTCGTGGCAACCGGTGTCAGGACGCGGCACGCTGTTCAGCTGGGCCGTCGTCGAGCGCGCGTTCCTGCCCGCGTTCGCGGAGCAGGTGCCGTTCGTCACCGCGCTGATCGCGATCGACGAGGATCCCGATGTCCGCATCGTGTCGTGCGTCGTCGATGCGGAGCCTCAATCGCTGCGGGCCGAGATGCCGGTCGTCGTCGTGTTCCGGCCGCTCGCGTTCCCGACGGTGCCCGATCGCTCGGTGGTCGTCCCGATGTTCCGGCCCGACCGCGACGCCGCCACGCACATGATGTACGACGATCTGCGGGTCGTGGATCGCACCCGCGGCATCGCCGGCGCGTACTGCGCCAAGCTCCTCGCCGATCTCGGTGCCGACGTGGTGTTCTCGAACCCGGTCGACGATCCGCTGTTCGTCTACCTGCGCACGTCGCAACGGCACGCGGCCGACATCGAACCCTGGCAGTCGCAGGCCGACGTCGTCCTCACTCACGACGCGTCACTGCGACAACTCGACCGCGCTCGTGACCGTTTCGATCAGCGCGCTCGGCCACGGCGGCCCCGACGACGGTCTGGACCTCCCCGAAACGGTGCTACAGGCGCGCAGCGGCAGCCTCGCGAATCACGGACACATGGATCGGCCGCCGCTGACCGTCGGCGGCCACCTCGGCGAGTACGCGACCGGCGCCTTCGCGACGCTCGGCGCGGTCTCGGCGTGGTGGCGCGCCTCGCGTACGCGCGTTGCCGAAACGGTCGACGTGTCGATGCTCGAAGCAATGCAGATGACGCTCGTCACCACGCCCACGTTGATGGCTCGGTTCCCGGGCGGGCGCAAGCTCTCGGCGCGCTGGGTCATGATCCCCGGGAACGAGCCCACCGGCGACGACCGCTACGTCGGCATCACGACGGTCACGACTGCGCAGTGGTTGTCGCTCTGCCACGTCATGGGTCGCGATGATCTCGCGAGCGACGACGAGCTCACGACGATGCTCGGGCGGGGCAAGCGGGCCGCCGAAGTGAACCGCATCCTGCAGGGTTGGACGCGCGCCCGGACCGCGAACGAGATCGTCGACGCCTGTGTCGACGCGCGCGTACCGGCGACGATTGTGGGCAACGGTGCCGAGCTCCCGCAGTTCGACCATCTCGTCGCCCGAGAGGTGTTCGTCCGCCAACCGGGGGAGGACTGGATCCGGCCGCGCGCGCCGTTCCGCTTCCACGGGGTGCCCGACCGCGAACTGGTCGCACCGGGTCCGGCAACCGGCGAGTGGGACGCGCGTCCGGACACGACGAGCGAGCCGCGCCCGCTCGGTGACCGACCCTTGGCCGGGCTGCGCGTCCTCGACTTCACCGCGTTCTGGGCCGGGCCCTTCGCCACGTCGTGGCTGGGGGTGCTCGGCGCGGAAGTGATCAAGGTCGAAGCCGTGCAGCGGCCCGACGGCATGCGTTTCAGCGCGGCGGTACGACCGCACGACGACCCGCTCTTCTACGAGAAGTCGGCGCTGTTCCATGCCTGCAACCTCGGCAAGCGCGGCATCACCCTCGACCTCGGTCATCCCGACGGCCTCGCCCTCGCGAAGCAACTGGTGGCGGCGAGCGACGTCGTCGTCGAGAACTTCACGCCGCGCGTGCTCGAGCAGTTCGGCCTCGACGAGACGACCGTGCGAGCGCTGCGGGCCGACATCGTGATGTTGCGCATGCCCGCGTTCGGGCTCACCGGCCCGTGGCGCAACCGTCCCGGATTCGCGCAGACCATGGAACAGCTCACCGGCATGGCGTGGGTCACCGGCTACGAGGACGGACCGCCGATCATCCCCGGCGGCTTCGTCGATCCGCTCGTGGGAACGCACGCCGCCGTCGCGCTGGTTGCGGCGATCGAGCACCGCGACCGCACCGGAGAGGGTCAGCTGGTCGAGGTGCCACTCGTCGAGGTCGCCACGGCTGTCACCGCCGATCAGGTGATCCGCTATGCGATCGACGGGACGCTGCTCGGACGCCACGGTCCGCAAGGGCTGCATCGCTGTGCCGGCGACGACGCGTGGATCGCGGTCGACACCGAGCGCGACCCGCTTCCCGAGGACGAACGCGCGGCTTGGTGCGCGACCCGCGATCCCGACGACGCAGTCGCCGAGCTCGCGACGGCGGGTGTTCCCGCCGCGACCGTCGTCCCCGCGTACGCCGCCCTCGCCGATCCGCAACTGCGCGCCCGCGGCTTCTTCCAGACGATCGAGAACACGTACGTCGGTACGCAGGAGTACCCGACGTGGCCCATGCGCCTCTCGGCCGGACCGCGCACTTTCTGGACCGGACCGGCACCGACGCTCGGACAGCACACCGAATCGGTGCTGCGCGACCTGCTCGGGTGCGCCGACGACGAGCTCGCGCGCCTGCGCGACGAGCACGTGATCGGAACTGTCCCGTACCGACCCGCGTAGGGTTCCGCGATGGTGCGCGCGCACGAGCCTCCCTTGGAGGAGGTGGAGGATGCCCTGATCGACGGCGACGTGCCGTACCAGCGGGGCACTGCTCAAGCCGCGCTCCGCAATCGCAACTTCCTCATCATCTACCTGGGGACGTTTGCATCGAACATCGGTACGTGGATGCAGAACGTCGTGCTCGGCGCGTACGCGCTGAAGCTGACCGGCTCACCCACGTTCGTCGGCATCATCTTCTTCGCACAGCTCGGCCCGCTGCTGTTCCTCTCCACGACCGGTGGGCTGCTGGCGGATGTCGTCGATCGGCGACGGTTGCTCGTCGCCGTGCAGCTCGCGCAGATGGTGCTGTCGCTCGGACTTGCCGCGCTCGTGCTGATCGACGAGCCGCCCGAGGCCGCACTCGTGGTGCTCGTGTTCGCGATCGGTGTCGCGAACGCGCTCGGTGCGCCCGGATTGAGCGCGATCCTGCCGACGCTCGTGCCGCGCGAGGACCTCGCCGGTGCAGTGGCGTTGCAGTCGGTGCAGATGAACCTGTCGCGCGTCATCGGTCCTGCGATCGGTGGCGTCCTGTACGCGACGTTCGACGCGGCGCCGGTGTTCGCGCTCAACGCCTTGACGTACGGCTTCGCCATCGTCGGTCTCGTATGGGCCACCTATCCGCGCCGGGTCGACGCCCACGTGGCCGAGCGCGGCCTGCAGCGGCTGCTCTCCGGCGTTCGGATCGTGCGCCGGGATCCGCTGCTGACCCAGATCCTGGTCACCTTGTTCACGTTCTCCCTCTTCTCGCTGGCGTTCGTGGGGCTGATGCCGGTCATCGCCGAGCAGAACTTCGGTCTCGATCCGAGGAGCACGGCCTACGGCGTCCTCTACGCCTGCTTCGGGCTCGGCGCCGCACTCGGCGCGGTCACCGTCGGGACCGTGTTTGCATCGCGCTCCAAGATCACGCTTCTGCGACCCGGCTTCGTCGCGTTCGCGGTCGCGCTCACGGGCTTCGCGCTGATACGCGCACCGGCTCTCTCGTACCCGGTGAGCGCAGTGCTCGGCTACGTCTACTTCGTCGTGATCACGTCGCTCTCGACCGTGCTCCAAGACGATCTCGAGGAGAGCACGCGCGGTCGCGTGATGGCGTTGTGGATCATGGGGTTCGGGGGAACGGTGCCGATCGGCGTGCTCATTGCCGGTGCGATCGAGAACGTCACCTCGATCACGGCAGTGCTCCTGGCGGGCTCGGCATGGGCGCTCGTGCTCGCGGTCTGGTCGTCTGCAAGGATCCTGCGAAGGAAGGGGGCGTCCGATGCCTGAACGAGAAGCCGCGGCGTACCGCGGCGTGCGTGAGCGAACGACCGCGATGATCAAGCACGCGCCGGCCGACGCGCTGGAGGCGACAGCACCGGCAACTCCGGAGTGGCGCGTGCGTGACGTCCTCGCCCATCTCGTCGGCGTGACTGTCGACGTCGCCGAGGGTCGCATGGACGGTGTCGCCACCGAGCCGTGGACCGAGGCACAGGTCGTCGCGCGCCGGGAACGTGCCGTCGACGACGTGCTGGCCGAATGGGACGACTACGGCGTGCGCTTCGAGGCCACGCTGCTCGCAATGCCGGACACCGTCGGCGGGCAAGCGGTGTTCGACGCCGTCACGCACGAAGCGGACATCCGCCACGCACTCGGCAACGAGGAAGACGCGCGTACGAGTGACGCCGTCGAGGTCGCGTTCGATTTCTGTTGCTTCGCCCGCGAAGCGGGCGCACAGCCTGCGCTGACGCTCGTCACCGAACGCGGCGAAACCGTCGCGGGCGCAGGTGAGCCCGTCGCCAAACTCGAGACGTCGCAGTTCGAGTTCGTGCGCGCGTCGTCAGGCCGCCGGAGCGGCGACGAGATCGCGGCGTACCACTGGGATGGTCGTGTCGACCCCGCGGTGATGCTCATCGCGCCGATCTTCACCCTGCGTACGTCGCCGCTGGCCGAGTAGTTCGCGTGCATGAGACGAAATTGTCTCTCGAGGCATGAGACGAAATTGTCTCTCGACGGTCGTGTGTCTCGGTTGGCCGAACGCGAGGGTTGTCGGTGCTTGACAGGTGGTGGCTCGCGGGCCACGGTGCTGACGGAAGCCGTCCCACGCCGGCGGCGACCGGTGCGCTGGCCGGGAGCGTCGTCCCGGCCGAAAGTCGAGTACAGCTTCGTGGACATCTCGAGCCGTGAGCCTCGCGACCTCCGGAGACTCGAACGCGCCCACGCCGGCTCGACCGGGGTTGTCGTGCACGGCTGGTTCAATCGTCTCCCGGGATGGCCATCGGCGCACGGTTGGAACGCGGTCACGGTCCGCGTCGACGGCGTCTCGCAGCTGAGGCTCTACCAGGTCCAGCCGGGTCCGAGGTGGCTCGATCTCGATTCGGGCGCTCATCACATCGAGTTCGTCGGCACGCACGGTGTTCTGCACAGCGAATGGGTGGAACTGGAGCCCGGACACGCGGTGTTCATCGCGTTCAAGCCACGCGAGCGCATGCCGTTCCGGAACCGGGTGTCGGAAGCGATCTGGACCTTGCGCCCCCTCTGGTGACATCTCCCACCTTGAGTGTCCAGCTCCTCGCCATCGAGCTCGATCAGCCCGACGACGTCGTGACGAGGTTCGCGGCCTCGCTCGACCCCTACGAGCGCGACGCCGCCGCGACGCGCGCGGCCGGACTCGTGCGCAACCGCTACGTCGCCGCCCACGGAGCAGTGCGCGAGATCATCGGCGTCACCATCGCCGCTGATCCGAGCGTGGTGCGGTTCGATCGCGCGTGCACACACTGCGGTCATCCGTCTCACGGAAAACCGCGTGTCGAGACCGAGGTCGATTGTTCCTTCAGCCTGTCGCACTCCGGTCCGATCGCCGTTGTCGCGGTCGCGACGGACGGGAGCGCGATCGGCGTCGACATCGAGATCCGCAAACCGCGCCGGCATCTGGAACGGCTCGCTGCTCGGGTGCTCACGACTGACGAGCACCACGAGTGGCAGTCGTTGCCACCGGACGAACGGCTCGACGTCTTCCTGCGCATGTGGACCGCGAAGGAAGCGTTCCTGAAGGCGGTCGGTCGTGGACTGGTGGAGTCGATGCGGGCCGTACCCCGGCAACCCGCCGGGTGGACGGTTGCCGACTTCGTACCGGTTTCCGGCGTGTTCGGCGCACTGGCGATGGAGGGCACGGGCCGGACTGCACCGGAAGTTGCGCCGTGGACGCCCGCGCTCGGCGTTACCCTGGATCGCGCATGGTGAACGACGACGATGGCGTCGAGGAACGAGGGATCACCCGTTTCCGCCAGACGGCGACCGGCACGGTGCTCGCGGCCGGGCTGCTCGGGCTGGCGACTGCACTCGAGGGTCCGCGCGACGAGGAGGTCGCGGTCGTGGTGGAGTACTCCGGGGACCCACCGTTCTCCGATCGGATCCTCATGCGGCTCGATCCCGACTCGCCGCAGGACTCGATCGTTCTCGTGCGACGCGCGCCGTAGGAACGGTTCGCGGTGGTCACGGTTCGCGGGGTCACGGTTCGAGCACCTCGCGCGCGACCGTGCAGTGGAGCAGGCGATCGGCGCGGGGCGTGACTCCGATCCCCGCTCCGTCGGGCACGCGTAGTTCGCCGTCTTCGAGCACGAATGGCTCGGTCAGGTCCTCGGCGAAGTAGCGGTCCGAAGCCGAGAGGTCGCCGGCCTCGGTGAACCCGGGGAGTGCGGCAAGCGCGACGTTCACCGCCCGCCCGACCCCGGTTTCCAGCATGCCGCCGATGATCGCAGGCGCACCCGCGTCGACGCATGCGTCATGCACAGCACGTGCTTCCGACCAGCCTCCGACCCGACCCGGCTTCACGTTGACCACCGCGCACGAATGCGATCGCAACGCGTCTGCGGCGATGCGGGCGCTCGTTATGGATTCGTCGAGGCAGACGCGTGTGCGCAACGTCCGTGCGAGCACCGCGTGATCGTGAAGCGCGTCGGGCGCCAGCGGCTGCTCGACGCACTGCAAGCCGAAGTCGTCCAACGCACGGAGCGCGTCGGACCGCGCCAGGTCGTACGAGCCGTTGGCATCGACCGCGACCACCACGTCTACGCCGACTTCGGCCCGCACTGCCGCGACGACTTCGCGATCTGCACCGGGCTCGATCTTCAGCTTGAGCCGCCGGTATCCCGCCCCGACGTACGAGGCCGCGAGGGCTCGAAGTTCGGCATCGGTATCGGTCAGACCGATCGCGACGCCGGCGGGCACGTGCAGCCGAGTCGCGCCGAGGAACGCGGCGAAGGACTGATTCGACGCGCGCAGCTGCGCGTCGAGGTGAGCGATCCCGACCGCGTACCGGGCGAAGTGATTGCCGCGGATGTCGTCGAAACCGGCACCGGCGAACAGGCGCGGCGCGAGATGGTCCCGGATCACCAGGCGGGCACCGTCGAGCGTCTCGGCCGCGTACGTCGGCGCCACCTCTGCCGCGCACTCGCCCCAACCTTCTGCGTCGTCGGTGACGACGCGCACCAGGAGCGCGTCCTTGTGCATGGTCTCGCTCCGTGCGGTGCGGAACGGTCGTACGAGCGGCAAGCGCACGCGGTAGAGCTCGAGCGCGCGAACGGGCCCGGGCGATTCGGCCCGGGCCCGTTCCTCGCTCACGTCGGCGGACGAGTACGAAAGTTTCTGAGGCGAAGGTTCAGCGACGCTTCGCAGTCCTCTTCGCCGGCGCCTTCCGCGCCGTCGTCTTCTTCGCCGCGGTCTTCTTGGCCGGTGCCTTCTTCTTCGTCGCCGGTGCTCTCTTGGCCGGCGCCTTCCGGGCTGTCACCTTCTTGGCCGCGGTCTTCTTCGCCGGCGCCTTGCGCGCCGGAACCTTGCCCGACAGCACTGCGTCCTTGAACGCCTTCAGCGGCGTGATCCGTGCGACGCGCTTCGCCGCGACCTTCACCTGCTCTCCCGTGGCTGGGTTCCGGGCCATGCGCGCGGGCCGGTCGATGCGCCGGAACTTCGCGAAGCCCGAGATCGCCACGTCTTCACCGCGTGCAACCGTCTCGGTGATGAGTTCGACGAACGCGGTGACGGTCGCGTCGGCTTCCTTCCGGCTGGTGTCGGTGCGTTCGGCGAACGCGTTGAGCAGCTGGCTTCGATTCACTGTGCCTCCAACAAGCGGCGTGAGAGTGCGGAATGCGCCCGCATGCTTGCACCTTCGGAGCCGCGATCGGCGGATTCTGCCGAAAAAACTTGAGCTTTTCGCGCAACTCGCCTCCCACCAGCGGTCACCATGGGCAGCGATGTCCGATCCGATCCGCATCAGCGATCCGGACGATCCCCGGGTCGTGGCGTACGTCGACCTCGCCGATCCCGACCTGCGCATGCGAGTCGAGGCCGGCGGCGGGTTCTTCATCGCCGAGAGCCCGCTCGTCATCTCGAACGTCGCCCGAGCCGGACGCCGGTTCCGCTCCGTGCTCGTGACGCCGAAGCAGCACGCCGCGCTCGCGGCCGTCCTCGACGAAATGCCGTGCCCGGTCTACGTGGCCGAAGACGCGGTGCTGCGGCGGGTGGTCGGCTTCAACCTGCACCGGGGCGCCGTCGCCGCGGTCGAGCGAGAGCCGCTCCCCGACGTCGCGGCGACCCTCGCCGCGGCGCGCCGCATCGCCGTGCTCGAGCGGGTCAACGACCACGAGAACCTGGGCGTCCTGTTCCGCAGCGCCGCGGCCTTCGGCCTCGACGCTGTCGTCCTCGACCGGGAGTCCTCCGACCCGCTCTACCGGCGTTCCGTGCGGGTCTCGATCGGGCACGTCTGCACCGTGCCTTGGACCCGCTACGACACCCTCGGCGACGTCACCGCCGCCGGCCTCACCCTGGTCGCGATGACGCCGGCGCCGTCCGCAACGCCCATCGACGAGATCGAGTGGCCGGCGCGGACCGCCCTGCTCATCGGCGCCGAAGGCCCCGGCCTGAGCGCGACGGCGCTCGCTGCGGCCGCGCTCCATGCTCGCATCCCGACGCGCGACGCGGTCGATTCGCTCAACGTCGCCACGGCGGCGTCGATCGCGTTCTACGAGGCCCAACGGTCGCGATGACCGCACGCCGACGTCTGTTTGAACGTTTCCGGCCCCTACACGGCACGGTGAGGTGCAAACAGACGTCAACGTGGCCAGGTGAGGAGGAGGTCGGCGCGGCCTTGGAGCATGACCTCGCCGGGCATGACGCGCAGGCGGGTCGGCGTGAGCTTCAGCGCCGCGAACGAATCCGCGGTCGGGCTGGTCCACACGGGGATGATCGCCGGGTCGTAGCCGACCGGTGCCGGCGCGTCGACGAAGCGGTTCCACACCTCGGTGCGGGTCGCGTCGTCGTACACGAGCTCGGCGTCGCACTCGGCCGAGCACGTGTCATGGCTCGGCTGCCAGTAGGTCAGCGACACCTGCGGGTGCGCGTCGAGGTGGGCGCGCTTCAGCGGCGTCGGCTCGGTCGCGATCCAGCCCGTGAGCGTGTCGGCTTCCCAGACCCAGATCGGGTGCAGGATGCGCGTGCGCGGCCGGCCCGTCTCACCGACCGTGGCGACCGTGCACCACACGATCCGGTGGGCCATCTCGACGAACGCGGGTGCGACGGTGGTGAAGTCCATGAAGTCAAAATATGGCGCGGAAACCGGTGCGGGACAGTGGACGGCAGCAGGTACACTCACCTCGCTCCGCCGCCGGGCCAATGTCGTCCCGCGGTGGCCAGCCCCGACCAGAGCTCCAAGCCCGTTGCGACGAGTTCCGGCCGGTACTGACCATCACCGACGACACACATGGGGAAGTCCCCGATGCCCAATCGCGATCTGCCCCCTGCACAGGGGCTCTACGACCCTCGCTTCGAGCACGACAGTTGCGGTGTCGGCTTCGTCGTCGACATGCAGGGCCGCAAGTCGCGCACGCTGATCGACCAGGCGCTCTCGGCGCTCTGCAACCTGAATCACCGCGGCGCGGCCGGCGCCGAGCCCGACACCGGCGACGGGGCCGGGATCCTCGTCCAGGTGCCCGACCGCCTCTACCGCGCGGTCGTGCCCTTCGAGCTGCCGCCCGTGGGCGAGTACGCCACCGGGATTGCCTTCCTCCCATCCGACGACGCCGACGCCGCGGCCAAGGGCGTCGACAAGGTTCTCGCCGACGAGGGCTTCACCGTCCTCGGCTGGCGCGAGGTGCCGGTCGCCGCCGACGTGCCCGGTGCCAGCGCGCGCGAGGTGCTGCCCGCGTTCCGGCAGGTGTTCGCAACCAAGGCCGGCCATTTGGGCGACGATCTCGAACGGCACGTGTACGCGGCCCGCAAGCGGATCGAGCACGAGACCGGCGCGTACTTCCCGTCGCTCTCCGCGCGCGTCGTCGTCTACAAGGGGATGCTGACCCCCGAACAGGTCGAGCGCTTCTACGGCGACCTCCAGGACGAGCGGTTCGAGTCGGCGCTCTGCCTGGTCCACTCGCGCTTCAGCACCAACACGTTCCCCTCGTGGCCGCTCGCGCACCCGTACCGGATGCTCGCGCACAACGGCGAGATCAACACCGTGCAGGGCAACGAGAACTGGATGCGGGCGCGTGAAGGCGTGATGAAGAGCGACGTGTTCCCGGGCGCGCTCGACCGCACCTTCCCCGTCTGCACACCTGGCGCATCCGACACCGCGCGCTTCGACGAAGCACTCGAGCTGCTGAACATGACCGGCCGGCCGCTGCACCACGCGATCCTCATGATGATCCCGGAGGCGTGGGAGAACCACGAGTCGATGGATCCCGCGCGCCAGGCGTTCTATCGCTATCACGCCTCCCTGATGGAGCCGTGGGACGGCCCGGCATCGATCGCGTTCAGCGACGGCACCGTCATCGGTGCGGTGCTCGACCGCAACGGTTTGCGACCGTCGCGCTACTGGGTCACCGACGACGACCTCGTGATCATGGCGTCCGAGGTCGGCGTACTCGACGTCGCACCCGAGAAGATCGTGAAGAAGGGCCGGCTCGAACCGGGGAAGATCTTCCTCGTCGACACGACGCAGGGCCGCATCATCCCCGACGACGAGATCAAGCGGGAGCTCGCGGCGCGGCACCCCTACCAGGAGTGGCTCGACGCAGGCCTCGTACACCTCGACGACCTGCCGCCGCAGTTCCCGCTCGTCCCGCAGCACAGTTCCGCGGTGCAGCAGCAGCGCATGTTCGGCTACACGCAGGAGGACCTGCGGCTCGTGATCGCGCCGATGGCGAGCAACGCGGTCGAGTCGCTCGGGTCGATGGGAACCGACACGCCGGTTCCGGTGATCTCGGACCGATCCCGGATGCTGTACGAGTACTTCAAGCAGCTCTTCGCGCAGGTGACGAACCCGCCACTCGACGCCAACTTCGAAGCGCTGGTGACCTCGTTGAACTCGACCATCGGGCCCGAGGGCAACCTCCTCGATCCGGGTGCCGACTCGTGCCGCCAGGTCGTGTGCCCGAGCCCGATCCTCACCAACGAGGACCTCGCCAAGCTGCGGTACATCGACGACGGCGAAACCGGCATCACCGACTTCCGGCCGATCGTCGTCTACGCGCACTACGCCGTCGCCGAAGGCGGTGAAGGGCTGCGCATGGCGATCGACAACGTGCGTGTGCAGGTGAGCGAAGCCATCGCCGGGGGTGCCAACGTCATCATCCTCTCGGACCGCTACGCGGATGCCGAGAACGCCCCGATCCCCGCGCTGCTCGTCACGAGCGCGGTGCACCACCACCTCGTGCGCGAGAAGACGCGGACACGCGTCGGGCTCGTCGTCGAGACGGGCGAGGCGCGCGAGGTGCATCACTTCGCCCTGCTGCTCGGGTACGGCGCCGGCGCGATCAACCCGTACCTCGCGTTCGACACGATCCGCGACCTGTGCCGCGAAGGCCTGCTCTCCGGGCTCACGGAACGCAAGGCGGTGAAGAACTACGTCAAGGCGGCCGGCAAGGGGATCCTCAAGGTGATGTCGAAGATGGGCATCTCCACCGTCGCGTCGTACACCGGCGCGCAGATCTTCGAAGCCGTCGGGCTCGCCAACGACCTCGTCGACGAGTACTTCACCGGCACCGCGTCGCGCATCGAGGGCATCGACCTCGACGTGATCGCACGTGAGGTCGCGGCCCGGCACGCGATCGCCTTCCCGGACCGGCCCGAAGAGCTCGCGCACCGTGAGCTCCCGGTCGGTGGCGAGTACCAGTGGCGCCGAGAAGGGGAGTACCACCTCTTCAACCCCGACACCGTCTTCAAGCTGCAGCACTCGACCCGGACCGGCCGGTACGAGATCTTCAAGCAGTATTCGGCGCTCGTCGACAACCAGGCCGCGCGGCTCGCGACGTTGCGCGGCCTGTTCGAACTGAAGACCGGCGAACGGGCGCCGGTGCCGATCGACGAAGTCGAGCCCGTGTCCGACATCGTGAAGCGGTTCTCGACCGGCGCCATGAGCTACGGGTCGATCAGCAAGGAGGCGCACGAGAACCTGGCGATCGCGATGAACCGCATCGGGGCGCGCTCGAACACGGGTGAAGGCGGCGAGGACCCCGATCGTTACGAGCTCCGCGCCAACGGCGACTCCGCCCGCTCCGCGATCAAGCAGGTCGCGTCGGGCCGGTTCGGCGTCACGAGCGAGTACCTCGTGAACGCCGACGACCTCCAGATCAAGATGGCCCAGGGCGCCAAGCCCGGCGAGGGCGGTGAGCTGCCCGGCTACAAGGTGTACCCGTGGATCGCCAAGACCCGGCACTCGACGCCCGGGGTCGGCCTGATCTCACCGCCGCCGCACCACGACATCTATTCGATCGAGGACCTGAAGCAGCTCATCCACGACCTCAAGAACGCGAACCCGAGCGCGCGCGTGCACGTCAAGCTGGTCGCCGAGATCGGCGTCGGCACGGTCGCGGCCGGCGTGTCGAAGGCGCACGCGGATGTGGTCCTGATCTCGGGGCACGACGGCGGGACCGGTGCGGCGCGACTGACGTCGATCAAACACGCCGGCGCGCCCTGGGAGCTCGGTCTCGCGGAGACGCAGCAGACACTGCTGTTGAACGGTCTGCGGGACCGCATCGTCGTGCAGTGCGACGGTCAGATGAAGACCGGCCGCGACATCATCATCGCCGCGCTGCTCGGCGCGGAGGAGTACGGCTTCGCGACCGCGCCGCTCGTCGTGTCGGGCTGCATCATGATGCGCGTCTGCCACCTCGACACGTGCCCGGTCGGCGTCGCGACGCAGAACCCCGTGTTGCGCAAGAAGTTCTCGGGCCAGCCGGAGTTCGTCGTCAACTTCTTCGAGTTCATCGCGGAGGAGGTGCGCGAGTACCTGGCGGCCTTGGGGTTCCGCACGATGGCGGAGGCGATCGGGCACGTCGAGATGCTCGACACGCGCAAGGCGATCGACCACTGGAAGGCGCACGGCCTCGATCTCTCTCCGATCCTCGCCGTCCCGAACAACAAGTACTCCTCGACACTGTTGAACTCGCGGGGACAGGACCACGGGTTGGATCGTGCGCTCGACCAAGAGTTGATCGCCGACGCGCAACCCGCGCTCGAGCGCGGCGAGGACGTCCGGCTCGCCTACGACATCGCGAACACCAACCGCACCGTCGGCACGATGCTCGGTTCCGAGCTGACCCGCCGTTGGGGCGGCGACGGCCTGCCCGAAGGCACCATCGACATCACGTTCCGGGGTTCGGCCGGGCAGAGCTTCGGCGCGTTCGTGCCGCGCGGCATCACGCTGCGGCTCGAAGGCGACGCCAACGACTACTTCGGCAAGGGTCTTTCCGGCGGTTCGCTCGTCCTGCGGCCGCCGCGCGCGTCGAGGTTCATCGCCGAAGAGAACATCATCGCCGGCAACGTGATCCTCTACGGCGCGACGGCGGGCACGGTGTTCATCCGCGGGGTGGTCGGCGAGCGCTTCTGTGTGCGCAACTCGGGCGCGATCGCGGTCGTCGAAGGCGTCGGCGACCATGCCTGCGAGTACATGACCGGCGGACGCGCGGTGATCCTCGGCCCGACCGGTCGCAACTTCGCGGCGGGGATGTCGGGCGGGATCGGGTTCGTCTGGGATCCGGACCGATCGCTGTACCTTCGCTGCAACAACGAGATGATCGATCTCGACGTGCTCGACGACGAGGACCGCGACTGGCTGCGCGGCATCGTCACCCTCCACATGGAGGAGACCGGTTCCGACGTCGCCGAGCGGATCCTCACCAAGTGGTGGCGCAACGCCGGCTCGTTCACCAAGATCTTCCCCAAGGACTACAAGCGTGTGCTCGAAGCCCAACGCGACGCCGTCGAACGCGGCGTCGACGTCGACGAAGCCGTCATGGCCGCAGCCCGTGGGTGAGACAACGGGGTTCATGAAGTACGAGCGGGAGCTGCCGAAGCGGCGACCGATCCCCGTGCGTGTGCTCGACTGGAACGAGGTCTACGAGGACTTCCCACCGGAGAAGGTGCGGACGCAGGGCGCGCGGTGCATGGACTGCGGCATCCCGTTCTGCCACACGGGTTGTCCGCTCGGGAACCTGATCCCCGAGTGGAACGACCTCGTGTACCGCGACCAGTGGCAGTCGGCGAGCGAACGTCTGCACGCGACGAACAACTTCCCGGAGTTCACCGGACGCCTGTGCCCGGCGCCGTGCGAGGCCGCGTGCGTGCTCGGGATCAACGAACCGCCGGTGACGATCAAGCAGATCGAGGTCGAGATCGTCGACCGCGGCGTGGGACGAGGACTGGGTCGCTCCGATCGTGCCCGCGGTGCGCACGGGCAGACGCGTCGCGGTCGTCGGCTCCGGGCCCGCGGGCCTCGCCGCCGCGCAGCAGCTCACGCGCGCCGGTCACGACGTCGTGGTCTACGAACGCGCGGATCGCGTCGGTGGGCTGCTGCGATACGGCATCCCCGAGTTCAAGATGGAGAAGAAGCACCTCGACCGCCGGATCGAGCAGATGCGCGCCGAGGGCACCGAGTTCCGCGTGAACGCGAACGTCGGTGAGAACGTGCCGGTCGACGAAGTGCTCGGGTACGACGCGGTCGTGCTCGCCGGGGGAGCCACGGCGTGGCGCGACCTGCCGGTGCCCGGGCGCGAGCTGGGCGGCATCTATCAGGCGATGGAGTACCTGCCCGGGTCGAACAAGGTGCAGGAGGGCGACCTCGCCGAACCACCGGTTACCGCCAAGGACAAGCGCGTGGTGATCATCGGCGGAGGCGACACCGGCGCCGACTGCCTCGGCACCGCGATCCGGCACCGCGCGACGAGCGTGCACCAGTTCGAGATCCTGGCCCGACCTCCCGACGAGCGGTCCGACGCCCATCCATGGCCGACGTACCCGATGATCTACCGCGTCGCCTCCGCGCACCAGGAGGGTGTCGAGCGCGTCTACGCGGTGAACACGGAGTGCTTCCTCGGCGACGACGACGGCAACGTGCGCGCACTGCGCGGCCACCAAGTGGAGCAGGTCGTCACCGACGGTCGCATGAGCTTCGAGAAGCTCGAGGGCACCGAGTTCGAGTTGCCGTGCGAGCTCGTGCTGCTCGCGATGGGGTTCGTCGGACCGCAGAAATCGGGTCTCCTCGAGCAGCTCGGCGTCGAGTTGAACGAGCGGGGCAACGTGTCACGCGACGGCGACTACCGCACGACACGCGACAACGTGTTCGTGTGCGGCGACATGGGCCGCGGCCAGAGCCTGATCGTGTGGGCGATCGCCGAGGGCCGGTCCTGCGCGGCTGCGGTCGACCGCGCGCTCATGGGTGAGACGCTCCTCCCTGCGCCGATTCACCCCGACGCCGCCCCGATGCGCTGACCCCCGCGCTGACCCCCTGCGCCGCGGCGCCACGCTGCGTCAGCCGGCGCTGCTCGACGGATCGAAGAACAGCTCGAGTTGGATGTTGTCGGGGTCACGGAACACCAACACGAACGCGCCGGCGATCGAGTTCGCCGGCGCGACCGGTGAGAACTCCACGCCGGCCTCCGCGAACCGGCGCGCCCAGCCGTCGAGCTCCTCGCGGCTCGAGACCGCGAAGGCGAGATGGTCGAGTCCGGTGCGGGTCTCGTCGAAGGCGTCGCTCGGCGCGCCCTGATGTTGGGTGAGACCGAGGCGAACGCGCAGGCCCTCGTGTCGGAGGAAGATCTTGCGGCGGGTCCCGTCGGGCGCGGCGTACGCGCCGGATCGGGAGAAGCCGAGGACGTTCGCATACCAGGCCGCGCTGGTATCGACATCGCGCACCGTGAGGCCGAGGTGGTGGATGTCGTCGATCATCTCGAGGTCCGGCATCTCGGGGCCCGGTGCGTCGCCTCCCGCTGGTCCGATCTGCGCCGTCACCTTACGGGCGCGAGCGTGGACCAACCCGGGCCGTCCGTCCGGGGGGAGACGGACAGCCCGGGATGACCCCTATCCGGCGAGCCGGTGCCGCGAGACCGCGATCTCGCGAGTGGGTGGCGCCGGGCACGACCGGGACGTCGCCGGCTGCGCCGCGACGATCTGTTGGCGGAGCGCGTCGGCGGCGGGGTGTACTGCGGCGTACCACCCCCGTCGCCGACGTCCGCTCCAACGATGGGGCGCGCGCACGTCCGGCCGGATCACGAGCTCGGTGACGCCGTCCGCCCACGGCGCGAGCTCGATCTCGACCGGGACGACGCGTCGCCCCGTGTGCACCCGCCCGCGCGATCGCGCGGACGCAAGGTCACTGCGATTGAACGGACCGGTGGTATCGCGTCGCCAGCGCCGATCGATCGCGCAGGGCGGACGAGTGAGGCCGACAGCGGCTGCGACCGCACCGGCGAACGGCACGGGCATGGTCCTGGCGACCGCGAGTTGCGATCGGTCGGCCCAGACGTCGGCATCGCCGATGGCCGGAATCGCCCGAGAAAGCCCGTCGTGCATGGACCCATCTTCGACGGCGCGTGTTACACCGCTGGAACTCCGCGACGTCGGCGGCATGAAGTGAACATGGCCGTTGTCTGACCGTCGAGCTCGACACCGTTACGATTCTCGTCATGCACGAATGGCCCGAAGAGCTGCAGATGATCCGCGACGCCGTGCGTCAGTTCGTCGACAACGAGATCCGCCCGCACCGGGAAGAGCTCGAGCACGGCGACCTGGCCCCCTACGACCTCCTCCGGAAGCTGTACACCACGTTCGGGATGGACGCGATGGCGCGCGACTCCTTCAAGCGGCGGATCGACGCCGAGAAGGACGCGGCGAACGGCGCCGGAGCCGCGCCGGCAGCAGCGAGCGAAGGTGAGCGCGACCAAGGGTCACGAGGATCAGGTGGGATGACGCTGCTTCCCATCATCGAGCTGTGCAAGTGCTCGCCGGGCATGGTGACCGCGCTGGGAGTGTCGGTCGGGCTCACGGCGACCGCGATCATGGCCAAGGGCACGACCGCGCAGAAGGAGCGGTGGGCGCTCGATCTGCTCACGCTCGACAAGGTCGGCGCGTGGGCGATCACCGAGCCCAACTCCGGAAGCGACGCCTTCGGTTCGATGCAGGCGACCGCGCGTCGCGACGGTGACGAGTACGTGCTGAGCGGTTCGAAGACGTTCATCACCAACGGTCCGTACGCCGACACCATCGTGTTCATCTGCAAGCTCGACGAGGGGAACGCGCCGGCCGACCGCAAGGTCGTGCAGTTCGTGCTCGACCAGGGCATGCCGGGCCTCGAGCAGTCGAAGCCGCTGCGCAAGATGGGCCTGCACTCCTCGCCGACGGGCATGCTGTTCCTCGACGACGTGCGCGTCGGCCGTGACCGCCTGCTTGGCGAGAGCGAAGCCGCGTACGGCGGGTCCGCGGGCCGCGAAGCGTCCAAGGCGACGTTCGCCATCGAACGCTCGGGGGTTGCGGCGATGGCGCTCGGCATCATCGAGCGTTGTATGGACCTGTCGATCCCCTACGCCAAGGAGCGCGTGCAGTTCGGGAAGCCGATCGGCGAGTTCCAGCTCATCCAGCTCAAGCTGGCGAAGATGGAAGTCGCACGGCTCAACGTCGAGAACCTCGTGTTCCGGTTCCTCGAAGCGGCGCAGGCGGGCAAGCCGATGACGCTCGCGCAAGCGTCCGCGATGAAGCTGTACTCGGCCCAGGCCGCGACCGAGGTCGCGCTGGAAGCGGTGCAGCTCTTCGGCGGGAACGGGTACATGGCCGAGTACGAGGTCGAGCAGTTGGCTCGCGACGCCAAGGTCCTCCAGATCTACGCCGGTACCGACGAGATCCAGGTCGGTCAGATCGCGCGCGCCTTGCTCGCCTGAGCCCGTTCGACGACGACGATCAGTCCCAGCGTCACGACCGCGACGACGGCCGACAGGGCGAAGCCGGCGCGCACGCCGATGGTGTCGGCGAGCCGGCCGGCGAACACCGGCAACAGGAACGCGGAGTACTCGATCGTGCTCACCACCGCCTGCACACTGCCGACCCGGTCGGGATAGAGGCCGACGACGCGCGTCTTGAGCGCGATCCAGTAGCGCGCCACCGCGAACCCGAACACCAGCTCGGCGACGACGATCACCCACACGTTGGCGATCACCACCGCGACGAGCAGTGACACCGTGATGACCGTCATCTCGTGGCGCATCGCGCGCGCCGGCGGTCGGTAGCCCTTCCTGGCCGTGGAGATGAAGCCGGCGAGCGCGCCCACGACCGACGCGGCCGCCACCGACACCGCGCCGGCCGTGGAGAGGCCGTGATCGCGTTCGAGATAGGCGATGAGGAACGCGAGCGCATCCTCGTCGAGCGCCCCGAGGAGCATCGCGAGCACACCGAAGTACCACACCCGCCGGTCGCGCACGATGGGCCGCAAGCCGGCGCGCGCGGTGTGCTCGGCGTGGCGTCCGGGCGGCGGCGGGAATTCGAAGGTGGCGAGCCACGATGCGTAGATGGCAACTGTCACCGCGGCGACGCCGAAGGCGACGCGCCACCCGAGCCCGGTGAGCGAGATCGCGATGAGCAGCAGCGGACCGAGCAGGTCACCCACGCCACCGAAGATGAACGCGCGGGAGAACTGCGCGGCGGTTTCCTCACCGGCGACGTCGACGAGTGCGACATCGGTCGCGTCGCACATCGCGCTCGACGCGCAACCGAGCGCGAACGACGCCACCACCATGACGCCCCAACCCGGCGCGAGCGCATACGCGGCGAGCGAAGCCGCGAACCCGAAGGCGCCGGAGGTGGCGATGACCCGTCGGCTGCGGTAGTCGGCGAGGACGGCGAAGACGTTCCCGACGATCGCGCCCGGAGCGGCGGCGACGAGGACGATGCTCGCCTGGGTGTACGTGAGGCCGAGATCGGCACGGAAGGACTCGAACGCGCCGTCGGGGAGCCAGCCCGCGAACTCGTCCACGAGGCGGACGGTGAGCAGCGCGAGGACGAGGAGCGCGCGGCGCGGGCCAGGAACGACCGGCGCCGGGTGGGTCGAGGTCAGTAGTGCGAAGTTCGAGCCATGCGTTCCCCACAATATGGGATCCTCGACCCGTGTCCGGCGGAAATGACGTCGTCGCGGTCGGCGGTGATCTCGAGCCCGCAACCTTGGTGGCCGCCTACGCGCAGGGCCTGTTCCCGATGCGGATCGACGGCGTGCTCGCGTGGTGGTCCCCCGATCCCCGTGGCGTCATCCCGCTCGACGGCTTCCATGTCAGCCGGTCCCTCGCTCGCGAGCTCCATCGCTTCGAGATCCGGCATCGACACCGCGTTCGAAGCGGTGATGCGGGCGTGCGCCGACACGAACCGGCCGCACGGCTGGATCGACGAATCGTTCGTCGCGGCCTACTGCCGGCTCCACGAGCTCGGCATCGCGCACAGCGTCGAGGCGTGGCGCGACGGCACGCTCGCGGGCGGTCTCTACGGCGTCCGCATTCGCGGACTGTTCGCCGGCGAATCGATGTTCCACCGGGTCACGAACGCGTCGAAGGTTGCACTGTGGGCTGCGATCGAACTGCTTCGCACGGACGGCGCGTCGCTCTTCGACGTGCAGTGGACGACGCCGCACCTGGAGTCCCTCGGCGCGATCGACGTGTCGCGCGACGTCTATGCGCAACTCCTGGAGCGGGCACTAGGTTCGGGGCATGGCTGACGTGCAGATCTTCCACAACCCGTCGTGCTCGAAGTCACGAGGCGCGCTCGAGATCCTGCAGGAGCGCGGCGTCGATGCCGACGTCGTGAAGTACCTGGACACGCCGCCCGATCGCAAGACGATCGAGCGAATCCTCGATGCGATCGACGACGAGCCGCGTGCGCTCGTGCGTACCGGCGACCCGAAGTTCAAGGCGGCCGGCCTCACCAAGGCCGACGTGGAGACCCGGGCTCAGGTCATCGACGCACTGGTCGCGCACCCGGAGGTGATGGAGCGTCCGGTGGTGTTCGTCGGCGACCGGGCGGTGATCGCGCGGCCGTCGGAACGCGTTCTCGAGCTGCTCGACTGATGGCGCGCTGGGTCGATGTCGAGCGCGAGGTGCCCGAGCTCGCGGCGCGCGTCCACACGATCTACGACGCGCACAAGCACAAGACGATCGGCACGATCCGCGCCGATGGCGCACCCCGGGTGAGCGGCATCGAAGCCGACTTCTGGAACGACGAGCTCTGGCTCGGCTCGATGCCGAACTCGCAGAAGAGCGCGGACCTGAAGCGAGATCCGAGATTCGCGCTGCACAACGCGCCGGTCGACACCGAGATGAAGCGGGGCGACGCCAAGCTCTCGGGCCGCGTCGAGGTCGCCGGCGACGACGTGTTCGCCACCTACGTCGAGCACCTTCGCGAGCAGGCCGAGCCGGGCGAGCCGTTCCCCGAGGAACGCTTCGACCTCTTCCGGGCGGATGTCACCGAGCTCGTCGTGGTCAGCCTGGGTGATCCCGCCGATCACCTGCTGATCGAAGTGTGGCGAGAAGGCCGCGGCGTCGAGACGTTCAAGCGCTGACGGAGGCGTCGTTCACGCTCAGTCGGCGATACCGGCTTCGGCGATCACGTGCGTCGGTGTGAGGCGCACGAGCAGCTCGCCGGCGACCGCGTTGCGGCGGCCGAACTCCTCGGCGCGCTCCGCACCCATGTAGCGACCGCCGATCCGCGTCGCCCAGACGAGCATCTCATCGAGATCTTCGGAGACCTGGGTCGAGGCCGGCCGCGCTGACGAACGCGAACGGAGGACGGTCGTCGTCGACGCAGATCGTTGCTCGGCCGTCGCGACGCAGCGACTTCCCCTTGACGGTGGCCGCGCCGGTGTTGAACACGAAGTCGTCGCCGTCGAGCACGAACCAGATCGGCACGACGTGCGGGGAGCCGTCCTTCCGCACCACGCCGAGCTTGCCGGTTCGAGTCCCGGCGCTCACGAACGCGTGCCACTCCTCGGTGCTCATCTGGCTCATGACCGCGGCGAGGGTACGCTTTGCCGGCAGTTTCCGGGACCGCGAAGTCGACCGACGAGGGATCACGATGGCCGATCTGCCCAGCGCCGAGGACGTCCGCACCGAGATCAAGACCTGGCTCGAGGAGAACTGGAACCCTGACCTCACCGTGGCGGAGTGGTGGGATCTGCTCGCCCGTTCGGGCTACGCCGCGCCGACCTTCCCCGAGGACGCGTGGGGAAAGGGCTGGGGCCGCGACCTCGCGATGGTCGTGTCGAGCGCGATCGCCGAACACGGTGCGATCGGGCCGCCGGCGGGGCTCGGCTACCTGCTCGCGGCGCCGACGATCGCCGCGCACGGCAACGAACGCCAGAAGCAGGAAGACCTGCTGCGCATCCTCAACGGCCAGGACGCGTGGTGCCAGCTCTTCTCCGAACCGGGCGCCGGCTCCGACCTCGCCGGGCTGCAGACCAAGGCGGTGAAGGACGGCGACGAGTGGCGCATCACCGGGCAGAAGGTGTGGACCTCGACCGCGCAGCTGTGCAACCTCGGCATGCTCATCGCGCGCACCGATCCCGAGTTGCCGAAGCACAAGGGCATCAGCTACTTCAGGTTCGACATGACGCAACCCGGCGTCGAGACCCGTCCGCTGCGTGAGATGACCGGCCGGGCCATGTTCAACGAGGTGTTCATCGACAACGCGCGCGTCCACGACGACGACCTGATCGGCGGGCTCAACAACGGTTGGGCGGTCGCGAACACGACGCTCATGGCCGAACGCGCGGGCCTCGGCACGGGTGGCTCGGGGGCGGTCGGCTCCGCGTTCGCGGGCCCGATCGCCAAGCAGCTCGAGAACCGGGTGGGCGATCACGTCGGGCAGGTGCGTACCGGCGGCACGGGCGCCGGCGGTCGCTCGGCCGTCAAGTCGCTCACCAAGGTCGCGGGCGAGCTCGGCAAGGACGGCGACCCGGTGATCCGCCAGAAGCTCGCGAAGCTGTACACGCTCCAGGAGCTCGGCCGCATCTCGGCGCTGCGCATGAAGTCGCGGCGCGGCCTCACCGGTGGCGAACCGAACATCGCCAAGCTGATGATGAGCGACCTGCTCCGCCTGCAGCGGGAGGTCGGCAACGAGATCATCGGTGCGCACGGCATGGTCATGGGCACCGACGGTCCCGGCAACGGTTCGGTGCAGGAGATGACGCTGTTCTCGCCCGGCCCGTCGATCTACGGCGGCACCGACCAGGTCCAACGCAACATCATCGGCGAGCGTGTGCTCGGCCTTCCGAAGGAACCGGGCCCTGCGAAGGACACGCCGTTCAAGGAACTGCTCCAGAACTAGCAGCCCGCTCGCGTGAACATCGGTGTTGCGCTGCCGTCGATGGTGCAAGGTCTGACGCGAGCCGACGCGCTGGCGTGGATGCGCGGCATCGACGGCGGTCCGTTCTCCGTCCTCGGCGCCGGTGAACGGCTCGCGTACCCCAACCAGGAGATGATGGTGCTGCTCGCCGGCGCCGCGACCGTCACCGAGCGGGTACGGATCGAAGCGACGGTGAGCGTCACGCCGATGCACGCGGCCGTGCACGTGGCGAAGCAGGCCGCGACGATCGACGTGCTGTCGGGTGGACGCTTCGTGCTCGGCGTCGGCGTCGGTGGCCGCGACGAGGACTACCGCGCGATGGAGCAGCCGTTCTCGAGGCGCCACGCGCGGCTCGACGAGCAGGTCGCGGTCATGCGGCGGGTCTGGGCGGGTGAGCCGCCGTTCGACGGTGTCGGGCCGGTGGGTCCCGTGCCGGTGCAGCCGGGTGGTCCACCCGTGCTGGCGGGTGTGATGGGGCCGAAGTCGATGGCGCGTGCCGCCCGCTGGGCCGATGGGCTCGCCGGCTTCGACGTCGCCGCCGACCCCTCCGGCATCGACGCCGGATTCCGCAGCTTCGAAAAGGCGTGGGCGGACGCGGGGCGTAACGGCTCGCCGTTCCTGCAGACGTCGTTCTGGTTCGGACTCGGCGACGATGCCGCCGAACGGGTCCGGGCCTACGCGTACCGTTACCTGCGCATCTTCGGCGACCGTGCCGCGTCGGCCATGGCGGAGCTCGTCACCGTGACGGCGGTGCCCGCACTGCGCGACCGGCTCGATGCGATCGAGCAGACCGGCTGCGACGAAGTCATCCTCGTCGCGACCGCATCCGATCTCGTCGACCTCGAACGGGCCGCCGAGGTGGTCGCCGCCCGTTGAGCGATTCCTCGGCATAGCGTCGTGGCGTGACCGAGTTGCTCTACCTGCGCGACGCGTATCTCCGCGAATTTTCCGCGACGGTCACCGACGTCGACGGCGAACTGCACCGGGTCGCCCTCGATCGCACTGCCTTCTATCCGACCGGCGGCGGCCAGGCGCACGACACGGGAACGCTGGCGGGCGAGCCGGTGACCGACGTGCGCAAAGACGGCGATCGGGTGTGGCACGCGCTCGACGGCGCGTTGCCGGCGATTGGCGATCAAGTGACGGGAACCATCGACTGGGATCGGCGGCACGCGCTCATGCGCACCCATGCCGCGTTGCACGTGTTGTGTGGCGTGATCTGGAACGAGTGGGGCAAGGCGGTGACCGGCGGGAACATGGAGCCGCTCGTGGCACGCATGGACTTCGAGTTCGATCCTCTGCCGGAACGGTTCGCGAGCCGCGTCGAGGAACTCGTCAATGCCGAGATCGCCGCCGACCGGCCCATCGAGATCAGCTTCCTCCCGCGCGACACCGCCCTCGAGGACGCGGCGTTGATTCGCACCAAGGTCAACCTGATCCCCGAAGCGGTCACCGAGATCCGTGTCGTCGACATCGTCGGACTCGACAAGCAGGCCGACGGCGGCACCCACGTCCGCTCGACCGCCGAGATCGGCCGGTTCGAGGTGACGAAGACGGAGAGCAAGGGCAAGGGCAACAAGCGCCTCCGCGTCCGCATCCACGACATCGTAGGTTTCGGCGACAGAACTCGCGCCATACGAGCGCCTCCTGACGCAAGAACCGGTGGTTTACGCTCGTCGTCGTGGCGCAGTTGCGCGAGTTCCTCGACTTCCCCGGCGTGCGGGAGCACTCGGTGTTGCGCTCGCGATTCGGGTTCCTCGCGCTGCACGGCGGCCTCGAAGCCGGTACCGCCGAGATCGCGATGGCGGCCGCCGAGTCTGCGGAAGCGTCCGTGTACGCAGTGACCCAGCCCGACGACCTGAAGTGGCATCTCTCGTCGTTGCACTACGACCCCGAGCACTCCGAGGAGCTTGCCGTATACCTCGAGCACGTCGACGCGGTCGTGTCGGTGCACGGGTACGGCGGACTGCGAGGATCCGACGATCGCTGGGTCACCGCGCTCGTAGGCGGCGCCAACCGTGTGCTCGCGACCGACCTCGCGATGCAACTCCGCGACGCGCTGCCGCAGTACCGGTTCGTCGACGATCTCGACGTGATGCCACCTGATCTCCGGGGCGTGCACCGGGCCAACCCGGTCAACCGGCCGCGCCGCGGCGGCGCGCAGATCGAGTTACCGCCGCGCATCCGGCGCGAGCCGGACGTACCGGTGCTGATCGACGCGCTCGCGTCGTTCGCACGCGGCCGCTGACGAGTCAGATGGGAGGAGACGGTCAGCCGTTGAGCAACGGCAGCAGGTGCGACACGTCGTTGTAACGGCGCAGGATGATCCGCTCGGCTGATACGACGACCTCACTGATCGAGGCGTTGTCGGCGCCGGAGAACGCGAAGCGACGTGAGCCGGTGACGCGGTGCAGGAGGTGTCCGATGACGCCGCCGTGCGCCACCGCCACCACCCGTCCGTCGGGGTGCGCGGCGACGATGCGTTGGAACCCGCGCCAGAGACGTTCGTCGAACGCGTCGTGCGGCTCACCGCCCGGGATGACGTCCCACCGTTCCTCGGTCCAGATGCGCTGGAAGATCGGGTCGCCGGCGGCCGCCCGGGCCCGGAGCTCGCCGCCCTCCCACTCGCCGAGGAAGACCTCGCGCAGGTCGGCGTCCTCGATCACGTCCAAGCCGAGATGGCGGGCGAGCGGCGCCGCGGTCTGATGGGTGCGTTGTAGCGACGTGACGTAGATCGCGTCGACGCGCTCGTGGCGCAGGCGCTCACCGAGCAGCTCGGCTTGCTGCTCACCGACCGGGTCGAGCGGAGGATCGCCGTGACCGTCGCGCAGGGGGAAGGGCTGACCGGGGACCGCCGGCGCCGACTCACCGTGACGCACCAGCAAGACCGTCGTCGCGCCCGGAGGCGCCGCAAATCGGTGCTGGCGAAACCCTTCGGCCACCTTCTCTCGGCACCTCTTCAGGTCGCGTGGCGCTTTTCGGTGGCGTCGTAGTCACGGCCCGAGATTATGGTCCCCGCGCACCGAGCGAGGGAGAGGTCGTTGCAACAGGACTTGGTCGGTCGGCCGGAACGTGGTCGGATCGTGACGATCGATCGTCACGTCGGACTCTCGGATGTGCGGCCGGACACGACGGCGCGGCTGGACGCGATCGCGCGTTTCTTGCAGGACGCGGCCGACGGTGACGCGGCGTCGTCCGGTTTCGAGGGCCGCGGCGTGTGGGTGTTGCGGCGGCTCGCGATGCACATCGACCACACCCCCCGCTTCCGCGCTGACCTCACGTGCTCGACCTGGTGCAGTGGTGTGGGCGCCCGGTGGGCCGAACGGCGCACCGACGTGCGGGCCGGCGACGTGCACAGCGTGGGGTCGGTCGGGATCTGGGTGCACGTGGACCGGCAGAGCGGGGCGCCCGCAGTTCTGCCCGACGGCTTCGACGCGCTCTGGGGTGTGTCGGCGAACGGGCGGCGAGTACGTCCCAACCTGCGCCACCCCGCGCCACCGGCCGACGCCCGGTTCGTGCCGTGGCCGCTGCGCGCCACGGACTTCGACGTGCTCGACCACGTCAACAACGCGGCGTACTGGGCTCCGGTCGAGGAGGAGGTCGCACGACGCAGCTTCCCGCGGGTGGTCGCGGCCGAGATCGAGTTCCGCGGTCCCGTCCACCGCGACGATCCGGTCGAGGTCGCGACCGTCGACACCACCGACGGCTTCGCGACGTGGTGCCGGGTGGGCGGTGACGTGCGCGCGTCGACGCTCGTAGCATGCGCGTCATGACCGGAGTGACGCTGACGGCGGAAGAGGCGCGAGTCCTCGGTTGCCTGATGGAGAAGGCGGTCACCACGCCCGATGGTTATCCGCTGTCGCTGAACTCGCTCGTGGCAGCGTGCAACCAGTCGACGAACCGGGATCCGATCGTCGACTACCCCGACGACCTCGTCGACCACGACGCTCGAACAGCTGCGCGAGAAAGGCCTCAGCCGGCGAGTCATGGCCACCGGCCAGCGCGTGGTCAAGCACCGACACGTCGCCGAGGAGGGCCTCGGCATCAACGCGGGCGAGTTCGCGGTGCTCGGCGTGCTGCTGCTCCGCAGTGCGCAGACGCCGGGTGAGCTCAAGGCCCGCACCGAACGGTGGCACCGCTTCCGCTCCCTCGAAGACGTGCAGGAGGTGCTCGACCGGCTCGCGGTACGAGACCTCACGCAGCAGTTGCCGCGCCGTCCCGGCCAGAAGGAAGCGCGTTGGGCCCAGCTCCTCACCGGTCCGGTCCTCACCAGTCCGCCCCTCACCGGTCAGGTCGACGGTGCCGCGGCCCCGTCGGCTTCGGAGCCGACCGTCACCGCCGCGCCCGTCCCACCTCGGCCGGTCGATGCTTCGCTTGCGAGCGCGCCGGCACCCGCGCCGTCCGAGCCCCATTCGCTCGAGATCACCAACCCTGCGACCGGCACTGTGATCCGGACGGTAGCGATCACCGAGCTCGGCGAGATCGCGCAGAAGGTCGGGCGGGCACGCGCCGCGCAACCGGCATGGGCCGCGCGCGACTACGACACGCGGGCCGAGCGGATGCAGACGTTCCGCAAGCTGCTCGACGCGGAGCTCGAAGAGTGCGCGCAGCTGACGACGCAGGAGATGGGGAAACCGATACGGCAGTCCCGTCGCGAGATCGAAGCAGTGCTCGATCGCATCGACTGGAACGTCGAGAACGCCCGCGAGGTGATCGCGACGCGCGCCGTCAGCGAGGGTGATGTCACCGAGGAGATCACGTACGAACCGGTCGGCGTCGTTGCGCACGTCAGCGCCTGGAACTACCCGTACTTCGTCGGGTTGAACTCGATCGTCCCGGCGCTGCTGACCGGCAACGCCGTGCTCTACAAGCCTGCCGAGCATGCAGCGCTCACCGGTTTGCGCATCGTCGACCTGCTCCACCGGTCGGGAGTGCCGGTCGATGTGGTGCAGACCGTCACCGGACGCGGCGCGACGGGTGCCGCGCTGGTCGAGAGCGAGGTCGACATGGTGTGCTTCACCGGCTCACTCGCCACCGGCCGCCGAGTGGCGCGCGCCGCGGCCGAGCGACTGATCCCGGTGCAGCTCGAGCTCGGTGGCAAGGATGCGGCGTACGTCGCCGAAGACGTCGACGTCGAGAGCACTGCAGTCGACGTGGCCGAAGGCGCGTTCTACAACACGGGTCAGTCGTGCAGTGCCACCGAACGCGTCTACGTGCACGCCGACGTCTGGGATCGCTTCGTCGACGCGTTCGCAGACGTCGTACAGGGTTATACGGTCGGGGATCCGACCGACGACGTCACCGATCTCGGGCCGCTCGCGCGCGCCGCACAGCTCGACGTGCTCGAGCAGCAGATCGCCGACGCCGAGGGTCGCGGTGCGCGCGTCGTCACCGGTGGCCGGCGACTCGAGGGGCCGGGCAACTGGTTCGAGCCGACGGTGGTCATCGACGTGGACGACGCCATGGCGCTCATGCGGGAAGAGTCTTTCGGGCCCGTCATCGGATTGGCCCGGGTCTCGGGCGACGAAGAAGCGATTCGGCGCATGGACGACACCGAGTACGGGCTCGGTGCGTCGGTGTTCACTCGGGACGAGTCACGGGCGGACCGGATCCTGGCCGCGCTCGACGTCGGCAATGCCTACTGGAACACGGCCGACCGCTCGACCGTGCGGCTGCCCTGGGCCGGCCGCCGGCATTCGGGCCTGGGCGTGTCGATGTCGGACGCCGGCGTCAAGGTGTTCGTGAGGGCGAAGAGCTGGCACCGGTTCGCGCCGTAGAGGGCGGCGTCAGCGGCGCCAGTCGCCCCAGGCCTGGCGGTCTTCGCCGTGCGGGTCTTCGACGACCTCGACGGTGTCGTCGAACCGCATGGTCGCGCGGGTCTCGGTGTCGTAGGCCGGCCAGGTCGGGACGCCGGCATGGTTCGGGTCACCGTTCCGGGCGAGCGCCAACCATGCGCCGTGCATCGCGTCGGCGAGCACCTGACGGCCGGCGCCGTTGCCCGTGAACAGCTCGGCGCCCTTGTCGAGGTTGTCGAACACGAACGGGATCTCGAGCGCGTGGGTGGAGCGCAGCACACCGCCGAACGCGGGCGTCTCCCACGTGAACCAGTACATCCACACCGGCCCGTGGCCCTGCTGTGCTTCGGCGAGACGGATGGCGGGGATGCGGAAGATTGCGTCGGTTCCGACGTCGGTCCACAGTTCCAGGCCCGACGCGTCCGCGCGCCGGGAGCGGTAGTCGTCGACCACCGCGGCCGCGCCCTCACCGAACCACGGCTCGAGCAGCGGGCTGACGCCGACCGGATCGATGCTCGCGAGCGCGGGGTCCATCATGTTGAACAGCGTCACTTCATGGCCGTTCGTGCCGACGAGCACGCGTACGCCATCCGCGTTCCCAGCCTCGATCGCGTCGAGCGGAGGCAGGGGCAACGAGGTCCCGTCAACGACCGGTTGGAAGCGCAGGCCGCCACCCGAGGGTGAGACCGCGGCGTGCGACATCGCCGCGTCGATGATCTCCTGCGTCGTGAGCGCGCGCAGTGCATCGACGTCGCCGGACTTCACGCCGAGACGCTCGACGAAGCCGTCTGCGAACGTCGCGCCCGTCTCGCGTGTCGCGTACCACGAGGACGCGCCGCTCTGTGGCACCGCGGCGTGGAACAGGCCGCGGGCCGAAGGCAGGCCGAGCAGTGTGCCGACCGACGCGCCGCCGGCCGACTCGCCGAAGATCGTGACGTTGTTCGGGTCGCCGCCGAAGTTCGCGATCGAGTCGCGCACCCATTCCAGCGCGACGACCTGGTCGAGGATCCCGAGGTTGCCGGATCCTTCGAATGCTTCGCCGAACGAGTCGGCGAGTTGCAGGAAACCGAAAGGCCCGAGCCGGTAGTTGATCGTGACGACGACGACGTCGCCGTGCGTCACGAACTGGGTGCCGTCGTACCACGGCGTGTCTCCCGAGCCGAAGATGAACGCGCCGCCGTGGATCCAGAACAGCACCGGCCGCTTGGCGTCGTCGCACGCCGGCGTCCACACGTTGAGGTAGAGACTGTCTTCGCTGACCTCCGGTTGCTCGCCGCCGAACATGACGTTCATCGCGAACGGTCCCTGCGCCGACTGCGCGGAGAACTTCGTCGCGTCGCGCACGCCGTCCCACGGCTCTTCAGGCACGGCCGGCAACCACCGACGATCACCGACGGGCGGTGTCGCGTACGGGATCCCCATGAACACCTGGATGCCGTCCCGCTCGACACCCTCGACCTTGCCGCTGCGTGTTGTCGTGATCACGGCGAAAACAGTAACGCCCGGATCAGGGTGGGGTCAGGGCGAGGTACCGGCGTCGAGGAAGGCGTCGAGCGCAGCGTTGTTGTCGGCGGCGCCGACGAGGCGAGCGAACGTCGCATCCTCGCGCTGGCGGGCGAGCCTGATGGCGTCGATGCGGCCTGCGACGACGACCGACTTGGTCTCGACCAGCGAGCGCAGCGGATGCACGGCGATCCGGCGCGCGATCGTCCAACGTCTCTTCGACCACCGCATCGGCCGGCACGACCCTGAGTGCGAGGTTCGCGGCAACCGCCTCATCGGCGGTGATCCAGTCGCCCGTATAGATCGCGAGCGACGCGCGCTGGTTGCCCATGATCACGGGCATCAGCAGGCTGCCCGCCGCTTCGGGCACGACACCGAGCGGGACGAACGGCGCACGGAGCTTCGCGGTGTCGGCGATCAACGCGAGGTCGCAATGCAGGAGCAACGTGAGCCCGAGCCCGACGCCGAGCCCGTTGACCGCCGCGAGCAACGGCTTCTCGAACACGGCGGCCGTGTCGAGAAAGCGCGGGAAGCCGTGGGAGATCTCGGTGGCGCGCGTCGTGCCCGGCTGGATCGACGCCATCTCGGCGAGGTCCTGCCCCGCCGAGAACGCGCGGCCGGCACCCGTGAGCACGACACACTTCACGTCGTCGTCGTCCCGTGCGTCTTCGAGTGCGGCGCCGGCCGCGTTGTAGAGCGCGCTGTCGAACGCGTTCAGCTTCTCGGGCCGATTGAAGGTGATGAGCCGGACACCGTCGGTGTCGTCGACCAACAAGTTGCTCATGTGCCCATCCGTCAGATGTTGTCCCAGACCATCGCGCTGCGTTCTGGCGCGCTGCGTTCTGGCGCGGGGCGAGCAACAGCTCTTCGGGCGAGTGCTTGTTGATGTGCCCGATCAGCATGTTGTAGACGCTGTAGCCGACGAGCTGGCGCAACCGCGGCTCGAACCCCTCGACCGTCGCGCTCGTGAGCCCGAGCTGTTGGTTCTCCTGCTGACGGATGTAGCCCGCGCAGTAGTTCATCGCGATGCCGACGCGCCGTTCGTCGGTGGCGTTGGCGCCGCCGCCGTGCCACAGGCTGCCGTGCCAGATCAGCACCGAGCCCTTCGGCATCTCGGCCGCGATCGAGTCGTAGTGAGTGCCGTACTCCGGACTGTGGTCCCAGAGGTGTGAACCGGGGACGAGGCGCGTTGCGCCGTTCGCCTCCGTGAAGTCGGTGAGCGCCCACATCGAGTTGCACACCGTCGGCGGGTGCGGCTTCGGCAACGGGATCAGCTGGTCGTCGGCGTGGATCGGCTGCGCTTTCTCACCCGGCAGGATCGCGATCGACGACAGCGACGAGATGAGGCAACCCGGATCGAGCACGCCGTCGATGACGGGCAGCACGTTCCGGTGCACGGGGACGCGTTGGTAGAGCTCGCCGAACGCGAGCAGGTTGTAGACGCGCAGCGTGCTGTGCCCTTCGAACGAATTGGGCGACGGTTGCACCTCGAAGTACTCCTCGAGCCGTCGCAGATCCGCGTCGAGCGCGTCGAGGAGGTCGGGCTCGATCGCATCCTCCACGATCGTGTATCCCTGCTCGTCGACTTCTTTGATGTGCAACTGCACGTCCACGAGATCGGACATTACTGTCGACCGCCATGACGCTGTATGCCCTCGGCGAGATCGAACCTCAGATCGACCCGGAGGCCTTCGTCCACGACCAGGCGACGATCATCGGCAACGTCGTCATCGGCTCGGGCTCCACGATCTGGCCGCAAGCCGTGTTGCGCGGCGACCAGAGCCGGATCGTCATCGGCGAACGCACGTCGGTGCAGGACGGCGCGGTGATCCACTGCACACGCGAGCTCGAGACGCGCATCGGTTCCGACTGCACGATCGGTCATCTCGCGCACCTCGAGGGCTGCACGGTCGAGGACGGCGCGCTCGTCGGCACGGGATCGATCGTGTTGCACCGCGCGCTCGTCCGCACCGGCGCGCTCGTCGGTGCCGGCGCGTTGGTACCGGGCGGTATGGAGGTGCCGAGCGGTGCGATGGCGCTCGGTGTCCCCGCCAAGCTCAAGCTCGACGGCGTCCGCGGCAACATGGTCACCCACCCGGCCGCAGGAGTACGTCCGCAACTGGGAGCGCTACCGCAAGGAGCTCCGCCGCCTCGACTGACGCGGGTTTCGGCGACAGAACCCGCGCCATAGCAGTCAGGTTCTGTCGCCGAAACATGCGTTCAGGCGCGGAGTTGGCCGGACGCGGGGTCGACGGTCGTCTGCACGATGCTCACGAGCATCCCGTCGACCGTCCCGGACGTGTGCTCCTCGCCGGGCTCCCACACGACGACGTCACCGGCGACGACGTCGACTCGATCGCCGTCGCCGCCTTCGACCCAACCGCGGCCGTCGACGATGGCGAACGCCTGCCAGCCACCGGTCGGATGACGTCCGAGTTCGCCGCCCGGCTCGTACCGGCCGAGCGTGACCCGCACGCCGTCGTTGTCGGAGAACTCGCTGATGCGCCACATCGCCACGCCGCGACTGTCCCAGTCGGCGATCTCGTGGACGGGGTTCGCGTCGGCACGGATGATTCGCATCGAACGATCGTGGCACGCGTCGCATACTCGGTTTCGGCGACAATCCACGACGCTCGCGTCGCCGATTGCCGCCAGAACATGCTGGCGGGTTCAGATCGCGGCGCCGACGAGTTGGCCGACGAGGTAGCTGACGAGCAGGGCCGCGGACGAGAGTACGAGCGTGCGTAGCGCACCGCGGCCGCGCGGCGCACCTCCGAGCGCGGCGCCGCTCGCACCGAGCAGCTGCGAGCGCGAGCAACGTGAACGACGACGACGGCAGGGATGCGAATCGGTCTTCGGCGCGAGCACCGCGAGGACCGGGCAGATCGCGCCGGCGGTGAAGGACACGGCCGACGTCCAGGCAGCCTGCGCGGGGCGGGCCTGCGAGAGCTCGGTGAGGCCCGAGCTCGTCACGGGCGTGCGCGCCCAACTCGTCCTTGGCCATGAGCTGTTCGGCGACGAGGCGCGCCAGCCCGGGTTCGACGCCGCGCTCCTCGTAGATGCGCGTGAGCTCGTGGAGCTCGGCGCGCGGTTGGGCCTTCGAGCGCCGCCGCTTCGATCACGAGATCCGCTTCTTCGGCGTCGTGCTGCGAGCTCACCGACACGTACTCGCCGACCGCCATCGACAGCGCGCCGGCAACGATGGCCGCCAACCCGGCGATCAGTGTCTCGGTGCGGCTACTGCCGGCGGCGGCGACGCCCACGACGAGTGCCGCAGTGGAGAGGATGCCGTCGTTGGCGCCGAGAACCGCGGCTCGCAGCCACGGAGCTCGCCGGCTCCGATGGTGCTCGGCGCCAATGGGGTGGGCCACTGCGCGAAAGCTAGTCTCACCCCCTCGGCGCACACGTCCTGTGCCCGCTTCCGTTCCGTTCCGAATCCCTCTTCTGTTGCGAGGAGCCAGCCATGGCCGAAGCCGTCATCGTCGCCGCCACCCGGACACCCATCGGCCGCGCGAACAAGGGATCGCTGGTCGACTGCCGGCCCGACGATCTCTCCGCGCTCATCATCCGCGCCGTGCTCGACAAGGTTCCCGAGCTCGATCCCGCGCAGGTGGAAGACGTCATCTGGGGTTGCGGACAGCCCGGCGGGGAAGCGGGATTCAACGTCGGTCGCGTCGCCGCGATCATCGCGGGCGTCGACGTTCCCGGTGTGACCGTGAACCGTTACTGCTCGTCGTCGCTGCAGACCATCCGCATGGCCGCGCACGCGATCAAGGCGGGTGAGGGTGACGTGTTCATCGCCGGCGGCGTCGAGACCGTCAGCCGCTTCGCGCAGGGTGCGGCCGACACCGGTGGACCCAACGCGAAGTTCAGTGACGCCCGCTCCCGCTCCAAGGCGCGGGCGGACGGCAGTCAGCCGTCGTGGACACCGCCGGCGGGGCTGCCCGACGTGTACATCGCGATGGGCCAGACCGCGGAGAACGTGGTGGAGGCCGAGAACGTGTCGCGCGAGGAGATGGACGAGTGGGGTGCCCGCTCGCAGCAACGCGCGGTCGAGGCCCAGGAGAACGGCTACTTCGAGCGCGAGATCACGCCGGTGACGTTGGAGGACGGCACGAAGGTCACGAAGGACGACGGCCCACGCGCGGGCACCACGGTCGAGAAGCTGGCGACGTTGCAGCCGGTCTTCCGCCCCGACGGCAAGGTGACGGCGGGCAACGCGTGCCCGCTGAACGACGGTGCGGCCGCGGTGATCGTCATGAGCGACACCAAGGCCGAGCAGCTCGGCGTCACGCCGCTCGCGCGCGTCGTGGCCAGCGGCGTGAGCGCGCTGAACCCGGAGATCATGGGCCTCGGCCCGATCGAGGCGAGCCGGCAGGCGCTGAAGCGCGCCAACCTGACCGCCGACGACATCGACCTGTTCGAGATCAACGAGGCGTTCGCCGCTCAGGTGTTGCCGAGCGCGAAGCACATCGGTATCCCGCTCGAGAAGCTCAACGTGCGCGGCGGCGCGATCGCCCTCGGCCATCCGTTCGGCATGACCGGCGCCCGCATCATGACGACGCTCATCAACGGCCTGCAGACCGACAACGCCCGCTACGGCCTCGAGACCATGTGTGTCGGCGGCGGGCAGGGCATGGCGATGATCGTCGAGCGCCTGTAACCCGGCTTTCGGCGACAATCCACGACCGGAACGGTCGCCGATCGTCGCCAAAACACGTTCACCCCACCGGGCGGAGATGGGTCCTGGTCACGACGTTCGGCGATTGCGAATGCGGGCGCGCGCTGCGTGACGGCATGATGCCGTGCTCGGCGCGCAGCTCGGCCATCCCGACGTTGTGGCCCGTGTACGACGGCGGTTGCTCGAGCATCCACACGATGCCTTCGGCCGCGACCTCCGACGGTTCCCAGTCCGAGGTGTCGGCACCCGGGAAGTTCGCGAGGAAGCCTTCGGACGCGACCGGCACGTCGATGCGGAACGTGTTCACCGCGATGGCGTGCGGCGCGAGCTGGTGCGCGGCCGACACGGTCATGTGCTCCATCGCGGCCTTGGCCATGCCGTAGCTCATCAGGCCCGGGAAGTAGTTGAGCGCTGCGACCGACGAGATGTTGAGGATGGCGCCGCTCCCGCGTGCCTTCATCCCGGGGAGCGCCGCGACCATGGCGACGAGTGGCGCGCGCAGGTCGACTTGCATCACGAGATCGAAGCGCTTCATGGGGAGGTCGAGATCACCGGGAAACGTGATCGCGGCGTTGTTGACGAGGATGTCGACCCGACCGAACGCGGCGATCGTCGTGTCGACCATCGCGTGCACTTCTTCCTCGTGAGCGAGGTTGGTGGGCACTGCGAGCGCGTCGCCGCCCGCGTCGGTGATCGTGCGGACGGTTGCGTCGATCGTGCCGGAGATCGGAAGCGGCGCGGCGTCGGTCGCGCGGGCGGCGCACGCGACCTTGCACCCGGCCGCGGCGAGCGCGACCGCGGTCGCGGCGCCCACGCCCCGGCTCGCGCCCGTGACGATCGCGACCTTGTCGCGGAGTTCCATGGCGACGAACATAGTCGCCCGTTGCGCGTTGCTATACCAGGCGACGGTCGGTCGCCCAGCGCGCGAGTTGGTGGCGCGTCGACAACTGCAACTTGCGCAGCACCGCGGACACGTGTGTCTCCACCGTCTTCGCGGAGATGTCGAGGTCGCGTGCGATCTCCTTGTACGTGTAGCCGCGCGCGATGTGGCGGAGCACCTCCTGCTCGCGGCTCGTGAGCAGTTCGAGGTCGGCATCGGCCGAGGGCGGAGCTGCGCCCGCGAACGCGTCGAGTACGAATCCTGCGAGGCGCGGTGAGAACACGGCGTCTCCTTCGGCGACGCGCGTGATGGCCTCCCGCAGCTCGGCCGGCGAGATGGTCTTGGTCACGTAGCCGCGCGCACCGGCCCGGATGGTCGCAATCACGTCGACCGGTGCATCGCTGACGGACAGGGCGAGGAACCGCACCTGTGGATGGGTCGCGAGCACATCTCGGATGACACGTGCCCCTCCGCCGCCGGGCATGTGGACGTCGACGAGCACGACGTCGGGGACCCGCTCACGGATCAACTCGACGGCGGCGTCCACGTCCGATGCCGAGCCCGCGATCTCGACGCTCGCTCCGAGCTCGGCGCGGACACCGGAGAGGAACAGCTCGTGGTCGTCGACGAGGAAGACGCGGGGCGGGTCAGGCATGCTCATGGCTCCGGCTCATGGCTCCGCCGGGGCAACGACAGTTCGAGCTCGCAACCCGCGCCGGGCTCGCTGTGGACCTCGGCGCTCCCGCCGTTGCGTTCGAGCCGGCCGACGATCGACACCGCGATTCCGCCGCGGTCCTCCGCGATGGCGTCGGGATCGAACCCTTCGCCGCGGTCGCGGACGAATACCACCGCGCGGTCGTTGCGGGCTTCGAAGTACACCGAGACGGACGGCGCGCCCGAGTGGCGGACGGCGTTGAGCATCCCTTCGCGCGCGGCGAGCATCAACGCTTCGAGGCCGGCCGTGGGGCAGTCGCGGACGCGGACGACCTCGATCGGGACGCCGTACTCGGCTTCGAGCGCGGCGGCCGTGGCCTCGAGGGCTGCGCCGAAGGACGCGGTCGCCGCGTCGGTAGCGCCGTTACCGGAGCCGGGCGTGCCGCCGGACCGCAGCCACTCGCGCAACTCGCGTTCCTGCAGGCGAGCGAGACGGACGACCTCCTTCGGATCGTCGGCGCGGCGTTGCACGAGCGCAAGCGTCTGCAACACCGAATCGTGCAGATGGGCGGCCATGTCGGCGCGTTCGTCCGAACGGATGCGGTCGCGTCGCTCCTGGACCAGTTCCGTGGCCAGGCGCATCAGGCCGGGGCCGATCACGAGCAGGAGCCCGGTCACCATGACGAGCGCGGCCGCCGCGCCGGCGCGCAGTGCCGACCACGAACCTGCCGTCGCCAGCAGTACGACGATGCCGCCGGCCATCAGCACCGCGCCGCCCGCGACGCGCGGCGTACGCGCCTTGCCGCGTCCCGACGAGCACCTCGATCGCCTGGGCAACCGCCGGCGGTACGCGATCCAGCGCCGGCCAGGTCAGCGGCTCGCCAGAGTCCTCGGTGCGGATCGGCCGCATCCACAACAGCGCAACCCCGAGCCCGGCGGCGGCGAGCGGCCACACGATGGCGTCTCCCGGCCACAATCCGAACGCGCGGGCGAACAGCAGCAGACCGAGGACCACGACGCCGAGCGCGGCGGCCTGGATCGGGTCGGGCGCGCGTCGCGGCTCGGGCTCGGGCGACGCCGGCGGTGCCATCAGGACCCAGGCGCCGGCGTAGCCGAGGATGCCCAACCCACCCGCCAACGAGCACACCGCGAAGCCGACGCGCAGGAGGTTCGGGTCGATACCTGCGAACGCGCCCAGGCCCGTGCAGACACCGGCGACGATCTTGCCGTCGTCGCGGCGGGGGATCCGGTAGAGGCCGGTCGACGGCGTGTGCGTCGCCATCACCCGAGTCTCCCACCAACGCCCGCACCCGGCGTCGGGGCGCAGGCAGATCCCGCAGGGGACATCCCCGATGGTGATACCGGCCGCGGACGCCGACGATGGGTGCGTGGAACCGCCCCCGCCTCCGCCGACGCCGCCTGGTGCACCACCTACCGCACCACCGCACGATCGAGCCAGCGACGACGCTCCGCCCCCGCCGCCCGCCCCCGCCCCCGCCGTCGGGGTGGGGATCGCTTCGCGACGTCAGGCGGAGCCGGCGCGACCGCATGCTGGGCGGCGTCGCCGCCGGCATCGCGCAGACCTTCGGTTGGGACGTCACGCTCGTGCGGCTCGCGTTCGTGGTGGCATCGCTGTTCGGCATCGGCATCCCCGTGTACCTCGTCGCGTGGATCGTCTTCCCGGCCGAGGCGGGACCCGCCGGCGAGCCCGGATTTGGTCCCGCGCGGCGTGAGACCGGACCGCTGATCGGTCTCGCGCTGCTCGGGATCGGCGTGTTGTGGTTGGGTGGCCGGCTCGTTCCCGATGGCGACCTCGCCGATGCCGTGTGGCCGCTCACGCTCATCGGTGGAGGAGTCGCCGTCCTCGTCGCGCGCGCCGGGCGCGACGAGGACGAGCCCGCACCCGGTCCGGCACCGCCGGCGCCCGACGAACCGGTGGTGACGCCGCCGCGCGACGCCGCCGCCCACGCAGCCGGCGAGCGCCGGCGCGACGTCGAGTGCCTGGGACCCGACCGTCGCCTGGCCGACCTGGCCGCCTCCGGAGTCGCCTCGCTCGCATGCGATGCGCGAGCGGCACGCGGCGCCGAGCGCGCCGGCCACGTTCGTTCCTCGCCCCGCTGACCGTCAGTGTGTTGTTCTGCCTCGTCGGGGTCGTCGCGCTGCTCGCCAGCCTCGACGTGACGTCGCCCGACGCCGAGGTCGTGGGCGCGGTTGCGCTGGGAATCGTCGGTGTCGCGCTCGTCGTGTCCGCATGGGTGGGACGGGCGCGCGGGCTCGTGTTCCTCGCAGTGCCGCTCGCGATCGGGCTCGGTATCGTCGCCGCGATCGACACGCCGATCGAAGGTGGCATCGGCGACCGCGACTACCGACCCGCAACGATCGCCCAGCTCGAATCGGAGTATCGCCTCGCGATCGGCTCGATGACGATCGATCTGCGTGACGTCCCCATCCGCACCGGGACGACCGAGATCACCGCGTCCGTTGCGATCGGGGAGCTCGTGGTGCTCGTCCCGAACGATGTCACGGTCGACGTGCACGCGGAGGCGGGCATCGGCCAGGTCTCGGTGTTCGGCGAGGTCGACAGCGGAACCGGAGTCGAGCGGACCGACATCGAGCGCGCGGGCGTGCGGGTGCTGCAACTGGATCTGCGCACAGGGATCGGACAGGCGCGGGTCGAGCGGCTTCCCGACTCGACGGAGGTGTTGCGGTGAAGCGACATCCGTTCGACGTGTTCGCGTTCTGCGCGGGAGCGCTCTTCATCGCGCTGGCGATCGGCTTCCTGCTGGACGGCATCGACGCTTCGGACCTCGACACCGGGTGGATCTGGCCGCTCGCGCTCGTCGTGCTCGGCCTCGCAGGTGTCCTGTCGACGGTGGGCCGCCGGCCGCGAGACGAGGCGGGCGACGAATCCGACATCGGCACGGATGCCGATGCGTCCGACCGGAGCTCGACGAAGTGAGCGCGCCGGCGAGTACGCCGGGCGCGATCGCGTTCGTCGACGTCGTCGGCTTCACTGCGTTCACCGAGCGCTTCGGCGACGACCATGCGCTGACGATCGTCGATCGGATCGAGCACGTGACCCGCTCGGCGCTCCCGGCCGGCGCCCGACTCGTGAAGCTTCTGGGCGACGGCGCGCTCGTCTGGTTCGCCCACGCGCTGCAAGCGGTGCCGACGATGCTCGAGATCGTCCGCGACCTCGCCGACGGCGATCCCTCGATCCCGGCCCGCGCCGGCGTCCACTACGGCCACGTCGTCTGGCGCGAGGCGGACGTCATCGGTCGCGATGTCAACGTCGCGGCGCGCCTCGTCGACCTGGCCCGTGCCGGCGAGATCCTGTGCTCCGCGACGGCACGCGCCGCGGCCGATCCCGAGGCCGTGCGGTTCGCGACCCGTGGTGTCCCGGTGCTCGAAGGCATCGATCGTCGCATACACGTGTACGCCGCGGGCCCGCAGCGTGGCGCCGTCCGAACATGCATTGCCAGGTGAGCGTGTCGCCGTCCCGGTCACTCCCGGATCGCTGGTCCGCTCGCGTCTCCACTCCGAGAGGTGATCGGCGATGCCGATGCTCGTGAACGGGAAGATGGGCGCGGACAGCAGTGTGATCGCGCCCGCGGTGCGGACGAGCACGAACGTGTAGACGCACGCGACGAGCACGCCGATCGCACGCGCCCTCCAGTTGTGCTCGTCATCGGCGCGCAGGACAACGATCCCGCCCGCGCCGACTCCTGCGACGAGTCCGGTCACCGCATCGACGGTCACAGCCGACACCGGGATCCACACGAGCAGGAACAGACCCATTGCCTTCACCACGGCGCCGGGCGCGCGTGGGTGTTCCGACATGAATGCCAGCACGATGAACGCGAAGGGAATCAGCGTGAGCCCGAGTGCGATGCCGGCGGCCGCGTTCGGCTCTCCCTTCTCGTCGTCGGACGCGACGGCGACGAGGCCCGCCAACATCGCCCAGAACGCCGGTGCGAGCACCAACGTGGCGAGCGTGATCGCACGCCACTTCTTCTGCGGCGACAGCGGCTCCATGTCAGCCCTTCACCGATCCGGCGGTGAGCCCGCGCACGAAGTAGCGCTGCAACGAGAAGAACACGATCAGCGGAAGCGACATCGAGATGAAGGCACCCGCCGTGAGCAGGTGCCAGTTCTCGCCCGTCGCCGGAACGAGGCTCTGGAGTGCGATCGTGAGCACGCGGTTGTCACGGGTCCCACCGAGGAACACGTACGCGACGAGGAGATCGTTCCACACCCAGAGGAACTGGAAGATCGCGAACGCTGCGAGCGCGGGTACCGACAGCGGAATGACGAGCCGCCAGAAGATCGTGAAGTGATCGGCGCCGTCCATGCGTGCGGATTCGATGATCGACGACGGCAGCGAACCGATGAAGTTCCGCAGCAGGTAGACCGCGAGCGGCAGCCCGAAGGCAGTGTGGGCGAGCCAGACGCCGAGGAACGTCCCGTTGAGCGCGAGGTCGGGAATGATGCGGGTGTCGCCGAGCGACGCGCCGTTCGTGTAGAGCCGCAGGATCGGGATCAGGGTCATCTGGAGCGGCACGACGAGCAGACTGACGACGAGGACGAACATCACGTACCTGCCTCGGAACTCCATCCACGAGAACGCGTACGCGGCGAAGGCGGCGATGGTGATCGGCATCACCGTCGCCGGGATCGTGACCGCGAGGCTGTTCATGAACGCGTTCGAGAAGCCTCCGGCATCGAGCGCCTCTCGGTAGTTCTCGAGGGTCCACTCGCTGGTTCGGAACGGATGGCCGAGCGCGGTCCACCAGCCGGTCGTGTCGACGAGCTCCTCGGGCCGGAACGACGTGACGAGGACACCGACGGTCGGGATCAACCACAACACGACGACCACCGCGATCGTGATGCGCACGAACCAGCCGCCCTTGCGAATGTCGGAGGTCGCGCCCTGGGGCCGCGCTTCGGGTTCGCCGGTCTCGACCGGAATCGGCGCGGTGACCGTCATCGACGAGACCTCATCGACCAAGACCTCATCGAATCGCCTCCTCTTCGCGGAAGCGCCGGACGTTCCAGATCATCACCGGGATCACCGCGATGAACAACACGACGGCGATCGCGGCGCCGCGGCCGTCGTGGTTGCTGATGAAGAACCACTGGATCATGCGCTCCGCGATGACCTCGGTTTGGTTCGCCTCGGGGTTGCCCATGACGAAGACGATGTCGAACACCTTCATCGCGTTGATCACCATGTAGGTGGTCACGACGACGATCGTGGGCAGCACGCTCGGGACGATGATCCGCCGGAACACTTGCAGCTCGGACGCGCCGTCGATGCGCGCGGCTTCGATGATCTCGTCCGGGATCGACTTGATCGCAGCCGACAACACGACCATTGCGAACCCGGTCTGCATCCAGACCATGATCACGATCAGGAGATAGTTGTTCCACGGTCGTTCGGACAGCCACGGCACCGGGTTGTTGCCGAGTCCCTGCCAGATCCCGTTCATCAATCCGATGTTGGATCCGAACCCCTCGGGCCGATAGCTGTAGATGAGGCGCCAGGTGATCGACGCGCCCACGAACGAGATCGCCATCGGCAGGAAGATCAACGACTTCGCGATTGCTTCGCCCCGGCGCAGGCGGTCGGCGAGCGTCGCGGAGACCAGACCGATCGTGACCGCGACGAGCGGCACGACCACGATCCACAACGCCGTGTTGCGAATCGAGCGGAGCATGGCTTCGTCGCTGAAGACGAAGTCGTAGTTCTCGAACCCGACGAAGCTCTGCGACCGCGCGTCCTTGAAACTCAGCACGATCGTGTTGATCACCGGGTAGATGAGGAAGACCGCGAGGATCACGAGCGCAGGCCCGATGAACACGTACGGCCGCACGCTCTCGCTGAACCGCGCCGGCAGCAGGTCGACGAAGCGGTTCATGCCCCAGAACAGTGCGAAGACACCGCCGACGCCGACGACGATCGCCACGAGCGACGACGAGCATCCGGTTGGCGTCCGCGTCACGAAGGAAATCGAACGTTCCCCAGAACAGCAGGAGGGCCGCGACGAACACGACAATCGACACGACGACCGTCAGCGGAGTCGGCCGGTCGCCGGAGGGCGGCTCTGCGGCGGACGCGTCGACCTCGATCGGTTCCGCGCGCTTGTCCGTCACCTCCGTCACGCGATGACCTCCCCCTCGTGAACGAAACGCACGGTGGGGAGCGGCCGCGAGCCGGCCGCTCCCATCCGTGCAGCCGTTGGCCGCCCTACTGCGGCCAGCTCGCCTCGATGTCGTCGAGCACGCCGTCGAGCGAGTCAGGTCCGCTCTGGACGTAATCGAGCATGCCGGTCCAGAAGCTCCCGCCTCCGACCGCGGCCGGCATCAGGTCGGATGCGTCGAACCGCCCGGTTCCGGCTTCGAGCGCGTCGGTCAACACAACCGACGCGTCAGCCAGGATGTCGTTGGCGTAACAGTCCGGCCCGACCTCGACGCTCGGTGAGATCCGCGACGACTCGACCACGCCGCCCATCTCACACTGGACGTTCTCCGCGATGAACCGCTCGAGGAAGTCGACGACCTCCGGACGCGCGCCGTTGGTACCGACGACGGTGAGCTCGCCCGCGAAGAGCGTTCCCTCCTGGTCGATGGGCGGCAGCGGGAACCAGTCGTAGTCGACGCCGGCTTCCGTCCCTTCGGGGAACTCGGCGTTGATGAAGCTGGCCTGGCGGTGCAGGAAGCAACCGGGCGGGTCGTTGAACATCGGAAGCGGCGCGTCGGCGAATGCGGTCTGCGCGGTCGACGGCGCACCACCGAGGACGTAGCCATCGGTGAACAGGATCTCCCCGAAGCGCTCGCCCGCGGCCTTGACCGCGTCGTCGTTGAACGGGATCTCGTGCCTGTACCACTGGTCGTAGACGTCACCACCCGCAGTGCGGAGCATGATGTCTTCCATCCAGTCGGTTGCCGGCCATCCCGAGTCGCCTCCGCTCTCGAGCCCGATGCACCACGGGGTGCCGCCGTCGTCGACGATCTGGTCGCTGAGCGCAATCAGGTCGTCCCACGTCTCCGGCTCCTCGTAGTTGGCCGCGTCGAACGCCTGCTTCGGGTACCAGACCATGCTCTTGAGGTTGATGTTCGTGGGCAGGCCGTAGTGCTCGCCCTCGTATTCGCCGAGGGCGACGAAGTCTGCGCCGAGCAACTCGTTGAGCTCGTCGATGTCGAAACCGAGATCTTCGAGCGAAACGATGTCGCCGGCGGCGGCGAGCTCGGTGACGAGGCCGGGCTGGGGCACAGCCGCGACGTCGAGCGTGCCGCCCTCGGCGCGGATCTGGACCTGCTCGACGATCGCGTCGTTCGCCTCGATCTCGACCCGGTAGTCGGTCTCGGCGTTGATCAGCTCGTCGAAGATCACCTGATACGCCTCGACCTCGTTCGGCTGGCCCGGCGACATGAGGTTCACGGTGCCGGTGTCTTCACCGAGCTCGGCTCCGCCACCGTCGGTCTGTTCGGTGGTGTCGCTCGCAGCATCGTCGTCGTCGTCGCCCCCGCACCCGCTCGCGACGAGCGCGACCGCGAACACGGGCACCAACAGGTTGTCGTAACCGCATCTGTGTCTCCTCTTCTCCCTCTCGATGAACGAAACGTCTGGCTCTGCCCTCGCGTGGTTCGCCCGCTATTCGTCCCCGCCGTAAATGCCCGAACCGTCGTCCGGATCGAAGAAGTGCAACCGGTGGGTGTCGACCACCAGCTCGATGAGGTCGCCCTGCCGGACCGCGGTTCTCGGATTGAGACGGGCGAGCATGGTCGAGCGTCCTCCTCGCGCCTGTTGTTCGACGTGCTCGAGCACTTCGGTCCCCGCGTCGACGGCCAATTCCCTCACGTCATCGGTCATCGCTTGGGGCGCGTCGATGGTCAAGTGCACGACGACGTCGGACCCGAGCGCCTCACGCAGCTCGACGGTAGAGGTGATGCGACGCTCGGCGGGCGCGTCCGCCACGAGTGATGCGTCCTCCATGTCTTCGGGCCGGATGCCGAGCACGACCTTGCGGCCGACGTACGCGCGGCAGCGCCTGACGCGACGCGACGACTTCGTCGGGAACGGGGAGACGGAAGCCGCCGACCTCCACGATGAGCTCGTCGTTCGTGCTCGTGAGCGTCGCGTCGACGAGGTTCATGGCCGGCGAGCCGATGAAGCCGGCGACGAACAGGTTGATCGGATGCTCGTACAACGACTGCGGAGCGTCGACCTGTTGCAACTCGCCCTTCCGGAGCACGGCGACGCGGTCGCCCATGGTCATCGCCTCGGTTTGATCGTGCGTCACGTAGATGGTCGTGACCCCGAGATCGTCTTGGATGCGAGCGATTTCCGAGCGCATCTGAACCCGGAGCTTCGCGTCGAGGTTCGAGAGCGGCTCGTCCATGAGGAACGCACGCGGGTTGCGGACGATGGCACGGCCCATCGCCACGCGCTGGCGCTGCCCACCCGAGAGCGCCTTGGGCTTCCGCCCGAGCAGTTCGGAGAGTCCGAGGATCTGCGCGGCGCCGCGCACGCGCTCGTCGATCTTCGCCTTGGGCATCTTCTGCAACTTGAGGCCGAAGGCCATGTTGTCGAACACGCTCATGTGCGGATAGAGCGCGTAGTTCTGGAACACCATTGCGATGTCGCGGTCCTTCGGCGGCAGCGTGTTGACGACTCGGTCGCCGATCGAGACCTTCCCCCTCGAGATGGCCTCGAGTCCGGCGACCATCCGCAGTGCCGTTGTCTTGCCGCACCCGGACGGCCCGACGAGGACGATGAATTCCTTGTCTTCGATGTCGAGTGAGAGGGCACGCACGGCCTCGGTTCCGTCCGGATACACCTTCCAGACGTCGTCGAGCACGATGCCGGTCATTGCCGCGTGACAGCGTGCGCGGACCGACGCCTGCAGCGCAGCGCATCGCTGGTCGTCACCATCGTCCCCCGGACGATCTGCCCACCCGGAGTCGAGCCGCTTGCACGACGCGGCCTTCGGACGATAAGTCGGGCGTTTCCGGCGTGTCAATGGAAGCGGTCCCACGCCGCGGGAAGGCGAACCCTGGAGCACCGCCTCGCGGTCTGCCGCTGAAGTCTCCCTAGAGGGGAGGGAGTTCCTGTTGCAACGTGAGCGTGTCGGCGTACAAGTCGCCGAGCTCCTCGACGCGGTCGAGCACGTCGGGGGTCTCGAAGTGGAGCGCCGACCTCGTCTCCGCCGTCGACGACGTCGGAGATCTCCTCCCACGACACCGGCGTCGACACCGTCGGTCTCTCGCGGATGCGCAGGGAGTACGCGCACACCGTCGTCTTGTAGCTGTCGTTCTGGCTCCAGTCGACGAACACGCGGCGCGTCCGGCGCTCTTTGGCCATGTCGACCGTGACGTGCTTCGGGTCGCGCCGTTCGAGCAGCTGCCCGACGGCGAGCGCGAAGCGCTTGGTGTCCTCGGCTTCGGCGGTGCCGGTGTTGAGCGGCACCGAGAGGTGGAGCCCCTTGCCGCCCGACGTCTTGACGACCACGCGCAGATCGAACTGGTCGAGCAGTTCTCGTAGCTCGAGCGCGACCCGACCGCACTCGACGATGCCGGCCGACGGCCCCGGATCGAGGTCGAACACGACTGCGGTGGGATGCCAGGGATCGGCAACCGTCCACTGGTGCGTGTGCAGCTCCAGCGCCGCGAGGTTCGCGAGCCACACCAGCGTGGCGACCTCCTCGACGACACACCCCTGCTGTCCACCGCCTGCGACCACCGCCTCCGTGGGCACCCAGTCGGGATGGTGCGGGGGACACCGCTTCTCGAAGAACCGCTCGCCGTCGGGGCCGTCGGGTGCCCGCACGAGGGTCGGCGGCCGTCCCGAGAGATGGTCGAGGATCACCGGCCCGATGCGGCGGTAGTAGTCGATGACCTCGGCCTTGTGGAACCGCGCCGCGGGGTAGAGCACCTTGTCGAGGTTGGACAGGACCAGCTCTCGACCGTCCATCTCGACTCGTACTTGCGACGACGCCATGACCTCTCACCTGCCGCCCCGTAAACTCGTGACCCTATGCCCAGCTCCATTTGGACCGGTGCGATCAGCTTCGGGCTCGTACAAGTGCCCGTGCGGATGGTGACCGCGACCCGCAGCAAGGACGTGAGCTTCAACCAGCTCGAGGCCGACACCAACTCCCGCATCCGCTACCGCAAGGTGTCGGAGAAGACGGGCGAAGAGGTCACGCAGAACCAGATCGTGCGCGGCTACGAGGTCTCGAAGGGGAAGTACGTTCGCATCGAGGACGACGAGATCCAGTCGCTACGCCCGAAGGGCACGCATGCGATCGAGATCGAGGAGTTCGTCGACCTCGACGAGATCGACCCGCTGTTCTTCGAGCAGCCCTACTACCTGGTTCCCGACGCGCGCGGCGTGAAGCCGTACAAGCTGCTCGTCGACGCGATGGCCGACATGAACAAGGTCGCGATCGGCCGCATCGTGATCCGCAGCAAGGAACGCCTCGTCGCGATCCGCCCGCTCGACGGCATGATGTGCATCGAGACCATGCGTTACTCGGACGAGGTCGTGGCGCGCGAGGGGCTGATCCCCGAAGATGCCGACGACGCCGATCTCACGGACCGAGAGCGGGCGATGGCCCAGCAGCTGGTCGAGTCGCTGGCATCGGAGTCGTTCGACCCGACGAAGTACCACGACCAGTTCCGCGAACAGTTGCTCGATCTGATCGAGCGCAAGGCCGCCGGCGAAGAGATCATCGCCGAGCCCGAATCGGAGGCTCCGGCCAAGGTGCTCGACCTCGTCGCTGCGCTCGAGGCGTCGCTGGCCAAGGCGTCGACGGCCAAGGACCGGCACCCGAGCACCGCGGGTCGCAAGGTCGAGGTCGACGACGATGACGAAGAAGACGCGGAGGAAGACGAGGCACCGGCGCGCGCCCGGAAGGCGACCAAGGCCGCCAAGGCGACGAAGAAGAAGGCGCCCGCCAAGAAGGCGACGCGCACCAAACGCTCGGCGTAGACGAACCGCTGCCGGCTCAGCCCCGGTGGTGCTCCTCGTCGAGCCAGCCGCAGCCTGCACAGATCAGGTCCCCGGTACCGTCGCCTTCGAACTGCGCGCACGGCTCGAAACGGGCGACCGCGAGGGCGCCCGATGGACGGGATCGCGGCTTCCGTGGTGCCTCGACGGTCGGCTCGACGGTCGGGACGGTCGGGGTGTGCGTCTGCAACATCGTCATGGGCGCAGGGTGCCATCCGGGTGAGACACTGACGCCCCATGGCCCCAGAGGGACCGGTCGAGGAGCCGGTTGCAAAGCGTTCGCGTCTACGGGCGGGGCGGGTTGGAGTTCGAGCGGCCGGCGTTCTTCACCGACGCGGTGTTCGCCATCGCAATGACCCTGCTGATCGTTTCGATCGGGGTGCCCACGCTGCGGGACGAACAGAGCACGAGCGAGCTCGTCGACCGGCTCCAAGACCTGTTCCCGCAGCTTCTCGCCTTCTTCATCGGGTTCGCCGTGCTGGGCAACTACTGGATCGCGATGCACCGCTTCTACGGACGCCTGGAACGTGTCGAACGAGCGGTTCATCATCATTCTGGTCTTCTACCTCGCCTTCGTGGCGTGGCTTCCCTTCCCGACCGCGCTCCTCGGCGAGTACGCCGGCAACCCGATCTCGGTGGTGCTGTTCGCCGTGTCGGCGTCCGCGGTCAGCAGTCTCGAAGCGATGCTGCTCTGGCGCGCCGTATACCGAGGGGATGTTCCGCCGCACGCTGTCGCGTCCGGTGTTCGTGCACGCGATGCGCGCGTCGCTGATCCCGGTCGCGGTCTTCCTGGTCTCGATCCCGATCGCATTCGTCAACACCTACATCGCGATCGCGAGCTGGGTGCTCTCCGGACCGGCACAGGCGGTGCTCGACCGCCGGAAGCCCGCCGACTTCGACGAGTCCTACACCGCCACGTGAGCGCGCCCGCTATCGCGGGCGATCGACCTGGACGCTCCGACCGTCCTTCCACTCGCGCAGCACGAGGAAGTGTCCCTTGAGTGCGGCGTGGTCCCAGGTGCCGAAGCCCATCAACGTGCCGTCGTAGCCGCTCGCGGCCGGCATGTACTTGACTCGGCGCAGCCCGTCGGCGATGCCGGCGCGCGTCAAGTGCTCCGATCGGGCGACGGCCTCGCCGAGGAGCCGGCCCATGTCGTACGCGGCGCAACCGATCGGGCCGGCGGCGGCGCGCGTCGAACGTTCACGGAGCGCGGCGCGCACCTGGTTGTCGTCGGCGATGTTGTCGAGGTATTCCCAACCCGCATAACCGTCGCGCCAGTCGGGCCGGGCGTAGCCGAACATCAGCGCCGAGTTCGCGAGCACGGGGACGTCCCATCCGAGCGCGTCGCGTGCGAGCGACACGGCACGCGACGCGACGCCGAGGCCGAAGTAGACGAGCACGTCCGGCTCACCGCGCCGCAAGCGCGTCAGCGACTCCTCGACGTTCTCCGAGAGCGGTGAGACGCCGGCGGAGCCGGTGATCTCCAAGCCGAGCCGAGATCGGGCGGCGTCGAACGCCTCGACATAGCGGCGCCCCACCGGCGACTGGTCGAACAAGATTGCGGCACGGGTGAACCCGCGCTCCACCATCCGCGCCGCGAGCACCGGCGGCTCCTCCTCGAGCGAACCGACCTGGTAGTGGAACATCCACTGCGAGCGTGTGCGTTCACCGCCCGTGTAGTTGATCGCCGGGATCTCGGCGCGGTCGCACAACGGCGCCACGATGAGCCCGTTGTCGGAGATGGCCGGACCGATGATCGCGCTCACGCCCTGCGCAACGAGGGCGTCGAAGCCCTCGACGACCTCGCGCTCACTGCCCGCGGGCAGGCCGCGCACGTCTTGGCTGACGAACTCGAACTCGCGATCGAGACGCCCGGACGCCGCGACCTCGTCGAGGCCGATGCGCACCGCTTCCTCGAAGGTGCCGTCGCCCTGTGGGTAGTCGTAGAAGAAGCCGAGGCGGATGGGCGTGGCACTCGCGCTGGCGACCATCCGGCGAAGCTAGCCCGGGTCGCGAACGTTCAGGCGCGGCTGCGCACGCGCATCGGCGCGCCGCCTCGGGGCCGGTTCACGACCATGCCCACCGGTTCCGGGATGGTGGTGCCGACGGCCTGCACGTCGAGACGTTGGGCGAGCCGGGCAATGATCAGCGTCAACTCCATCTGCGCCAGTGCGAAACCGATGCAGTTGCGGGCACCACGGCCGAACGGTACCCACGCGGTGTCGGCGATCGCCTTGCGTTCGTCGTCGAGACCGACGAAGCGGTCCGGATCGAACGACAACGGGTCGGGCCACGCGTCGGGATCGCGTCCGGCCAGGTACGCCGACCAGAGGATCAACGTGCCCTTCGCGATCCGGTAGCCGCCGACCGTCAGGTCGGCTGCCGCTTCGCGCGGGCTCAAGACGCCGGCCGGGTGGAGCCGCAATGTCTCGCGCATGACGCGGTTGGCGACCTCGAGCCGCGCGAGCGTCGTGTGATCCGCGGGAGGTGACGACGCCCCAGTGCAGAAGCGTCGACCGGGCCGAACACCGCATCGGCTTCGGATCGGAGCTTCTCCCACTGACCCGGCGCGAGCGTCGTACACCACAGCATCCACGCGAGCGACGCCGACGTCGTGTCGAATCCTGCGCCGACGAGCGTGACGACCTGGTCGCGAATCTCGGCGTCGGTGAGCGACCCATCGGCCACGAGTGCTTCGAGGATGTCGAGTGGATCACCGGTCGGGTGCAGGCGTCGATGCGCGATCTCGTCGTCGATGATGGCGTCGATGCGACGACGGTCTTCGCGCACCCGCGCGCGGGTCGTGAAGGGCAACGGATGCGGGATCTGCTTGATCGCGGGCGCTTCCAGGTAGTCCTGGGGTCCCTGGAACAACGCGCCGATCTCCGCGACGCGCGCGGCCAGCCGCTCGCCGAACAGGGAACGGACGACGATGTCGAGCACGAGCGCGCGCCCGAACGGATACAGGTCGACCTGCGCAAAATCGTGGGCTCGCCCGACGTCGTGGGCACGCGTCAGGGCGTCGACCGCGGCGTCGGTCCGCGCCACGATCATCGGGATCCACCCGTTCAGTCGTTTTCGGCTGAAGGCGGCCTGCACCGACGATCGTCGCCGCTTGTGCTCGGCGCCGTCGGACACGATCATCGAGCCTTCACCGACGACGAACCCCAACACGTTGAACTTGTGGCCCCAGCGGAACGCGTCGGTCGGCATCGTGAACAGCTCGCGCAGCGCGGCCGGCTCCCCGACGATCGCCATGCGCAACGGTCCGAAGCCGAGCCCACACAACGGCCCGCAGCGTTCGCGAAGCTCCTCGAGCGCCGGTGCGGGCTCGCGGAACAACTGTCGCAGATAGCCGATCTGAGCGCGCGCCGGCGGAGCGGGTAGGCGCCGGCCGCTCATCGTGCGGTGTTCGGGTTCACACGCGCGTCGCGATGATCGTCATGAGGTCGGCGAACGGATAGCGAACCGCCCGATGGCGGAGCGCTGGTGTGCCGGTGAGCGCGCGAACCGGTGCGAACAAGCGTCCGTAACGCTGCTCCATCACATTTGCGGTCAGCGAGAGGCTCACGGCCTTGCGGGTCGGGAAGCTCGCGACCCGCTCGAAACCCGTGCGGCGCAGCAGGCCGTCGAGCGTCTCCGCGTCGAAGAGCGACAAGACCGACGGTGGCGCGATGAAGTGCCAGTGCCGGCCGAGAACGCGTGCGATGCGGCTCCCGCGATTTGCGGTCTCGATGACGAGCATTCCGTCGGGTCGCAGCACGTCGTGCGCAGCCTCGAGCGCGTCGGCGCCGCTCGGGAGGTGGGCGACCACCTGGAGGAACGTGACCACGTCGAACCGCTCACCGGAGGCCGCGGCTGCGTCGAGATCGGGATGAACGACGAAACCGAATCTGTCGCGAGCGTGCTGCGCGGCGACGTTCGCGATCTCGACGCCTTGGCCGTCCCAGCCTGCGGCGCGGGCCTCGTCGAGCATGAAGCCGTGCGCGCAGCCGACGTCGAGCAGCTTCCCCGGCGGACCGGGGCGCACTTGCTCGAGACCGCAGGAGCTGTGCGCGCGCGTTGACGCGGTGCAGTTCCTCGTCGCCGGCGTAGTCGACGTACTCACCCGCGCCGCCACCGGAGAAGTACGACGCGCCGAACAGCGACGTCGCTTCGTCCGGCTTCGGCATCGGGTCGAGATGCACGAGGCCGCAGGTCGGGCAGGCGCCGTACGCCCACGTGTGCTTCTCGAACATGCGTCTGGGCGCGGCCTCGCTGCGGCACCCCGGACACCCTTGTCTCCCGGACATCTACGTTTGGTTCATCGTCGGGCGGGCGCGGAGCAAGAGCAGCCGGCAGGCGAAGGTGAGCGTCGAGCAGCCGGTGCGAACGAGTTTCCGCCACGACACGCGGCCCTGGCGGTGGATGGGAAGACGTGTCCAATCGAGACGCGCAGGTATCTCGACGACGAGCGCGTCCTCGAGGCGGGCGCGGTAGAGGATCTCGCTGTTGATCGTCGGATCGCTCGAGTGCAACGGGATCGACCGCACGAACCGCGTATCGTACGCGCGCACCATCCCGGTGAACGTGGAGATGCCGCGCCCGTCGGCGATCGCGAGGATCCGGTTCACGCTCTTGCTCGCGATCAGTCGACCGAGCGGCACACCGGTTGCCTCCGCATCGCGGCGATAGGGCGACGCGACGACGACAGCGGCGCCGGTCTGCACGATCTTGTCGAGAAGCGGCCGGATGTGCGCGGGCGAGTAGCTGAGGTCGGAATCCATCACGACGAGGTATTGGCTCGTCGTCGCACGGAACGCCGTACGCAGCGCTCCACCGAGGCCCTGGTTGCGCTGGTGCCGGAGCACGGTGACCCGGTGGTGGGTGTGAGCGAACTCCTCCGCGATCGATCCCGTTCCGTCGCGGCTCCCGTCGTCCACCACGAGGATCTGCCAGTCGTACCGAGCAGCGAGATCGTGCAGGGAGTCGTGTAGCACCGTGAGCGACTCGGCCAGCTGATCGGCTTCGTTGTACGCAGGAATGACGATGGACACCGACGGCAACGCGCTCGGCGCCGCGTCACCGGCCGCCGGCAAACCATCTGGGTTTGCCATCACGGCTCCCTCGCTTCGGGTGCTCGTCGACGCAGTTGTGTGCGTGTCTTGGCGGCGCGTGCGTGCTCACCGACCGGTCGGACGTCGAACTGGTCGTCGAGGAGGGCGAGGTAGTCGTTGATCAGATCGATCTTCAATGCTGCGGGCGTCTGCATCCCGGGGAAGAACGCGAGATCGGGCGCGTCCTCCGGACCGATGAAGTCGACGGGGTGCAACAGCATGGACGGTTCGACGCGCGCGACGCGGCACGCGCGCAACGTCGTATGAATGTAGGCGCGCGCGAGGGCCTCCGAGTATCGAGCGATGTGCGAGATGTAGCTGAAGTGCACCGGCACCTTCAAGACCGGGAACGTGGTGACGGGCATCTCGAGCAGATCACCATCTGGGAGCCGCCACAGGTATGGCTTCAACGAGCGCCGGCCGTCGCCGAAGGTGCCGAAGAGGTCGGCCCGCTCCGCGCGTTGTTCTTCGTCGAGGGTTGCCGAGCGGAAGTAGAACGCGCGAGCCAGCGGGCCGAGGTACGAGGGGAGGGTCGACGCGTCGTACTCGTAGCCCCGCTGGAGCAGCACGTCGAGCAGCGCGGGCGACAGCGTGTAGCCCGGGCCGCGGAAGCCGTGCGGACGGCGACCGACTGCTGCCTCGATGGCGCGCTTCGGCGCGCGAGAGGTCGGCGTCGATGTCGGCTGCGGACCACGTGTGGATCCGCTGGTCGTGGTCGAACGAGTGGTTCCCGACTTCGTGGTCGGCCGCGAGCGTGGCGAGCAGATCGTGATTGGCCGGCCGTTCGGCATCGCGGCCGACGATGAACACCGTGGTGCGCAGCCCGTGGTCGGCGAGTGTCTTCACGATGCGCGGCACGACGATGTCGAGGTACGACGCGCCGTCGTCGGGATGCCCGGCGGTGCGTAGGTACGACCACCGGTCGTCGAGATCGAGGGACAGGCTCGCCATCGGCTTCGGCTTCGGCTTCGGCATCGCGTCGCCCGCCGGTGCCGACACTGCCGCGACGGCTGGTGCCGCGGCCGGCATGCGGCTGCCGTGCAGCAGTCGCTGCGCCTCCGACTCCGCGAGCTCGACGGTCTCGTTGACGTTCAGCGTGCCGTTGACGATGTGCGCGGAGCTCACCAGGTGCAGACCGGGGACGCTCGTCGAACGGGGCGGGAGCCGGGTCGAGTACCCGATGGTCGGGATCGGGAAGACCTGACGCACCCGGGAGACGCGGAACGCGATGACATCGTCCGGGCCGACCGTCGGGTACACCGCGCGGAGCGCGGCGAGGAAGGTCGTCTCGATCTCGGCGTCGCTCGCCGAGAAGAGGGGATCGTCGGGCGCGACGTACTTGGGCAGATAGACGAGCGTCTTGCCGCCGAAGTGGCGGCGGTCGACCATGCTCGACATCTCGACGATGCCGGTGAGCGGTGAGTCGTCGGTGATGTAGGTCAGGTAGTAGCCGCTGAGCGGATGTTCGAGCAGGGCGGACGCACACACGATCCCCTGATACCGGACGCCGAGCAACAGCTCGCGTTCGTGGGCCGACAGGCCGGGACACATCCGGGCCGCAAGACTCGGCGCGACGGTCAGCACGACCTGGTCGAACTGCCGGACGCGTTCGGCGGTGTCGCCGGTATCTCCTGTGGTATCGATCGAGGCCGTATCGATCGAGATCGCGCCGTTCTCGGCGACGACTTCTCGGACCGGACAACCGAGCTCGAGCTCGACGCCCTCGGCCTCGAGGACTTCGACGAAGCGAGCGAGGACGCGGCCGTAGCCGCCGGGCACGTACCCGAACCGCTCTTCGTCGAGACCGCTCCGGCGCGCGGCCGACAAGCGGCGTGCCGTCGCCCAGATGAACGCGGCCGATGTGTCGCGGTACGCCTCTCCGAGCTTGGCCCGCAGCAACGGGAGCCAGAAACGCTCGTAGGCGCGGCGGCCGGACCATCGCTCGAGCCACGACGTGACCGATACCTGTTCGAGCTTCTGCCACGACCCGATCATCGACGCCTGCAGGATCGTCGCGCCGAGCCGCACCTTGTCGACCAGCGAGAGCACGGGCAACCGCAGGAAGTCGGTGTTCGACGTGATCGGCCGCAGCATGCCGTCGGCGAACATGCCCGTCTGCGTCTTGACCCACTCGATCTCGTCGTCGAGCCCGAGCTCGGTCAGGACTGCCCGCAGATGCGAGTCGGAGAGGAGGGTCACGTGGTAGTGGCGGTCCCAGGTGACGTCGCCGACGGTCCACGCACTCGCGAGTCCGCCGACCCGATCGGCCGCTTCGAGGATCGTCACCGCGTGGCCGTGCTGCGCGAGCCGGTGCGCGAGCGTGAGCCCGAGCATGCCGCCCCCGACCACGGCCCAACGCTCCGCAGTGCCGGTCGCGGTCGTGCCGGTCGTGCCGGTCGTGCCGCTCGACGTGGTCACGGTGTGCTGCACTCGGCGACGCGGCCGTCGTCGACGCGGTACCGCAGACCGCAAGCCGTGCACGACAGGTCCGCGCCACGTTCGCCTGCACGTTCGTCCTCGGTGCGCAGGAACGGTGTACCGCATCGGCACACATACGCGATCGTCGTGGCCGGGCTTCCGACCACGAGATGGAATGGTGGCACGTCACGCGTCACCGTCGACCCCATGCCGACCATCGCGAACCGTCCGATCTCGAGACCGGGACCGATCACAGCAGGCGGCGCCGACCGTCGCGCCCTCGCGCACGTACGTCGACTCGATCGTCTCGCCCGGACCCGAATCGCGCAGTGTGCGGAGATCGGGCGTGGTCGCCCGCGGGAACCGGTCGTTCGTGAACACGGCACCCGCTCCCACCATCACGCCGTCCTCGATGAACACGGAGTTGCACACGTACACGAATGCGTTGAGCTTGACCCGGTCGCCGACTTCGACACCGTACGCGATGTAGGTCTTCTCGCCGACGATGCAGTCGGAACCGATGCGCGCCGGTCCGCGAACGTGCACGTGGTTCCAGATCGCCGTGCCCGCCCCGATCTCGACACCCGGCTCGATCTCAGCAGTCGGATGGATGCGAGGGTTCACGTCCTTGAAGGGTTCCGGCCTCGAGGGTTCCGGCCTCGAGGGTTCCGGGTTGACGGGTGTCCGCTCGTCATGCTGCATCGACCGGGATCCACCGGCGCTGTTCGAGCGATTCGTACGCGGCCTTGATGACGGCCACCGACGCGACGGCATCCTCGGGCGTGATCAGCAGTTCTTCGCGACCGAGCAGCGCGCCGCAGAAGTTGGCGAGCTGGGCGCGCATCGCGCCGAGCTTGTCGTAACCGCTGCCGAAGCGGACCCAATCCGGGCTCGACACCGACCGGTACTTCGACTCGCGCCAGCCCACGTGGATCGTGCCCTCGGAGCCGTAGATGCTGGCGAAGCTGTCGACCTCCTTGTGGATGCTCCACGAGAGGTCGATGGTCCCGCGTGTCCCGACGGCGGTGCGAATCAGCATCTGGGCCGTGTCCTCCACCGCCACGGCCTGGACGCGCCTGCTCTCGACCGCCATCACCTCGGAGACGGACCCGAGGAAGTAGCGCGCCAGATCGACGGAGTGCGTACCGTTGTCGATCAGCACGCCGCCGCCGCTGATGGCCGGATCGGAGTTCCACCTTCCGGCCATCGGGACCCGGGACGCGAAGACGTTGTCGAACGACACCAGCTCGCCGATGCTGCCCGACTCCACGATCTCCTTGGCCCGGATCGCGTCGTCGACGTAGCGGAACTTGGCGGCCATCGTGAGGAGCACACCGGCGTCGTCGGCGGCGCCGACGAGCTTGACCGCCGACGGCAGGTCGAGCGTCAGCGGCTTCTCGCACAACACCGCGATGCCGTGGGCGACGAGATCGAGCGCGACATCGACGTGGAACGCAGGCGGTGTGCACACGACGGCGGCGTCGCACGGCACCGCCGCGATCAGCTCGTGATGCGAAGCGAACGCCTCGCACGATGTGCCCGTCGCGGTCAGGGCTTTGGCTGCCGCTGCGGCCCGCTCGATCGCCGGGTCGGCGACCGCGACGACGTTCGCCGGCTCGAAGTCTGCGAACGCCTGGATGTACGACTGCGCGATCCCTCCGGCACCGATGAGCGCGAAGCGCAGGCTTCCGCTCATGCGCGAACTCCGGTCTCGTCGCGCGCGATCTCGGCGATGCGCACGCCGATTCGATCGACGTGTCCTTCGTCGAGGCGCTCGTTCCACGCCAGCACGAGCACCCGTGAGAGGTACTCGTACGTTCCGGGGAACCGTTCCGGCGAGTAGTCGACGGCTTCGCTGCGTGCGAGCGTGAACGGGAACCGGCTGTCGCCGAACGTCCGCTGGTCGGCGATGACTGCGCACGCGAACGCGGGCTTCTGGATGTATCGGGGCGCAGCCGCGATGCCGTCCTCGCGCAAGGCGCGGGCGAAGTGGTCGGGGCCCTCAGGGAAGTCCGCGGGGTCGATGAGCAAGGGATAGCGCCAGTAGGCGTGCTCGTCGCCGAACGCGAGCGGCGGGATCGCGACACCCGGCAACCCCGTCAGCAGGCCGTCGAGGCGGGCCGCCATCAGACGACGGTCGGCGACAACTCCCTCGAGCCGGCCGAGCTGCACCGTGCCGACCGCGCCCTGGAGCTCGCTCATCCGTGAATTCGAGCGCGAGGAACTCGTGATCCGGCTTCTCCTCGCCGTACGGCCACGCCTTGTTGACGAACAACCGGATGCGCCGGGCGAGCGCGTCGTCGTTCGTCACCACGATCCCGCCTTCGCCCGTGGTGATGTGCTTGCCCTGCTGCAGGCTGAAGCAGCCGATCGCGCCGACCGTGCCCACGAACCTGCCGTCGGTCCGGGCGAGGAACGCCTGCGCGCAGTCCTCGATCAGCGGCACGCCGTGCCGTTGTGCGACCCGCGCGATGCCCGTGAGGTCGGCAGGGTTCCCGAAGAGGTGCGTGACGACGATCGCCGCGCGTGCGGTCGCTGATCCGGGACTCGACCGACTCGGCCGTGACGTTGCCGGTACGCGGGTCGACGTCCGCGAACACGGGGATCGCGCCCTGGTAGATGATCGGTGTCAGGGCACCCATGTCGGTGATGGAAGTTGTGATGACCTCGTCACCGGGTTCGGGGTCGACCGCGGCGATCGCGGCGTGTATGGCGCTCGTGCCCGAGGATGCGGCGACCGAGTGCGTGGAGCCGATCAGATCCGCGAAGCGTTGCTCGAGCGCCGCGACCATCGTGCCCTTCGTGCTCGTGAGCACGCCGCTCTCGATGACGGCCCGCACCGCCGCGATCTCGTCGTCACCGAGCGTGCGCCCCGATGCATCTTGATCCGACGGGAACGGTTGATCCGACGGGAACGGTGTGCGCACGCCTTCAGCCGCGGTCGTGGCAGGATGTTCCGTCAATGACTCGTGTCTCCGGGGTCGAGCAGATACCTACTGATACCGCTGCGAACATGCTACGGGCCGGCGTGTTCGAACGGGGGTACCTGACGCAGTGAGCGACGAGTGCAGGGCGGATGGGCGAGTCGCCGTGATCTTCGGCACGAGGCCCGAGATCATCAAGCTCGCCGGGATCGTGCGTCTGCTCGGGTCGGACGCGTGTCTCGTCCACTCCGGGCAACACGACACCCACGAGATGGCGCGCCAGTTCCTCGAAGCCCTGCACCTCGGCGAGCCTGATGTTCAGCTCGCCGTGCGCGGGCGCAGTCGGGGCGCGCAACTCGGCGCGGTCGTCGGCACGCTCGACGAGTACTTCTCGGACAGCCCACCTCGCGCGGTGGTGGTGCAGGGGGACACGAACACGACGTTGGGCGGCGCGCTGGCGGCCAACGCACGGGAGATCCCGCTCGTGCACGTGGAGGCCGGGCTCCGCAGCCGCGACCGGGCGATGCCGGAGGAGCACAACCGGGTGCTCACCGATCACCTCTCCGATACGTGCTGCGCGCCCACGGCGGTGTGCCGAGACAACCTCGCGCGGGAGGGCATCGAGGGGGAACGGGTCGTCATAACGGGCAACACGGTCGTCGATGCCGTCAACGAGTTCCTCCCTCCACACGAAGCGCGTGCGGCGGAGCTCTCGCGTCGTGGGCTGGAAGCGAACTCGTACATCCTCGCGACCTTCCACCGACCCGAGAACGTCGACGAGCCCGCACTGCTGCAGCGAGTGCTCGAGCAACTCGCGGCGCTGCCCCTTCCGGTTGTGTTGCCCTTGCATCCGCGTACGGCCGATCGTGTCCGCGCCTTTGGCCTCTCGGAGCACCTGGCGCCGCTCGAGGTCACCGAGCCGCTGGGCTACGAGACGCTGCTCGCGCTCGCGGCCGAAGCGGCCGTGCTGGTCTCCGACTCGGGCGGCATCGTCGAAGAGGCGAGCGTCCTCAAGCGTCCCGTCGTCGTCGTGCGTCGATCGACGGAGCGTCCCGAGGTGCTGGGGACGTTCGCCGAGCTCGTCGCGCCCGGTCCCGCGATCGCGGACGCTGTGCAGCGCTTGTTGCAAGACCTCGACCGGGTGCACGCGCGCCTCGAAGCGACGCCGAGCCCGTACGGCGACGGCCACGCCTCGCAGCGATGTGTCGACGCAGTGAAGCGCTCGGCCGCGCGTACCGCGTGAGCGTCATCAGGTTCTTCACCGCGAGGACGTAGGGTGCGCGAGTGCTGGGGGACGAGCTCCGACGACTCGCCGGCGAGGTCGTGCAGGGAACGTGGGAACGCGTCGTGCACTACGGCGCGCTCGGTCCGCGTCACCGGCGCGCCCGCCGGTTCCACCGGTTCGGTGAGGGCAGCTTCGTCGCGTTCCCGCCGTCGGTGATCTACGGGGAGGGTCGCATCTCGATCGGAGCCCGCACCACGATCGGCCCGCTCGCCACGGTCAGCGCGGGCATGCCGTCGCAGGCCGGGCTTGTCCGGTGAACCGGTGATCACGATCGGCGACCGCTGCATGCTCGGGAAGGGCATCGGGATCGTCGGTCACGAGCGCATCGACATCGGCGACGACATCTGGACCGGTCACTACGTCTACATCACCGATCAGAACCACGGGTACGAGGACGTCGACGAACCCGTCGGTGCGCAGATGTGGACGAACGATCCGGTCACGATCGGCCGCGGCTCCTGGCTCGGGCACGGCGCGGTGGTCCTGCCCGGCGCCCGGATCGGCGAGCACGTCGTCGTGGCCGCGGGTGCGGTCGTCACCGGCGGCGAGTATCCGTCGTACTCGGTGCTCGCCGGCGTTCCGGCTCGGGTGGTACGGCGCTACGAGCCGGGCGCGGGCTGGACGACCGTCAAGTGACCTCGTGCAGCTTCCCCGTCTCGATGTCGTAGACGAAGCCGCGCACGCTTTCGTTGTCGAGGAACGGGCTCGCGGCGAGTTCGGCGACCGAGGCGCGGAGATCTTCCTCGAGGTTCTCGAACGCCGCGGCAGGCCACTGCGGCCTCGAGCCCGATTCCGCCTCGAGCTCGTCGGCGAACGCGCCGTCGTCGAAGCCGATCACGCCACACGACGTGTGCCGGATGACGACGATCTCGCGCGTGCCCGAGCTCGCGTTGCGAGATGGCGAGCGCACGGATCTCGTGCGGGGTCACGACACCGCCGGCGTTGCGGATCACGTGCGCGTCGCCAGGTGCGAGCCCGAGCACCGCTGCGGGATCGATGCGCGCGTCCATGCACGTGACGATCGCGATCCTTCGCCTGCGGTTCGATCGGCAATCCGCCGAGCTCGAACGACGACGCGTACGACGCGTTGCTCGCGAGCAGCTCGTCGGTCACGGACATGCTGTCACTCCTGTTCGTCAACTTGTCTCGCCAGTTGTGGACTGGCCGCCGGTCTCGAAGCGGTGGCCCATGCCGGCCTCGGTGAGGAAGTAGCGCGGTCGCGCCGGCTCGGGTTCCAACTTCTGGCGGATGTGGGCCATGTGCACGCGCAAGTAGTTCGTCTCGGTGCCGTATTCGGGACCCCACACCTCCTGCAACAGCTGGCGTTGCGTCACGAGCTTGCCGGGATTCCGCCCGAGCACCTCGACCATCTGCCATTCGGTCGGCGTGAGCTTCACTTCCTTGCCGTCGCGCTGCACCCGCTTGGTCACGAAGTCCACGGTGAAGTCGGGCGTGACGATCTGCGGTGCGGCGTCCGTGGTCGGTGCCACGCGGCGCAGCGCGACCCGCACTCGCGCCAGCAACTCGCCCATGCCGAACGGTTTGGTGACGTAGTCGTCGGCGCCGGCGTCGAGCGCGGCGATCTTGTCGCGCTCGTCCTCCCGGGCCGAGAGGATCACGATCGGGACATCGGTCCACCCGCGGAGCCCGCCGATGACGTCGAGCCCGGTGATGTCGGGGAGGCCGAGGTCGAGCACCACCAGATCGGGCCGGTGGCGCGCCGCGAGCTGGAGCGCCACCTCGCCCGTGGTGGCCGCGTCGACCTCGTAGCCGCGAGCACGGAGGTTGGTGACGAGCGCTCGCAGGATCTGCGGTTCGTCGTCGACGACGAGAACGCGGCTCACGGCTTGCCGCTCATGTCAGGGCGGGGCGCGGCGGAGTCGCACGACGGCGGTGGTGCCGCCGCCGGGTGTGTCCTCGAGCTCGAGCTCGCCGTCCATTGCGGTGACGAATCCCCGCGCGACGGCGAGGCCGAGCCCGACGCCCGTCGCGCGGTCGAGATCCCCGAGGCGCTGGAACGGTTGGAAGACGCGTTCGCGCTCGGCGGGTGCGATTCCGGGTCCTCGATCCACGACTCGCAGGTCGACGTGGTCCTGGATCGTGCCCGCTTCGACGCGCACCGGCAGTGCCTCCGGCGACCACTTCAGCGCGTTCTCGACGAGGTTCGCGATGACGTGTTCGAGCAGTGCGGCGTCACCGAGCACCGGCGGCAACGCTTCGGACACGTCGGTCTCGACGCGACCCGCGCGCGTGCCGAGGCTCGCCAGCGCAGCCGACACGACGTCCTCGGCGTGCACGGCCCGCACGAAGGGTTCGATCACACCCGCTTGCAGCCGGCTCATGTCGAGGAGGTTGCCGACCAGCGTGTTCATGCGGTCGGCTTCGTCCTCGATGGTCGCGAGGAAGTCGTCGACGTCGTGTGGTGCCCACGTGACGTCCGTTTGCCGGAGGCTCGACGCCGCAGCCTTGATGGAGGCGAGGGGAGTGCGCAGGTCGTGCGATACCGCCTGGAGCAGCGCGGCGCGCAGCTCGTTCGCCTGCCCGAGCGCGGAGGCCGTGGCGGCGGCGGTCGAGAGCCGGGCCCGCTCGCGCAGGGCTGTGAGCTGCGATGCGAACGCGTTGAGCACCCGATGGTCGTCCATGGTGAGGCGCGGGCCGACCAGGGCGAGCACCGCACCGGCGCCGAGATCCTCGACGACGTCGGCTTCCTCGGGGGTACGGGGTACGGGGGCTCCGGATGCGGCTTCGACCTCCCACTGCTCGTCGTCTCCGTTCTTTGCGGTCTTGTGCAACAGGGCGACCGCGTCGAGCGCGAAGGTTGATCGCAGGGACCCGACGAGCGTGTGCATCGGGTCCTCGGCGCCGATGTCGGCCGCGAGGCGGGCGAGCGTCTCGGCCTCCGAGCGCATGCGACTCGCTTCGGTCGCGCGCCGTGCCGCCAGGTCCACGAGCCCACTCACCACCGCGCCCACCACGACGAACACGACCAGCGCGAGCAGGTTCTCACCCTCGGAGACCGTGAACGTGTGGATCGGCTCGGTGAAGTAGTAGTTGGCGAGCAGGAACGCGACGATTGCGGCGAGGACCGCGGGCAGGATGCCGCCGACGGCTCCCACCGCGACGACGAACGACAGATAGAGCAGCAGCACCGCTTCGAGCCCGAGGTCGTCGCGCAGTTGCGTCAACAGGAGGGTCAGCAGCGGGAGCCCGATGACGCCGAGCAGCCAGCCCGCTGCCTGCCGGCGACGCGGCAACGGTGAGTGCCATCGTGAGGCGCGCGGGCGTCGGGGGCGTGGCGATTCGGTGTCGGCCGCGTCTTGGGAGATGACGTGCACGTCGATGGGTGCCGCCATGCGCACGGAGCGGTTGATGACCGAGCCGCGCACCAGCTCGCTCCACCGCGTTCGGCGACTCGCGCCGAGGACGAGCTGCGTGCAGTTCTGCGCGCGGGCGAACTGGGCGAGTGCCCCGGCGACGTCCGCGGCGACGACCTCGTGGTATTCGCCGCCCAGGTCGGTGAGCAACTTCCGGTGCCGGGCGATTCCCTCGGCGGTCGGGCCTTCCGAGCCCGAGCCCGAGCCTTCGGAACGCGGGCCGGCGACGCCGTCGGCGTTCGTCACGTGGAGGCCGAGCAGCTCGCCGTGGGCGCGCTGCGGCCATCCGCGCCGCCCGCCGGATCAGCGTCTCGGTGCCCGGCGCCCCCGTGATCGCGACGAGCACGCGCTCGCGTGTCTCCCAGGGTTCGGTGATGCCGTGCCGCTCGCGGTACTCCTCGAGCCCTTCGTCCACCCGGTCCGCGACCCAGAGCAGGGCCAGCTCGCGCAGCGCGGCGAGATTGCCGAGCCGGAAGTAGTTGCCGAGCGCGGCGTCGATCTTCTCGGCCTTGTAGACGTTGCCGTGGGCCATGCGGCGACGGAGCGCTTCGGGGGTCATGTCGACCAGTTCGATCTGTTCGGCCCGCCGCACGATCGCGTCCGGGATGGTCTCGCGTTGAACCACGCCGGTGATCCGCTCGACGACATCGTTCACCGATTCGAGGTGCTGGATGTTCAAGGTCGAGATGACGTCGATCCCCGCCGCGAGCAGCTCGTCGACGTCCTGGTAGCGCTTCTCGTTGCGTGAACCGGGCACGTTCGTGTGCGCGAGCTCGTCGACGAGCGCCACGGCCGGGGCGCGCGCGAGCACCGCCTCGACGTCCATCTCTTCGAACGTCGAACCTCGGTACTCGACCGCACGGCGGGCGACCTGTTCGAGGTCGCCCACCTGTTCCGCGGTGCGGGGCCGGCCGTGGGTCTCGACGAAGCCCACGACGATGTCGGTGCCCCGAGCCGCGCGCCGCCGGCCCTCGTTGAGCATCGCGAACGTCTTCCCGACGCCGGGAGCCGCGCCGAGATAAATGCGCAATCGACCCCGTGCCACGCCTCAGTGTCGCGTGTCCCGCGGTCGGAGTCGGTTCGATCAACCTCCGCCGCGGCCGGCGAGCCGGGCCACGGCGGATAGTCGGGAACGGGGTCGGGGTTCTCGGTGTAGATCGTGACCGATCCTTCTTCCTCGAAGAACGGGATCGGGTCGGTCGGCCAGTCGCCCGGCAGGTAGCGCTTGCCGCCGTCGACGTAGCGGATCATCCCGGTGCCTTCGTTCCCGGCCTCGTCCTTCCCGGTTGCATCCGGGTCCCACCAGATCGCCGTCGCATTGTCGCCGTCGTTGTAGTCGGTTTCCGGCCAGAGCGCGTCGCCCCAGCTGAAGTGGGCGAGGTGACGCATGTTGTCGGTCTCGGGCGGGAACCGGAACATGCCCGTCTTGAACGTCTCCGGCGTCAGGTTCGGGCCGGCCAGGCTGATGCCGAGCATCAACCGGAACGGGCCGGGCGGCAGGACCGCCTGCGAGTTCACCCCCACCTCCTTCCCGAAGAACCACTGATACGACGTGTAGGAGTCGCCGAACTCGCGCTCCATGCGGGCCGGCGGCAGCCCCAGCCCGAGCATGTGCGACCACTGCTGCTGGTCGAACGTTCGGCCGAAGATCGTCGTGTCGGCGAACACGGACGGCCCGACGACCCACTCCGGGAAGTAGTTCTGCTTGGTCGCTTCCTGGGTGATCTGCTCCGGGATCAGCGGGTCGGTGCTCATCAGGACCGTCGTGACCCCCGCTTCTTTCATCCGCGCGATCGTGTTCGTCGCGATCGTGGCCGCGTTGGCCGTGTCGAACAGGTAGGTGAACCTGGTCGCAACCTCGGCGCCGTACTCCTCCTCGAGGCCGGCTTCGAAGGCGTCGTTGCGATCCTTGTACTCGTCCAGCTCGGTCTCGGCCTGGACCCAACCGAACACCCGCTCCTGCGACTGCAACGCGGGGTCACCCGCGTATTCGGCGTTCTTGCCCACGAGCTGCTTGCCGACCAGCTCGAGGAAGTGGGCGTCGGCCTGCTCGGGCGTCGGACCGAGCGGCCACAGGTACGGCGCGTACTTCTCGATGTTCGCCTGGGACTCGGTCGCGCCGCACATGCAGATGATCTCGGCCGCGACGAGCTCCTGGTACCACGCCGGCGTCTGGCCCGGGTCCGCCGATCGCCGCGAACGCGCCCATGTCGATGACCTTCTGGGCGTCGGCCTGGGCGGCAGTCGCATCGGTCGGTCCGCCGGTCGCCTCGATCGTCTCGACCCGCAGCGTGCGGCCGTACGTCTCCGCGATCGCCTCGTACATCGTCAGGTAGTCGAGCTCGGTCTGGTGGACGGCGTTCGGGTCGGTGTCGGCGCCGGCGTCCTCCACGAGCAGCTGTTGGAGCGGGTCGGGCTGGCCCTTGTACACCGCGACGATGATCTCGTCCGCGGTCACGCCCGGCGAGGTCTCGCCGCCGTTGTCGGTCCCCTCCCACGGCGCGACGCACGGGTACGCGTTCGCGGATCGGGATCTTCACCCGTCCGGTCTCGGTGTCGCACGTCTCGGGCCAGTCGTAGTCGTCGACGTTGCCGGCCTCTTCGGCCTCGGCGTAGGTCGGCGGACGATCCTCGGCGCTCGCGTCGTTGCCGCTGCCGGTGGCCTGGACGTCGTCGTCGTCGTCACCGCGACTGCCGACGAACGCGATGACGCCGACGATCACGATGACGACGAGCGCAATGGGTCCGTAGCGCTTCAGCATTCGGCCCGCGCCACCGCTACCTGATCCGGCGTTGCCTGATCCGCCGTTGCTCGAGCCTGACGTATCAGGTGCGGTCATGTTCCATCAGCCGCCGGCGGCAGGCGAGCCGGGCCACGGCGGATAGTCGGGAACGGGATCGGGGTTCTCGGCGTAGATCGTGACCGATCCTTCTTCCTCGAAGAACGGGATCGGATCGGTCGGCCAGTCGCCCGGCAGGTAGCGCTTGCCGCCGTCGACGAAACGGATCATCCCGGTGCCTTCGTTGCCGCCCTCGTCCTTGCCGGTCGCCTCGGCGTCCCACCACACCGCAGTTGCGTTGTCGGAGTCGTTGTAGTCGGTTTCCGGCCAGAGCTCGTCGCCCCAGCTGACGTAGGCCGAGGTGAGCAAGTCGCCGGTCTCGGGCGGGAACCGGAACATGCCCGTCTTGAACGTCTCCGGCGTCAGGTTCGGGCCGGCCAGGCTGATGCCGAGCATCAACCGGTAGGGACCGGCCGGCAGGAGCGCCTGCGAGTTCACCCCGACCTCCTTCCCGAAGAACCACTGGTACGACGTGTAGGAGTCGGTGAACTCACGCTCCATGCGGGCCGCCGGCAGCCCCAGCCCGAACATGTGCGACCACTGCTGCTGGTCGAAGGTTCGGCCGAAGATCGTCGTATCGGCGAGTGCGGACGGCCCGATGATCCACTCCGGGAAGTAGTTCTGCTTCGTCGCTTCCTGGGTGATCTGCTCCGGGATCAGCGGGTCGGTGCTCATCAGGACCGACGTGACCCCCGCTTCTTTCATCCGCGCGATCGTGTTCGTCGCGATCGTGGCCGCGTTGGCGGTGTCGAACAGGTAGGTGAACCTGGTCGCAATCTCGGCGCCGTACTCCTCCTCGAGGCCGGCTTCGAAGGCGTCGTTGCGATCCTTGTACTCGTCCAGCTCGGTCTCGGCCTGGACCCAACCGAACACCCGCTCCTGCGACTGCAACGCGGGGTCACCCGCGTATTCGGCGTTCTTGCCCACGAACTGCTTGCCGACCAGCTCGAGGAAGTGGGCGTCGGCCTGCTCGGGGGTCGAACCGAGCGGCCACAGGTACGGCGCGTACCTTTCGATGTTCGCCTGGGACTCGGTCGCGCCGCACATGCAGATGATCTTGGCCGCGACGAGCTCCTGGTACCACGCCGGCGTCTGCGCCCGGTCCGCCGATCGCCGCGAACGCGCCCATGTCGATGACCTTCTGGGCGTCCGCCTGCGCGGCGGTCGCATCGGTCGGTCCGCCGGTTGCCTCGATCGTCTCGACCCGCAGCGTGCGGCCGTACTTCTCGCCAACGGTCGCGTACATGGTCAGGTAGTCGAGCGTCGCCTGGTGGACCGCGTTGGGATCGGTGTCGGCACCGGCGTCCTCGACGAGCAGCTGTTGGAGCGGGTCGGGCTGGCCCTTGTACACCGCGACGATGATCTCGTCCGCGGTCACGCCCGGCGACGTCGTCGCCGCCGTTGTCGGTCTCCTCCCACGGCGCGACGCACGGGTACGCGTTCGCGATCGGGATCTTCACCCGTCCGGTCTCGGTGTCGCACGTCTCGGGCCAGTCGTAGTCGTCGACCGTGCCGGCCTCTTCGGCCTCGGCGTAGGTCGGCGGACGATCCTCGGCGCTCGCGTCGTTGCCGCTGCCGGTGGCCTGGACGTCGTCGTCGTCGTCACCGCGACTGCCGACGAACGCGATGACGCCGACGATCACGATGATGACGAGCGCGATGGGTCCGTAGCGCTTCAGCATTCGCCCCGCGCCACCGCTTGCCGGATCCGCCGTTGCCTGATCCACCGTTGCTCGAGCCTGACGTCTCGGGTGCGGTCATGTTCGATCAGCCTCCTGCGGCCGGGGAGCCGGGCCACGGCGGGTAGTCCGGAGCGGCGTCCGGGCGGGTGTCGTAGATCGTCACCGATCCTTCTTCCTCGAAGAACGGGATCGGATCGGTCGGGCCAGTCGCCGGGGAGGTAGCGCTTGCCGCCCTCGACGTAGCGCAGCATGCCCGTGCCCTCGGCGCCGGTCTCGCTCTCACCGGTCGCTTCGGCGTCCCACCACATCGCACCGACGTCGTCGCTGCCGTTGTAGTCGGGCTCGGTCCCACAGCCGCTCGCCCCATGACACGTACGTGTTCGTGAGGCCCTGCTCGCCGGGTGGGAACCGGAACAATCCTGTCCTTGAACGTCTCGGGCGTGAGGTTCGGACCGGCGAGATGGATGCCGCGCAGCAGCGTGTGCGGGCCGGGCAGGACCACGGCCTGCGAGTTCACCGGCGGCTCGGTCCCGTAGTACCACTCGTAGACGACGTACGAGTCGCCCAATTCTCGTTCCGCGCGCGCGGCGCCGAGCGAGATCCCGATCATGTTGGACCACTGCTGCTGGTCGGTCTGGCGGCCGAAGATGGTCGTGTCCATGAGCACGCTCGGGCCCAGCACCCACTCGGGGAAGTAGTTCTGCGCGGTCGCTTCCTTGGTGATGTCGGCCGGGATGAACGGGTCGACGCTGAGGATGACCGTCGTGACGCCGGCGTCCTTCATCCGTGCGATCGCGGTCGACGCGATCTCGGCCGCGCGCGCCGTATCGAAGATGTAGGTGTAGCGCGTCGCGATCTCGGCGCCGTACTCGTCCGCGAGCTTCTGGTCGAACGCGTCGTTACGCGCCGTGTACTCGCCGGTCTCGGTTTCGGCCTGGATCCATCCGAAGACGCGGTCCTGCCCGTTCACGTCGTCGCCGCCGAAGGAGGCAGGCTGGTCGACGAGTTGCTTGCCGACCATCTCGACCAGGTGCGCGTCGGCCTGGTCGGGGTTGGGTCCGGTGGGCCACAGGTAGGGGGCGGCGTCCTCGACGACGTCCCAGGGCTCGGCCAGCGAGCACGCGCCCACGCAAACGATGCCCGCGGCGATGAGCTCCTGCCAGTAGGCCGGTGTCTGCGCGGGGCCGCCGACCGCGGCGAACGGCTTGAGGTCGATGGCCTTCTGGGCGTCGGCTTGCGCGGCCGTCGCGTCGGCGGGACCGCCGGTCGCTTCGATCGTCTCGATGCGCAGCGTCCGGCCGTAGGTCTCGTACACGTCCTCGAGCAGCTGCAGGTAGTTGATCGCGGTCTCGTTGACCGCGTTGGGGTCGGTGTCGGCGCCCGCGCCCTCGACGAGCGCTTGTTGGAGCGGGTCGGGCTCGCCCTTGTACAGCGCGATGACGATCTCGTCCGCGGTGACGCCGGGCGACGGTCTCGCCGCCGTTGTCGGCGCCTTCGTCCCACGGCTCGACGCACGGCGCGGCGTCGGTCAGGGGGACCTTGATCCGGCCGAGCTCGGTGTCGCAGCCGTCGCCCCAGTCGATGTCGTCGACGCCCTGCTCCTCCGCTTCCTGGAAGGTGAGCGGCAGCTCGCTGCTCGACGCCTCCGGTGTCGCCGGCCGCCTGCGACATCGTCGTCGTCGTCACCGCGACTGCCGACGAACGCGATGACACCGACGATGACGACGATGACGAGCGCGATCGGTCCGTAGCGCTTCAGCATCCGGCCCGCGCCGCCGCTGCCGCCGTTGCCGCCGTTGCCGGCGGTGTCACCCGCAGGACCTGGTGTACCTGGTGTTGCCATGCTTCCCCCCAACGAGAACGACTGACGGCGGTTCGATCACCCGAGGCGAGGACCGCTCCGAGCGACGACTGCTTCGGACTCTCCCAGATACGACGCGACGACGCTGGGATCTCGGATGACTTCGTCCGGCGTGCCCACCGCGACGATCTCGCCGAGGTCGAGCGCGATCATCCGATCCGCGATCGACGTGAGCAGCGGGACGTCGTGCTCGATGATCAGCAGGCTCGCGCCCGTCATCCGCCGGATCCGCAACAGCAGCGGGCCGAGCGCTTCCGCCTCCCGCTGCGCGATGCCGGACGACGGCTCGTCGAGGAAGAGCACGCGCGGGCCGTGCGCGAGGACGCACGCGAGGTCGACGACGCGCCGGCTGCCGGTCGAGAGCTCGCGGATGTACTTGTCGCGGAACGCGCCGAGCCCGAGGAGGTCGATGAGCTCCTCGACCCGTGTGCGCACCTTGGCTTCGGAGTCGGCGACCGCGGGCAGGTGCAACGCGGCCGCGATCGGGTCGCGCACGTCGATGCTCCGCTCGAGCGCGACCGCGATCGTCTCGCGCGACGGTGAGCGCGGGGAACAGCCGGCCGTCCTGGAACGAGCGGCCCGAGCCCGCGACGAGCACGGGCGTCGGGACCGAGGCTGCCGATGGACGACACCGTCGAGGAGCACCTCGCCCCGGTCGCACGGCTGGTATCCGCACAGCACGTCGAACAACGTCGTCTTGCCGGCACCGTTCGGACCGAGGAAGCCGAGCACCTCGCCTTCGGCGACGTCGAACGACACGTCGCTCAGGGCGCTGATGCCACCGAAGTGCTTCCAGATCCCACGGGCACTGAGCCGGGGGTCGCGGTGGGCGCCGTTGCCCGACGGTGCCGCCGTCGCGACCGCTTCGGTCACGGGTGCTTCGCTCACGTGCACGATCGCAGGGCCGTCGACATCGAGCTCGACCGATGCCGCGCCTTCGAGGAACACCGAACGCAGCACGTCGGGCCGTTCGAGCAGCTCCGAGGTCGGGCCGTGGAACCGGATCTCGCCCTTCTCCATGAAGTAGGCGGTCTCCGCGACGGTGAGCGCGACGTTCACCGACTGCTCCACGAGGATGACCGTGGTGCCCTGCTCCTTCAGCGTCTGCACCGCGCGGAGCAGCTCGGCGACGATGCTCGGCGCGAGCCCGAGCGAGAGCTCGTCGATCATCATGAGGCGCGGCTTCGACAGCAACGCCATCGCGATCGTGAGCATCTGCTGCTGCCCGCCGCTCAGGTTCGCGGCCGGCTCCTGCATCCGCGACTCGAGCACCGGGAACATCTCGAGCACTTCGGTGATCGCGTCGCGGCGGCTGCGGCGGTCGCGGTCGAGCCAGCCCGCGAGCCGCAGGTTCTCGGCGACGGTGAGCGTCGGGAACACGCCCTGACCGCCGGGCACCATCACGATGCCGCGCTCGGCGACTTCGTGCGGCGGCGCGTACGTTGCGTCGCGTCCGTCGAACACGATCGCGCCCGCGTCGGCGGGCACGAGTCCCGCGATCGCCTTCAGCAGGGTCGACTTCCCGGCGCCGTTGGTGCCGAGCAGCGCGACGATCTCGCCCTCGTCGATCTCGAAGTTCACGCCGAACAGCACCTGGACGTTGTCGTAGCTGACGTCGACGTTGCGCACGAGCAGCAGCTTCACCTCGCCGCGTGACCGCTGGTAGCGCACCTCCGCTTGCGCCGCGGTCGAGGTCCACACCTTGTTGATGTCGGCCTTCACGAACAGGGACGCCGACGACAGGATGAACGCGCCGATGAGGAACACCGGCACCATGATCAACATGCCCTGGCGGATGCCGTAGCGGTCGGCGATGCCGCCGACGATGTACAGCACGATGAGCCCCGGCAGGATGAACAGCGACGCCATCGAGAAACCGAGCGATCGCACCTTGGGCGGGATCGCGAGCGACAGCGACGCGAAGATGCCCGGTGCGAGCAGCGCGGCGAGGCCGGAGATCATGATGTTGGCGACGACCGCGACCGCGAGCACCGGCGCGAGCGCGAAGGCGATCCACGCGCCGCCGATGCCGACCGCGACGAGCGACAGCATGCGGAGCCCGAGCCCGGGATCCTTCAGCATCAGGCGCGAGGCGAGCGGGATCCCGAGCATGATGCCGACGATCTGCGCGGGCTCGGCGATGGCGGCGACGAAGCCCCGTTCCGATTCCGAGAGGTTGAAGATCTCCTCGTAGTAGAGCGACGGTGAGCGAGGCCAGACCGATCACCGACGCGGCGAGGAACGGCAGCGAGTACCAGATGCGGCGCAGCGTCCGCACCTGCCAGAGGATGCGCACCGACTCCGCCCACGACGGCGGCGCGTCGTCGGTCTCGACGACCGCCTGCTTCGGCGCCGCCGGCCCGGCGTTCGAAGTGGCCACGGCCGGGCTCCTTCAGCTTGAGGCCGAGGATCACGAACACGAGCGTCGGGATGACGAAGATGAAGAACGGGCACGCGCCAGCCGAACGCCTCGGCGATGATGCCGCCGACGAGCGGGCCGACGAACGCGCCGACCGCGTTGGCCATGCGGTGGAAGCCGAAGACGTCGGCGCGCACCTCGATCGGGTAGTAGTCGGCGAGCAGCGAGTTGTGCGTCGGGGTGACGACGGCGCGACCCATGCCCGCGCCCGACCGCGCGATCACGAGCAGCAGGATCGTCGTCGCCATGCCGGTGAACACCCCGAAGAACACCCACACCGCGGCGCCGAGCACCGCGATGCGTGCGCGCGGCAAGCCGGTCGGCGTAGAACGCGAGCGGGATCTCGAGGAGCAGGCCGCCGAGCAGCGTGAGCGCGATCAGCGACAGGTAGCCCTGGTTGGTGAGGCCGAAGTGGTCGCGGATCTCCGGGCCGAGCACGCCGAACACGGTGCGGTCGAGCTCGTCGACCGCGTTGAGGCCGAACAGGATGATGAGCGGGTAGAGGCGCGTAGCCCGCGGTGATCTCGTTGAAGTAGCGACGGGGTCCGCGCGGCTTGTGCACGGTGACCTTGCCGAGGCTGAACCACTTCTCCCGGTTGTCGGGAGTCGGAGCCCGTGAACGACGTTCACGACTGCATCTCCACGACTTCTTCGACCTCGGGCCGTTCGACCGCCTCGGCCACCGCCGCGGCCATCGACGGCGTGACTTCGAGCGCGTCGTCACGCCGGTCGGCGAGCAGGCTCGGCACGATGATGCCCCGCCGCCGCGCGATGAAGCGCAGGGCGCCGTCGCGCGCCTCGGCGAGCCCGGCGCCGAGACCGCCGGGCAGGATCAGCAGGATCGCGAGCAGCCCGACGCCGGTGGCGAGGAACCGCCATTCGGGCAGCATGTAGTACTGCATCGCGAACACGTAGACCGCGCCGAGGATCGCGCCGGGCACCGACGCCATCCCGCCGATCACGACGATCGCGAACACGCGCAGGCTCGCCTCGGCCGAGAACGGGTTGTTGGCGATGTCCTGGCTGATCATGTGCTGGTGGTGGACGAACAGCACCCCGGCCGTCGCCGCCAGGAATCCCGAGATCGCGAAGCCGGCGAGCATCGTGCGCAACGCGTTGATGCCGTAGGCCTCCGCCGCGCGCGGGTTCTCGCGCAGCGCGATCAAGACCCGCCCGGTTCGGCTGCGCCGGATGCCGTACGCCATCGCGATCGCGAGCGCGAGGATCGACAGCGTGAGGAAGTAGAAGCTCATCTGCGAGCGGATCGTGATCGTGCCGAACAGCTGCGGATCCTCGGGGAACCGGCCGCGCGGCAGCCAGTCGAAGAACTCCGGGTTCAGGAGCCAGTAGAGAACCGCGGGCGCGAGCGCGAGCGTCGTGACCGCGAGCGTGAGGCCGCCCGCCCGCGCCGCGGGGATGCCGATGATGACCGCGACTGCGGCCCCGGCCGCGCCGCCGGCGAGCAACGCGAGCCCGAGGTCCCAGCCCGCGTTCCTGCGTGACCCAGCCGCCGACCGCACCACCGATCGCGGCGAACGCCATCTGACCGAGGCTCACGTGACCGGCCCAGCCGGTGAGCAGCACCAGGGAGACCGCGATGATCGCGATGATGCCGGTGGCGGTCGCGATCAACGAGCTTGCTGTTCGACATCCACAGCGGCAGCGTGAGCACGAACAACGCGATCGCGCCGTAGAGCGCGAAGTTGGCGATGCCGCACACGACCGGGAGCGTGCTTCAGCTCGGTCGGGATCGGACGAACCTCGCGGGCGGCCTGCCAGGACGAGACCGAGTCGTCGTCGACCCGGCTGCCGCGCCGCTTCCGGTTCAACGCCAGCGCGACGACGATGATCACGAACAGCATCGGGAACACGTAGAGATCCCGGCCGGTCTCGAACACGATCGCGGACTCGACGACGCCGAGGCCGACCGCGGCCGCGGCGATGCGCGGGAAGTTCTCCATGCGTCCGATCACGGCGGCGGCGAGCGCGCGCACGAGCACGGCCACGCCGAGCGCGCTGCCGATCGGGAAGTCGGCGACGCCGGCGCGGAGGAAGACGGTGATGAACGCGAGCACGGTCGTGAGGACCCAGACGGTCGTCTGCACCCGTCCGACCGGGATACCGAGCGTGGACGCACGATCGGCCCGTTCGGCCGCGGCGCGGATCGCGATGCCGACCCGTGGCGTAGCGCAAGAAGAGCGCCAAGCCGACGAGCACGATCGGGACGACGATGAAGACCATCAGGTCGTTGTCGTCGAAGAACACGCCACCGATCTCGACCCGGACGTCGAACGGCGGGTTGAGCGTGGGCCGTTCGAGGTTCTTGAACCCGAACCAACCCGGGCATGAACAGCGCGAGTGCGGTCAGGAGCTGCGCGATGCCGATGGTCGCGACGGTCAGCACGAGACGCGGCGCGCGGCAGAACCGGTTGATGAGCGTCCGCTCGACGATGAAGCCGAGGAAGATCGCGCCGACGAGGCCGAGGAAGAAGGCGACCGGATAGGGGAGCCCGGTCATCCAGTGCGGTGCGCCGCCCGGCGCGTCCCTGGCGAGCAGCAGGATCGCGAAGATCGCCGGCACCGCGCCGAGGTCGCCCTGCGCGAAGTTGACGATGCGGTTCGCGCGGTAGACCAGCGCGAGGCCGACGGCGAACAGCGCGGTGAGCGATCCGATCAGCGCGCCCTGCACGACGATGCCGAGCGTCGGATCCAGAACACGTCCGCGACGTTGATCAGGACGATCGCGGGAATGGCGAACGTGAGCCACGCGATCCGTTGCTCGGCGTTGCGATCGAAGTAGACGAGCGCGACGCACGCGACGAGGCCGATGAGCTGCTCGGCGCGATAGCTCGGCTCGGTGAACCAGAGCAGCGACCGACAGGACGACCCCGACGCGCGAGCGCGACAACGGACAGCTGCGCCGTCCGGTCCGCCCGTTGCGCCCTCCCCCCGTTCCATGACGTCGGTCACCGCATGTCCCGACCCACGGTTCGTCGGATTCGCGATTCGAATCATTGCGTCCCCCCTAACACCGAGATGATCGCATCGACGGTGGCTTTGCGGGCCGCGGGCACGTCCGAGGCCGGACGGATCGGCGGAGCTGTTCCCACGCGCCGGTGCTCGCCAGGGTGTCGACGACCGCGAGGCGAGCCGCCCGCACGTCGTCGGGCACGGCGTCGAGCTCCTTGGCGAAGACCCGCTCGACGTCGGCGCTGCGACACCTTGCGCCCGCGCTCGAGCCAGCGGGCGAGGGTCGGGGAGAACGGCTCCTGGAGCGCAGCGGCCTTCAGCACGTTGCCGACGTCCTCCCAGATCCGGCTGCGCATCCGCACCAGCGTCTCCGCCCTCGACCGCAGCGGCCCGGTGTCCGGCACCTCGACGAGCATCCCCGACACCAGCTCGACGTGGCGCTTCGCGGCGGCGAGGAAGAGGTCCTCGAGGTCGTCGAAGTGGACGTAGACCGACCGCAGCGAGACGCCGGCTCGCTCTGCGATCTCCTTGGCGGTGGGCCGCAGGTTGCCGCTGCGGTTCAGCTCGAGCAGCGCGTCCACGACGGCGTTGCGCGTCCGCTGCGATCGCGCGCTCCGCCCGTCCGTCACCGGCGCGGTGGCCATCGGGCGGGAACCATAGGAATTGTTCACACGGCGTGCAAGAGCGCACTACGGTCGCTCCGGCCCGAGCATGGCGCACTGTCGGAGCGCCGGACATTGCGGCACTCGCACGGCGCGGCGCAATTGTCAGCCGGCGTGGTGCTATCCTTTTCGTCATGCCCCACCCGGACGTGGCGCCCGAGCGCGCCCGTCTGCGGTTCGCGCGAGCAGTGCCTCGACGCGATGCGGCGACGGACCGCGTCCCGGATCGCCGACGAGGACGTGCTCGCCGCGAACGAGGCCGGACGCCGAGGCGGTGAAGTGGCAACTCGCAGCAGCGGCTCGCGTCCCTCGACGACGAGGCCGGCGCGCTGTGCTTCGGCCGGATCGACGAGGAGGCCGGCGACCGCTGGTACATCGGCCGCCGCCACGTCGAGGACGGCGACGGCGCGCCGGTGGTCGTCGACTGGCGGGCCGCCGTCGCCACGCCGTTCTACCGGGCCACGCTCGCCGACCCCTTCGGCCTCCGCCTGCGCCGGCGGTTCGTGTTCGCCGGCGCCGAGCTCCAGGACATCTTCGACGAGGACTTCGACGATCCCGGACTCGCTCGCGGGCTCGGGCGGCGTGCCCGACCCGCTGCTCGCCGAGCTCGGGCGGGCGCGCACCGGCCAGATGCGCGACATCGTCGCGACGATCCAGGCCGAGCAGGACGCGATCATCCGCGCGCCGCTCGATCGTTGCCTCGTGGTCCAAGGCGGACCGGGCACGGGCAAGACCGCGGTCGGTCTCCACCGCGCCGCATTCCTTGCTCTACGAGCACCGCACGCTGCTCTCGCGCGAGGGCGTGCTCGTCGTCGGGCCGAACCCCGTGTTCCTGCGCTACATCAGCCAGGTGCTGCCGTCGCTCGGCGAGACCTCGGCGACGCAGACGACGGTCGACCAGCTGCTCTCGCTGCGGTTCCGCGTCGTCGCCGAGTCGATACCGCCCGCGGTCGCCGCGGTGAAGGGCGACGCGCGGTTCGCGACGGTGATCGCGCGTGCCGCCGACGCCGCAGATCCGCGCTCCCCGACAGACGCGCTCACGCTCGCGTACCGCATGCGCCGCGTCGCGCCTCGCGCGCGACGACCTCGACCGGCTGCTGTCGCGAGACCGCGCCGCCCGAACCTGCCGATTGCCGCGCAACGGCAGCGGTTCCGCGATGCACTGGTGCGCGCCGCGTACGCGCAGTACACGCGCGGCGAGCTCCTCGGGACGGACGAGACGCGAATGGGGTTCGGAGCTGCTGGCGCAGGCGGGCAACCGCAAGGCGGTCGACGGCTGCTGGCGGTCGGTCAACGCGGTCGGCTTGGTCCGCAGCCTGCTCACCCAGAAGGCCGCGCTCGCGCGCGCCGCCGACGGCCTGCTCGACGCCGACGAGCAAGCGCGGGTGCTGCGCCCGCGCGCACGGTCGGACGACTGGACCGCGGCCGACCTGCCGCTGCTCGACGAGGCCGAGGCGCTGGTGAAAGGCGGTGCCGCGGCGGTACGGACACGTCGTCGTCGACGAAGCGCAGGACCTCTCACCGATGCAGCTGCGGATGCTGGCCCGCCGCGCACGCGGGCAGTCGATGACCGTGCTCGGCGACCTCGCGCAGGCGACCGGCCCCGCGTCACCGCACTCCTGGGACGAGACGCTCGTCCACCTGCACCCGGAGTCGAGGGCCGGCCGCGAACGCGGAGTACGCGGAGCTCACGATCGGGTACCGGCTCCCGGGCGCGATCCTCGACCTCGCCAACCGGTTGCTGCCGTACGCGGCAGCCGACGTCGCGCCGTCGCGTTCGGTGCGCGAGACCGGCGACCCGCCCGATGTCCACCGATTCGCGTCCGACGAGCTCGTCGACGCGGTCGCCGAGCATGCGCTGGCGCTCGGCGAAGGAGATGGCGACGGTCGCGGTCATCGCCGACGACGCGCACGTCACCGAGCTTGCGGGCCGCGCTCGAGGACGCGCGGCGTCGTGCTCGCCGAGCCCGGCGAGGTCTCGCCCGACCATCCGCTGGTGGTCGTCCCGGCCGCGCTCGCCAAGGGCCTCGAGTTCGATGCGGTCATCGTCGTCGAGCCGGCCGCGATCGCCGAGCACGAGCCGCACGGGATCCGGCTGCTGTTCGTCGCGCTGACGCGAGCGGTGCAGCACCTCGCCATCGCGCACAGTCGCGACTTGCCGCGCGTGCTCGGGACGTGGCAATGGTCACGAGCCGGGCCGGTCGCGAACCCGCTTAGGCTGCGCGGCGATGGCTCGATTGCGCATCGTCAGCAAGAGCGGCAACGTCCGCGTCGTCGGCCGAACCCGGCGCCGAGCTGAACGTCGACGGCGGCAGCCTCGTCGTCGAGGCCGACGGCACGGTCCTCGTGACCGCCGGCAGCCGCAACCTCGAGGTCCGCTGCGACTGCGACTCCGACCTCATCGTCGGCACGCTGTCCGGATCGGTGTTCGTCGAGGGATCGGTGGGTGCCGCGCGCGTCGTCAGCAAGAGCGGCAACATCGAGATCGCAGGGGCGACGTCAGGTCGACGCGCGCACCGCGTCGGGCGACGTCAGGGTCGGCGAGTGCGCAGGCGACTGCCGGGTCGTCGTGACGAGCGGCAGGGTGGAGGTCGGCAAGGCCGCCAACGCGTCGGTCGCCGGGGTCTCCGGCAAGATCAGGGTCGAGCGAGACCGATGCCGCCGACGTGAAGAACGTGAGCGGCAACGATCAAGGTCGGCGCGTCCGGCGAAGGGCGGGTCGCGATCCGCACCGTCTCGGGCACGGTCGAGGTGTCGGTGCCCGAACACTGCGCGCCGGCGACGCGACTGAAGTCGATCAGCGGACACGTGCGCTGCGAGTGCGATCGAGGGATCCGACGGCGAGATCGACGTCAAGACCGTGAGCGGCACGATCCGGATCGTCCAGCAAGTGAGCGACACCGAGTGAACGAAAACGGCGCGATCGTCTTCACCGACATCGTCGGGTTCACCGAGCTCACCGATGCCCACGGCGACGACGTCGGCGCTCGCGTTGCTCGAGCGGCAGGAAGCGCACGTGCAGAGCCTCTTGCCGGAGGGCGCGCGCATCGTGAAGGAGCTCGGCGACGGACTTGCTCCTGTGGTTCGACGAACCTCGCGCTGCGCTCAGCACGTGCCTCGCGCTCCAACAGCGCTTCGAGCAGGAAACCGACGGATCGATGCCGTTGTGGGTGCGCATGGGGTTGCACTGGGGCTGTCCCCGCCGGCGCGGCGACGACATCGTCGGCCGCGACGTGAACCTGGCGGCGCGCATCGTCGATCTCGCGGGACCGGGAGAGGTGCTGTGCTCGGAAGCGACTGCGGAAACAGTCGGTCACCTCGACGGTGTCGAGTACGAACCGCTCGGCCCGGTGTTCGTGCGCGGCTTCGCGGACCCGGTGCCGCTCGTGCGCGCCGTCGTCACCGCGTAGCATCGGCTCTGCGCGCGAGTCAGCCGGCCTGCTTCGCGACCGCGTCGGCCTTGGCGAAGGCGCGGTCCGGGTCGAGGTAACGGCCGCGCAACCCGCCGGGCCCCGGTTCGTGCAGCGGCTGCAGGTCGTCGCCGAGCTCGTACACGAGCGGTTCGCCCGTGGGCAGGTTGAGCTCGACGACGGCTTCCGGCGACATGCCTTCGAGGTGCTTCACCAGGCTTCGCAACGAGTTGCCGTGCGCGGCGACGAGCACGGTGCCGCCGGTCCGCAGGTCGGGAACGATGCCGTCGTACCACCACGGCAGCATCCGTTCGAGCACGTCCTTCAAGCACTCGGAGCGACGGCAGCACGTCGCGTCGGGAGCGCGGCGTAGCGGTCGTCGTAGCCCCAGCGCGGGATCGTCGACCGTCGAGCGGCGGCGGCGGGACGTCGTAGGAACGGCGCCACACCTTGACCATGTCGGCGCCGTACTCCTCGGCGGTCTCCTTCTTGTTCTTGCGCCTGGAGGTCGCCGTAGTGGCGTTCGTTCAGGCGCCACGACCGCCGTACCGGTACCCAGCTCCGGCCGCACGCCTCGAGCGCGAGCTCGGCCGTGCGGATCGCGCGCACCTGCACGCGACGTGTGCAGGACGTGCGGCAGCAGATCGGCGGCGCGCAGATCTGTCGCCGCCCTGGCGCGCCTCGGCGCGGCCCTGTTCGGTCAGGTCGACGTCGACCCAGCCGGTGAACAGGTTCTCGAGATTCCAGGTGCTCTGCCCGTGGCGGAGCATGACCAGCGTGTACGGCACGCGATCACTCCTCTCGCACCGCATTCTGCCGACGTCGCTGCCGTAGATTCCGGCTCGATGTCCGATCTCCACGTCGTCACCTTGTGCACCGGCAACGCGGCCCGGTCGGTGATGGCGGGCGCCATCCTGCGTGAGCACGTGCCGGGACTGAAGGTCACGACATCGGGCACGCACGTGATCGAAGGCATGCCGATGAGCTGGCGCACGCGCGACGCGATCACGTCGCTCGGCCTCCCGGTGCCCGACCATCGCAGCCGGCAGGCGACGGAGTACGAGCTCGACCACGCCGACCTCGTGATCGCGCTCGCACGTGAGCACGTGCTGTGGATGCGCCGGACCCACCCGGCCGCCGCGAAGCGGACCGCGACGTTGAAGCGGCTGGTGCGTGACCTCGCCGACGGACCGGCGCCGTTGTGGGAGCGGCTCGCTGCGATGCGGCTGCACGAAGTGCAGCTCGAGCCGGTCGAAGACGTGCAGGATCCGGCCGGTGGTGATGCGCCGGTGTTCGTGGAGTGCGCGAACGAGATCGCAACGCTGCTGCACGAGCTCATCCCGAGGCTGAGATAGTGCCGGTCGACCTGCCGCGAGCTGGTGACGCCTGCGCACACCGCGCTCGTGCTGCAGGAAGTCCAGAACGGCGTCGTCGGGACACCATCGGTGCTCCCGGCGTTGGCCGCGGCCGCGAGCGCAGTCGGCGTGATCGAGCACTGCGCGCAGCTCGCGTCCGCGGCGCGCCGTGCCGGCGTACCGGTGTTCCACTGCACGGCAGAGACGCGCGACGACGGGCGCGGCGCGAACACCAACGCCCGCTTGTTCCTCGGCGTGAACAAGGCGCCGGTGCGGCTCTCTCCGGGAAGCGTTGCGGTCGGCGTTCCCGACAGCCATCGGTGTCGCACCCGAAGACGTCGTGCTGCCTCGTCATCACGGCCTCGGTCCGATGACCGGAACGCAGCTCGACTCGATGCTGCGCAACCTCGGCGTCTCGACGATCGTCGGCGTCGGCGTATCGGTCAACATCGGCATGACGAACTTCGCGTTCGACGCGGTGAATCGCGGCTACCAGATGGTGATGCCGCGCGACGCGGTTGCCGGAGTTCCGGCCGAGTACGCCGACGCCGTGCTCGACAACACGCTGAACCTGGTCGCGATCCTGACGACGACGGCCGACGTCGTGGCAGCGTGGGAGCACTGACGCCGCCGTGCCGGTAGGGCGGATCTGTCGCGACGGATCAGCCGCCGCGGATCGTACGCACCTCGGCGGGAGTTCCCGGCCCGCAGAACTCGTGGTACGCCTCCTCCGGGTCGGGCGGGATGCGCGTGCGCGTGTTGCTGAACGAGTGCAGGAAGTTGTGCACGAAGCGACCGGCGCTCATGTTCGCGTTCTGCGCGTCGATGATCTCTTCGATGCCGCCGCACTCGAGTGCAGCACGTGCCCACGCGACCTGTTCCTGGAATTCGTCGCCGGTGGTCTCCGGGATCAATCCGCCTTCACCCCACGTCGGAAAGTCCTCGGGCCGCGGCCGGCTGCCTTCGGGTGTGAGGCGGGCGGCGGTCCAGACTGCCGGCGCGGGCTTCTCGTGGCCCGGCGAGACGATCCACTCCGATGCGGGACGGTGTCGTCTCGAAGTGCGCGGTGAGCGGATCGGCGAGGCCCATGCCGTCGCGCACCAGGAATTCGGTACCGAGCGCATAGCCCGAGACGCCGATGCCCCACAACGCCGCGATCGGGACGTCGACGCTGTCGCGCAGGGGAATCGTCGGCGGTCCGATACGGCTGCAGCGCTCCGCCTTCGAAGTAGTAACCGGGCGTGGTGAACCAGCGGCGGGCGGCACCGTTCGGACCCCACCCCTGGTCGTCGGCCGTCACGAGGAACGTCCTCGGCGCAATGAATCCGTTCGCTACGAAGTTGTCCGTGCGCACTTGGGGCGGGCGCAGCGCGAGCGCGGCGATGATCGCCCACGGGACCAGCACGAGGCCGGCCAGGTGGCGACGCGTCGCGGGAATGACGGCGACCGGCGCGCAGACGGTGAAGAACGCGGGCAGGAGCAGGCGGGCATGGAGGTAGTCGCCTCCGACGAGAGTCAGGTAGGCGGCGTTGACGACACCGATGCCGGCGAACGTCAGCACGACGAGGAGGGCGCGCCGGCGGCCGCGCTCGACGAGCGCGAAGCACATGGGGAGGTACCCGCCCGCGAGCATCACCAACGCGGCGAACCAGAGCCAGTACGGCTTGGCGAAGTCCAGGAGGTAGTCCCATCCGCGCGACAAGTTGGCGCTGCCACCTTCCTTCGCGACCGCGGTGCCGGGGACCAGGCTTCCGTAGAACCCCATCCTGAACACCTGGTAGGCGACGGGCAGAGCGATCATTGCCGCGACGATGCGGGCGCGGTCCCGCCAACGATCCTGCGACCACTGCACGCCGAGTACGAGGACCAGGAACGCCGCGCTGGTGAGCACGAGCTCCGGTCGTACCAGCCAGCCGAGGCCGAGGATGACCGCACGCGGCGCCGTCATGCGCCGGTCCGGAGTGCGCGTCCAGTCGGCGAGGATCCACAAGCAGGCTCCGAGCCATCCGAACGTGAGCCCGCCTTCGAGTCCACTCGTCGCGTAGATCCACACCGGGAGGACCGCGACGAAGACGATGGCTCCGAAGGGAACGAAGAACGTGTCGCGCGAGTGATCGGTCTGCGAAGAGCCGGCGTGCGCCCGACATCGCGAGGCCGAGTCCCGCCGCACCCAACGCGAGACCCATCAACACCGCGATCCATTCGAGGCGGATCGGGGTCACGAGATCGGCGATCGCCAACAGCCCGACCCAGAGCTGCCCGGTGAACGGCTCCGCGCGCTCGCCGGCGTTGAACACCGGACCGTTGCCGGCACGGATCTGCCGGACCACGCGCAGATAGATGAAGCCGTCTTCGCTCACCCAGCGGTGCGCCCATCCGGCCGCGAGGAAGCCGACGATCGGGACTGCGTACAGCGCCCATTGCAGCGACCGCAGGCCGCGGGATCCACGCCGGCCGCGACGGCGGGACCGGAGCCGCAGCGTCTTCGCCGATGTCGTTTCCGACCGCTTCCTTCACCCGCACCGCAGCAGTTTCGCCGATAGCCTCGTATCCATGCCGATCGAGATCCCGAAGATCATCTCCGTCGACGACCACGTCATCGAGCCGCCGAACGTGTGGCAGGACCGGTTGCCGGAGAAGTACCGGGCGATCGGGCCACGGATCGAGCGGCGCAAGATCAAGGAGATGACCTTCGTCGGCGGCGTTTTCTCCTACGAAGAGGCGGGGCCGGGCGAGGACGGCACGTACTGCGACTGGTGGCTCGTCGAGGACCTCGCCTCACCACTCACCCGCTTGTCGGCCGCCGCCGGGTACCCACGCGACGAGGTGACGGTCAGCCCGATCACCATGGACGACATGAGGGTCGGTTGCTGGGACCCGAAGGCGCGCCTCGAGGACATGGACGTGAACCACGTCGAGGCATCGCTCAGCTTCCCGAGCTTCCCGCGGTTCTGCGGCCAGACGTTCTACGAACGCTCCGACAAGGAGCTCGCCGACCTGTGCGTCAAGGCGTACAACGACTGGATGCTCGACGAGTGGTGCGCGCCGTCGAACGGCCGGCTGATCCCCCTGATCATCGTGCAGCTCTGGGATCCGGAAAAGGCGGCGGCCGAAGTACGGCGCAACGCGGCCAAGGGTTGCCACGCGGTCACGTTCTCGGAGATCCCGCCGTTCCTCGGATTGCCGTCGGTGCACGACGCGGGCGGGTTCTGGGATCCGTTCTTCGCTGCGTGCGAAGAGACCGACACCGTTGTGTGCATGCACATCGGTTCGTCGTCGAAGATGCCCTCGACGTCCGCCGACGCGCCCCCGCGGTCGGCTCGACGCTCACGTACATGAACGCGGCGATGTCGCTCACCGACTGGCTGATGTCGGGCATCTTCGAGCGGTTCCCGAAGCTGAAGGCCGCGTACAGCGAAGGCCAGATCGGATGGATTCCTTATGTCCTCGAACGGGCCGACCAGGTGTGGCGCGACAACAGGGTTGGGGCGGTGTGGCCGACAAGGTGAAGCGCCCGCCGTCGGAGTACTACTTCGAGCACGTCTACGGCTGCTTCTTCGACGACGCGCACGGTCTCAACAACATCGATGCCGTCGGCCGCGACAACGTCACGTTCGAGACCGACTACCCGCACAGCGACTCGACGTGGCCGCACAGCAAGAAGGTCGCCGAGGAGATCATGAAGGATCTCGACCAGGAGACGGTCGACAAGATCTGTCGCGGCAACGCGATCCGCGCGTTCTCGCTCGACTTCCCTGCCTGACCGCCGAACCGGCCGAGTACCTGGGCCTCATGGAGCGCGTCTGCGTGTACGCCGGATCGAACGTCGGCGTCCGTCCCGAATACACCGCGAGCGCGGAGCAGCTCGCACGGGTATTGGTCGCGCGCGAGATCGACGTCGTCTTCGGCGGCGGCAACGTCGGGCTGATGAAGGTCGTCGCCGACACGGCCATGAATGCCGGTGGCACCGTGATCGGGATCATGCCCGAAGCCCTCATGGCGCGCGAGATCGGTCACCCGGAGATCACCGAGTTGCGCGTGGTCGGGTCGATGCACGAGCGCAAGGCGATGATGGCCGACCTCTCCGACGGTTTCATCGCGCTGCCCGGCGGCCTCGGGACGCTCGAGGAGTTCGTCGAGATCGCGACCTGGGCGCAGCTCGGGTTGCACGCCAAGCCGTTCGGCCTGCTCGACGTGGCCGGTTTCTACGCGCCGCTGGTGGCCTACCTCGACCACACGGTCGAAGAGGGCTTCCTCCGCCCTCGGCACCGGGCGATGATGCACGTCGCCGAGGACGCGGACGCGCTCCTCGACGCGTTCGCGGCATGGCAGCCACCGCCGCTGCACACGTGGATCGACCTCGACGAGACCTGACCGAGCTGGACCGGCGCCATGGAGCAGATCGAGGTCGACGGGTTCCGCATCGCCTACGAGCGGTCCGGCAGCGGACCGCCGGTTGTTCTGCTGCACGGCTTCGTCGCAGATGCGCGAACGACCTGGCGCCGGCAGATCGAGGATCTCGCCGATGAGTTCACCGTTGTCGCGTGGGACGCGCCCGGCGTCGGGCACTCGTCCATTCCTTCGGAGTTCCTCGGGATGGCGGGTTACGCCGACTGCCTCGCCGCGTTCGTGGAGCGACTCGGGCTCGGTCCGGTACACGTGGTCGGGTTGTCCTTCGGTGGCGCGCTCGCCCTGGAGCTGTGCCGCCGGCACCCGCGGATCCCGAGCACGCTCGTCCTCGTGTCGGCGTACGCCGGATGGGCGGGGTCGTTGCCGGCCGACGAGACCGAACGGCGGCTCCGACAAGCGCTGGATCTGTCCGAGCTCTCGCCCCGGCACTTCGTCGACGTGCTCCTACCGTCGATGTTCTCCGCATCGGCGGCGCCGGAGGATGTCGAGGCGTTCGGCGCCTCGATGTCGGAGGTACACCCAATTGGATTCCGTGCGATGGCGCGTGCGTCGGCCGAAGACCTGCGCGGTGCGCTGCCGGGAGTTCGTGTCCCGACCCTCCTCGTCTACGGGGACCTGGATACGCGCGCTCGCCGATGTACGTGGCCGACGACCTTCGCGCGTCGATTCCCACTGCAACGCTCGTCGTCCTGAACGGTGCCGGCCACGTGTGCAACGTCGAAGCCCACGAACAGTTCAATCAGGAGGTGCGCAGTTCCTCCGCGAGAACACCGCGAGGCAGGTCGGCCGACGAGCTCGACGCGATCCCACGCTGCGGCTTGTTCGGCTGTCGACGACGTGGGATCATGTCGGCCGTGGACATCAACCATCTGCACCTGGGCGTCGACGACATCGACAGCTCGCGTGCGTTCTACGAGAAGCTCGGTTTCCGCGAGGACGCGTGGCACGGCGGCGCGATGTTCATGGTGAACAGCGACGGGTTCGAGCTCGCCCTCGCGCCGCACGGCCGCGGTGAGATGCCCGAGTGGTTCCACGTCGGATGCAAGCTCGAGTCCGCCGATGCGGTGCGGTCGCTGCAAGATCAGCTGGGCAACCGCGTCGTCACGTCTGGCGACGAACAGGACTTCGTCTGGTTCCGCGCCAACGATCCCGACGGTTACACCCTCGAGATCTACTGGTCGCCTGCCGGTAGCCGGCTGAGCGAGCTGACGCGGCTACGAGAGCAGCGCGGGGGCGAGGCGACGCCACTCGTCGAGTGGAGTGCCACCGTGCACGGGCAGCACCTGCACGCATACGTGATCGGCGCCGGCCGCGCGATGTTCGGAGACACGCTGTGCAATCGCGCCTTCGTCGCCCCACGCGACGATCGCATCGACGAAGCGGTCGGTTCCGCCGTCGGCCATGTCGTCATCGGTGAACCCGAGGCGACGCCAACTGTTGCGGTAGTTGGGAAGCCCGAGATAGATGGCGAGCCCGGCGCGCGCGACGCTGTCGAGCCTCGTCGGCATCGGTGCTCAGCACCACCGATTGCTCGACGATGAGCAGCTTGTCGGCGCCGATAACTGCGCGCGCCGTCGCGGTGTGCTCGGGTGTGACGTGGTACGGGTTGGCGCCGTCGGCGCGTTCGGCCGAGAGCGCGAGCATCTTCGGACCGAGCGCCGCGAGCACGCGTCGCGGCGGTGTCGGCGGCTGCACCGCGAGGAACAACGACGTGTCCATCTCATCGAGGTAATGCCGCATCGTCTCGAGCGGCGGCCCGTACGTCACTTTGCGCATTCCTTCGACCGTGGGCTTGTGGCTCACACCGATGCCGAGCACGAACCGTCCGGGAAACGCCTCTTCGAGGGTGCGCCATGCCGCGTTCAGCGTCATCGCATCGCGCGCGTAAAGGGGCACGATGCTGGTACCGACCACCAGCGTGCTCGTTGCTCCGAGGAGCAGTGTCGAGTGCACGATCGAGTCGCGGTTCATGGCTTCGGGCACCCAGAGCGCCTCGTAGCCGAGCGACTCGATCTCCTGCGCCACTTCGACGACTTGGGACCAAGGCAGGAGGTCGAGGGCGAAGGTCCAGATGCCGGTGCGACTGAGTTCCACGCGCGCACCGTACCGGCGGCATAGCGTACGCGCATCTCGACGAAGGGCCTCTCCATGCTGCGAAACCGCACACTCGTCGCGACTTCGGTCGCGCTCCTCGCGTTGGCCGGCGGCGCCTGCGGGGGTGACGACGACGATGACGGCGGCGGTGGTGCGTCGGACGTCACGAAGGAGGAGTTCATCGAGAACGCAGACGCGGTGTGCGCCGACGTCAGCGCGCAGATCGAGGAGATCGGGAACGACGTCTCCGACGAGGCGTCTCTCGACGAAGTGACCGCACTGTTGCAGGACGAAGTGCTGCCGCTCTTCCGCGACCAGATCGAACAGCTTCGCGGTCTCGACCTTCCCGCGGACGACGCCGACGAGCTCGAGCAGATGTTCGACGACCTCGAAGCAGCCACCGACGACGTGGAGCAGCAACTCGAGGACGATCCCGAGGCCGCGCTGTCCGAGGACTCCGATCCGTTTGCCGAGGTGAATGCGAGCGCGCGCGAGTACGGCCTGGAGGAGTGCGGCTCCGGCTGATCGCAGCGGCAGTCGCCCGTGGCCGCCTCGAAATAGAACGCGTTACACTTTCGATGCCATGACGACGCGGCAACTGCTGATCGGCGGGGAATGGGTCGACGGGGCGGACGGCGGTTACGACGTCGTGAACCCGGCGACGGAAGAGGTCGTCGACGAGGCGCCCGAAGCGTCGGTGACGCAGGCGCACGACGCAGCCCGGTCCGCCCGCGAGGCGTTCGACTCGTGGTCGCAGACGAAGCCCGAGGTCCGTGCCGAGTTGCTGCAGAAGACGGCCGACGCGATCAAGGCGCGTTTCGAGGACCTGCTGCCGCTCGTGATCGCCGAGACGGGTTGCACCGCGACGGTCGGCAAGCAGATGCAGGTGCCCACGGCGTGGGCGCGCTTCGACACGTACGCGCGGCTTGCGATGGAGCCCCACGATGTCATCCCGTTGCCGCCCGGGGAGATGCCGGCGACCGCGCTGGCGCCCGGCGGGCTGATGGGTGCGATCGTGCGCCGCGCGCCGGTGGGAGTGGTGGCGTGCATCACGCCGTACAACTTCCCGATCGTCAACATGGCGGGCAAGCTCGGTCCCGCGCTGGCGATGGGCAACACCGTGGTGGTGCGGCCCGCGTCACAGAACCCGCTCGCCGTGATCGAGCTCGTGAAGATCATGCACGAGGTCGGTTTCCCCGAAGGCGTCGTCAACGTCGTCACCGGGTCGACGCCCGGATCCGGTGAGGCACTCGTCGAGAGCCGCGACGTCGACATGGTGTCGTTCACCGGTTCCACCGGGGTCGGGCTCCGCATCGCCGAAGTCGGCGGCCGCACGATGAAGCGGACGCTCCTGGAGCTCGGTGGCAAGGGAGCCGCGCTCGTCTTCGACGACGCCGACGTGAAGACCGCGGTGACGATGATCGGATCGGTTTGGACGTTCCACTCCGGACAGATCTGCACGGCACCGACGCGTGCCATCATCCAGCGCAAGCTGTACGAGCCCGTGGTCGCCGGCCTCGCCAAGATGGCCAACGTCTTGAAGGTCGGCGATCCTTACGAGCCCGGCACCGTCGTCGGGCCGGTGATCACCGCGGCTCATCGCGACCGGGTCGAGCGCTACGTGCAGACCGGACGCGACGAAGGCGGCGAAGTCGTCGCCGGCGGTGAACGGCCCGAGAAGCCCGATACCGGCTTCTACGTCGCGCCGACCCTGATCGCGAACTGCTCGCGCGGCATGCGGGTGGCGCGCGAGGAGATCTTCGGCCCGGTGATCGTGGCGATCCCCTTCGACGACGAAGAGGAAGGCATCGCGATCGCCAACGATTCCGACTTCGGCCTCTACGACTACGTGTTCAGCGGCGATACCAACCGGGCTTTCCGCGTGAGCAAGCGGTTGCGCTCGGGCAACATCGGCATCAACACGACGCAGCGGAACCACAACGCGCCGTTCGGCGGCATGAAGCTCAGCGGCGTCGGCCGCGACGGCGGGGTGTTCGGGCTCCACGCCTACAGCGAGATGCAGTCCGTCGTCTGGCCCGGATAGTGCCGACGAGCGAAGTGAGCAGCCCGGCCACGATTCAGATCGTTCCCGAAGGTGTGTTGGCGTACGGGTTGCAGCTTCCCGTGCAGGCGCTGTCGGTGCGCACGTCGTCGCCGTGGGAACGCGAGCGCTCGACCGTCGACGACATGCTCGACGTCGCGACTGCCTGCGATGGCGCAGGCTTCCTCTACGTCGCGGTGTGTCATCACGTTGCGATCCCACGCGAGCCGGCCGAGATGATGTCGACCCAATGGTTCGACCCCATCCCGACGCTCGGATACATCGCGGCGCGCACGACGCGAACCCGCGTGATGACGAACGTCTACGTCGCCGCCTATCAGCACCCGCTGCAGACGGCCAAGGCCTTCGCGACGCTCGACGCGCTCTCTGGCGGCCGCACGATCGTCGGGATCGGCGCCGGCCACGTCGAAGGCGAGTTCGACGTGCTCGGCGTGCCGTTCGCCGAACGCGGCCGCCGGACCGACGAGGCCATCGACGCGATCACCGCGGCGCTCACCGACGAGTGGCCCGAGCACGCCGGTGAGCACTGGACCTTCAAGGACGTCGGGCAGCGTCCGCGCCCGGTGCAGCAGCCCCGCCCGCCGATCTGGGTCGGCGGCTACGGGAAACCGGCGCTCCGCCGAGTGGCCGCACGAGCGGACGGCTGGATCCCGCAGGGCACCCCGCGTCAGCAGCTCCCCGACGACATCGCGTACATCCTGCGTCACCGCGACGACCTGCGCCCCGGCGCGGTGCCGGAGATGGGTTTCATCACCGAGACGGTGTACGTCGGTGAGCCCGACTTCGACATCGGCAAGTACTCGGTGTCGGGATCGCCGCAGCAACTCGTCGACTCCTTCAACGAGCTCGGCGCGATCGGGATCAGTCACCTGCAGCTGCGCTTCGCGAGTCGTTCCGCTTCCGAGCTGTGCGATCAGGTTCGCGCGTTCGGTGCCGAAGTCGGCCCGCACCTGACCCGCGTCGCGCTCTCGTAGTCACGCGAAAGGACTCCGATGCCGTTGCTCACGATGCGTCAGGACTTCCGGGCACCGGCCTTCGGTGCTGCGTCTCCGCGCGACATCTACCGCGCCGCGCTCGACCAGATGAAGTGGGCCGATGCCAACGGCTTCGACTTTCTCGTGCTCTCCGAGCACCACGGAATCGACGACGGATGGATGCCCGCGCCGCTCACGATCGCCGCGAGCATCCTCGCGATGACCGACCGATCGCCGATCCTCTTGTCGGCCTCGATCCTTCCGTTGCACGACCCGATCCGCATCGCCGAACAGATCGCGGTGATCGACAACGCGTTCCCGGGAAGGCTCTGGACCGTCTTCGGCGCGGGGTACCGCGAGGACGAGTTCGCGATGGCGGGCGTCGACCATGCGCGTCGCGGCAAGATCCTCGAAGAACAGATCACGGCGATGTTGCAGGCGTTCACCGGCGAACCGTTCGAATGGCAAGGTCGCACAGTGCGCGTCACACCCACACCTGCGACCGAACCGCACCCGACGATCCTCGTGGGCGGGGGAGTGCCCGCGGCGCGCGCGCCGCGCCGCCCGCCTCCGGCTCCCGATGTTGCCGATGAACACCGACCCCGAGCTCGCGACGGCATACCGGGAAGAGGCGGAACGCGTCGGGTTCACGGGCGGGTTCGTGATGGTGCCCGAAGGCCCGACGTTCCTCCACGTCACCGACGACCCGGAACGGGCATGGGCCGAGATCGCGCCCTATCTGCTCTACGAGACCCAGACGTACGCGTCGTTCCAGACCCCGGGGCAGCATTCGACGCCGAGGGTCGACGCCGACACCGTCGAGGACCTGAAGCGCGCGTCGCAGCTCTGGGTCGGGACGCCCGACGACATTCTCGCCCGGGCCCGGGAGCTCGGACCGACGGCGGCGCTGAACTTCCACCCACTGGCCGGAGGGCTCCCGCCCGAGCTGGCGTGGACGAGCCTCGAGCTCTTCGCGGCCAAGGTGTTGCCGGCGCTCCGGGGTACCTGAGCGCGCCCGATCGACGATCGCCGGGTCGGCGCGAGCTCGGGCGAAGCCCCTGGTCAATCGCCTCAGCCGGGGCTATTTTCTCCGGCACCATCCCGACCGGCTCCGTCCGGTCGCGGAGACGAGGAGACCGCCATGGCGCGATACCGCCGCTTCGACGTCACCGGTGAGTTTCCTGCGATCGCGCCGACGCAGGAGGCCGACGCACCCGAAGCCCCCGACGCACCCGAAGCCGAGGAGATCGACTCGGACGCCATCGAGTCGGTTCGCCTGCGGCGCGCCGGACTGAAGTCGGCGATGAGCGGGCTCGAGATCGCGCTCGCCGCCCCTGCCCCGGGCCGCATCGACGAGTGGACCGCAGGGGTGCGGGAGGCGCTCGGTGTCGTGCAAGACGTGTGGACGCGCCACGTCGTCGAGACCGAAGCACCGGGTGCGTTCCTCGACGAGCTCGTCGAAGCGGCACCGCGCCTCGCGACACCCGCCGCGCGACTGCGCGACGAGCACAGCGAGATCCTGACGATCCTGATCGAGGTCGAGGACGACCTTGCACCGGGAGACGGTGGCGAGGAGTGGGCGCAACGACTCCGCGCGATGTTGACGAGCCTGCTGGTCGCGCTCGCACGGCATCGACAGCGCGGCGCCGACCTCGTGTACAAGGCCTACGCCGTCGACATCGGCGGCGGCTGAACCTTCGCCCTCGCGCACCGGCCCCTCCACGGTGACAGTCGCGCGTCACGCGATCGCGGCGGTGTCATCGGCCTGTCGTCCTCGTAGACGGCTTCGCCGCGGCGGAGCCGGGCCGCGATCCGAACGATCGCCGGCATCTCCCGACGAGTCGGTGTGTGCGCGGCCAGGAAGCGAGCGACGCCGGTGAGGATCATGGCCGAGGCCGTGGACCCCTCGGGCCACCGCGTGGCCTGACGGGCGCCGGCCTCGACCGTCTGGAACCAGTGGAAGCTCGCGTCCTCCACGAGGAGCGCGTGGGCGAGGTGCGCGATCAACTCGGCGCGTGGCCCGCCCGCGACGAGGAAGCCGAACGCCTCGTTGCCGGCATCGTCGACCCCGCCTTGGATCTCGAAACACTGAGCGAGGGTTTCGAGATCGCCGTTCTTCGCGCTCGGCATCCGGGCCGCGGGGACGTTGAGGAACCGGTCGAGGTACACCCGCAGCGCAGCGTGTACGCAACCACGCAGCAGCTCGGGTGTCGGCCGGCGCTCCAGTGCGCGGTGCAGGGCATTGGCGCTCGTGAACGAATGGTGGATGGTGTTCCAGTCGGCGTGGTCGTTCTGGACGTGGAAGCGGGTCAACCGCAGCGCAGCTGCGTACGCGATCGCCCGACCGAGCTGTTCGGGCACCGCACCCTCTCGCAGGGCTTCGAGGAGCGCATCGACAACGGCGAAAGGATCGTCTTCGAGGAACCTCCAACCGAGGGCCGCGACGTCGTCGTCGCGGTACCCGCCCGCGGCGCGTGCGCCGGTCGCGACCGCGTCGGGAAGGGCTGCGATCGTCGCGCTCGCGATGGCGGCCAGGTCGTGCGGGTGACGCCACTCGGAGAACTCCTCCGAGCGCTGCGCGCCGGCGGTTTGGCGCACGAGCGTGGGGAGCACGTGCGGGGCGGCGTCCTCACCGAGGAACGCGAGCGACTCGAACGCCTTGTTCGTGAAGTCGATCGTGTGCCCTTCGTCGATGAACACGTGATCGGTGACGGCGGCGAACATCATTGCTTCGGCATCCCCGAGCTCGGTCTTGTCGACCAGTGCGGTTTCGAGCGCACGTTCGGCCGCATCGACCGATCGAGTCTCGACGAACCGGCGGTACCACTGGGCGAGCCTTGCGAGGGACACGCCATCGGTCGTCAGCGGCCCGACCGGGAACCTCGGCGCGCGCCCGCGCGTGTCGTTCGCGACTGCGGTGAGCCCGTGCACGAGCGCGAGCGCGTGATCGTCGGGGTCGACGAGGTGCTCGATCAGGTTCGCCATCGCCACGAGGGTGGTGAGCCCGGCGCCCCAGCCGGCATCGCGGTACGTCGTGCCGAACTCGATCCCGATGCGAACGATCTCGCCGGGCGAGACGCCGGCGTCGAGCAACCCGAGCACCGACTTCGCGACGACGAGGGAGATGTCCTCTTCGAGCCCGTCGCGCAAGCGGCGTTGCAGGTGCCCGACAATGCCGGACTCCGACCGCGCGATCACGAAGACCTCGCCGTCGCGCACGTCCACGTCGAACCCACGCGCGTCGTCGGCCCACAGGTCGAGCGTGCAGCCCGAAACCAGGTCGAAGCGCGCGTGGTGCCAGTGGCACGTCACGAGCCCGGCTTCGACCGTGCCCTGGTGGAGCGGGAACCCGAGGTGCGGGCAGCGGTCCTCGATCGCGTACGCCGCGTCTTCGTGCCAGAACACGACGACGGGCAGCGAACCGAGCTTCGTGCGCAGCTGGCCGGTCTTCTGCAGCTCGGCCAGTGTGCCGGCAGTGGTCTCCGCGGCCATGCGAGCCCCTTCGGTGTTTACGCAAATCGACACTTGCGATATTCTGCCGGTTGATGAGCGGCGTCAAGTCCGGCACCCGCGAGCTCGGCGAGACCAAGCGGCGGATCGTCGACCGCCTCAAGCGTTCGGAGTCCACGCCCGGCGAGCTCGCGGGTGCGCTGGGCTTGACCGAGGCCGCGGTTCGTCAGCACCTGGATGCTCTCGCGGCCAACGGACTCGTCACCGCGGCGACGCGCCCTCCGGCCGGGCGGGGACGACCGGCACACGTGTGGGCGCTCACCGAACTCGCCCGTGACCTCTTCCCCGATCACCATGACGATCTCACCGTCGACCTGCTCGACGCGATGCGCCGCGCGCTCGGCGACGATGGGCTCGATGCCGTGATCGAGGCGCGCGCGGAGCACCAACTCGAGACGTACCGGAAGGCGATGCCCAAGCGCGGGTCGCTGCGCACGCGCGTGGAAGCGCTCGCGCGAGTGCGTACCGACGAGGGCTATCTCGCGGAAGTCATCGAAGACGACGACGGCAACTTGGTGCTCGTCGAGCACCACTGTCCGATCTGCGTCGCAGCCGCGGCGTGCCAGAACCTCTGCCGTTCCGAGCTGGACGTGTTCCGGGCCGCGCTGGGAGACGACGTCGAGGTGCAACGGACGCAACATCTCCTCGCCGGCAGCCGGCGTTGCGCGTACCTCGTCACACCCGTCACGGAGCGGACAGCCTCGGCAACAACGCGTTAGCCTGCGCCGCTCATGCTGGCCTCTCGACTTCGCGTCGTCGCCGCGGCGACTGCCGTGTTCATCGTCTGCACCGGCGCCCTCACCAGTTGCGCGCAGCAGGTCCGGCCGGGACTCGACACCGGTAACTCGCGACCTCGCATCGATCTCTCGCACGCGCGGCCGGCCTCGTACGAGACCCACGGCAGCGTGCAGCAGATCTGGCTGACCGGCGCCGCGCCCGGCGAGCAGTTGCAGCTCGTCGACCGCAACGACCGGCTCGTGACGACGGCGACGGCCGACGCGCAGGGAAGCCTCATCTTCCGAGACGTCGACCGCGGCCGCGGTTACCGCGTCGCCGGCAACGGGACCGTCGGCACTCCGGTCGACGTCCTGCGCGCCGACGAACCGCCCGCGTCGTCGTTCTACGCGTCGCAGCAGGTCGGCCCGGGTTACGGCTACCTCCAGACGCGCGACGGGACGCTGCTCGCGATGAACGTCACGCTTCCCGGACCGCCCGAGAACGGGCCGTATCCGACCGTGATCGAGTACTCCGGGTACTCGCCTGCGAATCCCGCGGTCGGCACAACCCAGCACCTTGATCTCGCGGGCGTTGGGCTACGCGACCGTCGGCGTCAACATCCGCGGCACCGGATGCTCGGGCGGTGCGTTCACGTTCTTCGAGGCGCTCCAAGTCGACCGACGGCTACGACGTCATCGAGACGATCGCCGCGCAGCCATGGGTCGCGCACGGCAAGGTCGGCATGGTCGGTCATCTCGTATCCCGGCATCTCGCAGTTGTTCACCGCCGCGACGCAGCCACCGCATCTCGCCGCGATCGCGCCGCTCTCGGTGATCGCCGACACCGGGCGCGGCACGCTGCGGCCGGGTGGCATCCTCAACGACGGCTTCGCGCTGTCGTTCGCGGCGACGATCGCGCCCGGGATGCCGAAGCCGCGCCCGCGAGCGGTCAGGGCTGGGCCGGCGATCGCATCCGCGGCGGCGACGCGGTGTGCGCGAGCAACCAGATCCTGCGCAGCCAGGCCTCCGACTTGCTGCAGATCGATCGCCGACAACCGGTACTGGAACGAGCTCGCCGCGTCACTCGCCCCGGAGCTGTTCGTCGACCGGATCGAGGTACCGATGTTCCTCGCCGGCGCCTGGCACGACGAGCAGACCGGTGCGTACTTCGCCAACATGCTCGACGACTTCACCGGCACCGACAAGGCGTGGTTCTCGGTGACGAACGGTGGGCACACCGAGCCCTTCGATCCCGCCATCCTCAGCCGGTGGATCGAGTTCCTGCAGATCTACGTCGCGCAGGTGGTGCCGAAACGGCCGCCACTTGCGAATGTGATCGCGCAGGTCATCGGCGAGGAAGTGTGGGAATCGCCGCTCACGCTGCCGCCCGATCGCTTCGCCAACGCGACGTCGCTCGAGGCCGCGCGAGCGACCTTCGAAGCCGACCCGCGCTTGCGCGTCTTGTTCGAGAACGGCGCGGGAGGCGAACCCGGCCTCCCGTACGCGCGGTTCGAGAGCGGCTTCGCGCGCTGGCCGGTACCGGGCACCCAGGCACGCGCCTGGTACTTCGACACGGGCAGTGCGCTCGTCGACCGGGCTCCCCGCACCGACCGCGCTGACGTGTACACCTACGACCCGTCGCGCTCGCAGTCGACGACGCTCCCGGGAACCGACACCGATTCGACCTGGCTGCCGTTGCCGGCGTGGCAGTGGACGTCGCCGCCCGCCGCCAGCGCCGTCGCGTACGAGACCGCGCCGCTCACGTCCGACACGGTGATGGTCGGAACCGGCAGCGTCGACCTGTGGGTCAAAGCCGAGGCTCCCGACGTCGACCTGCAGGTGACGATCAGCGAGGTCCGCCCCGACGGCCAGGAAGTGCTCGTGCAGAGCGGGTGGCTGCGCGCGAGTCAGCGCCAGGTCGCTCCCGAGGCGACCGCGCTGCGCCCGTTGCACACGGATCTCGAGCGCGACGTGCGCCCGCTACGTGCGAACGCGTGGAACGAGGCGCGCGTCGAGATCTTCCCGTTCGGGCACGCGTTCCGGGCCGGTTCCAAGGTGCGGGTGGTCGTGGACACGCCCGGCGGGACGCGGCCGCGCTGGCAGTTCGACGTCCTCGACGAACCGGCCGGCACGCAGGTGCAGATCGGCATCGGTGCCGACCATGCCTCACGGGTCGTGCTGCCGGTCGTGCCCGGCGTGCCCGTGCCTCCCGGGCTGCCTGCGTGCCCGTCGCTGCGCGGCCAGCCCTGCCGTCCCTACCAGTCGCTCTGAGCCGTCAGCGCTGCGGGAGCAGGGCAATGACGAGCGCGCCGATCGCGAAGATCATCGTGATCGCCGCGACTCGTCGCAGCCGATGCTGATCGCGCAGCAGTCGTCCCTTCGATGGTCGCCGACGCAACCGCGCGCCCGTGCGCGTACGACAGCACCCACACGAGGGTGCCCGCGAGGAGGAAAGCGAAGATCAACACCGGCGCCCGGTAGTCGCCGAGATCGACGACCAACTTGATCACCGCCATCGCCGACACCACGAGCGCGAGGCCGGTACGGCTCCAGGCCAGATCGGTACGCGGCACCTCGGCGGCGCCGAACTCCTCCGCGCGACTGGATCGTCCGCTTGGGGCTCGTCCACTTGGCGGGTCGTTCACTTGTCGCCGAAGAGTGCGACGACGGCGGCGAGCAGCGCGGCGATGGTGATGCCGATCGCAAGGATGCGGGGGAGGTTCGAGTCGGGAAGCGGTTGGCCGAGCCGCATCGCGCGTTCGTTGATGTCCCAGCGGCGGTACGAGGAGTACGCGAGCACCGCGCCGAGGGCGATCAGCGGCACTCCGATGATCCGCCGGCCGAAGCGCAGGTCGAGCTCCGGGAGCAGGGTCGTGATCGCGAGCCCGGCCGCCACGAGCGCGAGCGCAGTGCGGTTCCAGGCGAGGAACGTGCGCTCGTTGGCGTAGGAGAACCGCACGTCGGGGTCGGTCCCGACCTCGTGCAGCGGCGCTCGCTTCCGGATCATCGTTCGCCAGCTTGACACCAAACCCGGCGCCGGCACGCCCGAGCCGGCTCGTCAGAAGACGAGCGGCACCTGGTCCCGAGGCGAATACCCTTCTTCGAGGGGCGTCGTCATCACGCCGTAGGTCGACGGGGCGAAGAACCACGTCTCGATCGCGTAGCGCCCGTTCTTCATCCCGGCGTCCCTGCCCGTTCGGTGCAGCAGCAGATGATCGAAGATCAATGCGTCGCCGGCTTCGAAGATCGGGCGCACGATGATGCCCGCTCCCGCGGCCTCGGCATCTTCGGGCTTGATTCCCCAGTCGGCGTACGCGCCGTTCCCGGTCGGCAGGAGCGCGTCGAATCGTCGACCGACGACGTCGAGGCCCGGCGCGTCGTCCCCGCAGTGCGTCAGTGCGAGCCAGACGTTGAGCGAGCGCGTATCGGCTCCCATGAACGCGCCGTCCTGGTGCCAACCGCCACCGGCATTCTTCGGCATCCGTCGCAGCGTCACTTTTCGGCCGAGCACCATCGGAGGCTCGCCGAAGTAGTCGTCCGCGAGCTTCCCGACGCCGACGTCGTTCATCGTCTCGATGAGGTCGAACATCGCCGGTGGCGACTCGAACGCCAGGAGGTTGCCGTGCTCCCACTTCCGCTTCCGGTCCGAATCGGTGATCATGTGATGCTTGTACGGCGCGTACCATCCGGCCGGCTCAGCCCGCAGCCGGCCCGGATTCGCGGCGCCCGCACCGGCCGCACCGGTCGCATCGGCGTCAGCAGCGGCTGCGGCTGCTTCGGCTGCTTCCGCGGCGACCTTGGCCTCTTCGAACCCGTCGAATGCCGAGTCGATGTCGTCGCGGAGTCGATCGACGTGTTCCGGCGGGAACAGCCCGCGCACGAGCAGGGATCCGTGATGCCATATTCCGCTGCGGACGTGATCGACGGTGAGGTCCTCCGCGAGCGATCTCCGGGATGAGCACACCCGGCCAGAAGTCCTCGACCTCGGGCCACGGCGGCCGGGTCTCGGACCAGTTCGTGCGCTGGAACGCATCGACGCGAAGTTCGACGAGGCGACGCTCGATCCGCCGGTCGCGACGCGCGCGATTTGCCTCGGTCAGGTACTGGATCGCGTCGATCGGGTCGTCGATCGCAATCTTCTCGGCTTTGGCGAGCGCTCGTTTCGGACTCTCGGGTGAGCGCTTTCGATTGCGAATGCGGAACAAGGCGGCCCTTCCTGGCGAGTCGTTCCCGACCTGGTGCAACCCTGCCAAGCCTGATGCCCATGGTTGCCCAATGATTGCGAGGCCCCAGGTCTCCTGTGCACTTCCAATCTAGATGAGGCTATGCACCCCGATCCGGAAGGGCCAACGCGTGTCGGCTCGATTCCGACGAGGCGTTAGATTCACCTCCGCTCGTTGAGAGGGGTCCACGGAAATGGAAACTTTCGCTGGAGGTCGTTTCACCGGCCGGGTGGCGGTGGTCACGGGCGCGGGCTCCGGACTGGGTCACGCCACCGCGATTCGTCTCGCGAACGAAGGCGCCCTCGTCGGCTGCCTCGACATCGCGGGAGAGGCGGCGGAGAAGACCGCCGCCGAGATCGCGGAACTGGGCGGCGACGCCCGCGCCTACACGACCGACGTCTCCGATCCGACGTCAGTGCGCGCCGCGGTCGACGGCGCGGCTTCGGATCTCGGCCGTCCCCAGCTCGTCGTCAACTGCGCGGGTATCGGTCGTTTCGCGCACACCCACGAGCTCCCGTTCGAGGACTGGCAGCGCATCCTCGGCGTCAACCTCACCGGGACGTTCCTCGTGTGCCAGGCCGCCTTCCGCACCTGCTCGACGGCGGCGGCGTGATCGTGAACATCGCGTCGAACGCGGGGATCAAGTCGCAGCCCTACTCGGCGGCGTACTGCGCGTCGAAGGCCGGTGTCGTGCACCTCACCAAGTGTCTCGCCGACGAGTACATCAAGCGCGGTATCCGCGCGAACTGCGTCGCCCCGGGCGGCATCGACACGCCGTTGCAGCAGCGAGTTCATGGACATGCCCGAAGGCGTCGACTGGAAGGCGTTCCGCAAGGTGATGTCGCCGCTCGGCAACTCGACGCCCGACGAGATCGCGAACGTCGTGTTGTTCCTCGCGTCGGACGAGACGCGGTACATGACCGGCGCGGTCGTCTCGATCGACGGCGGCATCACCGTCTGACGGAAGGCTTCCGTCACCATGTTCGACGACGCGGGTTCCGTCTGGGAGCTGATCGAACGGCGTGCCGACGCGTCGCCCGACCGGGTGATGCTGTACGACGGCGATCGCGACGACCACGTTCGCCGAGTACCGGGACATGGTCGAGCGCGCCGCTGCCGGGCTCGCCGCGCTCGGCGTCGGCGCCGACGTCAACGTGTCGTGGCAGCTCCCGACGTGGACCGAGTCGGCGGTGCTCGTCGGCGCGCTGTGCCGGCTGGGCGCGGTGCAGAACCCGATGCTCCCGATCTACCGATACCGCGAGGTGTCGTTCATCGCGAAGCAGACCGGCTGCAAGCTGCTGATCACGCCGTCGACGTGGAACAAGTTCGACTACGGCGCGCTCGCCGAGCAGGTCGCCGGCGAGCTCGACGGCATGCACGCGCTCGTCGCCGACCACTGGAACCCCGACGGCGATCCGTCGTCGCTGCCGCGCCTCGCGTCGCCGATCCGGCCGACGATCGCCGGTGCGCTGGATCTTCTACACGTCGGGCACCACCGCCGAGCCGAAGGGCGCGCGGCACACCGACCGCTCCGTGCTCGCCGGCGCGATCGGCTACGCGAAGAAGACGCACGTCGTCGAAGACGACATCGCGCTCGTCGCGTTCCCGTTCACGCACGTCGGCGGCATCATCATCGGCGTGTTCACGCCGCTGCTCACGGGATCGGCCGCGGTGCTGATGGAAGCGTGGACGCCGCAGGCGTCGACCGAGCTGATCCAGAAGCACCGCATCACGCTCGGCAACGGCGCGCCGGCGATCCACGCCGCGCTGCTCGCCGAGGCGCGCGCCAACCCTGATGCGTACACGACGATCCGTGCCTTCCCGTCGGGCGGTTCGACCAAGCCGCCGCAGCTGCACGACGAGCTCATGGAGGCGGTGCCGTCTTCGGTCGGCATCACGTCGGGTTACGGCATGACCGAGGCGCCGATCGTCTCGCAGACCGACATCGACGCGCCCGACGCGTCGAAGCGCGACGGCGAAGGCACGGCGACGCCCGGCGTCGAGTTCAAGGTGCTCGACAACGGCGAGCTCGTCGTGAAGGGACCGCAGGTGATGCGCGGCTACGTCGACAGCTCGCTCGACGCCGACGCGTTCACCGACGACGGCTGGCTGCACACCGGCGACATGGCGCGCTTCGACGAGCACGGCGCGGTGATCATCACCGGCCGCATCAAGGACATCATCGTGCGCAAGGGCGAGAACATCTCGGCGAAGGAAGTCGAGGACGTGCTCTACGCGCACCCGAAGATCGCCGACGTCGCGGTGCTCGGCATCCCCGACGACGACCGAGGCGAGATGGCGGTCGCGTTCGTCGTGCCGGCCGACGCCGCCGACCCGCCGACGCAGCCGACATCGTCGAGCACTGCAAGCAGGCCGGCCTGATGAACCAGAAGATCCCGGAGCGGCTCGAGATCATCGACGCCATGCCCCGCAACCCGAGCGGCAAGGTTCCCGAAGCACGAGCTCCGCGCCCGCATCGTCCCGAGACCGCGCCTCGCCTGAGCCGTGCCGGCCGGTCACGCCATTGAGCGTGCGGGTCGACGAGCGCGTCGAAGAGCCGCTGCTGGATCGGGTCGCGACCGGCGGTGTCCTCGGGGTGCCACTGGACCGCCAGCACCCAGGCGCGGTCGAGCTCGAGGCCTTCGACGATGCCGTCCTCCGCGGTTGCCGTGACGCGCAGCCCGTCGCCGAGCTTGGCGACGGCCTGGTGGTGGTGGCACGACCCGGTGACGCGCGTGCGTGCCGAACACCGTCGCGAGCAGGGAATCGGCGTCGACGTCGACCGGGTGCTCCCACGCGCCGCCCGATTCGCCCGGGTCGGCCGTGGCGTTCGATGCCGGGAAGTTCGGGGAGGTGCTGGTGCAGCGTGCCGCCGAACGCGACGTTCAGCACCTGGAGCCCGCGGCAGATCGCGAGCGTCGGGACACCGCGTTCGAGCGCCGCGCGCACGAGCGCGAGCTCGGCGTCGTCGGCCGCGCGATCGACGCCGTAGACCGTCGGGATGCGCTCCTCGCCGTAACACGCGGGGTCGACGTCGGGACCGCCGGTCAGCACGACGGCGTCGATGCGATCGAGCAGCGGCACGAGATCGCCGGACGGATCGACCACCACCGGTTGCGCGCCCGCCCGCACGACCGCATCGAGATACGCGTGCGGGAGCGCCGACGCGCCGGCGTACGGCCACTTCTCCGCGACCCGAGCCGCCGTCCGGTCACGCAACCAACGGGCACGATCACCACTGTTCGGGCGATTCCGGCTGCGCTCGCCTTCGGCATTGCTCCGCTCCATCACCACTGGTCGAAGTTCCGGCGGCGTTCCCAGTCGGTGACGGCGCGGCCGAACGCGAGCCACTCCTGGCGGGCCGTGTTCAGCAGGTGGTCGTGCACGTCGGTGCCGAACGCGTCGGCGGCGACCTTCGACTGCCCGAACGCCTCGATCGCTTCCACGATGCTCGCCGGGACGCGCTCGACGTCGGTCGCCGCGTACGCGTTGCCGTCGAAGCGTGCGGGCGGGTCGATGCCGCGTTCGATGCCGTGGAGCCCGGCTGCGATCGTTGCCGCGTACGCCAGGTACGGGTTCACGTCGGCGCCCGGGATCCGCGACTCCATGCCGGAACGACGGAACCCGTGCCGACGATGCGGAATCCGCACGTGCGGTTGTCGACGCTCCATGCCAGTGCGGTCGGCGCCCACGACTCGGGCTGGTAGCGCTTGTACGAGTTCACCGTCGGCGCGTACATCCAGGCGAGCTCCTGCCCGCACGCGATCTGCCCGCCGAGCCAGCCGCGGAACACGCCCGAGAGCTGGTCGGACGCGTCGGCATCCCACATCAGCGACTCGGACGCGTCGCGGTTCCACACGCTCGAGTGGACGTGGCACGACGACCCGACTTCGTGTTCCGAGTACTTCGCCATGAACGTGATCGCGCGGCCGAACTGCGACGCGATCTCCTTCGCCGCGTTCTTGTAGATGACGTGGCGGTCGGCCATCTCGACCGGCGTCGAGTAGACGAGGTTGATCTCGTGCTGGCCGCGACCCGGCTTCGCCCTTCGAGAACTCGACCGGGATGCCCGCGCCGTCGACGCCGTTGCGGATCGCCCGGATCAGGTACTCGTCGCGCGTCGTCTGGAGCACGTGGTAGTCCTCGACCACGTGCGAGTGCGGGGTGAGGTCGGTGTAGTCCTTGGCGGCCGCCTCGTCGAGCGACTCGCGGAAGAGGAAGAACTCGAGCTCCGACGCGAACATGACGGTGTAGCCGAGCGCGGCCGCCCGCTCGACCTGGCGCTGGAGGATCCGGCGCGGCGACACCTCGATCGGCGCGTCGCCGTCTTCGGACACGGCGTCGCACATCACCATGGCCGTCGCTTCGAGCCACGGCACGAGCCGCAGCGTCGTGAGATCGGGCTGGAGCGCGATGTCGCCGTAGCCCTGGTCCCAGCTGGCGAACTCGTAGCCGGGCAGCACGGTCATCTCGGCGTCGACCGCGAGCAGGTAGTTGCAGACGTGGATCGGCTGGCGGCCCGAGTCCATGTGGTCGACCCAGTAGTGGCCGGTCACCCGCTTGCCCATCAGGCGGCCCTGCAGGTCGGGGAACACGACGAGCACGGTGTCGACCTGCCCACTCGGCGACCAGCTCGTCCAGTTCGGCGACCGTCAACATCCCGCGGGCCATGGCGGGAAGACTACGTGGCATGGACATCCGCCAACCTCGACACGCTCGCGGAGGTGCTCGCGGCCGGTCACCTCTTCGACGACCCGCCCGAACGCGACGCCACCGAACGCTTTCTGCAGAGCAGCCTGCACCACATCCTGCTCGCGTACGAAGAAGACGTGCCCGTCGGGTTCATCACGGGTGTCGAGGAGACGCATCCCGACAAGGGCACCGAGATGTTCCTGTACGAGCTCGCGGTCGACGAAGCGTCGCGCAATCGCGGCGTCGGTCGTGCGCTCGTCCGCGCGCTCGCCGGCGTCGCCCGCCAACGCGAGTGCTACGGCATGTACGTGCTCACCGAAACCGACAACGAGCCCGCGCTCCGCACGTACGCGGCGGCGGCCGGTACGCCGCGCCGGTGAGCACGTCATGCTCGAGTGGGAGTTCGAGGACGAGGAAGCAGCCGACCGAGGAGATGAGGAAGACTGAGCGCTACTCGGGCGTGACGTACGCGGCGGTGATGCCGCCGTCGACGACGAGCGCGGCGCCGGTCATGAACGAAGAGTCGTCGGATGCGAGGAACAGCGCCGCCTTGGCGAGCTCTTCCGCTTGGCCGAGCCGGCCCATCGGGATGTGCACGATGCGGCGCGCTCGCCGCTCGGGGTCCGAGAGCAGCTCCTCGAGCAGCGGCGTCGCGATCGGTCCGGGGCACAGCGCGTTGGCGCGAATGCCCCGCCGCGCGTACTCGACCGCGAGCTCTCGGGTCATCGACAGCACGCCGCCCTTGCTGGCGGTGTATGCGATCTGCGCGGTCGCGGCACCCATCAGCGCGACGAAGCTCGCAACGTTCACGATCGCGCCACCGCCGGAGGCGAGCATCGCCGGGATCCCGGCCCGGCAGCCGAGCCACACGCCCTTGAGATTGATGTCCATCACCCGTTCCCACGTCGACTCGGGCGTGTCGAGCACGCCGCCGTCGTCGTCGGGGAAGATGCCCGCGTTGTTGTACAGCACGTGCAGCGCGCCGAAGGTGTCCATCGCCGCCGCGACCATCGCATCGCAATCGGCTGCGCGCGAGACGTCGGCCCGTACGAACGTGGCCTCGCCGCCGGCCGCGCGGATCGCGTCGACGACGGCGCCGCCGTCGCTCACGTCGCTGACGACGACGCGCGCGCCTTCGGCCGCGAACAGGGACGCCGCCGCTGCGCCCATGCCGCTGGCCGCGCCCGGTGATCAGCGCGACCTTGCCCGCGAGCCGGCCTTCACGCGGGGCCATCAGTTCGGCACCATCATGCTGACGCCAAGTGTAGTCGCGGGGCACGTCGACGACCTCGGCCTGCAGTGCGAGGGGTGTGCACTGGTCGAGGCCACGGCCCGCCGCGTACTCCTCCATGCGTTCGGTGATCGGCTCGAGGCTCCCTCGCGTCACCGTCGGGAGGTTGAAACGCGCGGTGCCGTCGTTCTCGAGGTCGGCCGCGAACGTGGCGCGAGCGTCGAGGACATCTCGCCAGTCCTGCACCCACGCGTCCAGCGCGCGCCTGCGCGTCGTCACCGCTCGTGGTGATCCGGCCCATGTCGTCGACCATGGTGGCGAACGCTTCGTCTTCCTGATCCATCAGTGCGATCACGTCGGCTGCCGTCGGTTCCTCCGGAAGGTCCGGCAGCGCTTCGAGTCGGGTCTTGGCCGTTTCGCACGCATCGCGCGAGCCCGTCGAGTGCATCGTCGTCGAGGTCCTCGGGAGACCGCGCGTCACCGAGTACCAGATCGCGAACGTCCACAGCAGTGCAACCGCGACGACGACACCGAGCACCAGCCAGCGCCGCCACGTCGGGCGCTTGCGTTCCTCGACGACGGTGACCGCACCGTTCGGATGCGGCTGCTCGACGTCGGTGCTCACCGCCCGATTCTTCCCGACGACGTCGGTCGCCAACGAGCCGGCCCTAGGGTGACCCCGTGCCGAAGCGGGTGATGATCGCTGCTCGGCCGCCTGCTGCTGCGTGCTCCTCGCCGCCGGTTGTGGCGGTGACGACGACGATCAACCGGCTGTCACGTCGCCGTCGACTTCATCGACCTCGTCGTCGACATCGAGTCGTGGTACCGACGGCCCTGAGCCGCTCGAGTGGACGGACTGCGGCAGACATCGAGTGCGCCACGCTCGAAGTGCCCGCGGATCGGGCGAACCCCGCTCTCGGCTCCCTCGAGCTCGCCCTGGGCCGCCGGCCGCGCCGACGGCGACCGCATCGGCATCGCTCCTCGTGAACCCGGGCGGACCGGGCGCAGCCGGCATCCCGATCGTCGAGGACGCCGAGGCGTACTTCACCGAAGAGCTGCTCGACCGCTTCGACATCGTCGGCGTGGGACCCTCGCGGCACCGGCGACAGCACCGCGATCGACTGCGGCGACGAGCTCGACTACTTCTTCGCCACCGACAAGTCGCCCGACGACGAACAGAGGTCGCAGGAGAACCTCGCGGCGGCGCGCAAGCTTCGCAGACGACTGCGAGAACGCGCAGCGGCGATCTGCTGGCGAACCTTTCGTCGAGCGCAACCGTCGACGACATGGACGCGATCCGCGTCGCGCTCGGCGAGGAGAAGCTCACGTACCTCGGCTTCTCGTACGGCACGTACCTCGGTGCGCAGTACGCCGACCGTTACCCGCACGAACGTGCGCGCGCTCGTGCTCGACGGTGCGGTGGACCCCTCGCTCGCCGTCGAGCAGTCACGCGCGAGCAGGCCGAGGGCTTCGACAGCGCGCTGCACGCCTTCCTCGACGACTGCGCGCGCACCGACTGCGGCTTCGGCGGCGACGATCCGCAGCGCGCCTACGACCGCGCTCATTGCCCAGATCGACGCCGAGACGGTGCCGGGCGAGGTCGACGGCGAGGAGCGCAGCTCGGACCCGGCGAAGCCGACCTCGGTGTCGCGAGCGCGCTGTACGCAGGAACCGACGGGTGGGACATCCTCGCCGACGCGCTCAGCGACGCCGCGCGCGGCGACGCGTACGACGCTCCTCCGCCTCAGCGACGTCTACACCGGCCGCCAGACCGGGCGGGGTCTACGACAACTCGCAGCCCGCGTTCTTCGGCATCGGATGCCTCGACGCGCCCGCGCCGTCGGCCGAAGAGCTGCCCGCGGTCGCGGCAGCGGATCGCGCAGGCCGCGCCCGAGTTCGGTGCGTCGACCACGTGGCTGTCGTCGCCGTGCTCGGTGTGGCCGGTTCCGCCGGTCGGCGCAGCCGGCGCCGGTGCGCGGCGCGGGTGCGCCGCCGATCGTGGTGCTCGGGCACGTCGAACGACCCTGCGACACCGTTGCGTTGGGCCGAAGGGCTCGCGGACCAACTCGAGTCCGGCGCGCCTCGTCGTCTTCGAGGGTGAGGGCCACACCGCGTTCAACCGCGGCAGCGACTGCGTCGACGACGCGGTCGAGCGCTACCTCGTCGACCTCGAACCGCCCGCCGACGGGCTCGAGTGTTGAGCGGGCGCGTGTTCAGTGCTCGAGGTCGAGGCTCAGCATGCGGATCGCGTTGCCGCGCACGATCTTGTAGACGACGTCGTCGGGGAGGTGGCCCATCAGGTCCTCGGCGACGGCCTTGGTGTCGGGCCACGTCGAGTCGGTGTGCGGGTAGTCGGTCTCGAACGTGATGTTGTCGACGCCGACGCGCTCGAGCGACTCGAGGCCGTGCCGGTCGCGGAAGAAGCAGCCGTACACCTGCCGGTAGTAGTACGTCGACGGCGGCTCGGGGACGATGTCCTTCACGCCGCCCCACGCCCGGTGCTCGCGCCACACGTCGTCGGCCCGTTCGAGCACGTACGGGATCCAGCCGATCTGGCCCTCGGAGTACGCGAGCTTCAGTTCGGGAAAGCGCACGAGCACGCCCGAGAACAGGAAGTCGGAGAGCGACGCCATCGCGTTGTTGAACGACAGCGTCGCCGCGACCGCGACCGGTGCGTCGCCCGACGTCGCGGGCATCTGCGACGACGAGCCGATGTGCATGCACACGACCGTCGCCGTCTCCTGGCACGCGACGAAGAACGGATCCCAGTCGCCGCTGTGGATCGACGGCAGGCCGAGCTTGGGCGGGATCTCGCTGAAGCACACCGCGTGCACGCCGCGTGCCGCGTTGCGCCGGACCTCGGTCGCCGCGAGCTCGGCGTCCCAGAGCGGGACGATCGGCAGCGGGATGAGCCGGCCGTCGCTGTCGCCGCACCACTCGTCGACCATCCAGTCGTTGTACGCGACGACGCACGCGTGCGCGAGCTCGCGGTCCTTCGCCTCGAGGAACGTCTGGCCGCAGAAGCGCGGGAACGTCGGGAACGACAGCGACGCGTCGACCCAGTTCATCTCCATGTCTTCGATGCGGGCCTTGGGCTCGTAGCAGCCCGGCCGCATCTCGTCGTAGGTGATCGGCGACATCGTCATGTCGTCGCGGTCGAAGCCGACCGCGGCGACGTGCCGCTTGTTGATGTAGACGAGATCCTCGTAGACCCAGCAGTCGGCCTGCGGACCGTCGTCGTCGAAGGTCTGCTCGTACACGCCGCCGCCGATGTGGCGCATCGTCCCGATGCCGCGGCGCTCGACGTGCGGGCCGCGCTCGCGGAACCGCGCGGGAGCCACCGTTCCCAGAGGTGCGCGGGCTCGACGACGTGGTCGTCGACGCTGATGATCTTGGGCATCTCGGCCGCCATCGGCACTCCTCATCGGTCTCGGCCGGGGTGCCGGCCCGGATCTGACGACCCGTCAGATCGTAGACTCCGCCCGTGGATCTGCGGTATTCGGAAGCCGACGAAGCGTTCCGGCCGATCTCCGCGCCTGGCTCGAGGCGACGCTCCCCACGCTTGCGCCGGCCACCGCCGCGCGACGCGTGGGGCGAACGGCGGAGCTGGGACACCGACTGGCAGCGGCGCCTGTTCGACGCCGGGCTACGCGGGGTTGCACTGGCCGAAGCAGTACGGCGGGCGCGGCGCCTCGCCCACCGAGCAACTGATCTTCTACGAGGAGACGACCCGCGCCAAGGCCCCCTACGTGGGCGTCAACTTCGTCGGGACGCTGCACGCCGGACCGACCCTGATCGAGGAGGGCACCGACGAGCAGAAGGCCGCGCACCTGTCCGCATCCTCCGCGGCGACGAGGTGTGGTGCCAGGGCTTCTCGGAGCCGGGCGCCGGCTCGGACCTCGCGAGCCTCCGCACGCGCGCAGATCGCGACGGCGACGACTACGTGCTGAACGGCCAGAAGATCTGGTGCTCGTTCGGGCAGGTCGCCGACGTCGGGGAGTTCCTCGTGCGCACCGATCCCGACGCGCCGAAGCACAAGGGCATCTCGTGGCTGATCCTCCCGATGGACCTCCCGGGTATCGAGGTGCGGCCGTTGAAGACGTTGCTCGGCTCGTCCGAGTTCGCCGAGGTGTTCCTCACCGATGTGCGGGTGCCGGTCGCGAACCGGGTGGGTGCCGAGAACGACGGGTGGCGCATCACCAACGTCACGCTGAAGTACGAGCGCGGGACCGCGTTCGTCAGCGAGCTCATCGATTCGCTGCGGCTGTGCGAAGAGCTCGCGCCGCGTGTGCGGCGATGTCGCGGCTCGTCGCGAGCTCGCCCACTGCTGCGCGGAGTTCGACGCGCTGTGGTCCTTGACGAAGCGCAACGTGTCGCAGTCGGCGCGGGGTGTCACCGGTGCCGGTGCGATGGTCATGAAGCTCGCCTACTCGGAAGCGCGGCAGAGGTTCGGCGAGCTGAGCCTGCGCGTGCTCGACCGTGACGCGCTGCACGTGGACGACAACGAGCTCGTCGAGGAGCGCCTGCGGACGCTGGCGCTCCCGATCGCGGCCGGCGCATCGCAGATCCAGCGCAACATCATCTCCGAGCGTGTTCTCGGCATGCCCCGGGAACCGCGGTAGAGAGCGCAGAGGCAGGAACATGGACCTCGATCTCGACGACGACCAGGTCGCGCTGCGCGACGGCATCGCGGCGCTGCTCGCGGGCCGCTTCGACACCGAACGCGTCCGCGGTGGGTTCGACCGGCGCATGTACGACGAGCTCGCGGGCGCCGGCGTCTTCTCGCTGCTGGACGACGGGTTCGCGTGGGCCGATGCCGCGGTCGTGTTCGAACAGCTCGGTCGGGCGTGTGTACCCGGTCCGCTCGTCGCGTGTGCCCTGGCCGGCGCGACCTCCGGCATCGCGGGGTCGTCGAAGTACCGAAGACCGCCGGGCCGAGCTGGGTCGAGCACGTCGAGGTGCTCGACGCGTTGTTCGTGCTCGACGGCGCCACGGTGACGCACGTCGACCCGCGTGCGCTCGCACGCCGATCCATCGCCGTGGCCGCTCGACCCGCTCACACCGGTGGCGCGCGTCGAGAAGCTGCCGGCCGGCGAGCTCACGTCGTTCGACGGCGAGCACTGGCAGCGGGCCGGCGCGGTGCTCACAGCTGCGTTCCAGCTCGGGCTCGCCGATCGCACCACCGAACTGGCGGTCGCGTACGCCAAGACGCGCGAGCAGTTCGACCGGCCGATCGCGTCGTTCCAGGCGATCAAGCATCTTTGTGCCGACATGTGCACGCGCACCGAGGTGGCGCGCGCCGCGGTCTACGCAGCCGGTGCGCACCTCGACGCGCCGGATCTCCAGGGGCTCGACCGCTCGATCGCGATCGCGAAGCTGATGGCGGGCGAGGCCGCGATCGCGAACGGCAAGGCCGCGACCCAGGTGCACGGTGGAATGGGGTTCACGTGGGAGGTGGACGTCCATCTCTACCTGAAGCGAGCCTGGGTGCTCGACACGCAGTTCGGCTCGGGCGACTTCCACGCGGATCGCCTCGCCGCCTCGTTGACGGTCAGCTGAGCCGCGCCCGCCAGCACAGCTCGGCCGGCCATCGGCGGGCCCATTCGAACGGCACGAACTCGTCGTAGGTCGTCTGGTCGGTCAGCGGGCTCAGCTCGACCAGGCGCTCGATCGCGAACCCGTGGCCGGTGAGGAGCTCCACCCACCGGCCCGGCGCGATCACCCAGTCCACCGTTCCCTCGCCGAAGTCGATGCAACCGAGCTCGTCGTAGCGCATGCGCAGCTTGCGTGACTGTCGGTCGCGACGCTCGTCGTAGGTGAGGTACACGAGCGGATGGGTGACGCAGAAGGCGATGATCCCGCCTGGGCGCAGCACTCGCGCGACTTCCGGCACCGAACGCTGCGGATCGCAGAAGCTCATCGCGCCGTGATCGCTCAGCACCACGTCGAACGAGCGCGCGGCAAAGGGCAGCGACTCGCCGTCAGCGAGCACGAACGGCACGTCGTGCCTTTCGGCGTGCTGCTCGGCGTGCTTCTGGGCGTGACGGAGCTGTCCGATCGAGACGTCGAGGCCGACCGGCCGCGCGCCGTGCGCGTGGAGCGCGGTCGACCACTGTGCGGCGCCGCAGCCGAGCTCGAGCACGTCCCGCCCGCGTGTCGGGCCGAGGATCTCGAGCTCGCGCTCGGGCCGGCGCCACGCACCCCACGCTTCGGCGCGGGCGGCGAGATCGGCGCCGTGTACCTCCTGGTACGCGTCGGCGTCAGCGTCCCAGAACCGCCGATTCCGGTCGACGTGATCTTCGGCGTCGCGGTGCACTCGCGTCGGAGACTAGGTTCCCGGCCCGTGACCGACCGGACCCATCGCAACGTTTGTGTTGTCGGCGTCGGCCTCGCCGACGGCCCGGTCGCGACGGGCATGAGCGGCACGATGCTCGAAGCGCAGGCGTTCCGGCGTGCGCTCGACGACGCGGGCGTGGTTCCGGGCGACATCGGCGGCCTCGCGAGCGCGGGCTACGGCGGGATGCACGAGGTGCAGTTGGCCGAGTACCTCGGTCTCACACCGCACTGGCTGGAGAGCACGTCGTGCGGCGGTTCGAGCTTCGAGTTCCAGACGATGCACGCGTACCGCGCCATCCAGGCCGGCGACGTCGACATGGTTGCGATCGTCTACGGCAACAACCAGCTGAGCGCGTTCGGTCGCACGTTGGGCACTGGTGGCGGCGGACGGGGACGCGGCGGCGGGATGGCGATGCCGCTCGGCATGGCGTACGAGTTCCCGACCGGGATCACGCTCGTCGGGTCCTACGCGATGGCCGCGCAGCGTCACATGCACCAGTACGGCACGACCCCCGAACAGCTCGCGTCGATCTCGGTGCAGACGCGCGAGCATGCGGGCCGCAACCCGAACGCGATGTACCGGGAGCCGATCACGGTCGACGATGTGCTCGGTTCCAAGCTCGTCGCCGACCCGCTGCACAAGCTCGACTGCTGCGTCATCTCCGATGGCGGCTGCTGCATCATCCTCGCCACCGAGGAACGCGCGCGTGAGTTGCCGCACCGTCCGGTGTTCGTGCGGGGCGCGGCGGGAGGGACGACCCATCACTCCATCCAGGCCATGGCCGACATGACCGTTACCGCGGCCGCGGTGAGCGGGCCCAAGGCGTTCGCGGAAGCGGGCATCGCACCCGCCGACGTCGACGTGTTCGAGATGTACGACTCGTTCACCTACACGGTGCTGGTCGTGCTCGAGGACCTCGGTTTCGCGCCGAAGGGGGAGGGCGGGCCGTTCGTCGCCGAAGGGAACCTGCGCCTCGGTGGGCGGTTGCCGACGAACACCGACGGCGGCGGCCTGTCGGCGACCCATCCCGGGATGCGGGGCCTGTTCCTGCTGTGCGAAGCGACCCGTCAGCTGCGGGGTGCTGCCGGCGACGCGCAGGTGCCCGATGCCGAGATCGCGGTCGCGCACGGGAGTGGTGGCTGGCTGTCGACCCAGGGCACTGTCGTGCTCGGCACCGAGCCGTCGTGAGCACTTCCGGCGAACTCGTGGCTCGAGACGCCGAACTATCTGTGGCCGTCGCCGACGCCCGACGACCACGAGTTCTGGGCCGGTGCACACCGCGGCGAGTTGCGCATCCAACGCTGCTCGTCGTGTGGGCGCCACCAGCACTACCCGCGCCTGCTGTGCACACACTGCGGTCGCGACACGCTCGCGTTCGTGACGGCGAGCGGGCTCGGGACGGTGTACTCGTACACGGTCATCCGGCAGAACGGTGTGCCGCCGTTCTCCGAACGGGTGCCATTCGTGGTCGCAACGATCGACCTCGACGAGGAGGGCGCGCGGATCCTCGCGGCGATGCCTTCGCTCGCACCCGGCGACGCGGCCATCGGCATGCGCGTACGCGCCGCGTTCCGTCCTGCCGGCGATGATTTCGGGTTCGTCGACTTCGAACCGGCGTAGAGCGCGCGCGAGCGGCGGTGCCGCTGACGGCTCGTCAGTTCCGTGCGTACCCTGATCGGCCGTGGGGGATCGACGTGTGGAGCAGATTGTCGCCCTCGACGGGCGGCCGTTGGGAAAGCGCGGCGTCGAGACGCGGCAGCGACTGCTCGACGCGACCCGCGAGCTGCTCGAGACGCATGGCATCCGTGACCTGCGCGTGGTCGACATCGCCCGCACCGTCGGTACGTCGCCCGCGACCTTCTACCAGTACTTCCGAGATGTCGAGGAGGCCGTGCTCGCGCTCGCCGAGGAGGCCGGTGACGAGATCCGGCCGCTCGCCCGCCTGCGTCGACGAGCCCTGGGCCGCGCCCGGCGGGCTCGAACGAGCCCGTGCACTGGTCGACGGTTTCGTGTCCTACTGGGATCGGCACCGCGCGGTCCTTCGCACGCGCAACCTCGCCGCGCAGGAGGGCGATGTTCGTTTCCGGGAGGTCCGGAACGCGACGCTCGCCGATTTCATCGTGGGGTTCCGTGCCCAGATCGAGCGTGGGCGCAGTCGAGGGCGTGATTGCGGCATCGATGTCGTCCGCGGCCGCGGCCGCGGCGCTCGTCGCGCTCATCGAACGCATGGCCGCGTTCCACCGTGACCTCGAACCGATGGGGATCACGCGGGCGGATCTCGTCGAGACGACGGCACGGATCATCCACCAGACGGTGGTGGGCTTCGTCGACTCGCGCTGAACCGCCAACCGGCATTCGTTGCTCGGCTCCCCGTGCCGGATTGCCGCCGGGGCTCACGATCGAGACCGCCAGCTTGGCGACCAGCGCCTCGACCTCTTCGGGTACGCGGGCGCCGTTGTCGTCGGTGCCGTTGCGCAGCCGTTCGTAGGTCCCGTACGACGTGAGCACCGCGAACGCATCGACGGCTTCGTCGACGTCCCAGTGCGCGCGGAGATGACCACAGGCGGCCAAGGCCGCGACGAGCTTGTGCAGCGATCCAGGGTCGATCGCGTCGCCGACCGGTCTCCCACCCGTCATCGCCCGGAGCGTGCGCAGATCGCGCATCGTCTCCTCGTGACCGGCCCAGTGCTTGCACACCTCGGCGAGCGTGTCGCGGAGGGCACGTAGCGGGTCGACGTCGGCGCTGTCGGGAGCTTCCAGCGTCACGGACCGCGTCGCGGAGGTGGCCAGCTCGTCGAGCACCGCGCGTTTCGACCGGAAGTGCTCGTACACGGTGGCGCGGGCGACGCCGGCCTCCTTGGCGAGCCGGTCCATGCTGAATCCTCCGGGCCCGCGCTCGTGCGCGAGTCGGCCGGCGGCATCCAAGATGCGCGTGCGGGTTGCGCGAACGAGTTCTCTTCGCGTCGGGCTCAAGGTTTCGTCTCCGTGTGCGGGTTCGTGCGACCGGCCGGCTCGACACTGGGAAGAAGTTGAGTTGTTCCCAAGAACGCGGGTTCTATTCCGAACGCATGCAGACGTTCTCCAAGGTAACAGACGTTCTCCCTGGACCAGACGTTCTCCGTGGCTCAGACGTTCTCCCTGGCCGTGATCGAGAACTCGATTTCCCGGCCGAAAACCTGCTCGAACAAGTCGCGGCGTCGACGCGCACCCCAGAGCGCGAGCTCGGCATCGCCACGTGCCCGGAGCCGGAGGATGACGAGGTCAGCGCCGACGTCGGCGCGGAGATCCTCGATGACACCACGACGCCCGCGGTCGAGCCCGTCCGCGACGCGCAAGAGTGCCGCAAGGGTGCGCAACCGCTTCTGATCCGTTTGCGACAGCGCACCGAAGCGTGGCTCGGACGCTTTGGGGTCGCCGCGCCGATGGTGGCGTACCAACGTCGCGAGGAAGTCGATCTCCGACGGTTCGAAGCCGCGGAGTTGCGCGTTCTGGACGAGATATGCCGCATGGCGGTGGTGCCCCTTGCGCGACACGTGCTGACCGATGTCGTGCAGCATCGACGCGAACTCGAGCATCTCCCGGTCTGCAGGGCCGAGCCGGTGCAACGACTCCGTCTCGTCGAAGAGCCGCAGCGCGAGCCGCGTCACGTGCGCGGTGTGCACCTCATCCGAGTTGCAGCGGCGCGCGAGGTTGGCGACCGCGGCGTGGCGGAGTGCGCCAGGATCGTCGGACCAGTCGTCGGGATCGTGCGTACGCACCGCGTCGAGGACGATGCCCTCGCGCAACGCCCAGTCGCTGACCGTCAGCGAGTCGAACTCGAACAGGTCGAGCGCGGTGACCAGGAGCATGGAGCCTGCGGGCAGGAGCTCGGTGCGTTTCTCGTCGAGGCCGGGCAGGCGGCGCCGTTCCGTGATCGACGACTTGATGACCCGGTCGTGCAGCGCGCGCAGCTCATCACGCGTGACGCGTAGCCCGTTGGCCGTGGCGGGGAGATCTCCGGTCGATTGCGCGACCGCCATGCAGGGCGAGGTCGTTGATCGTCCCGCTGCTCCCGATGCACAGCCGCGGTGAGCGGCTGAGCACGTCGGCGACGAGCGGCTCGAGCCCGTCGCGGATGTGTCCCTCGAGCTTCTTGCGGGCCGACTTCGACGGCGGGTCGTCCTGGACGTATTCCGCCGTGAGGCGACCGACACCGAGCGGGACGCTGTCGGCCCAGCGGAGCCCGGCGGCATCGCCGACCATCACTTCGACGCTCCCACCGCCGATGTCGATCCCGAGGGCGGGCGCCGGGTCGATCACGACGCTCGACCGGACCGCGGCGAAGATCAGGCGCGCCTCTTCGAGTCCACTGATGACCTCGACGTCGACGCCCGCTTCCTCCTCGATCCGGTCGACGAGCTCGCTGCCGTTCGCAGCCGAGCGCACCGCGCTCGTCGCCTTGGCGAGCACCTCCGTTGCGCCGATCGCATCCGCGAGCTGCTTCATGCGGCGTACGGCACCGACGGCGCGGTCGGCGGCGGCCGGAGTGATGCGGCCGTTGCGGGTCACGTCATCGCCGAGGCGCAGCATCTCCTTCTCCCGCGTGATCGCCTCGAAGGTGCCGTCGGAGTGCACGTCGGCGACGAGGAGGTGGAACGAGTTCGACCCGAGGTCGAGCGCGGCGATACGCATGCAGGCGCCGACATTACCGGCGTAGGGTGTCCTGCGACTGCGACGCGCAGAAGACGTGCGAAGACGTGCGAGGAGACGTGATGGCCCTGGAGTTCGAGTCCCGTTTGTTGATCGACGGTCGATTGGTCGAGGCATCCGGCGCCAAGACCTACGACAACATCAACCCGGCCACCGAAGAGGTCATCGGACCCGTCGCCGACGCTTCGGTCGAGGACATGGATGCGGCGATAGGCGCAGCTCGGCGCGCGTTCGACGAATCCGAGTGGTCGACGAACCGAGCGCTGCGCAAGGCCTGCCTCCAGCAGTTGCGTGACGCGCTGGAGAAGCACAAGGAGGAGCTTCGTCCCCAGATCGTCGCCGAAGTCGGTACGCCGGTCGGCCTCACGTATGCGGTGCAGCAGGACTCGTGCATCGATGACATGCAGTGGGACATCGATCTCATCGACTCCTACGAGTGGGAGTACGAGCTGGGCGAGCACGAGTTCTTCGGTATGCGTTCGAACCGACTGGTCGCGAAGGAAGCGATCGGCGTCGCCGGGCTGATCACACCGTGGAACTTCCCGTTCATGCTCAACGCGTCGAAGCTCGCGCCGGCTCTCGCGGCGGGCTGCACCGTGGTGTTGAAGGCCGCGCCCGACACGCCGTACAGCGCGACATGGATCGGCAAGATGGTCGCCGAGGAGACCGATATCCCGGCCGGCGTCGTCAACGTCATCACGTCGTTCGATCCGGCTGCGGTCGGCGAGATGCTCACCGACGACGAGCGCGTCGACATGATCTCGTTCACCGGTTCCACCGCAGTCGGCAAGCGCATCGCCGCGCGGGCGCGGCCACGTTGAAGCGCGTGTTCCTCGAGCTCGGCGGCAAGTCCGCCAACATCATCCTCGACGACGCCGACTTTCCCGCCGCGATCGGTTCCGCCGGCATGGTGTGCATGCACTCCGGCCAGGGGTGCGCGATCACCACGCGGATGTTGCTGCCGCGCTCGCGTTACGACGAGGGCGTCGAGCTCGCCAAGGCGTCGTTCGAGTCGTTCCCGTACGGCGACCCGACCGATCTCGAGAACATGGCCGGTCCGCTGATCAACGCGCGCCAGCGCGAGCGGGTGCTCGGCTACATCGAGAAGGGCAAGGCCGAAGGTGCGAAGTGCCTCGTCGGCGGCGGCCCCGCCACGCAGTTCGACAAGGGCTACTTCGTGCAGCCGACGCTGTTCGTCGACGTCGACCCCACCTCGACCATCGCACGCGAAGAGATCTTCGGCCCGGTACTCGTCATCATCCCGTACACCGATGACGACGACGCCGTCCGCATCGCGAACGCGAGCCGCTACGGCCTGTCGGGCGGAGTCGTGAGCAAGTCCTTCGACCGCGCGCTCGGTGTCGCCCGCCGCCTCCGCACCGGCACGGTGTCGGTCAACGGCGGTCTGTGGTTCGGCCCGGATTCGCCGTTCGGTGGCTACAAGGAGAGTGGCCTCGGCCGCGAGCACGGCGTCCAGGGCTTCGAGGAGTACCTCGAGACCAAGACCATCGGCCTCCCCGGCTGACGGGTCGCCTGCGCTACGCGGGCGCTTCGAGAATGACCTCTCCGGACTCGGGCGGGATCACCTTCGACCACTGGTCGGCAACAATCTTCGACGCGAACACCCCCACTTTGATCACAACGAGCACCGACTTGAGGTTGTCGACGTACCCGATCTCGAAGGTCGAGTCCGTGGAGTAGAACATGATCGCTTCGAGTGCGACATCGCCCTCATCGGCGTGGCGATCTTTGGCGTGCTGGATTATCTCCGTGAGTGCGGCACGCATGTACGGATCGAGTCCACCTTGTGCGGGCTCGATCCAATGCTCACGGAAGTGGTTTTGGTTCGCTTCATCGAGCGTTCCGAAGGCCCACTCCTGTGTCAGCGACTCCAATGGGCCGTCGCCACTCAGCAGGGCGATCGCATCCTCGTAACGCGGTGTCTCGGCCCTCCGGAGCAGCGAACGTCTCATCGAACACCCATCTCAGGAGTTCTCCCTTGTAGAGGAACGGCTTCGGCGCTTCTCGGTCCTTTCCGACCACGAATTCTCCTCAGGACATGACCCGGACCCCGGTGGCCGAGCCGTTGAAGCATTGCCTCACGACATCGGGCACGTGCGTGCCGCGATGACGGCGTCTGGGGTGCTTGGACCCCGTCGAACCGCGTGATCTCGCATTCCCACCACCCACAGAGTGAGTGCTCGAGGTCGGCGTGCTGATGCCGCGCCCAATCGCGGCCACGGGCGATGAGCCGGCGGCCCTCCTCGTGGTCGCCGCCGGCGGCGGTTGCGATTCCCAGCGTGCGCGGGACCGACGCCAACCAGCCGTCGACGACACCCATGTCGGACTCGTCGCACCACTTCAGTCCGAGGCGGGCGTTCTCAGCGAGCACCGGGTCGCGTTTCCACCAGGCGATCTCGGCGACTGCCGCCGCGATCCCCGACCAACCGAGCGCACCGGATATCTGGGTCGTTGCGAGCCAGGAAGGCACCGTGATTTCGGTCGTCCGCGCGTCAGGGTCGGTGATCAGCTGCACCGCAACGTCGAAGACATCGGTGTAGCCGCCCCACGGATATCCCGCCGGGTTCTCGTCGCGGAAGGTGGGCGAAGCGCTCCAGCACTGCGTTCGCCGCGTCCGCGCCGTGCGTGATCGGCGCGGATCGCTGCGAACGTCGGTTGGCGAGAACGTGAGTCCCCAGGCGTAGTCGCCGAGGCGTTGGCGCAGGACGACTTCGTCGGCGAACGCCGCGGCTTCATCGGACCGGCCGGAGAAGCACGCCGCGCCGGCACGTGCCGCGAGCGCGTAGACCATCCCGAACACGAGGTTGTGCTGTTCGCCGACGGCGAGCGCCGAAGCCCCGGCTTCATCGGCCTCCTGTACGTCGCCGAGCCAAAGCAGCGTCAGCGCGCGGCGAACGGCGGCGGCGAGGTGGCTGTACGCGTCCCCGGCCGCATTGGCATGTGCGATCGCACGATCGAGGTGCTCGATCGCGCCGTGGAGGTCGAGATAGGCCCACGCTGTCACCGACTGGGCGAGGTGCGCTCGTGCAGTCGGCGGGCACGCCGACGTCGGCGATGGTGAGCGCCGCTTCGGCAGCCTCGGACGCATCAGCGGTCCGGCCCGAGACCGCGTCAGGCCATCGCGAGGTCGGCGAGCGCTTGGGCGCGGAGTGGATCGTCGTCGGGGAGCTCCGAGATCTCCTTCTCCAACGGGCGCGGCATCGACCTGCGCGAATGGCGTCGCGTTGGTCGAGCTCGACCCGCATGCGCTCCAAGCGTGCGCGCACGAGCGCGCGGCGATCTCCGAGTTCTTCGAACAGCTCGATTGCCGCGATCGAACGCCGTCAACGCGTGTCGTCGTCGAGGTTCCACATCCGGCACAACGCGGCCCGAAATTGCAGCTCCGCGGCGACGTCCTGGCGCTGGATCTTCGATCGGGAGAGTGCTCGTACCGCGGCCCTCGTAGCACTCGGCCGCCTCGCGCCACGCGCACGACGCGAACGCTTCGTCACCGCCGGCGTGGGTGGCTCGCAGCACCTCTCTCGGTGACGCGAGGTCACCGGCACGGGCGAAGTGGCTCGCGATCTCGATCGCGGTCGCCCGATGCTCTGGATCGGCGACGAGCGTCTCGGCCAGCCGCCGATGCATGCGCTTCCGCTCGACCGGTGCGAGCTCGCCGACGAGCACCCGCGGATACACAGGGTGTGTGAACTGCACACGGGCGCCGCGGATCTCGATCACGCCGATGCGGACGCCGTCGGCGAGTGCCACGCCCGTCGGAAGACCGGGCGCGGCGCGATCGAGCAGTCTCCGGGTTGCACTCGGCTCGAGCAAAGCGGCGAGCGTTAGCACCTCGCGCGTGTCGTCGGAGAGGGTACGCAGCCGTCATCGCGGTCGTATCCGCTGCCGTCGTCGCGGTGAACTGTTCGATGACATCATCGACAACCGTGCTTGCGCCGAGATCGTGCAGTTCCTCTGTGAGTTGCTGCACGAGCAGCGGATTGCCGTTGGTGATCTGACGCAACGTGCTGGATGGTGCCGCGTGCCGTCGCGATGCCAAGTTGCGCGACGAGGCCGCCCACCTCGTGCTCCGCCAGCGGCGCGATGTGTGCGACCGAGCAGCGCGGTCTCGACGTTCGAGCTGTGCGACTGCGGCGGCGAGTTCCCCCGACTCGAGTGGCGTTCGACAGGCGGCGAGAACGAGAAGCGGCGCCCGTTCGCGCTGCGCGAGCCATGTCACATGACGCACGACGTCGAGGGTGGCCTGGTCCGCCCACTGCATGTCGTCGACGATGAGGAGCAGCGGCTGTTCGCGTGCGAGGTCCACGACCGCCTGCGCGAACGCGAGCAGCAAACGTCCGCGATCGTTCGGATCGAGCCCGGTCGCGTCATCGCCCGCATCGGGATCGAAGCTTCGTGTGAGCACGATCGAGTGCTCGGTTCCGCGGTCGACGAGCAAGGGAAGGAGGGAGTCGCGGCAAGGCAAGGTACGGAAGCCGCGCGTGCTCGTAGGACCGGCCCCATACGCACGCGTGCGCTCCCGCCGGGCTCATCTTCTGCCAAGCGCGCGAGTTCCTCGAGGAGTCGCGGTCTTGCCGATTCCGAGCGGACCTTGCAGCAACACGGTCGCAGCACGCCCTCGCAGGGCAGCATGCCAGTGGCGGCGGAGTGCGGTCAGCTCGCCCGAGCGCCCGACGAATGTGAGCGGTGCTCTTCCGGTCGCGGCCGCGACGCGCCCCCGGGCGCTGCCCGAAAGACGGGTACAGCGTTTCGAGGTCGCCTGACGTCACGGAAGCGTCGTCGGTCGCGAGGTGCGGATCGTCCGCGCTGTGGATCTCGTAGACGGTCTCGCTGCGCCGTAGGCCACGGAGCTGATGGGCGCCCAGCTCGCCGAGCACGAACCCTGCCGCCAACGAGTCGGAGACGAGATCGGCCGTCGCACGCGAGCAGACGATCTGACCGCCGGTGGCGAGCGCACGAATGCGCGCGGCCCGGTTCGAGGGTGCTGCCGAAGTAGTCGCCGTCGCGGAGTTGAGCTTCGCCCGAATGCAGCGCGATCCGTGTGGGCAACACGATGCCGTCCGGCCACGTCTCTCGTGCGAGGCCTGCTCGGATCTGGAGCGCGGCCGCCGCTGCATCGGAGGCGCGTGCGAACACCGACAATGTGCTGTCGCCCTCACCCTTTCCCTTGACAAACGTGCCGGAATGGTCTCCAACCGCGGCGGCGATCACCTTCTCCTGTTTCGGAAGCGCGTCGGCCATCGCGGACGGAAGCGTGTCCCACAACGCGGTCGAGCCTTCGATATCGGTGAACAGGAATGTCACCGTGCCCGTCGGCAGCGGCGACGCCTCTCGTACCGCCGCTGGTGCCACGTCGTCGAGCGGCCACCGCACCGTGTCGTCGTGGTCGAGGATCCGTCGCTCGAGCGGACGCGAGCTCGGCCCCGGGATCGACGCCGAGCTGCTCGACGAGCAACTGGCGAACATCACGGCACGCGCGCAAGGCGTCGCCCTGACGGCCACACCGGTACAGCGTGACAATGAGTCGCGACCAGATCCCCTCGTCGAGCGGATGCTCGCCGACGAGGGTTTCCAGTTCGGGCAGCACGACACGGTCGTCACCGATGCCGAGCTGTACGTCGACGCGTCGTAGACGTGCCTCGATACGGAGGCGCTCGAGTCGCGCACGCTCGATCGTCGCCCATTCCCCGTCGAACTCCTCGAGTGGAGTTCCGCGCCACAGACCGAGCGTGTCCCCGAGGAGCTCGACTCGCTCTCGTCCGCCCTCACACTCGTCGGCGGCCAGGAGCAGCTGCTCGAAGCGCCGCGATGTCCAAGAACTCGGGAGCGATATCGAGGACGTAGCCGCCACCGCGCCGTGTCAGCTGTACCGACGCATCCTGGTCGAACGCACGACGGAGCTGGGACACGTAGGTCTGCACCGTGCCGGTTGCTCCCTTCGAAGCGGCGCCGTCCCACAGCGCATCGACGAGGCGGTCGACCGAGACGGGCCGACCTCGGTGAACGAGCAGGAGCGAGCAGTCCGCGCCGTTTGGCGCCATGAAGGTCGAGGCGATCCGTCGGTCCGGCTCGAACGTCGAGCGGACCGAACAGGAAGAACTCCAAGTTTCATCACCCCCTCGCGGGTGTCTCAATCCTACGGCCCACGTTTTCCGAGCCACCAGGGCGTTTCGCGCCGGTCGAATCTCAGTCGAAGGCCCATCGAGGCGAACGGCGCATCGTGGATTGCGACGAGGGAGGGTCGATGCCGAGTGCGATGTGCCAAATACTTGGTGCGTCAGCCGTTGTTCGAAGACACACCGCGACGAGTGCTCGAGCAGATCGATCGGTTGTCAACGGAGGTCGAGTTCGAACGAGAGCGCGTGTTGTGTCGGCAAGGTGAGACGGGTCACGAGTTCTTCGTGCTCGTCCGAGGTCGGGTGGCCGTCCTGCCGCGACGGCCGGCTGCTGGCGATACTGCGCAGCGGGGACTGGTTCGGCGAGGCCTCGTTCCTCTCGTCCCACGGCAAGCACACGGCAACCGCGACCGCGTTCGACCGACGGAATTGTCGTCCGGTTCGGCGAGTCGGAGTATCGCTCCTTGCGCGAACTCTCTCCGGCGATCGCCGCCCGTGTCGAAGGCACAGGTTCGGCCCGCCTCGTGTGACGCCGGTCGACGACGTGCTCAGGACGGCAGCGATCTCACGTAGGCGATGGTGCCGTCGAGGAACGCGGCGACGTCCTTGTACTTGCCGGCGTAGACGTCGGGGAACCAGTCGGGGACCGACACCTCGAAGCGGCCGTCCTGCTCGACCATGTCGAGCACCGGGCCGACGAGCGCTTCGACGGGCAAGCGCTTCGATGGTCGTGGGTGCCGGGTCGTTGTCGGGCAGCGTGAACAGCTCGGTGTCGATGATCCCCGGGTACACGACGTGGATCTTCACGTTCGGTGTCGCGCAGGTCCACCTTCATGCACTCGGCCCACGCCGAAATCGCGGCCTTCGACGCCGCGTACGCGGCTTCGCCGGGCGGCGACAGGCGAGCCGCGACCGACGACACGAACACGACCCGACCGTCGCGCGCCACCAGCTCGGGGAGCAGCGCGAGCGTGAGGCGGATCGGCGAGAAGTAGTTGATCTGCATCACGGACTCGACGGTCGTCGGCGTCGAGCGCGAGAACCGTGCGGCGCTTCGGGATGCCGGCGTTGTTGACGAGCACGTCGATGCCGCCGAGCTCGTCCGAAGCCCGCGTCGCGAACGCCTCGAGCGCGTCGAGGTCCGAGAGATCGATCGGTCCACGCCTGCGAGTCGGGCGCATGCGCGCGACACCGCGCGAGCACCTCGTGCAGCTTGTCCTCCCGGCGCGCGCAGATCCCGACGGTCGCGCCTCGCCGCGCGAACCCTTCTGCGAGACCTGCGCCGATCCCCGCCGACGCGCCGGTCACGAGCACGTGCTTGCCGTTCAAGTCGTACGCCACGGCGGTGAAGCTAGCCTCGGGCGCCATGTCGCTCACGCCGGAGTCGGTACTGCTCACCGGCCGGCGTTGCGGTGGTGACCGGCGCCGCGCAAGGGATCGGCGCCGCAGTGGCCGGCGCGTACGCGCGCTTCGGCGCGGACGTCGCGATCTGCGACCGCGATGCCGACGGCCTCGCGCGCACGGCCGCCGAGATCGAAGCCGCCGGTCGCACCGCGACCACGGGCCTGCTCGACGTCCGCGACGCCGACGCGGTGCGAGCCTGGATCGAGCCGATGAACGACGTCCACGTGCTGGTGAACAACGCCGGTGGCGGCTTCTTCGCCGCATTCCTCGACGTGAACGACAAGGGCCAGGACGCGCTCGTGCGGGAGAACTTCACGAGCGTCACGACCTTCATCCGCGCCTGTGTCCCGAAGATGCCGCACGTCAGGGATCGATCATCAACATCACGTCGATCGAGGCGCACCGTGCGGCTCCCGGCTTCGCGGTCTACTCGGCGATGAAGGCGGCGCTCGCGAACCTCACGATGACGCTCGCGCTCGAGTTCGGCGACCGGCGGATCCGGGTCAACTGCATCGCGCCCGACGTCATCCCGACCCCGGGCATCGGCGACGTCCCGGTGAAGACGCCGCTCCCGTTGGCGGGCCACACCGACGACATCGCGGCCGCGGCCGTGTACCTCGCGTCCGACTGGTCGCGTTTCGTCACCGGCACGACCATCCACGTCGACGGCGGCAACCTCGCGGCGGGCGGATGGGGGCGCAGCGACGACGGTGACTTCACGACCGCCGGCGTCCCGGTGACCCCGTCGGAACGGTGAAGTTCGCCGAGCGCGTCGGACCGTCGGGCTCAGTCGGCGAGCAAACGCTCCGGGTGGGCGGCGAAGTCGCGGATCGACCCGCGGTGTCGGAACGCGACCTCGACGACATCGGGCTGCATCGAGTAACAGACCGAGCCCATCGACGCCGGTAGTTGCGACGCGACGGGCACGCCGTCGAGGTCCATGCCGCGACCCATGCCGATGTCGGCGGCGCGGCGCAACGTGATCGCGCACTCGGCGTCGTCCTCGGGCAGCTTCGTGTCGGCCCAGCGCATGAACCCGCCGCGCCACGGCGCGGCGTCGAACGGCGGCGCGGGGTCGACGATGCCGTTCCAGTCGAGCGACCAGCTCAGGGCGAGCGCGCCGTCGACCCAGAGACGGACCTCGCGTGCGGCCTTCGTCGTCGAAGTCGCGGCGCGGAACTTCGACGTCGTACTGCCGGGGACCGCCGTCGCGCGCGGCGCAGCGTGATCGCATGACACGCGGCGTCGAACTGGTGGGTGCAGTTCTGCTTCGGATCCGTCCACGCCCCGGCCGCGGTGAACCGTCGCGAGAGCGGCATCCCCGCCAGCGCACGCAGCGAGATCGCGGCGTCGGGGCAGGTCGTCCACGGCCAGCGGTGGGCGGCGCACGTCACTTCCTCGATCCGCTCACCGTCGTGACGCAGGGTCACGACGAAGAAGTGGAAATCGTCTTCGAGCTGCGAGACGACCACGCCCGGCGCGGTGGTCTCGACCCGGATCCGGCGGCGGTAGGCGTCGGCCGCCAGATCGGGTGCGCCCAGATCAGGCACATCCGTCGCGTTCGTACGTGACATCGGCGTCAGGGTAGGGGAACAATGACACGCACGGCGGGCTGCAGTGAGGAAGACATGAACACGGTGATCGACTCCGATCAACATCTCTACGAGACCCGGACGACGTGGCTCGACCACATCGATCCCGACCGTCGCGACGACGCGCTGCGCATCGAGGACGACGAGCTCGGCTACCCGTGGCTGTGCTGGCGGGGCCGTCGCCTGCAACCGGTCGACGTGCAGTTTCCCGCACAGACCTCGGAGCTCGGCCAGCGGCGTGAGCGCATCCGCGCCGGGCTCGCGGCGGAGTCGAGCTACGACGACGACCTGCCGCGCCGACTACTGGGAGCCGGCGGCGCGCGCCGACGCAACTCGCGAGCATGGGCGTCGACGAAGCGGTCACGTTCCCCAACTTCGGGCTGCGTGTGGGAGCGCACGCTCGACGCCGATCTCGGTGCGCTCGACCGCAAACATGACCGCGTGGAACCGCTGGTGCGGTTCGGTCGTCGCCGATGGCCGCGGCAAGGTGCATCCGGTGGCGCACGTGACGTTGCGCGACGAGCGGTGGCTCACCGACGAGCTGGCGCGCCTCGAGCGCGATGGCGTGCGCCTCGCGATGATGGCGCCCGCGCTCGTCGATGGCCGGCCGCTCTCGCATCCCGATCACGACGGGATCTGGCGCGCGTTCGTCGACCACGGCATCACGCCGGTGTTCCATGTCGCCGACCAGCGGCGGCCCTTCGACGACGCCTGGTACTCCAAGCCCGACGACTCGTTCCTGCCGCCGCTCGAGTCGGTCTTCCTCTGGACCGCCGCCGCGCTCGCGTGCACCGACCTCATCCTCAACGGCACGCTCGAGCGCTTCCCGGAACTCCTCATCGGCATCGTCGAGCTCGAGCGCGATCTGGGTGCCGATGTACCTGATGATGCTCGACGGCGGCTACGACTTCACGACCAAGCTGAACGGCCGTCCCCTCGCAGAGTTGTCGCTGCGGCCGAGCGAGTACTTCCGGCGGCAGGTGCGGGTGTCGTCGTTCTCGTACGAGCTCCCCGGCCGCCTGATCCGCCAGACCGGCGACCTCTACATGTGCTGCTCGGACTACCCGCACTCGGAAGGAACGGGCACGCCGCTCGACGACTACACGGGAAGCGCGCTGCCCTTGCGCCCCGACGACGAACCGGGATTCTTCCCCGACAACGCCGCGTTCTTGCTCGCGCCCTCTGAACTCGAGCCACGGGTCTACAGCGATCAGCTCGGGCGGCAGCGTGCCCTGGAACCAGAGCAGCGTCTCGACGCGCTTTGCGATCTTCCAACCGTCGGCGGTGCGCACGAAGTCGTCGTCGTAGCGGCCGCCGATGTAGAAGAAGTGCGGCGGGCCTTCGCGTGTGCGCGCACCCATCGGGTTCACCATCATCGTCCGCACGGTGGCGCGGTCGCCGTCGAGTGCGATGTCGGTGTTCACCATGAGGTGTTGCATCACGACGAACGCGGCGAGGTTCTGTTCGAGCCACCCGCGCACTTCGCGGTACGGGCCCTCGGTGCCACCGGGGTTCGACGAGTAGTCGACGTACGCGTCGTCGGTGAAGCAGGTGTCGAGCGCGTCCCAGTCGCGCGTGTCGATCGACCAGGCGTACCGGTTGACGACGTCCTGGATCTCGGCGCGATCGGCGAGTTGCTCGGGTGTGTAGGCCACGAGGCCGTTACGCGAGCGGCTTCGGCGCGGCGGCGTCGGGCTTGCACACGATCGTGAGCGTGAACTTCGTGGTGACGACCGGGTCGCCGGTCTGCTCGTTCTTCCACGTCGTCTCGGTCACGTAGAACTCGAGCTTCCCGCCGTCCGAACGTTCCTTCTCGTAGACGTCCGCGATGACGCCGTCGCCGACCAACACGTCGCCGACGTGCGGCCAGCTGCCCGTCGTGGAACTCGAATTCCTGCTCGCCGTGCAGGATCGCGCGGCCCTTGCCCCGCAGGTTCTCGATCGGCAGACCCGCGGCGCCGCCCTGGCCCATCGAACCCCAGTACGGCATGACGAACGGGAACGTCGGCGGGATCGGCGCGTGTCGCTCGTGTACACGGGGTCGTCGTCGACCAATGCCTGGGCGAACACCTTCACCGGCCCGCGCTCGATGATCACCGTCTGCGTACCGAGCACCTTGCCCTTGAGCTCCGTCAGTGCCACGTGCCTGATCCTCCTGCGCGAACGACCGGACCTGACGCCCAACACGATCTGACGGGCGTGTCAGTTCCGAAGCGGCGAGACCTTAGCGCGACGAACTCTGCGAGAACCCGGACGTGCGACGACGTGCCGTCGGCTCAGGTGCCGCGATGACCTACCGTCCGGTCGTGGCCAACGGACGCTGCGAGACGCTCGCCGAAATGATGTTCTTCATCGAGCGCTTCACGCTGACCCGTGCCTGGAACGGACTGACCGACGACGAGTTTCTGTGGGAGCCGATGCCGGGTTGCTGGACTGTCCGGCCCGTGGAGGAGACCCGGACGCCAACACCGTTCGTCGTCGGGGCGTGGGCCGCTGACTTCGACGCCAATCTCGCCGCCGCCTCCAACCGATCGACGGCAAGCGACCGAGCCACTGACCTCGATCGCATGGCTCTTCTGGCACATCGGCTCCATGCCGGGTCGGACGGCACAACTGGACTTCCTCGGCGGTGACCACACCACGGAGAGCGGGTGGACCTCGCCGTACATCGCAGGTCATCCGATCTTCACGACTGCCGACGAGGCGGTCGGGGCCATGAGAGCAGGCTGGCGTCAGATTGGCGCAGCCCTCCGCTCGGCGAGCGACGAACAACTCGAGCGCCCGGTCCGGTTCTGGGGTTACGGCGGACCTGGCCCGATGGGCACAGGCGCCCAAGTGATCGCATCGGTGCTGAACGAGGTCAGCCACCACGGCACGCAGATCGGTGTGCTTCGTGACCTCTACCGTCTCCGCGCCGGCGCTTCGATCGAAGACAACGCCGAATGAGCGGCCGCACTCGCGCAGGACCGACAGGCAGGCGCGCACGTGACGCGCGACTATCCCGCGCTCGGTCGTCGCAGAAGGGTCGGCCCAAACGGAGGGCCGACGCTTCCACGTTGAACTGGCAGACCTATTCGCCGCCGCCGCCGCTAGCGAAACCGTGGCAGTTGGTGCCGGGACCCTCGTCGTGGACCACCCCGGCCTCGGCGAACTCGCCCACGCCGCCCTCGGTGGCGAAGCCCTTGGCGATCTGGCCCCAGTTCTGGGTCACGCCCGGCTGGACACCGGCCCCGCTCTCAGAGCCGTCGTCCAGGCCTGAGAAGGCGCAGATCGACCCAGCCCTGAAGCCGCCTTCCTCTGAGATCGGTGTGGGCTTGCCCCGGCCGTTGACTTCTCCGGCGAAGGCGGCACCAGCCCCACCGACGGTGACGAGACCGACGACGGCCGCTCCCGCGATCAGCTTGCGCATGTTGCTCCTTGTGCTCGCGCCCCGCCCGCTGCGAAGCGACAGGCGGACGCTAGCCACAGGTTGCGAAGAACAAGACTCGTGAGCCTCAACCATTTTCTCCACGGCCACCCGCACGTACAGGCGTCGCACATCGGCACAGCCACGAGCCGTGATCGCCAGAGGTTTGCCGGTCCGACGCAGGCGACACGACCCTGCGGTATCGCGGATCCTGCGTGACGAGCTCGACAGCGGTTAGGCACGTCGGAGGTCTCGCTTCAGCCGCAAGCGACCGTCCCACGTCTGGACTAGGTCTTGGCGACCTGCTCGCGGAGCTTGTGCTTCATGACTTTGCCGGTCGCGTTGCGGGGAAGCTCGTCGACGAACCACAGCTGACGCGGGCGCTTGTAGTCGGCGAGACGGTCGGCGCAGAACGCCTGCAACTCGTCGACCGTGCACGCGCCGTCATCTCGTAGCACGACGAACGCGCCGACGTCCTCGCCGAGCACCGCGTGCGGAACGCCGATGACTGCCGCTTCCTGCACGTCGGGGTGTTCGAGGAGCACCGCTTCGACGTCGGTGGCGTAGATGTTGTTGCCGCCGCGGATGATCATGTCCTTGATGCGGCCCGAGATGTACACGAAGCCTTCGTCGTCGAGGTACGCGAGGTCGCCCGTGCGCAGCCAACCGTCTTCGGTCCAGGTGCTCGCGTTGGCGCCGTCGTCCTTGTAGTACTCGCGTCGCTTGCCGGGGAGCCGCACGAGGAGCTCGCCGACGACGTTCGGGTCGAGCGTGGCGTCGGTCTCGGGATCGACGACCTTGACCTCCATCGGCGGCATCGGTTTCCCGACGGATCCCGGCTTGCGCGCGAGATCTTCCTTGGGCATGACGATGTACGCGGGGCCGGCCTCGGTGAGACCGTACGAGTTCGACACCGACGCCTGCGGCATGCGGTCCTGGAGTCGTTGCAGCGTCGCCGGCGCGAGCGGCGCCGAACCGATCGACACCGCCATCGGCGCGCGACAGATCGGCCTGCGCGAACCGTGGGCTCGCGGTGACCAGCTCGGCCATGGCCGGCACCATGAAGATCATCATCGGTCGGTCGCGCTCGACCACGTCGAACCAACGGTCGACGTCGAACTTCGGCATGTAGAGACCGGTGAGTCCCATCTTCATCGGGTTGAAGATGAAGCTCATCCCCGCGAACGTGAACAACGGCGCGCCGTGCAGCCAGCCGGCGCCGCTCCAGTGCGGTGTGCAGTTCGGCATCATCGCGACGTTGCGGTGACGGACGAGCACGCCCTTCGGCAATCCGGTCGTGCCCGAGGTGTACATGATGTCGGCCATGTCGTCGGCGTCGAGCGGCACCTGGAGCATCGAGTCGTCGAGCGCGGCGACCTCGTCGTCCCAGCCGCTCGCTCCTTCGGACGGGCCGTCGGCATCGAGGATCGCCTGTAGCGACGGCACGCCGGTTGCGATCGCGCGTGCCGAGCCGAGCAGGTCGTGGCAGGTGAACATCGCGGACACTTCGGCGTGACCGAGGATCGAGACCAGCTCCGGGACCGACAGGCGCGTGTTCGCGGGCACCATCACCGCGCCGGCCTTGTGCACCGCGGCGTACGCGACGATCCAGCGCAGGCACTGCTCGTTCGGGAGGTAGATCGCGACCCGGTCGCCCTTCTGCACGCCCCGCCCGACGAGCCAGCGGGCGGCCTGGTTCGAGCGACGTTCCCACTGCGAGAACGTCACCTGGTCGTCCGCACCGAGGTCCCGATACGCGATCTCGTCGGGCCACCGCGCCGCCATGAACCGCAGTTGGTCGACGAGCAACGGGCCCGCGGGCGCGTCCGCACTCGTGCCCATGCGCTACTGGCCGAAGCCCATCGGCGGGACCTTCGAACGCCGGCCCGCGAACAGCTCGTCCTTGCGGTCGATCAGCTCCTGCGGCGCTCCACCGGCCCTCGCCGCGATCGAGCGTGGACGCGAGCGTCCATCCCTCCATCAGGTGCACGCGTGTGCCCCACACGACGAACACCTGCCCGGAGACGTCCGCGGCGGCGTCACTCGCGAGGAACGCGACCATCGGCGCGATCTGTTCCGGATCCCACTCGGGACCGCTCATGAAGTCGGCGGCACCCGGTACCGAGTCGGTCATGCGGGTCAGCGCGCGCGGGCACACGACGTTCGCGGTGACGCCGTACTTCTTCATCTCGCGGGCGAGGACGATCGTCATGCCGACGATGCCGGCCTTGGCTGTCGCGTAGTTGATCTGGCCCGCCTGCCCGTAGAGGCCGGACTCGCTCGCGGTGTTGATGATCCGACCGCTGACCGGCTCCCCGGCCTTGCCCCGGTCGCGCCAGTGCTTCACCGCATGGTGGCTCGGTGCCACGTGGCCCTTCAGATGCACGGTGATCACGGCATCCCACTCGGCTTCGGTGATGTTGAAGCTCATCGCGTCGCGCAGCACGCCGGCGTTGTTGACGAGGATGTCGAGCTGCCCGAACCGGTCGACCGCCGCGGATCGACGAGTGCGCCCGCGCCGTCCCACGACGCGACGTCGTCGTGGTTCGCCACTGCGGTGCCGCCGCCGGCGGTGATCTCGTCGACGACCGTCTCGGCCGCGTCGTCGAGATCGTTGACGACAACGTTGCGCGCCTTCGGCGGCGAGCAATCGCGCGTGACCGCGTCCGATGCCGCGACCCGCGCCGGTGACGATCGCGACCTTGCCGTCGAGCAATCCCATCCGGCGGCGAGTCTCACCTGACGCGTCGCGTCAGGGTCAAAGCGGATCGACGCGCGACCTGGTCGCACGTCAGGGGAGCAAGACGAGCTCTCCGGGATAGATGAGACTCGGGTCTCCGGAGCGCAACGTCGCCCGGTTCTGCTCGATCACCGTTCGCCAGTAGGGAACGATCGCCGCGTCGGACGGGTGCGGGTCACCGGTGCGCTGCGACGATCTCGGCTTCGGCGATGAGCCAGAGGTTGTCGCCCGGCACGACCACGTGCGTGCGCGCCGCGGGCGTGACCGCCGTCGGCGGCAGGGGCGGTGGTGCCGGTTCGGGTTCTGGAGCAGGCGCCGGCGCGGGCGGCGTCGGGAGCGGCCGGTTCCGGTGCACGCACGAACGGCTCGTCGACCACGGGTGCGGTTGCGTCGTCGTCGTGTCCTGCGCGTGGGCGCCGGACGGTGTGAGCACGATCGAGGTGAGCGACACGACGCCGGCGCAGGCGGCGCGCCAGCGGTGGCGCGAGCCGGGCGATGCGCGCCCAAACGGGTTGGCGGGGCCAGTGCCGGGCCGCGGCACAGACGAGCAGGCCGATGCCGTGCCAGGACACGAGTGCGACGGCGGCGACGCCGGCGGCGGCGACGGCCAGGGCATCACCGTCATGCAGGAGATCGGCGTGCAGGAGATCGGAGAGCGTGAACGGCACGGCGTGACGTTAGAGATCATGTGAAGATGTGTCAAACTGTGGTGTAACACCTCAGGTGGGTAGACTGCGTCGATGGCCGACGCCCGATGCCCGAGCCCCGATGCCCGAGCCGAACCGAGATCCCTCGCCCGCCCTCGGTCCGCCCTCGTCCGGTCGGGTCGCGGACTCGACGGTCACGCCCGTCGGTCCGGGCCGCCGCCCTGGCGGTGCTGCTCGTCGTGCTCGGTGCCGGGTGCGTCGTCGCCCTGTTCCAGTTCGGCGAGGGGCGCAATCACAGCGTGGGCAGCGTCTCGGCCCGAGACACCGCGAACCCGGCGCCCGCACATCCGCACCGGTCGAGCCACCGGCGCCGTCGACGCGGCCGGTCGTCCGCTCGTTCACGGCCGAGATCGGCGATCGCAGCGGGTGCCAGACCCTCGCCGGCACCGTGCCGCAGCTGCTGTGCCCGATCCCGCAGGGAACTGTGACCTACATCGAGGCAGACGACGTCGAGGTGCGGTACCGCCGCATCGCCGGCCCCGACGCCGGCACCGGGAAGCGGGGCAGGGGACGCGGGGCGTGCCGGCCTGCGCGGCGGGAACCGACGATGAGCGCAGCTGGGCCGACCCTGCCTCGCCCACCACGAGCGCCGGGCGCTACCTCTGTCGCGTCGTCGACGGGCGTGCGGAGATGTGGTGGAGCGCAGACGCGGCCGGCGTCATCGGCCACGCATCACGCGTCGACGACGACCTCGCGGCGCTCTTCTCGTGGTGGCGGGCGCGCACCGAGCATCCCTGACGCGCGCCGGAGGCCCCTGCTAGGTTCCGCGGCACTTTCGCACCTCGGGGGTTCGCGCCATGTGGCTCTTCGACGACGTCGGCCTGAGCAACGCATTTCGGATCAGTCACGTGATCGTGGGCGTCATGTGGATGGGCCTGCTCTGGTTCTTCAACTTCGTGCAGGTTCCGTCGTTCGCCGAAATGGATGCGGCGGCCCGCAACAACGCCCTCGACAAGCTCACGTGGCGGGCGCTGTGGTGGTTCCGCTGGGCGGCGATGGCCACCCTGGCGTTCGGGCTGCTGATCATCCTCGCCCTCCCGGACAAGTACATGGAGGCCGACTTCTGGAAGACGCCGGCCGGCATGGTCCTCTTCCTCGGCATCATCATGGGCATCATCATGGCGGCCAACGTGTGGATGGTCATCTGGCCGAAGCAGCAGGTCGTCATCGGCAACGCCCGCAACGTTCAGGCCGGCGGCGAGGCGAATCCCGATGCGCCGGCGTCGGGCCGGGCCGCGGCGATGGCGTCCCGACAGAACATGATCTTCTCGTTACCGCTGCTCGTGTTCATGGTCGGCACGAGCCACGTGTGGGGCGACAGTCACTGGGACCCCGACCCCGGACGGACGAACTCGGCGATCTTCCTCATCGTCTCGCTCGTGATCATCGCCGTGCTCGAGATCAACGCGCTCGGCAAGCTCGGCGGCCGGGGGAGCGGCGGGCTCAACGTGATCTACGAGACCCACAAGAACGCGATGTACGCGGGATTCGCGCTGATCGTGTTCTGGTACTTGTTCTCCGAGATCTTGCTCTGCCAGAACTAGACGCCGAGCGCGGCCGCGAGCTTGGCCCGATGCGTCGCGCTCGTTCCGAACAGCTGCTCGCCCGACTTCATCCGCTTCACGTAGAGGTGCATGTCGTGCTCCCACGTGTAGCCGATGCCGCCGTGGATCTGGATGCCTTCTTTGGCGAGGAGGCGCTGGCAGTCGCCGGCCGCGGCCTTGGCCACCGATGTCGCCGTCCCCCGGCGCCGGTCGTCCTCGCTGATCGTGAGCGCGGCGAAGTAGCCGGTCGAACGGGCCCGCTCGAGCGCGATCACCATGTCGGCGAACTTGTGCTTGATGGCCTGGAACGAGCCGATCGGTACGCCGAACTGCACCCGCTGCTTGGCGTACTCGATGGTCACGTCGAAGACCGTCTGGGCGGTGCCGACGATCTCGAGCGCGACGGCAACGGTCGCCTCCTCGATGGCGCGCCGCAGCCCGGCCGCGACACTCGCACCTGGTCCGAGCACGCGATCCGCGGCAACCGTCACGTCGTCGAAGTGCACGTGCACGAGACGGCGGCTGCCGTCGAACGCGTGCGCCGCGGTCGTGGCCGCTGCCGAAGCCGGGACGACCACCGCGTGCACGCCCGCGTCGCCGGACGACCCGGGCTCGCGTCCCACGACGACGAGCTCGGCAACCGCGTCGCCTTCGACGACCCAGCGCGTCGTCACCCGAGAGAACGACATCGCCGCCGCGGCTCGTGACCGTGACCGAAGTATCGGCCGGATCGAACGATCCGTTCTCGTTGCAGATCGCGAGACTTCCCGCCACCTCACCGGTCGCGACGGCAGTGAGCCAGCGTGACTGCTGCTCCGGCGTGCCGCACTCCCGCACCGCGGGTGTGAACTGCGTCATGGTCGGGAGCAGGACTCCGGGAGCGATGACGCGCCCGAGCTCCTCGGCGAGGATCGCGGCCTCGACCGCGCCGAGCCCGACGCCGCCGTACTCCTCGCCGACGGTGAGGCCCGGCCAGCCGAGTTCGGCGAACGTCTTCCACAACTCCGTGGGTCGCGCGCCGGTGTCGACGACCGAACGGGCGAGCGCGACCGGCGACTCCTTGGCGAGCACGGACCGGATGGCGTCGCGCAGCTCGTCCTGGTCGCGGGTGAAGTCGAGTTCCATGCCGGCGGCAGACTATTGAGCGCCGGTTCCCGAGACGAGGTCGGCGAGCGCGCGCCGGTCGATCTTCTCGCCCGCGGTGAGGGGCAACGCGTCGACCACGTGTACCGCCTCGGGGAGCTTGTAGCCGGCGAGCTGCGACTCGGCGTAGGTGCGGAGGTCGGAGAGCGACGGCACGGGCTCGCCGTCGCGGGGCACGACGACCGCGACGCCGATCTCGCCCATGACGGCGTCGGGGCGCGGAACGATCGCGACCGCGGCGAGACCGGCATGTTGCGAGAGCACCCCCTCGACCTCGACCGGATAGACGTTGTATCCGCCGCGGACGTACATCTCCTTGGAACGACCGACGAGGCGGAGGCGGCCGCGGTCGTCGAGCCAGCCGAGGTCGCCCGTGCGCACGTGACCGTCTGGCGTGAACGCGGCCTTGGTCGCTTCGGCGTCGCGCCAGTACCCGGCCATCACCGCGGGAGAGCGGAGGCAGACCTGACCGATCTCGCCCACGGGAACGGGTCGGTCGTCGTCGTCGAGGATCGCGAGGTCGACGCTCGGGTGCGGACGGCCGACACTCTCGACCGCGTCCTCGTCGGGATCGTCGAACGCGGTGCCGAGACCGATGCCCGCTTCGGTGCACGAGTAGCGCGTCGACAACCGCGCGCCGAAGCGTTGCCGCGCTTCTTCGGCAAGCCCGGGAGTGACCGGTCCGCCTCCGACCACGATGAACTTCACCGACGACAGGTCGTAGCCGGTCGAAGTCGGGCCGGCGCAGCATCAGCGCGAGCTGGCTCGGCACACCTGCGACCGTCGTCATCTGCTCGCGCTCGAGCAGCGCGAGCGCGTCGGCGGCCCGCCAGCGGGTCATGATGAAGTTGGTGCCACCTCGGCGCAGGTTGCCGGGAAGCTTGGTCATGAACCCGAGGTGCGCGAACGAGGTGCCGGTGAACGATCGACCCCCACCGCCCCAGTTGTCGCCGACATCGGTCTGCGTGATGAACGCGAGCTGCCGGTTCGTGTAGAGCGCACCCTTCGGAACGCCGGTCGTGCCCGACGTGAAAATGATCGCGACCGGTCGATCGAGGTCGTCGGCGATCGGTGGCACGGTTGCGCCGGCCCGGTCGTCGACGCGGTACTCGGCGAGCACGTCCTCGAGTGCGGGTGCCGCGGGCGTTTCGATCACGAGCTTCGGGTCCGCGATGGCGAGCACCGCGTTGCGTTCACGTTCCGACAGCCGGTCGTTCACGCCCGCCGTGATCGCGCCGAGCTTCGCGGCAGCGCAGTACGCGAGCAGGTACTCGGGACCGGGCGGCAGGACGAGGCCGACGACGTCGCCCTCGCCGACGCCCCGCCGGGCCAAACCCGAGGCGACTTCGTCGGAGATCCGATCGATGTCGGCGTAGGTGATGTTCCAGCCGCCTTCGGCGACGTACGCAGTACGATCCCCGAACCGGCGAGCCGCTTCGGCGACGGTGGCGGGAAGCGCGGAGCTCATGAGCGAAGGGTACACAGCGGCGCGGGACGACGATCATGGTCGCGGCCGCCCGACGATCGACGCGACGACCGGCGCGCCGGCCCGCAGCCGGGAGCTGCGCGCGCAGGGCCGCAAGACGATGAACCGTCTGCTCGATGCGGGGATGCGCGTCTTCGCAGAACGTGGCGTGCACGCCGCGCGGTCGACGACATCGTCCGCGCCGCGCGCACCTCACACGGAACGTTCTACCTCTACTTCGCGAACAAGGAAGACCTGCTGCGGGCGCTCGCGATCGAATGTGCCGAGGAGATGGACGCACTCTCCAATCAGCTCGGCCCGATTTCCAGTGACGCCGAGGGCTACGCCGACCTGCGCGCGTTCCTGGAGCAGTTCTTCGGAACCTATCGACGCTTCGGGCCGATCCTGCGGGCCTGGCTGGAAGGGCACGTCGACGACCGTCAGGTCAACGCGCTCGGTGTGACGGCCTTCACCGACATCGCAACCGCGCTCGGCAAGCGCATGCGCGAGGCCGGCGCGAAAGGCGACAACGCGTCGATCTCGGCGCTGATGGCGCTGCTCGAACGGTTCGCGTACTTCCTCGTGTCGCGGCGCCCCGCAATCGACGAGGAACCGACGCTCGATACCGTCACCACGCTGGTGCACCGCGGCTTCTTCGCCGCGCCGGTGTCCCTCGTGGGTGATTCCTCGTGGGCTAATCGACGCCGAGGATTGCGGTGCTCGCCGAGGAGAACCAGCCGCCGGTGCCGTTGACGCACGCGAGCTTGGCGCCCTCGACCTGCCGGCCGTTCGCCTCGCCTCGGAGCTGACGGACCGCTTCGACCATCAAGAACATGCCGCGCATCCCCGGATGGCAGTGGGAGAGGCCGCCGCCGTCGGTGTTGGTCGGCAGCGCACCGCCGACGCGGAGCTTGCCGTCTTCGACGAACGGGCCCGCCTCACCCTTCTTGCAGAAGCCCAGCGCTTCGAGCGAGAGCAGCACCATCGGCGTGAACGCGTCGTAGATCTCGCAGAGATCGATGTCGTCCGGCGTCACGCCCGCGCGCTCGAACGCGAGCCGGCCGCTGCGGACCGCGGGCGACTCGGTGAAGTCCTCCCACTCGCTCATCGTCGTGTGCGACGTCGTCTCGCCGGTGCCCAGCACCCACACCGGGGCCTTGGGGAGATCGCGGCGCGCGCTCCTCGCTCGTGAGCACGACCGCGCCACCCCCGTCGCTACGGATGCAGCAATGCAGCTTGGTGAGCGGATCGGCCATCATCCGCTCGTTCTGCACGTCGTCGATCGTGATCGGGTCCTGGTAGAAGGCCTCGGGGTTCAGCGAGGCGTTGTAGCGAGTCGACACCGCGATCTCGGCGAGTTGCTCGATCGTCGTCCCGAACTCGTGCATGTGGCGTTGCGCCGCCATCGCGTACTTGGCGATCAGCGTGTGGCCGAACGGCGCGTCGAACTGCACCGGACCGCGCGTGCCGAACGAGAGGTTGGCGCTGCGGCGCCGAGCCTTGAGGTCGGCGCGGGCCGTCGACCCGTACACGAGCACGACCGTCTCCGCGTGACCGGCGAGGATCGCCGACGTTGCGTGTTCGACCATGAACTCCCACGTCGAGCCGCCCACGCCGGTGCCGTCGGCCCAGGTCGGCCGCAGCCCGAGGTACTCGGCGATCTCGACCGGCGCGAGCAGTCCCATGCCGCACGAGCCGAAGCCGTCGATGTCGTCCTTGGTGAGACCTGCGTCGGCGATCGCGCGCGACGCGGCCTGGTGGTGCAGTTCGAACGGCGACTTCGTGTCGACCCGCCCGATGTCCGACAACGCCGCGCCGACCAGCGCGACCCGCTTCGTGGCTGCCACCGCTACCTCAGCTTCCAATCCACACGCTTGCCGGACGCGAACAACTGCTGACCTTCGGCGATCGAGTCCTGGTTCGTGCCCATCGCCACGTACGCGTAGCCGAGCCGCACCGCTTCACGGTGTCCGTGTTCGCGCGCGCCCCAAATGGCGCGCACCGTGCCCTCGATCGCGAGCTTGGGCTGCGACGCGATGATCGCCGCAACCTCGTGCACGCGCTTCGACAGGTCGGCGCCGGCGACGACCTCGGAGACCATGCCGATCTGGTAGGCGCGTTCGGCCGACATTCGTTCGTAGTTGCCCATCAGCGACAGGCGCATGATGTCGCCGAACGGCGTGATGCCCGACATGTGGATCGGCTCGAACGCCGCGGTCATCCCGTACGTGACGTGCGGATCGAAGAACGTCGCATGCTCGGCCGCGATGATGAACTCGACCTCGCCCAGCATGTAGAACGCGCCGCCGCACGCCATGCCGTTCACGGACGCGATCACCGGCTTCCACAGGTCACAGGACTTCGGGCCGATGTTGTCGCCGGGATCGTCGAACATGAACGGCGTCGATCCCGACCCGACGACACCCGTGTCGGTGCTGTCGTCGTGGGCGCCGCCCATCTGCTCCATGCGGTCGATGCCCGTGCAGAACGCCCGGTCGCCCGCGCCCGTCAGCACGATGCAGCGCACCGGGTCGTGCCGCCGCAACGCGCGCCACACCGTCTTCAGCTCGCGCTGCATCAACGAATTGAACGCGTTGTGTACCTCGGGGCGGTCGAGCGTGATGGTCGCGACGCCGTCGTCGGACTCCTCGTACCGGATCGTCTCGAACTCGGGGATCGAAACGGTGTTCACGCGCGCTTCTGGGCGTCGATGCCCGGGTTCTCGCTCATGAAGTGGTAGCGGTTGAGGATGCGGCCGATGTCGACCGGGTCCCACTGCTTCGGAGAGCCGTCCTTCTCGGTTGCGAGGAACTGCTCGCCCATCTCCCACGGCTTGTAGACGCAGAGGTTGTTGCCGACCATGCGCAACACCTGACCCGTCACGTGCAGCGCGTCGTCCGACGCGAGGTAGACAACCGCGGGGGCGGAGTTGCCGGGGTTCATCGGGTCGAAGGCGTCGTAGTCCTCGGGGTTCTTGACCTCGATGTCCTTCATGGCCTGCGCGACCATGCGGGTGAAGCCACCCGGGCCGACGCAGTTGGCGCGCACGCCGTAGCGCTTGAGCTCGATGCTGGCGATGATCGTCATCGCGGCGATGCCGGCCTTGGCCGCGCCGTAGTTGATCTGACTGGCCTGGCCCTGGAGGCCCGCGCTCGACACCGTGTTCACGATCGACGCGCGGGGCTGGCGGCCTTCCTTCGACTCGTTGCGCCAGTACGCCGACGCGTGGTGCATCGTGTTCCAACTGCCGTACAGGTGGACCTTCAAGACGGTGTCGAAGTCTTCGGGCGACATCGAGAACATCATGCGGTCGCGCAGCACACCCGCGTTGTTCACGAGGACGTCGAGGCGACCGAATGAGTCGATCGCGGTGCCGATGATGTTCTTGGCGCCTTCGAAGTCGGCAACGCTGTCGTAGCAGGCGACAGCCTCGCCGCCGCGTGCCTTGATGACGTCGACGACGGAATCGGCGGCGCGCTTGTCGCCTTCGCCTTCGCCGCTCACGCAGCCGCCGAGGTCGTTGACGACGACCTTGGCGCCGTGGTCGGCGAGCATGATCGCTTCGCCGCGGCCGACTCCGTTGCCGGCTCCGGTGACGACGGCCACCTTCCCGTCGAGCATGCCCATTTGCGCGGTCCCCCTGGGTTGTGAGAAAACTGACGTGAGCGTCACGTTACCGCGGCCTCGCGCGCAGCTGCCAAGCGTCGCGCGCGTCACCGAGACGCCTCCGGAGACGTACGAGCGAGTCGAGACGAGTCGCGTCAGCACGGACCTCGTGACGACCGCGTGAAGCCTGACCGCGTGACGAACGTCGACGGCTGGGTCGCAACCGAGTTCGAGCCGGTCCTCGACGCGTTCGCGGCCAACTTCGACGAGCGCGGCGAAGTCGGCGCCGCGGTGTGCGTGTACGTCGACGGCCGACCCGTGGTGGACCTGTGGGGTGGCGTCGCCGACGCCACGACCGGCCGGCCGTGGGCCGAGGACACGATCGTCGGCGTGTTCTCGTCCACCAAGGGCGTCACCGCGGTGTGCGTGAACCTCCTGATCGAACGAGGCCTGCTCGACCCGGACGAACGCGTCGTCGAAGTACTGGCCCGAGTTCGGCGCGGCGGGCAAGGACGCGATCACGGTGCGGCAACTCATGAGCCATCAGGCCGGGCTGCCGCTCGTCGAAGGCGACTTCACGCTCGACGAGGTGCTCGGGTGGGACGCGATGGTCGACCCAACTCGCGAAGCAAGCGCCGTTGTGGGAACCCGGGACGAACCACGGCTACCACATGCGGACGTTCGGTTGGTTGGCCGGCGAGCTGATCCGGCGCGTCACGGGACGAAGTGCCGGGCAGTTCCTCCGTGACGAAGTCGCCGGTCCCCTCGACATCGACTTCTGGATCGGGCTGCCGGAGGAGCTCGAACCGCGCGTCGCGCGTCTGGTGCCCCCGGAGACCGACATGCGCGCCGCGCTCGAACCGCTGCGCGACCGGCTCCTCCTCGCTCGCGTCTTCGACAACCCGTCGGGGCTCTTCAACTACGACGACATGTGGAACACCCGTGCGCTGCACGCGGCCGAGATGCCGTCCTCGAACGGGATCGGCGATGCGCGCGCCCTCGCTCGCCTCTACGCGTCGTGCATCGGCGACGGTGTCGCCAGCACCGGCACCGGCGAGAAGGGCCGGCGAACCCTGAACGACACGACGGTCCAGGCCGCGACGACCGAGCAGGTTCGGGGGCCGGACGCGGTGATCATGGTCGAGAGCGCCTACGGAATCGGCTTCATGCTCGGCGCGAGCTTCGGTGCGGCCAACCCGCCGAACGTCTTCGGCCACGCCGGCGCGGGTGGGTCGCTGTCGTTCGCCGACCCGGGCACCGGCATCGCGTTCGGCTACGTGATGAACCACTTGCGCTTCGACCCGACGGGCGACCCGCGCAGCGAGACACTGGTGCGGGCGGTGTACGCCGCGGTGAACGCACAACGGGCTCCGGCGTAACGGAGCTACTCGGCGAACGGATCGGGCGTCGCCAGCTCCACGCGCAGCGGCTCCTTCTGCACCTTGCCGCTCGCGGTGCGGGCGAACTCCGTTCGGAATCTCCAGCCGCTCGGGCAGCTTGAAGCGGGCGAGGCCGGCGGCGAGGAGATGCGCGCGCAGTTCGTCGAGCGTCGTGCTCGCCCCGAGTCGCAGACTCACGAACGCGCACACGACTTCACCCATCACCGCGTCGGGAGCCGCGACGCACGCGGCTTCGGCCACCGCCGGGTGCGTGACGAGCAACGACTCGACCTCGAGCGCCGAGACGTTCTCGCCGCCGCGGATGATCACGTCCTTGATGCGATCGACGATCGTGAGGTACTCGCCGTCGTACGTCGCCAGGTCGCCGGTGCGGAACCAGCCGCCGTCGAGGAACGCGGCGGCGTCGAGCGCAGGGTCGAGGTAGCCCGCGAACATCTCGGGCCCGCGCGCGACGAGCTCGCCGGCCACGCCCGGTTCGCGCGTCGGCGAGCGACTCGGGATCGACGATACGCACTTCGGCCTCGCCGATCAGCACGCCGTCGGTGGTGGCGTTGCGCTCGAGATCGTCGTCCGCACGGCCGGTCGTGAGCGTCGGGTACTCGGTCGAGCCGTACGTGCGCTTGCACCAGCAATCGAAGCGCTGCCGCGCCTTCGCGCACCATCGCGGGCGACACGCCCGCGCCGCCGAGCGAGAAGAGGCGAAGGCTGCTCGTGTCGGTGTGGTCGAACCGGATAGTGGTCGATCATCGTGCGCATGAACACGGGCGTGCTGATCATCACCGTGATCCGCTCGCGTTCCAGCAAGGCCAGCCCGTCTTGGGCCTCCCACTTGTCCATCAGCACAGTGGTCACGCCGCTCGTGACCGGCAGGAGGACCCCGTAGGTGAGCCCGGCGACGTGGGTCACCGGCATCGGCAGCAGCAGCCGGTCGCCGGGGACGATCGCGTGCGCGGCCGCGATGGAGTCCGCTTCGTGCCGCAAGGCTCTGGTGCGTGTGCACGACGCCCTTCGGATCGGCAGTGGTGCCCGAAGTCCAGAGCACGAGCGCCGGCGCGTCGACGTCCGACGTCGACACCGGAGTGGGCGTCGCGCCGTTCCACGCCGGGCTCTCTCGCCGTGCTCGTCGGCGCTGCGCATCACGATCAGCTGGCCGTCGAAGCCGGCGACGTTCATCAGCGAGACGTAGTCGACGTTGCGGAACCGTTCCGGGACCGCGGCGACGCGCGCGCCGGTCTGGTCGAGGATGAAGCCGACCTCGCGCGGGCCGAGGGTGGGTGTGATCGGGCTCGCGATCGCGCCGCGGCGCCACACCGCCCAGCAGAACGCGACGGCCTCCCACCAGTTCGGGAGCTGCCACGCGACGATGTCGCCCGGGCCGCACGCCGAGCTGCGCGAGGCGGCCCTCGTAGGCGCCGGCGACGCGATCGAGGTCGCCGATCGTGATGCGCAGATCACCTTCCACGAGCGCGACGTGTTGCGGGTCGGCCGCGGCGAAGCGATCGAGCAGCGTCTCGTCGGTCCAGGCGCCCGACGCGCGCCACCGCTCCTGGAGCTCGCTCGGTGCGGTACGCACGGTTCCCCGACAGCGCGCAGCTATTGCGCGCCGTAGACCGGTGCGGGCGGTGGTGCCTTGCCGATCAGGTCGCGGACGGCGGCGCCGACGTCCTTCGGCTCCCAGCGCGCGCCCTTGATCGACCTGCGGACCGTGTTGCCAGCCGTCGGCGACCGAGATGATGCCCGCCCTCGACCTCGAAGACGCGGCCGGTGACGCCTCGCGAATCGGTGCTGCCGAGCCAGACGACGAGTGGCGACACATTGCCGGGATGGTTCGGGTCGAAGCCGTCGTCGGGTGCCGCCATGCGGTCGGCGAACACGTCTTCGGTCATGCGGGTGCGGGCCGCGGGCGCGATCGCGTTCGCAGTGACGCCGTAGCGCCCGAGCTCGGCCGCCTCGACCAGGGTGAGCGCGGCGATCCCCGCCTTCGCCGCCGAGTAGGTGCCCTGACCGACACTGCCCATCAATCCCGCGCCGGACGACGTGTTGATGATGCGGGCGTCGACCGGCACACCGGCCTTGGACTGTGCCCGCCAGTGCTCGGCGGCGTGGCGCGTGGTCGCGAAGTGGCCCTTGAGGTGGACGCGGATCACTGCGTCCCACTCCTCTTCGCTCGTCGTGAAGATCATCCGGTCCCGGAGGAACCCGGCGTTGTTCACGAGGACGTCGAGGTCGCCGAAGCTGTCGATCGCAGTGCGTACGAGCGCGGCGGCGCCGTCCCAATCGGCGATGTCGTCGGTGTTGGCCACCGCGTCGCCTCCGGCCGCGGTGATCTCGTCGACGACGAGCTGCGCCGGGCCGACATCGGAGCCGCTGCCTTCACGCGACGACACCGAGGTCGTTGACGACGACCTTGCGCCCCCTCGGCCGCGAACGCGAGCGCGTGCTCGCGACCGATGCCACGACCCGCTCCGGTGATGACGACGACGCGATCCTCCGCACAACACGGCTGGGTACCCTACCCGGGTGCAGTTCGGGGTCACGATGTTCGCGACCGACCAGACCATGGGCATGGTCGAGTTCGCGCGTGCCGTCGAGGAGCGCGGCTTGTACTCGCTCTACGTGCCCGAGCACACGCACATCCCGACGAGTCGGAGAACGCCGCCGCCCACCGGCGACGCCGAGTTGCGCGAGGAGTACAAGCGCACGCTCGACCCCTTCGTCGGACTCGCGATGGCGGCCGCCGCGACCGAGCGACTCGTCGTCGGCACCGGCATCTGCCTCGTCGCGCAGCACGATCCGATCGTGACGGCCAAGGCGGTCGCGACGCTCGACGTGCTGTCGGGCGGTCGCTTCGTGTTCGGTGTCGGGTTCGGGTGGAACGAGGACGAAGCCGCGAGCCACGGCGTCGACATGCGGACGCGGCGCGAGCAAGCACGCGAGCACGTCCTCGCGATGCGTGCGCTCTGGCGCGACGACGTCGCCGAGTACCACGGCGAGTTCGTCGACATCGAGCCGTCGTGGTCGTGGCCGAAGCCCGCGCGCGCGGGCGGCCCACCCGTCCTCATCGGCGGCGCGGCCGGACCGAAGCTCTTCGCGCACGTGGCCGAGTACGCCGACGGTTGGATACCGATCGGCGGCGCCGGGATCCGCGACGCGCTCCCGAACCTGGTCCGAGCGTTCGAGGCGCGCGATCGCGACCCCGCGACGATGCGCATCGTGCCGTTCGGCACGGTGCCGTCGCCGGGAAAGGTCGAGTACTACGCGTCGCTCGGGATCGAAGAGGTCGTACTGCGCGTGCCCGAGCGCGGGCGCCGATCGCGTGCTGCCGCTGCTCGACGAGTACGCCGAGCTCGTCGGCCCGTGACACCGGCGCTCGTGGCCTGGACGCGTCGGGTCCCGCCGACGCGTGGCGTGCAGCCGGGTTCACAGTCACCGACGACTGCGTCGACATCGGAGCCGTGCGCCTGAGCATCGGACGTGATGGTCGCGGCATCAGCGGATGGACACTCAGCGGGATCCCCGAGACCACGAGCGTCGACGGGCTCGCGACCCGTGTGGTCGAGGCTTCGCCGGTCCGGCCGGCCGCGGTCGACGCACCCGAACGGCGCGACCCTCATCGATCACCTCGTGATCTTCTCGGCCGACGACGCCCGGACGATCGATGCGTTCGTCGCGCTCGGCTTCGACGTCCGGCGGGTGCGCGACGACGCGCGGCCGGGCCTCCGCCAGACGTTCCTCCGTGCCGGTGAGGTGATCCTCGAGCTCGTCGCGCGCGCCGATCGGGAACCGCCGGCGGCGCCGGAACCGGCGCGCTTCTTCGGCATCGCGTGCACCGTCGCGGATCTCGACGCGTGCGCGATCCTCCTCGGTGACGCGCTCGGTTCGGTGAAGGACGCGGTGCAGCCCGGCCGCCGCATCGCGACGCTGCGCGGCCGAGCTGTCGGTCTCGATGTCCCCATCGCGTTCATGAGCGAGGCCACGCGTTCATGAGCGAGGAACGCACATGACGCTCGACCGACTCCCCGAAGACTGGGACCGCGCGCTCGGGATCGTCGCCCACCCCGACGACATGGAGTACGGCGCCGCGTCGGCCGTCGCTCGGTGGACCCGCCAGGGAAAGTCGGTCGCGTACGTCCTCGTGACGCGCGGTGAGGCCGGGATCGACACCCTCGACCCGGAGGAGTGCGCCCGCGTGCGCGAAGCCGAGGAGCGTGCGAGCGCGGCGGTCGTCGGCGTCCCGAGCGTCGAGTTCCTCGGCCATCACGACGGCGTGATCGAGTACGGCGTCGGTCTGCGACGCGACATCACCACCGCGATCCGTGCGCACCGGCCCGAGGTCGTGATCACGCTCAATCACCGCGACTCGTGGGGCGGGCACTCGCTGAACACGGCCGATCACCGCAACACCGGTCTGGCCGTGCTCGACGCAGTTCGGGATGCGGCCAATCCGTGGGTGTTCACCGACGCCGGCGAAGCGTGGAAGGGCGTGCGGATGGTGCTGTTGAGCGGCTCGCCCGAACCGACCCACGCGGTCGACATCACCGACACGCTCGAGCTCGGCATCGCGTCGTTGCGTGCGCACAGCACGTACCTGGAGTACGTCGGCGGCGGCACCGACTTCCTCGTCGAGTGGGCCGCCGGCGCGGGCGAGCAGCTCGGCACGAAGTACGCGACCACCTTCGAGGTCTACGAGTTCTGACGCGCCGACGTCCGGCGCGTCCGCCCGGTTGCGAGCAGAATGCGCCGATGCCCGACGTTCGCCTCGTGACCTGCGCGATGCTGCCGGCGCGCGATCCCGACATGCCGATCCTGGTGGCAGCGCTGTCGGCGCGTGAGCTCGCGGTCGCGGTGGACGACTGGCGCGACGACCGTGTCGACTGGGCCGACTGCACGGTCACGGTGCTGCGCTCGCCCTGGGACTACACCGAGCGCCTCGACGAGTTCCTCGCCTGGGCCGATCGCGTCGCAGCCGAAACCGCGCTCTGGAACCCGCTTGCGCTGGTGCGGTGGAACACGCACAAGTCGTACCTGCTCGAACTGTCCACCGCGGGCGCGCCGGTGATCCCGACCGTGCTGCTCCCGCGAGGGAGCGCGGCCGCACTCGACGGCATCGCGGACGTGCGCGGATGGAACACGGTCGTGGTGAAGCCGGCAGTCGCGAGCGGCGGAAGGGGCGCCCGGCGGTTCGAGGTCGGCGCCGCGGACGGGCAGCAACACCTCGACGACCTGCTCGACGACGGTGACGTGCTGGTGCAGCAGTTCGCGTCCGGGATCGAGCAGGGCGAGGTTTCCATCATCTTGGTGGACGGCGTGGCCACCCACGCAGTGCGCAAGCTCCCGAAGCCCGGCGACTTCCGGATCAACGAGCACTGGGGCGGTCGCAACGAGGCGACAGAGGTGACCGACGTGCTCGCCGAGCTCGGCGCCCGCGTGGTCGACGTGTTGCCGGCGGATCCTCTGTACGCGCGGGTCGACGTCGTCTCGCTCGGTGGGCAGTGGCACGTCATCGAGGTCGAGGTCACGGAGCCGAGCCTCTACCTCGACCTGGCGCCGGATGCGGCGGCGGCGCGCCTCGCCGACGCGATCGTCGACCGCGTGGGGATCACCCGCGCGGGGTGAACGCGCTTCTACGATGCGCACCCGCCCGCCCATCTGGTCACTCGTCCCACCGCTGTCAGGGAGCCCATGCCGCTCGGACATCATCCGCGTCGACCCCGCCGACTTCCCCGAGGTCGAGATGCCCTGCCTTCGGTGCGGTGCCCAGGTGCGCATGCGCTTCGCCGGTCCCTGCCCGACCTGCACGGACGCGCTGCGGGCGGCGATGCGAGGCGTAGCGCAGGCGATTGATGCCGAGTACGTGCCGAAGATGAACGTCACGCCGAACGCGGTGGCGCTCAAGGAGTGACGCGTCGGTATCGTTGGTGACGCATGGCCGTCACCGGTACGAGGGATTGGGCCCAGGTCGATTTCTACGCCGTGCTCGGGGTGCCCTCGGAAGCCACCGACGAAGACATCGGACGCGCCTACCGGCTCCTCGCGAAGCAGCTGCACCCCGATGCCGGTGCGACCGAGGAGCAGACCGAGCGGTTCAAGGAAGCGTCGACGGCGTACTCGGTCCTGCGCGACCCGAAGATCCGCCGCGACTACGACGTGGTGCGCAGCGAAGCACGACGCCAGGCGCTGCTCGCCGAGGCCCGCCCCGGCCAGCCCCGCCCGATGACGCGCCCCACCGGTGCCTTCCGCGCCGCCAAACCGGCGCGCGGGTGGACGCGCTCGCGCTCATGGATGGCCGTGATCGGCGGCCTACTCGTCACGATCCTCGGCATCGTGGTCACGGTTGCCGTCGTCCGATTGCGGATGCAGTCCGGCGACCCGGGTGCCGAACCCGATGCCGCGCGTGACATCACGCTCGCGATCGTGGCGTTGAAGCTGCTGATCTGCGGCCCCGTGTTCACGATCCTGGGTGTGCTCCACCTGCGCGGCCGCTCGATGCCCCGCTTCGTCGTCCTGCCCCACTGAAACGCAGGTTTTGGCGTCAAGCGGCGACCGAAACGGTCGTGCATCTGTCGCCGAAACCGGGAGTTTACAGGCGTTCGATGATGGTGACGTTGGCCTGGCCGCCGCCCTCGCACATCGTTTGGAGGCCGTAGCGGCCCCCGGTGCGCTCGAGCTCGTTGAGCAACGTCGTCATCAGGCGCGCGCCGGTGGCGCCGAGCGGATGGCCGAGCGCGATCGCGCCACCGTTGACGTTCACCTTGGTGAGATCCGCACCCGATTCCTTCTGCCAGGCAAGCACGACCGACGCGAACGCCTCGTTGATCTCGACCAGGTCGATGTCGTCGAGCGTCATGCCCGCCCGTTCCAACGCGTACGCCGTCGCGGGGATCGGCGCGGTCAGCATCCACACCGGATCCGCGCCGCGCACCGACAGATGGTGAATACGCGCGCGAGGCGTGAGTCCGTGGTCCTGCACCGCCCGCTCACTCGCGATCAACAGCGCGGCCGACGCGTCGGAGATCTGGGACGACACCGCGGCGGTGAGCCGGCCGCCTTCCACCAACGTGGGGAGCGAGCGGATCTTGTCGAGGTTCGGCTCGCGCGGGCCTTCGTCGTGCTCGACGCCTTCGAGCGGGAGAATCTCACGTGCGAACCGGCCTTCGGCGCGCGCCCGGATCGCACGCTCGTGCGACTCGACCGCGAACGTCTCCATGTCGTCGCGGGAGAGGTCCCACTTCTCGGCGATCATCTCGGCGCTGCGGAACTGCGACACCTCTTGGTCGCCGTAACGCGCCTCCCAACCCGGCGAACCGGTGAACGGGTTCGCGAAGCCGTACTGCTCGCCCGCCAGCATGGCCGCGCTGATCGGGATGGCCGACATGTTCTGCACGCCCCCCGCGACCACGAGGTCGGTCGTGCCCGACATCACGGCCTGGGCCGCGAAATGGATCGCCTGCTGCGACGACCCGCACTGGCGGTCCACGGTGGTGCCCGGCACCTCGTCCGGGAGGCCGGCGACGAGCCAGCACGTGCGCGCGATGTCGCCCGCCTGCGGGCCGATCGTGTCGACGCACCCGAACACGACGTCCTCGACCGCGGCCGGATCGACGTCGACCCGATCCATCAACCCCCGGATCGCGTGCGCGCCGAGGTCGGCGGGATGAACCTTGGCGAGACCGCCGTTGCGGCGGCCCACCGGGCTGCGCACGGCGTCGACGATGAACGCTTCGGGCATGATCGGCTCCTTCTTGCGTGGGTTACAGGATCGCGCGTCCGACTCGGGCTCGGTGCAACGATGCGTCGCCCCAGCCCCGGGCCAGCGCCCACGCCCGCTTCATGTAGAGGTGGAGGTCGTACTCGGTGGTGTAGCCGATCGCGCCGTGGCACTGGAGCGCGACGCGCGCCGCGACCAGCGCGGCCGCGTCCGCCTTCAGCTTGGCCATGCTCACGTGTACGGGGTCGAGGGTCACCGCGGCGCGGTACACGAGCGGACGGGCGAATTCGAGCGCGAGCCGGGCGTCGGCGAGATGGTGCTTCACCGCCTGGAACGAGCCGACCGGCACACCGAACTGCTGCCGCTCCTTCACGTAGTCGACCGTCAGCTCGAGCATGCGGTCGGCCAGGCCGCACTGCTGCGCGGCGACGCCCAGCACGCCGCGGTCGAAGGCGGCTTCGAGACCTGCGACCGGCGTCGCGTCGCCTGCGACCTCGAACAACCGACGCGCGCCGTCGACCGACGGGCGCGCGGTCAGCATCATCGTCGTCGGTTCGAAGCGACCGGCGGCCGTGATCACGACGTCGACGGTGTCGGCCCACGGCACCAGCGCATGACCCGAGGAGACGACGACGGACGGATCGCCGGTCAGCGGCACGCCGGCCGCCGCGGTCTCGACGATCGGCTCGGGCACCGCGTGGCGGCCGGTCTCTTCGAGCAGCAGCACGAGATCCACGAACGTGAGCCCGAGCCCACCTGCGTCCTCGGGCGCGAGCACACCGACCACGCCCATCTCGACGAGCTTGTCCCACAGCCCGGGCACGCGGCCGGTGTCGTTGGTCCACGCGTCACGCACGTGCGCAGGCGAGCACTCCTTGGCCAGGAGGTCGCGCACCGCGTCGCGCATCTCCAGCTGATCGGCGGTGAAGCGAGAACCTCATCGCCCAGCTCTCATCGGCTCGCTCTCGGCAACCCGAGGACGCGCTCGGCGACGACGTTGCGCTGGATCTCGTTGGTGCCCGCGTAGATCGGGCCCGCCGAGCGCGAACTGGTAGCCCTTCATCCACGACGCGAACTCGCCGTCGACCAACTCGGCGTGATCCGACAACAGGTCGAGCGCGAGCTCGTGCATGCGTACGTCCAGCTCGGACCAGAACAGCTTCACCATACTCGACTCCGCGCCGGCCGGCGACGCCCTCGGTCATGCGGGTGACGGTCCAGAACGTCTGCCACCGGTACGCCTCGGCGTCGATCCACGCGTCGACCAGACGATCTCGCAGTCGCCGGATCTCGCAGCTCGTCACTCCGCTGCGTGGAACAGGTCGATCAGTCGTTGCGCGGTCGCCATGAAGCGGCCGGGGGAGCGCAGCGTGAGCCCGCGTTCGGAACCCGTGGTCGCCATCGCGACGCTCCAACCCTGGTCCGGCGCACCGAGGACATCGGCATCGGGCACGAACGCGTCGTCGAAGAACACCTCCGCGAATCCCTCGTCGCCGTCGAGGCGTTCGACCGGCCGCACCGTGATGCCCGGCGTCGACAGGTCGACGAGGAAGTACGTGAGGCCCCGATGGCGCTCCGCCGCGGGGTCGCTGCGGAAGAGCCCGAAGAGATGGGTGCAGAACGCGCCGCGAGTCGTCCACGTCTTCTGCCCGGAGAGCCGCCAGCCGCCCGCCGCATCGTCGCGGACCGCACGCGACTGGATGCCTGCGAGATCGCTGCCTGCGTTCGGCTCCGACCAGCCCTGGCACCACGTCTGTTCGCCCGACGCCATCTTCGGGAGGATGCGATCGCGCTGCTCCTCGGTGCCGAACTCGAAGATCGTCGGCGCGAGGAGGAAGATGCCGTTCTGCGTCACCCGTTGCGGCGCGCCCGCCCGGTAGTACTCCTCCTCGAAGATCAGCCACTCCCACAGCGATGCGTCCCGACCGCCGTACGCAGCGGGCCAGGACACGACGGCGTACCCGCGCGTCGAAGAGTTTCCGCTCCCATTCCAGATGCGCGACGAATCCCTCGCGAGTGTCGCCGCTCGGGAGCGCGGGGCGCGGCACGTTGGCCTCGAGCCAGGCGCGGCACTCGTCACGGAATCGCTGTTCGTCGGGGCTGAAGTCGAGATCCATCGAACCTTGCAGGTGGCTGGGGCGGCTGCGGATCGTAGCGATCGACCGCGATTCGGCTGCGATTCGGCTGCGATTCGGCTGCGTTCTTGAACCTGCGCCGCGTCGTCAAGTCCGCACGCGCAGGTGAGCCGTTCGCAGCGCGCAACGCGGTGAGAGTGCGGTGGGTCGCCGGCGCGGTGCTCGTGGTTCCGATCATCACCCCCGTCGCTACCTGGCTTCTCGACCGCACCATCGACAGTGACCCTGCGGTGCACGTGATGCCGAAAGTCCCGGCGGCCTGGTGGATGATGCTGGTGGTCGGCTTTGGGCTCCTCGCGCTGGCCGAGGTGTTCCGGCAGGGCGCCGACCTCCGCGAGCTCGAGCGGTCGACGATCTGACGTGGCGATCCGTGTGCACCTCGACGAGGTCCTCGAAGCCCGGGGGATGACACTCACCGAACTCGGCGCAGAAGTCGGCATCACACTGGCCAACTTGTCGATCCTGAAGACCGGCAAGGCCCGGGCAGTGAGATTCACGACGATGGAGGCGCTCTGCCGTGCCCTCGACTGCCAGCCCGGCGACCTGCTCTCGTACGACTGACCTGCTGGCAGGAATCGTCCGGTTCTCGAGCATTGCTGCCAGCGGCGGCGGAGCGTCACAATCGACGGCATGCGCCGCAAGGTGGTGTTCGTCGTCTACCCCGGCATCACCGCGCTCGACCTCGTCGGCCCGCACGAGGTGCTCACCGCGACCGGCGGTTACGACGTCACGATCGCCGCGCCTTCGGCCGGGCCGGTGGTGACGGGCCGCGGGCCGACCATCCTGGCCGACCGGGCATTGCGATCGATGCGCGGCTCGATCGACACGTTGATCGTCGTCGGTGGGAACAGCGCGTTCGAGGCGGCGCGCGACCCGTCGTTCGTGCGCGACATCGCGCGCGCCGCGTCCGCGCAGCCGGCGCGTCACGTCCGTGTGCACCGGCGCATTTCTGCTCGCCGCGGCCGGTCTGCTCGAAGGGAAGCGCGCGACGACCCACTGGCAGGCGTGCGAGCTCCTCGCGGCGTGGCATCCCGGGATCGCGGTCGAGCCCGACCCGATCTTCGTGCGCGACGGAGAGGTGTGGACCTCGGCCGGTGTCACCGCCGGGATGGACCTCGCACTGGCGCTGGTGACGGAAGACCTCGGCCGCGACGTCGCGCTGACGACCGCACGACAGCTGGTCATGTTCGTGCAGCGGCCGGGCGGGCAATCGCAGTTCAGCGTCCAGCTCGCGACGCAGGCGGCGGAACGGGATCCGATCCGGCACCTGCAGGGCTGGATCGTGGAGCACCCCGACGCGGACCTGGGTGTCGAACAACTCGCCGCTCGCGCCGCGATGAGCCCGCGCCACTTCGCACGCGTCTTCCGCGACGAGACCGGGGTCACTCCTGCCGCCTACGTCGAGATCGCGCGCGTCGAAGTCGCGCAGCGACTCCTCCAGACGACGAGCCTGTCGGTCGACGACGTCGCGCGATCAGCCGGGTTCGGCACCGTCGAAACCCTCCGGCGCGCGTTCGCGCGTCGAGCCGGTGTCAGCCCCCGCGAGTACCGAGAACGATTCCGTCCTGCCCGCGCGTCGTAGACACGCGTCAACCAACCTGATCGGAGCAATCATGCAGATCGCCTGTTTCCTCTTCGACGGCATCACCGCCCTCGACATCGTCGGGCCGTACGAGATCCTCCAACGCCTGCCCGACGCCGACGTGCGCTTCGTCGCCAAGCAGAAGGGCGAGGTCCGCACCGACAACAAGTTCCTGGCGCTCGTCGCCGACCACGCGTTGGACGACGTCACGGCTCCCGATGTCGTCGTCGTCCCGGGCGGCTTCGCAACCACGCGCGCTCGAGAGCGACGCCGAAACGCTGGACTGGATCCGGGCCGTCGACGCGTCGAGCACATGGACCACGTCGGTGTGCACGGGCTCGATGCTCCTGGCCGCGGCCGGTCTGCTCGAGGGCAAGGAAGCGACGAGCCACTGGGCGTCGCTGCCCCGGCTGGCCGACTACGGGGCGATCCCGACCGGTCGACGCGTCGTCGAGCAGGGCAAGTACGTGACCGCGGCGGGAGTCTCGGCCGGCATCGACATGGGGCTCACGCTCGCGGCGCGCATCGCGGGCGACGACTTCGCGCAGGCGGTGCAACTCGGCATCGAGTACGACCCGCAACCGCCGTTCGACGCGGGCTCGGTCGAAAAGGCGCCCGACAACATCGTCGAGCTCCTCGCCGGGATGTACGCGGGCCGGGTCTGACCAGAGAGGCTTTCGTCGCAAAACCGGTCAGCACTTTTCGGGAAAACCTCGGCTACGGTCTGCCCCGCCGTCCCTCGGCGATGCGCGCCTCGTGAACGAGGTACCGACGTGAGCAACAAGGACTTGGACCACGCGGTCTCCGTGTACGAGGACGCGTTCAGCGAGATGCGCGAGGACAAGTGGGGTCATCCGATCCTGCCCAAGCCCGCCGAAGATCGGGCGTCAGGAGTACGAGGACGAGCTCCTCGCGCTCCAGGTCGAGCTGGTGAAGATGCAGACGTGGGCGCGCGCGGAGAACCAACGCGTGCTCATCGTGTTCGAAGGGCGCGACAGCGCGGGCAAGGGCGGCACGATCCAGCGGATGCGCGAGCACCTCAACCCGAGGTTCGCCCGCCACGTCGCGCTCCCGGCGCCGACCGACGTCGAGCGCGGGCAGTGGTACTTCCAGCGCTACGTCGAGCAACTGCCGACCCACGGGGAGGTCGCGTTCTTCGATCGGTCCTGGTACAACCGCTCGGGTGTGGAGCGGGTCATGGGCTTCGCGAACGACGAGCAGATCGAGCGCTTCTTCGAGCAGGTCGTGCCGTTCGAGGAGTTCCTCGTCGAGGACGGCATCCATCTCTTCAAGCTCTGGTTGTCGATCTCGCAGGACGAGCAGGTCCGGCGCCTCGACGCCCGGCGGGCCGACCCGTTGAAGCAGTGGAAGCTCAGCCCGATGGACGAAAAGGCGCCCGAGCTGTGGGAGGACTACACGGTCGCGCTGATCGACACGTTGCACCGCACCGACAGCGCGCACGCGCCCTGGTTCTTCGTGAACAACAACGTGAAGCGGGTCGGTCGCCTCAACGTGATCCGCCACGTGCTCGGCGGTCTGCCCTACGCCGAGAAGGACAAGGGCGTCGTTCGGCCGCCGCAACCGGAGATCGTCGCGCCGGCGCGTCTCGTCGTCACCGAGCTCGACGGCAAGGCCGAGAACGCGAAGAAGGCGAAGAAGGCGCAGAACGCAAGAAGGCAAAGAGAACCAAGCACAAGAAGACGGGGAAGGCAGCCAAGTCGTGAGCTCCGAGGTGACACCGAGCGTTCCGACGCGTCGTGCCGTCGCGGCGATCTTCGGTGTCGCCGCGGGCGTGCTGCTCGTCGCCAGCCTGATCGTGCGGTCGGGCAAGGTGTCGGGACCGGAGAAAGACGTGTTCCACGTCATCAATGGCTTGCCCGACTTCCTCGAGCCGGCCATGTACGTGTTCCAGCTCGCGGGGCTGCTGTTCATCCCGCTCCTGGTGGCGATCGGCGCCGCGATCTTCCGGCGCTGGTGGTTGACGTTGTGCCTCGTGCTCGTGATCCCGCTCAAGCTGCTGGTCGAGCACGAGGTGATCAAGAAGATGATCGACCGGCAACGTCCCGGTACCAGCATCTGCGACGGTGACCTGACGTGCGGCAACTTCCGCGGCGACATCAGCATCGTCGGCGAGTCCTTCGTGTCGGGTCACGCGATCATCACGGGTGCAGTGGCGACGCTGCTGTTCTTCTACCTCAACCGCACCGGCCGCATCGTCGTGCTGGCGATCGCCATCCTGAATGGCGTTGCCCGCGTCTACCTCGGCGCACACAACCCGCTCGATGTCGTCGGGGGGCTCGCGGTCGGGGTCTGCATCGGTGCGCTGCTGCTGTTCGTCATCGAGCCGGTACGGCGCGACGCGCAAGGCCAAGCCGCCCGGGCTAGGAGCGTTCGCCGAACTTGATCATGTTGCCGTCGCCGTCGAGCACCGCGAACTCCTTGAATCCCCACGGTTGTTCGCGAAGCGGCCCACCGGGATGGACAACTCCGGCTGCCTGCATCTCTTCGTAGAGCGCATCGATGCCGGCGACATCGATGCGGCACGACGTGTTCTCCGCGTGGGCAGGATCGTCGGTCAGCCAGAAGTGGACCTGTACACCATCGCGTCCCGAGATCGCGTAGTCCGGATAGGTGAACAGTCGTTCGAAGCCGAGTCGCTCCGCGTAGAAGCGCTGGGTGTTCTCCAGATCGAGTGATGCGAGAACGGGAATTGCCCGTTCCATCGTCGGCGTGTCGGTCTCGGGCATGGCACTGACCTCCGTCTTGGCTGTGAGTTGGGCGATGTGAGCGAGCAACCGGCGCCGCTCCATGTATTCGTCTTCGAGCGTTGCGCGCCAGCGTTCGACGCGATCGGCGTCGGGTGTGTCGAGGAATTGCGCGATCTCTCCGAGGGTGACGCCCGCGCGCCGGAGCAGGCCGATGCGCGCCGCGACGGAGATCTGCTGCGCCGAGTAGTAGCGATAGCCCGAGTGCGGATCGACCCAGGCGGGCTCGAGCAGCCCCTGGTCGTGGTAGAGCCGTAACGCCTTCGGCGACAACCAGGTCAGGGCGGCGAACTGACCGATGGAAATGAGCTCGTCCATGAACGCATCGTGGACCCTGCCCCAAGGGCCGAGTCAATGATCGGTTGCTACATCGTGACGACGACGGCCGAGCCGTGGCCGAAGAGCCCCTGGTTGATCGACAGGCCGGTGCGCGCGCCTTCGACCTGACGACCATCGGCTTGGCCGCGCACCTGCCAGGTGAGCTCGCACACCTGCGCGATGGCCTGCGCGGGTACCGCTTCGCCGAAGGACGCCAGCCCGCCGCTCGCGTTCACGGGGATGCGGCCGCCGAGCGCGGTCTCGCCGTCGCGCACCAACTTCTCGGCCTCGCCCGGCGGGCACAGCCCGATCTGCTCGTACCAGTCGAGCTCCATCGCGGTCGAGAGGTCGTACACCTCGGCGCAGTCGAGGTCGTCGGGGCCGATGCCGGCTTCGGCGTAGGCGCGATCGGCGATCGACTCCTTGAAGCCCCGAATTGGGAAGCCCCGCTCGGGCATGTTCAGCGAACCGGCCGCGCTGTCGGTCGCGAAGTTCGGGAGCTCGATCGTGGTCTGCGGGTACGCCGGCGTCACGGTCGAGATCGCGGCGATGCGCGCCGGCGTGTGCCTCGTGACCTGCGCTGATCGGGCATAGTCGAGGCTGGACACGACGAGCGCGGCCGCGCCGTCGCTCGTCGCGCAGATGTCGAGCAGTCCGAGGGGATCGGACACGATCGGCGCGTTGAGCACGTCGTCGACGCTCACTTCCTTGCGGTAGCGAGCGTACGGATTGCCGAGGCCGTTCTTGGCGTTCTTCACCTTCACGCGCGCGAAGTCCTCGCGTGTCGCGCCGAACAGCTCCATGCGCCGGCGCGCGTAGAGCCCGAAGTAGGTCGGGTTGGTGGCGCCGAGGAGCCGGAAGCGCAGCCAGTCGGGATCGTCGCCGCGCTCACCCTTGTTCGGTGCGAGGAACCCCTTCGGGGTGGTGTCGGCGCCGATGACGAGGGCGACGTCGCACAGCCCGGCGAGGATCTGCGCGCGTGCGGTCGACAGCGCGGTGACGCCGGATGCGCAGGCGGCGTAGGACGAAGCGACCTGCGCGCCGTTCCAGCCCAGCGCTTGCGCGAACGTTGCGCCGGCGACGTAACCGGGATAGCCGTTGCGGACGGTCTCTCCGCCGGAGACGAACTGGATGTCGGTCCACGCAACGCCCGCATCCGCGAGCGCAGCCTGCGCCGCGACGACGCCGTACTCGACGAAGTTGCGGCCCCACTTGCCCCACGGGTGCATCCCGACCCCGAGAACGGCGATGTCGCGAGTCGTGTTCATTGTGTGCTCCCGGCTGGTGCCCACTGCCACACGACGTGCTCGTGCTCGTCGTCCTCGAACAGGGTGCCGAGCACCAGCTCCATCTCCATCCCGATCTCGAGCAGCTCGGCGTCGGCGCCGGTCGCGAGCTGGCCGAGCACCACCATCTGCTCGGCCTCGAGCTCCACCGCGCACACCGTGTAGGGCACGAACGGATCGGGCGCGACGTAGGGCTCGGGCGGCGCGTAGTGGTTCGTCGTCCACGACCACAACCGGCCCCGCCGCGACAACAAAGCCTCCTCGCGTTCCTCGCCCGGCGCGAGCGGATTGCCCGAGGTCGCGATCTTCGTCGGCCAGTAGTAGCTGCCCGACTCCTTGCCACGCGCGCCGATGAGGTGGGGTTCGGCCTCGTCGAGCGTGAACCAACCCTCGGCCGCCGGAATGCGGGTCTTCACGACAGATCTCCCAGGTTCTTGAGTGTCGGCTTCGGCCTCGGCGACGATGCGGTCGACGAGCTCGGCGACGGTCGGCAGGTCTTCGATCACGCCGACCGCCTGGCCACTCGACAGGACGCCACCGTCGAGCCGCCCGTCGACCAGGCCCGCCTTGAGCAGCATCGGCGTGTTGGCGGCGAGCACCATCTGCGTCCAGCGCAGGTCTCCCTCGCGCTTCATCGCGAGGCCCTCGGAGATCATTCCGCGCCACGACGCGCCCGACATCTTCTTGAACGCGAACGCGTTGCGGACCGCGCGGGGAAGGCCGGTGATCGCGTGCCCCGACTCCAGGTCGTCGACGAAGTCGGTGCGCAGGACGCGGTGGGGGAGCCCGTCGATGCGGGTCGTGACGACGGTATCGGTCACGTTCCTGGCGAGGTAGTAGCGCTTCACCGCCTCGGGCACGGTGCTCTCCTGCGTGAGCAGGAAGCGAGTGCCCATCGCGACGCCGGCTGCGCCGTACGCGAGCGCGGCGACGAGGCCCCGACCGTCGAAGAAGCCACCGGCCGCGATCACGGGGATGTCGACCGCGTCGACGACCTGGGGGAGCAACAGCGTTGTCGGTACCGATCCTGTGTGCCCGCCGCCCTCGCCGCCCTGCACGATGACCGCATCCGCACCCCAAGCCGCGACCTTCTCGGCGTGGCGACGGGCGCCGACGCTCGGCACCACCGCGATGCCGGCGTCCTTCAGCAGCTTCACGTGGGCCTCACGGGGCGCGAGCGCGAACGACGCGACCCGCACCCGTTCGTCGATGAGCAGCCGGACACGCGCGTCGGCGTCCTCGGCGTCGGCGCGCAGGTTCACGCCGAACGGACGGTCGGTGCGGGCCGTGACCTCGCGTACCGCATCGCGGAGTTGGTCGTAGGTCATCGTCGCCGACGCGAGAATGCCGAGCGCGCCGGCGTTCGCGGTCGCGGTCACGAGCCGCGCACCCGCGACCCAGCCCATCCCCGTCTGCACGATCGGGACGTCGATCTCGAACGTGTCGCAGAGCGAGGTGCGCAGGCTCACGCCGGTACCTCTTGCTCGCCCAGCCCGTTCGGGTCGATGACGTCACGGATCAGGCCGACTTCTTCGTCGGTCGGCAGGCGCGACTCGGGCACGTCACCGTCCATTGCCAGCTCGAACCCGGTTGCCGCGACCACTTCGTCGACGGTGACACCGGGGTGCAGCGAACGCAAGCGCATCCGGTGGTCCGGCGTGTCGAAGTCGAGGACGGCAAGGTTCGTGACCACTCGCACGATGTCGTGGAAGCGCCCCGCCTCGCCCAGCTCTGCGGCGCGGTCGTAGCCGACGCCGCTGACGACGTCGACCGCCGGCACGAAGACCCGGCTCGTGTGGGCCGGGACCCAGTACGACGTCCGGTCGTTGATCGTGTTGCCGGGCGCGCCGCGCATACCGAGCAGCTGGGTGCGCGGCTGCTCGTGCGAACCGATGAACGCGAAGTTGTGGTTGCCGTGGCGGTCGAGCTGACTCGCGCCCATGACGACGTGACGGCGGCCCGACCACACCATGTCGAACATGGCGCGGTACGGGTTCCACGCGCCGACCGTCTTCTCGGGCGCGTCGACGCCCACGGGCATGATGTTCTCGACGAGCAGCGCCTCACCGTCGGTCATCACGAGCTGCGGCCCGAATGTCGCCTTGGCCAATCGACCGCCGATCATCGGCAGTGTCCCGATCGGGTTGGCCAGGATCTCGCCGTCGTCGCGGAAGCAATCGGCCAGCGCGACCGCGCACACCTCGGCCCGCGTCGGTGCGCCATCCCGAGTCATCTTGCAACTGCCTGTTGGTACTCGGCCTCGGTGACGTCGACGTAGCGGGCACGGAAGTCGTGCCAGGCGTCGTCGCTCTTGGCGCTGGCGGTGTACGCCTTCTGGAACGCTTCGTCGCGCGGGTAGTCGGGGACGCACTCGGTGAAGTGCGCGCCGTGCGGCGTCTCGATCACGCCGTCGGTCATCAAGCGGTTGATCCGCAGCGACTGCGGCGGGCCCTCGTTCAGGAAGGCGTCGGTCTCGACGATGCGCTCCACCGCCATGAACCGGCGTTGCGCAGCCATGCACATGAGGTCGTCGAAGTACGGGTCCACGTTCAGGTACTGACCGTTGCCGCCCTGGTCGCCGCGGTGCATGTGCACCAGCGCGACGTCGAGGGTCAACGCCGGCATCGCGACGAGCTCCTCGCCGTCGTCGTAGGGGGAGGTCACGGTTCGCAGGTGCTCGTTGACGCGCATGACGTCGGAACCGAGCCCGACCCGAGTCGGGAGGAACGGAACTCGCCACGCCGCGGCCTGCAACCCGAGGAGGAACATGCCCTCGTCGAGCTCGGTCGTGCTCACCGCGCCCGACTGCCGGGCATTGCGGAAGTGCGGTTCGAGCGGGATCGAGTCGAGCGACACGAACGCGTACACCACGTGCTTCACCTTGCCCGCGCCGCAGAGGAGACCGACGTCGGGGCCGCCGTACGAGACGACCGTCAGGTCCTTCACATCCGAGCGGCACAGCGCGCGCACGAGGGCCATCGGCTTGCGCCGCGATCCCCATCCTCCGATGCCGACGGTCATGCCGTCGCGAACCTCGCCGACGATGTCGTCGAGGGTGACGCGTTTGTCGGGAACAGGCAACGCGTGGCTCCTCGTGGGCGCGCAGGCTTCTGACGGGGCGTCAGATCGTAGGACTCGGGCCGGAGAGCGGGCGAACGAGGGCGATAGCGTGGCCGGGTGGGACGCGGACCGAACACCCGCAGCCGAAGGCCGATCGTGTGAGGGAGCGGGTGGGAGAAAACGGGATGCGCGTCTGGTCCACCGAGCTGTCCGAGCACGTCGGCGAGCGGGTCCAACTCCAGGGCTGGCTGCTCAACCACCGTGCGCTGTCGCGCGTCGACTTCGTGATCCTCCGGGACGGCCAGGGTGTGTGCCAGATCGTCGTCAGTGATCCCGATCAACGCGCCGAAGCCGCGTCCTGGCTGGACGAGACGGTGTTCGAGGTGGAGGGCACGCCCAAGCTCAACCCGCAGGCGCCCGGGGGCGTCGAGCTCGTCGACCCGAGCTTCCGCCTGCGCAACGCCTCACCGGAGCCGCCCCCGGTGAACCTCCGGGTGCCCGAGCTGAAGGAGCAGTTGCCGTACCAGCTCGATCACGGCGCGATCGCGCTGCGACACCCGAAGCGGCGCGCGGTGTTCCGGCTGGGCGCGCTCTCGCTCGCGGGAATGCGGGCGACGCTCGACGCGGCGGGCTTCGTCGAGATCCAGACCCCGAAGATCGTCGCGTCGGCGACCGAGACCGGCGCCAACGTGTTCCGCATCGACTACTTCGGCCGGCCGGGGTACCTCGCGCAGAGCCCGCAGTTCTACAAGCAGATGATGGTCGGCGTGTTCGAGCGCGTCTACGAGATCGGCCCGGTGTTCCGCGCCGAACCGCACGACACCGTGCGCCACCTCGCCGAGTACGTGTCGCTCGACGTCGAGCTCGGCTTCATCGACGACCACTTCAGTGTCATGGCCGTGCTGCGCGACGTCATCGCGGGCATGGTCGGTTCGATGCAGGAACAGGGGGCAGGGGAGCTCGAGCTGCTCGAGCTGAAGCTCCCCGAGGTGCCGGCCACGATCCCGCACCTCGACTTCGTCGAAGCGCAGGAGCTCATCGAACGCGAGACGGGGGAGAAGGGGGTCGTGGGCGAGCCGGACCTCGCACCCGCGCACGAACGCTTCCTCGGGGAATGGGCGATGCGCGAGCACGGATCCGACTTCGTGTTCGTCGTCGGCTACCCGATGTCGAAGCGGCCGTTCTACACGCACCCGAACCCCGAGCGGCCGGAGTACTCGAACAGCTTCGATCTGATCTTTCGCGGCCTCGAGTTGGTCACCGGCGGCCAGCGGCTGCACCGTTACGAGGACTACGTCGCAGTGCTCGAAGGGGCGGGGCAGAGCCTCGAGCCGTACGCGTCGTACCTCGAAGCGTTCAAGTTCGGCATGCCGCCGCACGGCGGTTTCGCGATCGGGTGGGAGCGCTGGATGGCGCGGCTCGTCGAGGCGGCGAACATCCGGGAGACGACGATCTTCCCGCGCGACATCAACCGCATCCAGCCGTGACCGCGTTCGACTTCGCCGGTCAGGTCGTGCTCGTGACCGGAGGCAGCCGGGGGATCGGACGCGGCATCGCCGAACGGTTCGCGTCCGACGATGCGCGCGTGGTCGTGTGCGGACGGAACGAGCCCGAGTCGCTCGCGCCGGGCGTCGAGTTCGTGGCCGCGGACGTGCGCGACGCCGACAGCGTCGCCGCGCTGATCGACGAGATCATCGCCCGTCACGCTCGGCTCGACGTGCTGATCAACAACGCGGGTGGTTCGCCGCCGGCCGACACCGCGACCGCCTCGCCGCGCTTCAGCGCCGGGATCATCGCGTTGAACCTCACCGCGCCGCTGCTGTGCGCGCAGCGCGCCAACGGTGTCATGCAGCAGCAGGAGTCGGGCGGTGCGATCGTCAACATCGCCAGCGTCAGTGGCATCCGCCCTTCGCCCGAGTCGGCCGCCTACGGCGCGGCCAAGGCCGGGCTGCTCAACCTGACCCAGACGCTCGCGGTCGAGTGGGCGCCCAAGGTGCGCGTGAACGCGGTGACCGTCGGGCTCGTCGTCACCGAGCAGGCGCACCTCTTCTACGGCGACGATGCCGGGATCGCCGCGGTCGGCGCGACCGTGCCGCTCGGCCGCATGGCCGATCCCTCGGACGTCGCCGACGTCTGCGTGTTCCTCGCCTCGCCGCTCGCCCGCTACGTGAACGGCGCCAACGTGGTGGTCCACGGGGGCGGCGAGCTGCCCGCCTACATGGCGGCCGCGCAGAACACCGAGCGGCTCGTAGCGCTCAGCGCTCGCCGTCCTCCTCGAGGAGCCGGCGCAGCACCGGCAGCGCGAGGAGATCCTTCGGTCGACCGGCCGCCTGTTTCGAACGCACGACATCGGCCAGCGCGGCAACCGTCACCGGAGTGCCGGCGATCTCGATGCGAACGGCGTCGCGCTGCAGATCGGGGTAGCCCGAGGTTCCGGCGGGTGTGAACGTGATGTCGAGGTCGCCGTGATCGGTGGTTAGGTTCCACATCGCGGCGCGGGTGAGCGATTCGCCGTCGTGCGCGAACGGCACACCTTCCGGGTCCGATTCGGTGCGGACGCGCGCGTGCAGTTCGTCGAGCGCGTTGCTCAGCCGGCGCAGGTTCTCGGCGCCCGATGCGGGTGTGATGTCGACGTCGAACGTCGCGAGATCGGAGCCGTGCAGCGCGGCGGCGAGCCCACCGATGAGGACGTAGTCGACCCGATGGCGCGCGAGCACCTGCAAGATCGCATCGGGCCGGAAGTCCGTCACACTGATCCTGTCAGCGTCGAGAACTCGCGAGCGTGTGCCGGCCCGCATCGATGAACGCGGCGGAGTTCTGCACGCGGCGCGAGCGCGCCTCGGGCGTGAGTGTCCGGTTGCGACGCGCGGTGTCGAAAGCGGCGTCGTCGAGCGGGTTGGATCCGACTGCACCGTCACGCCGATCCGCTCATCCGCCTGGACTCGGTGACGAGACGTTTTCGCTCGCGAGGAGTTAGCGGACTCGCTGGTAGCGGCAGAGCTGGCCGCCGTTACGGGTGCTGGCTGCTGACGGAGACGATCTCGCCGGTCATGTAGGAGGAGAGGTCGCCGGCGAGGAAGACGATCACGTTGGCGACTTCCCACGGCTCGGCCGCACGTCCGAACGCCTCGCGCGTGGTGAGCGACTCGAGCAGCTCGTCGGTCGTGACCTTGGCCAGGTGCGGGTGCATCGCAAGCGACGGCGCGACCGCGTTGACACGCACGTTGTGGTGCGCGGCTTCGAGGGCGACGCACCGGGTGAGCGCCATCACGCCCGCCTTGGCCGCGGCGTAGTGCGACTGCCCCTCTTGCGCGCGCCAGCCGACCACCGACGCGTTGTTCACGATCACGCCCGCACCGCGCGGATACATGTGCGCCAGCGCGGCGCGCGTCATGCGCATCGTCCCGTTCAGTGTCACGTCGAGCACGCTCGACCACTGCTCGTCCGTCATCTCGGCGAGCGCGGCGGTGCCGCCGAGACCGGCGTTGTTCACGAGCACGTCGACGCGTCCGAGCGCTTCGACCGACTCGGTGAAGCAGCGCTGCACGTCGACTTCCGACGTCACGTTCGCGACGATGCCGAGCACGCCGAGCTCCTCGGCCGACTCGCGCAGGCGGCGTTCGTGGACATCGGTGATCACGACCTGCGCGCCTTCTTCCACGCAGCGCTTCGCGGTTGCGAACCCGATGCCGGTGCCGGCCGCCGCGGTGATCAGCACCGTCTTGCCCGCAAGGAGGCCCCGGCCCGGCGGATACGGAGGAGTCGCGGTCATCGTGGTTCCCTCGGTAGTCCGAGCGCCTGCTCACCGATCACGTTCTTCTGGATCTCGTTCGAGCCGCCGTAGATGGTGTCGGCGCGCGAGTAGAGGAAGAGGCGCTGGAGCCGGGCGCTCAGCGCTTCCGTTTCATCGTTGGCGGCTGCGATGCCTCGCGCTCCCAACACGTCGACCGCGAGCTCACCGAGCGCTCGATGGAAGTTCGCCCAGAACAGCTTGTGGATCGAAGTGGCGGCGCTGATCGTTCCCGACTCCATCAACGGCAGCGTGCGCAGCGCGTGATATCGCATGATCCGCAACGTGATCCACGCGTCGGCGAGCCGCTGGCGCACGACCGGATCCGAACCGATGCCGGTCGTCCGCGCCAGCTCGGTGACGTCGCGCAGTTCGCTCTCGAAGCTGAGCTGCTGGCCGAGCGTCGACGCGCCGCGCTCGAACGCGAGCGTGCCCATCGCGACGCGCCAGCCGCCGTCGACCTCGCCGACGATGTTGTCGGCGGAGGTGCGAGCGCCGTCGAAGAACGTCTCGTTGAACTCGCTGTGGCCGGTGAGCTGCACGATCGGGCGGATCTCGATGCCGTCCTGGTCCATTGGCATCAGGAGGTAGGAGAGGCCCTTGTGCTTCGGCGCGTCGCGGTTGGTACGGCACAGCACGAAGATCCACTGCGCCCAGTGCGCGAGCGACGTCCAGACCTTCTGCCCGTGCACGACCCACTCGTCGCCGTCACGAACGGCGCGTGTCTGTACGTTCGCGAGGTCGGAGCCGGCGTTCGGTTCCGAGTAACCCTGGCACCAGATCTCGGTGCCGCGCAGGATCCCGGGCAGGAAACGCTGTTTCTGGTCGTCGCGGCCGAAGTGCACGAGCGTCGGTCCGAGCAGACCCTCGCCCACGATGCCGACCCGACCGGGCCCACCGGCACGCGCGTACTCCTCGAAGAAGATCACCTGCTCGACCAGCGTCACGCCGCGCCCGCCGAACTCGGCGGGCCAGCCCAGCCCGATCCAGCCGTCGCGCCCGAGCTCCTGCTCCCATTCCCACCGTTCGTCGAACAACTCGTGTTCGTCACCCGGGCCACCGCGCCCGCGCACCTCGCCGAACCGACCGTCGAGCCGGTCCCGCAGCCAGGCGCGGGCGTCGGCGCGGAAGCAGTCCTGTGCGGGGGTGAAGCGCAGGTCCAAGGACGCGGACCGTACCGAAGATCGCCGGCGTGAGCCGGTACGGCCGCGGGAGCCGGAGCTACGTGCCAACATGTCGCCTCACGACGACGACGTTCGGGGGACGCAGTGGCTGCAGTGTCGCGACGGGATTTCTTGGCCTACGCGGGTCGGGGTGCGGTGGTGCTCGCAACGGTTGGCGCCGGTGCGACCTTCCTCACCGCGTGCGATCCGCTTCCGTTGCAAGCCACCGGATGCCAACGGACTGCGGCTCCCGAAGGGATTCACGTCGCGCCGGATCGCGACCAGCGGGGTGACCGTTCCGGGAACGAGCTACATGTGGCACTCTCAACCCCGACGGCGGCGCCTGCTTCCCGCTGGCCGACGGCGGATGGTCCTACGTGAGCAACAGCGAGAGCATCCCGGGCGGGGCGGGGTTCGTGCGCTTCGACCAACAGGGCACGATCGTCGGGGCCGGAGCGTGCCTGTCCGGGACGAACATCAACTGCGCGGGCGGCGCGACGCCGTGGGGAACGTGGTTGAGCTGTGAGGAGTACCCACGAGGACAGGTCTGGGAGTGTGACCCGATCGGCGTGCAACCCGCGCAGGTACGGCCCGCGGATGGGCACGTTCCAGCACGAAGCGGCGGCCGCCGACGCCGTGCAGCAGTGCGTGTACCTCACCGAGGACAACCCGGAGGGCGCGCTCTACCGGTTCGTCCCGACGGTGTGGGGCGACCTCTCGAGCGGAGAACTGCAAGTGCTCACGGAGACGGCCGGGGTGCTCGGGTGGGCCGTGGTTCCGGATCCCGACGGCGACCCGGTCGCGACGCGCGATCAGGTCGCGAACACCAAGCGCTTCGACGGCGGTGAGGGAGCCGCGATCAGCAAGGGCCGGCTCGTGTTCACCACCAAGGGCGACGGCCGCGTGTGGCGCTACGACCCGTCCGCCAACACGCTCACGATCATCTACGACGACGACCATGCACCGCGAACGGAGTGCTCACCGGCGTCGACAACGCCGAGACCTCGAAATCCGGCACGGTGTACGTCGCCGAGGACGGCGGCGACATGCAGATCGTCCTCGTCCGCAGCGACGGGCGGACCTTCCCGGTCGTGCAACTCGACGGTGTCACGGGATCCGAGATCGCGGGGCCGGCGTTCGACCCGTGCGGGCGGACGCCTCTACTTCAGCTCGCAGCGGAATCCGGGAGCGACGTACGAGGTCCGCGGCCCGTGGGGGATCTACGGCGACGAGACCGACTGAGCAACGAGGTCGGCCGAACGTCACTAAGACCCAACTGAAGGCAAACGCCCGATGCGGCCACGGCGCCCCGGGCGGATCCTGAGCAGACCGGCGCCGGTGCGCGCCCTGACTCAGGAGTAGCCATGACTGCCATCGACGCCAAGCCCACTGAGCGGCGTCAGGACGTACTCACGGACGAGATGCTCGCCCGCTTCGACGAGCGGGCGCCCGAGTACGACCGCGAGAACCGCTTCTTCTACGAGGACTTCGAGGAATTGCGGGCCTCGGGGTACCTGAAGGTCGCGGTACCGGTCGAGTTCGGAGGATCGGGCCTGAACCTCGACGAGGTCATGGCCTTCCAGCGTCGCCTCGCCTACGTCGCGCCCGCGACGGCGGTTGCCACCAACATGCACCTCTACTGGACCGGCATGGCCGCCGACCTGTACCGGTCGGGCGACACGTCCATGCAGTGGGTGCTCGAGGCCGCAGGCCGCGGCGACGTGTTCGCGGCCGGCCACGGCGAGTCGGGCAACGACCTCGGCTTGTTCCTCTCGACGACGGCCGCGGTGCGCGGCGACGGCGGATATGCATTCAACGGTCACAAGATCTTCGGCAGCCTGTCGCCGGTCTGGGACTGGCTCGGGATCCACGCGATGGACAGTGACGACCCGACCGGTGCGAAGGTCGTGCACGCGTTCGTGCCGCGCGACGCGAAGGGCTACCGCATCGAGGAGACGTGGGACACCTTCGGCATGCGGGCCACGACGAGCCACGACACGCTCCTCGAAGGCGTCTTCGTTCCGGACGAATACATCCCGCTCGTGTGCCCCACCGGTTTCGCGGGTGCCGGCCCCTTCCATGTCTCCTTGTTCGCGTGGGGCCTCTTGGGCTTCGCCAACGTCTACACCGCGATCGCGCAGCGCGCGCTCGACATCACGGTGCAGCGCTCGCACAAGAAGACCTCGATCGGGCTCACGCGCTCGATGGCGTACCACCCCGAGGTGCAGCACGACATCGCCGCGATGCGGATCTCGCTCGAGGCGGTCAACGGTCTGTTGCGCTCGGTCCAGTCGGACTGGGCGAACGGCGTCGAGCACGGTCACGAATGGCCGGTGAAGATCCTGTCGGCGAAGTACTTCGCAGTGACGGAGTCCTGGAAGGTGGTCGACAGCGCGATGGATCTCACGGGCGGCAGCGGCATCTTCACGCGTGACCGGATGCAGATGCTGTTCCGTGACGCGCGTCTCGGCCGCATCCACCCCGGCAACCGCGCGACGACGCACGAGGTCGTCGGCAAGCTGACGCTCGGTATCGATCCCGACCAAGGACTGCGCTGGGGCTGACGCCGCGGCGCCCGCCGCCAGCCGAACGAAGCGAAGCGAAGCGAGCGACTACTCGACCGCCCCGCGTTCCCTGAGCGCGGCGACGGTCGAGTCGTCGAGCCCGAGGATCTCGGCGAGCACCCAGTCGGTGTCCTGCCCGAGCGTCGGGCCGGCGCGGTCATAGCCCGCGGAGGCGTGCGAGAGCCGGAAGCCGTTCCGCTCGTACGCGCCGACACCGAGGAACGGGTGCTCGAGCGTCTCGAAGTGCTCGCGGTGCCGCGAGTTGCGGGTCGTCGTGGAGGTCGCCGAAGTCCTCGACCGGAACCGCTTCGACACCCGCGGCCTGCAATGTGGTCGCGACCTCGTCGCGCGTTCGCGGTCGGGTCCACGCGGCCACGAGCGTCTCGACCTCGTCCTCGCGTGCGGCTCGCGCCGCGGTCGTCGCGAGCGATGCGTCGTCGACGCCCATCGCTCCCGCGAGCGCGGCCCAGTCGGCATCGTCGTGACACGCGATGGCAACCCAACGGTCGCCCACGCCGTCCCCGTCGATGCCGTTCTCTTCGATACAAGGGAACGCACCGTGCGGCACCGATCCGGTGTGACGGTTCCCGGTCCGCAGCCGCACGATGCCGTCGACCTCGTAGTCGAGGAGCCACGGGGCGAGGCTGTAGATCGCGGTTTCCACCTGCGACACGTCGAGGTACACACCCCGCCCGGTGCGGCGCCGGTAGAGCAGCCCGGCCGCGAGGGCGGTTGCGACGAATCTCGGTGCGAGCGAGTCGGTGATCGTGCCGTTCGGCCCGACGGGCTCCCGGTCGGCCCAACCCGTGAGCGCGTTGTAGCCCGCGAGCGCAGAACCCTGCCCGCCGAAGCCGGGGTAGTCGCGGTGCGGACCGGTCTGGCCGTTCAGGCACGCACTGACCATCACGAGGTCGGGCTTGATCTGCGCGAGCGCGTCGTAGTCGAGCCCGAAGCCGCGCATGGCGCGCGGCGCAAAGTTCTCGGCGACGGCGTCGGCCCATTCCACGACGAGGCGTCGCACGAGCGCGACCGAATCGGGATGCTTCAGGTTCAGGGTGACGTTCCGCTTGCCGACGTTGAGCCCGTCGTACATCACCGCGCCTTCGAGCCCGTGCGGATTGTTCGGTCCGAGTGCGTACACGCGCAGGAAGTCGGGCCGCGACTTCGACTCCACCCGCAGCACGGTCGCGCCCTGCTCGACGAAGTAGCGCGTCGCGATCGGCCCCGCCGCGCCCGACCCGAACTCGAGGATGTTGACGCCCGCCCACGGTTTCCCACTCGGTTCGAACGTTTGCGGCCCCTGCGGGGCACGCTCCGCCACAAACGGCGCCGGTTGGGGGCGAGCGGGTGCGGCCTCGCCGTCGGCCGACCGGACGACGACGAACGAACGTGGGAACCGCTCGACCCCGTCGACCGGGCCGAAGAAGTCGCGCGCCGCGAGCTGCGCGGACGCGTAGATCTCGCGTGGTGAGTTCGCGGGCGCCAGCATCAGGTTCGTCTCGCACGCGATGTCGTACAGCTCCTGCATCGTGTGCGACGCGAAGTACTCGGCGATGGGCTCCTCGATGGCGCGGATCTCGTCGTCGGTGACGGTGTTCTGGTTGTATTCGCTCCAGTCACGCGCCGTGAGCACCTCGGCGCCGGTGAGCTCGGAAAGGAGCTCGAGGCTCGGCACGCGCGCTTTGCCGCCGCGCAGGCCGAAGGAGACGAAGCCGTCTTTCGTCGGCCAGATCTCACGGGTGCGGCCGATGTTCGCGCCGCGGCGAGTACCGCGGAAGCCCGTCTGCGGGAAGCGCGTCGGCGTCGTCATGTTGGCGACGAGCACGACTTCCTGCATCGACACGTCGACGGACTGCGGCCGCTCGGTCCACCGCGCGGTGAGCGCGGCGAAGGCGGCCTCGGGCCCGGTGTGCGCGTACGCAGTCGGTTCGGTGCACCGGACCGGCGGGCGGTCGGGATCCCCGGTGGCGTACATGTTGGAGGAGGCGGCCATCACGCCGAGATCGGTCGCACGCCAGCCCGACCGCGGACCGCTTCGCACCGAACGGCGTGATGCGCACCCAGACGGCATTGGGCGCCGCCGACGGGTCGAGCGCATGCAGCCCGGCGAAGCCCGGCGTGTCGAAGACGACGTCGGCCGCGGCCAGCAGCTCCCGCAGCTCGTTGTCGCCCGGCCTCCAGCGCGCGCACGTCCTTGCCTGCGTTCCAGGCCCGCGCGACGTTGCCGCCGAGGGGATCGCCGCTCGGAGGGACGACTCGCACGACCGCAGCGCCGAGATCGCCGAGGATGCGCGCCGCCCGTGCCGCCGGGTCATGACCGAGATCGAGCACTTGCAGTCCGTCGAGGAGCCGTTGCATCACGCGGTCACTCCTCGATCCGGGATGCCGCCGACGCCGGTCCTCGTCTCCTCGGACGGTGCGCAGCGCCTCGAGCGCCAGCCGTTGGATCGTGCGCTGGTGCACGTAGTTCAACACCTGGTCGGTCGCCGACATCATGCGTGACGTGTTCGCGGTGAGGGTGCGCTGGACCGCGACGAGCTCGTCGGCATCCCAGTCGCCGCCGGACTTGCCCGCGAGCATGTCGTGCACGTCGACCTGCAACGCCCGGAAATGGCGGACGTAGATCGCGCCCAGCTCGACGAGGATTCGCTCGGTCATCCCGACGGCCTGGAGCTCGGCCACCGCCCGCAACATCTCCAGGTCGTTCTCGTCGTAGGACTCGCGCCCGAACTCGGCCGGCTCGGGGATCAGCCCGACCCGGCGCAGGGCGTCGACCGTCTCGCGACTCACGCCGGACTCGGAAACGAGGTCGTCCACCGAGAGCTCCCGGCCCGCACCCCGGGTGAACAGGTGCTCGATGCCGGGCCGGTCGGCGTCGAGGACGGCCCGGATGGCGGCGAGCGAGAACCGCTCGGCCTGGAGCTTGCGGATCCAGCCCAGCCGATCGAGATGCTCGGGCCCGTACAGCTTGTGGCGTCCCGAGCGCACCGGCGGCGGTAAGAGCTTCTCCCGGGCGTAGTAGCGGATGGTGTCGACCGTCACTTTGCCCCGCTGGGCCAGCTCGTCGATCTTCCAACACGGCGCCACGGCGGGCCCCCCGGCCGGGAATACCTTCGATTTGACAGCGTTAACACTGAGAGTAGATACTTACAGTCTTCACTCACCAGAGTGAACGCTCCGTAAACCACACTCTCACAGTGCGAGCTGCGGAGCAACCGCTCTGGCAAGGTGCAACTTCTCAGGGCGACAAAGGAACTCACATGGATCGTGCATTCAACACCGTGGTCACCAGCCTGACGGACACCCGCCGGGACGCGATTTCGTGGCTCGTCGACCGCATCCGTTGGGAACGAACCCTCGACCGTTTGCGTTCAGACGAAGAGGGTCGCACCGAACAGGCGGCCTGACCTCCTCCGCGAGGTCCGTCGCAGCCCCTCCCCCCGGGGGTCTGCGATCTGCCGGCCGGTCCCCCCGGCCGTTGCCGGCAGCGAACTTCGGCCCCGGTCTTCGGACCGGGGCCGCTTCGCGCCTCCGATCGCTTCGGCGGCTCGAGTGGCGATCGCCTCGGCGGCGTGGCCGCTTCGAGTGGATAGCGTCCGATCGATGGCGACCGCGACATCCGCGACACGCGATGCGCTGCGCTCGCCGAGATCGCGCGATGGTGATCCGCGCGATGGTGATCCACGCGGCGCGTGCCGGTGACGGCGCGGCGGTGCTCGACCTCTGGAACGCGGCCGACGCCATACCGGGCGCGACCGACGACATCGCCGCGATCGAAGCGCTGCTCGCGCACGATCCCGAAGCCCTGCTGCTGGCCGAGATCGACGGTTGCATCGTCGGTTCGCTGATCGCGGCATGGGACGGATGGCGCGGCAACATGTACCGGCTCGCCGTGCTCACGGCGTTCCGCCGCAAGGGTGTCGCAACGGCACTCGCACGCGCCGGCGAAGCGCGGCTGCGGACCGTCGGTTGCCGGCGCATCACCGCCTTGGTCGCCGGCGAGCACGACCACGCGACCGCATTCTGGACGAGTGCCGGCTACGAGTGGCAGATCGACATGCGCCGCTACCGCAGCTGATGGAGCATCTCGCGGCGCGGCTGGCGGAGATCCCCGGCGTCGAGGTCGTGACGCTGGGCGGGTCACGCGCGACCGGCACCGAACGTCCGCACTCCGACTGGGACTTCGGCCTCTACTACCGCGGGACGATCGATCCATCGGACGTGCGCGCACTCGGCTTCGACGGTCGGGTGTTCGCGCCCCATGAGTGGGGTCGGATCCCGAACGGGGGAGCGTGGCTCATCGTCGACGGAGCTCGGGTCGATCTCGTCTACCGCGACCTCGACACCGTCGAAGGGTGGACGGCCGACGCGGAGCAGGGCAGGTTCCAGGTGTTCCGCGAGGTCGGGTACATCGCCGGTGCGCCGACCTACAGCTACGCGGCCGAGCTCGCGCTCAACCGGCACCTCGTGGGTACGTTGCCGCGCCCGCCGTTCCCGGACGCGTTGCGACAGACCGCACCGGCGTGGTGGCGGCGTCTCGTCGTCGGCGGGTTGAAGTTCGCCGAGGCCCACGCGCAGCGTGACGACGCCGTTGCCTGCGGTGGGAACCTCGCGGTCGCCGCGCTCGCCGAAGCCAACGCTCGGCTCTGCGAGCGAGGCGAGTGGTACCTGAACGAAAAGGATCTGCTGCACCGCGCCGGTCTCGACGCGGTGCAGCCGATGATGCGTGCGCTCGGCAGTGACCTCACCGGCGTGGTCGAACAGTTCGGCCAGGCTCTCGCCTGACTACACGGGCACGTCCAAGGTCAAGGTGTAGCCGGCGGTCGCGCTGCCCGAGACGGTGGCGAGCTGTTGCGAGTAGCCGTCGCGGAAGATCCCGTCGGTGTCGATCGAGAGGCTCGACATGTTGCGAACGCTCTGCTCGTACCCGCTCGTCGCGTAGGCCTCGTCGCATACATCCTCGGGCAGCGCGAGCTGCGAGGTCGCGAGCAGGGATCCCGACGCCGTCGCGTCGTCGACGCTGGAATAGACCTCGAAATGCATGTGCGGCCACCGGCCGCTGTATGCGGCAGGAAAGATGGTGGTGAAGGTCAGGGTGCCGTCATCGCCCGCGGCCTGCACACCACGCAGGTAGTTCTGATCGGTGACGCCGTCGGAGTACATCGAGTAGAGCCCATCGCGGTCGCAGTGCCAGAGGTACACGGCAGCGCCGGGAAGCGCACCACCGGTCCCGGCGTCGAGAACCCGCAGGTTCACGGTGGCGGGAATGCCTTCTGCAGTCCCACTGGCGGACCCGAAACTGGAGCGGATGTCGGAACGCACGACGCCGCTCTCGGCCAGTGCGTTCGGCCCGTTGGAGCCGTCACCGGGGAAGGGTCCTGCGGTCTCTTCCGGGATCGCGCTCGTCGGGGTCCCGGACGTGCTCGTCGTCGCCGACGAAGACGTCGACGAAGATGCCGACCCCGAAGTGGACGTTGAGCTCGAGCCCGATGTGGACGACGAGCTGTCACCGGCGTTGGACGAGTCGTCGGAGCCGCACGCGGCCGCGACCGCCACGAGGGCAGCGCCGCCGAAGAGCTTGAGCGCGCGCCGTCGATCAAACGAGGGCCGATCAACGAGGGCCGATCAATGGACGAGGCCGGCTCGATGAACGAGGGCCGATGCAAGAGCGAACGGAGATCGAACGCCAACCCTCGGTCGTGGTCCTCGATCAGCTCGGATCCGAGGTCTCGTGCGTTGTTCGTCGGCATGCAGTTCCTCCCGGCGGGGTGTTCGTTCCATGGTGCCGAAGATTTCCGGGAGGTATTCGTGAACGAACTGGGTGTTTCCTGTGAACCACTCAGGCGCGCGCCCACGGATGAGCCCGCCGGCCGAGGTGTCGATCGGCCGGGTCGACGGGCCGGGGGGCGGCAAAGTCGCCGATGGCGGCGCACAGGTCGGCAAAGACCAGCGCCTCGATCCTGTTCCGCGACACCGGTCCGTTCGGCTCACCGTGCCGGAGCCGGAGACGCCGGAGCGCGCGCGGCCCGACCTCGTAGAAGCCGCGTGCGCTCACGCGGTCACGTGCGATTCCGGGCGCGAGATGCTCGGTCCCGGCGGGAAGCTCGAACGCGGCGAGATCGTCCACCAGACGCGGAGCCGTTCCCGACAGGAACGCGCGCAACGGGGCATCGAGGCTCGGCGCGACCACAACATCGAAGAGATCGGGCGCGCTGCGCGTGACGCGGGTCGGGTAGTGCCCACCCGTCGAGCTCGAAGCGACCCAGAGGAGACGGAGCAACGCCGTATACCCGTCGCTGCACGCGATTGCGGGACGTGACGCGACACCGCGCCCGAGATGGGGGAAGCACCCGTAGGCGCGGCCCCCGACACTGTGAACGACGCTGTCGACGTCGCACGTCAGTCGGAACCGGGTGTTGTCGCGCGGTCCCGGTTCGACGACGACGAAGTTCCAACGCCCGTCGAGCGAGATCGCGGCATTGAAGCGCGGCCGCAGCGCGACGATGACATCGGCCTCCAAGCTCGCGGCAGCATCGTCGTCGTCCGTCGCAACCCAGCGGACGTCGTGCACGGACGCGTACAGGTGATCCAGACGTGCACTCCGCCCCGGCTTCGCGTGCGCGTGCTGCGCGAGACGCTTGTGCAGGTTGGTCGCCATGCCGGCGTAGAGCAGCTCGCGGTCGGTGCCGAGGAGGCAGTAGATCCCGGGATCGTCGGGAGCGTTCCGCGCGGCTTCGGCCAGCGCGCTCATTCGGTGGGCGGATCCTGTGGCCGGGTGCGACGGCCGGGGTCCACCGGGCTCATCAGGCCGACCGCGTTGCCGTCCGGATCCTCGACCAGCGCGTAGCGCGCGCCCCAGAACGCGTCGTACGGCGGCTGCTGACCCCGATAGCCCGCACCGGTCAGATCGGCGTAGGTGGTGTCCACCGCTTCACGCGACTCCAGCTTGAAGCCGATCACGGCGCCGGCGTTCCCGCTCGCGCCCTCGTTCCACTGCGAGGTGAACGTCACGCTGTCGAGATCGAAATCGACGTCGCCATCCTGCGCGAGCGAACGGTGATGCGCCTGCCACGTGGGATCGGTGTCGGGAACGTCGACGCCCAGCCGCCGGTAGAACGCGACCGACGCCTCCATGTCGCCGACGACGAGATTCACCTGATCGAACACGGGTTTTGCCATCGCGCCATTTGAGCTTGCGGCCCACGCGTGCGCAAGGGACGCGCTGGCCGCAGGTGCTCGATCAGGGCACGCTGGGTACATGAGCGAAGACCAGGTGCGCGGTTACTACGCGTCGTTCGGTGAACGCGAATGGGATCGCCTCGACCGCGCCGAAGGCGTCATCGAGTTCCTCGTCAACACCCACTTCCTCGAGCGTTTCCTCCCCGCCGACGGGCGAGTGCTCGATCTCGGCGGCGGGCCCGGGCGCTACACCGAGTGGCTCGCCGGCCGCGGTCATCAGGTTGTCCTTGCGGACCTGTCGCCCGAGCAGCTCGACATCGCGACGAGGCGCCTGTCTTCACCGCTCGTCGAGGAGATCGTGCAGGTCGACGCGCGAAACCTGTCTCGATGGAATGACGAGTCGTTCGACGCCGCCCTCGTCCTCGGCCCCCTCTACCACCTTCCCGACGAAGCGGATCGCGCGCTCGTCGTGATGGAGGCACAGCGAGTCGTGCGACCGGGTGGCGTGCTGTTCTTCGCGCTCATGCCGGTATTCGGATTCGTGCGGCGTACCGCGTCGGTTCCCGACGAGCGTCACCATCTCACTGACGCAGCGTTCATGCGCGACCTCCTCGAAGGTGGGCTCTTCTCGAACGACGTTCCCGGCCGCTTCACCCACGCTTGGGGCGCGCGCCCGAGATCGTCGTGCCGTGGTTCGAGGACCTCGGTCTCACGACGCTTGCGTTCGCGTCCTCCGAAGGGCTCGCGTCCGGTATGGAGTCGACGTTCGTCGATCTGCGTTCCACCGCTCCCGCCGCGTTCGACGCGGCGATGCGCGTCGTCTACGAGACCGCCACGGACCCGAGCCTGTTGGGAATGGCGAAGCACCTGCTCTACGTGGGTCGTCGCACGTAACCGGCGTCGCTCGTCGAGCGCGACCGTGGAGCGCGGCGATGTCGAAGTCGGCCAGACACGTCGAGCGCGTGGCCAGGAACGCGACCCCGCACACGAGCACGAGGGGAAGGAACGCAAGGATCAGGTACGCCCACGTCCGGCGGCCGAACCGCCGAGGCGCGGCGTCGGAGCGCCTCGACATCCACATCCCCTGGCGCAGATGCGCATCGCCACCGCCACCCGCCATTCGCAAAGTCTCGCGCAGTTACCAGAGGTCCTCGACGTAGGTGTCCGTGCCGACGAGCGTGCGGATGAACGGCGCGGCGAGGCGCGGCGTCGCCAGACCGGCCGCGGCGACGGCATCCGTGTACACGCGCAGGGGCGGGAGTGCGTCGCGGACGTTGCCCCGCACGAAGCACGTCTGCAGCAGGCGTTCGGGGCCGCCGGCCTTGCTGCCGAGGTCCATGGGGACGTCGCGCGGTTCGTTCTCCCCGGCCGACGGCGTCCACGAGCCCGCGATCTCGATGTTGGAGCCGGCGAGCAGATCGGGCAGTGGACCCGCCGCGAGCTCACGATGCAGCGCGGCGGCGTCGCGGTCGATGCCGTCGAACCAGACGAGGACGATCGCGTCGTAGCCGTGGTCGAGCGCGAGCTCGATCGGGACCGGATCCTCGTCGCGGTACTGCGCACCGAGGTGGTCGAAGAGGACGGTGTGGACGTGGCGGCGTTCGGCGAAACCACGACCGTCGGCGTAGAGGGCGTTGACCTGCGTGCGCGCCCAATCGTCGAAGTGGTCGCCGTGATGGCCGCGCTCGACGAAGTAGATCGCGACGTACGAGCCCGCGTCGGTCGGCTTCGCGACCGTCTCCTCGCCGATCGGCCATCGGGCGTCCTTGAGCTCGCGCGTCGCGACCCAGCGGCTGCCGGCGAACAAGTACGGGCCGATCATGCAGCCCGCGTAGAAGTGATCGCGCTCGTACCAGCGGTTGTACGCGACCTCGAAGCCGCGGTGCGGGTCGACGAGCGTCAACAGCATGCTGCCGACCTTGATCCGATAGTCGTCGACGCCTCCCGGCACGAGCGGGTAGGCGTCTCGTCACGCTCGCACCCAGCGGGGGAGGACGACGTCTTCCTTGCGTGTGAACACGACGCGGACGGTCTCGCCGATCTCGATCGTCGCCGGGTCGACCTCGTTGATCTCGCCTTCGGCGCTCGCCACGAGATTTCCGGCGAAGCGGATCGTCGGATCCTCTTCGAGCTCGACGATGATCGCGTTGTACGGCGCGACTTCGGCGTACGCGGGGAGCAGCGGCGGGTGCGGCACGATGAACGACCACACGTTGCCGCGCCCGCTGGTCGGGACCCACTTGGCCGTCGGTCGAACGGCACGCGGGGCACATGGGCCGCGGCGGCATGCGCCACTTCCCGCACGCGTCGCACGCCTGCACGAGCAGCTCACCGCGCGCGGTGCCTTCCCAGAACGCCGCGGAAGTCGGCTCGTCGACATCCGGCAGGAGCCACGTGCTCTCCATCACGCACGCTCCTTCGTGAACAGCACCGCGCTCGTGGGGACGCCTTCGCCGCTCGTCACGAGAGAGACATCGGCGTCGGGTACCTGACAGGTCGACGTGCCCCGGATCTGGCGCACGCCTTCGAGCACGAGGTTGAAACCGTGCACGTACGCCTCCGACATGCCGCCGCCACTCGTGTTCACCGGCAGGCGGCCGTCGGGGCCCTCGATCCCGCCGTCGTCGCCGAACGGCCCGCCCTCACCGCGTTCGCAGAACCCGTAGCCCTCGAGCGACAGCGGCACCAGCGGGCTGAACGCGTCGTAGAGCTGCGCGACCTTCACATCCTCCGGCCCGACCGCGGCATTGGCCCACAGCCGGCGCGCAGCCGTCCACGCCGGCCCGCGCAGCGGATCGTCGGTGAAGTAGTTGGTCATCGTCTGGTGCTGCTGCGGCAGCCCCTGCGCGAACGCGTGGATCCACGCCGGTGGCGGCTTCGTGTCCGCGGCCCGCGCCGCGGATGTGATCACGACGCGCAAGCGCGCCGTCGGTCTCGAGACAGTTGTCGAACAGGCAGAGCGGCTCGGAGATCCAGCGCGCGTTCATGTAGTCGTCGCGCGTCATCGGCTTGTGACCCATCGTCGACGCCGGGTTCATGGCCGCGTGCTTGCGGAACGCCAGTGCGACATTGGCGAGGTGATCGCGTGTCCCGCCGTAGTTCGTGCATGTAGCGACGCGTCAGCATCGCGATCTCGTCGACCGGGCGGATGATCCCGAACGGTCGGGTCCACTGCCAGTTGTCGGCGATGCGCGCTTCGGCCTGGGCCCACGGCCGGCTCGCCTTGTCGGCGCGCTTGCGGGCCCGCCACGCGACCGCGACCTCGCACTGTCCGGTCGCCACGGCCATCGCGGCGTGCCCGACGACACCGCACCCCGCACCGCCTCCGAACCCGACCTCGCGAAGAAGGTGATGTCGCCCAGGCCGACCGCACGGGCGACGTCGACCTCGCGGTTGGGCTCCATCGTGAACGAAGTCAGCCCGTCGACTTCGGCCGGCGCGATGCCGGCGTCCTCGAGCGCCATCGCGATCGCCTGGCACGCGAGCGAGAGCTCGGTGTCGGCCAGCCCCTTGCCGAACGGGGTCTGTCCGATCCCGACGACCGCGGTCTTGTCGTTGATCAGGTCAGGCATGCGGGTGGCCTGTCAGCTATCGCTTGACGACGAGTGCGTCGAGCGCGACGGCACCGCGTGGCCGCACGACCAACGGGTTGATGTCGAGCTCGCGCACGTCACCTGCGAGATCCATGGCCAGCCGCTGCACGTTCATGATCGTTTCGACGAGCGCATCGACATCGGCCGGCTTCTGGCCGCGCACGCCCTCGAGGAGGCGGGCACCCTTGAGCTCCTGCACCGCGCGTCGGGCTTCGCTTTCGTCGAACGGGGGGACGCGGAACGTCACGTCGCCGAACACCTCGACGAAGATGCCGCCGAGCCCGATCGTGACCACCGGGCCGAACAGCTCGTCCTGCGAGACGCCGATGAGCGTTTCGACCCCGCCGCTCACCATCTCGGACACGAGCACACCCTCGATGTCGGCCCGGCGGTTGGCGCGCTTGGCCTTGGCGAGCAGGTCGTCGTAGGCGGCGCGGACCTCCTTGGCGGAGTCGATCCCGACCTTGACGAGACCGGCGTCGCTCTTGTGCAGCAGGTCGGGCGACACGACCTTCATCACGACCGGGAAGCCGATCGCGTTGGCGGCGCGCACGGCGGCCGCGGCCGAGCTCACGAGCTCGTCCTTCGACGACTTGATGCCGTACGCCTTGAGGAGCTGCTTGCTCTGCCACTCCGAGAGCGCGGCACCCGACTCGAGGCCGTCGAGGAGGGCGCGAGCCTTCTTCGCGGCGGGCGACGGCTTCGCGGGCACGTCGTCGAACGGCGACCGGTACCGCGCCGCGAACGTCCAGTAGTCCTGGTACGCCACCACCGCTTCGACGCAGTTGTCGAACGTGCGGAACACGGGCAGGCCGCCGTCGAGCAGGCGCTTGTAGTAGGTGTCGTCGGTGCCGGCCGGCGCACCCCAGACGACGAAGATCGGCTTCTTGGAGGACTGGCGAGGCGTCGATGATGTCGCGTGTGAACGGTTCCGAGAACGCTGCGACCGCGCCGGTGATCGGGATGACGACGACGTCGACGTTGTCGTCGGCGAGGATCACGTCGAGGATCTGGCGGCCGCGCGCGTCGGCCACCGGCGGTCCACCGCAGTCGACCGGGTTCGACACGCGGAGGTAGCCGGGGATGAGCCCGTCGTGGAGCTGCTGCTGCGATTTCTTCGTGAGGTCGGGAACCTGGAGCCCGGCCGCCGCGATCATGTCGGCCATGTGCGCGCCGGTACCGCCCGAGATCGCGTACACGCACACGTTGGGCTGGCGCTGCTTCTTCGCCCACGCCGGCAGCGCTTCCGGCATCGTGCGTGCGAACGACGCCGACACCTCGAGGAGATCGTCGAGCCCGTCGACGCGCGTCACTCCGAACTGACGGAACACCGCGCTCGGTGACCGCGTCGGAACCGGTGAGGTGACCGGTGTGCGACGCGGCCATCGACTGGCCGGTGGCGGTACGGCCGACCTTCACCATCACCATCGGCTTGCGCAGCCGGGCCGCGTGGTCGGCGGCGAGCATGAGCGTGCGGCCGTCCTTGAAGCCCTCGATGTAGCACGCGATCACGCCGACCTCGGGCTGATCCGCGAAGTAGCGCGCGAAGTCGGCGAACTCGAGGTCGACCTCGTTGCCGGTCGGCGCCCAGTGCGTGAGCCGGATGCCGATCTCCTGGCCCTGGAACACGGGCCGGCCCTGGTGTCCCGACTGGGTGATCAGCGCGATCGACGGTCCCTCGAGATCGTCGCGGAACTCCTCGAACGCGTTGAGGTTCGTGTTCGGCCCGAGCAGGCGAACGTCTCCCGACTGCACGAGTGACTCGAGGCGCGCTTCGAGCTTCTCGCCCTCGGCTCCGGTCTCGGAGAAGCCGGCCGCGAAGATCACCGCGAACTTCGCCTTGCGCCGAAGCACCTCTTCGAACGTGTCGACGGCGCGGCCGGTGAGGATGATCGCGAGATCGAGGTCGCCGGGTACCTCCTCGAGCGACGCGTAGCACTTGTGGCCGAGCACGGTCTCGTACGTCGGGTGCACCGGATAGAACGTGGCGCCGTGCTGCTCCGACCACGCCGCGAACTTGCGGGTCATCACCGTGTTCGGCTTCGCGGACTGCTCGGACGCGCCGATCAGCGCGATCGTCTTGGGGTTGAGGAACGTGTCCAGGTCGACGTCACGCAGCCGCAGCGCGTCGCCCTGATACATCGATGGCCGATCGTCTCTGGCCGAGACGTCGATGGCCGGGCGGTCGGTCGGCATGTTTCAGCTCCGGGAACGAGAAACGGACGCGCCAGTATGACGTCGTCGTCAGATTCGCGGCGAACTAACGTCTCTCCGCTGCCGGCGCACGAGCAGAAAGGGCAGTTCTGCAGACCATCGCCATCGTCGGGACGTCCCTCGCGGGTCTGCGCGCGGCCGAGACGCTGCGGCGCGACGGCTTCGACGGCCGCGTCGTCGCGATCGGTGCCGAGCACCACCTGCCCTACGACCGGCCGCCGCTCTCCAAGGACCTCCTCGCGGGGAAGGCCGAGGCCGACGACATCGTCCTGCGGAAGCAGGGTGTCGACGATCTCGACCTCGAGTGGCGGCTCGGTGTGCGGGCCACCGGCCTCGACCTCGCCGCCCGCGCCCTCCAGCTCGTACCCAGCGACGGCCGGCTCGATCACGACGGCGGCGAGACGCTCGAGTACGACGGCCTGATCATCGCCACGGGATCGAGCGCGCGCCGGCTTCCCGCGCATCCGGAGCTCGACGGCGTGTTCACGCTGCGGTCGTTGGACGACGCGCTGGCGTTGCGCGCCCGGCTCGACGAGGGTCCGAAGGTCGTCGTCATCGGTGCGGGTTTCATCGGTGCCGAGGTCGCGGCGACGTGCCGCACGCGCGGCCTCGACGTGACGATCCTGGAGAGCCTGCCGCACCCCATGGTGCGCGGCCTCGGCCCGGCGCTCGGCGACGTCATCGCCGCGGTCCACCGCGACCACGGCGTCGATCTGCGGACCAACTGCCACGTGAAGGGAATCGACGGCGGCGAGCACGTCGAGACGCATCCGTCTCGGCGACGGAACAACGCTCGAAGCCGATCTCGTCGTCGTCGGCATCGGCGTGCAACCCGAGACCCGATGGCTGCACGGCAGCGGGCTCACCCTCGACGACGGTGTGCTGTGCGACGAGACCAGCCTCGCGGCGCCCGGCGTGGTCGCGGCGGGCGACGTCGCGCGCTGGCCCAACCCGCTGTTCGACGGCGAGCTCATGCGGCTCGAGCACTGGACCAACGCGACCGAGCAGGGCGTGCACGCGGCCAAGCGGTTGCTCGCCGACGAACGCGGCGAACCCGGTGAACCGTTCGCGCCGGTGCCGTTCGTCTGGTCGGATCAGTACGACCGCAAGATCCAGACCGTCGGGCGCGTCGCCGGCGACGCCAAGGTCCACGTCGCGCACGGGACCCTGGACGACCGCGAATTCGTGGCGCTGTTCGGTCGCGACGACCGCATCGTCGGTGCGCTCGGGTTCAACCGGCCCCGCAATGTCATGCAATACCGGAAGCTCATCGCCGAGCGGGCGTCGTGGGACACCGCGCTCGAGCTCTCACGCGCGTGAAGAGCCCGGACGCACGCGCGATCGCTGCTCACGAAGCAGTTCGTGCTCGTCGTCACGTGCGGCCTCGCGTACTTCCTCGGGCTGGCGATGCTCACGCCGGTCATCCCGCACTACGTGGAGGACGAGCTCGGGCTCGGCAAGGTTGCGGTCGGCGTGGCGGTCGGTGCGTTCGCGTTCGGTGCGATCGCGTTGCGGCCCGTTCGCGGGCCGGATCGGAGACCAACTCGGCCGGCGGGTGCTGATCGTCGGCGGCGCGGTGGTCGTGGCGGTGTCGACCGCGTGTTACGGGCTCGTCCCCGCAGCTGTGGTGGCTCATCGGGACCCGGGTCATCACCGGCATCGGCGAGGCGGCGTTCTTCGTCGGTGCCGCCACGATGATCACCGACCTCGCGCCCGCCGACCGGCGGGGCGAAGCGGTGAGCTACTGGTCGGTTTCGGTGTACGGCGGGCTCGCGTTCGGGCCCGCGCTCGGCGAGTTCGTGCGGGGCGACGACCGCTACACGGCCGCGTGGCTGGTGTCGGCGGCACTCGCCGCGGTCGCAGCGCTGATCGGCCTGGGCACGCGCGACGTCGCGCACGTCGGCGGCGAGCCGACGCAGCTCATCAACCGCGCCGCGCTGCTCCCCGGCACGGTGCTGTTCCTCGGGTTGATCCCGCTCGCGGGGTTCAGCGCGTTCCTGCCGCTGTACGTCGACGAGCGACTCGACATCGGTGCCGGGCCGATCTTCCTCCTCTACGGCGTGCTGATCCTCGTTGTCCGCATCGTCGGCGCGCGGCTGCCGGACCGGCTCGGTGGCCGGCGCGCCGGATCGATCGCGCTCGTCTTCTCGGCCATCGGCATCGGCGTCATCGCCGCGTGGCCGGCGGTCATCGGGCTGGTCGTGGGCACGATCGTGCTCGCGGTCGGCATGTCCTTCATGTATCCCGCGCTCCTGCTGCTCGCGCTCCAGCGCGCGTCCGACGACGAGCGTTCGTCGGTGGTCGCCACGGTTTCGTCGTTCTTCGACCTCAGCCAAGGTGTCGGCGCGTTCATCTGCGGCACCGTCGCCGCGCTCACGGGCAACCGCGGCGCGTTCGCCACCGGGACCGTGGCCGCGGTCGCGGGCCTCGTCCTGCTGCGGGCCGGCGCGACCGCCCGACCGCAACCGGACGCAGGCCGACCGGACGCAGGCGACGACACCGATCGAAGCCGCCGCACCGTTGACCCACGAGTAGGTCCGACGACCCATGCCGTCGTTGCTCGTCACGAACGATTTCCCGCCCAAGCACGGGGGCATCCAGTCGTATCTGTACGAGCTCTGGCGCCGGCTCCCTGCGGAGGACACGACGGTGCTCACGACCGCGTGGCCCGAGGCCGAGGCTTGGGATCACGCCCAGCCGTTCCGCATCGAACGCGTGAAGGGACGCGTGCTGTTGCCGACACGGACGGTGCGCCGGCGCATCGACGCGCTCGCGCGCGAGACCGCGGCCGACGTCGTCTTCCTCGATCCGATGATCCCGTTGGGTGTCGTCGGCCCTCGCCTCGAAGCGGCGCCGTACGTGATCGTCGCCCACGGTGCCGAGATCACCGGCTACGGCCGGATCTTCGCTGTCGCGACCGGCGGCCCGCCGGGTGTTGCGCGGCGCCGCCGGGCTCGTCGCCGCCGGCAACTATCCGGCCCGTGAAGCGGCTCGCACGGCCGGCACGTCGCTGCGGGGGTTGGTCATCCCGCCCGGTGTCGACGGCGATCGCTTCCACCCGGTCGACGGCGACGCGCGCCGCGCGACCCGGGTCCGGTTCGGTCTCGACCCCGACCGGCCGTTGGTACTCGGTGTCTCGCGGCTCGTGCCCCGCAAGGGTTTCGACGTCGTCATCGACGCGTGCCGCGTCCTCACCGGCGTACAACTCGCGATCGGCGGTGCCGGCCGCGACCGCGACCGGCTCGAACGCCGGGCCGGCGGCAGCGCGACGTTCCTGGGTCGGGTGCCCGATGCCGAGCTTGCCCGCGCTCTACGCCGCCGCCGACGTGTTCGCGATGTGCTGTCGGGAACGGTGGGGCGGGCTCGAAGCCGAGGGGTTCGGCATCGTGTTCCTCGAAGCGGCCGCGTGCGGCGTTCCGAGTGTGGCCGGTCGCAGCGGCGGATCCCACGAGGCCGTCGTCGACGGCGAGACCGGGTACGTCGTCGAACCCCACGATGTCGACGGCCTCCGGGCCGCGATCCGCGCGCTCGTCGAAGACGAGGATCTCCGCAATCGCCTGGGCGTGGCGGCGCGCGACTCGCGCGATCGAGCACTTCGCGTACGACAGCGCTCGCGACGCGCCTCGCGCCCGTCGCCGCCGGTGACCTCGAGGCGCTCGGCCTGATCACGTGACCGTGAAGCAACCGGCGCACTGACCGAGGGTGCCGAACACCGTGCCCGGTCCGGTACCCGGGTTCGCCACCGAGACGCTGACCGCACCCGCCGGCGTACCGGCGGCGATCGTGACCGTCGCCGTGATCGTCGTATCCGAGACCGTGTTCACCACCGCGGTGATCGACTGCGACCGAGAAGAGCACCTGCGCGCCGGCAAGGAAGTTCGTCCCCGTGATCGTGACCGGGAACGCAGCCGCCGCCGTCGGCGTGCGAGTTGGGCGCGACGCTCGTGACCGTGGGCACCGGCTGCGCGCGCAGGAAGATGTCGCGCTGGACGTTCGTGTCGCCGTCGACGAGATTCGTGGCGACGGACTGGAACGCGACGTAGCGTCCGTCGCCGCTGATCGCCGACATCGCGCTGGGGCCGTTCGCCTCGCCGAGGAAGAGCTGCGTGCTCACGCGGCTCGTGCGCTGCGTCGTCCGATCGCGCACGAAGACGTCGGAGGAGGTGTTCGTGTCGCCGGCGACGAGGTTCGTCGCGGATGATTCGAACGCCACGTACCGGCCCGAGCCGCTGAGCGATGGCGCGGAGCTCGGTCCGTTGGACTGCGTCGACCCCGTTGCCGTGCTGATGCGGCTGGTCGTCGTGATGCACGGCGACGGGCTGCACAACGCGCGGACGAAGATGTCCGCCACTGCGTTGGTGTCGCCGCTCGACCAGGTTCGTCGCCTCGGACCGGAACGCGATGATGTTGCCGTTGTCGCTGATCGCCGGCTGCACGCTCGTCCCGTTGGCCTGCACGAACGCGAAGTCGATGCTGATGAGGCTGGTCGTGCCGGCCGTCACGCTGCGCCGGAAGATGTCCTGGACTGCGTTCGTGTCGCTCGCGACGAGATCGCTGGCCTGCGACGCGAACGCGACCAGGTCGCCGTTCGCGCTGATGACCGGTGAGGTGCTCGAGCCGTTCGCCGGCGCCGCGCCCGAGTCCAGCGACAGGAGCAGCGTGGAGTTGGTCAGGCGGTCGCGCCGGTAGATGTCGGAGGCGAGGTTGGCGTCGCCGGCGTTGAGCGCCGATGGCGTTGCGAACACGATGTAGCGGCCGTCGTCGCTGATGTCCGGCGCCGAGTGCGCGCTCGGCGCCCTGGTTCTCGGCATCGCCGAGGCTCACCCGTTCGGTGAAGCCGGTCTGGCGATCGTGGCGGAAGATGTCGGCGACCGCGTTGGTGTCGCCCGCGACGAGGTTCGAGGCGGCGGAGACGAACGCGATGTACCGCCCGTCGGCCGAGATGGCAGGGTCGGAGCTGCCGCCGTTCGCTTGCACGCCACCGGATGTGACGCTCACCCGATGCACCGCGCCGGTGAGGTGGTCGCGGACGAACACGTCACCGGCCGCGTTGGTGTCGCGCGGGACGAGGTTGGTCGCAGCGGAGTCGAACGCCACGTAACGTCCGTCGCCGCTGACCGCCGGGTTCTGACCCGACGAGTTGGCCTGGTTGCTCGCCACGCTCACCCGTTCGGTCGTGCCCTCGCTCACGACGCGGACGAACGTGTCGTTCGACTGCGTTCGTGTCGTCGGTGACGAGGTTGGTCTTGCCGGAGATGAAGCCGATCACGTCTCCGTTCTCCGAGACCGCCGGGTGGGAACTGGAACCGCCGCCGCCCTGCTGATCGTCGGAGCGAAGGCTCACGCGAATCGTCGTTCCCGCCGTGCGGTCGCGGAGGAAGACGTCGCGCACGCTGTTGGTGTCGCCCGCGACCAGGTTCGTTGCGTCCGAGTTGAACACGACGTACCGGCCCGAACTGGAGATGGCCGTGTCCCGGCTGCCGAGCAGGCCCTGACTCTCGTCGGAAGCGACACTCACACGTTCGGTGATCGCCGCCTGCCGGTCGCGTACGAAGATGTCCCAGTTCGCGTTGCTGTCGCCGGCGACGAGGTTGGTCGCGACGGATTGGAACGCGACGTACCGCCCGTCGTCGCTGATCGACGGCACCAGGCTCGCGTTGTTCGCCTCGACGCCGCCGGCACCGACGCTCACGCGCGAGGTCGTCGCCGCGGTACGGTCCCGAACGAAGATGTCGGGGTTGTTGTTGGTGTCGAGGCCGGCGCCGAGCATGTCGGTCGCGTCGGACGCGAACGCGACGTAGCGACCGTCGCCGCTGAGCGCCGGCCGGTTGTTGGCGTTGCCCAGGGACTGGGCGCCCGTCACCGTGAGGCTCACCCGCGCGGTGGTGTTCGTCTGCCGGTCGCGGACGAAGATGTCGTATTCGTTGTTGCTGTCGCCGCGCGACGAGGTTCGTCGCGTTGGAGCCGAACGCGACGTAGCGGCCGTCGTCGCTCACGGCCGGCAGCGCGCTGTCGGCGTTGCCCTGCGTCCCGAACGAGTCGACGCTGATCAGCGAAGTGATGCCGAGCTGACGGTCGCGCACGAACACGTCGCTCTCGCCGTTGGCGTCGCCCGCAACGAGGTTCGCGGCGTCCGAGGTGAACGCGACGTAGCGGCCGTCGTCGCTGACGGCCGGCAGGCTCGACCCTCCCGAAGCCTGCACGCCACCGCTCGTGACGCTCACCCGTTCCGTCGACCCGGCGATCCGGTCGCGCACGAACACATCCGCGCTGCCGTTCGAGTCGGCGACGACGAGATTGGGCGAGAAGGACGTGAACGCGATGTAGCGGCCGTCGCCGCTCACGGCGAAGTCGAGCTCCACGGGATCGGTGCCCTCGACCGGCGCCGGCGCCTGCGACGACCGCACGATGCCGGCACAGCCGGTGAGGGCCGCGGCGATCGCGACGGCAACGGCGACGACGACTGCCCTGCGGACCGCGCGACCTGGCTTCGGCATGGTGTGACGATGCGCCGTCGCCGCCCGGCTGTCCTGAGTAACGCGATACTCAATTCTTCGGCATCTGGTCTTCGGCACCTGGTCCGCGATACTCGGGGCCCATGACGGGCGCACGGATCGTCCAGGCCTCGTGGGCGAGCGTCGTGCTGCTGGCGATCGTCGGTGTCCTCGACATGCTGGTCGACGGTTTCGACGGCGTGGCCGTGGGCGTCTGCGTCGTGTTGTTCCTCGGCTCGCTGCCGATCTGGCTCTACGCGCTCGGCCGGGCCGCGGCCCGATCGACCCGGGGCGACGACATCGCGGTCATGAGCCTGTTCTTCCTCCAGGGCTCGGCGCCGGCTCCGGTGCGCAACCAGTTGCTGTGGGCGTTCGCGGCCAGTTGTGTCGTCGCGTTCGCCACCGCTTGGGCGAACCCCTTCGCGGTGCTCGTCCCGACGCTGCCGCTCGGCCTCATCGGCCTGTGGGGCGCTCGCTACGGCACCTTCCCGCAGCGCGGCGCGGGCCGCTAGGGATATCTACACTCCCGACGATGGCCGACACCGCGAGTGAGCGCATCCGGGTCGAGGCTCCCGCGGATCGTTGCTTCGACGTCGCGTCCGACTTCGAGTCGTATCCGGAGTGGGCGCGCGACGTGCGCGCGGCCAAGGTGCTCGAGACCGACGGCGAGGGACGCGGTACGAAGGTCGAGTTCCGCGCCGCCGCGCTCGGCAAGAGCATCCGTTACGTGCTCGCGTACGACTTCGCCGAGGCGCCCGAAGCGTTCTCGTGGAAGTTCGTCGAAGGCGACATGCTCCGTCGCCTCGACGGCACCTACCGGTTCGAAGCCGAAGACGCGGGCAGCACGCGAGTGCACTACGACCTCACCGTCGAGCTCGCGGTGCCGATGCCGGGAATCATCAAGCGCCGCGCCGCCGGCTTGATCATGGGCAGCGCGCTCAAGGAGCTCAAGAAGCAGGTCGAAGCCGTCGCTTGACGCACGGGCGCGGCGATAACCTCCCGGCCCTCATGCGGATCCTGCTGTTCACCGGCAAGGGCGGCGTCGGCAAGACCACCGTTGCCGCGGGTACGGCCGCTCGCATCGCCGCCTCGGGTCGTCGAACGGTCGTGCTCTCCACCGATCCCGCGCACTCGCTCGCCGACGCGTTCGACCTGCCGCTCGGCGACCAACCGACGGGCATCGCTCCGAACCTGTGGGGTCAGCAGCTGAACGCACGCGTGCGCTTCGAGGAGGCCTGGGACGACGTGCGCGAGTACATGGTCGGCGTCCTCGACTGGGCGGGGGCCGACGCGGTGGAGGCCGAGGAGCTCGCCGTGGTTCCGGGACTCGACGAGGTGTTCGCGCTCGCCGACATCAAGGAGTTCGCGACCTCGGGTGACTACGACACCGTGGTGGTCGACTGCGCACCGACTGCCGAGACCATCCGGCTCCTGTCCCTGCCCGAAATCCTGTCCTGGTACATGGACCGAGTGTTCGAGACGCAGCGCCGGGTCACTCGTCTCGCACGACCCGTCCTCGACAAGCTCACGTCCCTGCCGATCGCGGGCGATCGGGTGTTCGCTGCGATCCGCAGCTTCTACGAGCGCCTCGACGGCGTCCGTGACTTGCTCGTCGACGGCGAGATCACGAGCGCGCGGCTCGTCGTGAACCCCGAACGCATGGTCGTTGCCGAGGCGCGCCGTACCTTCACCTACCTGTCGCTGTTCGGATACCACGTCGACGCCGTCATCGCGAACCGCATGCTCCCGACCGAGATCTCGGATCCGTGGTTCGCACGTTGGAAGGCGACGCAGTCGGCGCACCTCGATCTCATCGAGGACGCGTTCCGGCCGCTGCCCGTGCTCTCGGCCGAGCTCGCGGACCACGAGCTGGCCGGCCTCGACGAGCTCGACGCCTTCGGCGCCGCGCTCTACGGGACGTGCGATCCCGCGTCGCGCCTCGCCACGATCGAACCGATGCGAGTCGACGCCGTCGGCAAGACGATGGTGCTGTCGGTACATCTGCCGTTCACCGAGCGCGACGACGTGAGCCTCGGCCGCAACGACGCCGAGCTGTTCCTCACCGTAGGCCCGCACCGCCGGGCCTTCATCCTTCCCGACAGCCTCCTGCGTCGCGAGGTCACGAGCGCGCGGCTGGCCGGCGACCGACTCGAAGTGGAGTTCGTATGAGCAGTGCCGAGACGCCGCGACGCGATGGGCGACGAGCGGTAGCCGCATGAACGCCGACGATGACGGTCCCCGGACGTGCTCGGGCACTTCTGGCGAGCGGCCCACGAGCTGCTCGCGGCCGCGCGCCAGGTGATCGATGCCGCCGACGCACTCGTCGAAGAGCAGATGGACGGCGGTGGGGAAGGTGGGGCGGACAAACCGCCGCGTGTCCGCCACATCGACGTCGAGTGACGCGACCACGCCGCGGATGACGACGACCGCGTCGCGCGCCACCGTCGGACTCGACATCGGCGGCACCAAGGTCCTCGGGGTCGTGCTCGACGAGACCGGCACCATCGTGCGCGAAGTGCGGCGGCCGTCGCCCGTGAGCGAGCTCGACGCGCTCGTCGAGGTGTGCGCCCGCATCGTCGAAGATCTCGATGCGCCGGAGGCCGCGGTCGGGGTCGGCGCCGCAGGCCTGGTCGACACCGACGGGCGTCTCACCTACGCGCCGAACATCCCCGGCGTGCGAGAAGCGCCGTTGCAGGCGGACCTCGCGAGTGCCACCGGCCGCGCGGTCGTGGTCGACAACGACGCCAACCTCGCCGCGCTCGCCGAGCTCCAGCACGGTGCGGCTGTCGGCGCGCGCACGGCATTGATGGTCACGTTGGGCACCGGGATCGGTGGCGGCATCGTGATCGAGGGACGCGTCTACCGCGGCCCGAACGGGTTCGCGGGCGAGATCGGCCATGTCACCGTCGAGCGCGACGGCCCGGTCTGTGCCTGCGGGGAGCTCGGGCACTGGGAGTCGATCGCGAGCGGGAACGCGCTCGGCCGGATGGCCCGCGAGCTCGTCGCCGAGGGAAGGGGAGCGGCGATCCTCGCTGCCGCGGGGGGCGATGCGGACGCCGTGAGCGGCGAGGAGGTCGCGGCGGCGGCCCGCTCGGGCGACGCGGAGGCACAACGACTCCTCGAGCACTACGCCGACAACATCGCGCTCGGTCTCGCGAACCTCGCCAACATCCTCGACCTGGAGCGCATCGTCATCGCGGGTGGCGTGATCGACATGGGTGCGTTGCTCCTCGACCCGTTGCGGGTCGCGTTCGCGGCGCGACTCGAAGGAACGGAGCACCGCCCCGAGATCCCGATCCTTCCGGCCGTGCTCGGATCGCGCGCCGGCGCCGTCGGCGCCGCGCTGCTGGCGCGGTCGGTCGTGCGCACGTGAAGGCTCGGCATCACCCTGCCGTCGTTCGTCGACGACCCGGAAACGCCGCTCGCGGTCGCTCGCCGTGCCGACGCCGCCGGTATCGACGGCGTGTTCGTGTACGACCACATGTGGCGCGACATACCGCCGCCGCGGCGAGGCGCCCTCGAATGCTTCGCGTTGCTCGGCGCAGTCGCGGCGGAGACTCGCCGCGTGCAGCTCGGCCCGCTGGTCGCGCGCGCGTCGCTGCGACCGCCGGCGATCCTCGCGCATGCACTCGACACGGTGCAGCGGGTGAGCGGCGGCCGGCTCATCGCCGGGCTCGGTGCGGGCGACAGCCAGATCAAGGCCGAGAACGACGCGTTCGGCATCGAGTTCGGCGATGTCGCGACGCGCCTGGCATCGCTCGTGGCCGCAGTGGACGCGGTCAACGGTCGCGGATATCCGGTGTGGGTCGGAGGAAGCGCATCCCGCGTGCGCGACGCGGTCGCGCGCGCCGACGGCTGGAACGCGTGGGGTGGGACCGCCGCCGCGTTCGTCGCGGAGCGGCGGAGGTGCACGAGGTCGCGCCGGCGGCGACGCTCTCCTGGGGCGGACTGGTCCTGCTGGGACGGGACGACGAGCACGCGGCCGAGAAAGCGCGCACGCGCCAGGTCGGGCCGCACGTGATCGTGGGCGGACCCGATCGGGTTGCGCGCGCGTTGGCGTCGTACGCGGATGCCGGCGCGTCGTGGATCATTGTCGGTCCACTGGACGCGACCGATCCCGCGAACGTGGATTGCTCGCCGAGCACATCCTGCCCCGTCTCCGACCGGGCGGCGCGGGGTCAGGCGCGGGGTCAGTGGTGTCCGTCGAGCAGGAGTGACGCGGCGCGGGTGAGGCTGTCGCCCATCGACCGATCACGGGGCACGCCGGTACTCCAGAACGTGAGCTCGGCGAACCACACCGACCCGAGCACCTGCATGACATCGTCCAGGTCCTGGCGGTCGTCGCCGTCCATGACGTCGCCGTCCACGGCGTCGGCGATGATGGCGCGCAGCGTGGCGTTGATGTCGTGCTTCACCTCGACGCTCGCGTCGTCGGCCGACGCCATCGCGGCGAGCATCGCCTGAATGACGAGCGGCTGGCGCTCGAGTGCTCTCGACGCGCGTCGGAGCACGTCCGAGACCCGCTCGGCTGATGTCGTGCCGCGCGGTGGGCGCGTGTCGAGCCGTTCGCGCAGCGTGGACGCCTGGTGCGCGAGCGCAGCGAGCAGCAGTTGGTCCTTCGACGCGTAGTGGCGGTACAGCGTCCCGAGTGCGACGCCCGCACCGGCCGCGACGTCGCGCATCTGCACCGCTTCGTAGCCGCCTTCGGCGGCCAGCGCCGTCGCGGCGTCGAGCAGACGCCGCTTCCGTTCGGCCGTTTCCGCCGTGCGCGTCCCGCGTCCGTCGCGCGTGACACCCGTGCGGCGGGCGGGAGGGCTCGTCACGTTCGGACCGTAGCGCAGGGCGTCAGCCGTCGGCGTGGCCGCTCTGGCCCGGTGGCTGGACGTTTGCAGCCGCGCACGGCGCGTACGCGGGGATCTGACTGACGCCGGCCGGCGCGAGCAGCATGGCCTGGCACGCTCCCGACGGCAGCGTGGTCGACAGCACCATCGACTCTGCGTCGACCGGTCGCACCGAGACCTCACCGATCGCGGGGTTGGCGTCGGCGGTCACCCACGCGATCGACGCTTGCGCGCGTTGCAAGGCTTCGGGAGTGACGTCGAGGTAGGAACCTCGGTCGGCGTACATCACCGTCGCCGCGGTCTGCGCTTCGAACAGTGGACTCTCGCTCGCGGTCTGCTCGGCGTCGCGCACCGCGGCGACCGCATCGTTCGTGTCGCTGCTGTCGCCGTCGTCACGCGTCGCGATCCATACGAACCCGACCAACGCAACGAGGAGCATGACGGCCGCGCCGAGCAGTGCCGAACGCCGGTCGAGCGCCCGGCGTGGTGCCGATCGCACGAGCGCAGCGTCGGCCTCTCGGTGATGCTCGAGCTCGGGAACGGACTCGGGCTCGTCTTGTCGCGGCGCGCGCCGGTGCCGCCGATCGGATCACGGCCCCGCACTTCCGGCACGTGTCCCACACCTGCGGCACGAGGGACCGACAGCTCGGGCACCCGCTCAGTGCGATTCGATCGGTCTTCGCGCCTGCCAACTGTCAGCCTTCCGAACCCGAGCTCCCGAAGCCCGATCCCCCGAAGTATTGGGCCGCCAGCTCCGGTCGCGGCTGCACGAAGATGCCCTCCGCCTCGGCGGTCAGTACATCATCTGCCCACACCTCGCCCCGACTCATGATGCGCCGTCCCTCGACGCGGTCGACCCAGGCGCGGAAGCGGAGGTCTTGGAAGAGCGGGGTCGGCCGCCGGTACTGGACGGTGAGGCGCGCGGTCATGCCCGGTTGGCCGGCGGCGATGTTCGCGATCCCGAGCATCTCGTCGAACGCGCACGCGATCCAGCCGCCGTGGACGAATCCGGGCGGACCCTCGTAGGCCGCGCCGAACGTGCCCGTCCCGACGACCTGGGGCGAGCCGTCGATCTCGCCGTCGACCTCCCAGTCGAGGCGCGGCGAAAGCGGGCTCGCCTCGCCCACGATCGGTGAGCGGGGGAGGTAGTCGCCGTGGTTGCGAGGCAGGTAGCCGGGTCCGTCGTCGTCGCGGCCGCCGAGACGCACGGTGAGCTGGTCGATCTCCTCGGCGACGCCGAGCAGCGTTTCGGTGTCGGCGTCCTCGGAGGTCATGGCTGCGTCGATCAGTGCCGCGCAGTGCGGACGCGAGCGTCGCGCGCTCAGGTGTCGCGTAGGCGGGTGAGTCCGGTAGGCCCGGCGCCGCTTCCGACACGTCAGCGGCCCTTGTACTCGGGCGCGCGCTTCTCGGCGAACGCGCGCGGCCCTTCCTGCGCGTCCTCGGTGGCGAACACCTCCCAGCCGATCGTGTCCTGGTGCTGCATCGCGTCGGCGTCGCTCATGTGCTCGGTCTCGCGCCACGCGCGCAGGATCGCCTGGGTCGACAGCGGCGCGTTCGCGGCGACTTGCGCGGCAACTGCCTTGGCGACTTCGAGCGCGGTGCCGTCGGGAACGACGCGGCCGATCAGGCCGATCTCCTTGGCCTCGATCGCGGGAATCGGGCGACACGCGAGCAGGATGTCCATCGCCTGCGTGTACGGGATCTGCCGCGGCAGCCGGCACGCGGATCCGCCGAGCGGGAACAGGCCGCGCTTCGCTTCCCACACGCCGAAGATCGCACCTTCGCCCGCGACGCGGATGTCGGTGCCCTGCAGGATCTCGGTGCCGCCTGCGACCGCGTAGCCCTCGACCGCGGCGATCAGCGGCTTCGACAACCGGTAGTCACGAAGCAGAGCCTTCCAGTGCGGGTTGTTGCCGCGCGCCATCACGGCCTGCACGCGTTCGTCGGTGGACTGCTGGCCCATGGCGACGAGGTCGGCACCCGACGAGAAGTGCCCGCCGGCACCGGTGAGGATCGCGCAACGGATGTCGGGGTTCTCGTCGATGTACTCGTAGCCGAGCACGAGTCCGGCGAGCATGTCGCCCGAGAGCGCGTTGCGCTTCTCGGGCCGGTTCATCGTGAGGATCACGACGTGGCCGTCGCGCTCGACGGTGCAGTGCTGCGTGGTGAGGTCTTCGAGGATGTCGTCACGGGCGGCGGAGGTTAGGGGTGGAGCTGGCACGAAGCGAGAACGTGTTCTACTCTGCGCGCGCCCCGCCGCCCCTCCCGGAGGAACACCGATGGCCGGCTTCTGGACGTACGCGCAAGAAGATCCCGACTACGTCGCGATCGTCGACCCCGACGGCACCGAGTACACGTCGGGCGACGTGCTCGCGCGCGCCAACCAGCTCGTGCACGCGCTGCGCTCGCTCGGTTTGCAGCAGGGCGACACGGTCGCTGCGATCCTGCCGAACGGCCGTCACCCGATGCACGTGTACCTCGCGGCGCTGCAGGCGGGCTGGTACTACGTGCCGATCAACTACCGGCTCTCGGCGACCGAGGTTGCGTACATCCTGCAGGACTCCGAAGCGAAGGCGTTCATCAGCCACGAACGGTTCGCCGCGCTCGCGAGCGCAGCCGCCGACGAGGCAGGAATACCCGCCGATGCACGACTCGCCCACGGGTCGATCAGCGGGTTCCGGCCGTTCGACGAAGTGGTCGACCCGCAGCCGACATCGGACCCGGAGAACCGCGCGACCGGTGCGGCGATGCACTACACGTCGGGCACGACCGGCAAGCCCAAAGGCGTCAAGCGCGCCCTCGCCGCCATCGATCCCGACACGAGCGCGGAGCTCTTCACGTTCCTGCTCGGCCTGTTCGGCATCACGCACGGTGACGACAACGTGCACCTCTGCACCTCGCCGAACTACCACACCGCGGTCACGACGTTCGCCGGCAACGCGCTGCATTCCAAGCACACGGTCGTGTTCATGGATCGGTGGGACCCCGAAGAGGCGTTGCGCCTCATCGAGCGGTACCGCGCGACGCACACCCACATGGTGCCGACGCAGTTCATCCGCATGTTGCAGCTCCCGGAGGAGACGCGGAAGAAGTACGACGTCTCGTCGATGAAGTGGGCGATCCACGCCGCGGCGCCGTGCCCGGTCGAGACCAAACGGCAGATGCTCGCGTGGTGGGGCCCGGTGATCTGGGAGTACTACGCCGCCACCGAAGGCGGCGGCACGATCGCGCCGCCCGAAGAATGGATCAAGTATCCGGGCACGGTCGGCCGGGCGTGGCCGACGAGCGAGCTCAAGATCACCGACGACGACGGCAACGTGCTCCCGACCGGCGAGCCCGGCACGGTGTGGATGCGCATGGGTGCGGCGTCGTTCGAGTACAAGGGCGACCGGGAGAAGACGAGCAAGTCGCACGACGCGGAGGGGTACTTCACCGTCGGCGACGTCGGATTCTTCAACGAAGACGGCTACCTGTTCCTGTGCGACCGCAAGAACGACATGATCATCGCCGGCGGCGTGAACATCTATCCCGCCGAGATCGAAGGCGTGATCCACGAACACGCGGATGTCGCCGATGTCGCGGTGTTCGGCGTTCCCGACGACGACATGGGCGAACAGATCAAGGCAGTCGTGGAACCGATCGAAGGTGTGGCCGGCGACGATGCGTTGCGCGAGTCGATCATGGCGCACGTGCAGGGCAAGCTCGGCAAGTACAAGTGGCCCCGTACGATCGACTTCACCGACGCGATGCCGCGCGAGCCCACCGGCAAGCTCCTGAAGCGCACTTTGCGCGACCCGTACTGGGAAGGACGCGAGCGCGCGATCTGAAGCGAGCCGAACCCCATGAACGCGAACCAATCTCTGACGGCCCATCACGTGCTCGAGTACCCGGGGGGTTACACCCGTTCGGTCGGGCCCGTGATCGGGCGATTCTTCACCGGTCTCCGCGACGGGCGCATCGAAGGTGTCCGCCTCGCCGACGGTCGCGTGCTCGTGCCGCCGACGGAGTACGACCCGACCACGAGCGACGCGATCGACGCCGACGGCGACCACTGGATGACACTCGGCCCGGCCGGGCGCGTGCAGGCGTTCACCTGGGTGTCCGAGCCGCGACCGGGCAAGCACCCGCTCGCCAAGCCGTTCGCCTTCGCGCTGATCCGCCCGGACGGCGCGGACACGTCGATGCTGCACGCGGTCGACTGTGGGAGCGCGGACGCCATCGCGGTCGGGGCCAGGGTCGCGCCGCGCTGGAAGGCCGAACGCACCGGCCACATCACCGACATCGAGGCGTGGGTGCTCCTCGCCGACGGTGAGGAGCCGCAGGCCGCGCCGCTGCGAGTCCCCGAACGCCGAAGAGCAGCCGGTCACCGGCATCGTGTCGGAGACCCACCTGGAGTACGAGCTGAACGCCGGCGTCGCGGTCTCGAGCTACCTGCGCGGCCTCGGTGAAGGCAAGATCGTCGGCGGCAAGGCGCCTTCGAGTGACGACGTGTACGCGGCGTCACGCGGCACGGATCCGAAGACCGGGGAGCCGACGTCGATCGAGGTCGAGGTGCAGGACACCGGAGTGATCACGACGTTCTGCGTCGTCAACGTGCCCGGCCTCTCGGAGCTCGCGCCCGAGATCCCGTACGTGTCGGCGCAGATCCTGCTCGACGGCGCCGACAACATGATGTTCGGCCTCATCCGGGGCGCCGAGGTCGACGACGTGCACATGGGCATGCGCGTCAAGGCGAAGTGGGCCGACGAGCTGAAGCCCGACCACCGTTCGATCGAATGGTTCGAGCCCACCGGCGAGCCCGACGCCCCCTACGAGCACTACAAGGACTACTCTGTGAGAGACGTGGCAGTTGTCTCGTACGCGTCGGCCGCGGTCGCGCGTGACGCCGAGCACAACGAAGTCGAGATGATCGTGCCGACGGTGCGCAAGGCGATCGCGCAGTCGGGCATGGAGCGAAACGACATCGGATTCACGTGTTCGGGCAGCCTCGACTACCTCCAGGGCGGCCCGTTCGCCTTCGTGATGGGCCTCGACGCCGTGGGTGCGTGGCCGCCGATCCGTGAGAGCCACGTCGAGATGGACTCGGCGTGGGCGTTGTACGAAGCGTGGGTCGCGATCCAGACCGGTGAAGTCGACAGTGCGCTCGTGTACGGCTTCGGGAAGTCGTCGACCGGCGACCTCCACGAGATCATGACGTTGCAGACCGACCCTTACTCGCTCGCGCCGCTCTGGCCGTCCATGGTGGACATGGCGGCCCTCCAAGCGTGCGCGTACCTGGAGGAGTCGGATCGTGACGAGCGAGACCTGGCCGAGGTCGCGGCCCGTTCGCAGCGCGATGCGCAAGGGAACCCGAACGCGGTGCGCAGCGGAAACGTGACCGCCGACGACGTGCTCGCCACACCGGTGACGCACACGCCGCTGCGCGACGCCGACATCGCGCCGATCACCGACGGCACGGTCGCGGTCGTGCTGGCCGCGGGCGACGTGGCGCGATCGGTGTGTGATCGGCCCGCATGGATCCGAGGCATCGAGCACCGCATCGAGGCGCACGCGCTCGGCGTGCGCGATCTCACGATGTCGACGTCGACCAAGGCTGCGGCGGCCGCCGCCGGCGCGACGGGCACGTTCGACGTGGCCGAGCTGCACGCCCAGTTCAGCCACGACGAGCTGATCCTCGCCGAAGCGCTCGGCCTGAACGGCGACACCAACGCACCGCGATCAACCCGTCGGGCGGCGCGCTCGCGTCGAACCCGGTGATGAGCACGGGCCTGATCCGCATCGGCGAGGTGGCGCAGCGGATCATCGCGGGCGACGCCGGTCGCGGCGTCGCGCACGCGACGAGCGGTCCCTGCCTGCAACAGAACCTGGTCGTGGTTCTCGAAGGGAGCCGTTGAGTATGGCCGGGAACCGCGTCGCAGTGGTCGGGGTGGGGCAGACCGCGCACCGCACCGCGCGCAAGGACGTGTCGCTCGCGGGGCTGGTGCGCGAGGCCGCGGTCGAGGCGCTCGAGGACGCGGGCATGACCTGGGCCGACATCGACGCGGTCGTGATCGGCAAGGCGCCCGACATGTTCGAGGGCATCGCGATGCCCGAGCTCTACCTCGCCGACGCGCTCGGCGCGGTCGGCAAGCCGATGATGCGGGTGCACACCGCGGGATCCGTCGGCGGATCGACGTCGATCGTCGCGGCCAAGCTGGTCGCGGCCGGGCATCCACGAGCGGGTGCTGACCGTCGCGTTCGAGAAGCAGTCCGAGTCGAACGCGACGTGGGGACTCTCGGTCGCGATGCCGTTCCAGGCTCCGCTCGTCGCGGGCGCGGGCGGCTACTTCGCACCGCTGATCCGCGCGTACATGTACCGGTCGGGCGCGCCCCGCCACATCGGCCACCTCGTCGCCGTGAAGGACCGGCTCGCGGCGCTGCGCAACCCCAAGGCCCACCTGCACCTCCCCGACATCGACCTGCAGACGGTGGAGGAGTCGTTCCTGCTCTGGGACCCGCTGCGCTACCTCGACGTGTGCCCGTCGTCGGACGGTGCGATGGCGCTCGTGCTCGGCAGCGAAAAGGTTGCGGAAGCGGCGCCGAATCCCGTGGCGTGGATCCACGGCATGGCGATGCGCAGCGAGCCGACGATGTTCGCCGGCCGAGACCAGGTGAACCCGAAGGCCGGTCGCGACTGCGCCAAGGACCTGTACGCGCAGGCCGGCATCACCAACCCGCGCGACGACTTCGACTGCGCCGAGATCTACGTGCCCTTCTCGTGGTACGAGCCGATGTGGCTCGAGAACCTCGGGCTTCTGCGCGGATGGCGAGGGCTGGAAGCTCACCGAGGCCGGCGCGACCGCGCCCGACGGCGACATCCCGTGGAACCCGTCGGGCGGCGTGCTGTCGTCCAACCCGATCGGCGCGTCGGGCATGGTGCGCTTCGGCGAGGCCGCGCAACAGGTGCGGCGCCGGGCCGGCGACTACCAGGTCGAGTTGAAGACCGGGAAGGCGATGGGCCAGGCCTACGGCGGCGGCTCGCAGTTCTTCTCCATGTGGGTCGTCGGCAGCGACAAGCCTGTTTGAACCTTGGTGGCCCCTGTAGGGCACACCGAAGTGCAAACAGTCGGGCGAGTGGAACCGATTTCTTCTCGGCTCCCGATCGATCGATTTACCCGGTGTCAGTGCGAGCACTCGTAACGTATATCGCTTGCAAAAACCCTTGTAAACAAGGGCGTTTCGGCTTATAATCGAACACATGTTCGACTGCCTCGACGACCTCGAAGTTGCGGTCGACAAGGTCGCGGCATCGGAGGTTCCGGTCGACGTCGTGCGTCTTCGCCGGTCGATCGAACGGCTCGAGCATGCATGGTTGCACGCCGTGCGCGCGGCGGAGCGAAGGGGCGACTGGCAGGCCGAGGGGTTCGTGAACACGGCGTCGTGGTTGCGGGAACGGTGCCGCCTCACGCACGGATCCGCGGCCGCAAGCGTGTCGCTGGCTCGTGCGCTGGAGCGCTTGCCGCACGTGTCCGCAGCGTTCGCGAGCGGTGCGATCTCGCGTACGCATGCGGAAGTCATCGCGCGGGCGGCAACGCCGGCACGCGCCGCGGCGCTGGCCGAGGTCGAAGCGCCACTCGTGGAGGTCGCCGAAACAACCTCGCCGAAGCAGTTGCGCGCCTTCGTGCAGCACGTCACCGACGCCACTCGATGGTGACGACGGCGCGGCTGGCAGCCAACGCACGGCACGAACGACGGTACCTCCACGCCTCACCGACCCTCGATGGCATGGTGGCGATCGACGGGATGCTCGACGCCGAAGGCGGCGAGATCGTCATCAACGCCCTCGAAGCACGCCATGGAAGCGGCACGCGCCGCTGGTGATCCTCGGTCGCGACCGCAGCGGCGGGCCGACGCACTGGTCGAACTGCTGCCGCGTCGGTACCGAACGCCACGCGAACGGTCCCGGCCGGCGCAATCGTCCCCACATCAGCACGGTGATCGACGTCGAGGTGCTGGAAGGTCGGGCCGGCCGCGATCTCGTCGCGCAGGTGCGGGCCGAGGCCGAGCACGCCGGCCGGCTCTCGGTCGCAACGCTCGAACGCCTGTCGTGCGATGCCGGCATCTCCCGGGTGATCACCCAAGGCCGGTCGGAACCGATCGATGTCGGCCGCAGCACCCGCACGATCCCGTCCGCGTTGTGGCGGGCGCTCGTCGTGCGCGACCGCGGCTGCGTCGTCGCCGGTTGTGATCGTCCGCCGGGCTGGTGCGAGGTCCACCACCGCACACCCTGGTCCCGCGGTGGCGAGACCAGCCTCGCCAACTGCGAGCTCCGCTGCTGGCGCCACCACCGCGCCGTCCACGAAGGCGGCCACGACCCACCCCGGCAGTGACAGATCGCGATTGACGCTGCGAGTCTGAACGCCGAGCCTCGAGCAGCTCGTGTCGTGCAACGCAGTTGCGCCAGATCTCGATAGACGGACAACGCCGATCCGTCGTGCGCGAGATGCTCGCGCTCGCCGACCAGATGAAGGTCGACTGAGCTGCATCGAGTACTTCGCCGACGACACGTGATGGAGATTGCCGTTCGCGCCGGGCGGCCGAGATGGAGAAATGCGAAGCGTACGAGGGCAAGGAAGCGATCCTCGGCTTCCAGCAGTTCGCCCGGACTCGTTCTCGACGTTCTCGATGAGGGTCGACACGATCCACGAGACGGCCGATCCGCACGTGGTGATCGCGGAGCATCGCAGCAACGGCGTCGTCGCCGCGAACGGCCGGCGTACCAGAACCGTACTGCACGATCTTCACCTTCGACGACGACGGCCGGGTGGTTGGCTGGCGCGAGTACTACGACGCCGGCGTCGTGGTGCAGGCGTTCAAGCGCTGACGTATTCGGGTAGAACGTCGGCATGCCGAGATCGATCTGGAACGGTCCCTCAGCTTCGGGCTCGTCAACGTGCCCGTGCAGCTGTTCAGCTCCGTCGAGCAGAAGGACATCGCCTTCCACGAATTCCAAGCCGGCACCGGCGCGCGCATCCGGCACAAGCGGGTGTCGGAGAAGTACCGGCACGCGAGGTCGAGTACTCCGACATCGAGAAGGGCTACGAGACCTCCAAGGGCAAGTACGTGATGCTCACGCAGGAGGAGCTCGAGTCGGTCGAGCCGGGGAAGTCGCGCACGATCGACATCGAGGACTTCGTCGAGCTCGCGGAGATCGATCCGATCTACTTCGAGAAGCCGTACTACCTCGCGCCGCAGAAGGGCGCGGAGAAGCCCTACGCGCTGCTGCGCGAGGCGATGGGAGGATGCCGAGCGGGTCGCGATCGCGCGCTTCGTCATGCGCACCAAGCAGTACCTCGCCGCGGTCCGCGCCGCCGACGACATGCTCGTGCTCGAGACGATGCACTTCCCCAACGAGATCCGCGACACGAACGACGCTCAACGTCCCGAAGCGCACCAAGGTCCCCGACAAGGAACTGCGCATCGCGGAGCAGCTCATCGACAGCATGACGGTGGCGTGGAAGCCCGAGCGCTACGAGGACACGTACCGCTACCGGGTGCTCGATCTCATCCGCCGCAAGGGCAAGGGCCAGGAGATCGAGGTCGAGAAGCCGCGAGCAGGAGGACGCGCAACGTCGTCGACCTGGTGGAGGCCCTGCAACGCAGCCTCGACGCCAAGGCCAAGGGCGCGCTCGCGCGGCCCGGAAGTCGACGACGACGAAGTCGACGGCCAAGAAGTCGACTCGCACCTCGACCCGCAAACGGGCCCGGGCGGGCTGATTGCCCGCAGGATTAGAACCTGTTCTAAAATACGGGCCTCATGGGCCGCCGCTTCCCGTTCCCGATCCCGTTCGGCTGGTTCCAGGTCGCCTTCCCGGACGACCTCGCGCCCGGCGAAGTCACGTCGCTGCGGTACTGGTCACGCGACCTCGTGCTCTGGCGCGACACGCCGGGGCGTTCCACCTGCAGGACGCGTACTGCCCGCACCTCGGCGCGCACATCGGCGTCGGCGGCACGGTCGACGGCGACCAGGTCGTCTGCCCCTTCCACGGGTGGAAGTACGACGGGACGGGCGCGTGCACGAACATCCCGTACAGCCAGCGCGGCAACAAGAAGGCGAAGCTCCGCACCTACCCGACGATCGAGCGCAACGGGTTCGTCCTCGCGTGGTACCACCCGCACGACGAACCACCGCAGTGGGACATCCCGGTGATCGAAGAGATCGGTGACCCCGGCTGGTCCGACTTCTACTCGTCGTCGTACATCATCCACACGGTGCCGCAGGAGATGTCGGAGAACGGTGCCGACCCCGCGCACTTCCAGTTCGTGCATGGCACCGACGACGTCGCCGAGCTGGAGTCGTACGACACCGACGGCCCCTGCTCGGTGATGCTGTCGAAGCAGTCGTTCGTCACGCCGCGCGGCGTCACCAACGGTCGCATCGACGTCTACAACTACGGTCCCGGCGTCTCCAAGGTGTGGTTCAGCGGCATCGTCGACGCGATCAACATCGCGACCACGACCCCGATCGACGACGAGAAGACGCAGGTGCGCTTCAACTTCGTCGTGCGGAAGTTCGACGACGAGCGCTGACGTGCACGGTCGCCAAGGCGTTCGTCGACGAGATCAACAAGCAGGTCCAAGAAGACCGGCCGATCTGGGAGAACAAGGCGTTCGTCCCACGTCCCGCGCTCGCCGATACCGACGGCCCGATCCTCAAGTTCCGGAAGTGGTACAGCCAGTTCTACGCGGAGCCGTACGAGCTTCCCGT
>CAWJBW010000001.1:0-206222 GCA_963841215.1 uncultured Actinomycetes bacterium | reverse complement strand
TAGATCATCTCGTCGGTCATCGACTCGCGGATCTGCGGCAGCGCGAGGTGCCGAATCACCTCGCGCGCCATCTTCACCGTCACTGCCGGCGACGACGCGATCTGCTCGGCCATCTCGCGCACCGTTGTGTCGAGTTCGGCGTCGGGCGACGACCCGGCTGACGATGCCGTGCGCGAGCGCTTCCTCGGCGCTCAGGATGCGGCCCGTGAGCACCATGTCGCTGACCAGACCGTGCCCGCACATCTCGTACAGCACCGCGACACCGCCGGTGTCGGGGATCACGCCGTAGGTCACCTCGGGCAGCCGGAAGCGGGTGCCGTCGGCCGCGACCCGTACGTCGCACAGGAGCGCCCGTTGGAACGAGCCGCCCATCACCCAGCCTTTGCAGGCGACGATGCACGGGCGCGTCGAGCTCCCAGAGCTGTTGGATGCCCCGGTGGCCGCGACGCATCAGCTCGTGGTGCGAGAGCTCGACCTTCAGGTTGCCGATCGACCCGACGTCACGGCCGGAGGAGAACGACTTGCCTTCGCCTCGCCAGATGACGGCGCGCACCTCGGCGTGCGCTCGCAGCTCGGCGAGGACGTCGAAGAGCTGAGCGTCCATCTCGTCGTCGAACGCGTTGTGCTTCTCGGGGTTGTCGTTCGTGATGACGGCGATCGCGCCGTCGATCTCGAGCCGGACCGCTCCCGGCGCTGTCAGCCATGCCGCGGGAAGGTATCGCGCGTGCTCGACGCAGTCGTGGTCAGCAGTACGTGATGTTCGGCCGCCTGTCCGGTGATGTGCGCCACGAGCCCCGAGTACTGCGGCGGCACCGGCGCCGGTCACGTGGTAACCGTCCTGGGCGAACCAGTCGTTGTGACAGTTGGAGTACGTGCCCCAGTCGATCAGATGCGCGTTCGTGTGCCGCGAAACGCCCGATGCGAGGTGGCTGTTCACGTCGGCCTGCCACGAACGCGGCACGCGTGACGTGACGAAGTACGCCTGCCGCTCGGGGCCGATCGTCGCCATCATCGTGTCGAACTCGCCGTCGCCGAACCGGCCGTTGGTGCCGAGATGCACGACGATGGTGTTCGGCAGCAGCCCCTGATCCTTGTACGACTGCAACGACCGCGATCGCGTCCGCGAACTGCCGGCTCACGACCGCGTCGACGACCATGCCGGGAATCGTCGACTGCAGCGCGCCGCGCGCGCCGAGCATCACCGAGTCGCCGATGCCGATGCACGCCCTGCGGCAGCCGACGGCGTGGTCGGTGCGGCGGTGGTCGGCGTGGTCGGCCGACGGGCGCGGTGGTGACGGTCACGCCGGCGACGGTCGTCGCGGTGGTCGTGGTCGGTCGACGACGACAGCGTCTCCTTGAGCTCCTCGAGGGCTTCGCGACCGCGGCGCGTCGGGGTCGAGCTTCTTCCTCGGCCGCTTCGTTCTCGATGCCGAGGACCTCGGTGCGTTCGGGCTCCGCGTTGGCGAGGCCGGTGCCGAGACCGACGGCGAGGAGCGAGACAGGAGCCCGGCGGCGGCGATGCCGCGGGTCGCGATGCCGGCGCCGGCCCGCGCCCCGAGCGCTCCGGTACTGCTCCATGTATCGCTGGATCGCACCCGACCGGATCGGCACCTCCACGTACCGGTAGGAGAGCTCGGCGATCGCGAGGGTCAGGGCGAGGCGGATCAGGAACCACAGCCAGCCCGGCGGGGTGACGCCGAAGGCGCCGTCGAAGTCGGCGAGGCGGGTCACGGCGAAGATCGGGAAGTGCCAGAGGTAGATCCCGTAGGAGCGGAGCCCGACCCAGACGAGGAGCGGGATGCCGAGCACCCGGTTCATGTCCGCACGCGGGTGGACGACCGCGCAGATCACGAGCAGCGTCGCGATGTCGACGATCAGGAAGCCGCCGCGGAACGCGATCGCGTCGTAGTCGTGGGTGCCGCGGAAGGACCACCACAGGAGATACAGCCCGACGACGCCGCGCGAGGTCGAGCACGATGCGCGCGTGCTTGCCGGTCGCGCCCGCGCACGCGCCGCGGTGTCCAGAAGAACGCGAGCGCGCTGCCGAGCAGCAGCCCCGAGAGCCGGGTCGGCGTCGCGTAGTAGAGGCGCGTGTCCGCGACGCCGACCGTGTACGAGGATCGCCATCGCGCGCGGCCGACGCGAAGCCCGACGCCGATCATCGCCCACGGCGCGCGGTCGCGCCCGAGCGTCTTCAACGCCCACGCCGAGGACGAGTGGCCAGAACAGATAGAACTGCTCTTCGATCGCGAGCGACCAGAGGTGCCGCAGCAGCTCCGGTCGGCCGCCCTGCTCGAAGTACGACCGATCGGCGAAGATCTGCCACCAGTTCGACGTGTAGGTGGCCGCCGCGATCACGTCGCTCTTCAGCTCCGCGATCGCGTTGTCGCGCACGAACAGCAGCGAGTACAGGATGACGACGCCGATCATCAGGAACAGCGCCGGGAGCAGCCGCCGGGCGCGCCGGAACCAGAACTCCTTCAGGGCGATGCGAGCCGGTCCGGGTGCGCTCGTCGAGCAGCAGCGACGTGATCAGGTAGCCGCTGACGACGAAGAACACCTCGACGCCGTAGAACCCACCCGGCAGCCAGCCCGGGCTCGACCCGCCGACGACGTAGTGGTGGTACACGAGCACCGCGAGCACCGAGACCGCGCGGAGGCCGTCGATGCCGCGGATGTAGCGCAGGTGCGCAGGTCGGTGGCCGGCCTCCGGGGCCGGAGCGGGATGTTGCATGAGTGGGAGAGTCGGCGGGCCGGCGTCGCGGCCGCCCACCATCATCGCGAATTCGCGACCCGTATCCACGGACATCCCGGCCGTGGAGGTTTTCGCTCCTGCCGCAGCGGCGGATACCCCAATTCGGCACGTCGCTCTGCAATGCTGCACCGGGGATGGTGCGCGCCAGATCTGCGCGGCACCGACAGCACGAGCGGGGCGCGGAACGCATGAACGCGGCATGAACGCACATCGGAACCGGATCGCGGCAGCGTGCGTCGCGCTGGTCCTCGCCGCCGGCGCGTGCGGAGGAGACGACGACTCGTCGGGACCCGCGTCGTCCACGACGTCCGACACGACGTCGACGACGTCGACGACCACGACGACCGCGCCGCCGACAACGACCACCACGTTGCCGCCGCCGCCGACCGTCGCGGCGCTCGAAGCGGTCGCGGTCGGGCTGACGCCGGTGAACGGCGACATCCGCAAGCCGACCTCGATGGCATGGAAACCAGGCGACCCGGCCGCTTACGTCACCACCCAGACCGGAGGCGTCAACCGGATCGTGGACGGCGTGGCGACCCAGATCCTCGATCTGAGCGGAGAGGTCCGCGAGTACCAGGACGGCTCGGAGCAGGGCCTGCTCGGCATCGCGTTCGACCCGCGCGACGGCCGCATGTTCCTGCACTTCAACGACCGGAACGGCACGACGCACGTCGTCTCGTACGCGAACGCGAACGGTGTCGTCGACACGGCGTCGCGGCGCGAAGTCCTCACCCAGGAGCAGCCCGGTCTCGGGCACAAGGGCGGGCAGCTGCTCTTCGACGCGTCGGGCACCCTGTTCGTCGCGCTGGGCGACGGCGGCGGGAGCAGGGGCCGCGACGCCCAGGACATGGCGAAGCTGCTCGGCGCGATCCTGCGCATCAAGCCGAAGCTGACCGAGCCCGGCTACGACGTCCCCGCCGACAACCCGTTCGTCGGCCAGGCCAACGTGGCTCCGGAGCTCTGGGCGAAAGGTCTGCGGAACCCGTGGCGGTTCTCGATCGACACACCGACCGGTGACATGTGGATCGGTGACGTCGGCGAGAGCACGACCGAAGAGATCGACGTGATGCGCGCGGGTCAGTCGGGGCTGAACTTCGGTTGGTACTTCTTCGAGGGCACCCGTCAGGTCTCGGCGAACGCTCCGGGCGAGATGACACCGCCGGTGCACGAGTACCCGCACTCGCACTGGCATCGCGGTACAAGGCGGGCACGTGTACCGCGGCACCGCCATTCCCGGGCTCGTGGGCGCGTACATCTTCGGCGACGTGAACGGCACCGTCTGGGCGCTCGGGTGCCGACGGTGTGGTGGCGCTACCGATCCGCGTCGGCGGGACGTTGTCGGGCTTCGGCATGGGACCCGACGGCGAGCTGTACGCGCAGTCGCTGTCGCGCGGCATCTTCAAGATCACGCCCGCCTGAGCACGTCGCGCTGGCGGCCGTCAGCTCGGTGGTGCCGGGGTACAGCGTGTCGAGCAGCGTGATGAACGCTTCGGTCGTGCCGTTGCACACGTTCGCCGCGGCGACGAACGTCACGCCCGAGGTCGGGTCGTGGAGACCGAGTGACTCCCAGCCGATCGCTTCACCCGCGTGGCCGAGCCAGTCGCCGAAGCTGATGATGCCGAGCCCGTACTCCAGTCCGGTCGGCAAGGCTTCGGTCTCGATGCGCTGGTTGCCGAGCTCGCTTGAGAGTGACGTGTTGCCCATCGTCGTCTCGGCCCACGCCCCGATATCCGAAAGCGTCGACGTCATCCCACCGGCGCCCTGCGCGAACGAGACGTTCCAGTCGGTGACGTCGGTTCCGGCCGCGAGTCCGGGCGCGCCGTCGGCGGCGATCTCGGCGACGCATCCATCGTTCAGGTAGCCGTGCGCGGCGGGAGCCGGAAGGGCGGTGTTCTCCGGCGGCGGCAACGCGGTGTCGCTCGAGCTCGAGCGGGTCGGTGATGCGCGTCGGCGATGAGCTCGGCGAGCGGTGTCCCCGTAGCCGCTTCGGCGAAGAGCTGGAGCACGAGGTAGTTCGTGGTCGAGTAGCCCGGCGTGCCCGGCGCTGCGACGCCGAGCTTCACGCCTTCTCCGATGAGCTCGGCCGGCGTCCACACGCGTTGCGGGTTCGCGACGATCGCCGGGATCGCGCCGCCGGGACGCTGCAGGTAGTCGGGGATGCCGGATTTCATCGAGAGCAGCTGCTCGACGGTCACCGCCGCGAGCGGCGGGATACTGCGTCGCGAGCTCGGGGAGGCGTTCCTCCACGCTGTCGTCGAGCGCCAGTTCCTCTTCGCGCACGAGTTGCAGCACGACGGTGGCGGTGAACGTGTTGGTCATGCTCCCGATCCGCAGCGAGTCACCGACCGAGGCCGGCGTCGTCCCGGCCACCGCTTCGCCGTACGCCTTGGTGAAGAACCCCTTGTCGGGATCCCACACGCCGACGTAGAGCGCGGGCGCCTTGCCTGCGAGCGAAGCGAACGCGGCCTGCGCGGCGGTGTCCACCTCTTCTGCGTCGGCCGCGCTCATGTCTCGGTGGTGGGCCGGACGCCGAACGGGATCGTGGTCGAGGCCGAGTCGTCGTCGTCGCCACCGCCGCACGCCGCCGGCGAGCAGCGACAATCCGACGGCCAGCGCGACGAGCGTGATCAGCCCGCGCGGCTTCGACCTCGGTGTTTCCCCGGACATCGGATGCAGATTACGGCCTGGTGACCGTGGCGCTCGATCAGGCGCGCCCGGCAACACTGCGGAGCGTGACGCCGGCATGCACACCCTGAGGCTCGCCGTCTTCGACGAAGACCGCGCCGTTCACGAGCGTGCACCGGTAGCCGCTGCGAGCGCTGCACGTACCGGCCGGCACCGCCCGGGAAGTCGTGGACGTAGTCGGGCAGCGGGAGCCCGAGCTGATCGAGGTCGATGACGTTCACGTCGGCGTGTGCGCCGGGAACGAGACGGCCGCGGTCCGCGATGCCGAACAGGTCGGCGGTGTCGGAGGTGAGGCGGCGGATGCCCTCCTCGATCGGGAACTTCTCGCGATCGCGGATCCAGTGCGCGAGGAACCACGTGGGCAGCGACGCGTCCATGATCAGCCCGACGTGCGCACCGGAGTCGCCCAGGCCGACGAGCATGCGCGGATGTTCGAGCATCTCTTCGACTGCGTCCATGCGCTGGTTGAGGAACGGGAAGTTGAAGCAGCGCGCGGCCGTGTGTCTCGCGCGAGATCCGCACGAACGCTTCGGGGATCGTCTCGACCCGCGCGTTGCGCGTGCGTCGCGAGCGAGTCGGCGGGATCACCGCTGTAGTCGACCCGGTCCTCGGTGAGGACGTACACGCCGGTCCAGTCGAAGCGGCGGAAGGTTCGCTTCGGCGTCGCGCACGAGCTCGGCCCGCCGCTGGTCGTCGTCGAGCACGGCCAGCCGCTGCGGAGAGGTCGAGGGGCTGGAGGGCCTGCCACGACGGCGCGCGGTCGAAGAACGTGCGGTGCTGCATGCCGAACAGCAGACCGATGCCGCGCGCCGTCGTCTGCGGCCGCAGCTCGCCGCCGCGTTCGGCTTCGCCGTCGACGAGGTCGAGGATGACCTGGTAGAGCTCGGGCCCCGCGTTGCTCTGCGCGACCCCGAACGTCACCGGGCGGCCGGTGCGGCGGTTGATCTCGGCCATCCACCCGATCTCCGACGGCGGTGCCTTCGTAGTGTTCGCCGGGACGCTCGAAGCGCGGTGCGACCTCGTACACACCCTTGCGGTGCTTGCCGAGCACGTCTGCGATCGCGAGGAGCTCGTCCTCGCGTGCCCACGTGCCGGGCACGAACCGCCCGTCGGGGACCCGGTGCAGCAACGTGCGCGATGTCGAGAAGCCGAGCGCGCCGGCGCCCATCGCCTCGTCGACGAGGTCGGCGATCGCGGCGATGTCGTCCTCGGTCGCGGGCACGTCGTCGAGGCCGCGTTCGCCCATGACGTAGTGGCGGAGCGCGCAGTGACCGACCATGCCGCCGACATTCACGCCCTTGGGCAGTTCGTCGATCGCGCCGAGGTACTCGCCGTAGGTCTCCCAGTCGAAACTGACGCCTTCGAGGATGCTGGCGGCGGGAATGTCCTCGACCGACTCCATCAACCCCGCGAGCCAGTCGGCCTGCCCGGCGCGGACCGGTGCGAACGTGACGCCGCAGTTCCCGAGCACCACCGAGGTCACGCCGTGCCAGCACGACGACGTTGCGTCGGGGTCCCACGCGATCTGCGCGTCGAGGTGCGTGTGCACGTCGACGAAGCCGGGCGTGACGTACGCGCCTTCGGCGTCGATGACCCGCCGGCCGCCGTCCTCGAGCTTGCCGACCGCGACGATGCGGCCGTCGTCGATCGCGACGTCGGCGCGTCGCGGCGCGTTTCCGGTGCCGTCGACGACCGTGCCACCCGTGATCACCAGATCGTTCAACTTCCCGCACCTCCGTGTTGCGCCTGGCCGCTCATGCGTGCTCACTAGCCCAGATCGCACGGCCGGCGGCAACCACTCCACGCGCGACCCGTGAGTACGCTTCGGGAATGGATCTCGCCGGGGTCGACGCGGTCGAAGCGGGCCTTCGCGAGCACGACTACCTCGCGGACGAGGGTCTCGCCACGTCGATCTTCCTCGCGCTGCGCCTGCAGCGACCGCTGTTGCTCGAAGGCGAGGCGGGCGTGGGCAAGACCGAGGTCGCCAAGGTCCTCGCCCGCTGGACCGGCGGCGAGCTGCTGCGCCTCCAGTGCTACGAGGGCATCGACGCCGTCGCAGGCGGTGTACGAGTGGGACTACTCCCGCCAGCTCCTCCATCTGCGGGCGGTGGAAGCGAGCGGCGCCGAAGTGGTGGAGGACGAGCTCTATTCGAAGCGGTTCCTCGTGGAGCGGCCGTTGCTCGCCGCGATCGCGCACACCGGCGACCACGCCGCCGGTGCTCCTGGTCGACGAGGTCGACCGCGCCGACGACGAGTTCGAGGCCTTCCTGCTCGAGATCCTGTCGGACTGGTCGATCTCGGTGCCGGAGCTCGGCCTGATCCGGGCCGCGGTGCCGCCGATCGCGGTGCTGACGTCGAACCGGACGCGTGACGTGCACGACGCGCTGAAACGCCGCTGCCTCTACCACTGGATCGCCCACCCCGACTTCGAGCGCGAGCTCGCGATCCTGCGCGTGCGCGCGCCCGGAGGTACCCGACCTGCTGGCGCGCGACGTCGCGGCCGCGGTGGAGGCGATGCGCGGCTTCGAGCTGTACAAGCCGCCCGGCGTCGCGGAGACGATCGACTGGGCGCAGGCGCTCGCGACGCTCGGCACCGAGCGCATCGACGAGCACTCGGTGCGCGTCACGCTCGGCACGATCCTCAAGTACCGCGAGGACCAGGAGCGGCTGCGGGATCATGGCGTCGAGGAGCTCGTGCGGACCGCGGTGGCACGCAGTGCGTGACGACGCGACCGAAGCCGATCGCCTCGCGGTCGGGTTCGCGCGCGTGCTGCGCGGGACGGGCATCGACGTACCGGTCGGCGCGACGATGACCTTTGCGCAGGCGCTCGGATGCGTCGGGATCGCCGTCCGTGAACGCGTGTACTGGGCCGGCCGGTCGACGCTGGTCAAGCGGCCGGAAGACACCGCTACCTACGACCGCGCGTTCGCGGCGTTCTGGCTCGGACACGCCGGCGAACCGATCACGGTCGAAGCGCGCTCCGATCGAGGTCGTCCTCGCGTTCGACGCCGAGTTGCCGGCGACCGCGGCCGACGACGCGGCCGATCCGCACGCGGATGCGCCCGTGGTGTCGTTGCGATGGAGTCCCACCGAGGTGCTCAGGCACGTCGACTTCGCCGCGTACACGCCGGCCGAGTTCGCCGAGGCGCGCAAGCTCATGGCGGACCTGCGGCTCGTCGGCGCCCTGCGCCCGTCGCGCCGGCGGCGCCCGACCTCGAAGCGACGCGGGCACCCCGACCTCCGTCGCACCGTTCGCCGTGCGTTGCGTTCCGGCGGTGAGCCCATCGACCGGCGGTTCGCGGTACCCGCGGCGCAGCCGCGTCGTATCGTCCTGCTCCTCGACGTGAGTGGCTCCATGGAGCCGTACGCACGTGCCTTCGTACGGTTCCTGCACGCCGCGGTGGTGGGGCGGGGCCGGGTCGAGGCGTTCGCGATGGGCACACGCCTCACCCGCATCACACGCGAGCTGACCTCACGTGATCCCGATGCCGCGATCGCGACCGCGGCGCAACGCGTCGCCGACTGGTCGGGCGGTACCCGCCTCGGCGACGGCGTTCGCGTGTTCAACGAGACGTGGGGGCTGCGGGGGATGGCGCGTGGTGCGATCGTGGTGATCCTGTCCGACGGGTGGGATCGCGGCGACCCGGACGTGCTCGCCGAGCAGATGGCGCGCCTCGGCCGGGTCGCGCACAAGGTCGTCTGGGTCAATCCGCTCAAGGGTTCACCGGGCTACGCGCCACTCGCCCAAGGAATGGCCGCCGCGTCTGCCGCACGTCGACGCGTTCGTCGAAGGCCACTCGCTCGCGGCGCTCGAAGAGCTCGCCGAGGTCATGTCGACGTGATGAACCGATGAAGGAAGTGCTGGACGACATCGAGCGGTGGCGAGCGCGGGGTGAGCGCGTCGCGCTCGCGCGCGTCGTCGGCACCGAGGGCTCCAGCCCTCGCGATCCGGGAGCCGCGATGGCGGTGTCCGAAACGGGCGAGGTCGCCGGTTCGGTGTCGGGCGGCTGCGTGGAGGGCGCGGTCGTGGTCGCCGCGCTCGAGGTGCTCGAAGGCGACTCGGGACCGAGGCGTGATCTCGTTCGGCTACTCCGACGACGAGGCCTTCGCGGTCGGGTTGACCTGCGGCGGCACGATCCACCTCTTCGTGGAGCCGATCGACTGGTGAGCCTCTACGAGCGTGTGCGCGACGCGCTGCGCGAGCAGGAGCCGGTCGCGCTCGTCACCGTGATCGCGGGCCCGAATGTCGGAGCCAAGCTGCTCGTGCGCGCCGGTGGGGAAGTCGAAGGGACGCTCGGCCAGGAGGACCTCGACCGGGTGGTCGCGCGCGACGCGCGTGGCGAGCTCGAAGCGGGCATCACCTCGACTCGCCACTACGGCGAACGGGGCGAGGCCCGCGAGGAGGCAGTGACGGTCTTCATCGAGTCCTTCGTGTTGCCGCCGCGGCTGATCATCTTCGGCGCGGTCGACTTCACCGCGGCGCTCGTGCGCGTGGGGAAGGTGCTCGGGTACCGGGTGACGGTGTGCGACGCCCGGGCCGTGTTCGCCACCGTGCAGCGGTTCCCGCTCGCGGACGAGGTCGTCAACGACTGGCCCGACCGCCATCTCGCCAAGATCGGTGACGAGCTCGGACCGCGCGATGCCGTGTGCGTGCTCACCCACGACCACAAGTTCGACGTGCCGGCCATCGCGGCCGCGGTGCAGACGAACGTCGGGTACCTCGGTGCGATGGGTTCGCGGCGCACGCATGCCGAGCGCGTCGAACGGCTGCGAGAGCACGGGCTGTCAGGCGACGAGATCGCGCGGGTGATGTCGCCGATCGGGCTCGACATCGGCGCGCGGACACCCGAGGAGACCGCGGTCGCGATCTGCGCGGAGATCATCGCGACGCGCACGGGCCGCCGGGTCTCGTCGCTGCGCGACACCACCGGTCCCATCCACTGACGCGCGCGTCGCGCCCACCGAGAGGAGTCACGTGGACCTCGGAATCTCCGGCAAGCGAGCAGCCGTCGCCGCGGCATCGCAAGGGCTTGGATACGCCACCGCCGAGGCGCTGGTGCGCGAAGGCGTTCAGGTCGCGATCTGTGGCCGGCGTCGCGACGCGATCGTCGCCGCGGCCGAGAACCTCGGCGCCGGCACGGTGCCTCTCGTCGCCGACGTCTCGACGCCCGAGGGCGCAGCCGCGTTCGTCGCGCGAGGCGCGAAACGCGCTCGGAGGGATCGACATCCTGGTCGCCAACGCCGGTGGTCCGCCCCCGGGTGACTTCACGAGCACGACCGTCGACCAGTACCTCGACGCCTTCGAACTGAACTGCCGTTCCTCGATCGCCATGTGTTACGAGGCGGTGCCCGAGATGCGCACCCGGCGGTGGGGGAGGGTGCTCGCGATCACGTCGATCGCGGTGCGGCAGCCGATCCCGAACCTGATCCTCTCGAACACCGCCCGGGCCGGGCTCACGGGCTTCCTCAAGACGCTGGCGCGCGAGGTCGCGGGCGACGGCGTGACCGTGAACTCGTTGTTGCCCGGACTGCACGGAACCGAGCGCCTCACGACGCTGCACGACGCTTCCGGGATGGAGCAGCTGGGCCGCACGATCCCGGCCGGGACGGTCGGCGAAGCCGCCGACTTCGGCGACGTCGCTGCGTTCCTGTGCTCGGAGCCGGCCCGGTTCGTCACCGGCACCGCGCTGCAGGTCGACGGCGGCGCCTACGCCGGCCTGCTCTGAGCGCCGCGGAGTCCCCGGCACCCTCCGCGAGCAACGCCGGCGCGAACCGATCCTTGCCGTGCCGGCGTACTCCTCCTGTCCCGAGAGTTGGACGACGCCACACCGGAGGATCCGTCATGTCTCGTGCCCGAAACCACGCCGTCGTGATCGGCGCAAGCATGGGCGGCATCGCCGCCGCGCGTGTACTCGCCGACCACTTCGACCGTGTGACGGTGCTCGAGCGTGACGAGCTGCCGGATTCTGCGGTACCGCGGCGGGCGGTGCCGCAGGGCCGGCACGCGCACGCGCTGCTCGCAGGGGGCGCCCAGGCCATCGCCGCGCTGTTCCCGGGCATCGTCGACGAGCTCGAGGCGCGCGGCGCGGTGATGCTCGACTTCAACGCCGGCCGCTGGTTCCAGGCCGGGAACTACCGCGCCGGCACCCACGACGGCAATCTCGTGATCAGCGCGAGCCGGCCGTTCCTCGAAGGCAACCTGCGCCGGCGCGCGGCCGCGCTGCCGAACATCACCATCGAGACCGGCGTCGCGGTCGCAGGACTCGAGGTCGACGGAGAACGCGTGCGCGGCGTCCGGGTGCACGCCGACGACAGTCCGCAGACGCTCACCGCCGATCTCGTCGTCGACTGCTCCGGTCGCGGCTCACCGGCGCCGGGATGGCTGGAGGCAATCGGCTACGACAGCACCCGCCGTCGACGAGGTGCAGTGCGACGTCCGGTACGGGACGACCGTCGTGCCCCGCCGTGCCGACGACACCGACGGCACCTTTGCGGTCACGATCGAGTCGCCGCCGCACGGGAAGCGGGCAGGATTCCTGATCCCCATCGAGGGCGACCGCTGGCTGGTGACGATCACCGCGGCGTTCGGCGCGGCGGCGCCGACCGACGAAGCCAGCTTCCGGGCGAGCGCCGTGACGCTGCCCGCACCGCAGATCCACGACGTCATCGCGCGGCAGGAAGCGCTCGGTCCGGTGTACACGCACCGCTTGCCGTCGAGCCGGTGGCGGCGGTTCGACAAGCAGTCGCGCCATCCTCTCGGGTTCGTGGCGATGGGCGACGCGATCTGCAGCTTCAACCCGATCTACGGGCAGGGGATGAGCAGCGCCGTGCTCCAGGCCGTGCAGCTCGGTGACGCGCTCGATGCCCACGACGACGCGTCGCTGCCGCGCGCGTTCTACAAGGCCGCGTCGCGCGTGATCGCCAACCCGTGGAAGATCGCGGCCGGGGGCGACTTCGCGTACCAGGAGTGCACCGGGCAGAAGCCGCCGGGCACCGACCTCGTCAACCGGTATCTCGCGCGCGTCCTGCTCGCCGCGCAGGTGTCGAGCGAGGTGAACACGACCTTGATGCGCGTCCAGCACCTGCTCGCGCCACCGACCGTGTTGATGCGGCCCGCGCTGATGCGTACGGCGCTCCGTGCTGCGCGCGAGGCCGAACGGCGCAACCGCACCGCTTCGCAACTCCACGGCGAGGTGCAAAATCCGGGCGGCGGCGCGGGCGCGGACGCCAAACTGCGGCATGACCGGAGCGCGAGGAAACGATTCGTTTCCACCCGCTGAGGGGCGACGACTCGCTTGGGCCGACCTCCCACCAAGCGTGCGCGCCGCGATCGAAGCGGAGCTCGGCGTTCAGATCGTGTCGGCGTCATCGCGGCCTGGCGGCTTCTCTCCGGGGCTCGCGTCGAAGCTCGTTGCCGAGGACGGTCGGGAGATCTTCCTGAAGGTCGTGCTCGCCTCGGTGAACCGTGAGTCGGTCGGCATCCACCGGCGGGAAGCACGCATCGCGGCCGCGCTGCCGCGTGTCCCCGAGATTCCCGAGTTCCTCTGGTCGCTCGACGACGGCCAATTCGTCGCGCTCGCCTTCGAGTACGTCGATGGATCGACACCGCCGTTGCCGTGGCTGCGGACAGACCTCGAGCGAGTGCTCGGTGCGCTCGAACGGCTGTCGGATGCGCTCACGCCGTCGCCGATCGAAGTCGAAACGGCAGCCGACGAGCTGGCACCGGCATTGTCACGCTGGCAGACGGCCGATGTCGCCGAGCTGGCGCGGCTCCCGCCCGCGTGGCGCGATCGACTCGACGAGCTCGTCGACCTCGAGCGCCGCTGGCCCGAAGCCGCGAGCGGGAAGAGTCTGTTGCATCTCGACGTGCGCGCCGACAACGTGCTGCTCACACCCGATCGAGTGCACTTCGTCGACTGGCCCTGGGCTGCGATCGGGGCGCGGTGGCTCGACGTGGTCGCGATGCTGCCCTCCGTCGCGATGCAGGGCGGCCCGCCCCCCGAGGACGTCTGGGATGCGCACCCGTGGCGCGCCGGCGTGGACGACGACGCGGTCGACTGCTTCCTCGCCGCATTCGCCGGCATGCTCACGATCGGCGGGATGCAGCCCGCTCCACCGGGGTTGCCGACGTTGCGCGCGTTCCAGGCCGTTCAGGGCCGGCACGCTCGCGCGTGGCTGGCCCGCCGTCGCGGCTGGATCGATGCGGTGGAGACGCCCGCGCTGCTCCCGCAGTAGTGCAGCGAGCGTCACTCGGAAGTCGCGAGCTCCTTCGCCCAGCGGTAGTTCGGCTTGCCCGCGGGTGTGCGGGCGACCTCGTCCACGAGCACGAGGTGCTTCGGCAGCTTGTAGCCGGCCAGCGCGCTTCGAGCGTGCGTGTTGAGGTCGTCGAGCGTCGGCGTCTTGCCCGCGCGCGGCGCGACCACGGCCGCGACCGCTTCGCCGAAGCGGTCGTCGGGCACGCCGACGACGATCGCGTCGAAGACGCTCGGATGACTCTTCAGCACCGCCTCGACCTCTTCGGGGAACACCTTCTCGCCGCCCGTGTTGATGCACTGCGAGCCGCGCCCGAGCACGGTGATGGTGCCGTCGTCCTCGATCACCGCGCGATCACCGGGGATCGCCCAGCGAACGCCGTCGAACTCGACGAACGTCGCCGCGGTCTTCTCCTCGTCCTTGTAGTAGCCGACCGGCACGTGTCCCCGCCGCGCGAGCAGGCCGACCTCGCCGGCCGGTGCCGGCTTGCCGGCGTCGGTGATGACCGTGGTCCACTCGTTCATGCGAAAGCGCGGCCCCTTGTCGGTGACGTCGACCGAGCCGTTGGCGCCGGTCTCGGAGGCACCGAAGGAGTCCATCACGATCACGTTCGGCAACTTCTCGTTGATCTCGGCCTTGATCGAAGGCGAGAGGATCGCGCCACCCGAGACGATCGCGAAGACGGTCGGCACAGCTGCGCGCCGCGCGAGTGCATCGACCAAGGGCCGCGCCATTGCGTCGCCGACGAGGCTGATCACGAGCACACCCTCACGCTCGACGAGGTCCCAGACCGCGTCGGCGTCGAATCGACGATCGGTGCTGAGCACGACGGTGTTGCCGCCGAAGAGTCCGATGGTCGAGGTCCACTGCGCGTTGCCGTGCATCAGTGGCGCGAGCGCGAGCGTGCTCCCTGGCGTCGCGGCGACGTTCGCGGCGATCTGCTCCGGCTCCGAGATGCCCGGGCCGCCGTAGTTCCCGCCGCCCAGCGCGGCGAAGAAGATGTCCTCGGCGCGCCACATCACGCCTTTGGGCATGCCGGTGGTGCCGCCGGTGTAGAGGATGTAGAGGTCGTCGGGGGAGCGCGGGCCGACGGCGCGCGCCGGCGACGCCGACGCGAGCGCGTCTTCGTACGCGACCGCAGCGAGGTCGTCGGTGACGGTGCCGGATGCGTCATCGAGCACGACGAGGTGCGCGAGGAGGGGGAGGCCGGGGACCACGCTCGCCACGAGCGGGCCGTACTGCGCCTCGTAGACCAGAGCGACGAGGTCCGCGTTGTCGAACACGTAGCGCAGCTCGTCGGCGACGTACCGGTAGTTGATGTTGATCGGCACCGCGCGCGCTTTGAAGCATCCGAAGAACGCCTCGACCCACTCGGCGCGGTTCACCGAGTAGATGCCGACATGCTGGCCGGGCCGCACGCCGACGTCGTCGAGGTAGTTGGCAAACCGGTTCGCGCGCTCGTCGAGCTCGCGGAACGTCAGCTTCCGGTCGCCGGCGACGAGCGCGACGCGGTCGGGAACCGCATCGGCGACGATCTCGAAGAGGTCCGCGAGGTTGAACTCCATCGCCGAGACCCTAGACCCCGAATCCGAACGGTGTACCAGAACTCCGCCATGTGATGGGGAGTTTGTGGTCGGACGGGGCACCGCAACTCCGCCATGTGATGTGCGGAGTTAGGGTCGCGGTGTGGCCGGGGCCGGGATCCTCACCGAAGCGCGGCGCTATCCGCAGGGCGCGGTCGCGACACCGCACTACCTCGCGACCAACGCCGGGCTCGCCACCCTCGCCGCGGGTGGCAACGCGATCGACGCCGCGCTCACCGCGAATCTCGTGCTCGGTGTCGTCGTGCCGTACCTGTGCGGCTACGGCGGCGACGTGCTCGCCATGGTCTGGGACGGATCGCTGCACGGCTACATCGGCGCGGGTCGCGCGCCTCGCGCCGCGACATCCGAGGGGGTCCGCGAACGCAACGACGAGCGGTTCAGCCCGCTCGGCGACATGCCGACGTTCGGTCCGCACGCGGTCACCGTGCCGGGCGCGGCGCGCGGCTGGTTCGATCTGCTCGACGAGTGGGGGAGCCGTTCGTTCGGCGAGCTCGCGGCGCCGGCCCTGCGTTACGCCGAGGACGGGTTCCCGCTGACGCGGCGCGGCGCCGGGTTCTTCACCCGGGCCAAGGCGGGTTACGACCACTTCGGCCTCCCCGACTTCGGCGTCGCGTTCCCGAACACCGAACCGGGCGACTGGATCCGCCAGCCCGAGCTGGGCCGCACGATCCGCGCCCTCGCCGACGACGGTCCCGACGAGTACTACAAGGGCGCCATCGCCGACGCGATCGTCGCCAAACTGCAAGGTGAGGGTTCGTTCATGGCGAGCGAGGATCTCGCCGCCCACGAGGGTGCCTGGGTCACACCGTTGGAAGCGTCGTTCGCCGGGGGCGGGGGCGCGGGCGACCGCGACGGCTTCGCGCACACGGTCGCCCAGCTCCCGCCGCCGACGCAGGGCGTCACCGCGCTCGAAGCGCTGCGCATCGTCGACGCGCTCGATCTCCCGCCCGACGGCCTCGATCGCGCGCACCTCTCGATCGAGGCGATGAAGTGCGCGCTCGTGGACCGCAACCACTACGTGGGCGATCCGGACACCATGGCGGTCCCCGCGAGCGCGCTCCTCGGCGACGAATGGATCGCGCGTCGCCGCGCCACGATCGATCCGGCGCGTGCGTCCGAGCCGTTCCCCGATCCCGGCGCCGACGGCGGCACTGTCTACCTGTGCGCGGCCGACGCCGACGGCCTGCTCGTGAGCCTCATCCAGACCAACTTCTCCGGAGCGGGCGCAGGCCTGCGGGTCGGTGCGTGGGGGATCAACCTCCAGAACCGAGGCTCTTCGTTCCGGCTCGATGCGACCCACGCGAACGGCCTCGCCGGCGGCAAGTTGCCGATGCACACCCTCATCCCGGCGATGGTGTTGCGCGACGGCCGGCCGTGGCTCGTGTTCGGCGCCATGGGCGGGCACACGCAAGCACAGACGCACCTGCAGGTCCTCACGCGCGTCTGCCGCGACGGCGAGGACCCACAGGCCGCGATCAGCGCGCCGCGCTGGGCGGTCGATCCCGACCACTGGCACGTGCAGGTCGAGGACCGCTTCGACGCCGGCGTGGTCGACGGCCTGCGGGCGCGCGGACACGACGTCCGGGTCGGCCGCACCTACGACGACGGCATGGGCCACGCGCACGCGATCGAGGTGCTGGAGCCGGGCTACGCGGTCGCGACCGATCCCCGGGCCGAAGGTGCAGCCGCCGGGCTCTAGCCGCGGGGGTTCGGGCCGCGCGCCGGTACCCTGCAGAGCGGTGACCACACGCATCTGGACGATCCCGAACGCGATTTCCGTCGTCCGCCTCGCGCTCGTCCCCGTCTTCCTCTGGCTGCTGTTGGGCAAGGACGCGCCGGTCGCGGCCGCGGTGCTGCTCGCGATCCTCGGCGCCACCGACTGGGTCGACGGATACATCTCGCGTCACTGGGACCAGGGCAGCGAGCTCGGAAAGGTCCTCGACCCGGTTGCCGACCGGGCCCTGCTCCTCGCCGCCGCAGTGGGGCTCCTGTTCGTCGGTCTGCCCGCCGCCGTCAACGTCGTGATCGTCCTCATGCTCGTGCGCGAGCTCCTCATCGCCGTCGCGACGCTCGCACTCGCGCTCGCGGGTGCTCGTCGCATCGACGTGGTGTGGGCGGGCAAGGCCGGCACCCTCGCGGTGATGGTCGCGTTGCCGCTCTTCCTGTGGGCCGACTCCATCGACCCGAGCGCATGGCGGTCGTTCATCTGGTTCGCGGCCTGGTGCTTCGCGATCGGCGGTCTCCTGCTCGGCTACTACGCGGCGGCCGAGTACGTGCCCGCCGCGCGCGATGCGTTGCGCGCCGGGCGGGCGGAGCGGACCACCAGCGGGTCGGGCCGGCAATCGAGCGCGGAGGTTCGCGGATGAAGGCGGTCATTCTCGCCGGGGGAGAGGGCACGCGGTTGCGACCGCTGACGAGCAATCAGCCCAAGCCGATGATGCCCATCGTCAACGTCCCGATGATGGAGCACGTCGTGCGGCTCCTCGCCCGCCACGGTTTCGACGACATCGTCGTGACCGTTGCGTTCCTCGCCAACCACATCCGCAACTACTTTGCCGACGGCTCCGACTTCGACGTGCGCATGCGGTACGCGTCGGAGGACTCGCCGCTCGGCACCGCCGGATCCGTGCGCAACGCGATGGACGAGCTCGACGAGACCTTCCTCGTCATCTCGGGCGACGTGCTCACCGACGTCGACCTCGGCGCGTTCGTCGAGGCGCACCGCAAAGAAGAGGCGTTCGCGTCGATCGCGTTGAAGCGGGTGGAGAACCCAGTCGAGTTCGGCATCGTGATCACCCGTGAAGACGGCACGATCGACCGATTCCTCGAGAAGCCGACGTGGGGCGAGGTGTTCTCCGACACGATCAACACCGGGATCTACGTGCTCGAGCCCGAGGTGTTCGATCACATCCGTGCCGACGAGGTGGTGGACTTCTCGAGCGACGTGTTCCCGAGCGTCCTCGACGCCGGCCAGAAGCTCTACGGGCACGTCGTCGACGGCTACTGGGAAGACGTCGGCACGCTCGAGGCGTACCGCACTGCGCACGAGGACATCCTCGACGGCCGGGTCGACATCGCGATCCCCGGATTCCAGGTTCGTGACCGCGTATGGCTCGGAGAGAACGCTGACGTCTCGCCGGACGTCGTCGTGGAGGGGCCGGTGCTCATCGGCGACAACTGCCGGGTCGAGGCGGGGGCGATGTTGCGCCCGTACACCGTCCTCGGCGACGACGTCGTGGTGAAGGCGGAGGCCCACCTCGAGCGCAGCGTCGTGCACGACCACGTATACCTCGGCGCGTCGACGCGAGTACGGGGCGCGGTGCTCGGCCGCGGCTGCGACGTGCGCGACGGTGTGCGGATCGAAGAAGGCGTCGTCGTCGGTGACGAGACGTTCATCGGTGCGGACGCGATCATCAATCCGTCGGTGAAGATCTACCCGTTCAAATCGGTCGACACCGGCGCGCTCGTGACCTCCTCCATCGTGTGGGAGACGCGCGGCGCTCGCACCCTGTTCGGGCGGCGCGGTGTGCGCGGTCTCGCCAACGTCGACATCACCTCCGAGGTCGCGGTGCGCCTCGCGATGGCGTACGGCTCGGCGCTGAAGAAGGGCTCGGTCGTGTGTGCGAGCCGCGACTCGAGCCGCACCGCGCGAGCACTCAAGCGGGCGATGATCGCCGGTCTGAACCTCAGCGGTGTCCACGTGATGGACCTCGAGCTCGCGACCGTCCCCGCGACCCGCTTCCAGGTGCGCAGCGAACGGGCCCAGGGCGGCATCACCGTCCGGCTCGCGCCCGACGACTCCGACAGCGTCGAGATCCGGATCTTCGACGACAAGGGCGCCGACATCGACGAGGGCGCTCAACGCAAGATCGAACGCCTGCTGTACCGAGAAGACTTCCGACGCGCGTTTGCCGGCGACATCGGCGACATCGGATTCCCGCCGCGAGCCATGGAGTACTACACGGCCGCGCTGGAGAAGAGCGTCGATGCCGCCCGGCTCCAGCGGCGGAACTTCAAGGTCGTGCTCGACTACTCGTTCGGCGCGGCGTCGTTCGTCATGCCGAACGTGTTGCCGAAGATCGGCGCGTCGGTCCTCGGTGTGAACCCGTATGCGACGACCGCGAGCGTCGGTGGCGACGGCAACGACCTCGAGGAGCGCCTGAAGGCGATCGGTGACCTGGTGCGCACGTCTGGCTCCGATCTCGGGTTCGTGTTCGACGCCGACGGCGAACGGGCGACGATCGTCGACGACCTCGGCACGCCGCTCACGTCGGAGCAGGCGCTGCTCGCGCTGGTCCGGCTCGTCGCCGAGACGGTCCCGAACGCACGCATCGCGCTGCCGGTGTCGGTGAGTCGCGAGGCCGAGCGCATCGCGCAGAGCGCAGGGGCGACGATCGTGTGGACGAAGCTGTCGGCCGCGAACCTGATGGAGGTCGCGAGCAACGAGAACATCGACTTCGCGGCATCCCAGGACGGCGGGTTCATCTGGCCGTCGTTCCTGCCCGCGGTCGATGCCGCGGGCACGCTGGTGCACCTGCTCGACCTGCTCGCCGCCACGGATCGTCCGCTCTCGAGTGTCGTGGCCGAGATCCCCGAGCCCCACATCGCACACGAAGCGGTTCCGACCCCGTGGGAGCGGAAGGGCACGGTCATGCGCGACGCAATCGAACGAGCCGGCGACGACGTCGTGCTGGTCGACGGCGTGAAGGTCATCTATCCCGACGGCTGGGCGCTCGTGCTGCCCGACCCCGAGACGCCGGTGACGCATGTGTGGGCCGAAGGGCCGAGCGACGCCGACGCCCGGCGCCTCGTCGCCATCCACGCCGGCCACGTGGCCGAGAGCACGAGATGATTGTTTGCAGCGACTCCGGCAGTTCGCTCGCTGCGCTCGCTCACGCCCGGTTGGAGCGCGTCGATAGCATCGGCCGCCGTGACCAACATTCCTGACGACTTGCGTTACACAGCCGAGCACGAGTGGGTGCGGGTGGAGGGTGGCACCGCGACGATCGGGATCACCGACTTCGCGCAGGACAGCCTCGGCGACGTCGTCTTCGTGCAGTTGCCGGACGTCGGTACCGAGGTGATCTCGGGGGCGAGCATCTCCGAGATCGAGTCGACCAAATCGGTGTCCGACATCTACGCGCCGGTGTCCGGCGAGGTCGCCGCGGTGAACGAGGCGTTGAGCGACACGCCCGAGCTCGTGAACCAGGACCCCTACGGCGCGGGCTGGATCATGCAGATCAACCTCACCGAGACCGGCGAGATCGACGGACTGCTGGACGCGCCCGGGTACCGCGCGCTGATCGAGGGCTGATCTCCGGCTCTCTCGACAGGCGAACTCTCGCCCTCCACTGGAGGTTGAGCGGTCGTTGTGGTGGCGATTGGCCGTCGCTACCCTGACCCGATGGTCTGCGCCCGGTGCGGTCACGCGAACCAGGCCGAGGCGAGATTCTGCTCGTCGTGCGGCGCACCGCTCTCGGCCGAGGACGAAGCGACCACCCTCACCCTCTCCGCCGTCGAGGCGGCCGACGAGGGCGAAGAGCTCGAGCGCTACCTCGAAGGCCTCCCGCCCGGCGTCGGGCTCCTCGTCGTCCGGCACGGCCCGGAGTCGGGCTCCTCCTACCGGCTCGAGGACGAGAAGACCGCCATCGGCCGGCACCCGAACTCCGACGTCTTCCTCGACGACATCACGGTCTCCCGCCGGCACGTCGAGATCCTCAAGGACGACGACGGCTACCGCCTGCACGACGTGGGGTCGCTCAACGGCACGTACGTCGACCGCGAGCGCGTGGACGACGTCCGCCTGGAGCACGGCAACGAGGTGCAGATCGGCCGGTACCGGTTGACGTTCGTCGTCCGCGGCGCCGACGAGGACTGACGCGTGGCGAGCCGCAGCTACGCGTCCATCGGTGACGTCCTCACCGAGCTCCGCGACGAGTTCCCGGACGTCACGATCTCGAAGATCCGTTTCCTCGAGAGCCAAGGTCTGGTCGAGCCCGAACGGACACCTTCGGGGTACCGCAAGTTCTACGCCGCAGACGTCGAGCGGCTCCGCTTCGTCCTGCGCCAGCAACGCGAGCACTTCCTGCCCCTCAAGGTGATCAAGGAGCGACTCGACGACGCCGATGCCGCGGGTGTGCTCCCGACCGGCGGTGCGCAGGAAGCGGACACGCTTCCCGGCACCGAAGGCATCGCCGCCGCGCGCCGCCGGGGCAAACGCCCGGAGAAAGAGCCGGCGCTGTTCGAGCAGACGCGCCGAAGGCGGGAACGGGCCGAGGCCCGGGAGGTGAGCGCGGTCGTCATCGACGAACCGGGCCCCGATGACCTTTCCCCGCCCGTCGGAGGCGTGAGCCTGACGCGCGCCGAGCTCGCCAACGCGGTCGAGCTGACCGATGCGGAGGTCGGCCTGCTCGAGGAGTACGGGCTCGTGGTGCCGGCACCGGGAACCGGCGATCGGGTGCTGTTCGACGAGGACGCGCTCGACGTCGCGCAGATCGCGGCGGGTTTCATGCGTCACGGCATCGAACCGCGTCACCTGCGCATGTACCGCGCGTTCGCCGATCGCGAGGCGCTGTTGTTCGAACAGGTGCTGCTCCCGTACCGCCGCCGGCGCAATCCCGATGCGCAGGCACGTACCGCCGAAGCGCTCGGCGACCTCTCCGGGCTCGGCCGCCGGCTGCGCACGGTCATGCTGCGCCAGTCGGTACGGCGCACACTCGGCGGCTGACGCGCGCCTCCGGCGAACATGGCTGCGTCCGTCCTGCTCGATGCCGCGACGATCGCCGCGACCGTGCGGCGGCTCGGCGCCGAGATCGAGGCCGACCACCCGGACGGAGTGCTGCTGGTCGCGGTGCTGAAGGGCGCGCTGCTGTTCGCCTCGGACCTCGCCCGCGCCATCACGAAGGCACCGGTCGAGATGGACTTCATGTCGATCTCGAGGTTCGCCCCGGACTCCGGTCGGGTGCGGATCGTGCACGACCTGACCACCGACATCGGCGACCGCGACGTCGTGCTGGTCGAAGACATCGTCGACACCGGCTTGACGCTCGCGTATCTCACGAGCCAGCTGCAGCTGCGCGAACCGCGTTCCCTGTCGACGTGCGCGCTGCTCGACCGACCCGGCCGTCGGATCGTGCCGCAGCCGCTGCGGTACCGGGGTGTGGAGCTGTCCGAGCAGTTCGTCCTCGGATACGGCTTGCACGTGCGCGATCTGTACCGAAACCTGCCGTTCGTCGTCGCGGGAGACCGCGCGGATGTCGCCGAATCGCCCGATTGCTACGTGACTGAGCTGTACGGAAGCCGGGAGGAGCACGATTCCGGCGGTGGTAGCGTGCCATCGCCAGAGGCACCTACGCCACGAACTTCCACGGAGGCGCTGTGATCCGCTTGTCGCTGATCGGTGTGCGCGTCGAAGTGCCGACGAACCAGCCGATCGTGCTCCTGCGCGAAGAGAGCGGTGCGCGGTTCCTGCCGATCTTCATCGGTTCCCCCGAAGCGACGGCGATCGTCTACGCGTTGCAGGGTCTCGAAACGCCCCGACCGATGACCCACGACCTGTTCAAGAGCGTCCTCGAAGGGCTCGAGGTCCGGATCGAGAAGGTCGAGATCACCGAGCTCCAGAACGGCACCTTCTACGCGGAGATCGAGCTCGATCGTGCCGGCGAGAAGTCGCGAATCTCGTCGCGGCCCTCGGACGCGATTGCGCTCGCGGTCAGATACGGGACCGTGCCGATCTTCGCCGACGAGGCCGTTCTCGAGGAGGCGGGCGTGCTGTTCGAAGCCGACGAGGAGGAGCAGGAGGTCGAGCAGTTCCGGGAGTTCCTCGACCAGATCACCCCCGAGGACTTCGCCCAGTAACCGGCCCAGTAACCAGGGCACGATCCGATCCCCCGGCACCCTCGACTTCACCCTTTCCCTCACCGTTGTAGTTACACTCGTGTCACCGCCCGGGGTGCCCGGGCGACTTCTTCCGGGGAGCACGCCATGGGTGAGGGCCGACACGTCGACGAAGCGGCGGGGTACCGCGGACCGCAGGTCTGCAAGATCGTCGGCATCACGTACCGCCAGCTCGACTACTGGGCGCGCACCGACCTCGTGCGTCCGTCGGTGTGCGACGCGAACGGCAGTGGCACGCAGCGGTTGTACTCCTACACCGACCTCGTCGAGCTCAAGGTCGTCAAGCGGCTGCTCGACGCCGGCATCTCGTTGCAGTCGGCGCGCAAGGCCATCGAGTACCTGCGCACGCAACTCGGTGCCGACCTCGCGTCCGCGCATCTCGTCATCGACGGCGCCAACACGGTGCTCGCACGAACCGACGATCAGATCGTCGATCTGCTGCGCGCGGGTCAGGGCGTGCTCAACGTCGTCGCGCTCGGCCCGGTCGTTGACGACCTCGCGACCGAGCTGCACCGTTACGCGCCGTCGGCGCTCGCCGCCGCAGTCGACGCGCACCCGTCGAACACCGCCGCCCGGTAGGAGCGCGCGATCGATACCGAGCAGCTCCCGCACGAGACGGTCCGCTTCGCGCACAACTCGGAGCGGCAGTTCGCGAAGTTGCTCGACTTCTATGCCATCGCGTGGGACTACGAACCGCGAACGTTCACGCTGGCGTGGGATCGTGACGGCCGTCCCGCGCAGGCGTTCACCCCGGACTTCTATCTCCCCGCGTACGACCTCTACATCGAGATCACCACGCTGAACCAGAAGCTCGTGACCAAGAAGAACCGCAAGGCCCGCAGGCTGCGCGAACTGCATCCCGAGGTCGAGATCCGCGTGCTCTACCAGCGTGACTACCTGCATCTGCTCGTGAAGTACGGCCTCGAGCCGCCGTCGCAGCTCGTCGCCGCCGGTGCGCCCGAGGACGGGCCGCCGCTCCGGCTCGACCTGGACCGGCGCGCCCGACCGAAACCTCCCGGCACCGGCGGCCAGGCCGAGACCGCGTAGTGCGAACGAGCCCGCTCGATGCGCGCCACCGGTCCCGGGGCGCGCGGATGGTGCCGTTCGGCGGGTGGGAGATGCCGATCCAGTACGGCGGCGTCATCGAAGAGCACCACGCGTGCCGCAACGACGCGGTGGTGTTCGACGTGTCGCACCTCGGCACCGTGGAGTGCACCGGCGCCGGCGCCTACGACCGGTTGCAATGGTTGTTGACGAACGACCTCGGTCGCATCGAGCCCGGCCGAGCGCAGTACACACACCTGCTCGATCCCGACGACGCGCACGTCGTCGACGACATCATCGTCTGGTGGGTCGAACCGGAACGCTTCTTCGTGATGCCCAACGCGTCGAACACCGACCGGCTGCGGGAAGCGCTCGCCCCAAACACAACCGATGCCGATGCATCCGACATCGATGCGCCTAACATCGGTGCAAGCGACATCACCGGGTCGCGCGCCGTGCTCGCCGTCCAAGGCCCGCACGCGCGCGAGAAGCTGCGTGCGGTGTCGCCGGACGCAGCGGCGGTCCCTCGGTTCGCGGTACAGGCAGTGGGGGAGTGGGTCGTGGCGGGGACCGGGTACACGGGCGAAGACGGTGTGGAGATCCACGTGCCCGCGACGAGTGCGGCCGGGCTGTGGGACGAGCTGGTCGACGCCGGGATCGCGCCGGCGGGCCTGGGCGCGCGTGACACGCTCAGGCTCGAAGCCGGGCTGCCGTTGCACGGGCACGAGCTGGGTCCGGGCATCACGCCGTTGCAGGCGCGCCTCGGCTGGGTGGCGCGCTTCGACAAGGGCGACTTCCGGGGCCGGGCACCGCTCGAAGCCGAGCGCGCCGCGGGCCCGCGGCGGCTGCTGAACGGTCTCGGCTTCGAGGGTCGCCAACCCGGTCGGGAAGGCGCGGTCGTGTCGCACGACGGCGCGCCGGTCGGCGTGGTCACCAGCGGCAACTTCTCACCGACGCTCGGTCACGCGATCGCCTTCGCGTTCCTGCCTCCCGATCTCGAGGCCGGCGTGACACGTCGAGGTCGACGTGCGAGGCAAGCCGCTGCCGGCGGCGGTGGTCAAGACGCCGTTCGTCTCGCGCTGACGGAAGGACGTCCCGTCGACCTAGCAGCCACCGAGCTCGCGTAGGTAGGGATTGAGGAACCGGCCGTCGGGGTCGAGTTCGGCGCGCAGGCGCCAGAAGTGGTCCCAGTGCTCGTACTCGGGTGCGAGGTCGGCCGCGCGCCGCGGGTGGATCTTGCCCCAGTGCGGGCGGCCGCCGTGCTCGACGAACACCGCTTCGCAGTCCGCGAAGAGACGGTCGTACGGCCGGGTCGCGTCTTCGTGCACCGAGATCGTGACCGTGGCGCGGCCGTTGGCAGGCGAGAGCCACACGTCGTCGCCGGCGAGCGTCCGGTACTCCACCGGCCACTGCATGTCGGGGTAACGCGCGTTGTACAGGCGCGGATCGCGGCGAAGCACGCCGGGACCGTGCTCGGCCGGCACCGCGTACTCCATCTCGTTGAAGCGGTGCGTCGCGGACGCTCGGGAAGATGCGATGCGAGTGGCCGACCCGTTCGCGCTTGCGTTCGGGGAGCGGATCCGGCGGCGCGTTGGTCAGCGACAGCGCTTTGTGCTCGAACAGGTCGCGGAACGGATACCACCAGAACTCGTAGTGGCGCGTCGCCTCGATCCGCGCTGCGAGATGCTCGAGGCTCGGGTCGGGTCCTTCGAACCAGACCCGTTCGTGCAAGTTGTAGGCGGGCACGCAGCGGAAGGTGATGGCAGTGACGATGCCCATCACGCCGAGCGACAAGCGCGCGGCTTGGTAGAGGCCCGGGCGGAGGTCCTCGCCCGCGGCGACGATCTCACCGTCGGCGGTCACGATGCGCACTGCGGCGACTGCCGTCGAAAGGTTGCCGAGATCGGGACCCGTGCCGTGCGTGCCCGTCCCGATCACGCCGCTCACGGTCTGGACATCGATGTCTCCCTGGTTGTGCAGCGCGAGCCCCGCCGCGCGTAGCTCGTCACCGATCGTCGGCGAGCACGGTGCCCGCGCGCACGGTCGCGGTGCGGGCGGACGCGTCGATCGCTTCGATACCGGCGAGCGCATGGAGATCGACCGCCACGCCGTCGGTGGCGCACAACGGCGTGAAGGAGTGGCGCGAACCCGCCGGTCGGACCGCCAGTCCGTCGCGCGTGGCGCGCCGGACGACTTCCTGCACTTCGGACTCGGTGCGGGGAGCCTCGATGCGGACGGGAGTCGCGCAAACGTTTCCCGACCAGTTGGACCACTGCGGCACGCGCGTAGCGTACGGCGCGAACTTGTGGTCGCGAGCGCGGAGGGCCTGATGGCGAGCAGCAGCGCAGGAACGGTTGAGCAGTACCTCGACGAGTTACCGGCCGAGCGCCGTACCGCGATCGAGGGCGTGCGCAACGTCATCCTCGCCAATCTCCCGAATGGGTTCGAGGAAGGAATGCAGTACGGGATGATCAGCTACTACGTCCCGCTCGCCCGCTATCCCGAGACCTACAACGGCGAGGCCCTCTCGCTCGTCGCGCTCGCGAACCAGAAGCGCTACATGTCGCTCTACCTCAACGCGATCTATGCCGCGCCGGGCGCCGAAGACTCCTTCGCGACCCGGTGGAAGGCGACCGGGCGCAAACTCGACATGGGGAAGAGCTGCGTCCGCTTCAAGCACCTCGACGACGTCGCACTCGAGGTCGTGGCCGATGCGGTGGCAGGGACGTCGGTCGAGGAGTTCATCGCGAGCTACGAACGCGGCCGCGGTCTCGCGTAGCGCCGCGTCAGATCTCTTCCGGGAGGGTGCCGGCGCCGGCAATGGCGCGTACCGACTCCGCGATCGGTGGCGGGGGAGCGGGAAGGTCGCCCTCCGGTCGCGGCCACACCATCGGCGTGCACGGCCCCGCGATCGGCGCGCCGACCTCGATGCCGTCGCGATCCACGGAGGGATGCCACGCCGGGTTGCGGCGCGTGTTCCCGTCGGCGAAGTAGATGACCGTGTGCACGGATCGGTCGGTGTCGGTGGTGTTCGGATTCGCCATGTGAACGGTGAGGCCGTGGTGGAACGCGACCGCGCCACGCGGTACCTCGACGAACTGCGGCTCGATGCTCTTGATCTCCGGCATGTCCATCAGCACGCCCGCATCAACGTCGCCGAAGATGTTCACGAACTTGCGGATGCCGACTGCGTGCGAGCCGGGGAGATACGCCATCGCGCCGCCCTCGAGGGTCGATCCCTGGAACGCGATCCACGCGGTGACAGTGTCGGTCTCGGTCATGGGCCAGTACGGGTGGTCCTGGTGCGGATCGGTGGCGCGTCCGCCTGCCTCTTTGTACAGCGCCTGGTCGTGCCACAGCCGGACGCCCTCGACACCGAGCAGCTCGGCCGCGGCCTGACCGAGCGCAGGGTGGAACGTGAGCGGCCGGATCTCGGGATAGTCCTCCCACAGGTTGATGCACTGGTGGAACGACTGCGCATACGCGGTGCGGGACTCGAGCGGCGGCGCGTCGCGCTTGCGGTGGGCGACGGCTTCGCGCACGAGAACCTCGTAGTGATCGAGCTCGGCCGCGGTCAGCAGCCCGTCGACGATCGCGAAGCCGTCGCGCCGGAAATCGTCGACGACCGCGGGTTCGAGGCGCATCACCCCATTATCCCGCGGGAAGCTCGCTGCGCCCGTCGGTCGCCCACCACGACGCCGTCAGCCGGAGCCCCTCGACGTTGCCGCGCGGCTGGATCTCCTCGAACACCCGCCGGTAGCCCGTGCGCTTGATCCGCCAGGAGCCGGCGACCTTGACGTAGGTGTCCTCGTAGAAGGAGCAGCCGCGGATCGTGATCGCCCACTCCGTCTCGACCACCACGTCGTCGAGCGCCCAGGTGCCGCGCGCCTCGTTCGGGCCGGTGAGGTCGATCTCGGGATGGTGCATCTTGTGGCTCGAGTGGAACGTCTCGGCGCCCATCGAGCGCTGCAGGAAGTCGAGGATCGCGTCCCGTCCCTCGAAGGTGTAGCCGCCGCCGCTGTAGGTGGCGACCGCGTCCTCGGTGAACAGCTTCGCCAGCTCGTCCCAGAGCTTCAGGTCGAGGCTGCGCGCGTACGCATACTTCAACCGCTTGATCATCTCGATCTCGACCAGCTCGTCGGGCGTCATGGTGCGGAGCGTACGTTCACCGGAGTCTCGTGGGGACCCGGCCGTCCGCTCGAGCCTGACAAGATGACATAACCAGGATTATCGGCGCTAGACGGATCGGCGATCCAGCACCCGCCGATGCGGCCCCGATGCGCTAGACGGCTTGACGGGCGGCGTCACGGAGCCAGTCGAGGGCTCGGCGGAGGTCGTCGGGATCGTCGTTCGCTTCGGTCAGGTCCCGGTCCAAGTCCTCGAGCGCGCACGCCAGCACGTACAGGCGATCTCGCAATCCTTCGAGCTCGGCCCGGGTCACCACCAGCTCGCCTTCGTTCAGGCCGAGCTCCGCGGCGCGCCGGCGAGCCTCGTAGTCGCGCTGACGGCAGGACCGCTTGCAGAACCGGCGGGGCCGGCCCGGACCGCCGCGACCGACGAATCCACGGCCACACCACGCACACGGGTATTTCGTCACAGTGACAGTATGCCACGCCCTGTCACTCCGAGGCGCGTCACTCCGAGGCGCGCATCAGTCCTTTGCCGCTGACGAGCGGGAGGTCGAGCACCGAGAGCAACCCCGGGGCGGCGTCGCACACCGCGGGGATCGCGTTGACGATGCGACCGGCGGTGCCGACGAGGCCGGCGGTGTTGTGGTCGCCGTCGTCCCCCATCATCTGCACGTCGCACGTGTAGCTCGGGTTCCCGGTGACCGTGATGCGGTAGCCGCTGTCGCCCGCGGGTTGCGGCCACTCCGGCGCGAGGGCGTCGTCGAGGCGGGTGACGTGTTCGAGCACGATGCGCGGTTGGCCGTCGACGATGCCTTGCACCTCGAAGCGCAGCGCCGCGGTCGTTCCGGCTTCGACGACGCCGAAGCCGAGGTCGATGTCGTCCGGCGCAGGCTTGCGTTCGTGGACCTCGCGCAGCTCGTCGAGCTCGACACCGAGGCCCGCGGCCAACGCCTTGACCGTGCCGCCCCACGCGAACGACAGCACGCCCGGGATCAACAGGAGTGGCTTGGCGTCGAGCGGCTTGCCGAAGCCCATCGTGTCGAACAGCACCGTCGGCTGCGCGTAGGTCGCGTAGTTCACGATCTCCATCACGTGCAGTCGTGTGACGTACTCGCACGTGCCGGTGAGCACGAGCGGCAGGAGGTCGTTGGCCCAGCCGGGATCGATGCCCGACGTGAAGCACGACACGCCGGCGGCGGCGCACGCGTCCTCGAGGGGCTTGCGCATCTCGGGCTCGACGTGAGGCGGGAACACGAGCGGCACGACCGAGCTCGACACGATGTTCTTGCCCGACGCCGCGATGCGCGCCATGTCGGCGATCGCTTCAGTCGGTCGCAGGTCGGCCGTCGCGGTGTACACGACGCAGTCGGCTTCGGTCGCGAGCAACGCGTCGGCGTCGTTCGTCGCGAGCACGCCGAGCGGATCGATGCCGGCGATCTCCCCTGCGTCCTTCCCGGCCTTCTCGGCGCTGTGCACCCACAGCCCCACGAGCTCGAGGTCGGGATGACGGGCGACGAGGCGCAGACAATGGCGGCCGACGTTGCCCGTCGACCACTGGATCACGCGGTAGGTCACGGGCGGAAGCTAGCGGCTGCGTCCATCGACGCGAGTCACATGCGGCCCGCGTCGCGGCGGCTTGCTCCGTCTCCTCGAGTCGCCGCTCGACGATGTCGAGGCCGCGGTCCCAGAACTCGGGGTCGGCCAGATCGATCCCGACGACGCGACCGAGCTCCTCGGGCGCCATCGAGCCACCGGCGCGCAGCAGGTCGAGGTAGCGCGGGACGAAGTCGGTGCCTTCTTCTTCGTAGCGCGCGTACACCGACAGCGCGAGCAGCTGACCGTACGCGTAGGCGTACACGTATCCCGGCGTCCCGATGAAGTGCGGGATGTACGACCACCACGTGCGGTAGCCCTCGGTGAGCTCGACCGCGTCGCCGAGCATCTCGTTCTGTGTCTGCACCCAGAAGTCGCCGATCTGCTCGATCGACAGCTCGCCCTGCTCGCGGCGGCCGGTGTGGATCGCGTGTTCGAACCGGTTCATCGCGGTCTGCCGGAACACGGTCGCGATCTGGTCCTCGAGGTTCGACGCGAGCAACGCCAGGCGTTCCTGCGGGTCGTCGATGACATCGAGCAACCGGCCGAAGGTGACGGTCTCGCCGAACACCGACGCCGTCTCGGCCAGCGTGAGCGGTGTGGTCTGGTGGAAGATGCCCTGCGGCCGCGCGAGGTATGCGTGCGCGCCGTGCCCGAGCTCGTGCGCGAGCGTCAACACGTCGCGCCGCCGAGACGTCCAGTTGAGCAGCACGTAGGGATGGTGCGACGGCACGGTGTACGCGCAGAACGCACCCGGGCGCTTCCCCGGCCGCGCGGGCGCGTCGATCCAGCCGTCGAAGAAGCGCTGCGCGGTGTCGGCCAGCTCGGGCGAGAACGACGCGTACGCGTCGAGCACCATCTCCTTCGCTTCGTTCCAACCGATCTCCGACTCGGTGTCGGCCACCGTCGCCATGCGGTCGTAGTCGGCGATGGTCTCGAGACCGAGCAGCCGGGCCTTGAGCGCGTACCAGCGTTGCGGGATCGCGTAGCGGCGCCGTACCGCGTCGACGAGCGCCTCCACCGACTCGTCGCTCGCCTCGTTCGACAGGTTCCGGCTCGCGATCCACGAGTCGTACCGGCGGAGCCGGTCGTCGGTCGCCTTGTCGGCGAGCAGCGTGTTCAGGACGAACGCGCGCGTCCGCAGGTTCGGCGCAAGGCCGGCGGTGACGGCTTCGGCAGCCGTCCGGCGCACGTCACGGTCCGGGGAGTGCAGCTGCGCGAGGCCGCTTTCGAGCGGCACGTCGTTGCCGCCCAGGTCGATGGAGATCGCGGACACCTGCTCCTCGAACAGGCGCTGCCACGCGTTGCGGCCGCTGACCGCCTTTTCGGTGAGCACCACTTCTTCGGCTTCGGAGAGGAGGTGCGGCCGGTACCGGCGCGCCGAGCGCAGGTGGTGTGCGGCGAATGCCAGCTGCGGGTCGGCGAGCAGTTCCTCGGCGCGCTCGTCGGAGACGGCCGCCCACTCGAGCTCGAAGAACACCAGCGTGGTCGTGATCGCCGTCGCCCGCTCCTCCACGTGCTGCATCAGCGCACCGTGCGCAGGCTCGGTGGTGTCGACGCTGAACATGAGCCCGGCGTAGTTGTCGGCCCGGCCGACGGCGTCGAACAACTCGGCCAGGCGCGTCATGAACCCCGCCAGCTGGGTCGCGTCGAACTCGGCGACCTTCCCGCGCGCCTTCGCCAGCTCTCGGGCGAGCGCGTCGGCGTCATCGAGGAGCGCCTTCACCCCGGACTCGCCCGCCTCGGGCAACAAGCTCTCGAGGTCCCAGGCAACGTCGCCCGCAGTCAGATCAGTATCTTGGTTGCGGTCATGCCGGTGACTCCCTCGCCGCGGTCTCCGGGGGCAAGGTACCCGCGGCGACGAGGAAGTCGCGCAGGCCGTCGACCAGGTCGAACGAAGCGACGTCGGCCAGGGGCACCCAGCGCGCGTCGTCGGCGTCGTCACCGGGCACGAGCGTGGTCGAACCGTTCGGCGTGGCGAAGAAATCGAGGATCACGTAGTGGTACGGACCCGGCGCGTCGCCCGTGCGTTCGGCCCAGCCCGCGAGCGCGTCGATGGTGACGCTGATGCCCGTCTCCTCGAGCACCTCGCGCACGACGGCGTCGTGCAGTCGCTCACCGAACTCGACCCGCCCGCCCGGTGGCGCCCACTTCCCGATCGCCGCGCCCCTCCCCCGTCGAACCAGCAACAGTCGATCGCCGTCCACCACGATCGCGCCCACCGCGACTTCGACCGATCCGCCGGGGGTGTCACTCACGGTCGGCGCGGCCGTCGGCGAGCGGCAGCCGCTTGTGCATGATGAGCGCGCGGGCGGTGAAGCCGGCCCGTTCGAAGAAGTTCTTCGTGGAGCGGTGACCAGGGAGCGCGAATGCGTCGATACCGATGCAACCCGCCGCGTCCGCCCGGTCGACGAGGTCGGTTGCGAGCGCCTCACCGACCCCGACCGCACGCGCCTCGGGCTCCACGTAGAGGTCGCCGATGACGGCGAGCACACCGCCGTCGCGGAGGGTCTCGAACTCGAGCGTGGCGTAGCCGACCACGACCTCGTCGATCGTGCCCGCGAGCACGACGGCGTCCTGGCGGTCGAGCAATTCTTCGAACATCGCCGCGATCGGCTGGATCCGCGATTCGCGCACCTCCCAGAGCGCACCCCCACGCATCGTGCGCAACTCGGACCGCAGCTCGAGCGCAAGCGCGACCAGCCGGTCGATGTCGGCCGTCGTTGCCGGCCGCGCCGCTTCCATCAGCGCCACGAGGCGGTGACGCGCGCGGAAAGGTCAAGCACTCGGGGTCGCGAGCTGCTCGATCTTGCCGAGGATGGTCCGGCGATTGCGGTGCGCGGCCTCGTACCCCCGGACCGCGTCGAGCTCGTCGTCGGCAAGTCCCGAGAGACGCTGCACAACCTGCGACGCCGACAGCGCGTCGTATCCGGGGATCGGCAGATCGTCGGGCTGGGCCGCGCCGGCGTCGGCGGCCTCGCCGTTCGACGACGTCGGCTCGGACACCACGATCGGCGTGCCTTTCGGGCGTGCGGGTGTGCCGGCGGTCGACGTCTGCGGTGCGTGATCGCTGGGGCCATCGCCCGCGCGCTCGGGCGATGGCGCGGGCGCAGTTCGGGAACCGCTTCCGGTCGCCGGCGACGTCACGTGATTGCCGCCGACCCGGTTGCGCAGCGCCTCGAGCCGCTTGGTCACGCGCCCCAGCAGCTTCGGGACGCCGTAGGAGAGGGTGAACTCCCCCATCCCACGCGCGTTCGTCACCTGCTGCGTCACCTGCGCGTGCCGGTGCGCAACCTCTTCCTGCCCCCGCTCGATGCACGACTCGATCAGCGCAGGAGTTGCCTCGAGCACACGGAGCGCGGCGCCGAGCGGCGCGAGGACGAACACACCGACGGCGCGTTCGACAGGGTTCTGATGCGTTTCGGTCATGTGGAGCTCGTCGCAAGTCGTCAGGCGGAACTCGGGGCGGGGTCCGACGCCGCCGCGGTCACCCGCTCGGCCTCGCTCGCCGAGTCTACGGACGACCGCCGGCGCCGAACGAGACGAACGCCGACGCAACCGCCGATCGCGAGCAGCGACGCGCCGACGATCCAGTCGCCGAACCGGACGTACAGCGTCGTGCCCCCTGTCGCTTCGATTGCGCCTTCCAGGACCGTCCGCTCGAACAGGTCGGTCCGGCCGTGTTCACGACCGCTCGCATCGATGAATGCCGAGATCCCGCTGATCGCGGCGTACACGACCGGACGGCCGGTCTCGGCCGCGCGCATCTGGCCGATCGCGACGTGTTGCTCGGCATTGGCCGAGCGCCGGTAGGAGCGGTTGTTGGTGGACACGACGATCGCCTCGGCACCGGCGTCCGCCAGCGGGCGAATCTCGTAGCCGAACGCGGACTCGAAGCAAATGACGGTTGCGACGTCGATCCCGGCGACGTCGAAGATGCCGGGCGTGTCGCCCGGGACGAAGTCCCGCGGGATGCGGCTCAGGGCGCCGATCCTGCCCTCGAGGAAGGAACGCAGCGGGACGGTCTCGCCGTACGGGACGAGGTGACGCTTGGTGTAGGTGCCCTCGACCGAACCGTCGGGCCGGTACAGGACGTTGAGGTTGACGGCGCGGCCGTCCGGCGCATCGGCGACGGCGTTGGCCAGCACCCACGCGTCGTGTTCCCCGGCGAGCCGCGAGAGCGGACCCGACAGGAACGGGTCGACGCGCGGGTCCTCGTCCATCGACGACTCCGGGAACACGATGAGGTCGACCGGGTCCTGGATCTCCTCGGCCAGCTCGAAGTGACTCCGCGGCAGGTAACGATCGGCCTCTTCGGCATCGGTGAGCCGGCGGTTCTGGTCGTTGCCCTGCACGACGGCGATGCGCAGCGGACCGGCCGGCGACGGTTGCGGACGGAACAGCACCACCGCAACGGTGCAGACCGCAACCAGCGCGAGACCGCTCCCCGCGCGAATGCGGGCCGCTCTCGCTCCCGGGCGCAGCAGGTCGGCGAGCAGGGCGTTGGCGGCGACCACCGCATAGGTGACGAGCGCGAGACCGCCGACGCTCGCGACGTCGCGTGCCACCGCGACATCGTGCAGCGCGTACCCGACCTCACCCCAGGAGAAGCCACCCAGCGGGAACCGTGCCACGACGAAGTCGGCGACCACCCATACCGCGGCGACGAGCCACGGCGACCGGAACCCGAAGCGGGCGAGCCATCCGGTCGCGGCGCCCGCCAGCGCCCAATATGCGGCGAGCGCGCACACCATCGGCACGATCGCCACCGCGCCGAAGTACCAGGTCCAGGAGCAGACGATCCCGTAGTACACGACCCCGGCCACGAACGCGAGCGCGGCACGTCCACGCGGCTGGGAATCGCGCCACGCGACGAACAAGGGTACGAGCGCGACCAGGGCGAGGGGTCCGAGGTCGAACGGTGGACGGGCAAGCGCGAGGAGCAGCCCCGATCCGATCGCGCCGCCGGCGCGTCGCAGCTGCGGGCCCCTCAGGCGCAGTCTCGGCAGAGCATCCGCTTTTCGTCGGCCAGCTGGTGACGCGGCAGCACCAGGAAACAGCTCGAGCACAGGAACTCGCCGGGCCGGCGGGGAACGATCTTGGTGGTTCCCTCACCCCGGTCGTCGGGCTCCTCTTCGTCGTCTTCCTCGTCCTCGAGGCCGGCCGCGACGGTGCGCTCGCGCAGCACGACGTCGAGCGCCTCCTCGACGTCGTCGGGATGGAGCTCTTCGTCGAGGTCGACGACGTCGTCGTCCTCTTCGTCCGGGCTCTCGGGTTCCACCTCGGCCACCGCGACCTCGAGCGGGACCTCGATCGGGACCTCGGCCACGGTTTCGTCGATCACGTCGTCGACGAGCGCTTCGTCGTCGTCGTCCTCTGCGAAGTCGTCTTCGAGCGCGTCTTCGTCGAGGTCCTCGGCGTCGATGTCTTCTTCGACCTCGTCGGTTTCCGCTTCCTCTTCGAAATCCTCGTCTGCCATGCCGCTACGACCTTTGTGTCCTGTGCTTGCCTCGGTGGGGGCCTGCTCGATGGGGCGTGCTCGATGCGCCTCGATCAGGGCATGCGTGAACCACACGTCGTCGCGTTTTGTTCCGCGTCCGGGCTCGCGGGCCGCGGAGTATACGGGTTCGCAACGAGGGTGCATCACCGGTGCGGCCACCCGGAGCGGGCGGGAAGATCGAGGGTGCGGACGGAGCCAGGAGACCGTTGGGGCCGCTGAGTAGCCCGGCCTGCGGTGCAGACGGGTTATCGCAGCGTTCTCTACTTGGTCTCCTGATCCCCCGCCCACAGCCCCCTTCGTCACCCAGCCTCGAAACTTGCACGTGACGTGGTCGCGTGGGCGGCTGGTTTGGGCGACGAGTCATTCGGCCCCAGATCCGCGCCACTGTCAAGCGGTCGCAAACCCGTTCGCGACGCTGCGACCTGGGCGGGCCGCGCGTCGGTGCTGGTCACGGCGAACCGGAATTTCTTTCGCGTGATCGTCAGCCGCGTGCGACGCGTCGCGCCTCGGCCGCGCGCTCCGCCGACAGTCGTTCGAGCTCGTATTCGTCGTGATCGACGTACGACATCGCCGCCGCGATCGCGCGGTGCCCGGCCTGTTCGGCGATCGCGGTGTGCATCGCCTGCGCGATGCGCCGGTAGGTCGGGTGACCTTGCGGCGACGACCGCAGCTCGCAGAGGTGCATCGCTTCGCGCGCGTTCATGTGCATGACGTAACGCATGCGGTACGCGAGCGAAACCGCGTAGGCGGCCTGGCTCGGGAACGACTCCATGAGCGCATCGTGGAGATCCGCCGACCGGTCGAGCGCCTCCGTGAAGCGATCCGTGACTCGGGCGTCGACAACCGCGTCCGGCACTTCGTAGCCGTGGCGCGGCGTCAGATTCTGCCACTCGATCGTCAACATGCGGTGGCGCTGGAGATCGCGAAAAGCGCCGTAGTCACCGAGGATGTCGAAGCGATACGCGGTGCGTTCGAACGCGCGGCCGGGCTTGTGGCGCCGGTTCGTCCGGGTCCCGACATAGGCGCGCATCGACGCGACGCGGTCCTCGGAGCCGAGGCGGCGGACCCGTGTCGAGGAGCTGGGCCTCGGACAGGTGCGTGTGCGGATAGCAGATCGCGGCCAGCACCTTGTCTTCACCGTCGGGATCCCAATCGAGGAGCGTGACGTCGTCGACCGGCAGCGGGAGACGCTCCTCGGAGGGAAAGATCCGGTCGACGACCTCTGCGGTGCGGGCCTGCGTATCGTGCAGATAGGTGACCCAGGCCCCGCCTCGGTCGGGCTTGTCGACCCGGGCGAGGAACGACGGGATCACCTTCTGGAGCTCGTCGAGCATGAGCTGGGCGTAGATGCCCGCCTCGGGCAGGGGGTGTGCTCGCATGCGCAGCAGCATCGCTTCGTACGCCTGGCCGGTCCCGTAGATGCCGACGTTCGAGAGCGTGGCGGCCGGGAGCACGCCCCGTATCGCGTCGCACGCCTTGGCCTTGATGGTCTGCTTGTACACGAAGTCCGAGTCGGCCGGGTCCTTGGGATACCGGCCGCGCGCCCAGTCGAGCACCGCGGGCAGCATCGCGCTGTAGGTGTCGAAGAGGGCATCCATGTCGCCGACGTAGCGCGCACCGAGTCGTGATTCGCACACCTCGGACGGCCGCAGGTACCGGTAACGACCCTGCAACCTCGAGTCGTACGGGATGTAGCGCGTCGACTGCTCGAGGTACGCCATCAGCCGGCCCCACTCGAGAACCTTCGTCAACAGGTTCGACGCCTGCTCGCAGGCGAGGTGCACGCCACCGAGCTGCGCGACGGAATCGTCGCCGTATTCGAAGAACACGCGCGCGTACAGCTCTTCGGCCCGCTTCAGCCCCACCGTCGCGTCGATCGTGAGGTCACCGGTGAGATCGAGGTCGCCGACGAACTCGTCGAGGAAGAGCCGGCGCAGGCTCTTGTCGGATCGCGAATAGCGGGCGAACAACGCGCCCTTCACGACTTCGGGCAAGTTGGTGAGCGCGAACACCGGGCCGTCGAGATTCGTGAAGTACGGACGCAGCGCGGCTGCTTCCTCCTCGCTGAAGGTCTCCGGCGCGTACAGCATGGGGAGGGCGATGGTAGGCGCAGTCCCCGGCGCGACTCGCGGATGGCGCGACCCGCCCCGCACGCTCAGACGAGGAGCCGGTAGGCGTGCGATCGCACCTCCGCGACGACGTTCGACGCCGTGGTCTGGGCGACGCCGTCCACCTCGACGGAGAGCGCGGAACCGGCCGCGATCTCGACGTGCCGGGCCGTCGTGGTGTGGATGTCGGGGTGCGGCAGATGGTCGCCCGAACGCAGCCGGTGGCGAAACGCGCGCCGTTCACCGGGCCGGATCGAGTAGGCCTGGATCTCGGCGCGTCCGTCGCCGGGGTGGCCGCGCGGGACGAGGTCGAGGCCGCCCCGCCACTGCCCCACCGCCAACACCACTGTGGTGCACGGCGTCGCCAACCAGTCACGGCCGTCGACGCGTATCCGCACCGCGACTCGGCGGGTCGAGCGGCGCAACCTTTCGGGCGGCGTCCCGACCACGACCATGTTGACGGCGACGGTTCCCTCGGCGAGGACGAGGGTGTCCATGGGGAGCTCGGTACCGGCCGGCGGGTGCTCGACGCTGGCCCCCAGCCCGACCGCCCCTGGCCCGAACGCAGCGAGCCCGACCGCGGACGCAAGATCCGACCGGGGATCGGGCCGGAACCGGATGAGCGCGCCCGGCGCCTTCCGCACCGCGGCGGCCAGGGCTCGGTCGTCGCCGCTCACGACCTCGTCGGCCGGGCCCGCCGCCGGCCGGCCCCACGGCTCGCCCTTCGCGATCACACGAGCGACTGCGATCACACGAACTGTGATCACGCGGGGACGGCGACGACGCTGGACGCCGCGACGACGCCGCGCTGGCATGCATCGGCGGCGGACCGGGCGGTGCTCGCGGTTTCGGGATCGGTGGCGACGTCGGCGATCTGGCGCAGGAGGTCCATCGTCTGCTTCACGTTGCGGACGAAGTCGCCGCCGGTCATCTCTTCTTCTTCGAGCACGTCCCCGAGCTCCTCACCCGTCGCCCACGCGTGGATCGCCTCGGTGAAGCCCGGGTCCGGCGGGCGCGTCTCGGGCAGCCGCTCGTCGCGCTCGGCGAGGTGGAGGTCGCGCCAGACCCGTTCGACGGCCCGAGCGCGGCGAGCGACGAGGGTGCTGGGCCATCGTCGCGGCGGCATCGGCTCGGTACCGTCGGATCCGCGCCGCTGGAACGCGAAGCACGACACGAGTGCAGCCAGCTCGGGCGCGTCCAATCCGTCGAGCAGTCCCTCGCGCAGCGACTCCGCCAGTACGAGGTCGCCTTCGGTGTTCAAGCGCGCGAGCATCTCGCCCGCGGCGCTCAGCCCCCACCCTTCGAGGTAGCCCCACGCTTCGAGGACGCCGAGCACCCGATCGAACTGCCGGGCCAGGCTCTCGGTCCGGGTCGCCGAACGGCGCTCGAGGCGGGCGACCTCGCGTTCGATGCGATCCGCCTGCGTTGCGGACCGCACACGCTGCGTCAGGCCCGGCGAATCGTGCATCGGGTGCGCGCGGAGCGCGGCTTCCAGTGCGGCGACGCGGTCTTCGCCGCGCGCGTCGTCGCCATCGGCGTCGTCGATCCGGAGCCGGCGCAACGCATCGGCCACGGTGCGTTGGAAGCCGGGCGAGCGCGGCGCGAACGGTCTCGGCAGCTCGAGTGAGGCCACCCGCCGTACCGGCCCGCGGAAGTCGTGCGGACCGAGTCGTACGAGGTCGCGCCCCACGGTCATCGCGAGCACGCGGTTCCCGCCGCGACCGCGGACCTGCTTCAACACCACGACCTTGCCGCCGCGTCGCGGCGCGAGCACGACGTCGCCGGGCCGGAGCGCTTCGAGACGCGGCGAATGTGCGCTCGACGCCGTCTTTCTTCGCCGCGTCGAGGTCGGCGAGGAGCCGGCGGTACTCCGCGACCGAGTCTTGCGCCGGGCCGACCGCGTTGCGCGTCCGAGCGAGCTGTTCGCGCGTACGTTCGAGCTGTCGCTCGAGCGAGACGACGTCGCGGTCGGCGTGGTATTGCGCGAACGAGAGGTTCAGGAGGTGACGGGCCTGCTCCGGCGGGTACCGACGCACGAGGTTCGCGGCCATGTTGTACGTCGGACGGAACGAAGACGTGAGCGCGTACGTCCGTCGTGATGCGAGGCCGGCCACCTGCTCGAACGCGACGTACGGATTCCAGAGCACGACGACGTAGCCGCGGTCGTCGATGCCTCGCCGGCCGGCGCGGCCCGCGAGCTGGGTGTACTCCCCCGGAGTCAGGAACTCGTGGTGCTCGCCGGTGAACTTGGACAGCTTCTCGATCACGACGCTGCGCGCCGGCATGTTGATGCCGAGCGACAGCGTCTCGGTTGCGAACACGACCTTCAGCAATCCGCTCGCGAACCCTTCCTCGACGGCCTCCTTCATCGGTGGCACGAGCCCGGCGTGATGCGCGGCCAGCCCGGCCTCGAGCCCCGCGATCCACGAGTCGTAGCCGAGGATGTCGAGGTCTTCGTCGGAGAGACGGGCAGTGTGGCGCTCGGCGATCCGGCGCAGCGCCCTCCGTTCGGTGGACGTCGTCAGCCGCAGCCCCGCCGCGACGCACTGGTCGACGGCTTGATCGCACCCCGCCCGACTGAACACGAACACGATCGCGGGCAGCATCTGCTCGTCGGCGAGGCGCTCCACGACTTCGCTGCGCCACGGCGTGTACAGCCGCGGCCGCCGGCCGCGAGTGCGCGGGAGCGCACGCTGGTCGAGACGCTGGGCGACAGGGTTCGGCGTCGTCTCGCCGCCCTGGTCGGTGAACGTCGGCATCAGATGCAGTTGCTCCGCGGACCGATCACCGACCATGTACAGGTGGACGAGCTCGACCGGCCGGCGTTCCTCGATGATCGCCTCGGTCTCGCCGCGGACCGTCTGCATCCACGCCGCGACCTCTTCGGCGTTCGAGACGGTCGCGGAGAGCGCGACGATGCCGATCTCCTCGGGGAGGTGGATGATCACCTCCTCCCACACCGCGCCGCGCGAAGGGTCCTGCAAATAGTGGACCTCGTCCAGCACGACGGTGTGCAGGCCGTCGAGCGCGGGCGATCGCGCGTAGATCATGTTGCGGAGCACCTCGGTGGTCATCACCACGACCGGCGCGTCGCCGTTGATCACGTTGTCGCCGGTCAGCAACCCCACGCGGGCGGCGCCGTGCGCGCGGGCGAAGTCACCGAACTTCTGGTTCGAGAGCGCCTTCAACGGTGTGGTGTAGAAGGTCTTGCCGCCTGCGGCGAGCGCCTTGGCGATCGCGTACTCGGCGACCAGCGTCTTCCCCGAGCCGGTCGGCGCGGCCACGAGGACGGAGCGGCCGACGTCGAGCGCGTCGAGCGCCCGGACCTGGAACGGGTCGAGCGGAAACGGCCGCGCCGCCGCGAACCCGGTGCGGACCGCAGCGGCCGTCACGGCGCCGGCGGGACCGTGGTTGCCGATGGGTCCGGCGCCAGCGTCGTGGAGGTCAGCTCCGGCGGCAGGGTGGTCGACGTGAGGTCGCCGGGGTCGATCGGGGGCGGCGGCGGGGTGGTTTGGCGCAGCAACCCGCCGGGCCAGAGGATCCCGCCGAGCGCGGCCAGGAGCAGGATGATCACCACACCCGCGGGCAGCACGATGATCAGCTTGCCGCGCCACTCGCGCTGCCGCCGGACCGCCCACCACACGAACCCGACGAGCGCGAGCGATGGTGAGCGCGACGAGCCAGGCCGCGCGCGGCTGACGGCTCGCGAGTCCGCCGGTGCCTTCCGTGCCCGGCGGGCCCGGGCGCAGCAGCCAGATCATCAGCACGGTGAACACGACGACGGCGAGCGCGCCGCCGACCGCGGTCCACACCTCCCGCCGGCTGCGGTGCCGGTACGCGGGACGCCGGCTGCGTGAGGGACTCATCGCTTCATCAACCGCCCGATCACGATCGCCGCCTCGTAGAAGACGTACAACGGCACGGCCATGAACAATAGGGAGAACGGGTCCTGGCTCGGGGTGATGACCGCGGCGAAGATCATGATCCCGACCACGGCCCAGCGCCGGAAGTGGCGGAGCTGGGCGGTCGTCACGACCCGGGCCAGCAGGAGGAACACGAGCAACACCGGGAACTCGAACGCGACGCCGAACGCCAGGAACATGAGGGTGACGAGCGTCAGGTACTTGTCGGCCGCGACGAACGGCGCGATCTGGCCGTCGACCGAGTCGATGAGCAGGAACTCGAGGGCTTTGTCGATCGTGAACCACGCCATCACGCAGCCCAACGCGAACAACACGACCACGGCGATGATGAACGGGATGGCGTAGCGCTTCTCGTTCGGGTTGAGGGCAGGGACGACGAAGCGCCAGATCTCCCACATGACCACGGGCAGCGCGAGCGCCAGGCCGCCGTACCCGGCGACCTTCAAGCGGACGAGGAAGGGCGCCAGCGGATCGGTTGCGATCAGATCGCAGCCGCCGGACCCGCATCCGTCGCGGCCCGCGGTCACGTCGCGGTAGGGCTCTTCGAGGAACGTCAGGATGGGCGGGAAGAAGATGAACACGACGATCGCCGCGACGACGACGGCGATCGCGCAGATGAAGATGCGTGTCCGCAGCTCGACCAGATGCTCGATGAGCGTCATCTGGTCCGAGGTCGTGCCGCTCTCCGCCACGACGTACCGGCCCGGCTACCGGAAGGATCCCGAGGGCCCGTCGAAGTCGCGCTCGGGTGCGGGCGCGATCGCCTCGGGCGGGGGTGCCGCGTCGTTCACGGCCGCGGGTGCCGCCTCGTCGGCCGCGGGGAGCGCCGGGTTCGGCGGGGTTCGCGGATACCGGCTTCACGGGCGTGGCGCCGTAGCTCGGCGTCGTCTTCGCGCATCACGGCGTTGATCTCGCTCTTCACGGAGTTCTGCACCTTGCGCAGCTCGCGCATCGCCCCGCCGACCTGCCGTCCGATCTCGGGCAGCCGATGCGGCCCGAAGACGAGCAGGGCGACGACGAGGATGACGAGGATCTCAGGTGCGCCGAGGTTCATGGTTCGATCCGAGCTCGTATTCGGTGCGAATCGTACCGGCGGACGGAAGTCCCGTTCTGGCCGGCGTGCCCGCTGTTCGGATCCCGGCTCGCAGGCTCGAAGCTCAGCGATCGTGCAGCTCGTCGGCGGCCCGGCGGACGCGTCGTCACCGCGGGCCGGACCTCGCGGCCGACTCGGTCCAAGCCTCGAGCACACCCGGGATCGCCCGGCGCACGGCGCCGGTTCCGACGAGCAGCGCCCCGATCGCGCCGGCGACGAGGATCGCGAGGACGAGGAGCCAGATCACCGGGGCGACCCTAGTGGTCCCCGGGTTCGGCACGCTTCGGCCGCGGCACGGGCGGCAGGGGCATGGCACGATGACCGGCCCGATGGCCGTGATCACGTTCGCCCACCGCGGTGCGCGCAAGGAAGCACCCGAGAACTCGCTCCCTGCGTTCCGGCGGGCGCTCGAGATCGGCGCGTCCGGCCTCGAAACCGACGTGTGGCTCAGTGCCGACGATCAGGTCGTGTGTGTCCACGACGCGACGGTCCGGTCGGGACTGCGCCGCTACCGCGTGCAACAGACTTCGGCCGAGGTGCTCGCATCGCTCGGCGTACCCCGCCTCGTCGGAGGTGTACGCCGCGCTCGGGACCGCGTACGAGCTCTCGGTGGACCTGAAGGACCCGGCGGCGGCGCCGGCGCTCTTGTCGGTTGCCCGGGAACACGAGGCGATCGTGCGGCTGTGGGTGTGCTCACCCGACGTCGACGCGCTGCGGCCGCTTCGAATCGACGGTGGCGACGTCAAGCTCGTCCACTCGACGCACAAGAAGGCGATTGATGTCCCCCTCGAGCGACACGCGCACGACTTGTCGGAAGCCGGCATCGACGCGATCAACCTGCACCACACCGAGTGGACGGCAGGGCTCGTGGCGTTGTTCCACCGCTTCGGCGTGCACGCGTTCGCCTGGGATACACAGGAGGCGCGCCAGATTCGTGCGGTGCTGGCGATGGACATCGACGCGGTCTACTGCGACCGCCCCGACCGCATGGTTGCCGTCGTCGGCGAGTGGCGAGCCCGCAGCTGACGGATGATGCCTACAAGAAGCCGATGTCGCCCGGGGGCCACATCCGGAAGAAGACGCGGCCGACGATGTCGCTCTCGGGGATCGGTCCGAAACAGCGGGAGTCCTTGGACCCGGCGCGATTGTCGCCCATCACCCAGATGTGCTTCGGCGGGATCGTGACCTCGGCTGCCCCTTCGCAGTCCGGCGTCGGGGTGACCTGCGTGACGGTCCCCTCCGGGAGGTAGTCCTCGTCGAGCTCCTTGCCGTCGACGTACACCGAGCCGCCGCGGAAGGAGACGGTCTCTCCCGGGAGCGCGACGACACGCTTGACCAAGTCCTTGATGTCGGAGTCCTCGCTCTCCGGCGCCTCGAACACGAGGAGATCACCCCGGTTCACGTCGTGCACCTTGTACGACAGCTTGTTCACGAGGACGCGGTCGTTCTCCTTGAGTGTCGGCACCATCGACGGCGACGGGATGAAGAACGCCTGGAAGAGGAAGAGCCGGATCAGGAGCGCCAGCGCGAGGGCAGCGCCGATGAGGACGACCCACTCGATGACTTGGCGGGTGCCGGTCTTCGCTTCTTCTTCGTCTTCTTCTCGGGAGGTTCGGCGGGCTCGCCGGGTACCGGGGCCTCGGCCGATTGTTGGGTCACTGTCCACATCCTCTCACGCGGGCTCCGTCGTCCCGGCACCGGCGGCGGCGCGCTGGTAGCGACCGAGCACTCGCTGCGCCGCGGCAGCACCGGCGGTGCGGAGCGCGTGCGGCTCGACGACCTCGGCGTCGGGGCCGAGCCGGAGCAGCAGCCGGTCGAGCCACGCCCGTTCGCTGACGATGAGCGTGACGTCGAGCGTCCCGTCGGGACGCTCCGTCACCGACTGTGTCGGATGGGCCTCGGCGACCCACGCGGCGGCCGGCGCGAGCCGGAGCGTGACCCGCGGATCGGTGGGTTCGGGGTTGTAGACCTCACCCGACTCGAACGCCGTCGGGTCGGCCTCGAAGTGCTCGCCGGTCGAGCGCAGTCCGCGTATTCGATCGACGCGGAACATGCGCTCGTCTCCGGCGCGATGGCAGTACGCGCCGACGTACCAGGCGCCGAGCGCGAAGAACACCACCATCGGGTCGATGCGGCGCGTGGTCAGCTCGTTGCGACCCGCGGACCAGTAGTCGATCTCGAGCCGGGCGTGGTGCGCCGCTGCGTCGCGCACGGCGTCGAGCTGCACGCGGCGCGCCGACCTCGACCACGAGGTCGGGGAGATCGAGCGCGGCTTCGAGCTTGGACAGCGCGGTTGCGAGCGGACCGCTCGGGTCCGAGCCGGGCACGGCGAGCAGGGCGCGGCCGGCCGCGAGCAGCGCGAGACCTTCGGCGGGAGTGAGCTGCAACGGCCGGCGGAACGGATCGGCGAGACGGACCGTGACGCGGCCGTCGTCGTCCTCGACGTCGAGATAGTCGCCGGGCGAGTAGGGCGGGACGCCGATCATCAGGACGAGGTCGAGGTCGTCTTCGAGTTGGTCGACGGTGATCCCGAACCGGTCTGCGATCTCGGGTCTTGGTCGCACCGGGATGGGCGACGATCCAGGGCACCAGCGCGAGGATTCGCTGGATCTCGCTGCTCGCGAGCGGGCGTGGGCTCATCGTGGGCTGCGCGATCTGGCGTTCGAGCCACTGCACGATGTCGGCGCGGACATCTTCGGGTCCGAGCACCTCGGCGTGCTCGGCGAGATCGAGGACGAACGAGCGGAACGCAGCCCGGTTGGTGATCGTCAGCACGACCTCGATCTCGCCGTCGTCGCGTGGTGTCAGCGTGGCGTCGTCGCCGAGCCGCGCGAGGGCACCGGCGGCCGTACCGGCATCGACCGCGAGCCGGACCGTCACCGGCTCGTCGTCACCGAGCATCCACGGACGGTCCTCGATGTGGCTCTCGGGCCGGAAGTCGGCGGGTGCATCGAACGCCTCGGGCGAACCGACTTCGACGTTACCCTCGATGCGGTCGGCCCGGAACGCGCGCACCGCGCTCGCGGTCATGGTCCCAGCCGACGACGTACCACTGACCGCGCTTCGACGACAGTCCCCACGGCTCGACGGTGCGCAGCGTTGCCTCGGTGCACGAACTTCACGACGGCCCGGGCGCGGAACGCCTCGAACAGCGATGCCAGCGCCGGCGCGATCGGGAGCGACGCGATCGGTGTGGCGGCGACGGATCCCAGCCCGCCCAGCTTCAAGAGCGCGCCTTCGCCCACCTGCGTGCCGAGGGACACCGCGCTCACCGCGACCCGCAGCGCGGCGGTCTCCTCGGCGGAGAGGTCGAGCTCGGGCAGGTAATAGTCGGCGGGCTCGACCCGGTAACCGATCTCCCCTGCGTCACCGATCGTCTCCGTCGTGATCGGCACGCCCATGCCGCGCAGCACTTCCTTGTCGCGCTCGAACGCACGCCGGTTCGCCGACACCTGTTGCGGATAGCCGCTCACCTCGCGCACGATCTCCTCGCGCGTGAGCGCGACACGGGTGTCGAGCAACAGCGCAAGGAGGTTCAGGACGCGTTCGACGCGTCCGGGCGCGTCCGGCATGCCGCGCATGCTAGGAGGCGCGTGCGATGCGCGCGGCCGCGCACTCGGCCGCCGCGGCGGCCATCTCGAACAGCACGGGATCGTCGCCCGCGGGCCGGCCCATCGACATGACGCGTAGCCCGGCCGCGTCGAGCAGGTCGACGATGCCGACGGGCGCGCACTCGACGACTTCGTGGCGCGATCGCGATACCGCATTGCTCGAGTTGTGCGCGCATCGTCGCTTCTTCGTCACCGCCGACCGCGGCGAACGGAACGACGACGCGGCTGCGGGTCGCGATCGTGAGCGCGGTGACGCTGTGGTGCGAGATGCCGCGATGGCGATCGCGTGGATCGGCGAACGATGCGCGCAGGCACGCGATCGGCGTGCCCGAGAGGCCGGCCGCGGCGTCGAGCACCGGTCCGACCTCGATGCCGGAGAACCCGAGCCGGGTCGCGGTTCCGACGACTCCGGGACCCATCACGACAACGACCGCGTCCGCGTGCACGATCCGCTGCGCGACGGCGAGCGCGCTGTGCACCGAGACCGCCTCGTAGTCTCCGCCGAACGCGTGACCGCACGTGATCGTCGCGTCGATGAGGTCGCGGTCACGCAGTTGCGCGACCAGATCCGACAGCGCGAGCGGCAAGCGCGGCGCCGTCGGTCATCACGTAGGCGAGGCGGGCCGTCGGGACGCCGATGCTTGAACGCGACCGCAATGGCGGGAAGTTGGCTGTGCAGCGCCGCCGCGACCACCGGCATCCCGTCGATCGACACGATGTCGGCGAGCTCGGGCCAGTGCTCCTCGGTGCTCCCGACGTCCGCCTGCAGGCTCGTGTAGCGGCCCTTGATGATGTGCCCGGGGCCCGGCTCGGACCACGCGCTGCCGCGCGAGGTTCCAGTGCACGACGTGCCAGCCGCCGGTCCCGAGCCCGAGCTCCACCGCAGTCGTGTTCACGACGACCGCGTCGCCGACGTCGACGCGACCCGTCAGCTGGGTCAGCACGTACGCGCGCTCGCCGCCGTTCCCGAGATCGACCTCGACCCGCTGCAAACCCGGTCGCGCTCCTCCGAGCAACGCAGACGACATCACCGGTACGAAACGACGGCACGGAGTCCTACAAGCTTGCGATGAGTCGTTCGACTCGTTCGTCGCGGGACTTTGAAGGGGTCCTTGCAGAGGACGGTGCGCTGGGCCTGGTCGTTGAGCTTCAGGTGCACCCAGTCGACGGTGTAGTCGCGCTTGCGCTCCTTGGCCCGCTTGATGAACGCGCCGCGGAGGCGGGCGCGGGTGGTCTGCGGCGGCGTGTTCACCGCGGTCGCGATCTCGTCGTCGGTGACGATGCGCTCGACCTGCTCCCGCCGTTCGAGGAGGTAGTAGAGCGAACGGGCCCGGGTGACGTCGTGGTACGCGAGGTCGAGGAGCGCGACGCGGGGGTGGGTGAGCGGGAGGTCGCCGCGCTTCCGGTACGACTCGATCAGGTGGTACTTGATCACCCAGTCGACCTCGGTCGTGAGCTTCAGCGGATCCTGCTCGAGGTGGGTCATCACGTGCTCCCACATCTCGAGCGCCCGCTGCTCGAGCGGCGGGAGTCCGCGTCGCTTCGCGAACCGCAGCGCGCGGGTGAGGTACTCGGCCTGGAGCTCGACCGCCGAGAGCTCGCGGCCGTTCGCGAGTCGGACCCGCCGGCGGCAGGTGACGTCGTGACTGATCTCGCGGATCGCGCGGATCGGGTTCTCGAGCGTGAGGTCCCGCCACGGCGCGCCGTCCTCTTCCAGCATGCGCAGGATGATCGATGTCGCGCCGACCTTGAGGAAGGTCGCGTACTCGCTCATGTTCGAGTCGCCGACGATGACGTGCAGCCGGCGGAACCGCTCCGCGTCCGCATGGGGTTCGTCGCGCGTGTTGATGATCGGCCGGGATCGGGTCGTTGCGCTCGACACGCCTTCCCAGATGTGCTCGGCGCGTTGCGCGATGCAGTACATCGCACCGCGCGCGGTCTGCAGCACCTTGCCCGCGCCTGCGTACACCTGGCGGCTGACGAGGAACGGGATCAGCACGTCGGTGAACTTCGAGAAGTCGCCGTCTCGTTCGACGAGGTAGTTCTCGTGGCAACCGTAGGAGTTGCCGGCACTGTCGGTGTTGTTCTTGAAGAGGAACACCTCACCGCGGATGCCTTCCTCGCGCAGGCGTTGCTCCGCGCTCTGCACCAGGCTCTCCAGGATCCGCTCGCCGGCCTTGTCGTGGACGACGAGGTCGTAGATCGAGTCGCACTCGGGTGTCGCGTACTCGGGGTGGCTGCCGACATCGAGGTAGAGGCGGGCGCCGTTCTCGAGGAACACGTTGCTCGAGCGGCCCCACGACACCACCCGCCGGAAGAGATACCGAGCGACTTCGTCGGGGCTCAGGCGGCGTTGGCCGCGCAGGGTGCACGTGACGCCGTACTCGTTCTCGAGCCCGAAGATGCGCCGTTCCACGTGCGGCCTTTCGCCGTTCGAATGATCCGCAGTGTACGGGCAACGACCGGCGTCCCTCGTCCGCGCTTTATATTGCGGGGGTGACGATGACGCGTCTCACGACGGTCTACGGCTCGTTCGGCGCCAAGGTGATGGCCGCCCGCCTCGAGACATGCGGGTTCGACGTGCAGTTGCGCGGCCCGCTCGACAGTCCGTACGCGGTCACCGTCGGCGAGCTGGCGCGCATCGAGGTGTTCGTTCCCGACGACCAGGCCGAGGAGGCGAGTCTCGTCCTGCTGGTGGACGAGGTCGACGAAGCCGACGAGTATCCTCGACGACGACCGGCCGCCGATCCGCGACCGGCGCGTGCCGCGCTGGTGCGTCGGCGTCGCGCTGCTCCTGCTCTGCGCCGCGGTGACGCCGGCCGCCCGCGCGCTGCACCACGCCGCTTGGTGATGGGCGGGCGTCTTGGCGATGGGCCTGCCGGTGAGCGCCCGCCGCTAGCTCGACGTGCTCGCGAGGATCTCTTCGAGCTCTGCGTTCTTGACCCGGCGGAACGCACGACGCGGACGCGCACGCTCGAGCAGCGCAACCTCGAGTTGCGCGGCGGCGAGCACATCCTGGTCGGGCGCCAGCAACTTCGCACCCATGCGCACCGCGGTACCGAGCTCGAGCCCGGGCTGGTACTGGTCCTTCAACGACTCGATGATGGTCTCGGCCTGTCCGCCGAGCACGGCCCAGTCGTGTTCGTCGACGACGACGCCGTCGTACATCACGTGGTACATCTCGGCGTGGTCGTCGCCCTCGCGACCGACCTCGGCGACGAGCAGCTCGACCTCGTAGGGCTTCATCTCGTGCGTGAAGATCTGGTGCAGCGTCTGCGAGTACGCGGTCGCGAGCTCCTGGGCGCTGACGTCCTCGCGCGAGTACGAGTACCCCTTCAGATCGGCGTGCCGCACGCCCGCCATCCGCAAGAGCTGGTACTCGCTGTACAAACCGACGGCAGCGAACCCGATGCGGTCGTAGATCTCGCTGATCTTCCGCAGGGTCCGCGACGGGTTGTCGGCGACGATCACGACCCCGGCCGCGCACTCGAGCGCGATCAGGCTACGACCGCGCGAGATGCCCTTCCGCGCGTAGTCGGCGCGGTCCTTCATCACCTGCTCGGGTGAGACGTAGAACGGGGTGCTCACGACGCTTCGCCGCCCCGCTCACGGCCTCCGAGCAGCACCTGGCTGCGCTGCGCGACCTCGTCGTCGGCGAGCGCCCGGTAGCGATCCGCGTCGATGACCGCCACCGTGGGGAAGATGCCGCGCACGAGGTCCGGGCCGCCGGTGGCGACGTCCTCGTCGGCCGCGGCGAACAGCGCCCTGATCGCGAGCTCGATCGTCTCGTCGGCGCCCATGTCTTCGTGCCACCCGGCTTTGATCCAGTTGCGGGCGTGGATGCTGCCGGAGCCCTGCGCCTGGTAGTCGGCTTCCTCGTAGCGGCCACCGGTGACGTCGTAGGAGAACACCCGGCCCCGGCCTCGGTGCTCGTCGAAGCCGGCGAACAGCGGCACGACGACGAACCCCTGCATCGCGGCGGGGAGGTTGCCCCGCACGAGCTGGCCGAGCTGGTTGGCCTTGCCCTCGAGGCTCAGCGCATCGCCCTGCACCTTCTCGTAGTGCTCGAGCTGGACCTGGAACAGCTTCACCAGCTCGATCGCGGGCCCGGCCGCGCCGGCGATCGCGACCCCGGAGAAGTCGTCGGCGGCGAACACCTTCTCGACCCGGCGGTTGGCGATCATGTATCCCGCCGTCGCCCGCCGGTCGCCGGCCATGATCACGCCGTCGGCGAAGCGGATCGCGAGCACCGTCGTGCCGTGCGCGACCTCCAGCGGCGCGCCGCCACCGGCCGTCACGCCGAGGTTGGGCTGGCCGGCGTTCGGGAGGTGGTGCGGCGCGACCTTGCGCAGCAGATCGGCGAACGAAGGACCCGGATCGAGCCCGGGCGGGAACTGCGGAAAAAGGGATCCGGCATCGCCCGCGGAGCCTACCGGGGTGCCACTCCCCCGCCGTTGCTCCCGTCAGGCCGTGGTGAGCGCGAGCGCGCGTGCCTTCGCAACCGCGACGAGCTCGTCGTCCCGCTCGAGATACTCGGCCAGCGGCGTGGAAGCAGTTCGGGCTCGTCGTCGGAAGTCTGCCGATCGCCGTTGTTGCAGGTGAAGCAGAGCATGCCGCGGACCGCGCCGGTCTAGTGGTCGTGGTCGACGTGCAGTCGTGCGCTCCTCGGCCGGGGCCGCGGCAGATCGCGCACACGCCGCCCTGCGCATCCAGCATTGCGTCGTATTCCTCGAGCGTGAGCCCGTACTTCCGCTTCAGGTGGCTCTTCCGATCCGAGACCTTCTTCTTGCCGCTCTCGGCGTACTCGCGCTCCGCTCCTGCTCGAAGCGCTCCGGGTTCTCGCTGCTGCCAGCGCTGCACCCGCTCGATGTCCGGCCGCGGGTTCTCGCGGTACTTCGCAGCTCGCCGCGCGAGGTTGCAGGCCTTGCACTCGGGTCGGTGACCGTCTCGGCCGCTCTGGATCCGCGTAGAAGTCGTCGAGCGGCTTCGTGCTCCCCGCAGTGCTGGCATCGCTTCGGTGCGACTGACGCGTCCGAATCGGTCATTCCCCACCCTTTCTGGACGTAGTTCCTAACGAACTCCTCCGCATTGTCCTCTAAGACCGAATCGATCTCATCGAGTAGATCGTCCATTTCCTCCTTCAGCTTCTCGCCGCGCTCGTTGGTCGCGGGGGCGTCTTCGACGACCTCCTCCTCGCGCTCCTTCGGTGCCGGCTTCTGCTTGCGTTCCCGCTCAGGCATGGTGATGCCTCCTCGCCTTCGCCCGGCTCACGTCGATTCCAATCGCTCGACGAGCTGCCGGGGCGTCGACACTTCGGCGAACAACTGCTCGACGTGCTTCTTGCTACCACGCATGGGCTCCATCATTGGGATTCTTCGGAGCGGGTCGGCGCCGACGTCGAGCACGACGCTGTCCCAGTTGGCCGCGACCACGGAGTCCGCCCATTTGGAGAGGCAGCGGCCCCGGAAGAAGGCCCGGGTCGTGGGCGGCGGTTCGGTCATCGCTTCGAGCACCTCGGCCTCGTCGAGGAGCCGCTCGATCTTGCCCGCGCGCACGAGCCGTTCGTACAGCGACCGCTCGGGCCGCACGTCGTGGTACTGCACCGCGAGCAGCCCGAGCTTCGGGTCTTCCCAGCCGAGGGTGTCGCGATCGACGTACGCCCGCAGCAGGTTCCACTTCGTGATCCAGTCGAGTTGACCGTCGAGCTCGAAGGGGTCGCGCTCGAGCGCGCCCAACGTCTGTTCCCAGCGATCGAGCACCTGCGCGCCGAGCTCGTCGCCGCCACACGACTCGAGGCCCGACTCGTCGGCGTACTTGCGGGCGAGCCTGAGGAACTCCCACTGCAGTTCGATCGCGGTGCAAGCACCGAGGTCGGAGACGTCGACGGTTGCGCGACACGACACGTCGTGCGAGATCGCGCGCATCGAGGGCACCGGGTTCGAGATCGAGAGGTCCTTGTCGATGAATCCGTCTTCGATCATCGCGAGCACGATCGCGGTCGTGCCGCACTTGAGGAAGGTCGCGATCTCGCACAGGTTCGCATCACCCACGATCACGTGCAGCCGTCGGTACTTCTGCGGATCGGCATGAGGTTCGTCGCGCGTGTTCACGATGGGACGCTTCAACGTCGTTTCGAGCCCCACCTCCTCCTCGAAGAAGTCGGCACGCTGGCTCATCTGGTAGTGGACCGCGTCGGCGCCGTTCTCGGCACCGACCTTGCCCGCGCCGGTGAACAGCTGGCGGGTCACGAACCACGGGATGAGCGTGCGGACGAGATTGGCGAACGGAACGTTGCGATCGACGAGGTAGTTCTCGTGACAGCCGTACGAGTTGCCTTTGCCGTCGCTGTTGTTCTTGTAGACGACGATCTCCTGGCCGGCCGGGAGCAGTCGCCGTGCCGCGTCCATCGACCGGGCGAGGATCCGCTCCCCCGCCTTGTCGAACAGCACGGCCTGGTAACGGATCGCTGCACTCGGGCGTCGAGTACTCCGGGTGCGCGTGATCGACGTAGTAACGGGCGCCGTTCGTGAGCACCGCGTTGACGAGGTGGGTCTCGACTTCCGGGCGGCTGGGAACCGTCGCGCGGCGAACCCGCGCGCGTCGCGCCCCGGAGACTCGTCCTCGAAGTCCCAGCCGACCCGGCGCTGCTCGACGTACCCGTTGATGAGCAGGCTCGACGCGACCACGGGATTCGGATCCGGCGCACCGCGCAGTGTCACGCCGAACTCGGTCTCGATGCCCACGATTTTCGGGACGGCCACGACGCGAGTCTACCGGCGGGTCGTGACACGACCGGGCGCGTTCCTGCGACGCGCGCGTGTGGCTTTACAGGTGCTGACTGATCTACAAGTACTGACCCGTCGTGACGCGTTCGATCTGACGGCCGCCCTTTTCGGACTGACCCTCGTTCACGATCGTGCGCACGTAGACGATGCGCTCGCCCTTCTTGCCCGAGATCTTGGCCCAGTCGTCGGGGTTGGTCGTGTTGGGGAGATCCTCGTGCTCGCGGAACTCCTGCTTGATCGACTCGAGGAGATCCTCCGTACCGATGCCGCGGTCACCCTTGGCGATCGCCCGCTTGATCGACAGCTTCTTGGCGCGGCGCACGATGTTCTCGATCATGGCGCCCGACGAGAAGTCCTTGAAGTACAGGAGCTCCTTGTCGCCGTTCTGGTAGGTGACCTCGAGGAACTTGTTCTCGTCGCCGGTCGAGTACATGCCCGCGACCGGCAGCATCGATCATGCGGCCGATCGCGGTCTCGGCGTCGCCGCCGGCGCGCTTGACTTCGCCTTCGGCGAGCGGCAGCGCCGGCGTGAGGTACTGGTGGAAGATCGCCTTGGCGCTCTCGGAGTCGGGGCGTTCGATCTTGATCTTCACGTCGAGGCGACCGGGCCGCAGGATCGCGGGGTCGATGAGGTCCTCGCGGTTCGACGCGCCGATGACGATCACGTTCTTCAGCAGCTCGACACCGTCGATCTCCGCGAGGAGTTGCGGCACGATCGTCGACTCGATGTCCGAGGAGATGCCCGAGCCGCGCGTGCGGAAGAGCGAGTCCATCTCGTCGAAGAACACGATGACGGGGTAGCCCTCTTCGCTCTTCTCCCGCGCGCGCTGGAAGATGAGGCGGATCTGGCGTTCCGTCTCGCCGACGTACTTGTTGAGCAGCTCCGGTCCCTTGATGTTGAGGAAGTAGGAGCGCGCCTTGGAGTCGGTGCGTTCGGCGACGCGCTTCGCGAGCGAGTTCGCGACGGCCTTGGCGATCAGCGTCTTGCCGCAACCGGGTGGGCCGTACAACAGGATGCCCTTGGGTGGCTGCAACTCGTGTTCACGGAAGAGGTCGCCGTACAGGTACGGGAGCTCGACCGCGTCCTTGATCATCTCGATCTGGTCGTCGAGGCCGCCGACGTCGTCGTAGGAGACGTCGGGAACCTCTTCGAGCACGAGCTCCTCGACCTCGGGCCGGGGCAGCTTCTCGAGCAACAGTCCGGAGCGGCCTTCCATGAGGAGATGGTCGCCGGCGCGGATCTTGACGCTCTGCAGCTCGTCGGCCAGCTCGCACACCCGCTCTTCGTCGGCCCGTCCGATCACGAGGGCCCGCTTGCGGTCCTCGAGCAGCTCCTTGAACGTCACCACCTCACCGGCGACGTCGGCCGCTCGGGCGAGAACCACGTTGAGCGACTCGTTGAGCACGACCTCCTGGCCCCGCCGCAGCCCTTCGCCTTCGATCTCGGGATGCAGCGCCACCCGCATCTTGCGGCCGGCCGTGAAGATGTCGACGGTGCCGTCGTCGTTGGTGCCGAGGTAGGTGCCGTACGCGGACGGCGGCATCGTGAGCTTCTCGACCTCCTCGCGCAGCGCCGCGATGTGCTCGCGCGCTTCGCGCAATGTCGCCGAGAGCTTCTCGTTCTGCGAGACGGCCTGGGCGAGCTGGCCCTTGGTCTCGAGCAGGCGTTCTTCGAGGGTCCGGACGCGCTTGGGTGCGTCTTGCAGGCGCCGGCGCAGGACGACGACTTCTTCTTCGAGGCCCTTGATCATCTCCTGGAGCTGGTCGACCTGAGCCTCGTACTCGGTCAGTCGCCGCTCGTGTTCGGACGCCATGACCGACCTCCTCCATCGGTGCTTCGGACCCTACTCCTGCGTTCAGGCCGCTTCGCGCTCATCGGATACCGTTCGAATCCGACGTGCGGGTGCGGACCGTACAGTGGATTTGTCACTCACGCTTGTGATAAATTCTCGGGCACGCGTCCGCGTCCCCCAGCCTGTTCTCGTGACCGGTTCCCGCCGCCGGTTCCCGCGACCCCGGAGATTTGAGGACATCGATGAAGGTCTGGATCGACCAGGATCTCTGCACCGGCGACGGACTCTGCGAAGAGATCGCCCCTGACGTGTTCACCCTGCTCGACGACGGCCTCGCCTACGTCAAAGAGGGCGACAAGGTGTTCGACAACCCGGGTGGCGCCGAAGGCCTCGCGAACATCCCCGACGGTCAGCTCGACGCGGTCGTCGAGTCCGCCGAGGAATGCCCCGGCGAGTGCATCTTCATCGAAGTCGAGTAACGCTTCTCTTCCCCGACTTCAGCCGACGAGGCACCGGCCGGTGTCGACGCCGTCGAAGTTCACGGTCTCGATCACTGCACGCACTTCGTCGTCGGTGATCGCGTAGCTCGTACCTTCTTGGCCGGGGTCGATCGCGAACGCGACCCCGAGCACCTCGCCGTTGAGTCCCACGAGCGGACCGCCCGAGTCCCCCGGCGCCAGCGCCGCGGCCAAGACGAACACGTCGCGACGGCTCTCGCCCGTGCGGTAGATGTCGGTTCCCACCGCGACGATCTTCTCGCCGATACGCGCCGGCGCCGCCCGAAGCGCGTCCACCACCGGGATGGCCGTAGACCGCACCCACGTCGCCCACGCGACCGGTTCCGAGTGCGAGCACGTTGTCCACATCGAGGTCGGGGACGCGAAGCACCGCGAGGTCGCGGACCGGATCGAAGGCGACCACGTCGGCGTCGTGCTCGTCGCCGTCGGCGTCTTCGACGATCGTCTCGTCCCCACCCGCCACCACGTGCGCGTTGGTGACGACGAGCCCGCTCGAGGAGACCCAGCCGCTGCCTTCCTGGATCTGGCCGCAGGCGCGACCGCTGACCTTCACGACGGACTCGCGGACCTGCTGGTCGATCTCGGCCGGGATCTGGGCTTCGGGTGGCAACCCCGGGTCCGGTGGATCGTCGAGCGGCGCCAGCGCGGAGGGGTACGGCGCGTCGGAGATCGCTCGACCCCATGCCGAGAAGTGCGCGGGCTGCGCGGGCGCGAGGGTGTCGAGGGCGGAGACGAGCGCAGAGCCGCGCGCCATGCGCGCGGGCCAGCCCTGCGCGGTGGCGAGGGATGGCGTCGTCATCCAGACGAGGGCCAGCACACCGAGCGTGCCGATCGCGGCACCTGCGAATCGGTCCCAGGTCGGCAGTGGGTGCCCGTCGCCCGAGTAGCGGTGCGCGACGACACCGAGCGCGAGTCCGACGGCCTGTCCGAGTGTGGCGACGAGAACGAGGAACAACACCGCGACCGTGACGCGGTCGTCGGCGCTCGTTCCGCCGAACGCGGTGACGACGCGCGGGACGTAGCGCACACCGATGACCAGACCGATCGCCACTCCGCTCCACGCGAAGACCCGCGCGACGAAGCCGAGGCGCCAGCCTCCGACGGCAGCCGCGGCCAAGGCCACGATGATCGCGAGATCGAGTGCGTTCACGACCGCTCAGTTGCGCGGCGAGCAGTCGGGCGTGGGTGAGGAAGCCGGTGTGCGCGACCATCCGGTGGTCGGGTCGAATCGACTGCCCCTCGACATGCCACGTGCGTTGCAGCACTTCGAGCGATTCGACCATGCCGAACGGCGCGCTCGCCAGCTCCTCGCGCAGCCGGCCGACCTGCAGGATCGTCGGGAGGTACGCGACGAGGATGCCGCCGGGTCGCAGCGCCTCGATCGCGTGCTTCACGACGCGCCACGGTTCGGGGAGATCGAGCACGACGCGGTCGAGCTCGCGCTCGTCGATCCCTTCGTAGACGTCACGGATGTGCACGTCGAGCGGCACATCCTCGCCGAGGAACCCTCGTACGTTCTGGACCGCGCGGTCCGCGAAGTCGGCCCGGAGCTCGTAGCCGGTCACCCGACCTTCCCGACCCGTCGCACGCAGCAGCGCCGAAGTGAGCGCGCCCGAACCGATCCCCGACTCGAGCACGTGCGCGCCCGGGAAGATGTCGGCGAGCATGATGATCGGGCCGAGATCCTTCGGATAGATGACCTGTGCGCCGCGCGGCATCTCGAGCACGTACTCGGCGAGCGTCGGCCGCACCGCGACCAGGCGGGCGCCCTTCGCGGTACGCACCGTGGTGCCTTCGTCGCACCCGATCAACGCGTCGTGGTCGACGATCCCGGCGTGCGTGTGGAACTGCCCGCCGGCGGCCAGCGTGATGAGGTGGCGGCGCCGCTTGTGGTCGACGAGGAGGACGCGGTCGCCCACCTCGAACACCCGGTTCACGAGATGGCTCGCGCTTGGAGCCGGCAGAACGCGCAGAGGTCGCCGGGGGTCGGCGCGCCGCACTGGTGGCACGAGCCGAGCTCCGCCTTCTGTTGCGCCACCGTCGCCCGACGCGAAGTGCTCCTGGGCGCGGTCGAGGAAACCGAACAGGAACGATGCCTTGGAGCCCGGCGACCGTTCCTCGATCGCGTTCAGCGCCTCCTTGTACCCGAGGTGCCGGTTGCCGGCCGCCATCGGGCACTCCTCGACGATGTAGTCGATGCCGGTGAGCACGCAGTACGCCGCGAGCTCGCGCTCGCCCAGCCGTACGAGCGGCTTGACCTTGCGCGCGAATCCCGGCGCGGCCGGCAAGACAGGATGCTGGCGGCCGAGGTACTCCGCGTCCCACCGCAGCACGTTGCCGAACAGCACCGCCGCTTCGTCGTCGAGATTGTGTCCGGTCGCGAGCACGTCGTAACCGTGCGTCAACGCGACCTCGTTGAAGATGTGACGCTTCGAGAGCCCGCACGCAGAACACGGTGCGCGCTTGGCTGCACGCGAGCCGTCGGGAACGTCGAAGCCGTAGTCGGCGGGCAGGTCGACCTCGTGGAGCCGGAGCTCATGGCGCGCCGCGAAGTCGCGCGCGAACGCGCCGGACGTGTCCGAGTAGTCACCGATCCCGAGGCCGACGTACAACCCGTCGGCCTCGTAGCCGAGCCCGCGGAGCAGGTGCCAGAGGCCGAGGGAGTCCTTGCCGCCCGAGACCGCAACGAGGACCTTCTCGCCCGGCGCGACCATGTCGAAGTCGTCGATCGCGCGCCGCACCTGCTCGGTGCAGTGGCGGACGAAGCACTCGGCACAGAACGCGGCGTTGTGGCGCCGGATGTCGATCACTGCCGGCTCGCGGCAACGGCGGCACTTCACGCGATCTCGATCCGGGCGTCTCATCGGGCGCCGCCGGAGACGACCGGGCGGATCTCGACGGTGTCGGCGTCGACGAGGCGCTCGTCGCGGGTCGCGAGGGTGTCGTTGCGGATCACGAGCACCGATTCCGGCACGACATCGAGGTCGCGCAGGAGCTGCTCGACCGTGCGGGGTGCGGGCAGCTCGAGCTCACGACGAGGGTTGCGGAGCAGGACCTTCATGGGGGGTTCCAGGGTACTGCCGGACCGTGCGTACGGTTCGTTCGCTACCGCACGTCTACGCGCTGCTCCTCGGCTACGCGCTCTCCTTGGATCCCATGACGAGGATCTCGCCCGGACGGATCTTGGTGCGATACAGGACCTCGGGCTCGCTGCGGTTCATGCGGCGGATGGTGCGGGCACCGACGACGAGGATCGTGACGATCATCCAGATGCGGGAACCGGCCGATCCCCGCCGGGCGCCGACCCACGTGAAGTGGCGCAGGATGGCGCTCCACACGTCAGATCCTCCGGATCTCGAACACGGTCTGACGTTTGCGCGAGCGCCGCTTGCCCAGCCAGTACGCGACGACGACGGTCGTCACCACGACCGCGACCGCGACGACCGTCGCCGACACCTTGGCGCCCTCGACGCGGCTGTCGACCTCACCCTTCAACTCGCGCAGCTTGGCTTCGATGTCGGCCCGGGTGACCTCGCCGGGAACCGCGGGATCGTCAGGTTTCGCGCTCATGCTTCGCTCTTTGCTCCGGTGATTCCGCTCTCGGCTTCGTTCTTGCGCCGGCGTGCCGCGAAGTACGAGATCGCAGCGAGGATCGCGAGGAACGCGACCACGATGAGATACGGGACGAACGAGAGCCAGTCGTCGAAGACGTCGCCGGTTTCGGTCTGGAGCGCGCGCAGGCCGCTCATCGCCAGGAAGAAACACCCCGTGCCGAGCAGGATCGCACCCGCGAGCCCGAACCCGACCCATCGGCCCAGGCCCTTGATCGGGTCGATCGTCTCCTGCTTCGCGTACGCGACGACCAGGTCTTTCAGTTCCCTGATCGTCTCTTGCGGGTTGTCGGCCACCCCGCTCCTTCCTCTTGATCAGATCAGATCGATCGGCCCGCGCCGGCGCGCGAGTCTCCCCTCCGCCACTGGCGCAGGCAACACCTTGGCATGCTCGCACCCGGCCACTGCGGATGTCCCGGCGAGGATGTCAGGGCGCAGGCACGACCTCACCGGGTGCCGGAACCGCCGGGTACGCCCCGATCAGGCGGGCGACCTGGTCGGCGAGCGCGCGTCCGTCCGTCTGCGAGAAGGTGTCGTTGGCAAGGAACGCGAATCGCAGGTGCTCGTCGTCGTCGACGATCCCCGCGAGTCCGGCAACACCGTCGATGTAACCGGTCTTCGCGCGCAGCACACCTTCGAGCGGATCCCCGCGGAGACGGCCGGCGAGCGTTCCGGTCTGACCCGCGACGGGCAAACCCTCGTCGACCGCGGCGAACCGTTCGTCGTCGACGAGAGCGATCGTGTCGATCACGGTCTCGCACGTGATGCGATTCGCGGCCGAGAGGCCCGAGCCGTCTTTCAAGTCGAGGCCGTCGGTGGACGCGCCGAGCTCGACCAGCACGTCGCGGATTCCCTGTACGCCGGCGCCGGTCGAGCCGTCGCCGCCGCGCGCCACACCGATCTCGCGCGTCAGCATCTCGGCGGTGTCGTTGTCGCTCGATCTGATCATCGCGGCGACGATGTCGCCGAGCGGCGCCGAGGTGACGACGCCGACCTCTCGCGCGCCCTCGGCCGGCGCCCGCCCGCCCGTCACCGCGCCGACGGCAACACCGCGTTCGGCGAGGAGGGCCTGGAGGTGGGCACCGGCGTTGAGCGCAGGATCGGCGGCGCGCTGCCCGTCGGGAGCGGCACCGTCGTTCGACGGTCAGCGCGCCGAGCGCGCCGATCTCGTCCGTGTAACCCGGCTTCCAGTCCGGGAGGAATCGGAGGCTGTCGTGGCGCGAGTCGTCGGTGACGATCGCCGGTACCGAGCGGACGCCGCTCGCGACGATTGCGTCGGCGAGCGCCGCGAGCGAGGTGACGGGATCGGTACGCGTGAGTGCTGCGCTCCTGATCAGCTGCTCGTAGGCGGGCGTGGCGAGCACCGGATCGCCGCCACCGACGAGATACAGGTTGCCGTCGCTTCCGAGGAGCGCACGCGTGCGTGAACGTGTGGTCGGCGCCGAGCGCGGCGAGCGCGGCAACGCGCGGTCGGCAGCTTGAGCACCGACGCCGGCGCGAGCGCGAGGTCGGGTTGCACCGACGCCATGTGCGCGCCCGGGTTCGCGGGGGTCGTCCACGATGAGACACGCGTTGTACGGAGCAACCTGCTCGGAGACGGTGCTCGCGAGACGAACCCGCGCGAGCGCGTCGGTGAACACGTACGGGACCCGCCGCGCCGAGACCAACGGGGTCGACACGGTTGTGAAGTTGGGCGTTCGCGGCGCGGCGGCGGCGGGCTCGGGTGCACGCCAGGCGACGACCAGACTCAGTGCGGCGAGTGCGAGCAGGACCGTGGCGACGATCCGCAGCGCGGTGCGCCTCCGGCGCGTCAATCGAGGCCGTGGCGCCGCCGGAAGCGGGCGTAGCGCCAAAGGTGTGCAAGGGCGGTGACCGCCCGGTTCGCCGACGGATAGCAGACGCGTCCGGTTGCGCGCACCGTCGCCGGGCCCGCGTTGTCGGGTGCGGCGACCGCGAGCTCGGTCGCGGTGAGCATCGGCTTGCCGGTCGTGTCGGACACCGCGGCCGCGGCCTGCGCGAAGCGCGCGTCCTGGCGTTCGTGGTAGTCGACGATGCGTTCGAGCCCGTGCTCCGGATAGAAGCGTCCGTCGCGCATCAGCCGCGCCTGGTTCGACTGGATGCCGAGGCCGAGATACACGATCGCGTCGACCTCGGGGTGGCGGGCGACGAGCTCCATCACCTCGGGGATCGTGTCGCGCGTCTCCCCGCCCGCGAAGTCGATCGGGTTGTTGCGACTCCAGCGCGGCGGCAGCTTCTCGTCGATCGCGGCGCGGAAGTCGTCGGGCAGCGCGACGAGCTCGAGGATGCCCGTGCGCGCGATCGCGTCGGCGGTCACGACGCCCCATCCGCCCGCGGTCGTCGAGCACCGCGACGCGCGGGCCACGCGGCAACGGTTGCGTCGCGAACGTCGCCGCCGCCTCGAACGCCTCCTCGATCGACGCGGCGCGCGTGACGCCGGCCTGGCGGCACATCCCCGTCGAACACACGGTCGTCGGAGGCGAGCGATCCGGTGTGGCTCGCAGCGGCCCGCTCGCCACCGCTCGTCGTCCCGCCCTTCACCAGCACGACCGGCTTGCGGCGCGCGACGTCGCGCAGGTCGTTCGTACAGCGCACGCCCGTCGGTCACGCCCTCGACGTACGCGAGGCTCACCGCGGTCTCGGGATCGTCGGCGTAGTACTCGCAGGTAGTCGGCGATCGCCCAGGGCGGCCGCGTTGCCGGCCGAGACCGCGCGGCTCACGCCGACGCCGGTCTGCACCGCCCAGTTCTGGAACGACGACACGAAGTTCCCGGACTGGCTCGCGATCGCGATGCGCCCGGCGGGCGGGTACGGCGCCACGATCTGCGCGCACAGACGCGCGGGCGTCGACACGACGCCCTGCCCGTTCGGCCCCGCGAGCAGGATCCCGAGCTCGTCGGCGAGCTCGACGAGCTCGGCTTCGGCGCGCCGCCCGTCGTCACCCGCCTCGCCGTACCCGCCGCTCGTCAGGAACGCGGCGCCGGATCCCCTGCTTCGCCGCGGCGCGGAGCAGGTCGGCGTTCGTCGCCGCCGGGCGTGCACACGAACACGAGGTCCCACGGACCGGGCGGGAGCTCGTCGATGCGACCGCACCGTGTCGATGCCGAGCACCGGCACCGCTTCGAGGTTCGTCGCCGCGACCGGTCCCGGGAAGCCCGCGGCGAGGATGTTGTGCAGGGCGACGAACCCGAACTTGCCCGGATGCGTCGACGCGCCCGCGACGACGACGCCGCGCGGCTCGAACAGCGCGCGGAACGCCGTCGTCGCCGACGTCGCGGACGCGTGCGCGCGTGACGTGCTCGATGCCGACGGCTCCGGCGCGGACCGTCGAGCTCGACGAGCGCGTCGACCGCGACCGGGCGGCCGTCGACGACGATGAGCGGGTTGACGTCGACCGACGCGATGTCGGGACGCGCCGTCCGCGAGCGCGAGAGCCCGCGTGAGCACGGCGACCAGCGCGTCGCGGTCGACCGCGGGCTCGCCGCGGAACGCGCCGAGCAGCGCTTGCAGCCGGAGGTCGTCGAGCATCGCGTCGGCGTCGACATCGGAGACGGGCACGACGCGGAACGCGACGTCGCCGAGCGCCTCGGCCAGCGACGCCACCGATCCCGAGCATCACGCACGGACCGAACTGCGGATCGCGCACGAGGCCGGCGATGAGCTCGCGCGTGCCCGACACCATCGGCGCGACGAGCAGCTCGACCGCACCGTCCTCGGGCCGCGCGGCCGCGAGCAGCTGCGTCGGCGGCCGCGGCGCACCGCCGTCGCGTCGCGGAGGCCGAGCCGCACGAGCCCGCGCTCGGTCTTGTGCGCGATCGCGTCGCCGCACAGCTTCACGACGACCGGGAAGCCGATCGCCTCGGCCGCGGCGACGGCTCCGGTCGGCGTCGGCGGCCGTCCGTTCGTCGAGCACGGGCACGCCGTACGCGCGCAGCAGCTGCCTTGGATGCGGCTTCGGACAGCGTCGGCACGGCAGGAGGGTACCGAAGCGCACAGCCGGCGTGCCGCGAGCACGCTCACACGACTCGTTCGCGGTCCTGTCCAGTACTCGTCGCGGAGGACGCGCTTCAGCAGCTTGCCGGAGTCGGTGCGCGGCAGCTCGTCGCGCAGCTCGTAGCCGCGGGGACGCTTGTACGCGGCGAGGCGGGGCTCGACGAACGCCTCGCAGCTCGGCGAGGTCGATCGTCTCGCCCGGCTTGGCCTGCACGATCGCGAGCACGCGCTCGCCCCACTCGTCGTCGGGGACACCGAACACCGCCGCGTCGAGCACCTGCGGATGCGCGTAGAGCACGGCTTCGATCTCGGCGGGATAGATGTTCACGCCGCCCGAGATGATCATGTCCTTCTTGCGGTCGCAGATGTAGACGAAGCCCTCGTCGTCGACGTACGCGACGTCGCCGACCGACTTCCACTCGCCCGCGTCGAGCTCGGTGAGCTGCTGCTCGGTGCGGTGGTAGCCGTCCATCGCGAGCGTCGTGCGCACGAACAGCTCGCCGGGCTCGTTCGGCGCGGCGACCGTGCCGTCGTCGGTCACGATCCGGATCTCGATCCCGCCGTACGGCTTGCCGCACGAGCCGGGCTTGCGCAGCTGGTCGGCGCGGCTTCAGCACCGTGTCGACACCGAGCTCGGTCGAGCCGTACACCTCGTAGAGGAAGCCGTCGCCGAGCTTGGCGACGATCTCCTCCTTCAGCGAGTACGGCACCGGCGCGGCGTTGGCGATCAGCGTCACCATCGACGACATGTCGGCGCCGGCGAGCGTCGCGGCCGGGCAGCGAGACGATGCGCTTCAACTGCGTCGGCGCCGAGAACGTGTTCGTGACGCGGTGCGTCTCGACGAGCTCGAGCCAGCGGGCCGCGTCGAACTTGCGCAGCACGACGATCGGGCGCGCCGAGCGTGTGCGACAGCGACGCGAACGCGAGCGGGCCCGAGTGGTAGAGCGGCCCCGTCGTGAGGTGCACCGAGTCGGCGTGCAGCAGGTTCAGCTCGCCGAGCAGCGCGAACACGAGCTCGCGATCGGTCGGTCGTGCGCAGCGCGCCCTTCGGCTTCCCGGTCGTGCCCGACGTGTAGATCATCGCGGCGCCGGCCTCCGACGGCGTCCGCGAGGCCCGGCCGGCTCCGATGTCGGGCTGCGCCGGCGAGCAGGTCGTCCCATGCGGTGCACCCTTCGGGAACCGCGCCGCCGTACACGACCACCGTGCGCACCTTGGGGATGTCGCCGCGCACCTCGGCGACGAGCGGCGCCTGCTCGGCGTCGACGACGACCGTGGTCGCGTCGGAGTTGTCGATGACGTACGCCATCTCTTCGGCGTTGAAGCGATACGACAGCGGCACCGCGACGAGTCCCGAGCTTGCGCGCCGCGTGGATCGTCGCGAGCACCTCGAGCGAGTTCGGTCCGCACCACACCAGCCGGTCGCCGGCCGCGCGCCCGCCGCCGACAGGCCGTTCGCGAGCCGGTTCACCATCCGGTTCAGCTCGTCGAAGGTGACCGTGGCTCGCGCGGGCCGCCGCCGCTCGCGTCGACGATCACCGCGACCGTGTCGGGCTGGGCCTGCGCGTGCACCGCGAGGATGTCGGGCGCGCGCTCGTGGCACGTCGCAGTCATGATCTGGATCCCCCTGTGATCGGCCGGACGCGCGATCGCTGCCTACCCTAACCGTGTGGCTGACGCGACTCGGACGTCTCGAGCGTCGCGCGGCATCGTCGAAGGCTTCTACGGTGACGCCGTGGTCGCACACGACGCGCCTCGAGCATGATCGACTTCCTCGCGGCGCACGGCATGAACGCGTACGCGTACGCGCCGAAGGACGACGCGAAGCACCGCGCCGAGTGGCGCGAGCCGTACTCGGCCGACGAGACCGCGCGATTCGCCGAGCTCGCCGCGCGCGGCGACGACGGCCGGTGTGCGGTTCGGGTTCGCGGTCTCCCCCGGCCTCGACATCGACTACGAAGCGGACGCCGACCGCGCATGCTGCTCACCAAGATGCTCGTGCTCGCCGATGCCGGCGTCGATCGTGGTTCCTGCTGCTGCTCGACGACATCCCGCTGCAGCCGGGCCTCGGCCCGCGTCACGCCGCGCTCGCGACCGCGCTGCTCGACTGCGCTGCGGGCGCGGCTGCCGGACGTCGCTCGCTGACGGTTGCCCGACCGAGTACGTCGGCATGCAGCGATCGCCCTATCTCGACGCGACTCGGCCGCCGGACTGCCGGCCGAGGTCGACGTGATGTGGACCGGGCCGACGGTGTGCTCGCCGACGATCACGGCCGCCGATGCCGGCGCCCGCGCCGCCGCCGCTCGGCGGCCGCGCGCCGCTCGTCTGGGACAACTATCCCGTGAACGACGCGACGATGACGGCGTCGCTCCACCTCGGCCCGTACGACGGCCGCGACGCCGAGCTCGCTCGCGGCGACGAGCGGGATCCTGTGCAACCCGATGACGCAGGCCGAGGCGTCGAAGGTCGCGCTCGCGACCGCGGCCGCGTTCTTCCGCGATCCCGACGCGTACGACCGCGACCGCGCCTGGGCCGAGGCGCATCAGTGCGGTGGGCGGCGACCGGGCCGGGGCATTGGGAGCGCTCGCCCACGCGTGCGCCGACAGCGCGCTGGGCTGCACCCGAGGAGCTCGAGCTCGCACGGCTCGTCGCGAGCTCGCGCGACGAGATCGATGGCGCGGGTTGGGTGGAAGCCGTCGCCGCGATCGCCGTCGGTGCTGCGCGCCGCACGCGCGCTCCCGGACGACTTCGCCGGTGTCGACGCGCTCGCGACGGAGGTCGCGGCCGTGGGCCGACGCGGCTCGACGTCGAAGCGGAGGCCGGGCTCGCGGCATTGCGACTCGTCCAGCAGATCCGTCCGGTCGTGTCGGTGACCGAAGGGAACGGCCACGCGCGTCGCGCCCGACGCCGATGCCGCGATGCAGCACGCCTTCGGGCTCATGTTCGCCTGGGGCGCGGCGCGCCGGAACGACCGCGTCGTGTTCGGTCCGCGATTCGCGCTGTACACGCCGGTCGTGCAGCTCGCCGGCGGGCTCCCGGGACTCGACGTCGCGCTCGCGGTGCGCGAGGACGCCAGTGCGATCGACGCGCTGTGCCGCCTCGCGCTCGCGTGCCTACGCAGACTGGACACGCGACGCCGGCGCGCCGATCGAGGCCTTCGTCGACGGCGAGCCCCGTGCCGTGTCGTCGACCGGCGCGTTCGACGGCTCGGGCCGAGAGATCCGCGTGCGCGCCGGTGCGGCCACGAGACGTCGCGCCGGCGCGTCGTTGCCGTTCCGCGATCGGCGGCTCACGTGACGCCAGCGAATCCGGCGGCGAAACCGAGCTCGAGCTGAGCGTCGTGATGCCGGCGTTCAACGAGGCGGCGTTCCTCGAGTCGTCGGTCGGCGACGTCGATCGACGGGCTGCGGGCCCGCGCTCGCACCTTCGAGGTCGTCGTCTGCGAGAACGGCTCGACCGACGACACCGCGACGATCGCCCATCGTCTCGCCGACAAGTACGCCGAAGTCGTCGTCGTCGAATTGCCCGTCGCCGACTACGGCGCGGCCCTGCACGCCGGTCTCGTGCGTGCACGCGGTGTCGTCGTCGTCACCTTCGACGTCGACCTCTACGACCTTGCCTTCCTCGATGTCGCGACTTCGCACGCTCGGCGACGCCGACCCTCCCGCGATCGTCGTCGGTTCGAAGCGCGCCGCAGGCGCCCACGACGAACGGCCCGCTCATCGCGAAGCTCGTGACCGCCGGGTTCGCGCTGTTCCTCCGCGGTCCTGTTCGGCCTGGAGGTCTCGGACACCCACGGGATGAAGGCGATGGTGCGCGCCGCGGTCGCGCCGATCGCGCAGGTGTGTCGCTTCGGCAAGGATCTCTTCGACACCGAGTTGATCCTGCGCGCCGAGCGCGCCGGCCTGCGGGTCGTCGAGATCCCGGTCGATGTCGCCGAACGCCGGCCGGCGCGCACGTCCATCGTCCGCCGCGTGCCGCGCACCGTGGTCGGCCTCGTCCAGCTGCGAGTCGCGCTCCGGCGCGACGGCGACTGAGCATGCCGGTACTCGTCGCGTCACGCGTCGTGACCGGCGACGGCGGGATGTCTTCGTCACCGGCATGGGTCGCGGTCGAAGAGGATCACATCGTCGCGGTCGGAACCGGCGCCCCGCCGCCGAATGCAGAGCTGCACGGCCACGACGACGCGATCCTCGCTCCCGGCTTCGTCGACGTACAGGTCAACGGCGCCGGCCCGGTCGACTTCGCGACCGCATCCGTCGACGACATCGTCGTGACGCTGGAGTCGCTCGCCGACGGCGGCTGCAGCGCGTGTGTCCCGACCCTGTGCACTGCACCGCTGGATTCCTACGCGCCGATGCTCGATCGGCTCGCCGCAGTCTGCGAGCGCACGCCCGTTGCCATCGGCGTACACCTCGAGGGCCCGTTCCTCGGTGGCGCACCGGGTGCGCATCCGACCGAGCTGGTGCGACCGGTCGATCTCGACTGGCTCCTCGAGTGCTGCGACCGCCACGAAGGCCTCGTCCGCATCGTGACGCTCGCGCCCGAAGCCGATCCCGGCTTCGCGGCGATGCGGGCGCTCGCGGAACGCGGCATCGTCGTCTCGCTCGGCCACAGCACCGCGTCGTACGCGCAGTCGCGTGCGGCCGCCGATGCGGGCGCACGGATGGTGACGCACCTCTTCAACGGCATGGGCCCTTGGCACCATCGCGAGCCGGGCCTGGCCGGCGCCGCGCTCGACGACCGGCGGCTGGTGCCGTCGTTCATCGCCGATCTCGTCCACGTGCACCCGGCGGCGCTGCGAGTCGCGCTGGCGGCGCGGCCCGACGCAGTGCTCGTCACCGATCGAGTGGCCGATCGGTCGAGTGGTGGTGCGCTCGACGTGCGCGACGGTGCGGCGCGCCTCGCCGACGGCACGCTCGCAGGATCCGTGGTGACGATGGCCGAATCGGTGCAACGACTGGTCGAATGCGGCGTGCCGCTCGCGCAGGCGATACGCACCGGCACCGGGAACGCGGCGCGCGCACTCCGGCTCGACGATCTGGGTCGCATCGCACCCGGATGCCGCGCCGACCTCTGCTGGCTCGACGCCGGCGACCTCACTCTGCGGGAACGGTGGCCGGCGCACGATCGGCGCGGCTCGTGAGGACCGCGCCGAGCACGACGAGCACCATCCCGCAGATCGAGAGCGCGGCGATGTGCTCGTCGCGGAACACCACGCCCGCGATCACGGCAACCACCGGAACGAAATAGACGGCGACTGCACCGCGGGCCGCGCCGACGCGCACGATGAGGGCCCCCAACGCGACGAACGCGAGGCCGGTGCCCAGCGCACCGAGCGCCACGACCGCGAACGCAGAAGACCAGGCGAACGACGAGCTCGTGAACCCGACGATCGCGAACGGCACGGTCATCACGAACGCCATCAGTTGCGACCACAGGATGATCGGCAAGGTGCCGTATTCCTGTTGGAGCGGCACCGACACGTTCGTCGCGAAGCCGTAACAGGTCACGGCGACGAGCACCAGCAGCACGCCACTCGTGCTCGACGACGAGCCGTCGTCGAGCGCGGGCCACATGACGAGCACGACGCCGGCGAACCCGACGGCCAGGCCGGCGATCTGGACGCGTCCCGGAGCGCGGCGCAGCATCACCGCCGCGATCGTTGCGGTCGCGAGCGGCATGGCTCCGTTCAACATCCCCGCGAGCGACGAGTCGATCCACTGCTCGGCGAGGGAGAAGCACGAGAAAGGAATCGCCATCCACGTCGCCGCGACGAAAGCGACGCGCGGCCACTCGCGCCTCGGGATGTTCTTCCGCGCGGCCGGGATCACCACGAGGGCGGCCGCGCCGAACAGCGATCCGCGAGGTCGTCACCACGGCCGGTGAGAAGTGGTCGAGGCCGATCGCGATCAGCAGGAACGAACAGCCCCAGACGATCGGCGGCACGGCGAACATCGCCCACTCCGCCGGGCCGAACTCGTGATGCTGTTGCGTCCCCTCCGCCGTCGACAGCACCCGGGCGGTTCCCGACCTCGGACGTGTCTCGGTCACTCGATCGAACCTAGGCACCGGGGCGAACCTAGGGCACCGGTACGCTGCGCCGGATCGAATTCTCCCGCACCAGCTTCGACGTCGACGACTTCGACGACGACGCCGAGCTCGCAGACGTCGAGATCGGCGAAGAGAACCTCTCCGGCCGTTCGGTCGCGCACGGCGACATCGCGCGGTGCCGGTTCACCGGAACCCGCCTCGCCGGAGTGCGCTTCGAGCACGCACGTCTCGCCGACGTCGAGTTCGTGCGCTGCGACCTCGCCGGCGCCGACTTCTCCGAGGCCACGTTGCGACAGGTGCGGACCACCGACTGTCGATTTGCCGGCGCCGATTTCGCGCAGGCATCGCTCCGACACGTCCACTTCGGCGCGGCGCGACTCGACGAGGCGAGCTTCCGGATGGCGCGCGTCGAAGACACTCGTTTCGAGGACTGCACGCTCGTGTCGACCGACTTCACGGCCGCACAGCTCGAGCGTGTGCAGTTCGCGGGCAGCGTCTGCGCCGGGACCGACTACACGCAGGTGCGCGCGACGGAGGTCGATCTCCGCGGCGCTCGGCTCACCGGGCTCCGCGGCGTCGAGTCGCTGCGCGGCGCCATCATCGGGCGCGACCAGTTGGTACCGCTGGCCGCGGAGCTCGCGGTTGCGGTCGGCCTCACGGTGCGCGACGAGGACGACAGCGAGACGTAGACGTTCACTCGTTCGGGGTCGCGGCGAGAAAGCGTTTCGTTCGCGCCGCGACCCGGTCGGGTTCGTCGAACCAGACTGCATGCCCGCCGTCGGGCACGACCTCGAGCTCGGCACCAGGGATCTCGGCCGCGAAACGGGTCGCCACGTCGCCGCCTCCGAACGGATCATCTGCGCCCCAGAGGAAGCACACGGGCACACGCACGCGGCGCAGCAGTTCCTGCGTGAGGAGAATCGAATCGTTCATCCCGCGGATCGGATGGATGATCGGCGGGCACGCGTCCATTTCGTTTCGCATCGTGTCCGTGTGGCGGAGCAGGGCGCCGAACCAGTCGACCCCCTCCTGCGGAAAGCGCCCGGTCTCGAGCGCGTGACGGAGCCCGATCTGAGCGAGCATCGACCGCACCATTCGCTCGTTCATCGGCACCCGGGTCATGAGGCGCCCCAGCGATCGCACGCCGGTCAGCCGCATCACGAGCGGGAGCGGGCCGTTCGGCGCCCCGACCGTCCAGCCGAGCTCCACGACGCGCCGCACCCGGTCGGGGTGAACCGACGCGGTGCGCAGCGCGTAGTACCCCCCGAGAGAGGTCGCGACGATGTGCGCCCGCTCCAGTCCGAGCGCGTCGAGAACGTCGACGATCAGCGTCTCCCCGACGGACGCGAACGTGTGGACGTCGTCGACGCGGGCGGCCGACGGCTCGCTCAGACCGCAGCCCGGACGGTCGAGCAGCAGCCTCCGGAATCCGTGCAGCCGGGACGCGAGCGGCGCCCAACTCGTCCCGCTGTTGCTGACACCGTGGACGAACAACACGGGTGGTCCCTCGCCGATCACCTGCACCCGCACGCGCGTACCGGCCTTCGGCAACTCGAGCCACTCCTCGGCCGGTTCCACACCTTCGACGTTCCAGTACCGCCGTTCGGCCACGCGGTACTTCGTCTCGTCGACGCCCACCGCAGCATGCTGCCACCGGCGCCACTCCCGGGGGACGCGTCCGGGCTCGAGCGCATTCGCGCCGCGCTACGGTCCAAGGCATGGAGATCGTCGCCGCGCTGTTCGTCGAGGGGATCGAGTTCCGCCAGGCCGAGGGGCCGTCGACCCGCATCGACATCACCGGCGTGTTCTTCTCGACCGCGGTCGAGGAGTACCCGACGACGTTGTCGCCCCATCTGGTCGTGCTGGTGCGTTCGCCCGACGGCAGCGACGGCAACGGCACGCTCGAAGCGGTCTTCGTGAACGAAGCCGGCGACGAGGTCGGGCGCAACCGTCAAACCTTCTTCGTGGAGCCGGGCAAGTTCGGGTACCGGCTCGTACGCGGCGAGCTCGAGTTCACCGAGCCGGGCACGATCGAAGCCCGGTGCTCGATCGTCGAGACCGGCTCCGCGGTCACGGTGCCGCTGACCGCGCTCCCGCGACCCTGACGTCCACATGACCGGGTGCCCGTGAACCGCTACGCGGCGGCGCTGTCGCTGCACCCGGTACCGGTCGAGGCGGTCGGCGAGGTGGCGGGAGAGCTGCTCGAGCGTTTCGACGGCGAGCGCCCGGATCTCCTCGTGTGCTTCGGGTCGCCACATCACACCGGCGCGTTCGACGAGATGGCGAACGGATTGCGCAGACTGCTCGAACCCGAGGTGCTGCTGGGGATGACCGCGGTTGCGATCGCGGGCGGCGGACGTGAGATCGAGGACGGACCCGCACTTTCGGTGTTCGCAGCGTCGTTCGGCGCGGGCACGCTCACGCCGCTCGCCCTCGACGCGACTCTCGCTCGACGGCGGCGCATTCGACATTGGCGTGGCCGAGCTGGCCGGCCGGCGAGGCACCTTGCTGGTGCTCGCCGATCCGTACTCCTTCCCCGTCCAGCAGTTCCTGGGCCAGGTGAACGAGCAGGCACCGGAGCTCACGGTGATCGGCGGCCTCGCGTCCGCGGCGGCGGGACCGGGCGGCAACCGGCTGATCGCCGACGCACGCGTCGGGACGAGTGGTGCGGTCGCGTTGCTGTGTTCCGAGGACGTGCCGATCCGCCCGGTGGTCTCGCAGGGCTGCCGGCCCGTCGGTCAGCCCTACACGGTCACGCGCGCCGAGCAGCACCACCTGTTCGAGCTCGGCGGACAACCGGCGGTGCAGCGCCTCCAGGACCTCGTGCTCGCCGCCGACGACGCCGAACGGGACCTCATGCGCCGCGGCCTGCACCTCGGCGTCGTGGTGGACGAGCACCGTCTCGACTTCGGCCGGGGCGACTTCCTCGTGCGCAACCTCCTCGGGGTCGACCAGGAGCAGGGCGCGATCGCGCTCGGCGACCACGTCGACGTCGGCCAGACCGTGCAGTTCCACGTGCGCGACGCGGCCGCCGCCGACGAGGATCTCGGCCTGCTCCTCGACCCGGTCTCGGGTGAGGCGGCATTGCTGTTCACGTGCAACGGACGCGGCGCGCGGTTCTTCGGCGCTCCCGACCACGACGCCGCAGCCGTGCAGGCGTGCCTCGGTGACGTCCCGCTCGCCGGTGCGTTCTGCGCGGGCGAGATCGGACCCGTCGGCAAACGGAATTTCCTGCACGGGTTCACCGCTAGCGTCGCGATCTTCGGGGATTGACGGTGTCCGGCCGGCCGGAAGAAGGGGCTGTTCTCGTGACGAACGAAGCACTCGAAGCGCGTGCTGCGAACGTCGTGCGCGGGCTGGCGATGGACGCGGTGCAGCGGGCCAACTCGGGTCACCCGGGAACGCCGATGGCGCTCGCGCCCCTCGCGCACGTCCTGTTCACACGGGTGATGACGTACGACGCGACCGACGGAGACTGGGCGGACCGTGATCGCTTCGTGCTGTCGGCCGGGCACGCGTCGATGCTCCTGTACTCGATGCTCTACCTCTGCGGCCTCGGCCTCGAGCTCGACGATCTGCGCGAGTTCCGGCAGTGGGGTTCGCAGACCCCGGGTCACCCCGAGATGGGCCACACGCGCAGCGTCGAGGTGACGACGGGCCCACTCGGTCAAGGCATCGGCAACGCGGTCGGTATCGCGCTCGGCCGAGAAGCACCTGCGCGACCGGTTCGGCGCCGAGCTCTGCGACCACCACGTGTTCGCGATCTGCAGCGACGGCGACTTCATGGAGGGCATCAGCCACGAAGCGGCGTCGTTCGCCGGGCATTTCCGGCTCGGTCATCTCGTCACGGTCTACGACGACAACCACATCACGATCGACGGCAAGACCGAGCTGACGTACACCGACGACGTGCCCGCCCGCTTCCGGGCGTACGGCTGGGACGTGCAGGAGCTCGGCGAGGTCGCCGAGGACCTCGACGCGCTGGAGCGAGGCCTGCGCGCGGGCATGGCGGTCGAGGATCGACCGACCCTGCTCGTGCTGCGTTCGCACATCGGGTTCCCGTCGCCCAAGGTGCAGGACACGTCCAAGGCTCACGGCGACCCGCTCGGTGCCGACGAGGTCGCGGTCGTGAAGGAGATCCTCGATCTGCCGGCCGATCAGGACTTCTTCGTCCCCGACGACGTCCTCGCGTTCTACCGCGACGCCGGCCGGCGGGGCCGGCCGGCCCGCGAGGCGTGGGAGCAGCGGCGCGCGTCGGTCGCGACCGGCGAATCCGGAACGGGCCGAGGAGTTCGATCTCGCGGTGTCCGGACGCGGCGTCGCCGGATGGTCCGAGAAGCTGCCGACGTGGACGCCGGGCGAGTCGATCGCGACGCGCGTCGCGTCGGCGCAGGTCCTGGGCGCGATCTTCGACGTCGTGCCCGGCCTCATCGGCGGCGGCGGCGACCTGACCGGGAACACGGGCACGCTCGTGAAGGACGCGGTGATCCTCACCCCCGAAGATGCGAGCGGGAGGATCATCCACTTCGGCATCCGGGAACACGGCATGGGCGCGGCCGCGAACGGCCTCGCGGTGTCGGGGCTGCTGCCGTTCGTCGGGACGTTCTTCACGTTCAGCGACTACATGCGCCCGTCGGTGCGGCTGGCGGCGATGATGCGGGCCAAGGTCGCCTTCGTCTGGTCGCACGACTCGGTCGGGCTCGGCGAAGACGGGCCCACGCACCAGCCGATCGAGCACCTCGCGGCGTTGCGGGCGATGCCGGGCCTGCGGTTGATCCGCCCCGCCGACCCCAACGAGGTCGCGGCGGCCTGGCGCGTCCACATCGACGGCGAGGGAACGACCGCGATCGTTCTCACCCGCCAGAAGGTCCCGGTGCTCGACGGCACCGCCGAACGTGCGCCGCAGGGTGTCGCGCGCGGCGCGTACGTCCTGGTCGACGAAGACGGCGCGGGTGACGAGCCGGACGTGCGTGCTGCTCGGCACCGGGTCCGAGGTCGCGGTGTGCGTCGAGGCACGCGCCACGCTGGCCGCACGGGGCCTCTCGACGAGGGTCGTCTCGATGCCGTCGTGGGACCTGTTCGAAGCCCAACCCGACGACTACCGGTACGCGGTGCTCCCGCCCGGCGTGCCGACCCTCGCGGTCGAGGCCGGGGCGAGCTTCGGCTGGTCGAAGTGGGCCGACGACGTGGTCGCGATCGACCGCTTCGGCGAGTCGGCGCCGGGCGACGTGGCGCTCGCGAAGTTCGGGTACACACCGGAGAACGTCGCCCAACGCGCGCTCGCCGCTTCTCGGAGAGGACCCCACATGACGAGTCCGATCGCTCGACTCAACGACTTCGGGCAGAGCCCCTGGTACGACAACCTGACCCGCGCCCTCGCACGCGGCGGCCTGCGTGACCTCGTCGCCGAGCACGGCATCCGGGGCGTCACCTCCAACCCGACGATCTTCGAGAAGGCGATGGCGCTCCGGCACCGACTACGACGACCAGCTGCGCGAGCTCGTCGGCGGCGGGTCGGGCGTCGAAGCCGCCGTACTGGGCGCTCGTCGAGCAGGACATCGCCGATGCGGCCGACATCCTGCGGCCGCACTACGACTCCTGGGGCGGGGGCGACGGGTTCGTCTCCATCGAGGTCGACCCCGACCTCGCCCACGACACCGGCCGAACGCTCGCGCAGGCGCAGGATCTGTTCGGGCGGCTCGGCCGTCCGAACGTGATGATCAAGATCCCGGCGACGCGCGAGGGTCTGCCGGCGATCAGCGACGCGATCGCGGCCGGGTTGAACGTCAACATCACGCTGATCTTCGCCCTCGAGCGGTACCAAGAAGTGATCGAGGCCTACCTCGAAGGTCTCGAACAACGCGTCGCGCGCGGCGAGGACGTCTCGGGGATCGCGTCGGTCGCGTCGTTCTTCGTGAGCCGCGTCGACACCGAAACCGATCGCCGCCTCCCCGAAGGCCACGTCCTGCGGGGAAAGGCTGCGGTGGCGAACGCGAAGCTTGCGTACGCGGCGTTCCGCGAACGGTTCTCGGGGCCGCGGTGGGACGACCTGTCGGCCGCGGGCGCGCGGCTGCAACGGCCGCTGTGGGCGTCGACGTCGACGAAGAACCCCGCCTACTCCCCGACGCTTGTACGTCGACCAGCTCGTCGGCCGCGACACCGTGAACACGCTTGCCCAGGCGTCGCTCGAAGCGCTCGCCGAGCGCCACGAACCTGCGCGCCGACACGGTGCAGGAAGACGTCGAGGGTGCCCAGGCGGTGCTCGACGGTCTGGCCGCGGCCGACGTCGACTTCGCGGACGTGACCGCGACGCTCGAGCGCGAAGGCGTCGACGCGTTCAGCGGGTCGTACCACGACGCCCTGAACACGCTCGAGAAGAAGGCGCGCGAGCTCACGTAGCCGGCTGCGTGCCGGCGTCGTCCGCGGCTTCCGGGAGCAGGAGCGCGGCGCCGGCGAAGAAGCAGAGAGCGCCGAGGAACGTGCCCGTCGCGACGAGCCACACGTTGCGATCCTCACCGCTCGACAGGACGAAGGCGCCGAACGCCGACAATCCGAAGAAGATCGATCCGAGCATGTTGAGCATCGTGATCCACCAGTCGGTGCCGGCCGGACGCCACCACTTCCGGTCGCACACCTCCATACAGGCGAGGGCACTCGCGACGAGGAAGCACAACGAGCCGAACCAGTTCGGGAACCAGACGAGCGTGGCGGCTCGCCGCGGAGTTCGAGATCCTCGCTGATCGCCGACAGTGTCGTGACGTTGAATGCGATGGTGCCGGCGAGCTGCACGGCAGTGGCCCACCAGCCGATGCGACGTGCATTCGCCGAGAACACCCGCAACGGCGACGGCAGCGTCATCCACCGATCGCCGACGCGAGACGGGTGCGTTCGCGGCTTGTCGGAACTGGAGAAAGCCGGCCGAGGTGAAGAAGACGGACCCGACGAAGAACGTGATCGCGTCGATCCGTTCGCCGACGGCATCCGTGTAGAGCGGGACGGTGCCGATCGCGAAGCACGCCGACCCGACCATGAACAACGCGCCGATCCACCAGTTGCTGCGGCGCGGCCGGAACAGCCAACGTCCCGAACGCCGGCCGGCGTGTCGCCGTCCGACCTCACGGAGCCCGAACCCCTTTCGTTGACCGCGCGCCGTCCATTCGAGCATCCGGTCGTCGGGGAGCAGGAAGCGCACGCGCGTGAGGAAGGGCCCGACTCGGCGCCGCTCCACGACCTGCCATGCCGCGGGCGGCGTGAGCCCGAGCGACGCGATGTCGCCGGCGTCGAGCGCGGATGTGGTGTTCATCCCGGCAGCTGTTGCGCGGCGCGGAGGTGCTCGACGAAGCCGGCCGGTTTGGTGTGCGCGTTCAGCCCGCTCGTGTTCGGCATCACGTAGACCGGCACTCCGGCGCATCGGTCGGTCTGCCAGCCGGCGGAGGCGCGTGCGGTTCCACGCCGCCCGGTAGCCGCTGAGGCCGACGAAGCACACCGCACGCGGTCGCAGCCAGCGCGACCAACCGTTCCAGCCGCGCCGCGCCGGCGCGGTACTCGTCGATGCTCGATCTCGTCCGCCCGGACGGTCGGACGGGCGACGAGGTTCGTCATGCCGACGCCGTCGTCGCGAAGCGCACGCGAACGGGATCGAGGAGCCGACGCACGAGGCCGGCCTCGATCGCCGCGGGCCAGAATCGGTTGCCGGGTCGCGCGAAGCCAACGCCCACTTCCGCCGAGAGGATGCTCGGGTTCAGACCGACCACGAGCAGACGCATGTCGGGCCCCACCGTGTCGGGCAGCCGCAGCGCGCGCGTCGCTTCGACGTCGATCCACTCCTCGCCGTCGTCGCTCGCCGTGAGACCTCGAACCCGGCGCCCTCGACCAGCTCGCGGAACTCGCTCGGTCGTGAAGTACGCGAACAGACGCCCGCCGAACGGATCGTCATGCGGCCGCGGGCACCTGGTCGCACGAGACGCTGGAGATGCACGGCACCGCCGAGCGCGACCGCACGGTGCAGCTCCGCGAGCGCCAGCGGCACGCCGTCGCGGCCACGTGCATGTAGGACTTGTGCGCCCACGCGCCCGCGAGCGCGCCCCGCCGGAACGGGAGGCAGCTCCAGGTCGGCCTGCACCGGGAGCGCGTCCGGCGCGAACTCGGGGACGCGCTGCAGCATCGCCTGCGCCGCGTCCAGCGCGACGACGGGTTCGCCCCGTTTCCCCGTCCGCAGGTGCTCGCTGTACCAGCCGGGCCCGCAGCCGAGATCGGCCCGCACGCCGGGAGGCGTGCGGGCGACGAACGGCGCGATCGAGGCGGGCACCGGTCGGCGGCGCTGCCGCGATCCACTCGTCGGTTCGCCCCTCGTAGACGGCAACCGTCTCGCCGTCCACGGGCGGGAGCATCGCGCACGACGAGCGCGCGGTTGGGCAAGATGGTGCGTGATGGCCTTCCCCGGAGAGCTCCGCGTCGTCGAAGACGTCCCGACCCACTTCGCCGATCTCGTCGTCACCAACGCACCCGCGCTCCATCGCGCTGTCGGGTGGCGAGACCGCCGAGCTGTGCTACGAGCACCTGGCGGCCCGCCCGTTCGACTGGTCCGAGGTCGACGTCTTCATGGGCGACGAACGGTTCGTGCCGCCCGACCACCCCGAATCGAACGAGTACATGGTGCACCGCGTGTTGCTGGGAGCAGTGCAGCCGCGTTCGTTCCATTCGATGTATCGCGCCGGCTCGATCGCAGACGCTGCGGACGCGTACGACGCGCTCGTTCGCGAGGCGTCACCGATCGATCTCGTCCACCTCGGGCTCGGTCCCGACGGTCACACGGCGTCACTGTTCCCCGGAACGCCGGCCCTCGACGTGCAGGATCGGTTCGTCGTCATCAACGAAGACGCCGAGCATCCACACCCGCGGCTCACCTTCACGTACCCGGCCATCGCGACGGCGCGGCTGGTCGTCGTCACGGTGGCCGGCGAAGAGAAGCGCGACGCGATGCAGCGCATCGCGAACGGTGAGGACCTCCCTGCCGCTCGCATCGGAGGCGAACACGTGCTCTGGATCGTCGACGACGCCGCCGCGCCGTAGCCGCGCCGGCTCTACGCGTCGCCGAGCCCGGCGCGCTTCGCGCGGAGCTTCTCGACCCGCCGTTCGACCTCGGACGAGTGGCGTTCCGCCGCGCGCAACTCGTCCCGTGCCGCGTGCGCGACCTGCTCTGCCTCGGCGAGCTCGTTCTCGGCCGCGTCGAGCTCGGCGTCGAGCTTTGCGCGTTGGTCGGCCTTGCGCCGTTCGGCTGCGGTCGGCTGTTCGCGCTCGAAGCGAGCCGGAGGTGTTGCGGTGTCGAACGCGAGTCCGTCGCCGAACGCGCCGAACCCGGTTGCAGCGTCGGGGATCTTCTCGAGCGTGCCGGTTCGGATCGCGGTGGCGACGTCTTCGTCGGCGAGCGCGGTCGTGAGCGCGCGCTGCACGTCGTCCTGATCGTCGCCGGTGCGCGCCACCAGCGCCGCGAGCCGGTCGCGCCGCTCGCGGTCGAGGGTGCGCATCTTCTCCTTGGCGGCGTCGTCGCGCGCGGCCGAGACTTGGGCGGTACGGATCTCGCTCGCCAGACCGAGGTAGGCCTCGACGTCGGCTTGGTGCTCGCGCGCGAGCACGTTCAACGCGTGCGCGGCGCGCGTGGGCTTGCGGCGCGCCGCGAGCGCGCGTGCGCTCGCCGCATCGCCTGCGGCCTTGAGCTCGCGCACCAACCGGTTGCGGCTCGCGACGAAATCCTCCGGCGCAGACCGGTACAGCTCGTCGAGTGACTCGGGGGGCGGGAGGGTCTCGGGCGAGCTACTAGTGTCGCACTTCGTGCGGGACCTGCTGGCCCTACCGCTCGAGGAGCTCATGGTCGCCGCCGCGGCGCGACGTGACGCGACCTTCGGCAGCCGCATCACCTACTCGCCCAAGGTGTTCGTCCCGCTCACCATGCTGTGCCGCGACCGGTGCGGCTACTGCACCTTCGCCAAGCCGCCGGCCCGGCTCGACGCCGCGTACCTGACCCCGGAAGAAGTGCTCGCGATCGCGCGGCAGGGCGCGCAGTTCGGTTGCACCGAAGCGCTCTTCACCCTCGGCGAACAGCCGGAAGTGCGGTATCCCGCGGCGGCCCAGTGGCTCGCAGCGGCCGGGCACGCCTCGACGGTCGACTACCTCACCCACGTCGCCGGCCTCGTGCTCGAGGAAACCGGTCTGCTCCCCCACGCCAACGCGGGTGCGCTCTCGCAGCCCGAGCTCGAACAGCTCCGGGCGGTCAGCCCGTCGCAGGGGATGATGATCGAGACGCTGGCCGCCCGGCTCGGCGACGACGGCGGCCCGCACGCCGGTGCACCCGACAAGACACCCGAGCGCCGGCTGGCCACGCTCGACGCCGCCGGACGCGCCCGCATCCCGTTCACCACCGGGATCCTCGTCGGCATCGGCGAGACGCGCGCCGAACGCATCGAGGCGCTCGAGGCGATCGCGGCATCGCACCGCCGCCACGGCCACGTGCAGGAAGTGATCGTGCAGAACTTCCTCCCGAAACCCGGCACGACGATGCACAAGGCGCGCCCGTGCCCGCCCGACGAGTTCCTCTGGTCGATCGCGGTCGCCCGTCTCGTGCTCCCCGACGACATCCACCTCCAGGCGCCGCCGAACCTGAGCGACGACCTCGCGCCGCTCCTCGCCGCAGGCATCGACGACTGGGGCGGCGTCTCGCCGGTCACGATCGACCACGTCAATCCCGAACGACCGTGGCCCGCGCTCGACCGCCTGCGCGCCGCGACCGAAGCCGCGGGCAAGGTGCTCGCACCGCGCCTCACGATCTACCCCGAGTTCGTGCAGGATCCCGAGACCTGGCTCGATCCCGCGCTGCGAACGCCGGTGCTCGTCGTTTCCGACAGCGAGGGACTCGCGCGCGACTCGGCGTGGTCCCCCGGCCGCGACGACCTGACACCCCCCACGCTGCTCGACCGCGCCGCGCTGCTGCCAGGTCCGGCTCGGGCCGGTGGTGCCGTCGGAGAAGTGCTGCAAGGTGTGGTCGCGGGCGAAGAGGTCGGCGTCGACGAGATCGTCGCCCTGCTCGGCGCGCGCGGTCCCGAAGTGCGGGCCGTCGCCGAGGTGGCGGACCAGCTGCGACGTGAGACCGTCGGCGACGAGGTCACGTTCGTACGGAACCGCAACATCAACTACACGAACGTGTGCACGTTCAAGTGTCGGTTCTGCGCGTTCTCGAAGGGCCCGTTGTCGCTCAACCTTCGCGGCAAGCCGTATCTCATCGAGCTCGAGGAGATGCAGCACCGTGTGGTCGAAGCGGTCGAGTGCGGCGCGACCGAGGTCTGCCTCCAGGGCGGGATCCATCCCGACTTCGACGGCGACTACTACGTGGAGGTCGCCCGGGCGGTGAAGGCGGTCGCGCCCGGCATCCACGTGCACGGGTTCACTGCGCTCGAGGTCACCGAAGGTGCCCGCCGGCTCGACCTGCCGCTCGAGCAGTACCTGAAGCGCCTGCAGGCTGCCGGCCTCGCCACGCTGCCCGGAACCGCGGCCGAGATCCTCGACGACGAGATCCGGGCGATCATCTGCCCCGACAAGGTGAACACCGAGGAATGGCTGGAGGCGCACCGCACCGCGCACCGCGTCGGTCTGCGTTCGAACATCACGATCATGCACGGCACGGTCGAGCGGCCGGTGCACGTGGCTCGCCATCTCGTCCGCACGCGCGACCTGCAGAAGGAAACCGGCGGGTTCACCGAGTTCGTGCCGCTGCCGTTCGTCCACATGGCGACGCCGATCTTCATCCAGGGCAAGGCGCGGCGCGGGCCGACGTTCCGCGAGGTCCTGTTGATGCACGCGGTCGGTCGCATCGCGTACCGCGGTTGGGTCGACAACATCCAGGTGTCGTGGGTGAAGTGCGGAGTGTCCGGTTCCCGGGAGATCCTCCAGGCGGGCGCCAACGACCTGGGCGGGACGCTGATGGACGAGAACATCTCGCGCGTGGCCGGCGCCAGCCACGGCCAGGAGCTCGACGAGTCCGAGTTCAGGGCGATCGTCGAGCCGATCGGGCGCACGCTGGCCCAACGCACGACGCTCTACGGCCGCACGCAGACCGTCGGGCGCCGGCTCCGACCGGTGGACGACGGTGCGCACGCAGAACCTCCCGCCGCGATGGACGGTCCCGGCGAGCCGGCGCGTATCGTGCTGGGCCGCACCCGCGCCCCGACCGCCGTCTGAGCGCGCCACCTGCGGCAGTCACCGGCACTCGGCTACGGCATCTTGGGGAGTCCCGCATGAGTGAGTTCGACGTTCTCGGCATCGGCAACGCCCTCGTTGACGTGCTCAGCAACGAGACCGACACGTTCGTCGAGCAGATGCGACTCGAACGCGGTGCGATGACACTCGTCGACGAAGACCGCGCCCGCGAGATCTACGATGCGATGGGCCCTGCGGTCGAGGTGTCCGGCGGCTCTGCGGCCAACACGATGGTCGGGCTCGCCTCCTTCGGCAGGTCGGCCGCGTACGTCGGCCGGGTTCGCGACGACCAACTCGGTGACGTGTTCGCCCACGACATCCGCTCGACCGGCGTCACGTTCCGGTCGACTGCGGCGCCCGACGGTCCGAGCACGGGTCGCTGTCTCATCGTCGTCACGCCCGATGCCCAGCGGACGATGAACACCTACCTCGGCTCGTCTGCGTTCCTCGGTCCCGACGATGTCGACGCCGATCTCGTCGCTTCGGCGCGCGTCGTGTACCTCGAGGGCTACCTGTGGGACCGCGAGGAGGCCAAGGACGCGTACCGCAAGGCTGCCCGCATCGCGCACGAGGCGGGGAACGAAGTCTCGCTGACGCTGTCGGATTCGTTCTGCGTGGAGCGCCACCGGCCCGAGTGGCGGACGCTCGTGGCCGAGGAGGTCGACATCCTCTTCGCGAACGAGCTCGAGATCTGCACGCTGTACGAGTGCGACTTCGAGCAGGCGACCGAAGCGGTTCGCCGCGACTGTCGTGTGGCCGCGCTCACCCGCTCCGAGCACGGCTCGGTGATCGTCGCGGGCGACGACACCTTTGTGGTCGACGCCCACCCGGTCGACTGGCTGGTCGACACGACCGGCGCGGGCGACCTGTACGCGTCGGGTTTCCTCTGCGGCTACACGCAGGGTTCGGACCTGCAGACCTGCGCGCAGCTGGGCTCACTGGCCGCCGCAGAGGTCATCTCGCACCTCGGTGCCCGACCGGAAGCGAGCCTGTCCGAGCTCGCAGCGCTCCTGATGACGAAGTGAGCGTGCCGCCGGCGACGGCCGGGATGGTGCGCGAATGGATCCGGTCCGATCCGGACCCGGATGCACGCACCGAGCTCGAAGCCCTGCTGGAAGCCGGCGACGGCGCCGCACTCGCAGCCCGGTTCGCGGGGCGGCTCGCGTTCGGCACCGCGGGATTGCGCGGCCCGCTCGGCGCAGGTCCGAACCGGATGAACGTCGCGGTCGTGCGGGCTGCATCCGCGGGGCTCGCACGCTGGATCAACGATGCCGGCCGGGCCGCCAGTGGTGTCGTCGTCGGGTACGACCATCGTCACCGTGCCGGTGAGTTCGCGCACGACACCGCGGCGGTCCTCGCGGCCGCGGGGATCAACGTGTGGCTCGCGCCGCACGCGTGGCCGACTCCCGTCACCGCGTACGCGGTGCTGCACCACAATGCGGCCGCGGGCGTGATGGTCACCGCCAGCCACAACCCTGCGCCCGACAGCGGGTACAAGGTCTACGACGCAACCGGCTCGCAGATCGTGCCACCGGTCGATGTCGCGATCGCGGCCGGTATCGAAGCCGCCGGTCCCGCGAACGCGATCGGCTACGAACCCGACTCGCCGCTGATCGAGTTCCTCGATGCCGGCGCGATCGAGACGTATCTGGACGTTGCGGCGGCATGCGTGCAACCAGGTCCGCGCGCCCTGCGAATCGTCTACACGCCGATACACGGCGTCGGGCTCGACGTGTTCGGCGCGTTGCTCGAACGGGCCGGCTTCGACGCACCGTTGGTGGTCGAGGCGCAGGCCAAGCCCGACGCCGATTTCCCGACTGCGGCGTTCCCGAACCCGGAAGAGCCGGGCGTGCTCGATCTCGCGCTCGACCTGGCGCGGCGTCATCGGGCCGACCTCGTGCTCGCGCACGATCCCGATGCGGACCGCCTCGCGGTCGCGATCCCCGAGGCCGGAGACTGGCGGGTCCTCACCGGCGACGAGACCGGCGCCCTGCTCGGCGCACACATGCTCGCGTCGAGCGCGGGCGACGACCGCGTCGTCGCCCGCTCCGTGGTGTCGTCGCGACTGCTCGACCGGATCGCAGCCGCGGCCGGCGTGCCCGCTCGCGCCACCCTCACCGGTTTCAAGTGGATATCGCGAGCGGGCGACACCGACGGGCGCCGGCTCGTGTTCGGGTACGAGGAGGCACTCGGGTACGCCGTGACACCCCGTGTGCGCGACAAGGACGGGCTCACGGCCGGCCTCGCGATCGCCGATCTGGCTGCACGCGGCTCGCTGACGGATGCACTCGACACGCTCGCGCGCGCACACGGTCTGCACGCGACCGCGCAATGGTCGCTGCGCTTCGACGACAATGCGGCGGCGTCGGCGTTCATTGCCGGCGTCCGCGCGACTCCGCCGGTTGCACTCGGCGGCGTCGCGGTGACATCGGTCCGCGACTATGCGCTCGGCACACGCGGCCTCCCACCGGCCGACTTGCTCGAGCTCGTGCTCGCCGACGACAGCCGCGTGCTGCTCCGACCGTCGGGCACCGAACCGAAGCTGAAGTGCTACTTCGAGGTCGTCGAGGCGAGCGCGGACCGCGGCGCGGGCGGCGACCCGTCTCGTCGATCTTCGGAAAGCGTTCCAGGAGACCGCCGGTACGATGCCGGGGTGACCGTCGAGCTGGTCGATTCTGCCCAGCCCGGGCCCGCCCGGCCCTGGCCCGAGCTCGCAGCCCGAGGCATCAGCGTCATGCCCGTGGACGCGGTGATGCTCGAAGCGCGCGCCGCATCGCTCGCCGCTCGGTCGATCAAGGCATCGTCGAAGGCGGCCGCGCTCGATCTCGCGATCCGCTGCATCGACCTGACCACCCTCGAAGGCGCCGACACGCCGGGAAAGGTCCGTGCCCTCGCGAGCAAGGCCGTACGACCCGATCCCCTCGATCGCACGGTGCCGTCGGTCGCGGCGGTGTGTGTGTACCCGACCCTCGTCGCGCCGGCCGCGGCTGCGGTTGCCGGCACCGGGATCCACGTTGCGAGTGTTGCCGGCGCGTTCCCGTCGGGCCTCTCGCCGCTCGACCTCCGACTCACCGAGATCCGGCGCGCGGTCGCCGACGGAGCGGATGAGATCGACATCGTGCTGAACCGCTCGGCGTTCCTCTCGGGCCGCTACCACGAGGCGTTCGACGAGGTCGCGGCGGCCAAGGAGGCGTGCGGCGACGCGCACTTGAAGACCATCCTCGAGACCGGTGAGCTCGGTAGCTACGACCAGATCAGGCGCGCATCGGTGCTCGCGATGGCCGCCGGCTCCGACTTCATCAAGACCTCGACCGGAAAGATCGCGCCGGCCGCCACCCTCCCCACCGCGCTGTGCATGGCCGAAGCGATCCGCGACTTCCGTCGCGACACCGGCGTCAGCGTCGGCCTCAAGGTCGCGGGTGGGATCCGGAGCGCGAAGCAGGCGTGGCAGTACCTCGTGGTCGTGCTCGAGACGCTCGGCGCCGACTGGATGCACCCCGACCGGTTGCGTCTGGGTGCATCGAGCCTGCTGAACGACATCCTGCTGCAGCGCGCCAAGCTCCGCACCGGCCGCTACGAGAAGCCGTCGCGCTTCACCATTGACTGATGACGGCGACCGATGAACCGCGACCGATGCTGCTGACCGTGACATGAGCGATCTGGAAGCGCGTCCGTCGGAACCGGCAGGGTTCGGCCCAGAAGGATTCGGCATCGAGTACGCGGCCGCGCCCGAGTCGACGCGCGATCGTCTCGCTCGCGGTTCGACACGAGCTCTTCATCGACGGCTGCTGGGTCGAACCCGAGAGCGGCCGCTACCTCCCGTCGGTCAACCCCGCGACCGAGGAAGTGCTGACCGAGTTCTCGGACGCGGGACCGGACGATGTCGACGCCGCGGTACGGGCGGCGAGAACGGCGTGGCCGGCCTGGGCTGCGCTCCCCGCCAAAGAACGCGGCAAGTTCGTGTACCGCATCGCTCGCATGCTCCAAGAACGCGGCGCGCGAGTTCGCGGTCCTCGAGACGCTCGACGGCGGGAAGCCGATCAAGGAGTCGCGCGACGTCGACGTCCCGCTCGCGGCCGCGCACTTCTTCTACTACGCCGGATGGGCCGACAAGCTCGCGTACGCGACACCGGGGCGCACTCCGAGACCACTCGGCGTCGTCGGTCAGATCATCCCTTGGAACTTCCCGCTGCTGATGGCCGCGTGGAAGCTCGCACCCGCGCTCGCGACCGGGAACGTGTGCGTGCTCAAACCGGCCGAGACGACGCCCCTCACCGCGCTCCTCCTCGCACAGGTGATCGAGGACGCCGGCATCCCGCCCGGAGTGGTGAACATCGTCACCGGTGGCCGTGCCACCGGCGCCGCGCTCGTCGCGCACCCGGACGTCGACAAGATCGCGTTCACCGGTTCCACTGCCGTCGGCAAGTCGATCGCACGCGAAGTCGCAGGGACACGCAAGAAGGTGACGTTGGAGCTCGGCGGCAAGGCCGCCAACATCATCTTCGAGGACGCCGCGCTCGATCAGGCCGTGGAGGGCATCGTCAACGGCATCTTCTTCAACCAGGGCCACGTGTGCTGCGCGGGTTCCCGCCTGTTGGTGCAGGAGTCGGTTGCCGATGTCGTCCTCGACAAGCTGCGGTCGCGGCTCTCGACGCTGCGCGTGGGCGACCCGCTCGACAAGAACACCGACCTCGGCGCGATCAACAGCGCCGAGCAACTGCAGCGCATCGAGGCGCTGTACGACGCCGGTGTCGCCGAAGGCGCCGAACCGTTCCAACCCGACTGCGTGCTCCCTGATCGCGGCTATTGGTTCACGCCGACCGTGTTCACCAACGTGTCGCAGTCGCATCGCATCGCACGCGACGAGATCTTCGGGCCCGTGCTCAGCGTCCTCACCTTCCGCACCCCGGCCGAGGCGGTCGAGAAGGCGAACAACACGCCGTACGGGCTGTCGGCCGGCGTGTGGACCGAAAAGGGTTCGAAGATCCTGTGGACGGCCGACCGCCTGCGCGCCGGCGTGGTGTGGGCCAACACGTTCAACCGCTTCGATCCCGGCAGTCCTTTCGGTGGGTTCCAGGAGAGCGGCTTCGGGCGCGAGGGCGGCGTCGCAGGCCTGTTCCCCTACCTGCATCTCGAACGGTCCGCATGACGCACTCGCCTACCGACATCCGCGGCTGCCCGTGCGCAAGACGTACAAGTTGTTCGTGGACGGAGCGTTCCCGCGCTCGGAATCGGGCCGCACGTTCGCGGTGCGCGACCACACCGGAGCGCTCGTCGCCAACGCGGCGCGCGCGTCACGCAAGGATCTGCGTGACGCGGTGACCGCCGCGCGTCGCGCGCAACCGAAGTGGGCCGGCTCGACCGCGTACCTCCGCGGCCAGGTGCTCTATCGCGTGGCCGAGATGCTCGAAGGTCGGAGCGCGCAACTCGCGGAGGAGCTCGCGGTGCTCGGCGCCACCGATGCCGCGCATGAGGTGGCGGAGACCGTCGACCGTTGGATCTGGTACGCGGGTTGGGCCGACAAGATCGCGTCGATCAGCGGCACCGTGAACGCAGTAGCCGGTCCCTATTTCGACTTCACCGTGCCCGAGCCCGTCGGTGTGGTGGGAGTGGTCGCACCCGACGCGCCGCCGCTCCTCGGGTTCGCGTCGCTGGTGGCACCGGCGCTGTGCGCCGGCAACGCAGTGGTCGTGATCGCGTCCGAGTCCAACCCGCTGGTGGCCATCACCCTCTGCGAGATCCTCGCGACCTCGGACCTGCCGTCAGGTGTGGTCAACGTGCTGACCGGATCCAAGGCCGAGCTCGGACCCTGGCTGGCCGGCCACGGCGACATCGACACCATCGACGTGACCGGTGCGCCAACCGACCTGGCGACCGAGATGGAACAGCTCGCGGCCGACGACGTGAAGCGGGTCGTCCGACCGCTCGGTCCGAACCCGTCGTGGTGGGACGACGGCGGCATGACACCTGACGCCGTCAGTGCGTCCATGGAGCTGAAGACCGTCTGGCACCCGAAGGGCGCGTGACGTTTTCGTGGGCGTCCGCGCAGTTGCGTTCGACGGGGACGACACCCTCTGGCACAACGAGGGGCTGTTCTCGATGACCCAGGATCGCTTCCGCGCGCTCCTCGCCGACGCGGTCGAGGGCGACGTGCTCGACGCGCGGCTGCTCGAGACCGAGCGCGAGAACGTCGCGGTGTACGGCTACGGGGTGAAGGGGTTCACGCTCTCGATGATCGAGACCGCGATCGAGGTGACGAACGGCAACGTCGCCGCGGATCGCATCTACCAGATCCTCAGCTTCGCCAAGGACCAGCTCTCACACCCGGTCGAGCTGCTCCCCCACGTCACCGAGACGCTCGACGCGCTCGCCGGGCGCTACCGGCTGCTGCTCATCACCAAGGGCGACCTCTTCGACCAGGAGAGCAAGATCGCGCGCTCGGGCCTGGCCGAACGCTTCGACGCGATCGAAGTGGTGCCCGAGAAGGAGCCCGACATCTACCGGCGCATCCTCGAACGGCACGGCATCGGCGCAGCCGAATTCCTGATGGTCGGCAACTCCGTACGTTCCGACGTGCTGCCCGTGCTCGAAGTCGGCGGTCGGGCCGCGCTGGTCCCCTATCACCTCACGTGGGAGCTCGAAGTGGCGGAGCCGCCCCGCGCCCACGACGGGTACTGGGAGATCGAGCACATCGGCCAGGTTCCCGCTCTCATCGACGAGCTCGGTTGACGGCGGGCGAGGATCGACCGATGAACCCCTACGAAGCGGCGACCGCCGCGGCCGAGACGGTGGCAGCGCTGACCGGCGCCGAGCGACACGACGTCGCGGTCGTGCTCGGCTCGGGCTGGGGTGATGCCGCGGCGGAGTTGGGTGACGTCGTGTGGGAGGGCCCGCTCGACGACGTGCCCGGGATGGCTCGGCCGACGGTCGGTGGGCACTCGGGACGCCTCGTGTCGGTCGATTGCGACGGACGCCGGGTGCTCGTGTTCGCCGGCCGGTCGCACCTCTACGAAGGGCATCCGGTCGACACCGTCGTGCACGGCGTTCGCACCGCGGTGCTCGCCGGGTGCGGCATCGTGGTGCTCACCAACGCCGCGGGCGGGCTCGATCCAGCGGTGCCGGTCGGGACACCGATGTTGCTCGCCGATCACATCAACCTCACCGGCGCGTCGCCACTGTCGGGCGACGATCCGCCCGAGCCGCACGCGGCGCGCTTCGTCGACCTGACCGAGGCGTACGACGCCGAACTGCGGGCCATCGCCCGCCAGGTCGATCCCGATCTGCCCGAAGGTGTGTACGCGGGCCTGCTCGGCGGCGCCTACGAGACGCCCGCCGAGATCCGGATGCTGCGCACGCTCGGTGCCGACCTGGTGGGGATGTCGACGGTGCTCGAGACGATCGCGGCCCGACACCTCGGCGCGCGTGTACTCGGCATCAGCCTGGTCACGAACTTCGCGGCCGGCATCACGGCGGAGAAGCTCGAGCACGCCGAAGTGCTCGCGGCCGGGCAGGCGGCCGCACCGCGCATGACCGCGCTGCTCGCCGGTGTCGTGCGGGCCGCGAACTGATCCGCGATCTCGTTGCGTACGCGCAGCATGACGTGCGGACGCAGCGGAGGTAGCGCCGCAGGCGCACTGGAGAGGGAGCCATGTGATGACGATCTGGGCACGATTCTCGGGGTGTGGGCGCACCCTGACGACGAGGGCTACCTGTCGGGCGGGATCATGGCCGCCGCGGCACGTGACGGTCGTCGGGTCGTGTGCGTCACCGCGACCCGGGGCGAGGCCGCCGATCCGGAGCGTTGGCCCCCGGCCGATCTGGCCAAGATCCGCGAGGCCGAGATCGCGGCGTGCATGGAGATCCTCGGCGTCGCCGATCACCGCTTCTTCGACTACCCGGACGGCGGCTGCGCGGCAGCCGATGCCGACGAGGCGGCGGACCGCATCGCGACGATCGTCGACGAGGTCCGGCCCGACACCGTGCTCACCTTCGGTCCCGACGGCATGACCGGCCACCCCGACCACATCGCGGTGAGCGACTGGACCGCGCGCGCCGTCGCCCGCGCCGGCACGGGTGCCGCGCTCTATTTCGCGACCAAGACCCCGACGTGGATCGCGGCGTTCGCGGCGTCGGCGGACGAGATGGGCGTGATGATGGACGACGACGTCGAGTTCCCGTGCACGCCGGTCGACCAGCTCGCGATCTACGAGGTGTTCGACGGCGCGCTGCTCGACCGCAAGGAACGAGCGATGTGCGCGCAGGCGACCCAGGTCCTCGACCTGCGCGAGGCAATGGGAGCCGACGTCTACCGCGACCTGTTGCGCGAGGAGGTGTTCCGCCGGCCGTAGAGCCCCTGAGAACAGCCGGGGTCGCACCCGGGTCAGTCGCGCGTGCCGACGAGCTCGCGCTCCGCGCGCTCGGGCGCTTCGGGAGGTACCGGCGCGTGCTTCCCCTCGATGTGCACGCGCGGCAGGATCCGGTCGAGCCACGTCGGGAACCACCAGTTGCGATCGCCGAGCAGCTCCATGGTGGCCGGGACGAGCACCATCCTGACGATGGTCGCGTCGACGAGCACCGCGACGGCGAGACCGAGGCCGAAGAGCTTCAGCGAACGGTCGTCGCCGAGCACGAACGCCGAGAACACGCACACCATGATCAAGGCGGCGGCGGTGATCACCCGTGCGGTGCTCGCGAGGCCGTCGGCCACTGCGCTCGCGTTGTCGTGGGTGCGGTCGTACTCCTCCTTCATGCGCGACAGGAGGAAGATCTCGTAGTCCATGGACAGACCGAAGACGATCGCGAACATCATCATCGGTGCCCATGCCTCGATCGGACCCGATCGATCGACGCCGATGAGGCTCGCGCCCCAGCCCCACTGGAACACGGCGATGACGACGCCGTACGCCGCACTGATCGACAACAGGTTCATGACGACCGCCTTGAGCGGCACGAGGATCGAGCGGAACACGACCATCAGCAGGATGAAGCTCAGGATCAGCACCGCGCCGATGAGGAACGGCAGGCGATCGCTGAGGTAGCCGGAGAAGTCGACCGACGCCGCATTGAAACCGCCGACGCGCGCGTCGAGGCCGGTCTCGGGGATCACATCGTCGCGGAGTCGGTGCACCAGCTCGGTGGTCTCCGCGTCCTGCGGCGCGCTGTCGGCGTACACCTGCACGAGCGCGAGGTCGTCGGCAACCGGGATCGCGTCGTTCACGGCTGCGACACCCTCGGTGTCGCGGAGTGTTTCGGTGAAACTCGCGAGCGCAGCGGGATCCTGCGCGCCGGCAACGGTGAGAATCATCGGGCCGTTGAAGCCGGGGCCGAACCCTTCGGCCAGCAGGTCGTACGCGCGTCGCGGGGTCTGGTTCTCGTTGAGGTTTCCCGTGTCGCCGAAGCCCATGCGCAACGAGAGCAGCGGCACTGCCAGCACGAGCAACACGACGAGCGCGACGAGGAAGGCAGGCCACGGCCGCCGTTGGATCACGCGGCTCCACCGGTACCAGGCCTGCTCTTCGCGCGGCTTGATCTTCCGGTGCGGGATCTCCCGGCGCAGTCCCTTGGCGAACGTCTTGCTGCCGATCAGCACGACGGCCAGGCCTGCGATGCCGGCCAGCGCGAACAGGCCCTGCCCGAAGAGGACCGCGAGCAGGAAACCGACCGTGACGACGAGCATGCCGATCGCGCCGCGGTAGCGCGTGACCTCGACCCGACGGCCGGCGAACCCGAGCAACGCCGGGAGCAGCGTGACCGCGGCGGCCATCATCACGAGCACACCCAGTGCGGCGCCGGTCGCGAGGCCGCGCACGAACGCCAGACCCATCAGGTACAAGCCCATGAGCGAGATGATCACGGTCGTGCCCGCGAACAGCACCGCACGCCCGGAGGTATCGATTGCGGCGGCGGTCGCGTCCTCGGGTTCCAGGCCGGCGTGCAGCCCCTCGCGGTAGCGGGTGACGATGAACAGCGCGTAGTCGATGCCGACGCCGAGGCCGATCATCGCGGTGAGCTGCGGCGCGAAGTCGGGCATCGACTGCACGTTGCTGATCAAGACCGTCAGCGCGACGCCGGTGCCGAGACCGAACAGCGCGGTGATGATCGGCAGGCCCATCGCGACCACCGATCCGAACGCGATCGAGCAGGATGATGATGGCGGCGAGGAGCCCGAGCGCCTCGCTCTCGGGCATCTCGAATTCGGCGAACATGTCGCCGCCGTACTCGATCGTGAGCCCGTCGACATCCACGTCGTCACCCAGCGCCTCGACTTCCTTCCCGAGGTCGATGAGCTCCTGGTACTCCTGGTCGGCGACCTGGAGCTCCGCGAACGCGATGGGTGCGGTGGTGCTGATCTGGTTCGCACCCTCCGGCGTGTACGGGTCGGTCACGTCGATGCCGTCGAGCTCCTCCACTCGCGCGAACAGGTCTTCCATCGCGGCGCGAACTTCGGGATCGTCCACGCCCTGCTCGGCGTCGAACACGATCTGGGCGGTGAACCCGGCTCGGTTCGGGCTGGACGCCTCGAGTTGGTCCTGCACCTCGCGTGACTCGCTGTCGGGGAGCGACATGTCGGCGCGGTAGTCGGCACCGACGATGCCGTTCGCGATCACGCTGACCACGAAGAGCACGGCGATCCATGCGATGAGGACGATGCCGCGACGACGGGTGCAGAAGCGGGCGAGGCGTTCGAGCATTGGTGGAGGCTACGGGAGCGGTGTGGCAGAAACTGTCAACGAATGCCCCAAGGTGACGAACGTCACACGCGCCGGCCTTCATGAGGATTGGCCGCGGCTACATGAACGTGTTGTCGGCGTACCAGGGTTTGATGACCTCGTTGATGAGGTGCAGGCGCTGATCGAACGGCAGGAACGCGCTCTTCATGCCGTTGATCGTGGCCCAGCGGATCTCGTTCCAGCCCCAACCGAATGTGTCGACGAGCTTTGCGAACTCTTCCGACATCGTGATGTTGCTCATCAAGCGGTTGTCGGTGTTCACCGTGACGCGGAAGCGCAGGCGCGACAGCAGACCGATCGGATGTTCCTCGATCGACCGCGCCGCGCCGGAGTGCACGTTCGACGTCGGGCACATCTCGAGGGGAACACGCAGGTCGCGGACGTAGTTCGCGAGGCGGCCGAGCTCGGCGTCGTCGCCGTCCACGGCGATGTCGTCGACGATGCGAACCCCGTGACCGAGACGTTCGGTCCCACAGAACTGCAGCGCCTCCCAGATCGACGGGAGCCCGAATGCCTCACCCGCATGGATCGTGATGTGGAAGTTCTCGCGCATCACGTATTGGAACGCGTCGAGGTGACGCGTCGGCGGGTAGCCGGCCTCGGCACCGGCGATGTCGAAGCCGCACACGCCTTGGTCGCGCCAGCGAACGGCCAACTCGGCGATCCGCAGCGACAGCGCCGCAGTGCGCATCGCAGTGCACAGCAACCGCACCGTGATCGGCCGGGCCTCGCTCCCCTGCCGGAAGCCTTCGAGCACGGCCTCGACCACTTCGTCGAGGCTCAGTCCCCGCTCGATGTGCAGTTCCGGCGCGAATCGGACCTCCGCGTACACCACGCCGTCGTCGGCGAGGTCTTCGGCACACTCCCGCGCGACCCGCACCAACGCGTCGCGCGTCTGCATGATGGCGACGGTGTGGACGAACGTCTCGAGGTAGAGAACGAGGTCGGCGCGGTTGGCCCCGCGCGTCATCCAGGCCGCGAGCTCTTCGGGGTCGGTCGTGGGCAGCGCGTCGTAGCCCGACTCCTCGGCGAGCTCGATGATCGTCTGCGTCCGCAGCCCGCCGTCGAGATGGTCGTGCAACAACACCTTGGGCGCGCGCTTGATCTCCGCCGCAGTGAGTTGCGCCATGCATTCGATCGTACGCGCGTGACGCGCCGCGCCAGTCAGGGTGCTGCGATGCGGTCGAGCACGAGGGTTGGCGCGGGCTCCGGCGAGTCGCCGATGCCGATCGCGCCTTCGAGGGCAATGAGCGCGCCTGCCAGCCGTTCGGGGTCGTCGATGTGCAGCTCGAGAACGACGTCGCCGGACTGCACCGCGTCGCCCGGCTTCACGTGGCACACGATCCCGGCCGACTCGGACACCGGGTCTTCCTTCCGGGACCGGCCCGCACCGAGTCGCCAGGCGGCCTCGCCGACCGCGCGCGCGTCGAGGCGGGTGCAGATGCCGGCGCGCTCGGCCCGGACGAGCTCCACCTCCGGCGCGGTTGCGAGCGGCGCGTCCGGCGCGCCGCCCTGCGCGGCAACCATCGCCCGCCACACCGGGAGCGCGCCGCCGGACGCCAAGATGTCGGCGGGGTCGTCGCTCGCGACGCCCGCGAGCGTCACCATCTCGCGCGCGAGCGCGACCGTGACTTCGATGAGATCGCTCGGGCCTCCTCCCGCGAGCGTTTCGACGGCTTCCGCGACCTCGAGCGCATTGCCGGCCGCGTACCCGAGCACCGTCTCCATCGCGGTCTGCAGCGCGACCGTGCGCACGCCGTACGCGTCGCCGAGCGCCACCATCGTCTCGGCGAGGACGCGGCCCTCGGCGGGATCCGGCAGGAACGCTCCGGAGCCGAACTTCACGTCGAGCACCAAAGCGTCGGTTCCTTCGGCGATCTTCTTCGCCATGATCGACGACGCGATCAACGGGATCGACTCGACGGTGCCGGTGACGTCGCGCAACGCGTAGAGCTTGTGGTCGGCGGGCGCGAGCCCGGCGCCGGCGGCGGCGATGACGCCACCGACCGACTGGAGCACCGAGATCATCTCTGCAGGAGTGAGATCGGCGCGCCATCCCGGGATGGCCTCCATCTTGTCGAGGGTGCCGCCGGTGTGGCCGAGCCCGCGTCCCGACAGCTGCGGCACCGCGGCGCCACACGCCACGACGAGGGGGACGAGCACCAGCGACACCTTGTCGCCGACGCCGCCGGTCGAGTGCTTGTCGACCGTCGGTCGCCCGACTCCGGAGAGGTCGAGTCGCTCACCCGAATCGATCATCGCTTCGGTCCAGGTCGCGAGCTCATGCGAGGCGAGGCCGCGGAAGAAGATCGCCATCAGCAACGCGCTCGCCTGCTCGTCGGCGACCTCGCCCGCGGTGTACGCCTGCAGGAACCAGCGGATCTCGTCGTCGCCGAGCGCGGCGACCGTCCCGCTTCCGCGGATCGAGATCGATGCCATGCATCGGAGAGGAGGTCACGGCAGGTCGTCGGGGCCGAACGCACGCGGGAGCAGTGACGACAGGGCGACCGGGCCGGCATCGGTGTCGATCTGCAGTGCCGCGCCGCCTGCCTCCCACAACAGCTGGCGGCAGCGACCGCACGGGGTCAACGGCTCGCCGGTGGCACCGTCGACGCACACGAACGCGACGAGCCGGCCGCCGCCCGAGGCGTGGAGCGCCGAGACGAGCCCGCACTCGGCGCACAACGTGAGTCCGTACGACGCGTTCTCGACGTTGCACCCGGTGACGACCCGGCCGTCATCGACGAGTGCGGCCGCGCCGACCGCAAGATGCGAGTACGGCGCGTAGGCGCGAAGCGCGACCTCACGCGCGGCAAGCCGTAGCCGAGCCCAATCGATGCTTCTCGCAGCCGGTCCCACGCGTTCGTTCATCGCGACTTCTCGTAGGGCTGGCCGACGGCGGCCGGCGGGATGGCGCGGCCGACCGCACCGGCGACGACGACGATGGTGACGACGTACGGCAGTGACTGCCAGAACTCGCTCGGGATGGAGAAGTCGCCGACCGATACGTCGAGGATCTGCAGCCGAGTGCCGAGTGCGCGCGTGAAACCGAACAACATCGCGCCGGCGAACGCGCTCCATGGTCGCCAGCGGCCGAAGATGAGCGCTGCGATCGCGATGAAACCGACGCCGTTCGTCATGTTGTCCTGGAACCCGCCCTGGCTCTCCATCGAGAACCACGCGCCACCGAGACCTGCGATCAGGCCACCGAGGATCACCGCCTGGTACCGGATCTTGATCACGTTCACGCCGAGGGTCTCGGCCGCATGCGGGTTCTCGCCCGAAGATCGGGCCCGCAGCCCGAAGGGCGTCTTGGTGAGCACGAACCAGCTCAGCGCGACGATCACGAACATCGAGAAGAAGATCGGTTTGTTCTCGAACAGCTGCGGGCCGATCACGGGGATGTCGGAGAGCAGCGGCACGGAGATCTCCGATGTCGGGATGCCGGTGGAGATTTCCCCGCGGCACGATCACCTGCGATCGGAGGAAGCTCGTGAGGCCGATGGCGAGCAGGTTGATGACCACACCGGAGATGATCTGGTCGACCCGGAAGCTCACCGTGACGACCGCGTGCAACGCCGCCACGAGGCCGCCCGTGAGCACGGCCGCCGCGATCCCGAGCCAGAGCCATTCGGTGTCCTGGGCGTCGCCGAGCACCGCGTACACGGTGAACCCGACACCCGCGCCGGCGAGCATCATGCCCTCGATGCCGATGTTGACCACACCGGAGCGCTCGCACCAGAGGCCGGCCATGGCACCGAGCGCGATCGGCGTGCCGAGACGCAACGACTCGACCGCGAGCTGCACGATGTTCGTGCTGCCGGTCTCCGACCATGCGAGCGACAGCACGACGACGAGCGGTGCGAGCAGCAAGGTGGAGACGAGCAGGCCGCACGCGCGTAGCGCTCGTAGCGCGGGCCGAGCAGCGAGACCACCGCCGTGAGCACGAACGCGACGCCGATCGCGATGATGATCGTCCGCGGGTCGAACGACCAGGCCGGCCGGATCCGGCGGCGGTTCGAACGTGAAGGTCTTGTCGGCCGGCTCGACGTTGGGTGCGAGGTAAGCCACGAGCAGGACACCCAGGAGGCCGTAGAGCACGCCGATCACCTGGAGCCGACCGAGGCGCGGTACCCCGCGCGACGCGACCGGCATGGCCCTCCGCTCCCGGCCGTGCGGCCTCCGGCCCGCGGCCTCCGCTCCGTCCGCACGGTGCACGCGGTCGCTGAGCTCGTCCCGAGTTGCGGTTCCTCGAGCACACCGCCACGGCCGCCGGAACCGGAAGATCGTGCGCACGATCACGTCGGCCGCGACGAAGAGCAGCACCAGCGCCTGAACGATGCGGATGATGTCGATCGAGAGGCCGGTCTCCTGCTGCATGAGCGGCGCACCCGAGAGCAACGAACCCCAGAGGATCGCCGCAGGGATGATGGCGAACGGGTTCGCTCGTGCGAGCAACGCGATCGCGATGGAGTCGAAGCCGATGGCGACGAACGTGCCCGGGCTGAGGAACCCGCTCGTGCCGGTGATCTCCCCCGCGCCCGGCCAGGCCCGCGAACGCGCCCGACATGGCCATCACCACGATGATGATCCGGTTCACGCTCACGCCCGCGTACCGCGCCGCGTTCGGATTGGCGCCGACCATTCGGATCTCGAAGCCGTTCGTCGTGCGTTGCAGGACGAACCAGACGAAGACGCACAGCGCCAGCATGACGAGGAACCCGAGGTGCAGCGGTGGCGTGCTGTCGACGAGCTCCGGGAGCCGCGCTGCATCGGGAAGCTGCGCGGTACGCGGGACCGAAGCGGTCGTGTCGCGCAGGATGACCGGGTCCTGCGAACTGACCAGCCAGCGCACGTACAGCAACGCGATGCTGTTCAGCATGATCGTGGTGATGACCTCGTGCGCGCCGGTCGGCGCCTTGAGGACTCCCGGGATCGCGCCGTAGAGGCCGCCGCCGACCACGCCCGCGACGATGACGAGAAGAACCGCCATCACGGCGGGCAGGTCGGCGACCCACGCCCAGGTACCGGCCCACGCCGCGGCAGTTGCGCCGATGAGCAGCTGCCCTTCGACACCGATGTTGAACAGGCCGGCGCGGAACGCGAACGCGACGGCGAGGGCCGCGCCGATGAACGGCGTCGAACGACCGAGCGAAGCGGCGACGCGGTCCCAGCTCCCGAACATGCCGCGTAGCAGCGCCGAGTACGCGGTGACCGGGTTCTCACCGACGAGCAGGATCACGATGCTGCCGGCGGCGAAGGCGAGCAGGATGGCACCGATCGGCACGAGCACGGGTTGGAGGTCGAACCAGCGCTCGACGGCGCGCTGCAGCCCGCTACGAGGGGAAGGATCTCCGACGCCTCTGCTCCACCCGCGGCGCAGCTTCGGCACTGTTCGCGACCCGACGCCATGAGGAGCCCCACGGCATCGCGCGTCGCCGTCGGCGCGGTCGAAGTCTCCGACCAGCGCGCCGCGGTAGAGGACGCCGATCCGGTCGGAGAGCGTGAAGATCTCGTCCAGCTCTGCGCTCACCAGGAGCACGGCCGTGCCCAGGTCTCGCATCTCGACGATGCGGCGATGGATGAACTCGATCGAACCGACGTCGAGTCCACGCGTGGGCTGGGCGATCAGCAGGAGCTTCGACGTCACCCGAGAGCTCACGGGCGATGATCACCTTCTGCTGGTTGCCGCCGGAGAGTTGCGACAACGGGGACGTGTATGCCGGTGGTGCGGACGTCGTACTGCTCGACGAGCGTCGTCGGCCCGTTCGTCGATGTTCCCCAGCTTGCGCAACGCGCCGCGCGCGAACGCACGCCGGTAGTACGTGTTCAACACGACGTTGTCGGCGATCGTGAAGGCCGACACCACACCGTGCTTGTTGCGGTCTTCGGGCACGTGCCCGACACCGCACTCACTCACCTCCGCGTGGGTTGGCGCCGGTGAGATCCTTGCCGTCGATCTCGATGGTTCCTCGGAAGGGTGTGCGCATCCCCGCCAGTGCCTCGACGAGCTCACGCTGGCCGTTTCCCTCCACGCCCGCGATGCCGAAGATCTCACCCGACCGCACGTCGAAGTCGAGGCCGCTCACCGTGGTCACGCCCCGGTCGTCGGCCACGCGCGAGGTCGCGGACACGCAGGCAGCGGCGCGCCGGGGCTCGCCGGCCCTTGTCGATCGCGAGGATGACGTCACGTCCGACCATCATCGTTGCGAGGCTCTGTTGGGTTGCGTCGCGAGGATCTGCGGTACCGACGACGGCGCCGTGCCTGAGCACGGTGATCCTGTCGGCGACTGCGAGCACCTCTCGCAGCTTGTGCGTGATGAAGACGATCGACTTGCCCTGCTCGATGAGGCTCCGGACAACGGCGAAGAACTCGTCCACCTCGCCCGGCGTCAAGACCGCCGTCGGCTCGTCGAGGATGAGGATCTCGGCTTCGCGGTACAGCGCCTTCAACAGCTCCACGCGCTGCTGCTCGCCGACCGAGAGGTCCTCGACCTTGGCGTCGGCGTCCACGCGCAGCCCGTAGCGCTCCCCCAGCTCGGCGATGCGGCGCGCGCGGTCGTCGAGGTCGAGGACCGGCCCGCGGCGCAGCTCGTCACCCAGGACCACGTTCTCGACGACGGTGAACACGGGAACGAGCTGGAAGTGCTGGTGCACCATGCCGATCCCCCCGTGCGATCGCGTCGGCGCGAGCTCGCGAAGGTCGACCTCGCTCGCCTCCGACCCGGATCCGCCCGCGTCGGGCTGCGAGAGGCCGAAGATCACGTTCATCAGCGTGCGTCTTGCCGGCACCGTTCTCACCGAGCAGGCAGTGCACCTCGCCTCGCCGCAGATCGAAGTCGATCTGGTCGTTGGCGAGCAGTCCCGGAAATCGCTTGGTGATCCCCGCGCGCCTCGAGCACGAGGTCGGACGCGGTCTCCTCGGTTTCCATTGGGCGGGTCGAGGGGCCGAGTCGACGGGCCGGTTCGCCGGGCCGGGGGACAGGGCGGCTAGTTCGGGAGTCCCGTCGCCGGGTCGACACCGGTGTCGATCGAACCGTCGGCCAGGCCTTGGCGCGTCTCCTCGAGGATCGCCACCGCTTCCTCGGGCAGTTCGGCGTCGTGGAACGGGGCGTAGGTGACCCCGTCGTTCTCCGCGTCGAACTGCGAAGGACCGCCGGCGAACGAGCCATCGAGGGCGGCGACGATGGTGCGGAACACCGCGAGGTCGACCCGCTTGATCGCCGAGGTCGCGAGGTACTCGGAGCCGGGCGCTTCGCCGCCGTTGAAGGTGGTGAAGTACTCGTCCTGGTCGACGCCGATCCCCCAGAGACCCTGTTCGGTTGCCGCCTTCACGCCGGCCGAGCCGGTCGGGCCACCCGCGCCGAAGATGACGTCGGCGCCTTCGCCGATGAACTGCGCGGCATCGGACGCGCCCTTGTTGGGATCGTTGAACGACTCGTTGTAGGTCGACAGCACCGTGATGTCCGGGTTCACCGACTCCGCGCCCGTCTTGTACGCGTTGACGAACCGCACCACCGGCGGGACGTCCTCGCGGCCGCCGACCACACCGACCACTTCACTCTCGCTCAGCGTCGCCGCGAGCGCACCGGCGATGTAGCCGGACTGGTCCTCGCGGAACAGCGCCCCCACGTAGTTCGCGGGATACTCGGGCTGGAACTGGTCGATGCCGATGAACTTCACCTCGGGGTTGGCCTGTGCCGCGCTCAGCGTGTCGGTGCCGATGAGCGCACCACTCGTGATGATCATTGCGGGCTGCGAGCTCAGCGAGGTCGCGATGTTGGTGGCGTAGTCGGCCTCCGAGACGGTCTCGATGTAGCTCGTCTCGAAGCCGAAGCACTCGCTCGCGGCGATCATCGCGTCGTAGGAGTACTGGTTGAACGTGCCGTCGTCGACTTTTCCGATGTCGGTGACGAGGTTCACGCGGAAGCCTTCGGGAGCCGTGACATTGTCGGCCTTTGCCGCTTCGCACTCGGACTCGAGCGTCGCGCCTTCGGTGGCCTCGCCGGCGGCGGTCGTTTCCGTCTCGCCGCCGGCCGTTGTATCGCTGCTCCCGGCATCGTCGTCGTCGTCGCCACCGCAGGCGGCCAGGGCCAAGGTCGAGCACTGCACCGAGCGCGATCGCTCGCTTCAAACCACCGGATCTTCACGCGTCTTCTCCTTCCCCAGAACGCGGCCCATGTGCACGCGCACGCTCCCCAGATCGGGCGCACACTACGTGTTTACTTGCCGGTATGCCGCTCATCGTCGTCGATCATCCACTCGTCGCCGACCGAGTGCTGACGCTGCGCGACGAACGGACGAAGTCGGTCGACTTCCGCCGCATCGCGCGTGAGCTCGCGAGCTTCCTCGCCTACGAGGCCACTCGTGACCTGCCCACCGAGCAGCACGAGGTCACCACGCCGCTCGGTCTCGTCGCGACGGGCGCACGGCCGGCGACCCCCGGCCCGCTCGTCGTGCCGATCCTCCGAGCCGGGCTCGGCCTCCTCGACGGTGTGCTGGCCGCGCTCCCCGACGCCGAGGTCGGCGTGATCGGCTTGAAGCGCGACGAGACGACCCACCGACCCCTCGCCTACCTGGAGCGGCTCCCGGCCGAGCTCGCGGGCCGACCGGCGTACATCGTCGATCCGATGCTCGCCACCGGCGGCTCGCTCGCCACCGTGTGCGACATGCTCCAGGCCCGCAACGCCGGCGCGATCACGGCCTTGTGCCTCATCGCCGCGCCGGAAGGCGTCGAGCGCGTGCATGACGCCGCGCCGGACGTCCGCATCTTCACCGCCGCGCTCGACGAGCGTCTCGACGATCCGCGTTCATCGTTCCCGGCCTCGGCGACGCCGGCGACCGCCTCTACGGCGCCGGCTCCGCGTGAACTACGCTGGACCGTCGTGCGTCGTCTTCCGCGGTATCGAACGGGTGATGCAGAGGTCGATCAGCAGATCGCAGAGCTTGATCGCGCGGCTCGGCGACGAGGTGCGGAACTCCGACCTCCTGTTCGAGCTGATCGTCTCCACCGTCCGCCTCGCACGCGATCACGTCTCGCGCGGCGACCTCAAGATGGCGAACGCCGCGCTCAAGGAGATGCGGTACGCCTTCGCCGTGTTCGAGCCGTACCGATCGGCCCGCAAGGCGGCGATCTTCGGCTCGGCGCGCACGATCCGCGACGACCCGTTGTACGACCAGACGCTGCGGCTCGCGACCGAGTTGGCCGAGGTCGACTGGATGGTCATCACCGGTGCCGGGCCGGGGATCATGGAAGCGGGGATCGAAGGTGCGGGGGCCGCGAGCTCCTTCGGCGTCGGCATCCGCCTCCCGTTCGAGGCCGCCACGTCGCAGTTCCTCGCCGACGATCCCAAGCTCGTCAACTTCCGGTACTTCTTCACCCGCAAGGTCACGTTCGTGAAGGAAGCGCACACGTTCGTGTTGCTGCCCGGGGGCTTCGGCACGCTCGACGAGGCGTTCGAGCTGCTCACACTGATGCAGACCGGGAAGACGACGCCGGCGCCGATCGTGCTGCTCGACGTCCCCGGCGGCACGTACTGGAGCCTGTGGCTCGAGTTCGTGAACGCCGAGCTCCGCGATCGCGGCTACATCTCGCCGCATGACCTCGAGCTCGTGAAGATCACCGACGACACCGACGTCGCGCTCGAGGAGATCACCGCGTTCTACCGGAACTACCACTCACTCCGGTTCGTGGACGGCGAGCTCGTGCTGCGCATGCAGACGCTTCCCGATGCGGCAACGCTCGCCGCGCTCAACGAGGAGTTCACCGACATCGTCGTGCGCGGCGAGATCGAACCGGCCGAGGCGAGCAAGGCCGAGCTCCGAGACGACGATGTTCCCGACCTCGCGCGCCTTCGCTTCCGCTTCAACCGCTTCGGTTACGCCCGGTTGCGTGTGCTGATCGACCGTCTCAACGGCTAGCGTTCTCGCCCTCAGCGTCCTCGTGGTGCCCGAGCCAGATCGCTGCGGTCGCCGCGCCCCAGAGCTCCATGCGGTCGCGGATGCCGAGCTGCTCGATACGCTCGATCGCATCGCGAGTGCGTTCACGGTCGATGACGTCGAACACGGGATTCGTCGGGTCGCCGACGAGCATCTCCTCGAACAACTGTTTCTTCAGCGCCAGCGTTCGGTCCTGATGCTGCTGATTCGCCGTATTGCCTTGCAGCACGCGCTCCGCCGAGGGACGCGGTGTCGGAGGACCGGCCGTTGTCGGTGCGGGCTCGGCTCGACCTCGTCGTGCCTTGCGAAAAGGATGCCGCCTGGCGACGGCGCTGGTGACTTCTGCCGCGGGCCAGCCCGTCTCGGCGAACTCCCAGTCGAGGAGCTCCGGGCACGAGGCAGCGATCACGCGTTGATGGAGGAACTCCGAGCGCCGCAGGTCGGACCGATCGCGAAACGCGGCGCGGGCGGTGCTCAGCGAGTACAGCGGGAGCACCCGTGGCGGTCCGATTTCCTGTGCTGCGCCGCCCCAGCGCCGGATCCGGTTGCGGATGTACCAAGAGTCGACGAGATCGACCGCGTCCATGCGGCCGGTGGCGTCGTCGAACATCGACGCCAGCGCACTGCGCTCGAGCTCGGCCTGAACGTCTTGTTGCACGAGCCCGAGTCCACCGAACCGAAATCCGTTGCGGTACCGGCGCTCCAACTCGGCGTGGGACTTCAGGTTCGCGGTGTTCGGAGAGTTCGTGCGCATGACCTCACCGCCGAGGCCCGATACCTCCAAGCGGGCGTCGTTCGGCTCCCGGCGAACCTCGTACCAGATGTTCGACATACCCGAGCCGTCGCGCACGATGCGGCACAGGCGCTGTGAATACGAGAGCGGACTCGGCGGCGGTGGAAACAAGCCCCATTCGTGGCGCAGCGAGAACCGTTCCGCCAGCTGCCTGCCGATGACAACATCGGGCAGCGATTGCCTTCCTTGCGAACGGAAGTCGAACGTGTCCGCGATCCCCTGTTCCAACGCGACCGCGAGGAGAAGCCGGGAGTCCTTCCCGCCGGTCAGGCCGGTCCTCAGCTCGGCCGCAGGTAGCTCGGCGATGACGCCGAGGCGCTGCGCGACGTCCGTTCGCACCGCGTCGACGACCGCGTCGATTGCCTGGTCGCTGCTCGCTTCGGCCACGTCCGACCACGGTTGCGCCGACCAGACGCGCCGACGAGCACCGTGATCCGGTGACACCTCGACGTATTGCCCGATCGGGACGACGCGAACACCGGCGAAGCCGGTTCGGTCCCCGATGAAATAGGAAGAGTACGCGAGCCACGCGCAACCGATTGGATCGCGCGGAGGTACTCGCCCCGGTGGCGTGACCGCCCAGGCGGCGGCGGCGGCGCGTGGGGAGTACGCGACGAAGTCGTCTCCCGTGCCTTCGTAGAGCATGTTCAGACTGAGCGCGTCGGTGCCGACCCAGCCGTGGCCGTCCTGATCGAGGTGCACCAACGCGAAAATGCCGGCAAGTTCCTCGATCATCGTGGGCGGACTCGTGACGCGACACCGTGACGCGAGGTTCTTCGGCCAAGTGCCCGGTGCCCAGCGCTCCCGTTGTGACCAGAGGTGACCGCTGAACGCCGTGAACCCCTCCGAGTCGCTCCACTGCGTGTCGAGCCCGAACGCCGGTTCCGGCGCTTCCCAGGCCCGTACGAGCACGCTGCGCCGCGCGTTCGTCCACGTCGTCTCGGCCGTCGGTTCGAACAAGAGCTGAGGACGCTCGTTCGTAATCTGCTCGACGCACTCGCGAGACAAGGAGCGCCCGCCGTTGGCGACGACGACGACGAAGGTCAGCGGCACCGGAACGCCTGTGTTGCGGTGCTCGTCGAGCACTGCGTCACACCGACTGCACGGATCCCCACGTCCGTCAGATTATCGGAAGCGGCCTTGCTGGTATCGCAGCGCATGTCAAGCGTCCCGCAAGGCGTTGATCGCTTTGGCGATGGCGCGCCGCGCTTGCAGGAGACGTTTCTCCTCGCGCGCGGCATTCGCGCCTTCGTCGCTGTCGGGATCGCGCGCGGCGTTGCGCAGGCGCTCGTACGCGAGGTCGCGCAGCTCCTCCTCGATCGCGGCGAGACGTTCGGCGATGCCTTCGTAATCACTCATCCGCAATCACTCATCGGGCAGCGCCTCGGCGAGGAGGTCGGCGGGGTGACGGACGTCGAGACCCGCGGCGCGGAGGTGCATGAGACAACCCGGGTTCGCGGATGCGACGACTGCGCCGGGCTCGGTTGCACCTGCGCGCTCGAGGGCGTGCAGCTTGCGGTGACGGATGTCGCCGGCGAGCTCCGGCTGGGACACGGCGTAGGCACCGCCGGCACCACAGCAGAGACCGTCGTCATCGGTCTCGCGCAAGCGGGTAGGCGGAGGCGAGCACCGTCCGCACCGCACCGTGGGCCTTCTGCACGTGACGGAGGTGGCAGGGATCCTGGACGACGACGGTGCGGGATTGCGGCTCGAGCGGCAATGGGCCCGTCGCCGCGAGCCACTCGGAGAAGTCTCGGACGCGTGTCGCGAACGCGATCGGCTTCGGGAGTTCCGAGCAGGTGGCCGTACTCCTTCATCGCCGCGCCGCACCCGGCGCTGTTGACGACGATCGGCGCATCGCCGGGCATGGACGCGACGACCTTGCGCGCGAGCCGGCGCGCTTCGCGTTCGCGACCGGCATGCACGTGGAGCGCCCCACAGCACGAGGCGTTCGCGGCCGGCCGCGCGATGCGGGCGCCGGTGGCCTCCATCAGCCGGGCGGTAGAGCGATGCGTGTCGCGCATCCAGGCATCCATGACACAACCGGTGAAGAGCCACGCGTCGGGCGAACCGCCCACGACGACGGCGAGCGGGCGCAGGCTGCGAGGCCGCAGCTTCGGGATGCCGAAGCGTCGCGGCACGATGTGGAGCCGCTGCGCGACGAGCACCAACCAGGTGCCGGCGAGCAGCAGCCAGTGGCGGGGCAGCACGATCCGGTACGCGAGCCGCTCGGCGAAACCAGCGCGGCGGCCCCAACCGTTGCGCACGAGCGCGGCGCGTGTGTCTTCCATCAAGTGGCCGAACTGCACGCCCGACGGGCACGCGGCGTCGCATCCGCGGCACTGCACGCATTCGTCCATCGCACGCAGGAACGCGTCGTCGATCGGTGCCGCCCGTTCGTCGACCGCGCGCATCGCCGCGATGCGGCCGCGCGGCGACGCGATCTCGAGGCCGGTCACCCGGTAGGTCGGGCAGTGCGGCAGACACAGCCCGCAGGCAACGCACGCGACCAGCTCGTCGCTGTCGAGCCCGAGCGGCCCGAGCCCGAGCGTCCCGAGCCCGAGCGGAGGAAAGTTGTCCGTCACATCGGCAGCCTTCCGGGGGCGAGCTTGCCGTCGGGATCGAACGCGGACTTGATGCGTTGCATCAGCGTGCGGTTCGGGAGGTCGCGCCCGAACCCGTCGAGTCCGTCGCCGCCGGCTTCGCGGAGGAGCCAGCCGCCGTGCGCGTGGGCCGTGTCGCGCGCGGCCGTCAGCGCTTCGGTGGTGTCGGCGGCCACGTGGACGGTCCCGACGCCGAGCTCGGCGCACCACCGCACGTCGCGCAGCGCGGCGGCGAGCGAACCGAGCGCGCCGGGCGCGACCGAGATGCGACCGCGATGTGGTCCTTCCGGCAGCTTCGGCGCGTCGGTCGCGCGCAGGCCCGAGGCCCGCAGGCCGTCGGTTTGGGCGGCGATGTCGGCGCGAGTGCCTTCCACCAGCACGTGAGTGCACGATCCGTCCCAGAGCATCGACGCCGGACGGAACAACCCCGCCGGGCACTCATCGGAGACGAACCACTGCGCGTGCTCGGCGCGCGGCCGGCCGCGCAGCGTCACCTGCGCGAGGACGCCCAGCGTGCCGAACGACCCGACCATGAGGCGCGGGAAGTCGTACCCGGTCACGTTCTTCACGGTCGGCCCGCCGCCCTTCACGACGCGACCGTCGGCCGCGACGAAGCGAACCTCGAGGAGCTGGTCGCGAACGGGACCGTGACGCAGGCGCCGGATCCCCGAGAGCCCGCACGCGAGCACCCCGCCGACCGTCGCCTTCGGATCGCGCGGGTCGAGCGCGCACTGCTGCCCGTGCTCGGCGAGCACGGCATCGAGCTCGGCAACCGGAGTGCCGGCGCCCACCGTGATCGTCATGTCGGCGGGCTCGTAGGCGACGACACCGCTCGGTGCCCGCACCTCGACCACGTCCGCCGTCGCGCTCACCGGGTTCGCGGACGCCCACTGCGTGCGCGCCCCGACGGCGACGACCGCGTCCGCTCCTGCCACCGCCGCTTGCAGTGCGCTCAGATCCACGTGCCCTCCGGGACGCGCTGGAGCTCGCCGCACCGGCTGCCGCGCGGAAGGATCTTGAGCGGGTTCGCGGCGCCGTCGGGATCGAAGGCATCCCGGAGCCGGGCCTGCGCGTCGAGGTCGTCGGGGGAGAACTGCAACGGCATGAGATCGCGCTTCTCGATGCCCACCCCGTGCTCGCCGGTGAGCACCCCACCCGCGGCGATGCACGTCTCGAGGATCTCCGTGCCGGCATCGTGCACCCGTTCCCACACGCCGGGTTGGCGCCGATCGAACACGATGAGCGGGTGAAGGTTCCCGTCGCCGGCGTGGAAGACGTTCATCGTGACGAGCTGGTTCTCGTCTGCGATCTCGTAGACGCGGCGGAGGACGTCGACCAGCTTCGTGCGGGGCACCACCGCATCGTGCAAGTAGTAGTCGGGAGCGATGCGCGCGATCGCCCCGAACGCCGATTTGCGTCCCTTCCACAGCAACGCGCGCTCCGCCTCGTCGGCGGCGACGCGAAACGACGTCGCACCGTGCGCGGTCGCGACCGCGCGCACCGCCTCCACCTCTTCGGCGACGCCGGCCGCGAGACCGTCGAGCTCGACCAGCAGCACCGCCGCCGCGTCGCGTGGATACCCCGCGCCCACGAAGTCCTCGACCGCGCGCGTGATGCGGGCGTCCATCATCTCGAGCGCGGCCGGCAGGATCCCCGCCGCGATCGTTCCACTGACCGTCGCGGCCGCGGCGTCGATCGAATCGAAGGCGCAGAGCATCGTCGCCACCGCCGGCGGATCGGGGACGAGGCGCACCGCGACCCGGGTCGCGATGCCCATGGTGCCCTCGGAGCCGACGAAGCAGCCGCGGAGGTCGTATCCCGGGGCATCGGGCTCGAGGCCGCCGAACGTCGCCGTCTCACCGTCGGGCAGCACCACGTCGACCGCCAGCACGTGCGCGCTCGTGACCCCGGCGGCCAGGCAGTGCGGACCGCCCGCGTTGGTCGCGACGTTGCCGCCGATCGTGCAGGCCTGCTGTGACGAAGGATCCGGTGCGTAGTGGAGCCCGAGGTGCCGGACGGCTCGGGTCAGGTCGAGGTTCAGGACGCCCGGCTCGACCCACGCGACCCCTGCGGGCGCGTCCACGTCGAGCACCCGGTTCATCGCGGTGGTGACGATGACGACCGGATCACCGAGCGGTGTCGCGCCGCCGGCCAACCCGGTGCCGCTGCCGCGTGCGACGAACGGCCGTCCGTGGCGGCGGGCCACGCGCACGGCTGCGGCGACATCCTCGGCCGATTCGGGCCAGCACACGGCGACCGCTTCACCGGTCGCGACACCGGCATCGCGCGCGTACAGCGCGAGCTCGAGGGGTTCGGTGCTCGCGCGCCGAGCACCGACCGCGGCGCGCAGATCGTCGATGAGCGCGTGGGACGACGTGATTGCCGCAGCCTACCGAGCACGCACGGTTAGCCTGACGCCATGACCTCCATGAGCCGCGAGTGGATCACGATCCCGATCGCCGGCAAGGAGAAGCGCCAGTGGGAGATCGACGTGACGTACCTCGCGTCGCACTACCGCTGCATCTTCGGCCAGGGCTGTCAGGGTGTGCTCACCGAACCTGCGCCCGAGCTCGTGCATGGTTGTTGCTCGTACGGCGCGCACGCCTCCGACAACAAGGACCGCCGCAAGATCGAACGCCTGGCCGAAGAGCTCGGCGACGACGAGTGGCAGTACCGCAAGCGGGGCATCGAGCGCGGCGTCTGGAAGAAGACCGGCAAGGACGACTACCGCACCCGGCTCGTCGACGGCGCCTGCGTCTTCCTGAACCGAACCGGCTTCCCGACCGGACCCGGATGCGCGCTGCACCAGCACGCCGCTCGCACCGGGAAGCACTTCAGCGAGACCAAGCCGACGGTCTGCTGGCAGCTGCCGCTGCGCGTGGTCGACCGTGAAGAAGAAGACGAGTCGATCACGACGGTGCTCACCGAGTTCGGCCGCGACGGATGGGGCGAAGGCGGCGAGGAGTTCGCGTGGTGGTGCACCGAAGCGAAGGAAGCGTTCAGCGCGCCCGAGCCGGTGTACAAGTCGATGGAGACCGAGCTCCGGGACATGCTCGGCGACGACGTGTACGAACAGGTCGCGAAGTACCTGGACGTGCGCATCGGGTCGGGCGCGCCGCCGATGCCGCATCCGGCCGAGGTTCCCGTGAGCCTCGGCCGCACGCGGACCCGGAAGCCGTGAGCCGATAGCCGAGAGCCGAGAGCCCGTGCACTCGAGCGGCGCGACCGTCGCCGACCTGCGCGACGAGCAAGCCGCGCTGCAGGCGCTCGTGCGCGAGTGCTCTCGGGACGAGTGGCTGCGGCCGACGCCGGCGCGGCGCTGGGACGTCCGCGACACGATCAGCCATCTCGCCGACACCGACGAGATGGCGATCGACACGATCCGCGGTGGGCCCTACGCGTTGAACGGGCTGGCGGCGCGTGCCGCATCGGGTGACGACGTCACGTTCCAAGGCGTGATGCGGGCCCGCCGCCTGCCGGGCGCCGCGGTGCTCGCGTGGTGGGAACGAACCTCCGCGCTCGAGCGCGATCTGCTCGCGGCACTCGACCCGGCCTCGCGCGTCGACTGGGGCATCGGCATGCGCGCGACTTCGTTCGTGAGCGCCCGGCTCATGGAGACGTGGGCGCACGGCCTCGACGTCCATGCCGCGCTCGGTGCTGCGCCGCAGGACACCGACCGGCTCGCAGCCGTGGCCTGGCTCGCGACCCGCGCGCTCCCCTACGCGTACACCGTGGCCGGGCGCGAACCGCCGTCGGGAGCGCTGCGCGTCGAGCTGACCCTGCCGTCGGGCACGACGTGGTCGTTCGGCCCCGACGACGCACCCGCCAGGATCACGGGTCCTGCGGGTCAGTACTGCCGGGTGTTCGTGCAACGGCTGCGCGTCGGCCGACGCCGTCGACCTCCGAGCCGATCGGCGACGCGGCGGTCGAGGCGCTCACGGTCGCCCGCGCGTATCTCTGACCGGCCCCGAACGGGCGGTCTTCGAGGTATGACGGTAGGCAGGCACCCGCGCGGGGGAGAATGTCGACCATGATCCAGCGCACCCTGTTCCGCCTCAGCGCCTCCGCCATTGCCGCATTCGCCTGGCAGAACCGCGACGAGGTCTTCGAATGGGCCGGCTTCGCCCTGCGAACGGTGCAGGCGGCGATGCCCGGCGGCTCCGACATGCAGGATGTCAAGGCGGAGATGAAACTCCGGTACGCGCTCGCCAACGACAAGCGCACGCGGCGCGCCGACGGGCTCCACGTCGAGGTGTTCGACGGCATCGCGTTGTTGCACGGCGTCGTGTCGCCCGAGGTGTACGACGTCGCGCCGCTGATCGCGGAAGGCGTGCCCGGTATCCGCATGATCGACAACCGGTTGAAGGCGACCCGGCGGGGCTGGCGCCCGTGGCGCGGTGACCGCACCGGGGAGGGCCCGACACCGGGCGGTCCCGGCGAGATCAGCCCCGCGCGCTGACGCCGGCGCCCCCGTCGACCACCAGCACGTCGCCCGTCAACCACGAGGACGCGTCGGAGAGCAGGAACAGCGCCGCGCTCGCGATGTCGTCGGGCACACCGATGCGACCGAGTGGGTGCGCCCGTGCGATCCCCTCCTCGTTCGGCTCCCAGAGCGCGCGTGCCATATCGGTCTTCACCAGTCCGGGCGCGACGGCGTTCACGCGGACCTTCGGTGCGAGCTCCTGCGCGAGCTGACGAGTCAGGTGGATCAGTGCCGCCTTCGAAACGTTGTACGCGCCGATGAAGGGTCCCGGACGCATGCCACCGACCGAGACGACGTTGAGCACGGAACCTCCGTGTTCCTTCATCCAGGCGTTCCACGCGGCGCGCACGAATCGCAGCGGGCCGGTCACGTTGGCGTCGAGGATCTTCGTGACCGCGCCGAGGTCGGCTTCCATCAGCGGTGCGAACGACGGGTTGATCGCCGCGTTGTTGACGACGGCATCGCACCGGCCGAGCTCGGCGATCGTCTTGTCGACGGCGGCCTCGGGCAGTTCAGGGTTGCCGACCGAACCTTCGATCGTGCACACCGGCGCACCCAGGGCGGCGAGCGCCGCGGCCGTCTCGGAGAGCTCGTCCGGCTTGCGGGCGAGCACGCTCACCGCTGCGCCCGCGGCCGCCGCGGCCTCTGCGATGGCGCGGCCGATGCCACGCGTCCCGCCCGTGACGAGCACGACCTTGCCGTCGAGCCGCAGCGCGGCATCCGGTTCGATCACAGTTCGATCACAGTTCGATCACAGATAGAGGCCGGACTGGCCCTCGGAGCGGGCCGAGGCGACCGCATGCACGTCGCGCTCCCGCAGGATCAGGTACTCCTCGCCGCGGATGTCGACCTCGAACCCGCTGTCGGGCGCGAAGAGGACCCGGTCGTTCTGCTCGATCGTGCGCACGGTCGGGCCCTTGGCCACGACCTCTCCCCACACCAGCCGCCGGTTCACCTCGGCCGTCGCGGGGATCAAAATGCCCGCTCGGGACTTTCGGTCGCCCGCCTCCTGCGACGGTGCGATGAGGAGCCGGTCGGCGGTCATCCGGATCGACTGCTTCTCGTCGTTCTCGGGAAGACTGGCAGCCGAAGCCGGCGGCCTCCGATCGGGGTCCATGCAGATCCGAGGTTACAGAGAGCGCGTCCCGAATGACCGTTCGCTCGGATGAGCCGATTCCTCGCGGGGCTCGGAACGGCCGGTAGCCTCGCAAACCCCACGACCTCGCAAGCCCCGACGAGTCGACATCCACTTCAGGAGCAGTGATGCGCGTGACGCACCGATCGATGCGCCGACCCCGGTCCGCTGGGTCACGCCTCGCGCTCGCAATGTTGCCCCTGCTCGCGGCCGCGCCGCTGTTCCTCGCGGCGTGCGGTGGTGACGACGACGACGGCGGCGGGAGCAGCGGCAAGACCGTGACTGCAACCGATGGCCAGGTGTCGGTGGACGCCCAGGACACGAAGTACAACGTCGAGACGATCGATGCCACTGCGGGTGCGCTCGACGTCACGCTGCTGCAAAAAGGAAGCCTCGACCACACGTTCGTCGTCGAAAACGCCGACGGGGAGAAGGTCGGTGAGCGCCTCACGGTCACGAGCAGCACCGACGAGGCCCAAGGCTCGTTCGAGCTCACCGCGGGCGACTACGACTTCTACTGCGACATCCCCGGCCACCGCGGCCAGGGGATGGAAGGCACGATCGTCGTCGAGTGACGTAGGTTCACGTCGCAGCCCATGGCTCGGTCCGCACTCCACCTCGACACCCCGAAGCGTCCGATCGGCGCGACCCTCGGCGCCTACGTGCGCCTCACCAAGCCTCGCGTCATCGAGCTGCTGCTGGTCACCGCGATTCCCCCCATGTTCCTCGCCGCGGGCGGGGTGCCGGCCGTCCGGCTCATGCTCGCGGTGCTCGTCGGAGGCGCGATGGCGGCCGGGGGTGCGAACACGATCAACTGCTGGATCGAGCGCGACCGGGACCAGCTGATGCGGCGGACGCACGACCGCCCCCTCCCGCAGGGCGAGATAAACCCGAGGAACGCGCTCGTGTTCGGCATCGTCCTGAACGTTGCCGCCTTCGCGCTCCTCGCCACGGTCGCCAACCTGCTCGCGGCGGCGCTCACACTGTTCGCGACGCTGTTCTACGTCTTCGTCTACACGATCTGGCTCAAGCCGCGGACGGTGCAGAACATCGTGATCGGCGGCGCGGCCGGGGCGGTACCGGCGCTCGTCGGCTGGGCCGCAGTGAGCGGCGACCTGTCGGCGCCGGCGTGGATCCTGTTCGCGATCGTGTTCGCGTGGATGCCCGCGCACTTCTGGGCGCTCGCGTTGAAGTACCGCGACGACTACGCGGCCGCCGGCATCCCGATGCTGCCGGTGATGCGCGGCGAGGAGGTCACCGTCCGGCAGATCGCGGGTTACGCGATGATCACGGTCGCGCTGACGCTCTCGCTCACCTTGACCGGTTGGGTCGGTCGGTTCTACGCGATCGCGGCGGCGGTGCTGGGCGCGCTGTTCGTGCTCCAGGCCCTGGCGCTCCGGCGGGACCCGGGCCCCAGGCGGGCGATCCGCTTCTTCGCGTTCTCCAACGTCTACTTGATGCTGGTCTTCGTCGCCGTCGCCGTCGACGCGCTCATCAGCTGAGCCGCTGCCGAGCTCCACTGTGCCGAACTCAGGCGTGCCGAGCTCGGGCGACGCCTCATCCGGCGAGCGACGCAGGTTCTCGCGCGGTGCCGGCGCCGCACTCCTCGCGGTTTCGATCGTGCTCCCCCTCCTGTTGCTCGGGGCGATCCTCGTGTTCGACGGTCGGGACGACGATGGCAACGATGCGACAAGTGCGAACGCGCCGGCGGGGTGCGCGCCGGACGACACGAGCACCGGCGGTACGACGAGCCCCTCGACGGTCGCCTCGCCCGAACGCGCCGCGATCGGCGAGGCCGCGCCCGACTTCGTGCTCAGCACCCTCGACGAGTGCACGACCGAGCAGTTGTCCGCCCACCGCGGTACCCCGGTGGTACTGACGTTCTTCGCCTCGTGGTGTCATCCGTGCGAGGAAGAGATGCCGTTGCTCGAGACCGCGCACGACGAACGACCGGACGCCTTCGACGTGCTCGCGGTCAGCTATGACGATCTGCGGGGCGACTCGGTGCGATTCACGGACCGGTTGGGCATCACGTACCCGGCGCTGTTCGACGGCGACGGAACCGTTGCGGACCGCTACGGCGTCACCGGCATCCCGCAGACGTGGTTCATCGACGCCGACGGCGTCGTCAACAACCGCGTGTACGGCATCACGACGCAGGCGTGCGCTCGATGAACCCCTCGCCGCCCTGCTCGCCGCGCCGCCCGGAGAGCCGTAGGTCACTCTTCCCAGCGGAAGAAGCGGGCCGCGAGCAACGGTGCCGCCACCGCCCACGCGACGAGCACGACGAGCTCACCCATCGGGAACGCCTCGGCGGTGAGCACGGCCCGCACCGTCTCCGACAGCGCCGCGGCCGGCAACACGCGGGCGAATGCCTCGACCGCACCGGGCAGCTTCTCGAGCGGGTAGGCCATGCCGCCGAGGAAGAGCAGCACGAGGAACAGGGCGTTGGACGCCGCGAGGTTGGCTTCGGCCCGCAACGTCCCGGCCATCAACATGCCGATGCCGGCGAACGCGATCGTGCCGAGCAACAGCAGTGCGAGCGCCGGCACGACGCCGGCCCGCAGGTCCCAGCCCAGCGCGACGCCGACGGCCACGACGGCGACGAACTGGATCAACTCGAGTGCGAGCACGGTCGACGTCTTCGCCATGAGGAGCCCGCCCCGGGACAACGGCGTGGATCCGAGCCGCTTGAGGACGCCGTAGCGGCGTTCGAAGCCGGTCGCGATGCCGAGCGAGACCATCGCGGTGGCCATCACCGAGAGCGACAGCACGCCGGGGACGAGGAAGTCGACGGGATCGGCGAAGTCGGTCGCGATCGCGTCGACCTTGGCGAAGAAGACCAGCACGCCGATCGGGACCGCGAGGGTGACGATCGCGTTCTCGCCCCGGCGAGCCTGGAGCATCAGCTCGACCCGGGCCTGGGCGGTGACCGCGCGCGAGTTCACCGCCGCTCCGACGCCTCGGCCGTGATCTGCAAGAACACTTCTTCGAGTGAACGGCGTCCGGCCTGCAATGCCGCGAGGGTGACGTCGACGTCGCGCAGGAAGCCGGCGAGGTCCGCGATGCGACCTGGTGTACCGGCCGCGCGCAGGACGTATTCGCCCGGCCGGTCCTCGACGACGCGCTCGACTTCCAGTCCGACTGCCGTCGCGAGCGCAACGAGGTCGAGGCCGGGTGCGGCCGCGAACCAGATCTCCTCCGCGGCGGCATGCCGGGTCAGCTCGTTCGGCGTGCCGAGCGCGGCGAGCTGCCCACCGGCGATGATCGCAACGCGGTCGCAGAGCTGCTCGGCTTCGTCCATGCCGTGGGTCGTGAGCATCACTGTCGTCCCACGCGCGGCGAGGTCGCGCACGAGATCCCAGGTCGTGGCGCGCCCGTGCGGGTCCATGCCCGCCGTGGGCTCGTCGAGGAACACCACGTCCGGCCGGCCGACGAGCGCGCACGCGAGCGACAGGCGCTGGGCCTCACCGCCCGACAATCGGCGCACCGGCGTGCGGGTGACGTCCGCCAGGCCGACGGTGGCGAGCAACGCCTCGGGATCCTCGGGATCGTCGTAGTACGACGCGAACAGCCGCAGCAGCTCCGGTGGTCGCAGGCCCGGGTACAGCCCGCCGTCCTGGAGCATGACGCCCATGCGGGCGCGGAGGCGAGCGCCGTCACGAACAGGATCGAGGCCGAGCACGCTGACGCGGCCGGCATCGGGGACGCGGTAGCCCTCGAGGATCTCGACGGTGGTCGTCTTGCCCGCCCCGTTCGGGCCGAGCAGGCCGAAGACCTCGCCCGGCGCCACCGCGAACGAGAGCCCGGCGACCGCATGCACGTCGCCGTAGTGCTTCTCGAGATCGGTGACGCTGATGGCGGGAGCGGTCGGGCGGGACATGACGCGGCGATTCTACGAAGCCGTCTCCACTGACCTGTCCGGCTAGTGGTCGCGCCAGGCGACGTAGTCGGTGAGCTCGAGGAGCAGGTCGCGCGCGCGAGTTGCGATCGGCGCCGTCGCCAGGGCCGCGTGCGTGTCGCCGACGAGGCGTTCGATCCGGCGTTCGACCTCCTTGAGGGCCCCGGAGCGGACGAACAGGTCCTGGATCGCGGCGATCTCGTCCGCATCGAGGTCCGACGCACCGAGCCGCCGAAGCAGTGCCCGGTCGGCAGGTTCGGAGCTCGCGGCTGCGATCGCGACCAGCGGCGTCGCCTTTCCCTCGCGGAGGTCGTCACCGACGGGTTTCCCGGTGACGTCGGCATCCCCGAACGCGCCGAGGACGTCGTCGCGCAGCTGGAACGCTTCGCCGAGCGGAATCCCGATCGCGCTGTAGCTCGCCCGGAGCTCGTCGAGCCGGCCCGCGAGCGCGGCACCGAGGTGCAGCGGCCGCTCGACCGTGTACTTGGCCGACTTGAACAGTGCGATCCGTCGCGCCGCTTCGGGCGCGGTGTCCGCCGTCGCGGTCGTCACCAGATCCAGCGACTGACCGACGCAGAGCTCGACGCGCAGGTCGTCGTAGATGCGGACCGCATCAGGCGGCGCATCGCGGACGAGCATGTCGGCGTACACGAACGCGAAGTCGCCCACCAGGATGGCCATGCCCTCACCGAACCGGCGCGACTCGCCGCGCCAGCGTGCGTCGTCGTGCCGGCGCGTGAAGTGCCGGTGGACGGCGTCGCGGTTCCGGCGCGTGTCGGAACCGTCCATGATGTCGTCGTGCACGAGCGCGAACGTGTGGACGAGCTCGAGCGCAGCCGCGGCATCGACGACGACCGGGTTGCCGTCTTCGCCGCCGCTGCCGAGGTACGCGCAGAGGCAGAACGCGGGACGCAGCCGCTTGCCTCCGGCGACGACGAGATTCCGCAACTCCTCGAGTGGTTCGACGAGCACGACATCGACGCGCGACCAGCGATCGATCTCGCGGTCGAGGAGACCGAGGATCCGCGCCTCCACCGCCGCGGCAAACCCCGCGAGCGCAGGTGGGAACGTCGCTTCGCGCCGATCCATCGTCGGAGGCTAGCGATCAGGGCGCCGCGTTTCTCGGTTCGCCCTCGGTAGCCTCCGCGTGCCGAAGTCAGCTCGCCGAAGAGAGACCCGGTTGCGTTCCTGAGCGACGGCTGGCTCGCGGCGCTCGATGCGCGTGCCCGGAAGATCGCTACCGGCCCGGACGTCGAGATGCTCGTCCTCGAACAGGTCGTCACCGACGTGCCCGACCGCGGCGAGGTGCGCTACCGCGTGACGTTCTCTGCCGACGGCGTTCGCGTCGCGCCGAATGGCGACGGCACCCCCGACGTGACGTTCGGCACAGATCACGCGACCGCCGCCGCGATCTCGCGCGGTGAGACGAACGCGCAGCGCGCGCTGGCGGCCGGCCGTTTCAGCGTGCGCGGCAACGTGGAGGCGTTGGTGTCGAGAGGATCTGCCCTCGCCGCGCTGGACGACGTCTTCGCCGAGGTTCGGGCCGGCACGACCTATCCGTAACCCGACCATCGGACTCGACTATCGGACTCTGGGCCGGGCGCACGCGGACACCCCGATAGCCTCGCCTCGATGCGATCCGCCCCTGCATGCCGCGATGGGGCGTCGAGATGTTCCCCGCGATGGGGTGTGTCGATGTGGGGTGAGGTCACTCCGGCGGAGCGGCTGCGGTCGGTGACCCGACGCCTTGCCTCCGACGACGCACTGGCCGCGGAGGCGGCCGATGCCCTCGCCGGATTCGCGGCCGAACCGGCCAGCCTCGTCGTTGCGTGCCGGCGGGTGCTCGCTCACCATCCTGCCCACGGTGCGTTGTGGTGGGCGTGCGCGCGCATCCTCGCCGCGCCCGACGCGACGCTCGCCGCGAGAGAAGTGGTCGACCTGCTCGCGCGTGACCGCACCGGGAATCGCCTCGCCGCGGGACTGCCGCTCCTGGACGAGAACCAGCTCGTCGCGAGCATCGGCTGGCCCCGTGCCGTCGACGAGGCAATGGCCGAACGGCAGGACCTCCCTGCGCTCGCGGTGCGCGTCGACGGCGCCGACCCGATCGCGGCGTTGCGGCGACGGGAGACGGAACGCAGCGTCCGAGTGGTGGAACAGTGGGACGCGGTGCTCGACGACGTCGCGTACCTGCTCGTCCCCGCCGCCGCGATCGGCCCGACGACAGCGCTCGTGCCGGCCGGCGTCGGCGATCTGCTCACCGACTTCGGGAGCTCTCGACGCGAAGTGTGGCTCGTCGGCGGCGTCGGCCGCGTCCTCCCGTCTCGGCTGTTCGACGCGGCGGTCACCGCGAGTGAGCAATCCCGCGAACGTCACGACGTCGACGACGCCGTCCCCGAGACCTGTTCACTCGAGCGCTTCGACCGGCTCGCGGGCCCCCGCGGGGTGGAGTCGCCGGTCGATGCGGCCGCGCGGTTCGACTGTCCGGTGGTGCCGGAGCTCTTGCGACCGCTGTCGTGACGCGAGGACCGCTCAGACGTCGATGACGGGCGGACCGTCGGGACCGTCGCGCCCGAACCGGTCCGGTCCGGCCGGGCCGTTGTACCGCTGCACCGTCACGATTCGGAGGCGCCGTCGCAGGACGCTCCGCAGAGCGTGGCGCGTCGGTGGGAACAGCACGAGGAGGCCGACCGCGTCGGTGACGAAGCCCGGCAGTATGAGCAGCAGGCCGCCCGCGAGCACGAGTGCGCCGTCGAGCAGGTCGTCGGCCGGCATGCGACCCGCATCCATCTGCGCTGCGGATGCGTTGCACGACCCCGACGCCTTCGTGACGCGTCAGCCAGACCCCGACGAACGCGACGAGGACGAGCAGCCCGATCGTGTTGAGGAAGCCGATCGACTGACCGACCTGTACGAAGACGTACAGCTCGACCAGCGGGACCACGATGAAGGCGATCGCGAAGAGCGCGAACATCGCGACATGCTATTCGCGCGCGTACGCCAGTCGGACCGACGCCCTCAGGCCTGCGTCGTGCCCGTCACCGAGAAGCGGTACGCAGTGGTCGTCCCGTCGGCGACGTAGACGTCGAAGCGGTACACGCCGGCGGTCGTCGCGGTGAAGTTCTCGAGCACGTCGAGGCCGAACAGGCCGACGTCGGAGTCGAAGAGGTACGTGGCGCCGGCGCGTTCGGGGTCGTACGCGGCCACCGCGTCGTACACGAGACCCGGCGGCACGACTTCGACGTCGATGTCGCCCTGCGGGGAACGGCCCGACACCTCGACGGTCTCACCGGCGGCGAGCTCGACGAGGTAGGAGTGCGAGGTGTCGAACGCGTTGAACACGTGCTCGGCGACGTCGCCGAGCGCGAGCGCCTCCGCAGTGACCGGATCGGACTCGGCCCAGAGCTCCTCGTCCGAGCTCCACGCCACCGTCAGCGGCGCGTCGGCGAGCGGCGCGGCGATGAACACGTCGGCCGCCTCGCCGGGATCGACCTCGATGGTGAACGAGCCCGGGGTCGTCTCGCGGGCCAGCACGTCGGCAGTACCGATCGCAGCGATGGAGTTCTCGCCGGTGAAGTCGTTCGGCACACCGAGCGCGTCGAGCCGCTGCTTCAACGACTGTTCGAGGGTGACGCTCGCCGCGTTCAATGCGATCGGCTGCCCCGTCGCGGCGTCGGCGACTTGCACCGAGACGGACGCATCGGCGCCGGTGACGTCGAGATGCCAGGTGCGGGCGTCGTCGCTCGGCGGGAGGTACAGCACCTGCGTGTCCATCGCGTGGGCAAGTGACAGGACACCGGCGCGCGAACCACCTTCGGCCGGCAGCCACGAGGGGACGGTGAGGAGCTCGTCACCGCCGTCGTCGAGGATCCGCTCGGCTGCTTCGCGCACGTCCTCACCCGAGAGTGCGAGCGCGAACTCTTCGGCATAGGAGAGCCCGCTGATGCCGACGAGGTTGCCGGTGTCGTCGAAGAGCGGACCTCCGGACTGTCCGCCGGCGATCGCGGCGTCGGTCTGGATGTAGCGCTGGTCCCACTCCTCGGCTTCCCGGAGGCGCGCCACGATGCCCGCCGCGATCGTGGCCTCGTGTTCGTCGCCCGACGACTCGCCGGGGAAGCCCACGAGGAACACCTCGTCGCCACGTTCGAGCCCCGCACTGTCGGAGATGTCGAGGGTCGGGACGCGCGCTTCGATCGGTCCGAGCAACGCGATGTCCGCCGCGACGTCGGCGCCCACGAGCGGAACGTCGCGCTCGGGTGCGTCTGCGCCGAACTGCACGTCGGCGGCGTCGTACGGGTCGACGACGTGCTGGTTGGTGAGCACGTAGCGCTCGCCGTCGAGCGCGATCGCGACGCCGGTACCCGTGCCGAACTGGGTCGCCACGTAGGCGATGGACGGTTCGCCGCAGCGCAGCACGGCTCGCGCGGGTTGCTCGTCGGCCTCGGGTTCGCAGGGCGCGTCGCCGCGCGAACCATCTTCCGAACCGGTGCCGGTGCTCGATCCGTTCTCCGAGCGGTTGCGCTCGTCGTCGCCGCCACTGCACGCACCGACCGCGATCACTGCGACCAGCGCGGCCGCTACGACCTTCGCCGCTACGACCTTCGGATGTGCCCGCATGAACGTTGCTCGAATCGACTCAGAACGAACCGCCGTCGACCCCGATCCGCTGGCCCGTAAGATACGACGCTCGTTCCGAGACGACGAACCGGACGACTTCGGCCACCTCTTCGGGGCTGCACACGTGACCGAAGGCCGCACCCGCGTCCATGGTCCGGATGTCCTCGACTCCCGCCGCGCCCTTCACGAGCCGGCGCCCCATCTCGGTGTCGACGAGGCCGGGAGCGACGACGTTCACGTGAATGTGGTTGCGACGCTCCTCTTTGGCGAGCGTGAATGCGAGCGCCTCCAGCGCGGCCTTGGCCATGTTGTACGGCGCCGACCAGCCCGCCATGTGCAGGGTCGCGGCGCTGGAGATCATGACGATGTCACCGCGCGGCCGTGTCCGCATCGACGGCAGGACCAGCTTCGAACACGCCCACGCGCCGAACGCGTGCGTGTCGAAGAGGCGGTGGATCTCCTCGGGGGCGGTGTCGGCAACGTTGCCACCGCGCGACGCAACACCGGCGTTGTTGACCAGGATGTCGATCGCGCCGAACGCCTCGATCCCGCGCTCCACCATCGCCGCACACGCGTCGAAGTCGTCGATCGAAGCCGCACAGGCCAGCGCGCGCCGGCCGAGCTTCGCGATCTCGGCGACGGTTTCCTCTGCGGCTTCGGTGTCGCGCCGATAGTTGACGATCACGTCCGCGCCGTCTTCTGCGAGGCCGAGCGCCACGGCCTTCCCGATGCCGCGGCCACCACCGGTGACCAACGCAACCCGTCCTTCGAGTGACATGTCGTTCCCCTCGCTCGCTGCGCTGTGATCTCGATCAGGCGTCATCGAAGCGGGCCGGGCGTTTCTCGAGGAACGCCGCCATCGCTTCGGTGAGATCTCCGGTGAAGCTCGACAGCACCTGCGTGCGGTTCTCCAGGTCGATACCGGCTTGGAGGCTGCCGATCTCGAGCTGGCTCCACATCACCTCTTTGGTCATGCGGACGCCGAACGGGCTGTTCCCGACGATGAGCGCCGCGGTCTCCAACGCCGAGTCGACGACCGCGCCGTCGGCGACGACGCGGGTCACGAGACCGATCCGGTCGGCTTCGGACGCGTCGATCAGCCGGCCGGTGAGGAGGAGCTCGAACGCGCGTGACGCGCCGACGAGGCGAGGCAACAGCCACGACACGCCGATGTCGCAGCCGGACAGCCCGATGCGCACGAACGCGACGTTGAAGCGCGCGCTCGCCGCGGCGATCCGCACGTCGCTCGCCAGCGCGAGCGCGAGCCCGCCGCCGGAGGCCGCGCCGTTCACCGCGGCGATGATCGGTTGCGGCGTCGCCCGCATGAGGGGCACGAGTCCGGCGATGAGCTTCTGGACCGTCATGCCCGCCTGAACCCGTCCCATCGCGGCCGTCTCCGGCGGGCTCGCGCCCTCGCTCAGGTCCAGGCCCGCGCAGAAGCCCCGACCCGCACCGGTCAGCACGATGACGCGACACGTCCGGTCCGCACCGATCTCCTCCAAGGCGTCGTGCAGCCCGGCTACGAGCGCGTGATTCATCGCGTTCAAGCGTTCCGGACGGTTCAGCGTCACCAGTGCGATGCCGGGGCGTTCGCGGTCGATCGTCACCGCGGGCGTCGATGTCACCGATTTCCTCGCCGTTCCGCGAGCTTCCGTGCCCGCGCCAGCAGCCGTGGTGCATCCACGCGTTCGCACCACGGCGCGAGATCGTCGGTCGGTCCCTGCCACTCCCAGTCGTCGACCGTCCCGACGGGCGCGTCGAGTCGCAGGGTCGCGAGCACCTTGAATTGATCCGCGACCGCACGGCCGGTGGCGAGCGTCGACGCGAGCCGGTCGGCGCCGCGCACTCCGGTGACGTCCCACTGCCTTGACGTCGTCGGGGATCGCCTCGATGTGGCCGTAGCGGTCGAGCACCGCCGCGGCCGTCTTGGCACCGAAGCCCGGAAGACCGGGGAACCCGTCGGCGGTGTCACCGACCAGCGCGAGCCAATCCGGAATCGACGCGGGTGGCACGCCGAACTTCGCCGCGCACACCGTCGGCGTCGATCAGGATGTCGCGCCGCCGGTCGAGCTGCACGATCTTGCCGCCGACACACTGCCCGAGGTCCTTGTCGGGCGTGCAGATCACCACCTGCTCGACGCGTTCGTCGGCGTCGGCGACAACGGCCGCGCTCGCGAGCGCGTCGTCGGCTTCGAGGTCCACCATCGGCCACACGGCCACGCCGAGGGCGCCGAGCATGTCCTCCAACATCGGGAACTGGTCCTTCAGGAGCGGATCGATGCCGTCGCCGTTCTTGTACGTGGGCCACAGGTCGTTGCGGAAGGACTCGATGACGTGATCGGTCGCGACGCCGATGTGCGTGGCGCCCTCGTCGAGCATCATGAACACGCTGTTCACGACCGCTCGCGTGGCGCCGACCTCGATGCCGTCGGCGTCCTGATGGCCGGGACGCGGCGCGAGGAACTGACGGAAGAGCTCGTAGGTCCCGTCGACGAGGTGCACGCGCAAGGCACCGAGCCTCGCACAGCACCGCAGTGGCTGCTACCTCGGCACGCCGACGGTGGATCGTTCGGGCGCGACGGTGTCCTCGGCCGGAGCGGCCGGGTCGGGAACTGCGTCGGGGACCGGCTCGTACAGCTCGAGCAACAGCCAGTGCACCGAACCGAACACGAGTACCGCGCCTGCGACGTGGAACCCGACGAGCAGTTCGGGGATCCCCTGCGCGTATTGCACGTACCCCAGCACGCCCTGTGCGACCATCGCCCCGAGCGCGACCGACACCGATGTGAGGACGCGGCGCGGTGCCCGCTCTCGTACGAGCACCACCACGAGAACGAGCACGAGGCCGACGAGCACGTCCACCGAGATCGCATGCACGCGCGCGAGGTCGGGGATCGGGATGCTGAGTCGATTCGCGTCGGCGTCGCCGCCGTGCGGTCCGGCCGCGGTGACGAGTGTGCCCATGACGAGCACCCAGACCGTGAGCGCGTACACGGCGCCGCTCAGCGCCCACGCGGCGCGGGACACGACGCACACGTGCCGAGCCGCCGGTTCGCCGGCCCGTTTGTGCAGGGTGAGGGCCACTGCCACCAACGCCATCGCGAGCAGGAAGTGGCCCATCACGCTCGTCCACGCGAGCTGCACGAGCACCGAGATGCCGCCGAGCACGGCGTTGCCCAGGTACAGGAAGAGCATCACCCACGACAGCTGGACGAAATCGCTCCGGCGCGGTCGCAACCGGTACGAGGCCACGAGAACGAGCAGGATCGGGACGAGGATCAAGCCCGAGAACAGCCGGTTGAGCTGCTCGATCGCTTCGTGTTCGTTGCCGACGCTCACGAAGTTCTCGGCGTTGCAGTTCGGCCAATCGGAGCAGCCGAGCCCGGAGTCGGTGAGCCGGACGACGGCGCCGCTCACGATGATGATCCCGAGCAGGACGAGGTTCACCATCGTGAGACGCCGGAACGCGCGCGGCGACAGCTCGGGAACGCGCATCGCAGTGTAGATGGCCAGTGTAGAGATGGTCGGTACGCTCGACCGGATGCGCCGCCGCGTCCTGGGGACCATCTTCGTGGTGTTCCTCGCCGCCAGCGCGATCGCCGCGGGCGCGCTGCTGTGGATTGCCGGCGACGACTCCGAGTCGGACTCGGTGGTCGCCGGGAACACCGATCCCGAAGTCCCCGAAACCGAGGCGACGGGGACCACGGCCACCACCGCCGCGCCGACCACGACGACCACGAGCCGGCGGGGCAGCGGGCAGCCGGTCACGTTCGCGTTCGCCGGCGACATCCACTTCGAGGGTGTGCTGCGCGACAAGCTGAACGCGGACCCCGCAACCGTGCTGGCACCGATTGCCGGCGTGTTGCAGGGCGCCGACCTCGCAGTGGGCAACCTCGAGACCGCGATCACCGAAGGTGGGGACCCGGCACCCAAGGAGTTCAACTTCCGTGCGCCCGCATCGGCGCTCACTGCGCTGGCGTCGGGGGGTATCGACGTCGCGAGCATGGCCAACAACCACGGCATGGACTTCGGCGTCGCCGGGCTCCAGGACTCCCTGGCCGCGCGCGCGTCGTCCGGCTTTCCGTTGATCGGCATCGGCAACAACGCGACCGAGGCGTACGCGCCGTTCCGCACGACGATCAAGGGCCAGCGCATCGCGGTCATCGGCGCGACGCAGGTGCTCGACGACAACCTCATCACGGCGTGGACCGCAACCGACGCGCAGGCGGGCCTCGCGTCGGCCAAGGTCGTCCCGCGCCTCGTCGCCGCGGTGGCCGAGGCGCGTGCCACGAGCGACACGGTGGTCGTGTTCCTGCACTGGGGCATCGAGACGCAGACGTGTCCGAGCGCGAACCAGCAGCAGCTCGCGCGCGAGCTCGTCGACGCCGGGGCCGACATCGTGGTCGGCGGTCACGCCCACCGACTCCAGGGCGGCGGGCGCCTGGACGCCGCGTTCGTCGGCTACGGCCTCGGCAATTTCGCGTTCTACACGCGGGTGGTCCCGGCGCGCAGACGGGCGTGATCTTCGTGACCGCGACCGGGCGCGACATCGACACCTACCAGTTCGTGCCCGCCGTGATCAGCAACGGCGTGCCGCAGCCGCTCGACGGAGAGGGTGCCGCCGACGCCGTCGCGGCATGGGACGCGCAGCGCGGTTGCACGGGCCTCGCACCCTGAGGTCGACTACCGGCCATGCACTACGACGAGTTCGGGCTCTTTCGCGAGAACGCCGACGACTACGGCCTCGAATGGGGAGGCGACCCGACGGTGACGCGCGTCGAGGTCGACGTGGGCTCGGGCCAGCAGGTCAGCGCGCTCGTGTGGGGTGACGGCGACGCCGAGCTCCTCCTGCTGCACGGCGGCGCGCAGAACGCGCACACCTGGGACACCGTCGCGCTCGCATTGGACCGTCCGCTCGTCGCGCTCGACCTCCCGGGCCACGGGCACTCGTCGCACCGCGACGACCACGCGTACTGGCCGGCGGAGAACGCGGCTGCGGTCGAGGTGGCGGCGCGGCGAGCTCGCGCCCGACGCGCGCGTTGTCGTCGGCATGTCGCTCGGAGGTCTGACGTCGATCGCGCTCACTGACCGCGCGCCCGAGCTGGTGCGCGAGCTCGTCCTCGTCGACGTCACACCGGGGGTGAACCGGGAGAAGGGCTCGCAGATCGCGCAGTTCATCGACGGACCCGAGTACTTCGAGTCGTTCGACGAGATCCTCGAACGCACGGTCGCGTTCAACCCGACCCGGTCCGAGTCCTCGCTGCGACGCGGCATCATGCACAACGCGGTACCGGACGCCGACGGTCGTTGGCGGTGGCGCTACGACCTGCCTCGGTCCGGGAGCGGTGAAGGTGACGAGGGTCGCTTCATTCCGGGGATCGAGACGCTGTGGGACGCGGTCGAACGAATCAAGGTGCCGTTGACCTTGGCGCGCGGGTCGTTGTCACCCGTGGTCGACGACGCCGACGTGGCCGAGCTGCAACGGCGCAAGGCCGACGCGCGAGGTCGTCGTGTTCGAGGGCGCGGGTCACAGCATCCAGGGCGACCAACCGGTCGAGCTCGCGACGTTCCTACGTTCGTTCCTCGACTGAGACTACGGGCGTTCCTCGACTGAGACCGCGGGCTCGACCGGCAGCCCCGCGGCGCGCCACGCCTGAAAGCCGCCGATGACGTCGGTGGCCCGGTGCAGGCCCAGCTCGTGCAGGCGCGCCGCGGCCAGGCTGGAGCAGTAACCCTCGTCGCAGCAGAGCAACACCTCGACGTCGTGGTCGATCGCCTGCGCGATCCGAGACGCGCTCGTCGGGTCGAGCCGCCACTCGATGTGGTTCAGCGAGATGATCTCGGCGCCGGGGATCGTGCCGTCGGCCTCACGCTGCTCGCGAATGCGCAGATCGACGAGCAGCGCACCGCGTTCCCGGCGGGCCGCGGCTTCGCTGGCCGTGATGCGGTACAGCTGGGCCCGGGCGGTGGCGAGCAGATCGTCGACGGTTGCCATGTCCGAAACCCTAAGCTGACCAGGTCGGTAGCGTTCGCCTCGTGCACCCGCTCCCCGACCGCTTCGCCGCGACCCGTGACTCGATGCACGCGCTGGCCGAGCAGGTGATCAGCGCGGCGCGATACCGCGCGACGGAGCGCATCGGGCTCCGGCCCACGCCGGGCGGCTTCGGCACTCCGTTGGACGATGCAGAAGTCGTGCGGGTCGACGGGATCGAGCTCGTGCACACCCGGGAGGGCGAGGAGCGCCGGGCACCGATCAGCACCCTCGCCGCCGCCGCCGAGTTCGTCGGCGTGCCGCTCGGTGCGCCGCCCGTGTACACGCCGGCGACGAAGATTCTTCCCGACGCATCCCTGACCGTCGACCCCGACGCGGCCGGCGCGCTCGCGGCGTGGTTCGCGTACGCCGGCAGTCTGCTGGCCGAACTTCGGTCTCGGCATCCGGCCGAGGACGGCACCGACGTGCAGCTCTGGCCCGAGCACTTCGATCTCGCGATCGAGCTGGGCGACGACGCCGCCGGGACGCGCGCGAACTTCGGGGCATCGCCCGGTGACGCGACGATCGCGAGTCCGTACCTCTACGTCGGTCCGTGGCGGGAGGAGAAGCGCACCGGTGAGCTCGGCGCCTACGACTTCGGCGCCGCGATCACCTACGAAGAGCTGTCTGCATCCGGCGAAGACGCAGCCGGTGCCCGGTTCTTCGCACGGTGCGCGGCGGCCCTCTTCGCCAACCCCTGACGCGCGCCCCTGACGCGGGAGTGCCTGCGGTGCGTGCCGGGTAGCCTGGCTGCATGGCGCAAACCACCACACGCACCTTCACCCGCATGGACGAATCGACGGCGGAGCAGTGGGCCGTCATCGGACGCGAGACCGCCGAACACCAACCCCGCGTCGCCGAGCGAGCACTCGAGCTGCTCCGTTCGCTGGCCGAGGTCACCGACGGTTTCGCAGTCGACCAGTTGACGCACGCGCTCCAGACGGCGACCCGCGCCGAGCGCGGCGGTGCCGACCCGGAGATGGTGTTCGCGTCGCTGTTCCACGACATCGGCAAGGCGATCAGCGTGCCCGGTCACCCGGAGATCGCGGCGGCGATCCTCAAGCCGTACGTCCGACCCGAGGTGTACGAGGTGATCCGCGCCCACCAGGACTTCCAGGGTGCGCACTACTACGGCCACTTCGGCGGTGACCCGAACGCCCGCGCCAAGTACGAGGGTGCCGAATGGTTCGACCTCGCGGCCCGGTTCGCCGACGAATGGGACCAGACTGCGTTCGACCCCGAATACGACACGCTGCCGCTCGAACACTTCGAGCCACTCGTGCGGGAGATGTTCGGGCGGCCGAAGTCGTTCTGAGCACGAGCCGTCCACCTGATGTCCTGATGCCGCTCCCGTGACGCTGCTCGACGACAGGGTCGCGATCGTCTCCGGGGTCGGCCCCGGCCTGGGCCAGGCGAACGCACGCGCGCTCGCGCGCCAGGGCGCGACCGTCGTGCTCGCGGCACGCAGCGGCGACTACCTCGAGCAAGTCCGCAAAGAGATCGAGGCCGACGGTGGGCGCGCCCTGGCGGTGCCGACCAACCTCGTCGACGCCGAGCAGGTCAAGGCGCTCGTCGAACGGACCGTCGACACCTACGGACGGCTCGACATCCTCGTCAACAACGCGTTCCGCATGGACCGGGGCGAACCGTTCGCATCCGTTGATCTCGTTCACTGGCGCAAGGTGTACGACGTCAACGTCTGGGGTGCGCTCGGATTGACGCAGGCCTGCGTTCCGCACCTCGAGCGCAGCGCGGCCGATCGCGGCGACGCGTCGATCGTGTTCATCCTCTCCATGTCGATGCGGAAGGTCCGCGTCAACGAGGGCGCGTACGCGACGTCGAAAGCGGCGCTCCGGACGGCTGTGCAAGCGCTCGCGCTGGAGCTCGGCCCGGCTCGGATCCGGGTGAACGCGGTTGCGCCGGGATGGATCGGCGGCCCGAACGTCGAGACCTTCATCGACTGGGAATCGCAGAACCGGGAAATCAGCCGCGACGAGGTGCGCCGCGAGATCGAGGCGCGGATCCCGCTCGGCCTGATCCCTCCCCAGGACGACATCGCGCACTCGGTCGTGTTCTTCGCATCGCCGTGGTCGAACGTCATCACCGGGCAGACGCTGGATGTCAACGGCGGTGAGTGGTTCGCCTGACCCCGGGGCGTCGGGGTCGCTCGATCTGCCGGTCGGTCTGCGCATTCCCGCCGAGACCGCGCGCCATGAGTGCACCCTCGTCGCGTGGCCGACCGCCGAACGCCAGGCCGATCTGTGGGGAGCGCAGCTCGCGGCGGCACGCGCTGCGCACACCGCCGTGATCGAGGCGATCGCCGATCACGAGCGGGTGATCGTGATCGTCGACCCGGAAGACGCTGCGTCGCTGGCGGCCGCGCACATCGACCAGCGGGATGACGTCGAAGTGTTCGTCGCGGGAATCGACGACTCGTGGATCCGCGACTCCGGTCCGGTCGTCGTGTGCGACCGATCTGGAACCCGCCATGCCCTGCACTTCGGGTTCAACGCCTGGGGCGACAAACACCACTCCTACGCCGACGACCGGACGATCGGCGCGCGCGTCGCCGTGCATCTCGGTCTGCCCGTGCACGAGGTGCCCCTGGTGCTCGAAGGTGGTTCCGTCACGAGCGACGGCGCGGGAACGCTGGTGACGACCGAGCGCTGCCTGCTCAACCCCAACCGGAACCCGGATCACGACCGTTCGGCGATCGAGGCGGTGCTCCGCGACACCCTCGGTGCGACCCGGGTCGTCTGGCTCGCCGATGCGATCGCGGAGGACGACGGGACCGACGGCCACGTCGACAATGTCGTCGCCTTCACCGCGCCGGGCCGGGCGTTGCTCCAGGGCTGCGACGACGTCTCGAATCCGAACCACGCGATCGCGCTCGACAATCGTCGGCGACTCGAAGGCGGCGGCGTGACGGTCGAGGAGATCCCGACGCTTCCGTACACACAGCTCGACGGGCGGCGGCTGCCGGTGCCGTACGTGAACTTCTACGTCGCCAATGGTGTCGTCGTCGTCCCCGTCAGCGGTGCGCCGACCGACACGGATGCGCTCGAACAGATCGCGTCGCACTACCCGGGTCGAGAGGTCGTCGGCGTCGACGCGCGCGCCCTCGCGTACGGTGGCGGCGGCGTGCACTGCATCACCCAACCCGTCCCGGCCGGGCCGTGATCGTCCGGACTGCCTTCGAGCTGCTCGAATCCCCGGCGCGGGTCGACGCGCCCCGGAGGCAACCACTTCGTGTGGCACTCGTGCAGGAGCGCTGGCGCAGCGATGCGCGCGCGCTCATGAAGCTGCGCTCGGCGAAGGAGTGGCGCGCGCCGCCGATACCGGCGCCCGGCTCGTATGCCTCCAGGAGCTCACGCTGTCGCCGTACTTCGCGATCACACCCGGCACGGGCCCGGGGAGCACGGGCATCGAACCGGAGCAGCTTCCCGGTGGTCGCACGCACACCTTCGCGCACCGAGCTTGCCGCCGCTCACGACCTGTTCGTGCACGCGTCGCTCTACGAGCACCCCGACGACGGTGGGCCCGACGACGGTGAGCGACCCTAAACGGGCTACAACACCGCGATCTGCGTCGCGCCCGACGGCACGCTCGTCGCCCGGACGCGCAAGATGCACCTTCCGGTCACCGCCGGGTACCACGAGGACACGTACTTCCGGGTCGGCGACACCGGCTATCCCGTCGTCGACATGGCCGGGACCCGTATCGGGTTCCCGACCTGTTGGGACGAGTGGTTCCCCGAGGTGGCGCGGCTCTACGCACTGCAGGGCGCGGAGGTCATCGTCTACCCCACCGCGATCGGCTCCGAGCCCGATCACCCCGGCTTCGACACCGAGCCGCTGTGGGAGCAGGTGATCCGCGCCAACGGGATCGCCAACGGCACGTTCATGGTCGTTCCCAACCGGATCGGCACCGAAGGACCGGTCACGTTCTACGGCTGTTCGTTCATCAGTGACCCGTACGGACGTGTCCTGGTGCAGGCGCCGCGCGACGATGCCGCGGTGCTCGTCGCGGATCTCGACCTCGACCAACGCCGGGACTGGCTCGACCTCTTCCCCTTCCTGCGAACCCGAAGGCCTTCGACGTACGGACCCCTCCTCGACGAGGAGAACTGAGCGATCATGGCGATCTCGGAACAGATCTCGTGCATGGAGTGCGGCGGCACCGCGGTGCTCCAGCAGCTCCCGGCTGACGACGAGGTGATCGAAGCCGGCGACGTGCTCACGTACCGGTGCCCCGACTGCTGGCAGCGGTGGGATGTCGTGGTCGACGAGGACGACGTCGATGCCGACGACGGTGACGACAACCGTTGATCACCCCGCCGGCTGCGGGAACCGCACGTACGTGTCGATGAGGAGCCGACCGAGATCGGCGTCCCGGGCAACGTCGGGCGCGACCAGCCCGCGTGCAGCGAGGTCGGCGACAAGGGTGTCGAGGATGACGTCGAGCGTGAGGTCGTCGCGGTGCTCGCGCCAGTCGTCGCGTTCCTGATCGTCGGCAAAGCAGTAGGCCTTCCACGACACCGAGAACCGGAGCTCCGACCACTCGTACTGCGTGACCTCGGCGCCGTCGGCGTCGTGCACGATCCACTTCTGGTCGCCCCAATTCCCGTCTGGGGCGTAGTCGAGCGTCATGCCCGGCCGCAGGCGCGGGAGTGACTCGACGGGTATGTCGGCGATGCGCTCCACGCCGTGGAACACCGAGTCGGTGTCGAGCACCATTGCGGTGTTGTAACGCACCTCGTGCCGCTGCGGCTCGTGGAGCGGACCGTCCGGCCAGTACGCGAGCGCGCCGCCGTCGCAGTCGTGGAACCAGGCGATCGCAGTCGCGATCGGCATCCGGTACGCGTCGAAGCACCCCGAGTGCAGCATGACCACGAGGAGCCACTGCGGGACGAGCTTGCGGTTCGCGCCTCGGAACTCGGGGACGTCGGTGTGGACTGCGAGCTCCTGGCCCGGGACCATGAGGTTCGCGTACGCGATCGCCGGTTCCACGACGCGCCGGCCGTGGATCGCACGCGCCGCCTCGACGAACGCGTCGTTGTACAAGAACGGCTCGATGCCGCTGATGCGGATGTCGTTCCCGTACGCGTACTCCTCGCGGAAGTAGCTGGTCCGCACCGCGAGCGCGCTGACGGGCTCGTCGGCACGCGCCAACCCACCCGTGCGCAGGAAGTTGGAGAGCGCGTCCTGACGTTGTGCCAGTCCCGCGCCGATCTCCGTCTCGAGCCGTTCGTGTTCCAGGTACATGTGGTAGCGACCGAACCGCTCGCACAGCTCGACCATGGCGCGCGCACCGTCGTCGTCGAACAGCGGATCGATGACCGTCATCGGCGCCGCCGCCGTGCTCGTTCGCCGCGCATCAGCTCGTCGAACTGCTCCCACCGCACGTGGATCGCCTGCGGCGAGTGTCCGGGTATCCACGCGACCGAGCCCTTGCTCACGAGCAGCTCGCCCAGCTTCACGCCGTCGCTGCGCACGACGAACCGCACGTCGCTGTTGAGCACGACCTTGGGCGGGATCTCCATCTCGATGTCGTGACGAGCCATCGCCAAACGATAACCACCCGTCTCCGGCGATCGCTCCGCGACAGCATCGGTTCTCGTGAGCATCGGGTTCTCGTAGATTGCGAGGCGTGGACGTGACGAACGGTGCGAAGTCCTTTGCGCAGTCCTTTGCGCAGTGGAGAGCGCAGGGCCGGATGCTCGAGCTCGACGCCGGCGCCACGTTCGTCGTCGATGTCCCGGCCCGGCACGGAACCACGCGTACGCCGCTGTTCGTGCTCCACGGCTTCCCGACGTGTAGCTACGACTGGCGCTCGGTGCTCCCGGCGCTCGGCGCCGATCGCCGGATCGTGCTGTTCGACTTCCTCGGCTTCGGCCTTTCGGCCAAACCCGACGTGCGCTACTCGATTCGCCGCTACGCCGACCAAGCCGAGGAGGTTGCGGAAGCGCTGGGTCTCGGCAGTGTCGTGCTCGTCACCCACGACATGGGTGACACCGTCGGTGGCGAGCTGCTCGCCCGCGACCTGGACGGCGATCTCCACCTCGCGATCGAACGGCGGGTGCTGACGAACGGCAGCATCTACATCGAGATGGCCCACCTCACGGCCGGGCAGCAGCTGCTGTTGGCGTTGGACGACGCGCGCGCCGACATCAGCGGCTCGGGCGACGATCCCGGCGAGCCCTTCAAAACCGGCCTCGCCGGCGTGTTCTCGGCCGCGCACCAACCCTCCACCGAGGAGCTCGAAGCGCAATGGGCGTTCGCGAGCTTCCGCGACGGCCACACGCTCCTGCCGCGCACCATCCGGTACATCGAGGACCGCCATGCGGAGCAGGACCGCTTCACGGGCGCGATCGAACGACATCCGTCGCCACTCGGTGTCGTGTGGGGCGAGCTCGATCCGGTCGCCGTGGCCGCCATGGTCGAACGTCTCGTCGAGGCGCGCCCGACACGAAGCTGATCCGCCTCGCTGACGTCGGCCACTACCCGATGGTCGAGTCGCCCGACGCGTTCGCCGACGGCGTACGCGCGTTGCTCGACTGACCAGGTGCCATGAAATTCACGACCGAGCATCACTTCCCTGCTCCACCCGAACGGATCGGCGCGCTCATGGTCGATCCCGACTTCGAGGCCAACGTCGATCTGCCCGACCTGTCGAAGCCCGATGTTGTCGAGCACGACGCCGACGGCTCGCCGCACCTCCTACGCCTGCGCTACCAGTACGTCGGCGATCTCGATTCCCTCGCCCGTCGCCTGCTCGCGGGGCGCGACCTCACGCTCGTGCAGACCGTCCAGCTGGACCCGAAGTCGTGGAGAGGCACACTGACGATCGAGGCCGAAGCCGAACCCGGTCGCCTGCACGGCAACGCGACGATCGTGCTCGAACCCGACGACACCGGCGGGTGCGTGCGCCGCCTTTCCGGCGACTTCACGGTCAAGGTGCCCGTCATCGGCAGCACGGTCGAGCGCAGGCTGTTGCCCGGCATCGTCAGCCGGCTCGACGTCGAAGCCGACGCGCTCACCGCGAGGCTGCTCCATGACAGCTGACGGCGGTCGCGTCGGCTTGCTCTTCTCGGGCCAGGGCTCGCAGCAGCTCGGGCATGGGTGAAGCGTGGCAGGCGGTCGATGCATGGTCGCTCGTGGCTCGCGTGTCCGACGTCTCGGGTCACGACGTCGAGGAGCTGCTCCTGCGCGCCGACGACGACACGCTGACGCGGACCGACCGCGCGCAGATCTCGACCTTCGCGCTCGAGATCGTGATCCACGCGTTCTTCGCCGAACACGACGAGCGCGCGGATGGAGTCGCGGCCGCCGCCGGTCACAGCCTGGGCGAGTACGCCGCGCTGACGGCCGCCGGGATCCTTGATCTCGACGCGGCGACGCGCCTCGTCACGGCGCGCGGCGCGGCGATGCTGGCGGCCGCGGAAGCGGAACCGGGCACGATGGTGGCCGTCATGGGCGCACCGCCCGATGCGGTCGCGAGTGCACTCGCGCCACTCGTCGACGAGAACGCCCGGGTCTGGATCGCCAACTTCAACGCTCCGGAGCAGATCGTCGTCGCGGGCGACGGACCGGGCATCGAAGCCGCATCCGCGGCATTGGGCACGGTCGGCAAAGTCGTCCGGCTTCCGGTGGGTGGCGCCTTCCACTCGCCGATGATGGCGTCGGCTTCGGACGCGCTTCGCGTCGCGCTCGACCGCGCGTCGTTCGGCCCGGGCGCCTATCCGGTCGTGGCGAACGTCGACGCGGAGCTGCACGACGGCGGCCCCGGGTGGGCCGTGCTCCTCGAACGCCAGCTCACGGCGCCGGTGCGCTGGTCGGACTCGGTCCAGACGCTGGTGGGCGTCGGTCACTGTGAACAACTCGTCGAGATCGGGCCGGGAAACACCCTCACCAACCTCGTCAAGCGCATCGCCAAGGGCACGCCGGCCAGTCGGGTGACACCGCCCGAGATCGGCGCGTGACGGCGCGACACCCTGTCGCAACCGGCGGGAAGCTGGTTGTATCTCGTACGAGACAACCGATGGAGACGCCATGGAAACGACCGTCGACGAGATCGCGCCCGACATCTTCCGCTGTTCGACGGTCATCGCCGAAGTCGCGCCCGGCGGGTTCTCCTTCAACCAGTTCGTCGTGCGCGCCGAGGCGCCGTTCCTCTTCCACACCGGCATGCGAGGACTGTTCCCGTTGGTGTCGGAAGCGGTGGCCCGCGTCGTGCCGCTCGACCAACTGCGGTGGATCAGCTTCGCGCACATCGAAGCCGACGAATGCGGGGCCCTCAACCAGTTCCTCGCGGCCGCACCGAACGCGCAGGTCGTGCACAGCGCCCTGGCGTGCGACCTCTCGATCAACGACATGGCCGACCGGCCGCCGCGAACGGTCGAAGATGGCGAGGTGCTCGACCTCGGTGGCAAGCAGATGCGCTTCCTGCCGACCCCGCACGTTCCGCACAACTGGGAGAGCGGGCTCTGGTTCGAGGAATCGACGCGCACGCTGTTCTCGGGCGATCTGATGTCGACGACCGGCGGCGGCGCCGCAATCAGCGTGGACGACCTCGTCGGCAACGCGGCGACGACCGAAGCGATGTTCGGTGCCACGTCGCTCGGACCACTCGTCGGCGCGACCCTTCGCCGCCTCGCCGAGCTCGAGCCCGAGACGCTCGCGGTCATGCACGGGCCCTCGTTCCGGGGAGACGGCGGAAGTGCGCTGCGTGCGCTCGCCGCCAAGTACGACGAGCTCGCCGCCGCCGCCGCAATGTGATCCCACCGCACAGATCTCGATGACGAGCTCCCGGAAGCGGTCCGACCGCGTGAAGCCGGCGAAGGCAGCACCCGAGTCGCCGCGGCTGATCCGTCCGCTGGTCGACTTCCTGCGCACCGAAAGTGCCGGTGGTGTCGTCCTCGTCGCCGCGACGGTGGTCGCGCTGCTGTGGGCGAACTCGCCCTGGAAGGCGGGGTACGCGGAGCTCTGGTCCACCGACCTCGCGATCAGTCTCGGCGATCACACCCTGTCCCTGACGCTGCGCGGCTGGATCAACGAAGGTCTGATGACGCTCTTCTTCTTCGTCGTCGGGTTGGAGATCAAGCGAGAGCTCGTCGAGGGAGAGCTGCGCGATCCGCGTCGCGCCGCGCTGCCGGCGATCGCCGCGGTCGGCGGGATGGTGGTTCCCGCGTTGATCTACCTCGCCATCACCGCGGGCACCGAGGCCGAGGGCGGTTGGGGTATTCCCACCGCGACCGACATCGCGATCGCGCTCGGCGTCCTCGGGCTCCTGGGCGCGCGGGTCACGCCGTCGTTGAAGCTGTTCCTCCTCGCGCTCGCGATCGTGGATGACATCGGAGCGATCCTCGTCATCGCGATCGTGTACTCCGACGGCCTCGATCTCGACGCGTTGCTCATCTCGCTCGTCCTCTTCGGGGTGATCGTCGGTTGCCGAGCCGGCGGTGTGCGCTACATGGGCCTGTACGTGGTGCTCGGTGCGGCGACGTGGATCGCGCTGCACGAGGCCGGCGTGCACGCGACACTTGTGGGCGTGGCGTGCGGGCTCCTCGCGCCGACCCGCCCGATCCGTCAGCGCGAGTACGTCGACGTCGATGCGCTCACCGACATCTCGACCCCGGAGACCGCACGGGAGACGGCGACGCTCGCGCGGGAGTCGGTCTCGGTCGTCGAGTGGCTGGAGCAGTTGCTCCACCCGTGGACGAGCTTCGTCATCGTCCCCCTGTTCGCGCTGGCGAACGCCGGGATACCACTCGCCGGCAAGGCGATCGGCGATGCGTTCGGGTCGCGCGTCACCTACGGCGTGTTGGTCGGCCTCGTCGTCGGCAAGCTCGTCGGGATCTCGCTCTTCTCGTGGCTCGCGGTCCGCACCGGAGCCGGCGCCCTCCCCGAGGACACGAGCTGGTCGCAGATCATCGGCGTCGCCGCGCTCGGCGGCATCGGCTTCACGGTTGCCATCTTCGTGGCCGGGCTCGCGTTCGACGATCCGACGCTCCTGGACGAGTCCAAGATCGGGATCCTCGTCGCGTCGGTCGTCGCCGGCATGGTGGGCGCGCTGCTGCTGACCCGGACCGGGCGGAGTCGTCGAAGCGGCGACGACGGTCAGGCCTGATCGGCCGCGAATGACACGTGGTCCACCGCTGATCGTTCGGGGCTTATCGTTCGGGGATGGCGTCGGAACCGGGGTCGGGGCCCGCGCACGGCCACACGCACGGACATGTGCACGGTGCGGCCGCGGCCCGGGCCGGGGCGCGCCACCGCCGCCCCCTGCTGATCGCGTTCGGGCTCATCGTCGCGTACGGCGTCGTACAGGTGGTGGTCGGGATCATCACCGGTTCGCTCGCGTTGCTCTCCGACGCCGGTCACATGGCCACCGACGCGCTCGGCCTCGGTCTCGCGCTGGCGGCGATCCAGGCCGCGTCGTCAGCGCGCGCGCATTCCCAGCGCACGTTCGGTCTGTACCGCCTCGAGATCCTGGCTGCGCTGGCGAACGCGATCCTGCTCTTCGGTGTCGCGGGATACGTGCTCTACGAGGCGATACGCCGGATCGGGGACGCGCCCGAGGTGGCATCGGTCCCGGTGTTCGTCGTCGGCATCCTCGGTCTCGCGGTCAACCTGGTCGCGTTCTTCTTGCTGCGTACGGGCGCGAAGGAGAGCCTGAACGTGGAGGGCGCCTACGTCGAGGTGCTCTCGGACACGCTCGGTTCGGTTGCGGTCGTCGCCGGTGCGGTGCTCTGGGGCGTCACGGGTTGGACGTGGGTCGACCCCGTGCTCGGCGCCGCGATCGGCCTGTGGATCCTGCCGCGCGCGTACCGCCTCGGCCGCGAAGCGTTGCGCATCCTCGTGCAGGCCGCGCCGGCCGGTGTCGACGTCGACGCGGTGCAGCGCGACCTCGCATCGATCGACAACGTGGTCGACGTGCACGACGTACACGTGTGGACGCTCACGTCGGAGATGGAGGTCGCGACTGCGCACGTGATGGTCAGCGTCGGCACCGACTCCCACCGGGTGCTCGACGAAGCGCGCGCGCTGCTCCGAGACCGGCACGGCCTCGACCATGCGACCTTGCAGGTCGAGCCGGACGACCACCGAGGGTGCGACGAGGTGTCCTGGTGACTTCCGTCAGGTGGTGTGGCCGTCGTCGTGTCGCGAGGCACGCCGTTGGGCGGAACGCACGATCGGAACTGCGACGAGTGCGATGGCAGCCGCTGTCACCAGGACGAAGATGATGTTCCCGGCCAAGCTTGCGACGACGTCTGCAGCCAAGTTCGTAATGACCACGGTCGGCGACGTTATCGCCTCGGATCTCGACCGATAGCCTGCGGCGCATGGGCAGCAAGGGATCGAAACCGCGAAAGCCTGAGCACTCGCAGCACCTGCCGAAGGTCGGCACTCGCAGCGAGGCCGCGTACGAACAGCACGAAGAACGAGAAGCCGTGCTCGACGTGATGGGGATGGGCGGGATGTCGGCGGGGACGAAGACCACGCTCGCCACGATCGCGATCGTCCTGCTCGTGCTCGCAGTGGTCGGACTCGTCTTCATCATCCTGCTCTGACACGCCGTCGCGCGCCGCAGGACGCCGGTCCTACTCGCCGGTCCTACTCATTCGACTGCTGGTAGCGCCACCGGTAGTGCTCGCGAACGAGCGGCACGTTGGGTTGCTCGATCACGCGATCGAACTCGACGACGAACGGTGCGCCGGCGGCCTGGGTGCCCGAGGTGACCGCTCGGTTCTCCTCGCGCACCACCTTGCCTTCCTTGTCGCCGAAGATGGTCACCGTGATCGACGTGCCGGTGTACGACGTGTGCACCAACGCGCCGTGCGCAGTGTTGTTGCGGAACTTGTTGTCGATCGAGCCGTAGTTCAGCGTGGCTTCACGGCCGGCCGGATACCGCGTGATCCAGATGCTGTGCGGCTGGTGCGCCACGATCTCGAGACCCGCCCACCACGCGGCGTTGAACACCGTCGTGGAGAGCTGACTCACGCCGCCGCCGAAGTCGGTCGTGAAGCCCTGGTAGTACACGGGCGCGGACACGAACCCGCGCGCGGCGGTGCGCGGACCGACCTCGTCATTGAGGGAGAACGTCTCCCCTGGCTCGAGGACGGTGTTCTGCATGAGGTCCGCGGCCAGGTGGATGTTGGTCACGCGTGATGCGCAGCACGGGTGCTCGGTCGTGAACGAGCCCACCACTTCCTTGATCCCGAGCGCTTGGGCCCAGGCGGTGTCCCGGACCGGGTGCAGCGGTCCGAGGGTCGCTTCGACGCGTCGCTGCCCGGCCAGGATCGCGGGCCCGACGACGTTGAAATCGAGGGTGAGCCCGTCTTGGGAGGGGACGATCGTCACGGTGCTGTCGCCGTTGACCACGAAGCCCGCGTCGACCGGCGCGGTGACGAACACGTCGGCTCCCGACCCGACTGCCGTCGCGAGCTTGGCGGGATCGACCGCGAGGGCGAGGCCGGTACCGTCGGGTTGGCGCGTGGTGCCGAGGGCGGTGACCACCTGTTCGGGTGTGATGGTGAGCGTGGCCGACGGCGTCACCACCTCGTACGGCGCCGACAGCACCGCGTTCGCGCTGTCGGCCACCGCCTGCACATCCGCGTCGGTGAGCACGGGCGGCACCGGCTTGGTCGGCAGTTCGACGGGTTCGCGCGTTCCGCTGCGCAGCGCGGCATCGATCGGGGCGCGGGCGGCAGCCGCGTCGACCGTGGTGCCGACCGCGGGCATCACCGGGGCGACGGTCCCGCCGGCGAACGTGACGTCGCCGGGCACGAGGCCGGTCACCTGCTGCGCCTCCCACTGCTGGAGGATCGCGTCGACTTTGGCCGTGTCGTAGGAGACCCGCCACGGGACGTCCTTCCCGGAACCGATGCGGGCGAAGGGCGCGCCGAGCCGCTCCCACGGGAGGAGATCCGTGCGGCCGGCGTCGCGGGCCGCCTCGTAGGTCGCATCTGCGTCGACCTGGAGACCGACGTCGGCCGGCGCGATCGTGAGCTGCTGCTCACCGACGGTGGCGACGATCGGTTCGGACTCGAGCGTGGCCGCGTGGTCCGCGAGCGCATCCCGGGCCGCGTCGTTCGTCTTCTGGCCGACCCTGACGCCGTCGACCTGCACCCCGGGCAGGATGCGGTTCGAGTACAGGAGCTGCTCGACGCCGACGGCCGCCACGAGCAACCCGACCACGATGCCGAGGACCTGGGCGAGCACGGACGTACCAACGGCGCCCGCGCCGGGCTCCGGAGCGCGCCGGTGCCCGGTCGGCGTCGCTGACCGAGACTCGCTCGGCGATGGTGCTGTCGGAGGCCATGGCAACTTCGCAACCTGTCTCGCCCCGATATCGAGTCAGGGATATCGAGGTCAGGGCGCGGAAAGTTACCGAATGACCAGATCCGGCGGCGGTCGCCGCCCGCCACGCCCGTCTCAGGCGGCGCGCCGCCGGGCGATCTCGGCCAGGGCGCCGCGTACGAGCACGCCCTGGATGCCGGTGCCCGTGCGCCCGACTCGGGTCGGCCCACCCGCGGTGCTGCCGGCCCCGCCGCCGCCGACCCCGATGCGGGTCGAGGCGAGTCGCGCGAACGGGTGCACTTGCACGGGAGAGACCGTCGCGCTGCCGTCCGGGTCGACGCGGAGCCCGACGACGCCGAGCTGGAGACCGGCCCGTGATGCCACGACGTACTCGTCGAAGCCGTCGTCCGTGCCGACGGTCCCGGGGCGGCGGCCGTCAGCCGCCCGGCCCCGCGTCCACTTGGGCGCCCGGGCCGGGATCGTGCGCACGACGAGCCCGCCGTACTGGCGGCAGTGGCCGAGCGCAGGTGCGGTGTTCAGGAGTTCGCCGGCTGGTTCGGGTGGTGACGAGGTCATGCTCCGATGATCCGCGAACGGCCGGGCCACGGCGTCGGGCAGACGTCTGCTTTGTCGGCTTAGAAGTCGCCGGGAGCGCCGTCACGGGGCCCGGCGGGCTCGCAGGCTCCGGCCGGCGAGGGTTGCCGCTTCTTGGCGGCTCGTGACCCCCAGCTTGGTGAGGATCCGCGAGACATGCACGCTCGCGGTCTTCTCGCTGATGAACAGCCGCGTCGCGATCTGTCGATTCGTCGCCCCGGCCATGACCAGCTCGAGGACCTCGCGTTCGCGCTTCGTCAGCCGGTCGATCTCCTGCGCCGTGGGGGGATCCTCGGCTTCCGCCGCGGTGACGTCGGCCGTGATCGTGACGGCCACGCCGGCGCGGGTCGCGACGCGCTGCGATCGGCGCGCGCAGCAACGGGCTGTCGAGCGCCTCGGCGCGCGCGTCCGCGTCCGCGAAGGCGTCCGCGAGTGCAGCATCCGATGCCCGCACGTGCGCGAGGGCTTCGGCGTGTCGCAGCGCGGCGTAGGCAGCAAGGCGGGGCCAGGCGGCCGTGTCCCAGGCGTCGACCGCAGCGGCCCACGCGTCGGGGTCGTGCTCACCGTCCAGCCGGGTTCGTTCCGCGTTCCACGCCGCTCGGATCGCGTCGAGGTCGTGGCGGACGGCGCGTGGGTCCTTGGCCGCGAGCACGAGCTCGATGCGCCGTTCGTACTCGGCGATGGTCTCGCTCCGCCGGCGTCGGGACCGTTCGGATCCGCGTCCGAGCGCTGCGACATCGCGTTCGGCCTCGATCCGCAGACCGGCCAAGCAGAGGTGGGCGAGCGCCTCGTCGTCGCCGGAGTGCTCCACCTTGGCGATGCCTTCATCGACGGCGCTCGCGGCCGCTTCGAGGTTGCCCTCGGCGAACGCGAGGTCGGTGCGAGCCGACGCCAGCGCGGCACCGACCCGGCCGTCGAGGAGCGAAGCCGCGAGGATGCGGGCCGTCTCCAGGTGCTCACGCCCGCTCGCGAGGCGCAGGGCTTCGACGTCGAACGCTCCGGCCAGCAGGTGACCGATCGCCACGATCACCGGGGCACGAGCCGTATCGAGGATCTCGGTTGCGAGCACGCGTCCTTCGGCGGGACGTCCGAGACGGTGCAACAGGGCACCGGCCGCCGCCGTTGCGAGCAGCGCGTGCGGTTCGAGGTCACCGCGGGCGCGCAGTCGTGCCGCCGACGCCAGCGCCGCGGGCACCGCGTCGCCGAGGCGGCCCTGACGCGCGTACGCATCGCCGAGCTCGAGGCGCGCGATCGCGAGCAGCACCGGGTTGAGGATGTCTTCGGCGGAGGCCGCCGCGCCCTCGAGCTCCGCGATCGCGTCGTCGATGTCGCCGCGGGCCAGCAGGACGCGCCCGAGCATGTACTGGGCCGGGCCGATCTCGGCGGCGACCGAACCGGACACGGCAACGTCGACGGCTTCCTGCGCCAGCGTGAGCGCACGGTCGTACTCGGCCGACCGCTCCCACGCGCGCACACTGCCCGCGAGCACCCGGGCGCGAGTCGCGGCATCAGCGGTCTCGGGCAGCGCGGCCAACGCCGCGTCATACGCCTTGCGGGCGGCGTCGTTCGCACCCTGCCGCAAGAGATACCACGCCCGCCGCTCGAGCAGGACGCTCGCCATCGCCTCGTCGCGTTCCTCGCGTGGCTCGCGCTCGGCCCGTTCCACGACTGCCAGCGCCTCGTCGACGACCGCGACCGCGTTGGCGGGGTCGCCGGCCCAGTTCGCGGTTTCGGCCGCGTGCAGCGCCATGTCGGAGCGTCCCTCGCCGGCGCGTTCCGCCGGCTCCTCGACGCGATCCCACAGGGACAGGACCTGCGCGTACTGGCGGTGGGCAAGGTCGAACGCCATTGCGTGCGTCGCCTCACGCGCCGCGACCAGCCCCACGTCGAAGGCGCGCTCGTCGTCGCCGGCCTCGTACCAATGGTGCGCGACGAGCGCCGCCGGCGCATCCGACAACGTGGCCGCCCATCGGGCATGCACCTGTACCCGTTCGAGCGCCAGGAGGTCCCCGTACACGGCTTCGCCCATCAGGACGTGGCGCATCGTGATCGCCGCGTCGGCCCGTGCGAGCACCCGCAGATCCAACGCCTCTCGGAGCGCGGCGGCGAACGCCCTGTCGTCGAGATCGACCACGGTCCTGAGGTGCTGCTCGACAACCGGAGATCCCGCGACGGCCACCGCGCGCGACGATGTCGCGCGCGGCATCCGAGAGCTGCCAGAAGCGACCGAGCAGGATCTCGCGGATCGGGCCGTGCACCTCGTTGCCCACCGCGGTGGCGCTCTGCGCGCAGAGCTCTTCGATGATGAGCGGGCTCCCACCCGACCGTTCGAACACGCGCGCCACCGTGATGGCGTCGACCTCGCCCAGCAGTGCGGTGATCAGGCTCGCGCCTTCTGCCGGCGTGAGGGGTGGCACCGCGATCGGCGTGACCAACTGCGAGCGGGACAGCTCGGAGAGGAAGGCACGCACGTGATGGTCTCGCGGCACCTCCTCCCGACACGTCATGACGAGACCGACAGGCCGGCCCGCGACGTGGCGGACGAGCACCGTCAGGATCTCGCATGTCCCCCGGTCGGCCCAGTGGAGATCTTCGAAGACGAGGATGGCGGCATGTGGCGCCGCGACGGTGTCGACCAGCGCGAGCATGCGCTCGAGCATCTGCTCGGTCGGGAGCGCGCCGATCGCTTCGAGGTTCGCTCCCGCGCCCGCACCATGGTGCCGGGCGCTGCGCAGCAACTCGATCAGCGCCGCGTGGCGCAGCGGTTGATCCCCGAGTGCGACACAGCCTCCGGCATGGATCACGACGCCGGCCGGCGCGCGCCTCGGTCGCGAGCTCGGTGACCAGGCGCGTCTTCCCGGCGCCGGCGTCACCGCGCACGAGCAAGGCGCCGCCGGTGCCCGCGGGTACACGCGAACGGAAGTCGCGCAGCAGGGTCAGCTGCGCTTCCCGCCCGATGAGAAGCGGCGCGGACGGCGACGGAAGCACTGGGGCCTCTCAGTTCACTGGCGGAGCTTGCCCAAGAGCCGTAGCACCTCGAGGTAGAGCCAGACGAGGGAGACGGTCAGGGCGAACGCACAGAACCACTCGAACTGCTTGGGGAGACCCGACTTGACGCCGCGCTCGGCGAGGTCGAAGTCGAGTGCGAGGTTGAATGCCGCGATCCCGCACACGAACAGGCTGAACAGGATTCCGAACGGACCTGCGTCCCAGATGAGGGGCACCGACGCGCCGAAGATCGAGAGCAACATCGAGATGACGTAGAAGACCACGATGGCGAGCGTCGCCCCGATCACGATGCGGCGGAACCGTTCGGTGACCTTGATGATCCGCGTCGCGTAGAGGAACGCCATCGCACCGAGGACGAGGACCGTGATGGCGACGGCCTGCAAGACGATGCCGTCCCATGCTTCCTCGTAGACGCGCGAGATCGCACCCAGCACGAGCCCTTCCAGCAGCGCATAGATCGGCCCGGTGAAGCGCGCCAGTTCCGGCTTGAACATCGTGAGGAAGGCGACGCCGACGGCGGCGAAGAGCGGGAGGAGGAGCCAGCCCGGGAACCGAATTTGTCCGGTCGCCTCCGTGTCGACCAGGTTCCAACCGACGGCGCCGGCGGCGATCAGTAGCACGAGCAGCACGCCGGTTGCCGACGCGACGCCGCGCATCGTCATCGTTTCGACGCCGGCGCGCGGCGGTGCAGGCGTCCACTCGCTCACGGTGTCGGGCGTGATCGCGTCCGGCACCGTCGCGGTCGCGGCTGCGGGTGCGGCCCACCCGGCGGCGTCTTCGGCGCGCTCGGCCTCCGCCTGCTTGAGGCCCCGCTCCATCACTCCGTTCGCCATTGCTCCTCCAGTCGTGTGTCCCCAGCCTACGGCCGGATCGCGGCAGTGCCTGCGCAGGGGCATCGCCGGCACAATGACGCCAGCACAATGAGGGCCAGCACAATGACGGCATGCCCGACGACGTCCTCGACACGCGCGCGCTCGGCCGCGCGACCCTTGCCCGTCAGTTCCTGCTCGAGCGGGTGCCGCTCGGCGTCATCGACGCCGTGCACCAACTCGTGGGACTCCAGGCGCAAATTCCCTCGAATCCCTACCTGGCGCTGTGGTCGAGGCTCGAGCCGTTCGATCCCGAAGCGGTTTCGCGTTGCATCCTCGATCGTTCGCTCGTTCGCATCGCCGCGATGCGCTCGACCCTGCATCTCCTCACCGTCGATGACGCACTGCAGCTCCGACCGCTGATGCAGCCGGTGTTGAACCGCGAGTTGGCGCGACATCGCGACTTCGGGCCTCCGCTCGCCGGCGTCGACATCGACGAGGTGCTCGCGTACGCGCGCGGCCTGCTCGAGGAAGCAACCCCGAACGGGCACGCAGCTGCGCGCCGCGCTCGGCGAGCGCTTTCCCGACCTGGACGCGGCTGCCCTCGCCTACGCGTGCCGGAACCAGCTGGCGCTGGTGCAGGTCCCGCCACGCGGGCTCTGGGGTCGTTCGGGTCAGGTCGCGACGACACCGCTCGAACATTGGGTCGGGCGTCCACTCGCCGCCGCGTCCCGCGTCGACGACGTCGTGCTGCGATATCTCCAGGCCTTTGGTCCCGCGACCGTCGCCGACGTCGCCGCGTGGTCGCACCTCACCGGCCTTCGCGAAGTCGTCGAACGGCTGCGCCCACAACTGCGCCGCTTCCGTGACGAGCGCGGCCGGGAGCTCTTCGATCTGCCCGATGCGCCGCGGCCGCCCGGCGACGTCGAGGCACCGGTGCGCTTCCTCCCCGAGTACGACAACGCGCTCCTGTCGCACGCCGACCGGTCCCGGTTCGTGCCCGACGCAGCTCGTGGCGAAGCCGGGCGCGCAACCAAGGTGCAGGGCACCGTGCTGGTCGACGGAAGGCTTGCGGCAACGTGGTACCGAGAGCGCGCGTCCGGCGGGAACCCCGGCGCCATCGTCGTCGAGCATCTCTCGTACGTCACCAAACGCGCCGCCCGCGCGATCGAACGGGAAGGCGCGCGCATGGCCGCATTCCTGACCGGCGCAGGCCAAACGCGAGGCGCAGGCGCGGCAGCGCCGCCGGCGGTCCGCGTATGTGCCATTCGGCCGTGACCTCCGGCGGGCCCTATCCGCGGCGGGCGCGTGCGGCGCCGGCGCGCTCGGGGACGTCCCGGTACAGGAAGAGCAGCAGCGCGTCGTAGACGAATTTGGTGACGCCGGCGATGAGCAACGGCCAGCCGAACGTCGTGCGCTCGAGCAGAATTCCGGCGAGAAGGGGCGTCGTCGCCGCCGCCAGACTGCGCGGCACGTTCGTCACGCTCGCCGCTGCGGCCCGCTCCTCGGGCGGGACGACGGCCATCACGAACGACTGGCGCGCCGGGACGTCCATCTGCGACAGCAGCGCCCGCGCCAGCAACATCGAGACCGCGATCGCCGCGTTGGGCGCGAACGCAGTGCACGCCAGCAGGACGTTCGCCGGCATGTGCGTGAACGCCATCGTCCGGATGAGGCCGAAGCGGGCCGCCAGACGCGGTGCGAGGAACTGCGAGCAGCCGCCGAGCACTCCCGCGGCGAAGAAGACCGCACCCGTGATTCCGGCCGACATGTCGAAACGCAGGTGCAGCCAGAGCACGAGCAGCGATGTCACGACGAATCCCCCGCCGGCCGCGTCCAGACTGAAGAGCGCCGACAACTCCAACACGATTCGGCGCGAGCTCCCGAGGCCGCCGCGCGGCGCGCTCGGTGCGCTCGGTGCGCTCGCGTCCGAGCTCGCCGGCGCAGGTACGTGGCGCTTCGACGGGAGACGCCGGTAGGCGACCAGGATCGCGAGCGCGGCGACGACGTAGACGCCGAACGACAACCGTTGCGTCAGCGTCGGATCCCAGGAGGCGCGCCGGGCGATCACCTCGGGCAACCCGGACGCGAGCGCACCGAGCGCGCCGGCCCAGGCGGCAGCGACGTTGTATCGCGCGAAGACGTGCGGCCGGCGCTCGGTGACGACCTCCTCGGCGACGTACGCCTGCTCGGCGGGAAGGAACACGCTCACGTCACCGGCCGAGGGGTTGAGCGTCCCCAGCACCGCGACGACGAGCAACGGCCAGAACCACGTGAAGGTCATGAAGCCGAGGCCGGTCGCGGCCATGAGCGCGCTCGCCGCGACGAGCAGGGTGCGGAGCTGGTATCGGTGCGCGGTCAGACCGAACGTGAGCGTGAGGGCAGCCGAGCCGAGCAGCGTGCCGGTGACGATCGCCCCGACCTCGAACGGCGAGAAACCGAGTGCGTCGAGGTACTGCGCGAGGAGCACGCTCACGAAGCCGTCGGCGAAACCGCGGATCCCCCGGCTCGTGAGGATCCGGCCGACTGCTCCGGTGGCGATCATGATCGGGCCGTGGCTATGCGACTCCGAGAAGTCTCGTCCGGAACAGGTCGAGGACGCGATCGAGCGCGTCGCGCGTCGGTTGCCCGGGATCGTCGATGAGGTGTTCGGTCACCACGGAATGTGGCGACATGATCGCGTCGGGATTGGCGGCGTCATCGTCGAGCTCGATCGCGACGAACGCGCTCCCGAGTTGCTCGCGGAGGAATTCGAAACGCTCGGCCGGAACGAACCGGTCCCCCTTGAACCGCAGGCCGAGCACGGTCAGATTCTCGTGCGCGCAGCGTTGCTGCACCGCGGCGAGATCCGAGGGCGAGATGTCGATCGTTTCCTTCCGCCGCTTCGAGACCGCGAACGGCGCCGACGGTTGCGAGAGGACCGGCGCGAGCAACACCGGGTCGGCGGCCATCGCCAGCGCGTAACCGCCGGTGAAGCACATACCGATCGCGCCGACGCCCGGTCCGCCCGCCCGCTGGTGCTCGGATGCGGCGAGCGCGCGGAGCCACGACACGACCGGCGAGGTCTTCCCGAGCGCCAGGACCGCGAACTCCCGGCTGATGCACGCCGGCACCATCGACGAGAGCCCATAGCCGGCGGCGCCGATGCGCTCACGGGTCGAGCTGCGCGCGTTCGGATCGCGACCCGGGGTGCCGAAGAGGTGTGGCAACACGGCCGTGCATCCGATCGCGACGACGCGGCGCGCGAATTCGAGAACCTTGGGTGTGATGCCCGGCATCTCGGCGATGACGATGACGGCCGGGCCGGTCCCCTGCCGGAACACCGTGCGGGTCTTGCCGTCGTGGGTGAACTGGTCGCGTTCGAAGTCGTGCAGGTCGTCGTCGGCCATCCCGGGACCGTACTCAGGAATCGGGAACCACGCGACAGACAGTGCTACCGAGCGGTGGCGTAGGCGGTTGGATCCGGCGCCGCCATCTCGGCCCGGAACCGGGCGAACGTGAACGGCCACGACGCGGGGACACCGCGGTCGTCGAGGTACCAGCTCCGGCAGCCCGTGGCCCAGATCGTGCCCTTCGTCGCCGCCACCCGCTCGGCTTCGAACGCTTCCATCGCCTCGCGTTTCGGCTCGATCTCGCGACACCCGGCGCGCAGTTGCTCGATGAGCTGCATGATGTAGTCGAACTGCAACTCGGCGACCTCGATGAGCGAGAAGTTGCCGACCGGTCCGTTCGGACCGTTCAACATGAAGAAGTTCGGGAAGCCCGGAACCGAGATCGAGAGGTACGCGAGCGGTCGTTCCGACCACTCGTCGTCGAGCGAGCGGCCGCCGCGTCCCGACCACGTTCATCGGGCGCGTGAACGCGGAGACTTGGAAGCCGGTGGCGAGCACGAGGACGTCGAGCTCGTGCAGGCGACCGTCTCGCGTCCGGACGCCGGCCGGTTCGATGCGCTCGATCCCCTCGGTCACGAGCTCGGCGTTCGAGCGTTGGATCGCGTCGTAGAAGCCGGGCGACACGACGAGTCGCTTGCACGCGGCGCGGTAATCGGGCCGGAGACGTTCCCGCAGCTCGGGGTCGCGGACGCTCTCCTCGAGGTTCGCGAGGCACATGTCCTCGACCACCTTGATCTGCGGTGAGTTCGAGTCGACGACCGCCATCGCGAACATGCCGAACATCTCGCTCAAGTGCGCGTGCATCTCCTGGAGCTGGCGCGGATCGTTGCGGTACGACACCTTCTGTTCGTCCGTGTAGGCCGGGTTCTCCTGCGGCATGATCCACTGCGCGGTCCGCTGGAACAGCGAGAGCTTCTCGACCCGATCGACGAGCGCAGTCGTGATCTGCACACCGGTGGACCCGTTCCCGATGATGCCGACACGCGTGCCGTCGACCTTCGCGTCGTGGTCCCACCGCGCGCTGTGGAACATCGAGCCCTCGAAGGACTCGAGGCCGGGGATGTCCGGATATCGGGGATGGTGGAGCACTCCGGTCGCGGCGATGACGACATCGACGTCGTCGTGGTGGCCCTCGGCCGTCTCGATGTGCCAACGGCCGTCGACGAAGCGGCAATCGCGTGACCGCATCGCCGTAGCGCGTCCGCGCGTCGAGGCCGAACTCCGAGGCGACGCCGAGGAAGTACTGCTGGATCTCCTCGCCGGGCGAGAAGCGGTGGCTCCACTCCGGGTTCGGTGCGAAGGAGTAGCTGTACAGGTGCGACGGCACGTCGCACGCCAGACCCGGGTAGGTGTTCTCGCGCCACGTTCCGCCGGGCGCGTCGCCCTTCTCGTAGATCGTGAAGTCGTGGATCCCGGCCTCGTGCAGCTTCACGCCGCTCAAGATGCCGGCCATCCCGGCACCGATGATCGCGACGCGCAGCGGACGGGCCGGCTGGTCGGCGTCGTGCAGCACGGCGGGTCACGGTAATCGGTGCGAGGACGGTTCGGGCGTGCTCGGCGGCGACGGAAGCGTTAGCGTGCGCCGGTCCCGATCGAGGAGCCTTCTTCAATGCGGCGCGGCATCGTCTGTGTTCTCCTCGTCGGTTGTCTCGGACTGTTCGCACCGCCGGCCTCGGCGGAATCTGCGGCCCGGTGATCCGGTCGGCGACGTCGGCGATACCGGGCCACCGCGGCCGGAGGCAGCGTGCGAGTGATCGTGACGCTTCGCACCCCGAACCGGGCGTTCTCCGACCTCTCCGCGGCCGAAGGTGCCCGGCAACGCACGGCGATCGACACGGGCAGCGACGCCGTCGAGGCCATCGTGAACGACAACGGCGGGCAAGTGGTCCATCGGTATCACTCGGTGCCGTACGTGGCGCTCGAAGTCCCCCCGGCGACCATCGCCGCGCTCCGTCGATCGCCCACGCGTCGTGTCGGTCGAGGTGGACCGTCCGATGGCGATCGCCGACGCCGCAGAGCACCCCTCTCGTCGGCGCCACCGCGTCCCAGGCGGCAGGGATTTCCGGAAGCGGACAGCGCGGTGGCGGTCCTCGACACCGGCATCGACTCCACCCATCCCTACCTCGCGGGCAAGGTCGTCGACGAGTCGTGTTTCAGCGGGATCGCTACGTGCCCGAACGGACAGGTGTCGCAACTCGGCGCCGGCGCGGCGGCGCCGTGCACGTACGCACCGAACGACTGCCGGCACGGGACGCACGTCGCGGGTATCGCAGTGGGCGGGCCGGCCGCGGGGGCTCCGTTCACCGGCGTCGCGCCCGCCGCGAAGCTCGTTGCGGTACAGGTGTTCTCGCGGTTCACCGACCCGATCTGCGCCGCGCTCGGGAAGCCGAGTCCGTGCGCGTTGGCGCTGAACGGCGACATGCTCGCCGGCCTCGAGCACGTGTACGACGTCGCCGCATCACTGCGCGTCGCCAGTGTGAACATGAGCATCGGCGGCCTCGTGTACTCGTCGTACTGCGACGCCAACGTGCTCAAGCCTGCCATCGACAACCTGCGTTCGATCGGCGTCGCGACGGTCATCGCCGCCGGTAACAACTCGACGGCGTCCGGCATCTCGGAACCGGGATGCATCTCCAGCGCCATCGCCGTCGGTGCGACCACCAAGTCCGACACGGTCGCGAGCTATTCCAATTCGGCGTCGATGATGAAGCTGTGGGCACCCGGGAGCGCCATCCGTTCGTCGGTTCCGGGTGGCGGTTACGCCGACTTCAACGGCACTTCCATGGCGACGCCGCACGTCGCCGGCGCGTTCGCGCTCGCACGACAGCTGTACCCCGGCGACTCCGTCACCCAGATCCTCCGCCGGTTCCGGCTCGCCGGCGTCCCGATCACCGACGCCCGCAACGGGCTGACGTTCCCTCGGCTCGAGATCGTCGGCGCGCTCGCGCCCGTCTCGGTCATCCCGGGCACGACTGCCGTCGAGGAAGGCAAGCCGATCGCGATACCACTCACGCTGACGCGCACATCGACGCTCCCGATCACGGCGACGTACGTCACCTACGGCTGGACCGCCGCCGACGGTCTCGACTTCGTCGGCGGCACCGGCACCGTGACCTTCGCGCCGGGCACGTCCACGGCGACCGCAGTGTTCGCAGGCATCGAGGATCTCGCCGTCGAGAACGACGAGATCGTGCTCGTCTCCTTCTTCGGGGCGACGAACGCAGCGATGGGCGGCGCGTACGGGCTCGGTGGCGCATTGATCGTGGACGACGACTGACGTGTTCCATCGGGGAGCCGCCAAGACACTTCGATGATCAAGCGGAACGATGATCAAGGGGGAACGATGATCGAGGGGAATCGGACGACGGGCCGCGTGCGGATCTTGAGAACGGGCGTGCTCGTCGCGGTGCTGAGTGTCGTCGCGTCGGGCTGCTGGCTCTCGTACGGCAGTCGACGCGTCCAACACCCGTGCTGCCGCGCTCGAGTCCACCATCTCACCGGCGAACGTCGACGAGCTCGAGGAGCTGTGGCGCGTGCCCGGCACCGACGGCTCGACGAGCACGCCGGCCGTGTTCGGCGGCGTGGTCTATTTCGGGAACTGGGACGGCACCTTGCGCGCGGTCTCGGCGGCCGACGGTACGGCGATCTGGACCCGCCAGCTCACCAACACGGTGATCGACGACTCCCCGCTCCTCCACGCCAATCGCGTCTACGTCGGCGACGGCGCGGGCAACCTCCACGCGGTCGACAGCGCCACCGGAGTACCGGTGTGGTCGCGCGATCTCGATCCGCACCCCAACACGCGCATCTTCTCGTCGCCGATCGCGGTCGACGACATGATCGTCGTCGGTGTCGCGTCGGTCGAGCTGGCGATCCCGAAGCCCGACTACACGTTCCGCGGCAGCATCGTCGCGCTCGACGCGGACACCGGCGTCGAACGGTGGCGCGTCTACACCACGGCGAACAACGCCCAACAGGGCGCGGGCGTCTCGGTCTGGTCGTCCGCGGCGGTCGACAGCGGCCGCGGCCTGCTCTACATCGGCACCGGGCAGACGTACGAGCCACCGGCGTCACCGCGTGGCGACGCGCTCATGGCGATCGAGTACGCGACCGGCGCAGTTCGGTGGATTCGTCAGTTCACCGCCGACGACGTGTACACGATCTTCGGCCAAGCGCCCCAGGGTCCCGATGCCGACCTCGGCGCGGCGCCGAACTTGTTCCGCATCGGCAACCAGGACGTCGTCGGGGTCGGAGACAAGGCGGGTGTCTACGCGGTCTTCGACCGCGACGACGGAAGCGACGTGTGGGCCCGAGCACCTTCCCACCGGCAGCCACCTCGGCGGGATCATGACCACGGCCGCGTACAACGCCGGTCGCATCTATCTCGCGTCGAACCAGTGGTCGAACCTCGTCAATTTCCACGACCCGAACAACCGGTCGACCACGTTCGCGCTGGACGCCGCGACCGGCGCCACGGTGTGGCAACGATCGCTGCCGTCAGCGACGTTCGGCGCGATGACCTACGCCAACGGCGTCGTGTACCAGCCGACGATCACCGGCACCGTCTACGCCCTGAACGCGGCGACCGGCGCGATCCTGTGGTCCGACACTCCGGGCGCCGACCTCGGGGGCGGCATCTCGGTGTCGGGAGGCCAGGTGTTCGTGCCGTACGGGTTCTGGTTCTTTGCCGCGCCCGCCAATCCGAACGGTGGCATCGTCGCGTACGGACTTCCCGGAGGGATCCGCTCAGCAGCGATCCGGCGCGGGCACGTGATCGCGGTTCTCCCACGGGAACGGCACATCGGGCACGTCGACGCGTACGAGGCTGCACAGCGATTCCCACCCCGGATCGGCCGTGACATCGAGCTCGAGGAGGTCGTCGCGGCCCGCGAAGTACTCGCGCACGGCGGGGACGTGTTCCGCCCACTCGCGGCGCCACGCAGGTTCGTCGACGACGAGGAACGTGCCCGTGTACTCCCCTCGCTCGTGCAAACGGATGTTCCGCTCGACGTGCCGCCTCCGACTGTCGATCCAAGCGTCGACCGGTCGGACGGTCAGGACGAATCCACTGCCCGGGTACTGCACGTCGAGGCGCGCGTAGTTGGTGCTGAGCGCCAAGATGTCGGAGAAGGCGTCGTAGCGCGGATCGAGGTTCGACAGCAGCGGCACGCCCGCCTCGAGCGCGGCTTCCACCTTGCGCCGGATCTCGGGGCCGCCCCAGTGGAGGCTCTCGTAGCCGAGGATCGTGAGCGCCTCGTGCAGCGAGGAGGTGCCGGTCTTGTTCAGTCCGAGACCGAAGACCCGCCGCCGGCGCGATCGGGGTGCAGTCGCGCTCACGAACCCGACGCTACTGGCGCGAGCGCTTGTCGCGATTCGCCCACGGGAACTGCACGTCCGGTTGCGGGAGCTGCAAGAACGCACACAGCGGACCCCACCCCGGACCGTCGGTGAAATCGATCTCGAGCAGGCCGTCGCGCGTCTCGAAGAACGCATGCACCTTGTCGAGGTGGTCGGACCACTCGCGTCGCCACTTCTCCTCCTCGACGACGATGAAGCGGCCGTCGTAGCTGCCCGCCGCTTTGAGACGGATGTTGTTCTCGACATGCCGCCGCCGACTGTCGAGCCACTGTTCGACGCGGACGAACGGTGAGGACGAACCGGCTGCCGGGGTACTGGGTGTAGAGCATCATGAACCGCCGGCTGAGCTGTCCGATGTCGGAAAAGGCGTCGTAGCGCGGATCGAGGTACTTCAGGAGCGGCACCTTCTCCTCGATCGCGGCAGTCAACTTCTGTTCGACCTCCGGCCCGCCGTGGTGCAGGCTCTCGAACCCGAGGATCGTCATCGCCTCGTGGAACGACGACGTCGCGGTCTTGTTCAATCCGATGCAGAACACCCGGGCGCCGATCCGGGCGTTTCTCGTCCGTCATCGTTCATCTCCGCGGACCTCGAACGAACCGTGGTACTCGACGATCTCCCGGTTGTAGTACGGCGGTGCCCGTAACGGCTCGACGTCGTGCTTCCAGCCGTACTTGTACCGGTGCGACAGGAGCAGCCACTCGCTCTGCGAGTCCTTGCCGCCGGTGGTGCGGCGAGCGTGCACGACCCGTGCCGCGGGCACCGGTGTGAGCTCGATGCCGAGCTGCCAGGCCCGGTGCCAGTAGTCCGTGTCCTCGCCGAAGGCCGGGCTGAACCACTCGTCGAAGTCGCCGATCTCGTCATGGACCGCGCGCGTCATCATGAAGCACCAGCCCGCGGTGCCGGCCTGGTCGGGCATCGTGAAGCCGTTGCCGTCGTCGTGGTCGGTGTACGGGAACGCGATGCGGCGGCCGTCTGTGGCCGCCTCGTAGAGCGCTTCGTCCCAACCGGGTTCGACCATGCAGTCGCTGTTGAGCACGACGAACGCATCGGCGCCCGACAAGCGGATGCCGGTGTTCCAACCGGCCGACACGCCGGTGTTCTCCGGATAGCGGTACACCTTGGCTGCCAGCCGGGTCTCGTAGCGGCGAACCGTTGTCGACGACGACGACCTCGGTCGGGACGCGCGCAACCTCCCAGATCCGGTCGATCGTCCGCACCGCCATCGCGGCGAGCTCGGGGCTGCGGCTCCACACCGGGATGCTGATGCTGAGTGCCGGCGTGGCCGAGGCGCCGGCCGGCGACCCGTCGTACGCGAGCTCCGGCGGCGAGCGATCGACGCGTGGCACCGTCGGTCGGTGGCCGCGGCCGCTTCGGTGTGATGGCAGGGTCCCGCCGGCGGGACCGCGGCGCGCGGGCTCCGCCACCACACGCTCTCGGTCGAGGCGGCCGGTGGCTTCCGCGACACCCTTGGCGTGCAGGAGCTTGAACAGCTGCCGGTACGCGACGTGCAGCTCGGAGATCACCTTCTGGTCCCGCGCGTCTGCCGCTTCACGCTCGTCTCGGCCGACGCGAGCCTCGAGCGACGCGACCCGGCGGCGCAGCTCGCCTTGGCGCGATCGTTGCTTCTCCCAGAGCTCGAGGGCAGCGTCGATCTTGAATTGGCGGGCGATGTCGGTTCCGGGATGCAGCGCGGCAATGGCTGCGTGCGCGCGACCCTTGGCCTGGATGCGTGTGCAGAACGTCTCCGTGTCGAGCGGACGCGCCATCACACTCACCGCGGTCGTGTCGTAGATGACGCGCAGGCCGTGCGGCGCGAGTCGCCAACCCATTTCGACGTCGATCGAGTAGTTGATGCGCTGATCGTGCAATGCGTGGCGGACGAGGTGCGCGCGCTTGCAGGAGATCCGGCCTTCCCAGAAGCCGCGCCAGTCGAGCTCTTGGCCGTGGCCCAAACGCTCGTAGGCGAACATCAACCGGTCGACGTCGGTGACGAAGTGCATGACCTCGGTCGGTTCGACCTCGGGCGCCCAGTCGGTGTGGCCGAGGATCGCGACCCCGGGCTCGGGGCGCGCGTCGTGCGCGCGGACGTGTCGCTCGAGGTAGTCGGGCGCGGGCCGGTCGTCGTCGTCGAAGATCAGTACCACGGGCGCCCGGGCGAGAAGGATCGCCATGTTCTTCGCCGCGCTGCGACCCGCGTGCTCGATGCGGACACCGGTGACCTGGAGCTGCTCGGCGAACTCGTCCAGCATCGCGTCGAGCGAGCTGTCGCTGGACCCGTCGTCGACGAGCACGACTTCGTACTCGGATCGGTTCAGTGTCTGCTTCGACGAATGCGAGGAGCGACTCGCGGAACAGGTCGCCGCGCTCGTACGTCGCCATCACGACACTGATGCGCGGAACGCCCTCCGGCTCGGGGCGGTCGTAGCGCACGATCGAACCGTCGGTGCCGCGCACCCACACCGTGCGACACGTGCGAAAAGGCGTCGATGGCATCTTCGGTCGCATGCACCGGCGCGCGAAGTCCCACGTTCACGCGGTCGAGAAGCGCCACCGGGCCATCGGGGTCGGCCCCGGCGCGCACCGACAGCACGGGCAGCGGCGTCGGGCGCCGCGACCTCGCGGGCGATGACACCCTTGTGGCGTTCGATGATCGGCGGTCCGCTCGCAGGTCCGCTGATGTGTGTCGGCTGCACGCGATCGACGTCGAGGTGGGCCTGGGTGGCGACGAGATCATCGAGGAACCGGCTCGGCAGGATGGCGTCGTCGCGCACGTAGACGAGGTAGTCCGGATCGGGGAAGTCGGCGTCGGTGCGTCGGCGTCGGATGTGTCGGGGGCGGGCGGCGGCTCGGTGGCGGAGCGCCACGTCTGGTGCACGTCGTGGCGGCTGTTGGCGAGCTCGGCGACGACGGCGCCCGCGGGCCCGGTGCGGTCGGGTGCGTAGGTCCCGAGCACGTGCACGCGCCGGGGCCGCGTGTCGGCTGCGCCGAGGATCGGGTCCGCATCGCGCGAGGCGCAGGTCGTAGACGATCAGGTGCTCGTCCTGGTGCACGCGCCGGGTGGTCTCCTCGAGGTGGTGGTGGAGCTCGGGGAGCGTGTGACGCCACGCGAACGCGGGCTTCGGGAGCACGAGGTACGCGGCGCCCTGCTCACGCTGCGCCTCGAGCCGGGCGATCCCGGCCGGTCCGTCGGGCGGTTCGACGAACTGCGACGCTCACGCTGGCCCCGGAGCTCGATCGACTCCCCTGCCGTCGCGACGAGGACGACCGCACCCGGCGCGGCGATCATCTGGACGCGGCGGCGGATGGCGTCGGCGCGTGCCGTCGCCCGCGGCGACCGTCATGCCGCCCCGGTTTCCGCCATGGGTGCGGGCCGGGCGCTGCATCACCTGCGCAACGACGTCGAGAAAACGGGTCCGAACGAGCTCGAGGCTGTGCCGGGCGTCCATGTGGTCGGCGCCGGCGTCCGCGACGCGGGTCCACAGCTCGTCGTCCACGAGAAGTCGGGTGATGCCGGCCGCGAGATCGGCGGCGTCGGTCCCGACGAGCGCGTGCACCCCGTTCACGAGGTCGAGCCCTTCGGCGCCGACCGGTGTGGTCACGACCGGCGTGTACGCCATCATCGACTGCAGCACCTTGCCCTTCACCCCCGCGCCGTGCAGCAGCGGCACGACCGAGATGCGCGACTGTTCGAGGTAGGGCGTGATCGTCGGGCACCCAGCCGACGAGCTGCACGCCCGGCGTGCGTTCGTCGATGTCGAGGCTCGGCTTCGGCGAGCCGGTTGCCGATCACGCGCACCGGGTGCTGTTCGAGCAGGACGCGGTCGACGAGCGGCAGCACCTCCGCGCACAGGTACTCGATGGCTTCCTTGTTCGGCTCGTGCCGGAAGTTGGCGACGAACAGCATTCCCCGCCGGTCGGCCAGCGGGACGGTCGATCGCTGGCACCTGCTCCGACAGCGGAATCGCGAAGACGCGGTCCTCGCCGAGGAAGTCGCCGAGCAGCGAGCACTCGCGTTCGGAGACGGCGATCACCGCGTCGGCGCTGCTGTAGGTGTTGAGCTCGCGTGCGGTCGCATCGCCGTACGTGGCATCGAGCTGCGTGCCCTGCACGAGCGCACGCCGTGCCAGGCGCAGGAAGTGCACGTCGATCGAGTTGATGACGACGCGCGTGTCCGGTGAGTGCTTGCGGATGAGCGGGATGAGCACGCTCCCCCAGCTCCCAGAACGCGACGAGTGCGAGGTCGAAGCTGTTCGACCGCAGCAGCCGCTCCGCCCAGTCGAACCCGGCGTAGGTCGCAACACCCAGATTGCGGAGCCGCTGCGCGTGACGCTCCTCGGCGACGCCTTGGCCTTCGCGCGCGAGGAAGGTGACCTGCCATCCGGCGTCGAGCAGGAACCGGATCGAGTTGTCGATCTCTTGAGAGCCGCGGTCGCGATCGAACGCCGGCATCCGCGTGTGCACGACGAGCACGCGCCGGCGGGTCATTCGCGTGCGCCGGATGTGGTCTCGAGCGCCGGTGGGGCGGGGTCGTCGTCCGGATCGGCGCCTTCGTCGTGCGGACCGCTCTCGCCGAGTCCCTGATTGCGACCCCGCCTCGACCAGAGGTACGCGCCGAGGAGAATGATGCCGACCACGCCGGCGAGAACGAGGATGTACGGCGCGCTGCTGGATCGATCCGTCCGTCCGCGTCGCCCGCGGCCGGACGGGAGACTCTCGAGGAAGTCCTGCCCGCTCGGGATCTCGACGGTCTCCCACGTTGCGCCGGCGTCGGTCGACTTCACGATGTCCTGTTGTGCGATCGCGAACATCGTCTGGTCCTCGGCGAACGTCGGCGAGAACTGGATCGGCTGGGAGGTGGGGTTGGTGAAGTCTGCGATCAGCTTGTTCTCGGCGATGAGGCCGGTACCGGTTTCGTCGAAGGTTCGGCCACCGTCGGTGGAGCGGTAGAGGCCCTCACCGAGGACGCTCACGAACACCGATCCGTCGGGTGCGACCGCGACCGCCTCGATGTCGCTCGTTGCGGCGAAGGGCGCGCCGTCGACGAGCGACCAGCGTGACGCCGGAGTCGCGCGTCACGGAGAGGCCGTGTCCGGTGCCGGCGTACACGGTTCCGTCCGTGGCGTACTCCGGCGACATCGAGAGCATCCCGACCTCGGTCGGCCCGGTCGGTGTCCAGCTGATCCCGTCGTCGACGCTGTGGAAAACGCCTTTGCCGGTGCTCACGTACAGCTCGCGACGCTCGGGGTACTGCGGGTGGAGGAGCAGCGACCGGATGCCGAGGATCGGGTCGACCTCGAGCTGCACGGGCTCGTCGGCGAGGGTCGCCGACAGGGACGTTGGAGATCTTCTCCCATGTGCCCTCGTCGCCGCGCGCGGTGGACCTGTAGATGTCGCCCTGGCGCGACCCGAGGAAGATCGTGCCGTCCTCCGCGTAGCCGGGCGAGACCGCGATGACGAACTGCCGCAGCGGCGTGTCGGGCGGCCGCGGTGACACCTGGATCTGCTGCCACGAACGGCCACGATCGGTCGATTTGAGGAACGTGGGCCAGGCCGCGGAGAAGATCGTTCCGTCTTGCGCATAGTCCGGCGAGAAGACGACGTTGTGCAACCGCCGGACCGGTGCGAACTCGTTCCCGTCGCCGAGCTCCTCGTCCGTCGAGCCCGTCGGAACTGAAGTCGAACGTCTCGCCGCCGTCCTCGGACATGTAGGCGCCCTTGATGTACGCCATCACGGCCACGGTGCCGTCGTCGGCGTAGTCGGGCGAGACGTCGAGGCCGGTGAGGTACTCGGACTGGGTCTGCAGCTCACGCCAGTTCGCACCGTCGTCGTCGGAGCGGAACAAGCCGCCGAAGCCGCCCATGAAGCATGACGGTCGCGCCGTCGCCGTCATCGTCGTCTCTGCCGCCAGTCGCGATCGCGAGGTGTCGGTAGTCCGCGACGCCGACATCGGCGGCCTGGTGGTTGGTTTTCAGACCGTTGCCGGAACGCTCGAAGGTGTCGCCGCCGTCGGTGGAGCGGTAGGCGCCGCCGTGCCACATCGACACCCAGACCTCGTCGTCGGCCCCGGGGACGACCTTGATCGAGTTGACGGGCCCGGCCGGCAGGCCGTCGCCGACGGTCGTGAAGGACGCGCCGCCGTCGTCCGAACGCAGCAACATCGTGGCCGCGTCGGTGCCGGCGAACACTTGGTCTTGGTCGCCCGAGTCGCCGGCATCCGTCGGTCGCGATGAAGCGCGGTGATCGGATCGGCGGTGCCGGCAGAGGCACCCGGGGTGCCCGTCGACTCCGTCCATTGGGCGCCACCGTCGTCCGAGTACCAGATCCGCCCCTGCTCGTCGCCGACGATCACGCGAGCGCCGTCGTTCGCCATCGTCAACGCGGTGACCCGGCCGAACGGACCGCGGACCCTGGTCCACTGCTCGCCGCCGTCGGTCGTCCGGAACAGGCCGCTCACGAGCTCCCGCCGCGAACACGGTGTCGGGCGACTGGGGCGACACCGCGATCGCCGAGAGCGATGTGTTCTCGGAGGTGGCGCTCGTGCGTGCCCACGACAGTCCCTGATCGGTGGACTTCAGCACTCCGGCACCGCGCGTGCTGAGGTACATGACGTTCTTGTCGCTCGGTGCGATCGCGAAGCGCAGGTGCGGGTTCGGGCTGATGCCCCGCAAGATCTCCTGCCAGCTCTCGCCGCCGTTCGTGGACCGCATGATGCGGTTCTCCGAGATCACGAAGACCGTGTTGTCGGAGGCGAAGTCCGGCGACGTGACGACGTGGATGATCGCGTCGTGCGGCGAGTGCGCGGCTGCCGGCGCGCTCGTGAGCGCAAGGCCGGCCACGACGAGCACCATGGCCAGTGCCGCGCGCACGCGACGCGACGCGACTCCTGCCGGCTACATGGGTGATCGAGTTCATGCGTTCAGGAGGTCGGGGCGTTGTTCGGCCAGGGTCTCACACAAGAAGTAGTGGTCGATCTTCCTGCGGTGCGTACGGGTTGAGCACCTGTCGGTAGCCCTTCGCTTCGAGGAGGTCGTCGCAGGACTTGCCTTCGATGCTGATCGCGAGGATGCGGTGTTCGCCGTCGAAGTCGAACGCGTCGAGGATCGTGCGCTCGGCGCCCTCGACGTCGAGGCAGAGAAACTCGATCGTCTGCGGTGCGCCATGCTGCTCGAGGAGATCGTGCAACGTGACGGTCTCCTTCGTCGTCGTGCGGCTGTCCGCGTCGTGCTTCGCGGCCCAGAGATCGTTCTTGTTGAGCGACTGGATGCCGCTGCGGGCCAGATCCTCGTCGTAGGAGAGGAACTCGACGAAGTCGCCCGTGCGGCCGGCCAGGCAGCGGTGGTCCTTCGCACAGCTGCGATTGCGTTGGAGCGTTTCGAAGTACTTGTCCACGGGCTCGACGCAGATCCCGTTCCAGCCCAAATGGTGCTCGAGGACGTAGCTCGCGCTCATCTTCGCGCCACCGCACGCGCCGGCCTCGATGAAGTAGCCATCTCGCAGGCCGGGGAACACCGCCTCCACGATCCAGCGGTCGTTCTGCAACTGATGTCCGTATTCCATCACGCTCGAAGGCCTTCCTTGGCAGCCGTGCTCCGCGCGCCGAAGGCGCGAACGCGGCGACTTGATCCCTGCGCGGAGATCGGCGATCCGCACGATGTTAAACGGGCATGCCCGCACGGGCACAGTCGCGCGACCGCGGAACGCCACTCGGCTCAACCCCGGCACGCATCGACGTCGTCGTGGGCGAGCAGGTAGCGCCAGGCGCCGTCACCGAGATCCGCAGGACGCGCCGGTCGGAGATCGAGGACCCGCTGCCACGCCGACCGCTCGAGCGGGGTGACCGGTTCGTCGCGGTCGCCGCCGACCCGCGTCGCCATGACGGTGGGCCGGTACACCACGCGCGAGCCCTGCGCCCACACGGCTGCGCACCATTCGCGCACGAACGCGCGGCCGCCGGAGTCCGCGGGCCGATCAACGCTCTCCCAGAGGCTGCTCGCGGCCGCGACCAAACCCGGTGCCCAGCAGACCGGCCGAACGTACTCGTGCCAGGGCGCGCTCACTTCCGGTGAGCGATTCGCGATCAAGGCGACCGAACGGTCGTGGAACACCGTGCCGCCGGCGGATTCGAGCAGCCCGTCGGCCCGCAGCGTCTTGCCCGCGACCGCGGCGGTCGGATCTGCGAGCGCGAGCGTGGCCGCCAGCTCGATGGCACCGGGCAACGGCACGACGTAGGGCTCGACGAGCACCAGCACGTCGGCGGCCGGCAGGCAGTCGGCGACTGCCGCCGCATCGAGATCACCGAAACGCAGCTCGGCACCGGCGTCGAGCGAAGCGTCGGCCAGCGCCGCCCGCCAGGCCGCGTCGGCGTTCGGATCGGCCGAGCAGACGACAACGGTTGCCGCATGCGCGTGCGCGTGCGGTGTCGCGCCGTTGCCGCCGGCGCGCGTGTCGACCGACACGATCGTCGACGCCCCCGGCGATCGCTTCGTGTCGCCGACGGTGATCACGCGCTGCGACGCGACGCGAGCCGCCTCGCGGCCGTCGTGCATCTCGTCGACGACGACGACGGCCACACTCGAGTCGAGATACGGGAGCCGCTCACCGGCGGGCGCCCGGAAGGTCGTGACTCCGGGCAGCTCGGCGGCGACGCCGGCGTCGGTCCAGTCGAGCACCGCAGGGAGGTCACCTGACGCGCCCGCGCACTCGGCCACCTCACCGAGGAGGGAACGAGCCGGCGTCGCGGCCCTCGCACCGAGGTCGAAGACGGTGCCGGCGGCGTTGTCGGCGAGCACCGCGTAGCGACTGGTCACATGCCCTCGCAGCGCCACGCGCCGCGCGAACCACGGTCCGGCCTGTACCGGCACGACGAGGCGCCGGAATCCCTCGTAGCGTCTCGCCTCCAGTTGCGCGATGAGCGACACCTCGGCGCCCGCCCAACGGTCCGAGCCCCGCCACCGGTTCACCAGCGCGGGCAGCGTCGACGCACCCGCAGCTGCCGCCGGAAATGCGCTGCCGGCCTCCGTACCAACGCGTCGGGCCGAGCCCGGTGTCCCGGCCATGCAGATGAGCCACGGCTCGCGTTCGGGAACCGTCGCGCCGACCAGCTTCTCGAAGTTCCTCTGCCAGTTCTTCGGTGTCGTGCCGCGCGCGGCGCGCGTGCCCGGCGCGGAACCTTTCTCGCCCGAAGCCTTGGGCGCCGATCGTGACGCGCCGTTCGCGCGTCGACGCGACGTACGCCGCGCGCGCTGCGGTACGGCCGCGGCGCAGGACGTCTTGGGCGGGGTCCGGCAGTCGCTTCGCGACTGAACGTGCGCGCGGGACGACGACGACCTTGGCGCGCGGGACGGCAACCCGCGCACCGCGCTTGGCGATGCGCTTGCCCGGCTTCACGATGTTCGCCTCGCCGAGACGCGCCGAGCGGCGGGCCCACCGCCGGAGGGCGCGACGCGCGCTTCGCAGCGTCACGGCTTGCACCGCGCGTTCGACCCGAAGGTCGGTGCGCCGCGTCCGCTGGTTGATCTCCGCCAGGTCCCGGACGAGCCTCCGCTGGAGCGCTTCGGTGTCGGCTTGACGCCGCCGTTGGAGCGCTTCGGTGTCGGCTTGACGCTGCCGTGCCTCCTCTTCGCGGCGCTGGCTCTCCTGGCTGCGCTTCTCCCACAGTTCCTTGTGCTCGGCCTGGTTCTCGCGGAGGCGTTCCTCGAGACGTTCGATCGCCTGCTGCCGCTGCGCGGCGTGCTGGCGGGCGACCGCGCCGTCGAGCACGAGCCGGCGCACTCGCCCTTCGTCGCGTGGTGACTCGGCGGGCACCGCGACATCCGCTTCTCGACACAGCTCCGCGTACAACGCGACGAGTGCCGGGCTCGCGCCGGCGTCGACGAGACCGACGTCGATGTCGTGGTGCCGCAGATCGGCACGAACTCGCGGCTCGGCGGGGTCCAGCCCGGCGAAGTCGCACAGGCGGGCGAGCTCGCCCGCTGGGTCGGCGAAGAACGCGTCGTAGTGCGTCACCAAGCGGCGCTCACGCGGCACCGTCTCGACGAGGGTCGCGTAGTACTTCTCCCAGAGCGACAAGCCGAGGGAGTACGAGTTCTGGTTGCGGCGCTTGAGCGAGAGCGCGACCTCGATCGGATGGCGAACGCAGATCATGAACTGCAGGTCGGGCTCGAGGTCCATCCAGAACGGTGCCGTGAGCGAGGTCCGGGGATCCTTGAAGCCCCACGTTCCCAACTCCTTCTGGCCGAGCTCGCGCAATCCGGCGAGCGCCTCGTGGGCGGCGTCGACGAGGTGAGCGACTCGCGGGTCGTCGGCGCCTTGCGGCGGTAGCGACGGCGGGTTGTCCCACGCGCCGCCGGTCGCTTCGAGCAGGTCGTCGTTGCAGGCGACGATCGCGGCGTTCTCCCAGAACCCCTCCGGATTGTCCTCGGCCGCGTCGATGAACGCGTCGGCGCCGGCACCGAGCAGGTGCAGTCCGGAGTCGTGCAACGCTCGGGTGACCATCGATGTGCCGGTGCGGTGCATGCCCGTGATGGCGATGGGGCGCTGTTCCAAAGTTCGTGTCTCCAGTTGCCGAGACCGTCTCGGGCCGGGAATGTCTCGCCGAAAGGGAACCGGGAATCGTAGCGTGGGGATGGTGCGATCGGTCCAAGCAGCCACGCCGGAGGTGCGCGCGCCCCGGGACGACGACGAGCTGCGCGCCGTGTGGGCACTGCTGTGTCGTTCCTTCGGCTGGGCGCTCGCCGACTACGACAGATTCGCGCAGGGACCGCCGGCGGACCGCGTGCGCGCGGCGTGGGTCGACGGCGAACCGGTTGCGTGCGCACGCATCCGCGACTTCGGACAGTTCTTCGGCGGTCGATCCGTACCGATGGGCGGCTATTCGCCGGTCGCGGTCGCACCGGAGTTCCGGGGCCGTGGCTTCGGGTCCACTGTCTGCCGCGGTGCACTATCCCCTGTTGCGCGAGCGCGGGCTCGTGCTGTCAGGCCTCTACCCGGCGACGAACGCGCTGTACCGCAGGATCGGCTTCGAGCTCGCCGGCACGTGGGGCAAGCTCGAGCTCCCGACGCGCGAGCTGCAACGTCTGCCGCTCGGGCGCGGAACGCCGACTCGACGCGCATCCGAGTCCGATCGGAGCGCGATCGAAGCGTGCTACGCACACGTTCGCGCGGAACTCGCCGGGCTTCCTCGATCGCAGCGCGAACTGGTGGGAACGCGTCCACGCCGGCCCCGACCAACAGATCTACGTCGTCGATGGCACGAATGGTGCGGTCGACGGATACGTGCGGTACCGATTGCACTGGCCGCCGACCGAGAACCTCGCGACGCTGCAGGTCGCCGAGCTCATGGCCGACGACCCTGCAGTCGAGCAGGCGCTCTGGCGCCTGGTCGGCACGTCGTCTTCGATCGCACCCACTTGCCGGATCACCGGACCGCCGGACCACTCCCTGCTGTTGTCGCTGCCCGAGCAGGATCTCGGCGCACACGACGGGTGGCGCTGGATGGCGCGTCTCATCGACGCGCCCGGCGCGATCGCGGCGCGCGGTTACGGCACCGGGACGAACGTCTCCGTGTCGGTGCGCGTCGCCGATCCGCTGTGCGACTGGAACGACGGCCCCTGGCAACTCGTCGTCGAAGGAGGCGAGGGCCGGCTCACGCGCGGGGGTGACGGTGAGGTCGAGCTCGGGATCGGTGCCTTCTCCAGCCTGTACACGGGGTACGCGTCGCCATGGCGTCTCGCGACTGCCGGGCTCTTGCGCACGTCCGATCCCGGCGCGCTGGACGCGCTCGCGACTGCGTTCGCGGGCGCTCCGCCGTGGATGCCGGACTTCTACTGATGCACTCATGAAGCACGCCGGAGCGTGAACGCCTGGAAGTGGGCACCGGGTTCGAGGCCGTCGACGTCGACCGTGTGGAACTCGACGACGTCGAAGACGCGCGCGACGGCACCGAGCAGCGCATCGTCCGACAGGTACGAGAAGAAGCGCTTCGGTTCGTAGACGTCTTCCGCCCAGGTCGACGCGCGCTCGAAACCGCCGTACTGGCCGAGGAAGAACCAGCCGCCGGGGACGAGCACATCGTGGATCGCGCACAGCGCCGCGTGAAGGTCGTCAGGAGGAACGTGCAGCAGGCAGTTCATCGCGAACACCGCGTCGAACGTTCCGGCCGGATCGAGCGAGAGGAAGTCCATCTGCAACGCGTCGAGTCCCTTGGCGCGGCACGCCTCGACCATCGCCGCCGACGCGTCGGTGCACAACACTTCGAGTCCGGCATCAGCGAACCACTTGCCGTGCAAGCCCGTTCCGGCGCCCACCTCGAGCAGGCGCGTTCCTCCATCGGCCCGAACTCGTTCGAGGAACGACTCCCGCTCGCGTTGCTTCCACTCCTCGGCCGGCTTCCTGTCGCGCACCTCGACCATCGCGTCGTACGACCGGCGCACACGTTCGAGGTTCTCGCGGTAGTCGTAGGAGTGCTCCACTGGTTCGTCATGGCTCCTTCGCTCCACACCATGCACCACCGTGCGTCGTCGCGCGCGACAACGGGGCTCCCATCCCTGGGAGCCCCGTTGCCCGACGCATTGCGCGTCGCCCGCCGGCTAGACCTGACCCGCTCCCAGGTCGATGGCCACGGTGATCAACGCATTGACGTCGGCCTCGACGTCGACGGCGTCGTTGCCGTCACCTGCGTTGACCTGCAGGTTGTCGATGAGCTCGCTGCCCGAGATGTGCGTCTCGGTTTGCAGGCCCTCGATGTCGATGTCGCCGCTGTCGGCCTCGACGTCGATGTTGTCGGCTCGCCTCGAACCGTTCACCGTGACGACGTCCGCCTCGCCGTCAGGACCACCGGCCGGACCCGAGAGGTCCACGTCCGCCTGACGGAAGTCGGTGCCCGTCATGTCTTCGATGGTGATCGTGTCCGGTCCGGCGAGGGCGGTGAGGTCGAGCCGCTCGACGTTGTCCATGTCCATGCGGATGTTGGCGACGTCCCGCAGGAACAGGGCCCGGCTGCCGTTCGGCGTCAGGCTCATCACTTCCGGCGCGCCCGCACCGTTGAAGTCGAGCGTGTCGGTGCCGCTGTCGCCCTCGATGAGGTCGCTGCCGTCACCCGGGTCCCAGCGGAAGCTGTCGTTGCCGGAACCGAGGTAGGCGGAGTCGTCACCGCGGTTGCCGTCGACGGCATCGTTACCGCTGCGGCCGTAGAACACTTCGGCGCCGTCGCCGCCGTCCATCGTGTCGTTGCCGCTCCCGCCGTCGACGACGAGCGTCTCGTCGGCGAAGGTGCCGTTCGTCTGGTCGACGCGGAACGAGTCGTTGCCGCTGCGGAGCGAGACCTCGATCGTGCTGAAGGAGCTGCGATCGAAGGTGCCGTCAGCGGAGCCGTCGTCGCCGAAGTCGACCTCGAGCTGGTTCGGATCGCTCACCGACAGCCGGAGCGCGATGCTCTCGCTCGCCGAACTGCCGGAGACGGTAAGGGTGTCGTTCGCGACCGACGCCGATGTCGATGCGGCCGATGCGGGGCTCGCGAAGCCGATGGCCAGCGCGGCAACCGCACCGGCGACACCGATCGGCGCCCGCCGGATCATTGCTCGTTTGTTCATCTCTGCTTCCTTTGGTAGTGCTGCCCGCCGGCGGGGGGTACCGGCAGTTGTGGACCAGTACGTGACTGCCGGCGCCGCGGTTCGCGAAGGCCGCCGATGAGTTCCGCGCGACCGGACGGTCTCAACCGGCATGACACCCGTCGATCTGACCCCAGCAGCTCGCCGCCTCTCGGCCCTCGTCGCGAATGTTCCCGACGATGCACTCACCGGGCCGACACCGTGTCCCGACTACAGCCTCGGTGACCTGATCGACCACATCGGCGGCCTCGCACTCGCGTTCACCGCCGCAGCCCGCAAGGAGATCGGCGGCGACAGCGCGCAGGGACCTTCGGGCGATGCGGCGCGGCTCGGCGACGACTGGCACGTCCGCATCCCCGAACAACTGGCGGCGCTCGCCGAAGCGTGGCGCGACCCGGCTGCGTGGACGGGCATGACCCAGGCGGGTGGCGTCGATCTCCCCGGCGAGATCGGCGGCCTCGTCGCGCTCGACGAGATCGTGATCCACGGCTGGGACGTCGCCGCGCGAGTGCCCAACCCTATGAGTGCGAGCCGCAACTCCTCGACGCGGTGCACGAGTTCCTCGCCGGCTTCTCCACGCCCGAGACTGCGGACCAACGCGGCGACATGTTCGGACCGGTCGTGCACGTTCCCGCCGACGCGCCACTCCTCGACCGCATCGTCGGCATGGCCGGCCGCGACCCCGCTTGGTCACCCGCGTAACCAGCGCCGGCTGACACCGCTCGAGACCGCGCTCGAACCCGAGCGACGCGTCTGGAGCTCCGCGTCCCCGATGACCCTCCGCTCCAGACGCGCTCGAGTCTCGCCTCCGACGCGTCGGCTCGCCCCGTGACCCTCCCGCTCCAGACGCGCTCGGTCTCGCCTCCGAGCGTCGCGTCTGGAGCTTCCGCGTGCGCCCCGTGACTCTCCCGCTCCAGACGCGGTCGGGTCGGCCGCGGTTACGGTGGGAGACGGAGGTACCGGCTTCGACGACCTGACACCCGCGCCCTCGACGGCGATCCACCCACGGATCGTCCCGGCGCGGCCCCGTTCGGATCGGCGAAGCGAGGTGCCTCCTGTCGCGCCGCTTCACGCGCACGCGCGAAGACTTTCGCTGTGCCCGGTGTTCCCAAGGTGTCACCGGGAACGGCTACACGAACCACTGTCCGGCGTGTCTCTGGTCGATGCACGTCGACGTGCATCCCGGCGATCGGGCCGCGACCTGCCGCGCGCTCATGGAGCCGGTCGGGCTGCACTACGAACGCGGCGCGTTCGTCGTCGTGCACCGTTGTACGGGATGTGGCATCACACGACGCAACCGCGCCGACGCTTGCGACAACATCCAAGCTCTCATGCGATCGCGTCCGGATTAGTGTCGGCAGCCGTGGCATCGAGCGCGGCTCCCGCAGTTCGCAACCATCGATGCCGGCGCCGTCGAACACTTCACGCGCACGGGCTGGGTGCTCGCCGACACGGTCGATCCGGCCGGGCTCGACGAGTTGCGGCACTGGGTGGACGAGATCGCGACCTGGCCCACCGACGGCGACGGCTGGATGCACCACTACGAGATGACCGACGACGGCCCGAAGCTGTGCCGGAGCGAGAACCTCATCCCGTTCCACGCACCCCTGCGGGCCTTTCTCACCAGCGGTTCGATGCTCGACGCCGCCGGCGCGCTCCTCGGCGAACCGGCGGTGCTCTACAAGGAGAAGATCAACTACAAGCTGCCGGGCGGTGCGGGATACGCGCCGCACCAGGACGCGCCCGCCTACCGCTTCGTCGACACGCACGTCTCCTGCATGGTCGCGATCGACGACGCATCGGCGGCCAACGGCGGGCTCGAAGTCGTGTCCGGCGCGCATCACGAGCTGCTCCCGACCGACGACGACGGGTGCATCCGCCCCGACATCTTCGCCGCGCTCGACTGGCAGCCGGTCGAGGTGCGCGCGGGCCAGACCTTGTGGTTCCACTCGCGCACGCCGCACCGCAGTGGACCGAATCATTCGTCCGAGCCTCGCCGGGCCTTTTACCCGACCTACAACGCGGCGTCCGAAGGTGATCTCCGGGCCGACTACTACCGCGACAAGCTGAGCGAGTTCGCACGTAGCGATGCCGGCGAGCGCGTGCAGGTGTCGCTGATCGGCGACTTCCAGGGCCGGCCCGTTCCGCCCCGCTGACGCGGCTGTTGACGCGGCTGCCGAAGCGGCTGCGGTTCGCTCAGCCGGCGACCTCTTCGACCCGGCCGTCGGCGTGGCGGGCGAAGCGGCCGCGTTCCCGTTCGTGCACCGGGTCCTCGGACGGCCACGGCCAGCCGCCGAACTGCGGTCCTCCGATAGTCGTCGAACGCCTGCTCGATCTGGGCGCGCGTGTTCATCACGAACGGTCCGTAACGGGCGACGGGCTCCGCGATCGGGCGACCTTGGAGAACGAGCACCTCCACACCGTCGGTGCTCGAGAGCCGGATCGGCGGCGTGCGCGTCGACGACGACACCGGTGTCGACCGGGATGCGCTCGTCGTGGCCTTCGATGCTCAACGTCTCGCCGTCGAACACGTACAACGTGCGAATCGTCTCGGGACCCGCGGCCGCCGGCATCACCCATGTCGCGCCGGGTTCGAGCACGACGTGCCAGATCGCGACGTCCGACTCGGGGCGGCTCGCCCACGAATTCGGCGGCGGGGCCGGCGGCGTGGCGCCGTCGAGCGCGCCTGCGATCACCGTGATCGTCGCCTCCGCGCCCGGTCACCGACGACGACGCGCGGGAGGTCGGTGTCCCAGAACATCGTGAAGTACGCGTCGACGAGCTTGTCGGAAGCCGGGAGGTTCAACCAGATCTGGAACAGCTCGAGCGGGTTCGGGTCTTCGCGTTCGAGGAGCGGGAACATCTCCGAGTGCTGGATGCCGCCACCGGCGGTGAGCCACTGCACGTCGCCACGACCGAACCGGGCCGCCGCGCCCAGCGAGTCGGCGTGGTCGATGAAGCCCTTGCGCACGTAGGTGACGGTCTCGAAGCCGCGGTGCGGGTGCGGCGGGAACCCGGGCACCTCGCGCCCGTGGTACATCCGCCAGCCGTCGCGGCCCGCGAAGTCCATGCCGAGGTCGCGGCCCTCGAGGGAGGCGGCCGGTCCCATCTGCGTCGTTGCCGGCGGGATAGGCGTCGTCGTGGTGCGCGCAGAAGAGGAACGGATCGATCGTCGGCCACTGCGCGCCGAGCTCGAGCGTCTGACGGACGGGATCGGTCATGCGACGTGCAACATCTCCTCGGGTAGAAATCGTCCCGAGCCTCGGTACACGGCGTCGAGAGAGCGGGCGTCGAGAGAGAGAAGGCGGTGACATGGCGAACCCGGCGCGTCCCGCTCCCCTTCCCCATGATGCCCTCGAGCGTGCCCTCGATCCCGGCGGTAGCGGCTGCATGCTGCCGCAGGAGGCATACACGTCGGAAGCCGTCTTGGCGTGGGAGCGCGAACACCTGTTCGCGGCCGGTTGGGTCTGCGCGGGTCGCGCCGCCGATCTCGTCGAGCCGGGTGCCCGACGGGCGGTGCGTATCGGCGACGACGCGGTCGTCGTCGTGCGCGGCGACGACGGCAACGTACGGGCGTTCTTCAACGTCTGCCGGCACCGCGGCCACGAGCTCATGCCGTGCGGCACGACTGCGAACCGTGCCGCCATTCACTGTCCGTACCACGGCTGGACGTATGCACCTGACGGAAGTCTGCGGGCGACGCCGCGGTTCGACCCTCCGCCCGACTTCGACCCGAACGACTTCGGCCTCGTCGGTGTACGCGCCGAGGAGTGGCACGGCTGGGTGATGGTCAACGTTTCGGGCGACGCCGTGCCGCTCGCGCGCTGGATCGGTGGCCTCGAAGAGCTCATCGCGCCCTATGGCTGCGAGGAGCTCGTCGTCGGCGCGTCGCACGACTACCTCTTGGCAGCGAACTGGAAGCTGCCGATCGAGAACTACCACGAGTGCTACCACTGCCCCGCGATTCATCCCGAGCTCTGCACGGTGAGCCCGCCGGCGAGCGGCGACAACTACGACCTCCCCGGCGCGTGGTTCGGCGGCACGATGGACCTCGCCGCGCACGCCGAGACGATGTCGATGTCGGGGAAGAGCCCGGCCGGTTTCCTCCCCGGGCTCGACGCGACTCGACGGCGACAGGTGCTGTACGCCGGCATCTTCCCCAACCTGCTCCTCAGCCTTCATCCCGACTACGTGATGACGCACCGGATCGAACCGCGGTCGGCCGGTACGTCCTTGGTCGAGTGCCAGTGGCTGTTCACCGGTGACACCGTTGCGCGCGCCGATTTCGATCCCGCCTACGCAGTCGACTTCTGGCACGTCACGAACGCTCAGGACTGGAACGCCTGCGAAGGCGTCCAGCGCGGCGTGACGTCGCGCGGCTTCCGGCCGGGGCCCGTTCTCGCAGGCCGAAGACGCGGTGCAGGCGTTCGTTCGCTTCGTTGCCCGTGCGTACCGAGGCGGCGGGCTCCCGCGCCCCTGAACGGCTCGGCGATCATCGGTCGAGGAAGGACTCGAGCACCTTCACGATCGGCCACGCGCCCTCGGACGTGTTCGCGATCACGGTGCAGGTGACGTCGCGTGCCGGGTCGTGCATGCTCCGGAAGGACACGCCGGCGTCGTACCCCTCCAACATCACGACGTCGGAGGTCGCGTGCAGCCAGAAACCGAGGCCGTACCGCTTCCGCTCCTCCGGTACGTCACTCCGGGGTGTGACCATCTCGGCCACGCGCTCCGGCGCGACGATCTTCCCGGCAAAGAACGCGACCCAGAACGCGCGCATGTCGGCGGCGGTCGAGAAGATCCCGCCATCGCCGCTGCCGCGCACGGGCAGGTGCAGAACATTGGTTCGCGTCCCGTCGGCGTCGAGATATCCGAGCGCGGCAGTCGCGGTCGGTTCGTCGCTGCGGAGGAACGCAGTGTCCGCGAGACCGGCCGGCCGGCACACGCGCTCGTGCACCAGATCGGCGAAGCTCACGCCGGACGCACGTTCGGCCAGCAGCGCGAGCACGACGTACCCGCCGTTGCAGTACGAGAACTGCGCATCGGGCCGGAACTTCATCGGGAACCCGTCGAGGACGGCGAGGTACTGCTCGGTCGTGGCGAGCTCGTGCACCGGCACCGGCAGCACGTAGTCGTCGATGTCACCGCCGGCGTCCTCGTCGACGAAGTCACCGATTCCCGATCGATGCGCCAGCAGGTGCTCGACGGTGACGTCGTCGTCGATCAGCGGAAGGTCGGATCCGAGCAGCGACCGGGCCGGTGTCGTGAAATCGATCGCGCCCTCTGCGATCAGGCTCACGACCGTCGCGGCAGTGAACCCTTTCGTGCCGCTGGCGATGCCGAACCGGGTGGCGACGGTGTTCGGGACGCGGAGCGCGCGGTGCGCGAAGCCGTACGCCTGCGCGCGTGTCTGCTCGCTGCCGCGGTCGATGCGAACGACACCCGAGAAACGGGTGTCGGCGGCGACCGCGTCCACGGCGTCGAACGCCGTCGAGAGGTCCACGGGCCGAACGCTACCGAGCACCTCGAGCCCGAGGGTCGACACAACCGTTAGCGCGTCGCTAGCGCCCGGCCGGGAGGATGGCGGCAACGATTCCTCCACCGAGGAGCTGCCATGACGAGCACGCTCTCCCCTCCGAGCACAACACCGGCAATGCTCGATCTGCGCGGGGCGGTGGTGGGTTCGGACCTGCAGGTTCCCCTGCTCGACGGCCGGTGGGTTTCACACGTCAACCTCGACAACGCCGCGAGCACACCGGCGTTCCGTGCCGTCAGCGATTCGGTGCAGCAGTTCCTGCCGTTCTCGTCGGGCGTGCACCGCGGAAACGGCTACCGGTCGCGCCTCAGCACCGAGTTGTTCGAGAACGCCCGTTCCCGCATCGCCGAATTCGTCGGCGCCGATCGCGCCCGCGACGTCGTCGTGTTCGGCAAGAACACGACCGAAGCGCTCAACACGCTCGCCCGCACGGTCGCCCTGCGCCCCGACGCCATCGTGCTCACGACCGTGCTCGAACACCACTCGAACGACCTGCCCTGGCGCGCCCGGGCTCACACCGTGCATGTGAAGTCGCGGTCCGACGGCACGCTCGACGAAGCTCACCTCGACCATCTCCTCGCGGGCCACGCAGGCCGGATCGCACTGCTCGCGGTGACCGGTACGTCCAACGTCACCGGGGTCGTGCCACCGATCCATCGCTTGGCCGAGAAGGTGCATGCCGTCGGCGGCCGCATCGTCGTGGATGCCGCGCAGCTCGCTCCCCACCGAGCGATCGACATGCGTACGCATGAGGATCCCGGCCACCTCGACTTCGTCGTGATGTCGGCCCACAAGATGTACGCACCGTTCGGCGCCGGCGCCTTGGTCGGCGCTCGAGCCGCGCTCGCGACGCGACCCGACCACGTCGGAGGCGGGACCGTTCACGCGGTGACCCTCGACGACGTCGCATGGGCGGACCTTCCCGATCGCGCCGAGGCCGGCAGCCCCAACGTCCTCGGCGCGATCGCCTTCGCCGAAGCCGCGTCGATGCTCGAACGCGTCGGCTTCGATCGCATCACCGCCCACGAGACGCACCTGACGCGGCACGCGCACGCACGGCTCGGAGCGCTCGCGGGTGTCACGATCCACGGACCGACCGACCCGGCTATCGACAAGACCGGCGTGATCCCGTTCTCCGTCGACGGCTACGACCACGAACTCGTCGGCGCGATCCTCGACTTCGAACACGGCATCGGCGTGCGCACCGGCTGTTTCTGCGCCCATCCGTACGTTGCTCATCTTCTCGGCCTCACGCGCCGGGAGGCCGCCGCGTGGCTGGCGCGCGCCCGCCACGGCGACAAGCAGGGCGCACCGGGCCTGGTGCGGTTCAGCGTCGGTTGTTACAACACCGCCGACGAAGTGGACCGGGCCGTCGACGCGCTCGAAGGCATCCTCGCCGGCGACGTACGCGGTGTGTATCGCCCCGACGGTCGCGGCTCGTACGTCCCCGAAACCGGAGTCGACGCTTCAGCCCGGCATTGATCGTGCGGCCGGGCCCGCGCATTTCATGATCGGTTCAGGTCGTGATCGGTTCAGTTCGGGATCGTCGACGCCGTCGCTGCGGCGAGCAACTCGGGCGCGTCCTCGGGGAGGATGAACCCGTTCGTGACCGCATCGTCCAACGCGCTCGCATACTGCGTGACGAAGGCCTCGTGCGTCGGGTACAGCGCCGCGAGTTGCTGCGTCGTGAACGGGATCGTGCTCCCGAAGAGGCGGCAGAAACCGGGCCCGGTGTTCGTGCCTTGCAACGTGGCGATCGGAACATCGACGTGCGGCGTGCGGACGCCGCCGAGCGCGTTGCCGACCCAGTCGCGCGCGAGGACCGTCGGTCCCGTGGACGCCACGACGAGCGGTTGGCCCGCCGCCGGACCGGTGCCGGTACGCACCCAGGTGTCGAGCGCGCTGTATGCCGTCTGGAGGAGCCAGTGATGCGGTCCGGCGTTGATCTTGTTGCCGCATCCGACATCGGGTGGGTTGCGCATTCGGTCGAACATCGCGACGGCACCGCTGCCGTCGCCCACGTCGATGGTCGAGACCGTCAACGTGTAGGCGTCGAAGTGCGAGGTCCCGGCGAGCTCCCACAGGCGGAATTTGGGCGTGTCGGGCTGGCGAACGCCGATCGAGTTGATGACATCGCCTTCGGCCTGCACGACCATCACCGGGTCGGCGAGGTCGTTGCGGATCGGCGCCGGCGACGGCACCGAGGTCGTGGGCAGCGGCGCCTGCGTCAGCGCGGAACCGCCGGCACCTCGACTGTGCACCATGAAGCCGTCGTAGACGTTCGCCAGGGGATGGATCGCGTTGACGTAGGTGACCAGCCGGCCCGCCGACTGCGATTCACCGGCTGCTATCAACACCTCCGGAGTGAGACCTCCGAGCACGGTGGGGTTGTCGCGCACCCGTTGACCGGCGTGCGTGAAGATGTCGTAGGAGTGACTGTCGCCGGGGTGTACGAGCGACGCGTACCGCGGGCCGCTCGCCTTGAGCGCGGTGACACCGACGAGCTGCGCCGAGACGCCGACGTACGCGGCGCCGCTACGCACGTATTCGTTGTGGGCGAAGAGCCAGTCGCTCGGGATGTCGACGCCGCTCGTCACGTTCAGCCACTCGACCACGACCGTGCCGTTGAACTTCGCGGGATCGGTCGGCCGGTACACGACGAAGCGGGTCCTGTACGGAGCGCGCGTCGCCGGGTCGGGGTTGGGCGCGACCTGCCACTTGCCGTCGGTCCCGAGTGGCGCGGTGGGCGTGTACGAATTCGCGACGCCGGCGAGGAAGAACTCCGACCGCTCGTAGCCGAGGGCTGCTGCATCGGGGCCGATGAGGAGCGAGATGTCGCTCGGCGGGTTCACCGGACCGCTCACGCATGCCGCGGCCGTGACGAGCAACATTGCGACAACACCGAGCTTCCCGGCGCGCGCAACCGATCGCATCTTCATGTGATCCCCCTCTGTGGTGGGCGGAACCTACCGGTCCGCGCGCGGCCGTCGCCAACACCGGACCGACACGCTGCCCGACCGACATGTTGCCCGACCGACACGGGGTTTCGTGTGGGAGCATCGCGTCGTGACTTCGGAACGCCTGACCCCCGCGCAGTGCCTCGTGATCTACGGCGAAGCCTGGTTCGAGCGCGATCCGGCCAAACGGGTCGAGGTTCTCCGTCGCTGTTGCACCGAGGACATCGTCTTCATGGACCCGCGGCTCGGCCGGCTCCACGGTTTGGACGCCGTGTCCGAAATGATCGGTGCGTACATCGGACAGATGTCGGCCGGCGTGCCCGAGGATGCACCGAAGGCGAGCACGGCAAGCTCGCGCGGTCGTTCCGGCAGTGGCGTCTCGGTCGAGGTGGTCACGCCGATCGAGGAGTTCCACGGCTTCTTCCGGTACAGCTTCGTGTGGAAGCACCCCGACGGGAGCATCGGTCCCGGAACCGATTTCTGCGAGGTCGCCGACGACGGCCGGATGCGGCTCATCACCGTTTGGCCCGGAAACGACGACTTCCCGGTCCCCTACCCGCGCAGCTGAGAACGAGCGCCGGTCGGCGCTTCAGTCGAACACCTCACTCGACACGGGGAACGAGGAGCCGAGCTCGCCCCGCACGCGCCGCACCATCTCCGGATGACCACACGCGTACACGTGCGTACGCCGGGAGTCGACGGTCGCCGAAACGCGGCACGCGAGATCGTCGACGCGTCCGACATCCTGCGCCCAGCCGGCGTTCTGCGCCGCGGTCGGTCGACTCACGGTCGGCCGGTAGGTCACGTGCGCGCTCGACCCCGCGAGCGCGGTCAGCTCGTCGAAGTACGGCAGCTCGTCTTGGTGACTCGCGCCGTGCAGCACGACGAACTCGGCGGCGGTTCCCCGATGAAGCGCGTCTCGGAGCATGCTGCGCAACGGGGCAATGCCGGTGACGGTCGCGACCATCAGATGGATCGGTGCCGACTCGAGGAGGAACTTGCCCTTCGCGGTATCGCTCAACGTCACCGCGTCCCCGGCCCGCAAGGCGAACAGCGACGGGCTCAGCCGGCCGCCGGGAATCAGCTCGACGCAGAACTCGAGGTGAGGTTCGTGCGGCGCCGACGCCAAGCTGTAACTCGCGTTCCGCTTCCCCGGCACCCCGAGCTTGACGTACTGACCGGCGACGAACTGCAGACCCGGCGGCCGCCCGACGCGAATGATGCGAACGTCTGCCGCGACATCTTCGATCGACAGCACCGTCCCCGGTTGCCCGGTCGGCGCGGGCGCCGGGACGGACACGGGTGCCTTGTCGGTCGCCGTCGCGGTCGCGGTCGCGATTGCGGCGGGTGGCGCGACTGCGGCGGGAGGAGGGATGCGACCACCGGACCGTCGGGTGCGTCGGTCGGCGACCTTGCGGAAGATCTGGGCGAGCGATGTCGAGACGTCGGCCTCGGACCACAGCGTCGCGTCGACTCGGAGCCGTCGCTCGAAGGCTCCCACCTCGTCGACGGGGGGTCCGTCAGCTCGTTCACGTGGCTGCGCGGCTGACGGCGGTCGCTTCATGGCGTTCTAGGAGGAGTGATCGGGGTGAACCGCCGACGTGAACATCGCGCCGGCGGTTCACTCCGTGAAGATCAGACGACGCGGACGTTCTGCGCCTCGTCACCCTTTCGACCGCGGCCGATCTCGAATTCGACGCGCTGGCCTTCGTCGAGCGACTTGTATCCGTCACCTGAGATGTTGGAGTAGTGCACGAAGATGTCGTCGCCACCCTCACGCGAAATGAAGCCGAAGCCTTTCTCGGCATTGAAGAACTTGACTGTACCTGTAGCCATTCCACTCGTTTCTGATCACGACCGCTCAACGAATTCGACCGGTTCGCTGCCCCGAGTGTACGCGCGCCGAGTCGGGCGTCGAGGAACTGCGGGTATAGGCTGAGGATCCTCCCACGTCGTGGGAATGCTGCTCGCTTCTCGCTCCTTCGGCGGCGTGCCCCGGGTCGCTACGTTCGGTCGACCCCACGGGATCGGAACTGAGGAAGCAATGGAGCCCGATCTCGACCGTCGCATGGCGCGGCTCGCCGTCGAACGCGGCACGCTCTTCGACAAGGCCGGCGCCAGTTTCGGCCTGGCTGCCAAGGATCAGGAGCGCCTCAAAGCGATCGAGCAAGAGCTCGACGCTTGCTTCCTGGAGCGCCGCCAGCAACGCGCCGTGACCGATGCGCGTCGCTTCGATCGCGAATCCCCGTTCCCTCGTCGCACCGTCGCTCGTCGCGCCAGTTCGTGATCGCCGATCAAGTCGGCAAGGCCGCGAGCTCGCCGCCGCGGTCCTTGCTCGTCGCGGCGTCGGCCGACGGGCCCGACGTCCGCCCGCTGTCGAAGCTGCACGTGCTGGCCGTGATCGGACGCCGGTCGCTCCCTTCGCTGATCGAAGCAACGCTCTTCCCGGCTGTCCTCTTCTACGTCTGCCTCGTGCACTTCGGTCCGGGCGTCGCGATGATCGCCGCGCTGTCGTGGTCTTACGGTGCGATCGCTCGTCGCGTCCTCTCCGGCAAGCCGGTGCCGGCGGTCCTCGTGCTGGCGGTGCTCGGTCTCACAACACGAACGATCTTCGGCGTCATGAGTGGCACGTTCATCTACTTCCTGCAACCAGTCGTGACGACCCTTGCCCTGTCGGTCGTGTTCCTCGCGTCGCTGTGGATCGGGCGGCCGATCATCGGCCGGCTCGCACACGACTTCTGTCCGCTCTCGCCCGAGATCGCGAGTCTCCCGTCGATCGAGCGCCTCTTCGCCGTGCTCACCGTCCTGTGGGCGGGAGTGCACCTTGTCAGCGCGGCCGCGACGTTCGCGCTCCTCGTCAGCGTGTCGACACCGACGTACGTCTTGTTGAAGACGTTCGTGAGCCTCGGGATCACCACGAGCGCGATCGCGCTCACCGTGTCGTGGGCGATCCGCACCGCTCGGACCGAGAACCTGGTGTTCGCCACCGACTGAGACGCCGTTAGTGGACGATCCTCCACACCATCGAGGAGATGGGCTCCCCGAAGTCGGTCTCGCCATCACCCTTTGGTGTCGTGTCGTCGAACAGGCAGAACTGCACCCAGCCGAGTCCGCGGCGTCAGCGTGTCGTAGCCCTGCTTCCCCTCGATCTGGTCGATCGTGAAGGTCCCGATGTGCAGGCGTCCGTCGCAATCGAGCGTGTTGCGGTGGCTGTCTTCCCAGCGCGTCGCCACACCGCCCCAACCGCTGCCCTCGCCGGAGATCTCGGCGTCGCGCGTGCCGGCGTCGTTCTGCTTCACCGACACCCACAGGGTTGCGGGATCGTTGACGGGGTCGGCCTCGGTGCACCGGTACACGGCCTTGACGTACGCGACGGTGGGATCGTTCGGGTCGATCCGCACCGCACCGATGACGTAGCCCACCGACGGTTTCGGTGCCGGAGCCGCCGACGCCGTACCGGCGAGGCCCGTGAGAGCCATCGCGCTGATCATTGCTCCGACAAGAATGTGCCGCCTGCCCATGTTCTGTTCCCCTCGCATGTCGAACGTGACTGATCGACCCTACCTGTAGCGACGGTGCGCGGGAACCCTCGATGACCGAGGTCGCTAGCGTTTCGTGCCGTGAGTGCGAAAGGTGCAAAGGCCAGCGGCAGTGACGAATCACGCGCCGGGGTGCCCCTCACCAACCTCGACCAGTCGCTGTTCGACGGCGCCGGCGCGACCAAGCGCGACCTCGTCGAGTACCTCGATGGCGTGCGCGAGCGGATCATCCCGGCCTTGGAGCACCGTCCGTTGTCGGTGATCCGGGTGCATCGCGGCCAAGAGGCCTTCATGCAGAAGAACGTCCCGAAGTACACGCCCGACTGGATCGAGACGGTGCCGTTCTGGGCGGAGTCGTCGAAGCGCGAGGTGAACTACGCGGTCGCCAACGACCGCCGCACGCTGCTGTGGTTCGCCAATCAACGCGCGGTGGAGTACCACCCGACCCTGGTCACGGTCGCACGCCCCGACCGTGCGACGCATCTCGTCCTCGACCTCGATCCGCCCGAGGGCGCCGACTTCGATCTGGTCGTGCGGGTCGCGCACCTCGTTCGTCGGGCGCTGACCGATGTCGGTCTGGAAGGTGCGGTCAAGACCAGCGGCGCCAAGGGCGTGCACGTGTTCGTGCCGATCGACGACGAGGTGTCCCTCGAGGACGCCGCCGGTGCCACCCGTGCCATCGCGGCGCGGGCCGAACAACTCGATCCCGACATCGCGACGACGGCTTTCATCAAAGAGGACCGCCACGGCAAGGTGTTCGTCGACTCCACCCGCGCCGGCGGCGCCACCGTCGTCGCGGCGTACAGCCCGCGCGTCCGGCCCGGTGTGCCGGTGTCGTTCCCACTGAGCTGGGACGAGCTCGACGACATCGCACCCGCCGACTTCACCGTCCACACTGCGCTCGAGCGCCTCGGTGATGCGGACCCGTGGGTCGAACACATGCCCAGCCCCCAGGGCCTCAGCGCCGAGCTCGTCGCAGAAGGAAATGCCATCCCGATCGCTCGGGTGCGGGCGATGCACGAAGGAAAACGCCGAGCCCGCGCCCGCCGCACGGACGACTGAAGACCCTCGTGCTGAAGACCCTCGGCGTCAGCGCCCTCGTGGTCAGCGCTTCGCGGCCCAGGCACCGACGACGGTCGGAAGGATCTGCACCGCGTGCTGCTCCAACACCTCGGCGCGCAGACGATCTTCGAGCGAGTCGACGTCGGCTTCCTCGGCCGTCACCGTGCCGAGCTCTTCCATGAAGGGAAGCATGCTGCGCATCGATTCGGCCAGCATCGCATAGCCGGGCCAGTCGGGCCCGCCACCGATCGGCGTTTCCTGCCGGAGCTCGGGTGCGGCGAGACCGGCGTCGAGGTAGGTGCGATAGAGCCGCAGGCCCATGTCGAAGACGGGCATCGGCGGATCGACCGGAGGCGCGAGCCACCGCCGGAGCTCGTCGTGGAGCGATGTCGACGGATACGTCTGTACGCCCGCCTTGAGGTTCGCGCTCTCCTGGAACGCGATGATCCCTCCCGGTCGCAGGCGCTCCGTCAGCGCGCGCAGGAGCTCGGCCGGCTCCGGGATGTACATGAGGATCCAGCGCCCGACGACAGCATCGAAGTCCTCCGCGAGGTCGAGGTCCCGTACGTCACCCTCGACGAACTCGACGTTTCCCCAACCCGCGGCACGGACGCGATGGCGCGCGAAGTCGAGAATGGCACCGTTCCCGTCGACACCGACGACCTGACCATGCGGACCGACGAGATCGGCGCACAGCAGTGCGACGTCGCCGGCGCCGCTGCCGAGGTCGAGGACCTTCATGCCCCGTCCGATGCCGGCCGACGTGAGGAACTGCCGCGTGAGCGGACTGTAGATCTGGTGCTGGAGGATCAGGCGCCGGGTCTCGGCGTCGGAGCGGCCGAGCGGATAGGTGTCGATGGCGGCCGGCGAGGCCGCGGAGGCCGGCGGGCGGTTCGAGCTGTTCGAGGGTGGGAGTAGCCGTCATACGCCGCACTACGCAATCGCGAGCTCACCGGTTCGCGACCGCAGATGTTCCACGGCGCGCAGATGGCGGTGCGCACGTGCGCACCGCCATCTACACCACTGCTGTACCGCTCAGGAGCTCAGAAGCGGAGACGCCAGATCTGACCGGACGTGTCCTGATCCGGAATGCCCAAGCCCGCATCGGTGCTACCGAGAACGCCGCCACGAAGACGTTGTTGAACTTGTCGACCGCAACGCCTGCGGGGAACGGCACCGCCTTGCTGGTGCGCGAGCCGTCGGCCGAGATGCGCGTGAGCTGCCCCGGCACCGGTGCACTCGGGTCACCACCGAACAGCTCACTCGCGTAGATCGCGCCGTCGCGTCCGACCGCGACGCCGGTCACCGTGAACAGTCCGTCCCACGTCTGCAGGATGGCACCGGTGTCCGGGTCGAGCTTGGCCACGCTGCCGGCACCCGGGGTCTCGGCGCCGAGCCCGCCGACGTAGATCGCGCCGTCGGGACCGAGTGCGAGTGAGGTCGGTACGAAGTCGCAACCGGTCGTGCCGGCGTCGTTCGGCACGTCGGCGCACAGGCCGGTCGTGATGTTGGGCAGGACCGCGAACGTCGAGATCTCACCCGAGTCGCTGACCGACACGATCGAGTTGCCGGCGGCGTCGGCGACGAGTGTGCGGCCCCGCAGCGCGAGAACTGCATACGGGTTCGACTCGGCGCCTTGACCGTCGGGGTCGTTCGCTTCCTCGTAGGCCGTCACGTCGGCTTGCTCGTTGATCGGACCGTGCGGTCGCGCGTCGAGGAGCTTGCCCCCTTGTTCGGCAGGAACCGTGGGAGGCAGGTCGGGTGCACCGGCCGTGACGATCACCTTGATCCGGCCGAGCGAACGGGCGGAGGCGCCGTCGGAGCCGACTGCGAACGAGCCGTCGGGGCCGGAGAAGGAGAGCAGGCCGGAGACGACCTCCCGCGCCGGCCGGTTGTCGCCGAACTGCGGCGCGATGACGGTGCTCACCGCACCGGTCGCACCGACACATTGGGCCTCTTCACCCTCACCGATGCAATCAGTGCCGCCCTTGCCCGCTTCGGCGATGAGCAGGACGCCGTCGCCGTTCACCAACTGGATCTGGCGCGGGTTGTTCAAGCCGCTCGTGAGAACGGTCGGTCCTTCGGTGCCCGGGAACCACGGGAGCACTCGATCCTTCGGAGCCGCCTCGGCGGCGCTGATACCAACTCCTGATACAAGGAGCACGCCGACTCCAATTGCACTGATACGTCGCAGTACGCCGCCCAAGACTGTTTCCTCCCGCTCGAGGACCGGATCTCGGTCCCGTTTACCCGTCTCGAACGATCTTCGTCCGAGCCATCACCGCCGAGCAACTCGGCCGCACCTCCGCTCTTACGAGTTTTCAGCCCGCACCCGCCCACAACGCTCACCCCGCAACGAATCATCGTGGACATGGGCGGAACGTAGAGCGACGGCGGAATTTTGTCTGTGCGTGCGCGGACAGAGAGAACCGATAGCCAAGTTGCTCCGTAATGTTCGCATATGAGCCTTCGCATGCGCGATCTGATGATGAACGAGCTCGGGGAGCTGCGCCACGAGCCTTCCGAGAAGCGGATCCGCGCGTCACTCGACGGACAGACAGTGATCGACACCACCCGCGCCCTCCTCGTGTGGGAACCCAAGCGCGTCGTGCCGACCTATGCCGTTCCGACCGACGACATCGCGGGCGACATCGACGCGGCACCTGCCCAGGCCGGCGCCGCACCCGAAGACGTCTCCGCGATCGGCGGGCAGCGGCTCGGCGACCGTGTCGTACTCGATCCCAGCGTCCCGTTCTCGGTGCACACCACCGACGGCGCGCCCGTCGCGGTGCGGGCACGCGGCGGTACGCGCGCGGCCGAAGCGTTCCGGCCCTCCGATCCTGCGCTCGCGGGCTACGTCACCGTCGACTTCGATGCCTTCGATGCGTGGTACGAGGAGGACGAACGCAACGTCTCCCATCCGCGGGACCCGTTCCATCGCATCGACATCCTCCACAGCTCGCGCCATGTCCGCATCGAGTTCGGCGGCACGCTGCTGGCCGAGAGCACCCGGCCCGCACTGCTCTTCGAACCGCCCCTCCCGGTTCGCTACTACCTACCGGTCGAGGACGTGAGGACCGAACTCCTCGAACCCAGCCGGCGTGAGACGTTCTGCGCCTACAAGGGCCAAGCCTCGTACTGGTCCACCAGCGAAGCCGAAGACGTCGCCTGGACCTACCGGCAGCCCTTGCGCGAGGCAGCCGAGATCACCGGCCGCATCGCGTTCTTCAACGAGCGCGTCGACATCGTCGTCGACGGAACGCTCTTGGAGCGGCCGATCACTCCCTGGTCGCCACCGTCGTAAGCGGCGACCCGACGCGCTCAGTGGCCGACGCGCTCAGTGGCCGACGCGCTCAGTGGGGCGCGGTCGGCGCGGCGCGCGTTCTGGATCACGCGCCAGATGAGCAAGGCGACGATCGCACCGAGGACAGAGGCGATCAATCCGCTCGGTTGGAAGAAGCCTTCGTCATCGTCCCAACCGAAGAGCACGTACGCGCCGAACCCACCGATGAACGACCCGACGATGCCGAGCAGCATCGTCTGCCACCACGTCATCGTGTCCTCGCCCTTGAGCAAGAAGCGGGCGGCGTAGCCCGCGATCAAGCCGATGAACACGAGGTACATCACGGTCCAGAAGTTGAACATCGCGCCTCCAGTGTTTGCGCTTCGTGCAATGGTCGCACCATTCCGGCGCAAGAGTGGCGATCTTCGAGTGCCTGCTGCCGGCGGCATGGTGGCGTAATCCCCTCGACGGGATCACCACATGTGCGGGATCGCGCCAATAGGGTTTTCCGCACACATGAACGTCGTCATCGGATTCGTCATCACGATCGTGGTCGCGCTGGTGGCGGTCGCGGTGATGTTGTTCGTGCGGCGGCGGGCTCCTGACGGGAGTTACTTCGCGGACGGCGACCGCGCCTCCGGCGTCTTCGGCGTGTTGGCTTCGGGATTCGCGATCCTGCTCGGCTTCATCGTGTTCCTCGCGTTCACGACGTACGACGAGTCGCGCGCGGGTGCCGAGGCGGAGGCGGTCACGGTTGCCCAACAGGTCGAGACCGCGCAGTTCTTCGAACCTCGAGCTCGCGAGCAGCTGAGTGGCGAGCTCGTCTGCTACGCCCGCTACGTCGCCGGCCCGGAGTGGGACCGGCTCGAGGACGGGTCGCTCGGGGAGGAGTTGAATCCGTGGGGGTCCGCGATGTTCGACACGCTCAAGTTGGTCGAGCCGCAGACCGCGAGCGAAGAAGCTGCGTACAGCAAGTGGCTCGACCAGACCGCCGACCGCCAGGTCGCCCGCCAGGACCGCGTGCACGGCGCAGTCGGGGTGATCCCGACCCCGTTGTGGATCGTGCTGTTCACGATCTCGTTCGTGATCTTCGTATACATGTTGTTCTTCGCCGACAGCGGTGAGCGCGCGGTGACGCAGGCGATGCTCATGGGCTCGGTCGTGTTCGTCATCGTCACGCTGCTGCTGCTGTTGCACTTCCTCGACAACCCTTTCGGGCGCGGTATCGGATCCTTGCGTCCGGTGGCGATGGAGCGAGCGCTGCGGATCCTCGACGAAGAGCTCGAAGTCGCAGGGTTCGACGCGCCGTTGCCCTGCGACGACACCGGCCAGGCGACCGAGCCCGACACCGTAGGATGACGCCGGGAACGGGAGACGTCGAGAGCGAGGTATCGATTGCCGGAGCGTCGTCGGTCCCCCATTCGCTCGCTCGTCCCCACCCGCCGGCGGACGGGTGAGCGCGACGACGCCGTAGAAGCGGTCGCGTCGACGGACGAAGACGAAGCCGAGGCCTCGGGCTCGGCCTCGAGAATCGTCGACAGCGCGGTGTACGTCGACGGAGACCGCGTCGCCTCGCCCCGCACGCTGGCGGAGACGTACGAGTGTCTGCACAACCAGCCGGACGGCATGGCGTGGATCGGGCTCTACCGGCCCGAAGGGCACGAGGTCGCGTCACTCGCCGAACAGTTCCGGCTGCACGAGCTCGCAGTCGAGGACGCGATCGTCGCCCACCAGCGCCCGAAGATCGAGCGGTACGAGGACATCCTGTTCGTCGTGCTGCGTCCGGCGCGCTACGTCGACGAGATCGAAGAGGTCGAGTTCGGCGAGGTGCACATCTTCGTCGGGCGCGACTTCGTGCTGACCGTGCGTCACAGCGAGGCGCCCGATCTCGGGGCCGTGCGGCGCCGGCTCGAGAGCCAGCCCGACTTGCTCCGGCGCGGCCCCGAGGCGGTGCTGTACGCCATCCTCGACCGTGTGGTCGACGGGTATCTGCCTGTCGTCGCGGGTCTCGGCAACGACATCGACGAGATCGAGATCGAGGTGTTCAGCGGTGACCCTCGTGTCTCGCGGCGCATCTACGAGCTGTCGCGCGAGGTGACCGAGTTCCAACGCGCGACGCGACCGTTGACGGAAGTGTTGTCGGCACTGACCGCGGGCTTCGCGAAATACGGCATCGACGACGAGCTCCAACGCTACCTGCGCGATGTCGACGACCACTTGACGCAGGTGGTCGAGCGCGTCGAAGAGTTCCGGCAGCTGCTGCGCGACATGCTCACGGTCAACGCGACGCTCGTCGCCCAACAGCAGAACGAAGAGATGAAGAACCTTGCCGCCGCGAGCAACATCCAGAACGAGGAGGTCAAGAGGATCTCGGCCTGGGCTGCGATCCTCTTCGCGCCCACGCTGATCGGCACCGTCTACGGCATGAACTTCGAGAACATGCCCGAGCTCGATTGGTGGTTCGGGTATCCCCTGGCGCTTTCGCTCATGGTCGCGACCTGCGTCACTTTGTACGTGATCTTCAAGCGCCGCGACTGGTTGTAACGCCGACTGCGGAATGGCTGCTGTCGGCGCGGGCCTAGGATTTCGGCATGCCCGCGCTGCTTCCCGACCTGGCCCTCCTCTCCAAATTCGAGTCCGTGGAGGAGGAACGCCTGCACCGCAAGCAACGCCTGGCCGCGTCGTTCCGGCTGTTCGGCAAGTTCGGGTTCGACGAGGGGGTCGCCGGCCACATCACCGTGCGTGATCCGGAACACCTCGATCGCTTCTGGGTCAACCCGTTCGGGATGAGCTTCAAGCACGTCCGTGTCTCCGACCTGATCTGCGTCGACCATACGGGCGCGGTGGTCGAAGGCGACGCGATGGTCAACCGCGCCGCGTTCGCGATCCATTCGCAGGTGCATGCGGGTCGTCCCGACGTGGTCGCGGCCGCGCACTCGCACTCCCTGTACGGCAAGGCATGGTCCTCGTTGGGCCGTCTCCTCGATCCGATCACGCAGGACGCGTGCGCGTTCTTCGAGGACCACGCGCTGTTCGACGACTACACCGGGGTCGTGCTCGATCTCGAAGAAGGCAAGCGGATCGGTGCAGCCCTCGGCGACTGCAAAGCGGTGATCCTCCGCAACCACGGGCTCCTCACGGTCGGTCATTCCGTCGACGCGGCGGTCTGGTCGTTCATCACGATGGAACGGACGCTGTCAGGCGCAGTTGCTCGCCGAGGCGGCAGGGACTCCCGTGCTCATCGATGCCGACATGGCGCGCAAGACGTACCAGCAGGTCGGATCGCCGATCGCGTGTGACTACGCGTTCCAGCCGCTCTACGCGATGATCACACGCGAGCAGCCCGACCTGTTCGAGTAGCGCGCGCTAGCCCGACGACGCGATCCCGCGCGGCAGTACCAGCGGGAGATCGTTGTAGGTCGCGATACCGGGTGCCGCGGCGACGACGGCCGGGATCGCGTTCAGCGGCGGCGCCGCCGTCATGATGTGGCCGAGCACCATGAAGTCGGCCATCGTCTCGGCTTCGAAGTCGGGCGGAGGCAGGAAGCCGATGTTCGCGGTCACCGTCGGCCGGCCGTCGATCTGGATCACCCAACCGTCCTGGTCGATCTTCCAGTCGGGTTCGAGCGTCTGTCCCTTGCGCCACCGCACGTTGAGCTCGACCAGGACCTTGCCGCCGACGGATCCCTTCCAGCTCGCGGCGACCCCCGCGACGCATCCCGCGGCGATGGTCCACGATCCGAGGTCGAGGTCGGCGGTGGTCTGCGCGTACTCGGCCTCGCACCGCACGTCGTCGAGCTCGACACCGAGGGCGTCGGCCACCATCCGCACAGCCTCGCCGAAGACGGCCGTCCCGTGGGTCGTCATCTTCAGCAGCTCGGGGTGATCGATCGGCTTGCCGAAGCCCACCGGGATCTCCGTCGCGGGTGAGTCGTAGAACGTCGTGTCGGCGGCCTCGTTCACCGTCACCTTGTCGACCCGGTCGCAGATCGTGGCCGTCACGATCGCCAGCAGCTCCGCGAAGCCCGGGCTGATACCCGTGCCGAACATCGTCGCACGGCCGCGCGCGCAGGCTTCCTCGATCCGGTCGCGACCGGGGCCCAGGTTGTGTCCGGTGATGAACGCAGCCGTCGACACGACGTTCACCCCCGCCGACAGGATGCGCACCAGCTCGTCGGTGTCCATCCACATCGGGTTGTACACGACGCAGTCCGGCTTCAGCGCGAGCAACGCGTCGACGTCGTCGGTCGCCGTCACGCCCAGCGGGTCCATGCCGCACAGCTCACCGACGTCGCGGCCGACCTTGTCCGGCGACCACGCGTAACAGCCGACGAGCTCGAGCGTCGGGTTCGCCGCGATCGCCTGCACGGAGCTCTTGCCGACATTGCCCGTCGTCCATTGGACGACCCGATATCGACGTGTGTTCGCCACTCGTACCGCCTAGGTCAGGAACTCGGCTGCGCGCCGGTGGAAGCGCCAGCTGCCCTCGGCGCAGTGCAGGGTGTCTTCGTAGCGGCCGACGACCTGCACAGACCAGCCGGCGTCGCCCTGCAGCAGGAAGACCACGTCGCTCGTCGCCTTCGCCTCCTCGCCGCTCCACTCCGTCACGAGCGTGTTGACGACCAAATGGCGCTGGGGCCGGCGCGGTTTCCAGCGCGGTACGCGGCGCGCAGCGCGTCGTGACCAACGTGGGTGCCCATTCCGGGGATGTCGACCACGCCGTCGGGGCAGAAGGTGGCGACGACGTCGTCGGTACGGCCGTCGTCGAGCGCGTGCGTATACGCGGCAATCGTGGCCCGGATGCCCTCGACGACATCCGCGTACCTCATGTGGGTAACTCATCAGAACCCGATGTCGACGATGGGCATCTCGAGCGGGTTGACGTTGATCGCACGCAGCGCGGGGAGCAGCTTCTCGTAAGGGAGCCCGGCGAGGAAGCCGTCGACCGTCCGCTCGAAGTTCGAGAGGTGTCCCTCGGCCCGCTCGGACAGGCGCATGTACTCGAAACCTTTCGCGTGCAGGCCCTTCTGCTGTCGCGGCAGGTTCGAGAAGTCCTGCGCGGGGATGGGCGGCCACCGCGGATCGTCGGCCTCCCACGGCTCCGGCGGCGTCGGCTTCGGCGGACCGTCGCCCTCGGCGAATCGCGTCAGCGACCAGATCTCCATCAAGGTCTCTTCCGGTCCGAGCGGACGGAAGCGGTATGCGGAGGCGCTGCTGTACATGGGCAGGACGAAGGCGTGCGGAAAGCAGTACGCCATCGGTTCGGCGCCACCGCGCGCTTCGAGCTCGTTGAGATCGGGGATGTCGTGGCCAACGGCGCGGTGCCAGTGCACGACCGCGTCGTTCAGCGTGCGTTGCCACGTCGAGATCGCGGTGCTCGCGTCAGCGGGCAGCTCCATGTCCTGGATGCCCTCGGCGATGCGAACGTCGTTCGCGTGCACCATCCCGGCCATGCCTTCGCTCATCGTGCGCAGGTAGTGGATGTCGGCTTCGACGAACGCGCGCGGATCGAATGCCGCGCCGGTGCGCGGCGCGTACCGACCGGCGATGCGGAGCTGCGGGTGCGTCTCGATCACGTGGTACTGCTCCATGAACGCCGCCTGCGCGAGCTTCCAGTTCACCGGCAGACGGCATGCGTACCACCACTCCGTCCGCAGCGATTCCACCTTCCATCCGTCGAGGATCGTCGCGTAGGGCTCGATGCATTCACGCAACGGTGGCGCATCGAGGTCGAGGTTGATCCACGCGCAGCCGCCCCACGTCTCGCACTGCACCGGCACGAGGTTGATGTCGTCGGGGTGCAAGTTGTGCTCGGCGAACGTCTTCCGCTGCGTGACGTGGGTGTTCGTGCCGTCGAGCCCGTAGCACCACCCGTGAAACGGGCAGGTGAACCCGTTCGTGCACGTCCCGCGCCCTGCGACGACCTTGACGCCCCGATGGCGGCACGCGTTCTGGAACGCGCGCACCCCCATGTCGTCGGTGCGCAACACGATGATCGACTGGTCGAGGAACTCGTACTCGACGAAGTCGCGCGGCTGCGGGATCTCTTCGAGCCGGCAGGCCATCTGCCAGACCCGCGGCCAGAGGAGCTCGGCCTCCATCGCGTAGAAGTCCGGGTCGTAGTAGCGCTCCTTGCGCGCCCGGTCCGGGAACTCCATCGCGTAGGGCACCGGGAGGGCCGACCACTTCCGATCCGCGATCGCCACACCGCTCCCCTCTCCGCGTCCCGGGTCCACTTGCGTACCGATCGGTACAATACGCCCCGCCATGGGAACCCACGAACCTGCACGGCTCGCCGCCGACGTCGACGTGCTGGTCGTCGGCGCCGGCATCACCGGCATCTACCAGCTGTACCGCGCCCGTGAAGTGGGGTTCTCCGCGGCGCTGCTCGAGGCGGGCGGTGGCGTCGGCGGTACGTGGTACTGGAACCGTTACCCGGGCGCGCGGTTCGACTCCGAGAGCTACACGTACGGCTACCTGTTCTCGAAGGAACTGTTCGACGAATGGGAGTGGCAAGAGCACTTCGCGGAACAGCCGGAGACCGAGCGTTACCTCAACCATGTGGTCGACCGGTTCGACCTGCGGCGCCACATCCACCTGCACTCGCAGGTGACTTCGGCCGTGTACGACGAGTCGTCGGGGAAGTGGACCGTGGGGGTCGACGACGGACGGGAGTTCCGCACCCGCTTCTTGATCCCCGCGACGGGCGTCCTTTCGGTGCCGTACTTCCCGGACGTGCCGGGTCGCGAGGTCTTCCGAGGCGAGTCGTACCACACCGGACGGTGGCCGGCGACGCCGGTTGATTTCGCAGGCAAGCGCGTCGCGGTCATCGGTACCGGATCGAGTGGCGTGCAGATCATCCCTTCCATCGCTCGCGACGTTGCCTCACTGACCGTGTACCAACGCACCGCCAACTGGTGCACACCGCTCAACAACGCACCGATCACACCCGACGAGCAAGCACAACTCCGCGCCGACTTCGAGGCGATGTGCGTGACGCTGAACACGTCGCTCAGCGGCTTCCTCCACCCGGCGCACGATCGCGCCACCTTCGATGATTCGAAGGAGGAGCGGCAGGCGTTCTTCGAGAAGATGTGGTCGAGCCCCGGGTTCTCCAAGCTGACCAGCAACTACACCGACTTGATGTTCGATCGCGCTGCGAACGAAGCGTGGTGCGAGTTCATCTCCGAGAAGATCCGGAGCATCGTCGAGGATCCCGAGACGGTGGAGAAGCTGATCCCGAAGGACCACCGCTTCGCCGAGAAGCGGCCGCCGTTCGTGACCGGCTACTACGAGGTGTACAACAACGCGAATGTGTCGCTCGTCGATCTCGGGCAGACGCCGATCGTGCGCATGACCGAGCGCGGGATCGAAACCGCCGAAGGTGAGCAGCAGTTCGACATCGTCGTGTGGGCGACCGGGTTCGACTTCGGCACCGGCGCGCTGACGCGCATGGGGATCCGCGGCCGGCACGGTCTGACGCTCGCCGACTACTGGGCCGATGGTCCGAAGACGTTCCTCGGCGTCCAGAGCGCCGGCTTCCCGAACCTCTTCTTCCCCGGCGGGCCGCACGCGGCGGCCGGCAACAACCCGCGGTACAACGGCGATCAGGTCGACTTCATCATCGACACGCTCGTGTACGCGCGCGACCACGGCTACGACACGATCGAAGTGGACGCCGCGGCCGAAGACGAGTGGACGAGCATGGTCGACAGAGGCGCGGCGAAGTCCCCGTTCGGGGAGAGCAGCTACTTCTTCGGAACCAACATCCCCGGGAAGCCGCGCAAGTACCTCCTGAACTCGGGCGGAAGGCCCAAGCTCTTCGCGGTGATCGCTGACGTTCAGGCGAACGACTACACGGCGTTCAAGCTGTCGCGTGCGTCCCCCGTTTGAACCCAGCCGGCCCCTGTGAGGCACGCGCAGGTTCAAACGACCGACGTCAGACCGTTGCGACGGGTGTGAGGGGGCAGCCGACTGCTCCGGGCAATCGAAGTGGGGGCGCGGTGAGCAGGAACCGGCTGCGGTTGTGCTCGCGCAGCCAGGTGGCGAGCTCGTGCAGGTACCACATCTCTCCGAGCGGAACGCCGAGCTTGAAGAGGCAGAGGTTGTGGATCGGGAGGAACGAGTGCCGGCTCTCGTCGCGATCCTTGCCGACCAGTCCTTCGACCGCGTAGTTGTCGGCCACGAGCGCCGAGATCTGTGACTCGCTGATCCACTCGAGCAGTGCCTCGTCACGCGCGTCGAGGTAGGTGCACATCGTGTGGATCTTCACGGGATCGGGCTCGCGGTTCCATCGCGAGGATCTCGGTGGCGAAACCGGTGTGCAGCAGGAGCATGTCGCCCGGCTCCACGACGACGCCGTCCGCCGCCATGATCTCCTCGAGCGTCTTCCGGTCGACACCGCGCCATTCGTGGCCCAGGTGGTGGGCGAGATCGATGAGCACGCCGCGCCCCTGCACGCCGTTGTAGGCCATGTGCTCCAGGCCGAGGTGGTGCGCGAAGCAGCGGTGCTGCCCGCCGTCTCCCGCCGCGTCGGGCTTCGGTCCGACGAGGTCGACGCCGGCGCGGTACCCGTTGTAATAGACCGGCTCCTCGATACCGTCGCCGTCGGCGTCGAACTCGGCGCCGACGTGGGCGAGCGAATCCCACTGCGTCGAGTACTGCAACGAGAGCGTCACCACGTCGTCGGCCCACACGTCGACGTAGCGCGGGTCTCCCCACTCCTCCATCTCGCTCATGTGGACGTTGTAAAAGCGTGTCGCGGTTGCCGCGCATGTCTTCGGTCGGCGCGAGAACGGGCGGGTGGCGACGCTGGTTCAAGGCGGTTCCGCCGGGGAAGTCGAGCGGGAGGCTCAGACAGAAGCTGACGCCGGCCTCGACCTCGCGCACGCCCTGGAGGACCTTCTCGGGCGTGAGCAGATTGATGCGGCCGAGCTCGTCGTCGTCGCCCCAATCGCCCCAGGTCGAGCCGGGCGGGCGTTGTGTCCACCGCTTGGTCACGGCGGACAGCATGCCACCGATCGGCGTAGTATGTGTACCGATCGGTCCAGCGTGCGGCCCCGCGCGAGGCCAGCGTAAGGAAGGCGTATTCGCATGACGGAACGCATGACGAAGGACTTCGTCGTCTCCGCGGACGGGCACCTGCTCGAGCCCACCGACCTGTTCCGCACTCGGCTGCCGAAGCACCTGCGGGACCGCGCGGTGTGGGAAGAGGACTTCGAGATCGAGCCGCTCGTCGAGGGCGGCGCCCGGATCTTCCGGAAGTTGCACACGTCGGGCTACGAGGGCTGGACCGTCTCCCGGTACCGCCAGACGGGCGGGCGGATGCCCGAAGGCGACCCGGAGATCATCCTCGACGACATGGACTTCGACGGGGTCGACGTGCAGGTGATGCACCCGAACCTCTCGCTGTTCGGGCTCTACTCCGACGACCACGAACTGTCGATGGCGCACGCGCGCGTCTACAACGACTACGTGATCGAGCGGTTCGCGCCGCACTTCTCGCGCATCGCGCCGACGGCGCCCATCCCGTTGACCGACATCGACGAAGCCGTCGTCGAGATCGAGCGCGTCGCCGCCGGCGGGTTCCGCGCGATCCTGCTCCCTTCGACGCCGCCGCAGCCGTACTACTCGCGCGAGTTCGACCCGGTGTGGGCGGCAGCCCAGGCCAACGGCGTGCACGTGTTCATCCACACGCAGACCGGTGGGGTGAAGGTCAACGACAAGACCGCGACGACGCTCAAGGTCGTCATGGAGCAGGCCGCGCAGGTCAACCAACCGATGACCGAGAAGTCGGCCTCGAAGCGGATGATCACGCAGTGCGTCTACGGCCCGATCATCCCGCAGCAGGTCATGTGCGAGCTCATCGGTGGCGGGGTTCCCGAGCGCTACCCCGACCTGCACTTCGCGCTGATCGAGTTCAACGCGCACTGGCTCGCGTCGCTCGTGGGGAGCATGGACAAGTGCTGGGTCACCGGGATCGGCCAGGATGCCGATTGGTGGCTCGGGAACTGGGACGACACCCGCGCCGACAACGACCAACCCGGCATGGCGCAGCTGTTCCGCCTGAACGACAAGTGGCCGTACCCGCTGATGCCGAGCGAGTACGTGAAGCGCCAGTTCCACGTGTCGTTCCAGGACGACCCCGTGGCCATCGCCTGCCGGCACGTCACCGGGTTGTCGACGATCGTGTGGGGCAACGACTACCCACACGCGGAGGGGACGTTCCGAGGGAGCCGGGAGCTGATCGCGAAGCAGCTCGGCGATCTCCCCGCCGACGAGCGCGCCGCCCTCGTCGGTGGCACGCTCGCAGGGCTCCTCGGGTTCGAGTCGCCGTAACTAGCCAGGCGCAGATCCGGAGGCCCGGACCCTTGGAAGCAGTCGCACGGGCGTTCGAGGGCCGGAGGTCGCAGCCGAGTACTAGTTGCCGATCCCTCGGATGAAGATGTCGGCGAACGGCTTCGCGACGTCGCGCGCCGACAGGCGGCCGCCTGCCTTGAGCCACAAGTACGTGTAGTTGTGCATGCCGAGCCACGCGAACGCGGTCAGCCTCGCATCGACCGCACGGAACTCCGCGGCATCGACGCCGGCCTGCACGACCGCCTCGACCCTTCCCTCGTACTCCCGCCGACGCACGCGAAACTGCTCGGCCCGTTCGGCGGTGAGCGCCGGGAACTCGTGGAGGAACACCCAGACGTGATCGGGGTAACGGTGGATGACGTCGAGCAGCTCGTCGCCCAGCATGGCCAGCTGCGCGGACGGCGGCCCGCCCGTGTCGGCGACGCGATCCGCACCGAGCATCACTTCGTCCATCACCCGATCGTGGATCGCGGCGAGGAGCTCCTCCTTCGACTCGATGTAGTGGTAGAAGGCGCCCTTGCCGAGGCCGTTGACCGCGCACAGCTCTGCGATGCCCGTGGCGTGGTAGCCGCGCCGCGCGAAGACCGGCGCCGAGGTGTCGATGATCACGTCGCGACGCGCCTTCCACTTCGCGCTGCGTCGGGGCTCGTCGCCCCCTGCGGTTCGCGGCATGGGCTCCGACGGTACATCGGTGCGCAGGCGCGTCACCGGCCTTGTTCGTCGGTCGGCAACGAAAGCAGGGATGACAAGTGAGCACGTACAGCTTCGAGGGGCGGGTCGCGGTCGTCACGGGCGCGGGACGCGGGATCGGCCGTTCGTACGCACTCCTCCTCGGCGAGCGGGGTGCGAGCGTCGTCGTCAACGACCTCGGTGGCTCGATGCAAGGGGTCGGCGGCGACGCCGCGCCCGCGACGCACGTTGCGGCCGAGATCGTCGCGGCGGGTGGCATCGCGAGCGCCGACAACAGCGACGTATCCACGGCGGAGGGCGCCCAGGCGCTCATCGACGCCGCAGTCGAAGAGTTCGGGCGCGTCGACATCCTGATCAACAACGCAGGCATCATTCGCTGGGCGGGCATGCCGGAAGCCGACGCCGACAACCTTGCGCAGCACTTCGCGGTGCACGTCGGTGGCTCGTTCAACACCACTCGCGCCGCGTGGCCGCACATGGTGCAGCAGGGCTACGGCCGCATCGTCATGACGACCTCCGTCGGCGTGTTCGGCCTGCTCGAGAACCTCTCCTACGCGACCGCGAAGGCCGGCGTCATCGGGCTCACGCGCAGTCTCACGACCGAAGGCGCCGCGCACGGCATCAAGGTGAACGCGATCGCTCCGAACGCGATGACGCGTATGGCCGGCCGATCTGGAGATGAGCCCGCCAGTTCGGGACCGATGCCGCCCGATCTCATCGCGCCGCTGGTCGCTTTCCTCGCGCACGAGGACTGCCCGGTCAGCGGTGAGGTCTACGTGGCCGGCGCCGGCCGCTTCGCGCGCGTGTTCATTGGGGTGACACCGGGCTATCTCCACCCCGCGCCGCAACCGACCATGGAAGACATCGTGCAGAACTGGGCGGCGATCAACGACGAGGCGGGCTACTACGTCCCCGCCGACCTCAACGCGTGGTCGGCTGCGTTCTTGGCCCACCTGTTCCCGACCGACCCCCAACCGGAGAAGCGTCCTCGAGGCACCGCTCGATGAAGGCGAGCGTCTCGTCGTGGCCGCCGCTGACGCCGAGCGCGCGCTCCAGCGTGATGAGTTGCGACACGCCGGCCATGGCGACGAGCACCACCTCCGGCGTGATCCCGGCCGGCAATGTTCCGTGTGTCGCGAGGACCGACGAGATCGCGTCGAGTTGCATGGTCCGGAAGCGTTCGGCGTAGCTCGCCATCTCGGCACGTATCGCCTTGCGGTGGTTGGCGAGGGCCGCGAACTCGAGGTTGAACACCGAACCGCGGCCGTCGGTCATGGAGCTCCAGATCGTGCGGAGCGACGGCTGGGCCTCGATCGCCTGGGCGAACCGACCGAAGCCCTCCTCGGCGCGGCGGCGAAACACCTCGAGGAAGAGGTCGTCCATCGTCCGGAAGTAGTAGTGGACCAGCTGCGAGCTGATGCCGGCTTCCCGCCCGACCCGTCGCGACGTGACGGCCGCGTAGCCCTCTTCGAGCATGAGCCGCTCGGCGGCATCCAACAGCTTTGCGCGCGTCAGCGAGTCTTTTGCGCCCATCCGGCGCGGCGAATCCATCGGCTCCAGGTTGCCACGCGCGGTCGGACCGTGTTAAGCAGTCGCACAACCCTTTTGTGCAACTGCACAACTTTGCTCTGGAGGAACACGCGTGGCAAACGACTGGGAGACGGTCGACTACTTCGGCGACGAGGCGCTCGTCGAGGACCCGTATCCCTACTTCGAGGAGCTGCGCGCGGCGTGCCCGGTGCTGGCCCTGCCGCATCTCGGCGTCGTGGCGGTGACCGGCTACGACGAGGCGACCCAGGTCTACCGCGACGTCGACACGTTCTCTTCGTGCAACTCGGTGATCGGTCCCTTCGCGACGTTCCCGGTCCCGCTCGAGGGCGACGAGGTGGGCGACATCATCGATCGCTACCGCGACCAGCTCCCGATGCACGAGCACATGGTGACGATGGACCCGCCGGCGCACACGCGGGAGCGCGCGCTGCTCATGCGGCTGATCACGCCGAAGCGGCTGAAGGAGAACGAGGCCTTCATGTGGCGCCAGGCCGATCAACAGCTCGACGAGTTCGTCGCCGACGGCCGCTGCGAGTTCATCGGCGCGTACGCGCAGCCGTTCGCGATGCTGGTCGTTGCGGATCTGCTCGGGGTGCCCGAGGCCGACCACCGACGGTTCCGCCACGGGTTCGGCCTCAGCGCCGCACCCGGCGAGATCGGCGCCGGCGCCGGCGCCGGCGCGCACGAGCGACACCGAGCTCAATGCACTCGCGTGGCTCGACGACTGGTTCGCGCAGTACATCGAGGACCGACGGCGCGAGCCGCGCAAGGACGTGCTGACCGACCTCGCCCTCGCGACGTACCCCGACGGGACGACGCCCGACGTGATCGCGGTGGTACGCACCGCCACGTTCTTGTTCGCGGCGGGTCAGGAGACGACCGCCCGTCTGCTCGCCGCCGCGTTGATGCTGCTCGCCGAGCAACCCGAGATCCAGGACGAGCTCCGGGCGCAGCCCGAGCTCATCCCCGGCTTCCTCGAGGAGGTGCTGCGGATGGAGAGCCCGGTGAAGACGGACTTCCGTCTCACCCGTCGCGGCACGACGATCGGCGAGGTCGACATCGCAGCCGGGACGCCGGTCATGGTGCTCAACGGCGCCGCCAACCGCGATCCCCGTCGGTTCGAATGCCCGGAGGAGTTCCGCATCGGGCGCGCAAACGCCCAGTCGCACATCGCGTTCGGCCGGGGCAACCACTCGTGTCCGGGTGGCCCGCTGGCGCACGCCGAGGGCCGCGTCAGCCTCGAACGCATCCTCGATCGGACGCGCGACATCCGCCTCTCCGAAGAACACCACGGCCCGCCGGGCGCCCGCCGCTTCCGGTACTCGCCGACGTGGGTGCTGCGCGGCCTCGACGCGCTGCACATCGAGTTCACGCCTGCGAACGGCGACCGGTGACCAGCCATCGGGCGGCGCCGTACGCCGTCACTTACGGCGCCGCGTAGCCGCCGTCGACCACGATCGCCGAGCCCGTTGTCCACCGGGACGCGTCGCTCGCGAGGTACGAGTACGCGCCGACGAGGTCGGCGGCGTTTCCGAGCCCGAGCGGATGCTTGACCGCAATCGCGTCGATCGCCTCCTCGGGAGATCCTGGTGGATGCCGGAGAGAAACGTTCCGGGGCACACGCAGTTCACGCGGAGTCCGTCGCGCGCGTACTCGACGGCCGCGACCTTCGCGAGCTGGATCACGGCCGCCTTCGTCGCGCAGTACGGAGCGGCGTGCGACCACGCGGTGAGGCCGGCGACCGAGGCCGTGAGAATGATCGACCCTGTCTGCTGCGCGCGCATGACGGGCACCGCGGCCCGGATGCCGTTGACGGCACCGAGAACGTTGACCCGGAGCACACGCTCCCAATCCTCGGTCGTCAGGTTGTGGATGCGACCGTTCGGAGCAAGCACACCGGCGTTGCTGATCAGCACGTCGAGCCGGCCGAAGCGCTCGACCGCGAGTTCGACGACGGCTTCGACGTCCGCGATCTCGCCCACGTCGGCTCGCAACGTCTCGACCGCGCCGCGTTGCTCCGGTAAGCCGTTCACGGTCGCATCGAGCGACGCGGCACTGACGTCGCTCAACACGACATCGGTCTCGGGTTCGCCTGCGAAGTGACTCGACAGCGCGGCGCCGAGCGTTCCCCCGCTCCCGTGATCGCAACGACGCGTGTCATACCAGGAGGTATCCGCCGTCGACGTTGAGCACGGTGCCGGTGACGAATGCCGAGGCGTCCGAGGCCAGGAACTGGTACGCCCCGGCGAGGTCGGTGGATGCGCCCCAGCGTTTCTGCGCGGTGTGCCCGAGCACACCGGCTCCGAGCTCGGCGTTGTTCTTCCACCTCTCGGCCAACGGCGAGTCGAACCATCCGGGCGCGACGACGTTCACGGTGATGCCCGACGACGCGAGGTCGAGCGCGAGACCCTTCGCCATACCGACGAGGCCGGCCTTCGACGCGCTGTACGCAGTGAGGCCTGCGCGCGGCCGTTCCCCGAGAACCGAGCCGGTGAAGATCAGTCGCCCGCCCTCCCCCATCACGCGGGCGGCGGCGCGGGCGCCGAGGAATGCACCGGTGAGGTTCACGTCGAGGATCTCACGCCAGACCGACGGATCGGTTTCGCGCGGCCCGGCCAAGATCGGCGAGATCCCCGCGTTGCAGATCCAGACGTCGACGCCACCCCACTCGGCCACCGTGCTATCGGCGACCGCGTCGTTGAACTCGCCGTCGGTCACGTCGCCCGCGAGCGCGAGGGATGGTCCCGGAAGCGCCTCGGCGACCGCTTTGATGTCGACCTCGGTCCGCGCCACCAGCGCCACGCGCGCGCCGCCCTGCGAGAACGTGTGTGCGAGCAACCGACCGAGGCCCCGGCTCGCGCCGGTGATCACCACACGTTTCCCGGTCATGTCGGCCGCACTGGCGAACGATGCGGGGATGTCGATCTGCTCGGCCATCGCCCTTCCCTGTTCTCCTGTCCGCTCCCGCTCGCCAAGTTGTACCGACCAGTACAATACATCGCTCATGTTCACGAACGCCGACCTGCTCGAGATGCACAGGCGGATGCTCGTGGTCCGTGGATTCGAGGAGCGCGTCGCCGCGCTCTACCGCGACGGCGAAGTACCGGGCTTCGTGCACCTGTCGATCGGGCAGGAGGCGTCGGCCGTGGGCGCGTGTTGGCCGCTCGACCCGAAGGACGTGATCACGTCCACGCATCGCGGCCACGGTCACTGCCTCGCGAAGGGTCTCGACCCGCTCGGGATGTTCGCCGAGTTGATGGGCAAGGACCAAGGCACGAACCGAGGACGCGGCGGATCGATGCACATCGCCGATCCGACGATCGGCATCTTCGGCGCCAACGGAATCGTGGGCGCCGGTCTGCCGATCGCGGCTGGTGCCGCGACCGCCGCGCAGCTGCGACGCGACGGCAGCGTGGCGGTCGCGTTCTTCGGCGACGGCGCGGTGGCGCACGGCACCTTCCACGAAGCGATCAACCTCGCCGCGGTTTGGCGGCTGCCGGTGATCTTCTTCTGCGAGAACAACGGTTACGCCGAGTTCTCGCCCGCGTCGGCCCAGCACGCGGCGCCACTCGAGCGGCGCGCGGCCGGCTACGGCGTCGATTACGTCGCGGTCGACGGCAACGATGTCGTGGCGACCGCAACCGCGATGAGCTCGGTGGTCGAGGCGACGCGCGCCGGACGCGGTCCCGCCGTCGTCGAGGCGGCCACCTACCGCTGGCACGGGCACTACGAAGGCGACCCCGAGCGCTACCGATCGCCCGACGAAGTACGCGAGTGGGAAGCACGCGACCCGCTGCTCGTCAACGCGCGCCGGCTCCGATCCGCGGGCATCCCGGATGGCGCGCTCGAATCCATGCAGTCGTCGGTCGCACAAGAGCTCGACGAAGCCATCGAGGCGGCCCGGCGATTGCCGATGCCGCCGGCCGCCACGCTGACCGACTTCGTCGCGCGCCCGCGGCCCGAACGGGCCGAACCGCCGGCGTTGCCCGCTGATGCTCCGGTGTTCCGCACCATGGACGCGATCCGAGCCGCGCTCGAAGCGGAGCTCGCAAACGACGAGCGCGTGTTCGTCGCGGGGATCGACGTCGCCGCCGGAGGCAACGTCTTCGGCCTGACGCGCGGTCTGCACGACCGATTCGGGGATCGCGTCCGCGACACCCCCATCTCCGAGAGCGCGATCGTCGGCCTCGGTGTCGGCGCCGCCATGGCCGGCATGCGCCCGGTGGTCGAGCTGATGTACCTCGACTTCATCGGCGTCTGCCTCGACCAGCTGCTCAACCAGGCTGCGAAGCTGCCGTTCATGACCGGCGGCACCGCGGAGATGGCGCTGACCGTGCGGACCCAGTTCGGCGCGGGGCGCTCCTCGGGCAGCCAGCACTCGCAGAGCCTCGAAGCGTTGCTCGCACACATCCCGGGGCTGAGTGTCGTCATGCCGTCGACCCCGGCCGATACGTACGGATTGCTGCGCGCCGCGATCCAGGACCCGAACCCGGTCGTCTTCATCGAGAACCGGCTGCTCTACGGCATGAAGGGACCACAACCGCCGGCCGACCACATCCTCCCGATCGGAACGTCGGCGGTCGTGCGAACGGGCAGCGACGTCACCGTCGTGTCGGTCTCACGGATGGTGCACGAGGCGGTCGCCGCGGCCGAGCTGCTTGCCGGCGAGAGCATTTCCGTCGAGGTGCTCGACCTGCGCACCGTTGCTCCGCTCGACATGGCTCCGATCCTCGAATCCGTGCACAAGACGAGTCGCTTGCTCATCGCGGACGAGGCCGTGGTCCCGTTCGGTATCGGTGCCGAGATCGCCGCGACCGTCGCGCGCGACGGCTTCTGGGATCTCGACGCGCCGATCCAGCGGATCGGTGCCGCACCGACCCCGCCGCCCTACGCACCCGACCTCGAACGTGCCTGGCTGCCCGACCGCGATGACATCGCCGAAGCAATACGCGCTCGCGCCGCGTCCGTGCGCTCGCGCCGGGTGCGTCGTCGCTGCTCCACGCCCGTCGGGACGCTGGCTCAGCAGCCGAGCTGCGCGCGATGACGAGGTGTTGGATCTCGTTGGTGCCTTCGCCGATCTCGAGCACCTTGGCATCGCAGTAGAAGCGCGCCACCGGTGACTCGAGCATGTACCCGAGGCCGCCGTGGATCTGGACCGCCTCCGACGCCGCCCAGGTGGCGACGCGACTCGCCTTGAGCTTCGCCATCGCCGCTTCCTTGAGGAACGGTTCACCGGTGTCGCGCAACGACGCCGCGCGATACGTCAGCCACCGTGCCGCTTCGAGCTCGGTCGCGATGTCGGCGAGCTTGAACTGGATCGCCTGGAACTTCGAGATGGGCTGGCCGAACTGCTCGCGCTGCCGGGCGTAGTCCGTCGCCAGGTCGAGCACGGCCTGGGTCAGGCTGAGCGACAGCGCGGCAATCGAGATGCGCCCCACCTCGAGCGTGCGCAGGAACTGGCTGAGGCCCATCGTCGGGATCGCCGACGAGGTGATCGTCGGCGACCCAGACGTCGTCGAAGAACAGCTCGCGGGTGTCGAGTCCCCGCCAGCCGATGCCGCGCATCTTCGGCCCCATCGTGAAGCCGGGGGTTTCGTTCTCGACGACGAAGCTCGCGAACGACGGCCCCCGATCCTCGGGCGACTCGGTGCGCGCGAGCAGCGTCACGCCGAACGACATGTCGGTGCCGGCGTTGGAGATGAAGGTCTTGCGACCGTTGATCAGCCAGCCACCATCGCGCGGTTCCGCCCTCGTGCGGATGCCGCGCGCGTCAGAACCCGCATCGGGCTCGGTCAAACCGAACGCGCCGAGGACGCGTCCCTCGGCCAACGGTCTCAGCCAACGCTCTCGTTGTGCGTCGTTGCCGAACAGGTACAGCGGGAGTGAACCGATGGTCACGTGTGCCTGCAACGCAGCCGCAACCGACTGGTCGGCCAGGCCGATCTGCTCCAGCGCCGCGACGAAGCCGACGGTCGAAATGCCGATGCCTCCCCACTGCTCGGGGATCAACATGCCGAGCAAGCCCAACGCACCCATCTCGCGCAGCAGGTCGGTCGGGCAGCGCGCCTCCTCCCACGCCAGGGGAGCACGCGTCGCGATCTCCTTCTGCGCGAACTCGCGACTCAGGTCGGCCAGATCGCGTTCCGACTCGGTGAACGAGAAATCCACGCTCCGATCCTATTGGACCGACCGGTACAACCGCTGCTAGTCCTGTTGCCGTGACCGACTACGACGCGATCGACTTCTTCCGCGGCAACGAGTGCGTCACCGACCCGTACCCGTACTTCGAATGGCTGCGCGCGCAGTGCCCGGTGCAACGCGAGCGGCACCACGGCGTGATGATGGTGACCGGGTACGACGAAGCGATCGCGGTGTACAACGACACCGACACGTTCTCGTCGTGCAACTCCCCCACCGGGCCGTTCCCCGGGTTTCCCGTGCCCCTCACGGGCGACGACGTCAGCGCGCTCATCGAACAGCACCGCGACGAGCTGCCGTTCAGCGATCAGTTGCTGACGTTCGACCCGCCCGTCCACACCGCGCACCGCGCGCTTGCTGATGCGGCTGATCACGCCGAAGCGACTGCGCGAGAACGAAGCGTTCATGTGGCGGCTCGCCGATCGTCAGATCGACGAGTTCGTCGACCGCGGTGGCTGCGAGTTCATCGGTGCGTACGGCCGGCCGTTCGCCATGCTCGTCGTCGCCGACCTGCTCGGCGTACCGGATCGCGACCACGAGCTGTTTCGCGAGCGGCTCGGCGCGGGGTCGACGCGAGCAGACCGGCACCGTGGGCAGCACCGGCGACGAGGCGCTCGCGCACAACCCACTCGAGTTCCTCTACGAACGGTTCACCGCGTACGTCGAGGACCGTCGTCGCGACCCTCGCGACGACGTGCTGACCGGCCTCGCGACCGCGACGTTCCCGGACGGCTCGATCCCTGAGGCCATCGACGTCGCGCGCATCGCCGCCAACCTCTTCGCAGCCGGTCAGGAAACGACGGTGCGCCTGTTCGGAGCGGCGCTCCAGCGCCTCGGCGACGACCACGAGCTCCAGCGCCTCCTGCGCGAACAGCCGTGAGCACATCCCGAACCTCGTCGAGGAGTGCCTGCGCATCGAGAGCCCGGTGAAAGGCGACTTTCGGCTGGCACGCGTGACGACGGAGCTCGGCGGCGTCGAGATCCCGGCGGGCACCACCCTCATGGTCGTCAACGGAGCCGCGAACCGCGATCCCGGCCGCTTCGAACATCCCGTCCGACTTCCAGGTCGAACGCGCCAACGCGCGCCAGCACCTCGCGTTCGGCCACGGCGCCCACACGTGTCCCGGTGCACCGCTCGCGCGCGCCGAGGGTCGCATCACGATCGAACGACTGCTCGACCGGATGGACGACATCAGGATCTCCGAGAAGGAGCACGGCCCTCCCGGCGCCCGCCGCTACGACTACGTGCCGACCTACATCCTGCGCGGCGTCAGCCGCCTACACATCGAGTTCGAACCGCGTACCGGATGAATGACGATGCGGTCATTGCCACGTGACCGAGTAGCTCTGTGCCGGCTCTGGTAGGCCCTTGAGCTGGAGCCGTCCGTTGTCCGAGAATTCGAAGGGCTTGCCGATGCACAGCTCGCGCACGGCGACCGACACGATGATGTCGCCCGCCGCCGCGGCTCCGCACAAGCGGGCGGCGAGCTGCACCGCGGCACCGAACAGATCGTCGTGATCATTGGTGACCGGTTCGCCGGCACTGATACCGATACTGACTTCGAGCCCGTTCAAACCCTCGTCGTGGCGGGCGCGTACGCCACGCTGCACGTCGATGGCGCACGCCACTGCCGAAGCGACCGACGTGAACGCGGCCATGATCCCGTCGCCGGTGTGCTTGACCTCGCGACCGTGATGCACGACCAGCCAATAGCGAACGACCCGATCGTGCTCCCGCACGAACGTCATGTGTCCGTCGTCGCCGAGCTGATGGGTTTGGGCGACCGAGCCACACATGTCCGTGAACATGATCGCCCGAATCGCCGGCGTGATCGTCGCTCGGTCGTCTGACTGATTCGGGAGCGCCCCGAAGAGGTGTTCGAGCGGCATTCCGTGCGGCAGTTCGATGATGGCACTCGCGGAAGCGTCGTGCGCCTCGCGGTGCACTGCGTCTACGGCGTCCCTGCTCGGCCCCTCCATGAGGCAGAACGCGGTGCCGGCATCGCGGTCGTACCAGTACGTGTGGTACTGCACGTCGTAGCGCGCTTGCACGTCGAGATCGCGCTGATGGGCGATCGCCATTTCCTCGGGCGTCAGGTCGACCCCGTCGTGACGATCCATGAATATCGGCACCGATCGAGTGTATAGACGACCCCGACGCGCACCACGGCCGCGGTTCGAGTGACGTCGTCGACGCGAACGCGAACGCGATCGCGTCGCGTACGGCTCGTCGTGGCGGATCCACCACTCGTACGGCGGGGTCTGGGGGTAGCCCTCCGGCGAGTCCTCCCACTCCTCTTGGCGACCGAGCGCAGTCATGTCGAGGTAGCTCCAGGTGCTCCCCATCGCCTCGTCGCCGCGGTTGTTGATGAAGTAGGTGCGGAACACGCGGTCGCCGTCACGGATGAACGCGTTCGTGCCGTGCCACTCGTCGACCCCGAAGTCAGCGTCGAAGTCGTCCGTCACGGTGTACCAGGGCAGATCCCAGCCCATCAGCGCCTGGAGGCGATCGATGTCGGCCTGCGGTGCGCGCGAGACGAACGCGAGACGTGGTGTCGCGGGCATTCAGATGCGCGACGTGGGCGACCTGGTCGGCCACCATGGAGCAGCCGGTGCAGGCATGCTCGGGCCAGCCGTCGACGCCGGGCTCGAAGAAGGCGCGGTAGACGATCAGCTGACGGCGGCCGTCGAACAGATCGAGCAGGCTCGCCTTGCCGCCGGGCCCGTCGAAGTCGTACTCCTTCTCCACGGCCAGCCACGGCATCCGCCGACGCTCGGCCGCCAAGGCGTCACGGGCGCGGGTCAACTCCTTCTCCTTCACGAGCAGTTGCCGGCGCGCGGCCTGCCACTCGTCCGGCGACACGATCGGGGGTGTGTTCACTGCGGGACTCCTCTCGTCAACGTGTGCGACGGCGATGTGAGATCAACGCGCCAACACTTGTGTAGAGCGCGCCGGCGCCGACGAGGAGGGGCAGGAGCAGCTCCTCGACCGGCACACCGGCGACATGGGCGATCATCGGCCGGCCGGAACCGTGTCGGGACCGGCATCGCCGCCGGTTGCCGTGATCGCGAGGCGCTCGAGGTAATTCGCCCAACCGTGGCCGTGATCCTCGACCGCATCGGCGGGAAGTCCGCGGTGCACGAGGCGCACGCGCGTCTTGTCGCCCTCGGGATGCAACGTGATCTCCACCGTCGTGGAGCCGGGCGGGATCGGATGGTCCTTCTCTTCCCAGCCGAACGTGAAGACGACCTTCTCGTTCGCGACCACCTCGACGTACTCGCCCGCAGACTGGTGTTGACCGCCGACGAGCACCCGATAGTTGCCGCCGGGCCGCGGGTCGATCTCGGCGACGGTGCCGAGCCATTCGACGTGCCTGTCGGCTTCGGTGAGGAAGGGCCAGATCGTCTCCGGCGTGGCGTCGATCACGATCTCACGGATGAGGTCGGCCATCGGTGTCTCCTTTGTCTCGTTCGGCGGCCTCGGCGACTTCGCGGAGCGTTTCGAGGCCGGTCGTCCAGTAGTCGTCGAGGAAGTCGCGGAGCTTGCGCATCTCGGCCTGACGCGCCTGGTACAGACGCCGGGTGCCGTCTCGTCGCTCGCTCACGAGGCCGGCCGCCTTGAGCACTCCGAGGTGCTGCGAGATCGCGGAGCGCGTGACCTCGCCGAAGTGATCGGCGATCGACGTCGCCGGGAGCTCCCGGGTCCACACGAGCCGCAGGATCTCCCGGCGTCGGGGCTCTGCCAGCGCCTTGAGGGCTGTATCCACACCTCGTAGATTAAGTCATCACTTTCGTAAGTGTCAACTAAATCTTTGATCCCGCCGAGGGATCTAGGCTTTCGGTCGGTACCTGAGGGACCCGCGGGAGACACCCCCGCAGCAGCAAGGTCGGAACCAACGAGGGAGGCGTCATGCACCCCGACGAAAGCACGCGTTCGGTCCTGGTCGAGCGACGGCGCGTCATGTTGATGGTGGACCTCGCAGGTTTCACCCGCGCGGTTGCAGCGCTGAGCGCGACGGAGTTGGCGCAGCTCGTCGATCGCTTCTACTGCCTCGCTGCCGAAGCCGTGGAGTCTGCCGGCGGCGAGGTCGTGAAGTATGTCGGTGACGGCTGCCTCGCGATCTTCGACGAAGCCGACGCAGTGGCAGCCGTCGCATGCGCGCGTGGATTGGCCGGGCCGGTCGCGACACTCGGCCGCGACTTTTCGATCGACCTCGATGTCGGCGCGAACATCCACCTCTCCGTTGTCGTCGAAGGTGAGTTCGGCCGCGGCGCGAGCCGATCGCACGACATCATCGGACCGGGCGTCATCCACACGTTCCGCATGGGAGCAGGTCCCGGCGTTCGCATCAGCGAGCCCGTCTATCGCAAGCAACCGAATGACCAGCGAAGCAAGTGGAAGAAGCGTCAACCGCCTGCGACCTACACACTGAGTGAGTGACGCCGATGTCGCGGCCGCCTCTTCCCGAGGATCGTGCGCTGCCGTCCGGTGTCGTCACGTTCCTGATGACCGACGTCGAGGGCAGCGGCGCGCACTGGGCCGCGCACGCAACTGAAATGACAACCGCGTTGCGCGAGCTCGACGCTTCCGTCATCGAGGTCGTCGGTGAACGTGAAGGCATCGTCATCAAACCGCGGGGAGAGGGCGACAGCCACTTCGCGGTTTTTCCCCGACCCTCGCACGCTGTGCTCGCGGCCTGCGAGCTACAGGCGGAGCTCCGTGAGCATCGCCCCGGCGAGCTGGACGTTCTCGTGCGTATCGCCGTTCATACCGGCGAGATCGTTCCGTTCGAAGGCGATTATTACGGTGTGCCGGTCGTCCAGGCGGCGCGTCTGCGCTCGGTCGCGCACGGGGGCCAGATCGTTGTGTCGCGCGCATGTGCCCTCCTTGCGGAGGTACCGCTCGCGGACCGAGTGCGGCTCCGGAGTCTCGGCCATCACAAGGTTCGAGACTTTCCTCGCGTGGAGGAAGTCTTCCAGGCGGCGCGGCCGGGATGCGACGAGGTGTTTCCACCCTTGCGGACGGAATCGACGCACGGTCCGGCCGTCATGACGGTTGTCCTGCTCGACATCTGTCGAGCAAGCGCGGTCGGGCGCGATGCCGCCGATCCCGCCGATGTGCAGCGACGATGGATGTCGATGTTGCAACGCATCGGTGAGGCACACGACGCGGCTTCGTTGAAGCTCCTCGGCGATGGATGTCTCATCGTCTTCGAGGACCCCCTGACCGCACTCGCATTCGCTGAGCGGGTCCGAACGAACGTCGCCGAGTCGGGCCTCGACATCCGGTCTGGTGTTGCCGCAGGACGAGTTGAGCTCGTCGAAGGTGAAGTCATCGGACAAGCGGTGTTCGTTGCGGCCGAGCTCATGGGAACTGCACTCCCCGGCCAGATCGTCATGACTGCGATGTTTCGCGATCTCGCTGCCGCCGGTGACGCAATACGCCTCGGCCGGCGAAGACTCGAGAGCACCGGACGCGTGAGCGAAGTGTTCGCCGTGTGATCGGGGATCAAAGACACTCGTAGAC